>CAVWYW010000008.1:0-307073 GCA_963759345.1 uncultured Alphaproteobacteria bacterium
GTTATGTCCTCTACTTCGTTCAGTTCAGTATTGTTCGTAACGGTAGAAGCACTCATGGGTTCAGCGGGTTGAGTTAAGATCGGCGGGCTTGGCGAGTCATTTCTGCAATGGCGCCCAGGGAAAATCGAGTGATGTGTTCGGCGATCTCGGTGATCTCGGACTTGCCGACTTTGAAATCGGGATTCAGCCGGTCGATGATCGGCCGGGACTGAAGGAAATAAAGACACTGACCCATTATGCTCGAACCGATGTAGCTCAGCTGCCGTCGGTTGAAGCAGCCGCCGGTAAGTTCGCGCAGAGTCGGTATCAGGAATTCATCTCGCAGCGGTCGGATGTTTTTTTCGACCAACTCGTCGAGAGCGGTTGTCGGGTTAGCCATCTCACGGGCCATCAACCGTCGCTTCCAATCTGGTCGGGCGGGATCGAGCAAGTATTCGAGGAAACGGTAGATCAGGCTGCGGAGCCGCTCCTCGGGCGAGCCGGCCGCCTCAGCCATCGCTTCACGAAAAGCCGTTCGAGCAGAGCAGGCATCCACGACCACGCGCGTGTAAAGTTCTGCTTTATCCCGAAAATGATAGTTCACCGCCGCTACGTTGACCCCAGCGCGTTCGGTGATTGCGCGGATGGTGGCGCCCTCAAACCCTTGTTCAGCGAAGACCTCTCCGGCCGCGCCTAGAATTTTATCGCGTGTATTTTCCTCGCCGACTTCGGGCCTGGATCTTTTCTTTCTCTGGTTACCACGCGATCATACTCAAACAAATGTTTAAAACTGTCAAGTAAAACATTTGTTTCATATGCGCGTTTTAGCGCCAGGGCCCGTTGCCTTCCTTCACCCTCTCGCCCGAATGGCCCGAAGATTTTGAGAATTTTCTGGACGGTCAAGATGTGTTAGTCAAACGGCGCGGGTAGGGATGCGCTCACTATCCCTTGTAAATTCTCGCCCTGCCCGGCAACAGCAGAGGTGCGAGGACGAGGACGAGCTGCGAGTACGATTACGATTCGAAGAGCGAAAACGAGGTACGAGAGGAAGAGATTTCGAGGAAAACTGGTGCTCGATCGCTCGTTTCTCCTTCCTCTCAATCGTTCTGAGGTCCCCCAATCGTACTCGTACTCGTACTCGTACTCGAGCTCGTCCTCGGATTCTCTTGTCGGAGCGAAAATATCAAAGATCGAGAACTCCTCAGCCACCCTGCCAATCCCCACTTGGCCTCACCGGAAGTGTGAAACCGCAAGAGCAGAGGATTAGCACAACAAGTTAGCGCTTATGGGAGCGCATCCCTACCACGTCACACGCGCGGCCACGCCTCAGTCCGCCACGCTTTCAGAGCTTGATCTTTTCCTTAACGTATTCCTGCGCCTAGTCAGCCAGGACTTTTTGCGTCTTCGGCGCTTAGGCAAACGTTGGCTGATCACGTTCCGCCAACTCGCCTAGCACCCGCGCCAAGTTTACTAGTTCATTGTGATTTTGGAGACCGTTGATAAAGCGCTCCGGAATTCCCGATAGCCCAACCTGCGCACCGACTAATGCCCCAGTCAGGCAAGCGCGCGACATGTTTTGGCCACCACCATTTAGCGCATGAAGAACTGCGGATTCGAAATCGTCCCGAAACCTGGCCGCCAGATAGTATGCTGCCGGAAGTTGGTGGTAAATGGCGCACGGCATTCCATAGACCAGTGACACCTTCCATGCAGGTTCGATTCGTATACCAGGATCTTGTGCAGCTTCGGCCATGTACGACGGTGTCAATAGAGCATCCGGCGAGGAAAATTTGCCCTTCCGTGGCGGATCCGGATCACCGGGACGCGGCATTGTTCGGCTCTCACCAGTGACAACGTGAAACGGCAAACGGCCTCTCTTCGCGTGGTCCAATAGCCTGTCCGACAGACTCGTGTCAAACTTCTCACCGGCGACCAACAGGGCAACCACGCAATTGAAAGCCGTCGTCATCGCGACAATTGCCTCATCCGCCTGCGTCAGCACGCAATTGGCCGATACCGTCTCGGCGACCTTACACGGATTGGTCGCGTAACGGGCAGCCAGAACTATAGCTCTCTCGGCAGCTTCCGTAGTGTCGGCGTGTCCTCCCGTTCGATCCCATCCACACTTTTGCTCTACGCGGCGTCGGAACGCCTCTCGGATGGATTGATTGGTATATCCCCCAGGACCTTGCATCGGCGTTCCGTCCAGATATCGCAGAAGCTCGCGATCCAGCCGCAGTGTAAAGTCTTCTTCCTGGTATTCGCTAAGCTCAACCACCGACCGAAGCAACATCACAACAATGAGACCGGTCTGAGACAACTCGCCCGGTTTCATTCCTCCATGGTAACGGCCCGGTTTTGGCGCGGTATACCCCGTGATCCAGTCGCCATAATCTTTGCGTAGTTCGGTAAGGTCGTAGTACCAATGAGGCCCTAGTCCAAGCGCATCTCCAACGAGCGCGCCGATCACCGCACCCGCAGCGCGATCTGCAATATTCATCGTTTAACGTCCTTTCTCTTTTCGCGCAGCATAGCTTCAAACAGCTCCACGAGCTCCATTGGAGACGAAACCAGAAACGTAGCGCCGACCAATAGAAATTCGACTTGAAAAAAACCAGATGCAACATGCTCCTTAGCACTGATGCAAAATGGATTGATGATCCCACGTAAGTGCAAAGCAATTAGTCTGCCTCCGGCATCGGATCTATGCTATACTGGAAGATTCCCATCTGAATTCATATCTTTTTTTCGAAGAGGAAGACCGTACCCTCCTTTCCCACGACAGGGGCGAGTTCTTTAAAACCAGATAAGCCTCTCACCTTTTCGAGGAGGCTGCTTTGCAACGAAGCACTTGGCAGCCATCGATCCAGCCATTGGGAGTCGGCATCGGCAATTTCGACGAAGTCAGCACTTTGGATCGCAGTCAAATGCGCGACGATGTCGCCCGAACGATGAAGATCTCGAAACTCAATATTATTATTATGAGTAAGTGCGAGCCAGTTTTGCGAAGCGGCATTAACCTTGCCCATGAACGTCGAATAAACAACTGTCGGACGGGCATCGGGATCGGCCTTGGCGCGCGCAGCGATGCGTTCGACGATCAATTCATTCAAACTTTTGCCCCGGGCGGTATCATTTATTACCAACCAGACATTTCGAGTTGGGGACGCCTTATAAAATGCAAAAATGGACATAATGCAAAAAACGATCGTCAAAAACGTACCAAATTGACTCTTCGCGATCTGTGATACGGCGAACAGAGTCATGAGAATAAACAGGATGGTCGAAGTGTAGGAAAAATGGGGATCGCTCATCCGCCCGGCCGAAATCAGCAAAAGAGAAACCGTAGCCAATACACCACTACCCAGTATGAATAGCATTGCTCGATAGTTCCGTTGAAATAGAGCAAACCCAAGACCGAGAAACAGCCAGATCGACAGCAATCTCGTAAACCGCCCGAGCATTAAATCCATCGAATATCTGAGTCTATACGATAGAGATGCCCAAAAACCACCCGGCACCTTCCAGAGAGCTGCATCCTTGCCGCCTCCGGTATTCGTCTGAAAGTACTCCCAAACGGGGTGCCAGCTCAGGACAAAATAGGGACCTGCAATAAGGATTGCACCCGCGAGGGCCACTAAAAATCTTCGAACGATTCCCCACGTATCAAATTGGCCGCGTGAGCGCAACCCTCTGCAAATCTCAGAGATTAAGAGAGCCGCAAAAAACATCACTGTCGTGTGCGGAAAAAAGGACGGTTTCGTCAGGTACGCCAGACCCGCAAGCAGGCCCACGCAAAAATGATTGCGTATTTCCGTTTCTATTTCGTAACAGCCCATTTTCAGGATAATGAGCGAGAAAGCAGCTGTGAAAAGAGCGACAGCAAAGTCCGGTCGAAAATCGAAAACTGCTTGAAACGGAAGTTGCGCGAGCAGGATGATTGATATGATGGCAGCTCCTGTAAAAGCTTTATCCTGACCAACAAGATCCCATGCGACACACAGCAAGAGGAATATCAACAGACTGTTTAGAACGTATGGAGCCCAGTCGTGGACCCCCATCAGTGCGAACGAAATTAATGCGAGCGACGTAGACCAAGGACTATGGGGCGGAGAGTCGATAAAAGTCTGGCAAAAGGCATGAAAGCCGGCTCTGTCCAGGATATTTAACCGTTGGAGGCCGTCGGACATATATCCCACGTCGTCGAACACCGGATCCATGGCCAAACGTCCAAACCGGATCGACCATTGAATCACATTCGCCGCGTAGAGTAACGAAACGATTACGAAAATTGTCGTCCAACGAGCGTTTGGAGGAGTGAAAAAGGCTCGAATCGCAAACTTTGGTTCGTCCGCCTTGAACCGACTGATCCTGTTTGTGATTTCATGCAAACCAATGCGCAGCAAACGGAGAATTGTCATTAGCTTTCAAATTTAGTTACTCACTCCCGTGCATCCACTTTCAAGCTGCCGGCATCGCCTCAGCGCTGACCAAGCAGATCCATATATATTCGCTCAATGCGCCGAATGCGATCTCTAGCCATATACTCCTTCCGCATCAATTCGCGGCCTCGATGGCCCAGTTCCAGGCACTGTTCAGCATTCTGAATCAGTTCGTGGATCGCTAACGCCCATTCCGATTCCGTGTCCTTCGGGTCGAGCGCCAAAATATCACCGGCAAGATGAGCACGTGATTCGTTGATCGCCACAGCAACCGATGGAACCCCGTAATACATCGCTTCCAGAAGAACCATCGGGAGATCCTCAAATTCGGAGGTTAACAAGAAGGCATCTATTGACTCGAAAAAATTATCCAATTTAGGGGTCGCACCAAGCCACAGAAGATTTTCAGAAACTCCGAGTTCTTTCGCCAATACCCGTAACGCCTGCTCGTCCGGCCCACTTCCAGCCAAGATGAAACGATATTCCGGATCCAGTTCGAGGAGGTGCTTCCCTACTCGCAGAAATCGATCAAATCTTTTCCACCCCACCAGTCTGCCGGCGCCACCGATCGTCTTCCGAACGTTCAGCCGCCGGCGTACCAGCGGTCGGTCCGGTAACCCGTTTTGCATCAGCTCGATTTTTTCGACCGGCACTCTTTCGATCTTTATCAGATCTTCACGGATCGAATTGGCAATCACCAGAATCCGATCAGCAAAGCGGTTCGCCAAAGCGTCGATCGCCGCGACCAGGGGCCACTCAAAGCGAAATCGGTCATAACATTGATCGTGTGAAACAACTACGGGCACCCCAAAGAGTCTCGCCAACGGTTTACCGAGCCAGTTGGACACATAGAGATGACAATGTACCACATCGAACCGGCCGCGAATGAGGAGCCCGGGCAGAGTCGCAAGATACCAGGGTAGCCACCGCCTCGGAGACAGAGGTATTACACGCACGCCTAGCTCGCCGGCCCGCGCAAAGAAAATACTCCCTTGATGCGCGTGCATCGCGGCGAGCACGACTTCAAAGCGACTACGATCGAAATACTCAAGCATTCCGAACAGGGCCGTTTGCGCGCCCCCGAGGTCGAGATTATCGATCAGATGGAGAACACGAATCCGACGGTTCATAACAAATCGTTAGGCGCGGTACAACCCGGATGAGCGATAGAGTTCGAACCAACACGCAAACAATAGCTGCAAACATACTGCTTACCGATCGTTTCGGAGTAGCACTAGCAAGCAACTTGCGAAAATTTGTTCTTATTCGTCTTCCCACGGCCAACGTACCGCATCGAAGAAGATCAAGCAGCCACCTCGGATCGTCACTGACCGCAGCCACAGCCAATTCCAGGGCTTCAGTCGGTCTTCTCATCGCGCGGATCATGAATGCGGTAGCTAGCAGCTCCCGACGCCAGGACAGAAGCGTCAAGCGGTCTGCGGACGAGGTAGTTGCCAGGTCGGAATAAATCTCTGCAATCAGAATTCCTTCCATGACCGCCGCAAGAAGCGATTCATTACCAATGTTCATTGTTAGTGACTCAGCGTGCCAACGGTACCGATAAACGAGCTGCTCTTTCGCGCAGTCAGGTATATCGACCATCGCAGCCCGCAAAAGAAATTCCCGGTCCGCGGATAGTTTATAGTCCGCATTAAAGACACCGATAATTTCGAAAACGGATCGCCGAAAAAATCGCGCGTTAATGTTTGGAAAGCCCAGTGTGACATTCCGGACAGACAGATGATACCGCCGAGGATCAACGTATCGGTGCATCTCGACATCGACGCCCGAACCGGTCCTTTGATAGATCTCGCTTCCCCCTGAGAAGACGAGCGCAGAAGATCGAGCGAGGGCCTCGTTCACAAGCCGAAATGTTCCGGGCCCGTACTGGTCGTCCGTGTTAAGGAATCCGACGACATCCCCGCTCGCCCGCGCAATGCCCTTATTCCAGGCGTCATAGACACCGCGATCGGGCTCCGAGAGCACTTTCAAATGCGGATATTGCTCCAAAAACGCAAGCGTACGGTCAGACGATCCGCCATCGATGATCCAATGCTCAAAGTCCGGATAATTTTGAGCCAGAACACTTTCGATCGCTGCGCCAATGAACTCTTTCCGATTGAGAGATGCGGTGATGATCGAAATCTTCATGAAAAGGCTGAAACTCGACCACCCACACCCCGAAAAGCGCCGCCGTCATCCACTGTGAAAATTCCTCGCCAGGAGTACCTTGGAGATCCCCCAACCGATGCCCGTAGAAGCTCCTGTTACTACCACGCTTTTCTTGTTAGTCATCTATGACCGCTCCGTGACCAAGATGTACACCGCACATCTTGACTTGGTCCTATGTACATCTAGAGCTTTAAGAACTCAAGGAGTCAAGAAATCAAGAAGGGTGCGATGCGGAACTCGGCGCGAGATTGTTCATTATCCTTGAATCCTTGAGTCCTTGAATCCTCCTGAGCTCCTGACTCCACTCCTAGGCTATTCGGCGAAAGAACCAGGTCGCGATCCCTAAGGTAAAGATTGCGATAATCGCCATTGGCCAGATGTTCGCAAATACCTCCGTCGCCGGCATATCCTTAAGAAAGACCCCTTTGACGATAATCATCATATAACGGAGCGGGTTAGCGTAGGTGAATGGCTGAAGCCAACCGGGCATATTTTCGATCGGGCTGGCGTAACCCGACATCAACAATGCGGGCATCAAAAAGAAAAACAACCCCAGGAGGGCCTGCTGCTGCGTCATTGCTATCGAAGAGATAGAGAGACCGATACCAACGACCGCCGAAATAAATACAATCAAGCTCGCATACAGAAGAAGCAGCGAACCATGGAACGGAATTCGAAAGATGAAAACGGCCACCACGATGAATAATGTGGCTTGCGTCAGCGCTATCAGAAACGCAGGAATCGTTTTGCCGGCCATGATTTCAAATGGGCCGAGCGGTGAGACAAGCAACTGATCGAATGTGCCCATCTCTCGCTCTCGGGCGACCGACATGGATGTCACGTTCACCGCCATTTGCAACGTAATAATGACTACCAGGCTGGGAACCGTAAACCAGATGTAATCCAGATTTGGGTTGAACCAGTTCCGCGCCACAATCTGGACGGGATTTCGCGTCGCGCCTATCGGCATCCTTAAGGTCTCACTGTTATATTGGTCGATAATCGAACTGATATAACCCTGGACGATCTGCGCAGCGTTGGATTTTCTGCCATCCAACAACAGTTGAATCGATGGTGAGTCACCCGCATAAAATCGCTGGGAAAAGTCGGCCTGGAAATGTACTCCGGCAATCGCAGTCTGCTGGTCGATAAAGTCGCCCAGCTCGGTAGTAGAATGAGCGAAATGGATATATCGAAAATTTTTCGAACTCTCCAAGCGCTGGATCAGCTCCGTGGAAACCTGGCCGTAGTCGTCGTTCAAGATGGCCAGATCAATGTTCTTCACCTCGAGCGTTCCAGTGAACGAGAAAAGCACTAACTGCAATATCGGAGGCCCAACGAGGGCGACCCTATTCCGCGGGTCCCGCAACACCGCAAGCGTTTCTTTGACAATTAAGGCTCGAATCCTCTTCCACATATCATCAGTCAAGCCGTTTGCGCGTCATCCGCGCGTTCAGAAGAAAAAAGAGAGCAGCAAACGCCAATAGAATCGTTCCATTCGTCACGAGTACAGACGGGACGTTACCCGCAAGAAAGGTGGTCTGGAGGGCCTGCACATAGTATCGCGCCGGAAACAGATAGGTCAGCCATTGGATCGGCAAAGGCATACTGCTGATTTCGAAAAGAAAACCAGAAAGCTGGAACGCCGGGGAGAAAACCGAGGACAACAGCGATCTGGCTCGCCACAAACTGGCTCTTGGTGAGAGTCGAAACCAGTAGACCGATCCCGAGCCCTCCAAGCAGAAAAGCAGAAGAAATTAACGTCAGCGTTACAAATGAGCCGCGCAGCGGTACTCTAAAAACCGACAGCGCGACGAGGGTACAAAAAGCCATCGATCCTATTCCCAAACCGAAATAAGGAATCAATTTACCCAGAATGAGTTCCTGAATTCGCACCGGGGTAGCCATCAGTGCCTCCATGGTTCCTCGCTCCCATTCTCGCGCCACCACGAGCGCGGTCAGAAGCGTTGCGATCATCGTGAGAACGATGGCGATTGACCCAGGCACAAGATAGTTCTTGCTCTCCAGGGACGGATTAAACCAGACCCTGCTTTGCACGGCGATTGAGTTCGGTGAAATGCTGTTCGTCTCCATCCCTCGCTCCTGGCTCCAGATGTTAACTGCGGCCAGGATGTAATTTTGCACGAAATTGGCTGTGTTAGGCTCGCTGCCATCGGCGACGACTTGTATAGACGGCTTTTCCCCCGGTCGCATAAGATTTTGAGAGAAGTCCGACGGAATTACGATGACTCCTCGAAGCCGGCCCGCTACAAGATCGGTTTCCAGGGCGCGCCGATCAAGGCTGGTTTTGATGTCGAAGTACTTCGAATCCGATAGAGCCGTCACCAGGCTGGCAGTCTCCGGACTTCGTTCTGCCAACGCAATCCCGACCCGCAAACGGGTATTATCCAGCGAGACGGCGTACCCAAACAGAAACAGCAGTATCACCGGGAACACAAAGGCTATAAGAATGCTGCTCGGGTCATTTATAATTTGAATCCCCTCTTTCCAGATAAGCGCTCGGAGACGCCGAACATTCAACGCTTGATTTTTCATACGGTGACTAGCCCGCAATGAGCTCGTCGCTTCGGTCCGGCGGCCGCCGGACCGAAGCGACGAGCTCATTGCGGGCTAGAAACCTTCGAGTTGTCGTCGAACCGGTGAATCAAGGCGATGAAGGCATCCTCCATTGTCGGGTCCGGAAGCTCGTTGGTGCGCACACTTTGTTTGAGCTCGTCAGGAGGTCCCATCGCGATGAGTTTGCCCCGGTAGACGAGACCGATCCGATCGCAGTATTCCGCTTCATCCATAAAATGTGTTGTTACCAGCACGGTGACCCCTTTTTCTACCAGTCCGTTGATATGGCCCCAAAACTCTCTGCGGGTAATAGGGTCGACTCCAGAGGTCGGCTCATCGAGAAACAAAACGTCCGGGTCGTGCATGAGCGAACAAGCCATCGCCAATCGCTGCTTAAACCCAAGTGGTAGTTGACCGGACGCGACATTCAAGTACTGCTTGAGCGAGAACAGCTCGATCATCTGCTCCACTGCTTGTCGCCGAAGCATCCCGTCTAAGCCGTAAATTCCTGAAAAAAATTCGAGGTTATGCTTTACGCTGAGATCGCCATAAAGCGAAAATTTCTGTGCCATGTACCCAATCCTGTTCCTGGCTTTGCTCGCCGCCCGCTGCAAATCGAACCCGTCGACGCTGGCTTTCCCGTCGCTCGGCTTCAGCAGGCCACAAAGCATCTTGAAGGTGGTGGACTTTCCGGCTCCATTTGGTCCAAGCAATCCAAAGATCTCGCTTCGCTGCACAGAAAACGTGATATGATCGGTCGCTACGAACTCTCCGAAACGCTTAGTAAGCGCCTCAGCCTTGATCGGGGCGTCGCCGTCATTCGCTTTGGCATGCACCTGTTTTGCGACGCGTGATTCACCTTTTGGTACTCCACCGAGAATATCAACGAATGCGTCCTCCAACCGGGCTGGCACCGGCCTCAACACAGCTCGAAGGTCAAGCCCCAGTTGTTCCGGGGTAGGTTTGACAGCTTCGGATCGAAGCACCAGCCGCACACTCTGCCCCTGAATGACCCCGTCGATGACCGACTCGAGTTGGAGCGCCCTGGACAAAACTTTCCGCCGGCCCTCTGTTACGGCCAGGGCAAAGGTCCGCGATCCTACACGCCGTGTGAGTTCCTTTGGCGGTCCGTCAAATAGCTTCTTCCCTTCGTTTAGTAAAATGACAGAATGACAAAGTTCCGCTTCCTCCAGATAAGCAGTGCTCCAGACAACGCCGATATTCTGTCGAACGAGGCCCTGTACCATTCGCCAAAGTTCCCTTCGTGAAATGGGATCTACGCCCACGCCCGGCTCATCGAGGAGCAACAATTCCGGTTTGCTGATCAGCGCGCACGCCAGTCCGAGCTTCTGCTTCATTCCGCCGGAAAGGAGACCTGCTTTTCGATCCGTAAAACCCTTCAAATCGGTGAAGGTGAGGAGATGCTCGAAGGTGCGCTCCCGTTCCTCGCCCAGCACACCCCTCAAATCAGCGTACAATTCTAAGTTCTGCCGAACGTTCAAGTCTTCGTAGAGACCAAATCGCTGCGGCATATAGCCGATCCGCAAATGAATCTCTTCCGGTTCCTTCACCGGATCGTATCCGAGAACCCGCACCTCTCCTTCGGTCGGCTCCAGCAACCCGGCGAGGATACGGATCAGTGTGGTCTTTCCCGCCCCATCCGGTCCCACCAAGCCTGTGACGGCACCAGAGTGGACCTCACCCTCAATCTGCTCCAACGCAGCGCGGCCCGTCGGACCGAATCTTTTCATCAGGCCACGAATCCGTACCAATGGTTCTCCATTAATTTTTTGCGGACTGATTGGCATTGGTATCGAGGAGTTTTACGGTAACCGGCATTCCCTGGCGCAAATACCGGTCAGGATTCTGGATAATTATTCGAAGGCGAAAAACCAGATCCGTTCGCAGTTCGCGCGTCTCGACTGTTTTTGGGGTAAACTCGGCGATCGGTGAGATGAAACCGATCTGACCCTCATACGGTTTGTTAGGATTTGTGTCTGTGTAGACCAACGCTTTCATTCCCGGATAAATGCGACCGAGATCGGTTTCGTCGATATAGGTTCGAATCCAGACCGGAGAATAGAGGCACATGGAATAGGCGTTCGTCCCTGCTGCCACGATGGCTCCCGGTTCAAGAGCCCGCGTAATAATGTACCCGTCGGTCGGAGCGACCAATTGGCAGTCCGAAAGGTTCCGCTGCGCGCTTTGCAGATTTGCGCGCGCGTTATCTACCTGGGCCCGCGCGGCCTCAATGTCTTCGACTCGCCAACCGGCATTCTCCAGATCGAGATTCGCTTGGGCCGAGGCTAACTGCGCCTTATCCACATCCCGAGTCATCGTTGCATTGTCATAATCCTGTTTGGAAATCACGCTGGTACGCGCCAGATCCAATTGTCGCTTAAAAGTTCCTTCAGCGTTTGCCAGATTGGCTTTCGCCAGTTCCACCTGCGCTCGGGACTGGGCGATTTCTTCCGCTCGGTTGCCGTTCTGCTCCTTGGTCAGATTGGCCATTTGCTGCGCCAATTGTGCTTTCGCGAGATCTACCTGATCCTGATAAGGGCCCTGATCCAGAACGGCGATCACGTCGCCTGCGTGAACGTCATCTCCCTCTTCCCGGCGCATCTCCTGAATGCGACCGCTGACTCGGAACCCGAGATTGACTTGGCGAATATCGACATTGCCGTGCAACTCCAGGAGATCTTGTTTGCGATGGCTCCAATTCTGGTAAAAATACCAGCCGCCAAGCAAAAGCAACGCGCCGACGATCGCCAACAACAGTTTCACCAACAATTTCTTTTTCATGGTCTGCTCCGCGCAGGCCTCTCGATTAGCGGCTGCAGAATCAAATCCAGCTGATCAAAGACCGCTTTCTGAATCTGTTTTCGTTCGCCTTCGTTGTAAGCTTCCCATTTTAACCGGCGCAGAATCGTCTCGCGACCAGAGAGGAAAATCAGAATTTGTCCAACCAACGTATGCGTTCGCAAAATCAGGCTCGGATCGGTCGCTTTTTTGCGCAGAATGACCGCCAAGAGAGCGGAAAGTGTTTCGTGGACAGGGCGGATCCAGCGTTCATAGATGAGGTCAAAGGCCTTGGTGGGCTGCATCTGCTCGCGCATGATGATTCTCGCCCAGGTCGTGGTCGCCTTGTCTTCCAACAGAACTTGGAGGAAAGCGCCAAAGATAGTTTTGATCCCCTCGAGGGCCTCCTCGGAGCTTAGCGGTTTCTGTTCCAGGATCTCTCGAATCTGCAGCACGAGCGGACGGAGTCGACTGGTTTTATCGGTTAACAGGTGCTCAATAACCGCGAGGTAAAGCCCTTCTTTGCCGCCGAAGTAATAAGGAATGGCTGCCTGATTGACCCCGGCACGCTGGGCGAGTTGTCGCGTGGTGGCGCCTTCGAGGTTAAAGGTGCCAAAGATCTCCAACCCGGCCTCGATCAACCGCTGTTTGGCATCCAGTTCCGGCTGTGCGGCAATAGGATTAGTCATCTCTAATCAATATATCATTCGAATGCATTATTCAAATACATTATTCAAACGAATGAATATCGCGTTAGGGCTGCGCTCCCGCACGTCCGACGTCCTGGGTCTGGAAACCTCCCTTGGCTGATCACATCCCCGCCCGAATGGCGCTTCTAAGTTAAGGTCGGTTTGGGATGGTTCTATGCCCCGAAGGGGCTATGGGGCTCAGCCCAGGGTTTCAACCCCATATGCGCTAACTTAATGCGAGCGCTTATGGTAAATTTTCGCTCCCGGAGACAGCAGAGTCGAGGACGAAGGCCTGGGTACGATCACGATGAAGAGCGAAAACGCGGTACCAGGAGAGATTTCGGGATATCTGGTGCTCGATCGCTCGTTTCTCCTTCCAATCGATCTGAGGTCCCCCAGATCGTACTCGTCCTCGAGCTCAGGTTTCAACATCGGGACACTCTCTTTGGTGCTGAAAATACAATGAATATTGAGAGAGCAAAAGGTGTTGGCCATAGCAGGATTATATTCTGGAATTTCACGCAAGAACATATTTTTTTTACGTTTTTATCTCTGGCGTCTAATCTAAGCCGAGATCCGTTCAATCGTCCCGCTGGGACGAGGCTATTTTCCTCATGACTCCAGGCACTTCGTGCCTGGCTACTATCATGCTGTCCCTCTGGGACAAAATACATTCTCCCCGCCGAGGCTTTGCTTAAGTTAGCGCTTATGGGGTTTCAACCCCAGGGTTTCAACCCTGGGAACCACCTACCGCAACAGCTCTTGCATTTCGGCATACGGAATCGCTGTTGTCTCGATCGCAGAAAAATTTCCGGTGTCGCGAAGCTCGCGGGCAAAGCGCCGCGCGGCCTCTAGAGCGATGCGCCACGTCCCGCTGCCGAAACTAACCCGCGCCACGCCGAGCTGTTTCAATTCCGCGATCGATGGCGTGCCTATCGTCGCAAGAATGTTCAGCGGGCCGGTGAGTGCCGCGACGAGCCTGCCAATGGTTTCGCGGTCACACACGCCCGGTGCGAAAAGGCAGTCCGCACCGGCTGAACGGTACGCGTTCAGACGTTCAACGGAGCGCTCCAAACGCGTTTCCGCGTCGCCGTCTTGAGCGAGGAAGATGTCGGTCCGGGCGTTGATCACCAGCGGCACGTTCTTTGATTCGGCGCAGGCCCGTACGCCTCGGATGCGCGCCAGCTGCTCGTCGAGCGGCAGAAGCTCACCTCCAACCATGTCCTCGAGATTGACTCCGACGGCCCCGGCTTCGATCACATCTCCGGCGGCCTGAGCCGGATCGTCGTATCCGGCTTCGATGTCAGCAGTGACCGGAACATCGACCGATTGAACGATTCGCGCGAGAAGGAAAAGCATCTCGCCCCGTGGGATGCGCTGCCCGTCCGGGTAGCCCAACACGCCGGCACAGGCGGCGCTGGAGGAAGCAATTGCCGGATAACCTTCGGCCGCGATGAGCCGCGCGCTCGCTGCATCCCAGGCATTCGGAAGCAGAAGAGGTTCTGGGCCGGCATGCAGTTTACGAAACAGTTCCGCTTTGGTGATTCGGTTCATGGTTCTTCGCCGACCTTTCCCCCTTCGGTCAACATCACATTCCCAATTGAAAGCTCGCCTAAAAAGTATCCGCCTTTTTCGACAGTGAATCCCAGAGCCGATACTGTACCGGTGAGTCGCCCGGTCTGATGAATAACTACTTTCCGGGTCGCGATGATCTGGCCCGAAATGGCGCCCTCAATTTCTACCGACTCAGCGCGGATCGGGTGAACCATCTCGATGTCACTTTTCTTTTCGATGTAGACAGTCTTCGCCTCGATACTGGCACTCATCTTACCCTTGAGTTTGATCCTTACCGCACCGGTGCAGATCAAAATCCCTCGCAAGGATCCTTGGATCTCAGCCGACCCACAAAATGTTCGTCTACCAATAAGGTCGCCCTTGCCGGTGACGATCAGCCGACCTCCCGTCCGAATGGATCGAGTGTAGATGCCGCTTATTTTGTAGTCTTGCAGATCGATGTACGCGCCGCACTTTGGGCAGAGGGTAGACGTAGCACTTTTCGGAACCTCACGCTCGCCCGCGCACTCGAAGCACCGGGCAACAAATGTGCGCTGAACACCAAACAGCCCCTGCAATTCCTGGATAACAGAAGTGGATTTCGGTTGGGACTCGGGGGATGCGGCCGGTTTTCGGCTTTTTTCCAATTGGATGTAACTGCTGCATTTGCGGCAGTAAGTCGATTTCGCCAATTCAGCCTCGAGCTGCAGGTTGCCGCAATGGGGACATTGTATTTCGACTCGCCCTTTCGCATCTTCTACTTTCTGGAATGCCGAAGGGTGAAGGTGTGCCTCGTGCGGCGCGGCCGATTGGCGACCTTTCTCCAGCTGGATGTAGCCGCCGCATTTGCGGCAATTGGTCGACTGAGCGAGCTCAGGCTCTAACTGGAGGTTGCCGCAATGAGGACATTGTATTTCGATCCGTCCTTTAGCAGCCACTCAGAACTCCTCAACGTGGAGCACCAATCTTCTGCGCGACTGCCACACCCTTGGGCGCAGTTCTACTTGAGGTGACCTCCCAGTTACCCGCAAACGTCAGACCCCCCTCGATCCCCAAGTTATTCTTCGTCGGTGTTTCTTCCATAAAGGTTGTCGAGGAGTTGAGGTTTAGCAGCCGCGGATTCTCCAGTTTCTTCCAGGGCACGAGAACTGGGAAACTCAACCGCGCATATCGCCGGTCCGCGGGAACGTAGACCATGTAGCCAACCGCCAATGTTATCGGAACGAATCGAGAGCGCAAGACTTTACTGGCCCGGCGGTCTCACCTGCTGCAGCCCCACCGCGTAAAAGAGAGTTTAACGCGCCTTGGACCACATAATATTGGGATCAAGTTGGTTGATCCCCACAAGATGTAGTGTATTTTCGAACGTCATGAGCAAGGTTGCTTACCAGCCAATGACGGTACTAGTTAGAGCCGAACTCGGTGATTCTCCCTGGATCTCTACCTCAGCAAAAGTTTTACGAGCAGCCGCAACTTTCGCCACCGTGATCGCCACGTGCGGGGCAGTTGCGATCTGTTCAATAGGGCCTAAAGGATCAGCCGGCATTCCCATTTTTCGCGGGACTAAGGTGTCACCTGTTACGCCTGCCGCGCAAGACAATGGCATCGGTATGCTGCTACCGGATACGAATCAGGCCGGTCATGAGCCGATCGCATCAGATCATTCGATCACTGGTCAAATATCCGCGCCTGCCCTGATTGCGACTCCCTCTCCCGCATCGGTGGAACGACCGGAGGCGTCTGTCAGTGATGGTGCATTACTCAAACCAGAGCGTCTGGAGATCATGCGAAAAAACCGCGAAAGAAAACTACCAACCGCTGTGCGTAAAAGCCTTGAGAAAGATCGGCGGCAGGCTCTGCGCAAAAGATATCGCAGGGAAATGAATACGAGGCAGAGGGCCTAAGAATGAACCAAGGTTTTGAACAGCGGCCGGCGAAACAGGATCTGGAAAACCTCGAGAAGGTTAAGCATATTGCTTATCAGCTCTGGTTGGCTAGACGCGACAGCAACAGTTCAGGTGATGCTGAGCGCGACTATTATCAGGCCGAACGAATTCTCGAATCGCAAAAAAATCAGAAACTATTTTTGCTGGGATCTTTTGGCCTGTGGGCTATTGCCTGTGCGCTTGGGTGCTCCGAGGAAGAGCATTACGCAAACGCGGTCACAGCTGTCATCGGGCTTAATGAACTCGCGGACGAGCCACAGGTTAGCCTGCATCGCTCACAAATCCTTAAAGAGTTGTGAGCGATGCAGGCTCAGGCAGGGAATTTCCCTGGCTACTGCCCGTAGGTGCAAGAGCCTTGGCTGCGCAAAACTTGAGCGATTGGCGATGGCGCTCGATGAGACCGTCGCCGGCCTCGCCGTCAAAAACCCATAAAAGACGCAAGATTCAGTTTTTGACATGCCAAAGGAAGGCAATGGTGGCTGACTTTAACCATGCCCAAACCCGCTACCGTCGCCCCGCCAGACCCCGCCGCCCTCATCGTCACCGTGCGCCGTCACCGTGTCATTTTTGACGCCGATCTCGCCGCCCTCTACGGTGTCACCACCAAGGCCCTCAACCAGGCCGTCAAGCGCAATGCCAAGCGATTCCCCGATACCTTCGCCTTTCAGGTCAGCGCCGCAGAGTGGGACGCCATGCGGTCACAAAACGTGACCGCATCCAAGCGCAACGTGCGCTTCCTCCCCTGGGTTTTCACCGAGCACGGGGCGCTCATGGCTGCCAACGTCCTCAACAGCGAACGCGCCATCCAGATGTGCGTCGAACTTATCAACGCCTTCATCCGCCTGCGTGCGATGGCACTCTCGGTCGATGAACTCGCCCGCAAAGTGGATGCTCTCGAACACGGCTTCCGTCAGCACGGCGAGCAGTTCCAAGTCGTCTTCGACGCCCTGCGCCAACTGCTCAACCCGCCCGAGAAGTCCAAGCCCAGGATCGGCTTTCACGCCGGCGAGGAAAGGCACCGTCCTCCTTTCAACCCGCCCCCGCAATCGCCCGCTTAAACCCAAGAACCGAAGATAAGAGGTAACCGCGATTTCACGATTCCACAGATGACTGAAGCCAAGGAGTTTAGCGTTATCTGACGCAAGGATTCATCCGGAACAAAATCGTAGATGGCAGAGACCGTCATCCCTTCTCCTCTAATCTGCGAAATCTGCGGAATCTGCGGTTCCAAATTCGGAATTTGGGTTTAAGAGCTCTCTAACCCGCAAATAAGCTCGTCGCTTTGGTCCGGCGGCCGCCGGACGCGGTTTTGCGGGTTAGAACGCCATACCCGTGATGATGCGCTCGACCGCCTCGATGGTTGTCTGCTTCGGATCGATGTCGTCGGCGACTTTCTTGCCGCGCCGCAGGACGATAATACGATCGACCACCTGAAACACGTGGTAAATATTATGTGCAATAAAGATACACGAGTGTCCGGAATCGCGGGCGTTGCGGACGAAGCGCAGCACGCCCTGGGTCTCATCGACACCGAGGTTGTTGGTTGGCTCATCGAGGATAATCAGCTCACTCTCGAAATGCATCGCGCGGGCAATTGCGACCGCCTGCCGCTCGCCGCCAGACAGCGAACTGATCGGAGTGGTCGGCGGAATCTCTTTCGTGATGCCCACCTTTTTGAGCAATTCGCTCGCCGCCTCGTTCATCGCATTCTGATCCAGTCGATCGAAGAAGCGCGGCCCCTTAACCGGTTCGCGTCCCAGAAAAAGGTTGCGCGCAATCGAGAGTTGCGTCACCAGCGCCGAGTCTTGATAAATCGTTTCGATACCCTGAGCTATGGCGTCGGTCGTATTGCGGATGTTAACCTTGCTGCCATGCATGTAGATGTCCCCGCTGTCCGCCCTCAGAGCACCGGACAGGATTTTGATCAGCGTCGATTTGCCCGCACCATTGTCACCCAGCAGCCCGACGATTTCATTCTGCCGAACGGACAGCGTGACGTCATTGAGCGCCTGCACACGACCGAAATACTTATTGATGCGCTCCATGCGCACAAGTTCGTCTGCCATCGTGATCACGTCCCCGCGTGGTGTCTGCGTTCCAACCAGGAGTGAAGCGCCATCATCCCCAGGATGATCGCGCCGATGAAAATATTGTAGGCAAGCCCGGGTACGCCCGACCAGGACAATGCCATCACGCATCGTGCGGAGGATCAGCACGCCGATGACGGTCCCGATGATCGTTCCACGCCCGCCGGTGAGCGCCGTACCGCCGATCACGACCATCGCAATGACCTCCAGTTCGTAACCGGTGCCGCTGTTCGGATTAGCCGCCGAAACTCGGATCGAACTGGTGACACCGGCGTACGCGGAGATGACCGCCGTCAAGATGAACAGCACAATCTTTGTGTACGTTACCCGCACACCACGCGCGCGTGCTGCGTCCGGGTTGCCGCCCGCAGCCTGAATCCAGTTACCGGCTTTCGTTTCGGTCAGCACATAGCCCAGGATTACCGCAAACAGGATGAACCAGAGGAGCGACGCAAAGATACGCAGTCCGCCAACGGAAAATTCCCCAACAATGACCTTCATCAGAGCGGAGTCTGAAGTCCACGTCCGTTGCGGGAATCCGTCAGTAACGTAAAGAGCGGTCCCGCGCACGACCAGCAGCATTCCCAGCGTAACCAGGAAAGACGGAATCTTGAGGCGAGTAACCAACCAACCATTGGCGAAGCCAACGGCGACGGCCATCACCATCGCGATGAGAAAGCCGACTTCAAGCGAGGTGATGTGGGCATTGTAGAACGTCCACATCATAACCGGCGCAAAGCCAAACACCGAACCCACCGACAGATCAAATTCGCCGGAGGTCATTAAGAGGGTCATGCCCAAAGTGATCATGCCCAGTTCGGGAGTGAAGGCCAGCAGATTGCTGATATTGCCCGCCGAAAGAAATACCGGCGACCGCGCGGTGAAAACGAGGATTTCAGCAATCAGCAGAACAAACGGTCCGAACTCAGGTGCAGAGACAAGCCTATGAAGAAGCGAGGTCGATCGCATTTAGCCCGAAAGACCGAGGATCAGAGGTAAACGCGCCGATGACACGGAGTTTTCCACAGATAATTGCAGACAAGGCCGAACCGAATCTGCGAGCTTCAATTTCGCAATCGTGAGATTAAAACAGGCGGGCGCCGTTTCGGGTCGAGCGCGAGCTCGAAACGATACGCTTATTATTTATTGTGGAGCCTCATGATCTTAAGGTAAGTCGAAGCCTTGTCCTTTTCGTAAAGCGTCCCGACGCTGACGTCGAATCCCGGGAGGAATACCGCTCGCTGCCATCGCCGCGAGCGAGAGCGCGACATAACTGGTCGCCTGCGGATCCTGCCACATCGCCGCGTTGACATAGCCATCCAGAACTTCCTGAGCCGTGTCGGGCGAATTGCCCCAACCGACTACTGGTATTTCACCGGCTTTGATGCCGACTTGGTCGAACACACGCTTGATGCTTCCGGTTACGAGGTCACCGAGTCCGATGATTGCCTTGATCTTGCCACGATTGGCAGTCAGGTAATCGGACATACGGGTAATGATCTCAGCCTGATCGAGCTTGGCTTCGGTGATTTCGTGGGTGACACCGAGCGGTCCAAACACACTGTCAATGCCCTGGGTCTCAAGCACTCCATAGGTCGCGCCGGGAACTTCCACCGGGGTCCAGACAACATCGCCCTTTTTCACGAAGCCGTGATCGACCAGATATTGCGCCCAACGATGGCCGATCGCCACATTGTCGCCGCCGACGTAGGCGTCGCGACCACTGGTCTTGTCTTCGGTGTTCATGATGATAACTGGAATGCCGGCCGCGTGTGCCTCGGCGATGACCTTCGTCAGACTTCCAGGATCAGGCGTGCTGGTAACGATCCCTCTGGCTTTTGCAGAGATCGCCGCGCGGACGGCTTCCTGCTGCGACGGAACATCGCCGCTGTGGAAAGAGGTGCGAACCTCATGGCCGGTGTCCTTCGCCCACTGCTCGGCACCTTGCAGAAAGTAAGTCCAGACTGGATCGGTCGGTGATCCGTGCGAAACCCAATAGTAGACTGGTTTTGCGTCTTGCGCTACACCAGCGAAAGGAATCGATAGCGCCACGATAGCAGCGCAAATCGGTAAAAGGAGGCTAAGTTTCTTAGGCATGGGGGGTTGCTATTTTGAAGGAAGACTTTAGTACGATGCTTGTTTTTCCAAGTCTCGACGTCAGACAGATGGCGAGAATAACACAACTCAGGTTTTTTAGCCAGCACGATTCCCATCAAGTGCCGTTAGAACTCGGTAACCTGCGCCGAAAACCAAAAACCAACATTTGCGGTAGCTAACGTTGGTAAAGAGCCACAGGTCAAGCGTAAGCGAAGGCTCCAGTCTTTGCGTTCATAGCGGGCAAAGGCTGGACCTTCGCTTACCTTTTAGTTCGGCCAACGAAAGACGTCAGCACGGCGGTCGAGCAAGTAATGTTGAAGGAACGCGATGATCATGGGTTCCACGTCGGGATCTTCGAACAGGCCGACGCCGCCTCCACCGACATCAAAGTTGCTTGTCCGGGGATTCACGCCGAGTCCGAAGTAAGGATTGTGCCCGTGCCTTGTCGCCATGCTCCCAGCCTCCTCCATGGACGTAGACCACCAATGGTCTGCCATTACCGTTCGTCGGAATGTAGAGATCGACCTGCTGTTGCGGTCCGCCACCTGTTACATAAGGGAGGTTGGTAATCCAGGCAACGCTATGCGAGACAGTTGGGTACGGCGGTCTGGTGCGTGACCGGCTCTCTGCGTGGTTGACGATGAGATCACTCAAGTTGTAAGCGAAGGCTCCAGCCTTTGCCCGTATTTTTCGTGAAGGCTCCAGCCTTGCCCGTATTTTTAAGAAGGCTCCAGCCTTTGCTTACATCCTAAATTAATAGGGCCACTTCCATTTTACGATATCCGGTTTGTCGATGCCGTTTTCGTAGGCGTAGCTGCGGCAGGCTATCTGCTCGCTTTTGAACTTATCTTTGGCGTGAGCACCCGCCACCTCTAGTTTGGGCACACGATCAATAACATCGATCGCAATACTGAAGCGGTCAATTTGGTTGCGAATCGCTAACTCGAACGGTGTGTTGATGCTTCCCTGCTCTTTGTAACCGCGCACGTGTATATTAGTGTGGTTATGGCGGCGATAAGTCAGACGATGGATCATCCATGGATAAGCATGGAAATTGAAGATGACCGGCTTATCGAGCGTGAACAAGCTGTCAAAGTCGCGATCGGACAAACCGTGTGGATGCTCTGTATCTGGCTGCAGCCTGAAAAGATCCACCACGTTTAGAAACCGAATCTTCAAGTCCGGAAACTCGCTTCGCAAGAGTGCAGTTGCTGCCAGGCCCTCAAGAGTCGGAACATCTCCAGCTGTGGCAATCACGACATCGGGTTCGGAGCCCTGGTCGTTGCTAGCCCAGTCCCAGAGCCCAATTCCCTTCGTGCAGTGCGTGATCGCAGACTCCATGTCCAGATATTGTGCGTGGAGCTGCTTATCGCAAACGATCACGTTAACGTAGTTCTTACTCCGAAGACAATGATCGCCGACGGATAGCAGAGTATTAACATCGGGCGGCAGATAGATCCGAGTGACTTCCGGACTCTTGTTGGCAACGACGTC
This sequence comes from uncultured Alphaproteobacteria bacterium, assembly GCA_963759345.1. Taxonomy (GTDB): domain Bacteria; phylum Pseudomonadota; class Alphaproteobacteria; order Rhizobiales; family Xanthobacteraceae; genus BOG-931. Next base: position 21,837 of record CAVWYW010000008.1, read on the forward strand.
CAGAAAGCCGGGATCCTGGTGGGTAAAACCATTGTGGTCCTGTCGCCAAACGGTAGAAGTGATTAGCAAATTAAGCGATGGAATAGGCGCGCGCCAGGACAGCTCGTTACATTTCTCAAGCCATTTGGCGTGCTGGTTGACCATGGAGTCAATGACATGCACAAATGATTCGTAGGTGGCGAAGAAACCATGGCGCCCGCTGAGAAGATAGCCCTCCAACCAACCCTCGAGTGTATGCTCGCTGAGCATCTCCATGACGTGTCCGTCCGGTCCCAGTTCCCCACCATCAAAGTCCTCTGGAAAATATTCTTCCAGCCATGTCTTTTTGGTAACCTCGTAGATCGCATCGAGCTTATTCGAGGTGGTCTCGTCGGGACCAAAAACTCGAAATTTTTGCAAGTTGCTTTTCACCACATCCCGGAGGAAAACCCCCAGCGGATAGGTGTTCGACACTTCAATCTGGCCCGGCTTTGGAATCTCAACGCCATAATGGCGGAAATCCGGCAGACTCAACTCCTCCCTGAGGACTCCCCCGTTCGCGTGCGGGTTGGAACCCATACGACGAGTGCCCTTGGGAGCGAGCTCTCTCAGTTCAGGAATCAGCCTACCGGTCTCGTCAAATAGCTCCTCCGGTTTATAGCTTCGCATCCAATCCTCTAACAACTTCAGGTGGCCCGGATTTTTCGATACGTCTGCGATCGGAATCTGATGGGCACGCCAGAAGCCTTCCAGCTTATGCCCGTCTATCCCTCCAGGCGCGGTCCACCCTTTTGGCGAACGCAGAATAATCATCGGCCAGCGACAGAATGTGGCGACTCCGTTACTTCGTGCTTCCTCTTGAATTGTTTTGATCTCTTCAATACATCTATCCAGCGTCGCTGCCATCGCCTGATGCATACTATCGTGATCAGAGCCCTCAACGAAATACGGTTTGTATCCATAGCCGATAAAGAGATGTTCAAGATCTTCATGGCTGACCCGCGCCAGGATCGTAGGATTGTTAATTTTATACCCGTTGAGATGAAGAATCGGTAAGACAGCTCCGTCTGTAATCGGGTTAAGAAACTTGTTGGAGTGCCACGAGGTTGCCAGCGGCCCTGTTTCAGATTCCCCGTCGCCCACAACGCACGTGGTAATCAGGTCCCGATTGTCAAAGGCCGTTCCGTATGCATGTGAGAGACTGTAGCCCAGTTCACCCCCCTCGTGGATGGAGCCGGGAGTTTCCGGAGTACAGTGGCTGCCGATACCGCCCGGGAATGAAAACTGTCCGAAAAACTTCTTCAATCCCGCAAAGTCTTCGCTCTTGTCAGGATAGATCTCGGTATAGCTTCCGTCCAAATAGACGGGTGCGAGCACGCCCGGTGCGCCATGTCCAGGACCGGATATATATATCATGTTAAGATCATATTTCTTTATGGCGCGGTTGAGATGCGCCCAGACAAAGGACTGCCCGGGACTAGAACCCCAGTGGCCCAAAAGACGATGTTTGATATGCTCAACTCTAAGCGGTTCCCGCAGCAACGGATTCTCTCTCAGATAGAGCATTCCGAGAATCAAATAGCAACAGGCGCGCCAGTACGCGTCTACTTTGTGCAGTTCTTCCTCACTTAACGGTGTTCCTTGAACGGTCGCTCTCGCGGGACCGAATACGCTGATTTCGGCTAACTTATTTGGATTAGTGACCATCGTTTCGTTTTCCTCAATTGCTCGTCTGTTTAAGAGCTTCTATTCGCAATGGGCTCGTCGATCCTTAAAAGCGTGCGATTCTTGCGGGTTAGGACTTTATATGGTCAAGAGCATCTTGAGCTTGGGCCGCAACCGAAGAGTTTCCAAGATAGTAGCGTGCCAACGGTTGCAACCTCTCATTCAGCTCGTATACGAGAGGTATCCCGGTGGGAATTTCCAATTCTGGAATATTCGCATCAGAAATTCCTTCAATGTACTTGACCAATGCCCGCAACGTGTTGCCGTGGGCAGCAATGATCGATTTGCGTCCGGCCTTTAGAGAAGGTTCAAGAGCTTCGTTCCAATACGGCAAGAAGCGTGTGACGGTGTCTTTGAGGGACTCGGTGCAAGGCAGATCTGCTTCAGGCAAATTTTTGTATCTGGGGTCATGAACGGGATGGCGCTCGTCTTCCTTCGTTAAGGCTGGAGGTTGTATATCATAGCTTCTGCGCCAAAGATGAACCTGTTCGTCGCTGTATCGCTTTGCCGTTGCTGCTTTATTGAGGCCTTGCAGAGCACCATAATGCCGCTCGTTCAGTCGCCACGATTTCTCGACGGGAATCCACATCAGATCGAGTTCATCGAGAACAATCCAGAGCGTGCGAATAGCTCGTTTCAGAACTGACGTAAAGGCCCAATCGAAAGAACAATCGTGCGATTTTAAGAGTCGACCAGCTTCCAAAGCTTCCTCCCTGCCCTGCTGGGAAAGGTCAACATCTGTCCAACCGGTAAACCGATTTTCCTCGTTCCACACACTTTGGCCATGCCGCAACAGCACTAATTTAGTCATCGTCATTGGACGTTATTCCAGGTGAGAATCAATTCGGAGACGCACAGGGCGAGAAGCACCGGCCGACCATGGTCATGCCGGCGCAAGGTAATTTTGGGCCACTTCCTTGAAATCTCGCACGGTTTGTTTCTGCCAGTCTTCGCCCCGTTTAAGTTCACGCGCCATCAACTCCGCCACCCGCGGAGCGGCTTCAATGCTGGCCCGCGCCCCCAGAAGCAGGGCACGGGTTCTTCGGGCAAGCACGTCCTCGACGGTCCGCGCCATTTCCTCGCGCACCGCCCAGACAACTTCGGCACCGATGTAGGGCAGTTCAGAGTGAAGTTTTTCTGCCAAGGCAGGCTCTTTCCTCGCGAGTTCCCGGATCGCGGGCGCGTCGGCACCATAAACGCGCAAGTTCGGTTCCGAAATGCTCTGCTTGGTCCAACCATGAATTTGCAAATGCTCGGTTGTGCAGGGGCGCTCGTCCAAGCCAGCCATGATTTGCGCTTGTTCGACTGCATCTTGTGCCATCTTCCGATAGGTCGTCCATTTGCCGCCGGCGATCGTCAATAGTCCGGCGTTCGAAATCAAGATAGTGTGGTCGCGGGAAAGGGCCGATGTGCTTTTGGCGTCGCCGACCTTCACTAACGGGCGAAGGCCCGCGTAAACGCTCAAGATATCGCTGCGGCTGGGACGTTTGCTTAAATACTTGGCAGCGTTGGTGAGGATGAACCCGATTTCTTCTTCCATGGGAACCGGCTCGATCGAAATGTTATCCACGCCGATGTCGGTAGTCCCTACCACCACGTGATCGTGCCAAGGCACCGCAAACAGCACTCGACCGTCCGGGGTGTGCGGGACCATGACGGCGCTGTTGCCCGGCAGGAAAGACTTCGGCAACACCACGTGGGAGCCTTGACTCGCGGCAATGACGGTTTTTGCGTCCGGCTCATCCATCTTGCGGACACCATCCGAGAACACGCCCGTGGCGTTGATCACAGCCCGCGCTTTGACCTGGTACTCCGAACCGGTCTCCAAATCGCGAATCACTGCCCCTACAATCAGTTCGTCTTCCTTGATGAGGGAAACGACCGGCATGTAATTAATGGCAACGCCGCCAAGGTCAAAGATCGTTTGCGCAAGGTTCGCGGCCAACCGTGAATCGTCGAATTGCCCGTCGTAATAAGAGACTCCTCGCTGTAGACCGGCAGGTTCGAGCGTCGGGATCAGTTTCAGCGTTTCCTCACGCGTAAGAACCCGCGACGGACTGAGTCCGAGTTTACCGGCGAGCCGGTCGTAAATCTTCATGCCGATCCCGTAGAACGGCCCCTCCCACCAGCTGTAAATCGGCACGATAAACTCGAGGTGGTGGACCAAATGCGGCGCATTTTCACAGAGTAGTCCGCGTTCACGCAACGCTTCAAGCACAAGTGAGATGTTGCCCTGTTTGAGGTAACGAACCCCGCCATGCACGAGCTTGGTGCTGCGACTGGAAGTTCCTTTGGCAAAGTCGTGCTGCTCCACCAGCAGCGTGCGGTACCCGCGCGAGGCCGCGTCGACGGCGACGCCGAGACCTGTCGCTCCTCCGCCGATCACGAGGAAATCCCAGGGCCCTCTGTTATTCTCAATTTGGTCCAATACTGTTTCGCGTTTCATGGAAGATCCTTCATTTTTCGGAGCAGTTGTTCAGGGGTTGTTCGTTGAACTCTCAGCGTTCTTCTTTGGTCTGGTAACATGAGTCTCGGAGTTTCCCGAGGCATAAGGCGTTACGACGCTGCCGAATCCTAGGTCAGTGGCAAAATCTATCACTAATCGGCAGTAGGTGTGCAATTCCAAAGAGCTGCTTAAGGCACAAATCGCGATCGATCTCTCGAGGATTGAGCGAGGAAATTTTGCGGTTGGGATTATTCTTGGATTGCGGCAAGGACGTGCTGCGCCGGACGTTTTTAACATCGGGCGTCCTGCGGCGGCTCGCGCGGGGCCGCGATCGACGCATTTTCGCAACGTGTGGCAAGGGGACGCGCTCCCGCGCGATCCGGCGTGGCACATTTCGACGCGTTTTCGCAACGTGGGCACGGTAGGGACGCGCTCCCGCGCGATCCGCGGCAGCACGTCAGATGATCGTGTCGGGTGCAGCGCCTCCGAGGGTCGATACGCTCCGGCGCGTCCGTCGTTGCAGGGCGTTGCATGTCTCGCCCCGTCTTTCGCCATTTCTGCCATGCGCGCTCGCGAGTGCCGATGGTATTCGGCCCTTTCCATTATTGCGCCTTCTGTGAACGTGCTGGGCCGGACGCGCCGGAAACCATCGACGATCAGAGTTGCTCCACCGGATGTCATTATCGGACAATCTGCGGCGGCTCCCGCGGGAGCGCGTCCCTACCATAGCGGTGGGAAGAGATTTGCACGGCTTTCTTATGTTGACGCGCACGGGCGTCCTCCTTTTGCCGTTTCTGCCACGCGCGCTCGCGAGTGCCGATCGTATTCGGCCCTTTCCATGATTGCGCCTCCTCTGAACGTACCGCGCCGGACGCGCCGGAAACCATCGACGATCAGAGTTGCTCCACCGGATGTCGTGGTCGGACAATCTACGGCGGCTCGCGCGGGAGCGCGTCCCTACCGTGACGTCCTGCGCAGAATCGCCCGAAAACGCATCCCGCTACCCGAACGGGTAATGGACGACCGTAATAAAAATCTCACTAGCAAGCGTCTTGAAAGCGCTCTTTGCGGGCAGGTAGGAGGTCTCGACGAAAGTTGATGACGCTTTGCAAACGCCGACTCGCCGATTCGCCGACACGATTCCCCTGGCCGCCGCGCCCTGGGGAGGCAAAGACTGGAGCCTTCGCTTACACGTCCGGTCGTCGACGCGCATTTGTGGCTCCAGTGATCCAAGTCGATTTCAATTTAGGAAGTTCAACTCGACTTCGGCTTTCTCCAACGCTTCGAGGGCGGCTTGCAAATGCGGAGCCTCAAAGGCGTAAAGCTCCGGCCAGCGTAGCATATCGTTGATTATTGATTTGGTATTGTGAACCCGTTCGCGCGACCACCGCAAGACCGTCAAAGAAAGGGATCGCCGGGAATATTCAGCGGCAACGTTCGTGCTCATAGATACTTAAAGTGCAGAGCATTTATTATGCCAATGTCTATGAAATGAGGACCAAACCGCTTCCTGCCTCCCTATTAGACCTCTTACCTAGGGCGAAACCCAAGGGATTCAGGAGACGGCGCGCTATTTTACCGTCTCGCCTATAGTTTGGTCGGGATCGAGATACTATCGCCTTATCCCTAGGCAATTTTTTCCTGTCCTTATTCGCCGGAGAGGATAGCACGCGCACATGACTCATCGGTCACAAGTCCGTTGATCCACTGCCCTCGCAGTGCACCGAGCACAGCTAGAGCCTTATGTTCACCGCCCGCAAAGGCGATTACCGGCTTTTTGGAGGGGCGTCGCAATTGAATACTCGTGACCCTCTGCTGACTGGGTGCACGCACAAGTTCTCCAGCCTGGTTAAAGGCCCAGCCGAGATTGTCCCCAACCGCGCCCGCTTTTACGAGTTCCATCACTTCCTGTTTGGTTAGAAAACCGTCGCGATACATCGGACAACCGACACGCATATCTCCTATTCCTACGAAGGCCACATCAGCCTGATTCGAAAGTTCTTCCACAATCTTATACAGGCGGTGGTGGCACCATTGTTTTCGCTCCTCCGGCGAGTCCGCAAGCAATGGAGCAGGTATTAAGAAGCACTTGGCACCGATCTTTTCCGCGGCCTGAAGAGCGGCATCGTAAGGATTACTAGAGCCGTCACGAGCAATTGTTCCAACGAGAGAAAGCAGGCGATGCTGAGGTCTGGCTTGCACGTTCAGTTCGCCGATTACCGCTTTGATAGTCTGACCGGAACCCAGAGCGATGATTTTCGGCTGAACCTCGCCAAGGTAAGACTCCATCACCTGGGCGCCGGCGACCGCGATTTTTCTTAATACCTGATCGGCGCTATCCGCGTTGACAGGCACGACTTCGCAAACCATCAGGTTATATCGTTGACGCAGGGCTACTGCCAATTCCAGGCAACTCGCAACCCTGTGGTTGACTCGTACCTTCACCAGACCGCGCTCGAGTGCAAATGCCACCAGTCTCTGGGCAGTCGGCCGCGAGATCTGCAATTTTCGTGCTATCTCGGCCTGGGTGTTCCCGGCGACGTGGTAGAGCCACGCGGCTCGTACCGCTATTTCCAATTTTTCCTCCTGCTTTGGCGATGACGGATCCATCTTTGTTTTGATGGGCGGCTAATGAAGTTGTCTTGCTCGAGAGATATATCCAATACAAGATCTATGTTAACCCCCGAAACCAATGACTACTCAACTCAACGCTGCAAATCTCAATCTACTCGACCCACAAATTCATATTCCAAAGTATGACCGGCAGAAAGTCGGTCAGTCAATCATGCATGTCGGCGTGGGCGGTTTCCATCGTGCGCATCAAGCACTTTACACGGATGATCTGTTCAGCCAAGGTGGAGACCCGCTCTGGGGCTACTGCGGAGTCGGATTGCTAAAACATGATGCCCGCATCCGCGATGTCATGATTTCGCAGGATTGCCTTTACACGCTCGTCGAGCGGAGCTTAGAAGGCGACAGAGCTCGGATCATTGGCTCGATTGTTAATTTTCTGCTCGGCCCGGATGATCCCCAAAAGGTAATTGAACAAATGGCATCCCCCCAGACCCGGATCGTTTCGCTTACGATTACGGAAGGCGGATACTATATTGATCAATCGACCGGAGATTTGGACGAAAAGAACCCTGACATTCAATATGATCTCGCTCACCCGCACGAACCCCGCTGTTCGTTTGGATATCTCTTGGAAGCTCTTGATCGGAGGCGTACACGCGGGCTTCCGCCGTTCACGCTGATGTCCTGCGACAACATCCAGAGCAACGGTGAGGTTGCCAAGAAAATGCTGACGGCATTCGCCGAGTTAAGGGATCCCGTTTTTAGGAACTGGCTGGCGGCGAACTGCATATTCCCAAACAGCATGGTCGATCGCATCACTCCCGCGACTACCGACGAGCATCGCACCCTGGTCAAAGAGAAGTTCAAAATTGATGACGGGTGGCCGGTCATGACGGAATCCTTCAAACAGTGGGTGATCGAAGATCACTTCGTCCAGGGCCGGCCCGCTTGGGAATTGGTAGGCGCACAAATGACAACCGATGTCTTGCCCTACGAAAAAATGAAACTCCGACTCCTCAATGCCAGCCACCAGGCGCTCTGCTACATAGGAATGCTGCTTGGATATCAGTTAGTCCACGAGACCATGGGGAATCCAGACATCCGGAGACTCGTCGAAAAAATGATGGATGACGAGGTAACCCCGCTCCTGGATGAAGTTCCTGGAGTTGATCTCGCAGATTATAAAAAGACTTTAATCGAGCGCTTTGCGAATCCGGCCATTCGCGATCAGCTCTCACGCATAGGAATTTATGGGTCGTCGGGTATTCCCAAGTTCGTCCTGCCCTCAATCAAGGAGCAACTGCAACGCGGAGGACCTATAAAGTTATTGAGCTTTACCGTCGCGTCTTGGTTCCGTTATCTCAACGGTTTGGATGAATCGGGTAAGGAAATGCCAATGCTCGATCCCATGGCCCAGACTTTGCGAGAACGCGCCAAAGCCGCGGGGAAGGACGCGCGACAACTTCTTGGCATGCGCGACGTATTCAGCGAGGAACTGGCGAATTCGCCCGCCTTTGTCAAGCAGGTCAGCGATACACTGCAGAGCTTTTACGAAGAGGGAGCCAGGTCAACACTTGTGAAGAGCCTTGCATAGCCGGGGGGAGAAACGTGTTGGCGTATCGGCGTTTCGGCACGCGTGGCGCGGTAGGGTTGCGCTCCCGCGCGACCGGCGTTGCACGTTGATAGAACGTGAACAAGCAAAGGGAGTGGGATAAGGGGCTGCGGCAGCGTAATCAGCAAAAGGAAAGTTTCCAGACGTGCTACGCCGGTCGCGCAGGAGCGCAACCCTACCGCGCCACGCGAGCCGACGCCCAAACGCCGATACGCCGAAACGCCGATACGCCGACTAGGTCCCGAACCGGTCCCAGAACTGTTCGCTGCTCTCGTAAAGACTATTAAACAACGATCGCATCTTCTCGTATCGCTCCGACCAGGCCGGGTTCGGAACGATTTCGCTGTCGTATCGGATTTGCTGAGAAACGACTGCCTCGAGATTCGAAAATAGCCCTGCAGCGAAGCCTGCGATCATCGCGCAACCCAGGACGCCGCACTCCGGTTCTGAAGGGATCAAAATCGGGCAATTATAGATGCTTGCCTTGATCTCGAGCCACAATCGGCTCTTTGCGCCGCCGCCGGCAGCGATCATCCGGTCGAAGCGGCTTCCTCGCGACTTCATCACCTCTATATTCCGCCTTGAGGCGAATGCGACTCCTTCCATCACGGCTCGATGCAAATGCGCAGCGCTATGCCCGCTTGTAAGACCAAAAATCTGGGCGCGAGAATTCGACTTGCGCGCAAGACGCTCGCCGTTGAGGTACGGAAGGAATAAGAGCTGTTCAGACCCTGCCGGTGCGCTTTCGGCCAGCGAGACGATTTCGTTGTAGCTGTGGGGCCTGTCGTGAAAGACCGAGCGCGCCCATCGCATCGCGTCTCCGCCGGCGTCAACAATGGTGAAGGCAGCCCACCCGCCAAGAACGCATTGCAGATTGGAGATTATCGGGTCGAGCGCCGGCTCTTCTGCAAGCAATGTAATGAGCGTCGAGGTACCGGTGATATCACATCCCATTCCCGACCGTGTGACTGCCGACCCAAGAAGCGCCATGGGAAAGTCACCTGCACCAACGGCCACCGGGGTGCCCGCTCGTAGACCGGTAATCTGCGCCGCCTCTTTTGTGACCCCTCCAAGCAGTTCGGAAGCAAGACTGAGCGACGGCAATTTGTCTGGGTCCAAGCCCAGGAGCCCCAGGATATTTGAGCTCCAGGCGCGGCTCCGAACGTCAAACATATAACTGCAGGAGGCTTCGCAGAAGTCAGTCCTGCGTTCGCCGGTTAGCTTAAAGTTGATGTAGTCTTTCGGCGTCAGGAATGTCCGGGCCGCCTCGTACGCCTTGGGTTCGTTCTGTTTAATCCAAGCCAGCTTAAACGCCGGCCATGCGACCGTCGGCGGGTTTGCGGTAATGGGAAACAAGGCATCCGCATCGTTCTCCTGCAAGAATCGGTTCACAACTTCGCGGGTCCGTTTGTCGTTCCACAAAGGCACTTCCTCGAGTGCCAACTCACCCGCCCCATCGATCAAGACTGTCGCATGCATTTGCCCGCAGGCAGCGATTCCAGCGATCCGATCGGCGCCATGTGCTACTTCTGCCACGACACGCCGGATACTAAAGACGACTCCCTGCCACCAACTGCGCGGACTCTGCTGGGACCAGCCAAAATGGGGAACGATCTGATCGTATTCTCTCGCCGCGAAGGCAAGAATCTTCCCGGTTTCAGTAACGAGGGCTGCCCGGGCACTTCCGGTTCCGACGTCGATCGCAAGCAGGAGATCCTTATTCATGAGCAGCGGCGATTGCAGTCTACGAAAATCCTGACCATTGGCGTCCTCGAATCGCTTTCGATTACTCGTCCTCGTCCTCGATTTTTGGTCTCGCAGATAAGAGTGGTTTGGAATCGAAAAACCGCAATCGATAGAACCAACCGGCTGATATCGCTCCGGCCTATAGGGCTCAAGGACGAGGACGAGTTCGAGGACGAGGACGATTAGGGGGAAGGAGAGCGATTCGCTCGAGCGGGCGGCATGCCCCGCGCACATCTCTGCCATTGTGATCTTTTCTATCTTTAATCGAACAAATGATTGACATATGATCTTCTCTAGAACATAAATGCCAATCGAGACTGTTTAGTGTTTCAGATTTGTCGCGATAGCAATCCCAATTCTTAGAGGTGGCGCGAATGACACAGGTAGTGTTTGAAAACAATATTCAGCTTGAGCCTGTTGACGGATCACGCCAGGCATTCAATATACTGCACGACGGATCTCTTCCCGCTCGACGTCGATTCGAGTTGGTACGCCTCGCTCGTCGACAAGGCCAACTCTCCGTGACCGAGCTTTCCTCGCAATTCGGGGTTTCGCCCGATACAATCCGCCGGGATCTTGATTTACTCTCGGTTCGCGGCCTCGTGCGACGGACCCATGGCGGCGCGGTCCCCGCAGATCACCTCGTCCAGAGTGAATCGCCGTTTGCCCAGCGGGTCAATCTTCGAACGGCCGAGAAAACTCGTATCGCACAATGCGCCGCGGCATTAGTCCAAAATGGCGAAACCTTGATTATCAATGGAGGATCTACCACCCGAATCTTCGCTTTTGAATTATCAGGCAAAAAGAATCTGACGGTGGTCACCAATGCTCTGGCGATACCTGCATCTCTTCCAGAACACGCCGTTCGCGATGTATTCGTACTCGGCGGTGAATACCGTGCCGAGTCTCATATCACCGTTGGTTCAGTTGCCTACGGCGGCTCGACAGCTGTCAGTGTCGATAGCGCAATTCTGGGTGTCGGGGGGATCACCGAGGATGGTGTTTTCGCCAGACTGCTGCAAGAAGCAGCGATGACCGCCAGTATGATTGCCGCTGCACGAAGGACCATCGTCCTGGCAGACTCTACGAAATTTGATCAAAAGCTACTCGGTCACATCGCATCGCTGGGACAGATCGATATCCTGGTCACCGATGCAAATCCTCCCGAAAAAATTTCCGAGGCTCTCAATGAATTCAGAATTCAAGTCATTATCGCCCCACCTTTGAATTCGAAGCGCAGCGGGATGTCTACGACTGAATATATTTGACGATTGTTCTGGAGTTGTCGCACGACCTGACGGTCAATGTCCGGAGGCTGACTGTCCGCCGTCGTTTCCTCGCTTCGCGGAGGTAACCGGAGGAACAGATCGACTCAGCGTCGTCCCGATGGATCGTCTAACCTCTATCTTTGTACAACTCGACATGTTTATCATATTATCGTCATAACATATAACTTACCCAGCCTGCATCGCTCACAAATCCTTAGAGATTTGTGAGCGATGCAGGCGGTGGGCGACCAGAGTTCCACGGAAATGGGACCCGCAACGACTAACCTGGGCAACGCAGATCTCTGGACTCATATCTTTTAGGTAACATTTACCACGGCCGGCGTTTTTGTTTCCTCATTACTACCATCTCGCAAAAGCTGCGGTTTTCTGCCGGATTCTTTGGAAGTAAAAGATGGCTCCGAACACCACTCCATCACTCATTATCGTAGTCGGTAATCGCCCACCAAGGGCAGGTCCCCGCAAGATCTGCGTGTTTTTGCGAGGTTTTCAAAGCGGACTCTATCGGTACACTCATTGTGGTTTCACGCGGATATTATCAACTTAACGCTCGCCGTTCGACAGAAACTCGATTCTGGGCATATGCCAACAGCGCAACATTTGTGCGTGGTAACGCCGGATGATTTCTGGAAAAGAATTCCAGTTGTCGGGCGAATAGCACTTGACATCGTGATAGTCGGCAGAGCAGTAATGGTAAAGGCCTAAGTGTATTCGCAACCCTAGTTTATCACCCATCGGGTACACAGTAGATCTTCCAACCAGCAGACATATAAACCATGAAGCGTTTCGCCTTCCCCCTATTCGCTGTCCTAATTACTGGCGTCAGCGTCCTGGCCCAGCAGAAAACTGTGACCATCGCAACGGTCAATAACCCCGATATGATTGAGCTTAAAAAGCTTTCTCCGAAGTTTGAGGAGAAGAACCCGGATATTAAGCTCAATTGGGTGATCACTGAGGAAAATACGATTCGTCAACGAATTACGACCGACGTATCGACCGGCAGCGGCCAGTTCGACATTGTTCAAATCGGTCTGTATGAAACTCCGATTTTTGCCAAGCGAGGCTGGCTGCGACCCATGGAAAACTTTCCGGCCGACTACGACCTCGAAGACCTCTTCAAATCGCTCCGAGACGGGCTTTCTTATCAGGGAAAGCTGTATGCTCTGCCGTTTTATGGTGAGAGTTCCATGTTGATGTACCGAAAAGATCTTTTCGACGAGAAGGGTCTCAAGATGCCCGACCAGCCGAAGTACGAAGACATCAAAAAGTTTGCCGACGCTTTAACCGACAAAGCCAAAGGGGTTTATGGCATCACCTTGCGCGGCAAGCCTGGATGGGGAGAAAATATGGCCTTTCTCGGCACGCTGCTCAACACGTTCGGCTGCACCTGGTTTGACATGAAGTGGACCCCCACGATCGACACCCCGGAGTGGAAGAAGGCGATCACCTTCTATATCGATCTCATGAAGGCAGACGGGCCTCCCGGGGCGAGTGCAAACGGGTTTAACGAAAATTTGACCTTGATGACAAGCGGGAAAGCGGCCATGTGGATCGATGCGACCGTGGCGGGCGGCATGCTTGAAAATACCAAAGAATCCCAGGTCGCTGGTAAAATGGGTTACGCTCCCAGTCCTATCGAGGCTACGCCGAATGGGTCGCACTGGCTCTGGTCCTGGGCGTTTGCCATCCCCAAGGCCGCCAAACAAGCCGAGGCGGCAGAGAAATTCGCTGTGTGGGCCACTTCAAAAGATTATATCAAGCTGGTCGCGGATGACATTGGCTGGGCTGGAGTTCCGCCCGGCACAAGAAAGTCGACCTACGACAACCCTGAATACCAAAAAGCCCCCTTCGCTGCTCCTACGCTCCAGGCGATGCAAAGCGCCGACCCAACAAATCCCTGCATAAAGCCGGTGCCATACACCGGAATACAGTTCGTGGGTATCCCCGAATTTCAATCGTTCGGCACGGTGGTAGGTCAGAACATTTCGGGAGCGTTGGCGGGTAAATCGAGCGTCGATCAAGCATTGAAAGACAGCCAGGCCGCAGTTAGCCGCGCCGTCAAACAAGCAGGCTACCCGAAGTAGAGTTTGTTTGAAACGAGACCGGCTCGTGTTAACCGCCGCGAGCCGGTTGACTTGACCAAGACCTATGAGCGTAGCAACCCAACAACCAGTCGTGGGGCCGGTAGGGGCGCCGGCGAGCGCGGAAAAACCCAACATACTGATGGCGCTATTAGAGGCGCCGTCGATTATCGCGTTGCTCTTGTGGATGATTGTTCCGCTGGCGATGACGATTTATTTTTCGTTTATCCGATATAGTCTTCTGAACCCGGACATAAGCGGCTTTGCCGGAATCGAAAACTACCAATTTCTCACCGAAGATGAATCTTTTTGGCCGGCCATCATCAACACGGTCTTACTAATGGGAGCGGTGTTGATCATTACAATCGTGGTCGGGACGCTCTTGGCGGTCCTTTACGATCGGGAATTTTTCGGTAAAAATGTGGCAACCTTGTTGGTAATTGCTCCGTTCTTTGTCATGCCAACGGTGAGCGCATTGATCTGGAAGAATTTCATCATGCATCCGGTTTACGGCCTGGTCGCTTTCGTTCTGCACAAGCTCGGGCTTCCGGCCATTGATTGGTTTGGCGACTATCCACTGATTTCAATTATCATCATCGTCTCGTGGGAGTGGCTACCCTTTGCCTTTCTGATCCTGTTCACTTCTCTTAAGTCGTTGGATCAGGAACAAAAGGAAGCTGCATCGATCGACGGGGCAAACGCATTTCAACTGTTTTTCTATATCATTGTTCCGCACCTGCAACGCGCCATTGGCGTCGTTGTGATGATTGAGACCATCTTCCTGCTATCGATTTTTGCCGAGATCTACACGACAACTTCTGGCGGTCCCGGACACGCCACCACCAACCTGGCTTTTCTCGTCTATTCGTTGGGTATTCAACAATTTAATGTCGGCATCGCATCCGCCGGCGGTATTCTCGCAGTGGTTCTTGCGAACATCGTCGCCTACTTCCTGGTCAAGATGCTTGCTCAAAATCTCAAGGGCCGCTGACATGAAAAAGTACGGCAATCTGATTTTTGGAATTGTGGGGTGGGCGATCGCACTGATCATCTTCTTCCCGATTTTCTGGATGGCAATTACGGCTTTTAAAACCGAGCAAGGCGCTTATTCCCCGGATCTGATCTTCATTCCGACACTTGAGTCCTTTAGGGACGTGTTCGCCCGAAGCAACTATTTGCTGTTCGTGATGAACTCCATTTACGTCTCAATCGGCTCGACTTTAGTCTGCTTTCTTTTTGCTATTCCGGCTGCCTATAAGATGTCGTTCTTTCCGACGCCCAAAACCCAGGGAAGGTTACTTTGGATGTTGTCGACGAAAATGATGCCCGCCGTAGGCGTACTGGTTCCGATTTACCTGCTATTCCGGACTTTCGGCCTGTTAGACAACCTGATCGGATTGATTATCATTTACACACTGATGAATCTCCCGATCGCGATATGGATGTCCTACACCTACTTCTGTGAAGTTCCGGCGGCGATTCTGGAAGCGGGCCGGATCGACGGGGCAACCCTCTGGGAAGAGCTTTGGTACCTTTTGCGTCCGATGTGCTTACCGGGACTTTCTTCGACCGCGCTGATCCTGATTATCTTTGCGTGGAACGAGGCTTTCTGGAGCATCAACCTTACGAGTGCAAACGCGGCGCCATTGACCGCGTTTATCGCTTCCTATTCGAGTCCAGAAGGGCTTTTCTGGGCGAAGCTTTCTGCGGCTTCTCTGCTGGCGGTCGCTCCGATCATGGTGCTTGGCTGGCTTACGCAAAAACAGCTTGTACAAGGGTTGACCTTCGGCGCGGTAAAATAGGTCGTGCTTTTGCGGCAAGGGACGCGCTCCCGCGCGATCCGGCGTTGCGCATGAGGCACGCGTTCCTGCGCGAGTGACGTGGTAGGGATGCGCTCCCGCGCGACCGGCGTTGCGCGTCTGGAAGCCGTTGCAGCCCTTTTTGCTTGTTCTCGCCTTTTTTGTGCGCTTGTTCACGTCCTATGGACGCGCGACGCCGGACGCGCGGGAGCGCATCCCCATAAGCGCTGACTTGTTTACACAATCGGCGCCAATCCCAGCTCTTCCGGCGCTCACCTATCAGGACGAGGCCATATCCAAGGACTTCTTACCAAACGCGATCCACACCGATCCCACCGATCTCGGCAACCTGGTCACGGTAGCATTGGAGGTGACGATCGATTCCGGCGGCACGACCTTCTCGGTTTTCCTGCCCACCTTCAATGTGCCGAGGGGCCAGTCCGTCGAGTTCAAGACGATCGGAGATCTACAAGGAAGTCCGCGGCCCGGTCATTCTGCCGGCGCAGCAAAAGGTAACGTGGCGCACCATCCAGATGTACGGCACCGCGGAGACGGTGATCGTTCCGCTCGAGCAGCTCGCCGCGAGCTGACCTGCTAAGCCTCGCCTATGAGCTAACCGTCGCCGGAGGCTTGCGTGCTTCCGACGGCGGTCATCGGGCGCAGCAAACCCGAGCATACTTGCGACTAGCCCGCAAAAATCACGCAAAAACCGAAGCGACGAGGTCATGGCGGGCTTAGGATAGCCACAGCTGCATCGTCACAAATCTTTAAGGATTTGTGACCGATGCAGGCTAGCGGCTTATCACGCCACTGCGGGCTGTTCCTCTGGTGCTCGTCTATTTATCCGACTGCCTGCTGTTCTTTTCGGGGCGGCTTTCGCAAGCGTCGACATCAGGTTGCGGCGGAGCAAAGCGGAAGCCGTCACAAAACCACTAAACAATGCTCCCGTGACACCAAGGCTGACAACATCCTGCCCGGTCAGATAAAGATTGCGGACCGGAGTTCGCGGGGTCAGGCAGCGTAGCCGAAAGCGTTCGGGCGTCCCACTCAGTCCATAAGATTCGCCGCGCTGGTAATTCATGAAATGACGCGTGCTGAGCGGGGTCGACAGTTCTGCGTAGTCGATCTTTCCGGAGAGCGCAGGGACACGATGCTCGAGTTCCCGCTGGAGCCGAACGGAGAGTTCCTGTTTGAGCGTCTCGTAATCCTGTCCGCGCCGCTTCCACCCGGTGTCCTGCCAGCGTTCGAACCAATTGTACGGCACCAGTGCAACCACTTCGACGGTGGCACGGCCGGGATGACGTCGCTCAAAATCCGGGTCTTTGGCTGAGGGAAAGGAGATATAGAGGGAAGCAAATTGTGACGTTAAGTCCGCGGTGACTCGCGCGGCGTTGGCATCGTGATCGTACGTCGGGTGAATCCATAAGTTGGTGCCGGCGATACCGAGGTTGGCAGCCGAATCCTTTACCCCGACGTAGAGACAAAGATGTGCCGTGGAAGGAGGAATGCTGCGAATTTCAGCGCGAACTTTCTCGAGAGCGCGATCGGTTCCGAGAATCAGACGATCAAATGTATTACGCGCCCCGATATCACTGATGATCGTCCCGGCGCGAAACTCTCGTCCGTCCGCCATCCGAACACCGATGGCCCTTTTATCGTACTGCAATATCTCAGCGACCTCAGCATTAACCACAATCTTGCCGCCGCTCCGTTCGATCACCGGGGCGACCGTTTCCGCAATCCGGCTCGCGCCACCGACCGGGTAGCTGGCACCTTCAAAGTAATGATTGGCGATAATCGCATGCAGGCCGAAGCTGCTTTGCCCGGGTGGAAGGCCATAATCGCCCCATTGTGCGGCGAGCACCCCGATCAGTTCATCGTTGCCAGTGAACCCTCTGAGCACTTCGGCGGTCGTACGATTCGCCCAACGGAGAAACGGCGCACGCATCAAGCCCCCCAACAGGTACGCGATCGGACGCGGGATCGCTTTTTCCGCGAAGAATGGTTGAGTCGCCCGATGTACGGCCTGTACCGCAGCGATGTAACGATCGATGGCAGCCGATTCTTGAGGAAAATATTCTTTCATGCGAGCGCGGAAGCGTTCGACACCGCTCACGAATTCGTAGTTTCGGTCACCGATGACAAAGCGGTCGTAAACATCGGGCATCGCTGCCCATTTGAGCTGGCCATCGGTAATCTGGTCGAACGCACGGCGCACCATTGAGTGCTCGTCCTGGACATCTCCGATGTAGTGGAGACCCACATCCCATTCGTAACCGGGCCGATGAAAAGCGTGAGTGTACCCACCGGCGACATAGTGGCGTTCGAGAACGAGCACTCGTTTGGCGGCGTAAGAGGATAGCAAGGCTGCGGTGGCGAGCCCGCCAATACCGGACCCGATGACGATTGCGTCCCAGGTCTGATCTAGAGATTGATTTTTATAGGAAGAAAATTTCATGTTGACACCCCACACATCAATTAAACAGATATGTGGCTTATGTCAACATGCTATAGTCTTTAAATGCCATCGGCACGCCCTTATCATCATGGCAACTTGAAGCAGGCCCTAATCGATGCCGCCGTTGCTCTAGTGGCTGAAGTTGGACCGCAGGGCTTTACTCTCCGCGAGGTCGCGCGGCGCGCCGGAGTTTCACACAACGCGCCTTACCGTCATTTCCATGACAAAGACGAACTTGTCGCGGCGGTTGCAATGCAAGGCTTTGAACGGTTGACTGCCGCGATGAAACGGTCGGCCGCTCGGGGTTCAACCGCACAAGAGCGCCTTAGGCTTTGCGGGCGCGGTTATGTCAGTTTCGCACTACGCTGGCCAGAGCATTTCTCGGTGATGTTCGATTTGCCTTCCAACCAGGAAACATATCCGAATTACGCCGCGGCCGGTGAGGAAGCGTTTGAGACGTTGTTGGCATTCATTGTCGAATGCCAGGAGACCGGAGCCTTGTCAGCCGAAGACCCACGACAGCTCGCTTTATTCTCTTGGTCGATGGTGCACGGCGTCGCCAAGCTGGCCATCAGCCATCATTTGCCGTTTGACTCTGCGGGAGTTCTCGACTTCACCGATGACGCATCGCGGGCGATGTTGTCGGGAATGGCAAACATGTCGAAGGAGCAATAATTCAGGAAGCCAAGAATTCAAGAATTCGAGAATCCAAGAAGAAACTATTTCGCGCCGAGTTCCGCATGGCACCATTCTTGACTTCTTGAATTCTTGAATTATTGGCTTCTTGATCAGCGATCCAGGTTTGCCCTGATCTGGGAGCCCATTTGCTTCGTTGAAACCAGGTGGGTTCCTTCGGACTGGATATCTTTCGTGCGAAAACCTTCGGCGATGGTTTTGCGGACCGCCGATTCGATGCGCGCTGCGGAATCATTCAGGCCGAACGTATACCGCAGCATCATCGCCACGGACAGGATCTGGGCAATCGGATTGGCGATTCCCATGCCTGCAATATCCGGCGCCGACCCGCCGCTCGGCTCGTATAGGCCGAAACGGTAGTAGCCATGTTGACCGGTTCCCAAGCTGGCGCTCGGCAGCATTCCTATCGAACCTGTCAACATGGCGAGCTCGTCACTAAGAATGTCGCCAAAAAGGTTCTCGGTTACCACGACATCGAAAGTTTTGGGCGCCCGGATGAACTGCATCGCGGCGTTGTCGACCAGCAAGTGGGTCACGGCCACATCGGGATAGATCGATGCGATTTCTTTTATGACGGAGCGCCAGAGCAGACTGTTCTCGAGCACGTTTGCCTTGTCGACGGAAACAAGTTTCCGCTTTCGAGATTGGGCGATCTGAAATGCCAGGTGGGCAATCCTCTCAACCTCCGACTTCCGGTAAACCATGGTATCGATTGCAATGGTTTCTCCTCGTTCTTCGTGAGTTCCTTTGGGTTGTCCAAAGTACAAGCCTCCGGTCAATTCTCTTATGCAGAGGATTTCGAATCCGCCTTGAACCAGGTCCGGCCGCAGCGGCGACGCCGCCGAAAGCTCGGGCAAACAGAGTGCCGGCCTCAGGTTGGCGAAGAGATTGAAGTGTTTCCTCAGGGGCAGAAGAGCAGCGCGCTCCGGCTGCTGATTCGGTGGCAGCCGTTCCCACTTCGGACCCCCGACCGAACCAAACAGGATTGCGTCGCTCTGCTCGCAATTCGCCAGCGTATCCTCGGGCAGCGCTTTGCCCGTCTCATCGATTGCGACTCCTCCTACAAGGGACTCGCTCAAATCGACGCGAAACTCTTCGAGCTCGGCGCATCGCTGAAGTACCGCGATAGCCTCAGCCATCACTTCGGGCCCAATACCGTCGCCGGCCAGAACAGCAATTTTAAATGTAAGCGCCATATCCAATTTGGTCCTCTGACAATAAGAAATAGAAGAGAATTTGAACAGAAGGTAGCAAAGATAGCAAAGAGGATTTGCACAGAAGGCACACCTTTGCGGCCTTCTGTGCATCTGCTCTTCCTCCACTGGGTACCGGTCAGGTTTCATGTTCGTCTCGCAGCTGCGACGAAATCTTGCATTTTCTTCCTGTCTTTGCCGCCATTCGCGTTTTCTATCCCGCTCGCAACATCAACTGCGTAAGGCCTGAGCTCGCGAACTGCGTCCGCCACATTTTCGGGTGTCAACCCGCCGGCTACGATAAGCGGTTTATTCAGATCCGCCTGTTTCAGGAGCGTCCATTCGAACCGCTCGCCGGTTCCACCAAACGCTCCTTCCCGATGGCTATCGATCAGAAAGCCAAAAACGGGATAATCGTGAATTCGTTGCAGGAGCTCGACGTTTTTCAACCGAAGCGCTTTGAGTACGGGCTTATGGTGAGCGGTCAGCGATTCACAAAATTCCCTCGACTCTTCGCCATGAAGCTGCAGTCCGTCGAAAACATCCGTCTCCAGCAGTTGCAAAGCTTCATCCAATCCAGGATTGACGAGGACCGCGACTCGCGAGATCTCGGCAGGCAGCCCGCGAATCCAAGACTTTTCTTTTTGCCATTGAATGAATCGTGTCGATCCCGGGTACAAATTGAATCCCAAAGCGTCCGCTCCACATTCGATAGCGGCTATTGCATCAGACTCACTTCTGATCCCACAAAACTTGACGAAAACACGGTCTGAGCTTTTGCTGAAGAAACGCTTCGTGTTGAAAGAGTTAGCTGTCACGGTTCGACAATCTGTTGTGGTAGTTTCCACGATTCGAGCAAAAATCCAGGTTTTTTTCGGTTTACTGGGAGCGGTTTCGAACTAAGATGCGCGACATTAGAGTTAGTAAACTAATAACAAGGATGAGCGGAAAGATGGAAGGCGAAGACAAATCGAAAAAGGTCGCGAAAGAAAAGCGAAGCGTGAAGAAGACGAGAGCTGTGGCACTGCCTAGCGAAGAGACAACGGCTGTGGCCCAACCGAAGAAGACGCCTGTGCGAAAGAGTGCCAGCACTGGAGCCGCGAAGCGTTCGGTTCCCTCCAAGGGAACAAAGGAGCCCAGCTACGAGCAGATTCAGCTCCGCGCGTACTTTATCGGCGAGCGACGCAAGAGCTTGGGTATACGGGGAGATGAGACCTCTGACTGGGTGCAGGCCGAGCGCGAATTGCAAGAAGAGCTGGCGACCAAATAGCTTGTTCTCACGGTAGTTAACACTACGCCGAGCACGGTCGTAGAAGGAGGAATTCGAGGTCCTCGGGCCACTTGGGCTTTCGTCGTTGAGATGCGACTGAAGCGTAAGCGAAGGCTCCAGCCTTTGCCCTTCGAGGTGCGCCTTGTCTGGCAAAGGCTGGAGCCTTCGCTTACGCCTGTGAACAATGCAGGCTCGGAATTCCGGCTCAACTCGAACTCTCCAACAGGCGCTCACCAGAAGAGTCCTCCCTGATATGATACACCTTGCCGGCAGGCAGTGATTCAAGCCAATCCAAATGCGTCGTAGTAACCAGACGCTGGCCCCGAGACGGCAGAGCTGAAAATAGCCGGTTTCGCCGAGCCAGATCGAGTTCTCCGAAGACATCGTCCAGAAGCAGTAACGGCGGTTTTTTGAATTCCAATTCAAGAATCTTCGCCTGCGCCAATTTTATGGCGATGGCGGCGGTGCGCTGCTGGCCTTCAGAGGCGAACAGGTCGGCCGGCTGACTGCATAAGAAAAGTTGGAAATCATCGCGATGCGGACCGACGAGTGTCATCCTGAGCCTTGACTCTTCCTCCGCCGACTCTCGTAGGGCGCTCTCGAAATCGGCTGTCGCTCCCGGCCGATAGCGCAAACTCGATGTTTCATTGCGGTCGCTGACTGCACCAAGCGCTTCGACGACGTACGGCTCCAGGCGTTCCACTAAAAATGCGCGCAACGCCGTGAGTTGATGGCCCAAATGGAGCAGAGGTTTGCTGTATGCGTCCACTTCACGAGGGCGAGCGGGCATCATTTTCAAATAACGATTTCGCGAATGGAGAGCCTTTTCGTACGATCGAAGGATCTCGCGATAGTTTTTGAACAACTGGCTTCCGAAGAAATCGAGAAATCGTCTGCGCGCCTCGCCTGCACCCCGAATCAAGTCAATGTCGGAGTTGGCGAAATAGACCACTCTCGCGACGTCCAGGTAAGAATTCGAGCTCTTCTGTTCAACGGCATCCAGCGCGAGCTTCCGCCGGGTCCTGCTGTAATAAAACTGAAGATGATAGTTCGAGACGAAGCCGTCGGTCACGAGACCCTTTGCACCGAACCGGACCAACTGGACGAGCGAGCTGGTTTTCGGGGATTGAAGGCGGGTTAATACAGACACGGCCTCCAGAAGTGACGTTTTCCCCGAAGCGTTCCGGCCGACGATACAGGTCGACTCAGGGTGAAATTCTATTTCGAGATTCGAGAAACAACGAAAATCCCGGACAAACAATTTGCTTATCATTCAGAAATTTATTAACCCGGCACCAGTTGGGATGATAGCACGTACCATCCCAACTGGTGCCGGGTTAATAGATTTCTTCGAATATCCCTCCGCCAAGAAGTTTCTCTCCATCGTAAAGAGCACAAATCTGGCCGGGAGTAAGCGCGCGCTGCGGCTCACTGAATTCCAGCATGGCTGATCCCTCCTCGATCGCCTCAAATGCGACAGACGCAGCCTTTGCGCGGTACCGGGGCTTCGCCGCGAAATTCGCTGCTGCGGGCAGCATTTTATTCGTGACAGAGATACTCCCGATCCGGCAACGGCGGGCGTACAACCCCTCCGTGTCGAGGCGGTCGAATGCTACAATCAATTCGTTAGAATCAAGGCGTTTCTCCACGACCACATATGCCTCATGCGGTGTGTTTGAAGGTACACCAACGCCTCGTCGCTGACCCAGCGTATAGAGGTGCAGCCCTTTGTGCTCACCGAGATGTTTGCCCTGCCGATTGCGAATCGGCCCGGGCTTATCCGGAACGAAAGCGCGCAGAAAATTGCTCATCCTTATATCGCCTATGAAGCAGATTCCCTGGCTATCCTTTTTACCTGCAGTGACCAGGCTGAATTCACGAGCTATCTGACGAACGTCGGCTTTGTGGAATTCACCCACGGGAAATCGCGCGGCGGCGATTTGATGTTGTTGTAACAAAGCCAGAAAATAGGACTGATCCTTGCTCTTATCGACACCTTCCAATATATCCCACGAGCCGTCCGCTCGCTGAACCCGGCGCGCGTAATGCCCGGTTGCTACCGAGTTGAAACCGGCCGCTTTTGCCATCTCCAGGAATACGCCAAACTTCATGTCCCGGTTGCACATGGCATCAGGATTTGGCGTGATCCCCGTCTGATAGCCCTTTAAGAGGTATTCGACGACTCTTGCTCGGTATTCGCGCATAAGGTTGACGACGCGGAACGGTATGCCCAAGGATTCGGCAACTTCTCGAGCGTCTTCAATGTCCTGCTGCCACGGACAATCACCGATAAGGTTCTCCTCGTTGATCCAGTTCTTCATGTACGCTCCTTCGATCGGCAGACCTTGCCGGTGCAGCAGGAGCGCAGCAACGCTGCTATCCACTCCGCCGGACATCGCCACGAGAACGCGTTCAGAAGAATCAGCCATTTTTTACAGTTACCGTTGGAAAACCGTTCGGCCACTGAACGCTCGCGCCAATGTAAGCTCGTCAGCGGTCTCCAGGCCCGATCCGGCCGGTAACCCTTGGGCAATCCGCGTAATGATCACTCCTTCCCGAGCTAGCAAATCCCCCAGATAACTCAGGGTCGCCTCGCCTTCCACGTCAGCGCTCAGCGCAAAGATCACTTCGTGTGGACCTTCCTCTTGCACCCGCCGCAACAGCGCATCAATGCGGAGATCCTCGGGACCAACGTGATCAAGCGGTGACAATCGCCCACCAAGAGCATGATAAAGTCCGCGGAACGCACCAGTACGTTCGAGCGAAAGAATGTCGGTCGGTTGTTCTACCACACACAAGCTGCTCGAATCGCGCCCCTGATCGGCGCAGATTGCGCATTGATCAGCCTCGGAAAAGAACCCGCAACGCACGCAAGATCGAATACCCGAGACCGTTTTTGAAATCGCTTCCACAATTTCGTTCGGGCGAGCCTCTTTCTTCTGAACAATCCAAAGCGCAATGCGCTCAGCGCTTCGCGGTCCTATGCCGGGCATGCGGCGGAGCTGTCGAATCAACTCCTGGATTAAGGGCGGATAATCGATTCGCTGCATCGTTTAAGATCAAACTCCGAAATAACGGCCGCAGATTATATAGATTGCTCAGACCCCTTTGCCTGCCGATAAAATTCGACGACCCGCTCACTGAGGAATTTGTCCGGATCATCGAGCGCGGAAACCGGCACCGTAAACTTCAAATTTGCGTCTCTGTCCCTCAAGAGCTTGAGCCCATAGGGATAATCCTTAAACAGCTTGTTGCAGAACTCCGTGACATTTGTTCCGGCTTCCTTCGCGCGCTCGACGATTTTTGCTATCGCGGCCTCCTGGATATCAAACTGCACACCATGCTTCTGAGAAAATACAGACGCAAATTGTCGCACCTTCTCTGCTTGATTGAGCTCTGCTTCCGCCTGGGCCCGCTCGAGAACCTTCTTCAGCGTTCCTTCAGGATCCGTGACCAACTCGAGGTCTATATCCAGCCTCCGAATACCCGATCCCGGCAGCTCGAACTTGAAATCTCGAAACAGCCGATCGCAGACGGTTATTAACCCGCGTGCGCCGGTTTTTTCCTCCGCAGCCTGAACAGCGATTTCCCGGAGCGCTTCATCATGAAAGCGCGCTTCGATACCGAATGCTTCGAATGCGCGGCTGTACTGCCGGATCACGCTGCCCTCGGATGTTTTCAAGATTGCGAACAGATCTTCTGCGGACAATTCCCCACAAACAACCCGGATCGGCAATCGTCCGATGAACTCTGGTTCCAGTCCGTAATCAATGAAATCCCGGGTGGTCACCGCGCGTAACACAACCGCGCCTTCCGCAGGAACAGGGGCATCGCCAAAGCCGATACTCGCCCGGCGTAAACGTCGCTCGACCTGTTCCTTCAGGCGATCAAATGCGCCACTGCAAATGAACAGAATGTGGCGCGTGTTGATCAATTCCTTCTTCGCCTTACCCCGCCGCTGGAACTCCAGTGCGGATTGGAGCTGCGATTGGAGATCCATCGGATTGCGCAGCGGAACCTCCGTTTCTTCCATCAATTTAAGCAATGTGGTCTGAACTCCGCGCCCGCTGACATCGCGTCCGGTGAGATTCGAACTGGTTGCGATCTTATCGATTTCATCGATGTAGATGATGCCATACTGGGCCAGCTCTACGTTACCGTCCGCTTTTTGCACCAGGTCGCGGACGAGGTCTTCGACGTCGCCGCCAACGTAGCCAGTTTCGCTGAATTTCGTTGCATCAGCTTTCACAAACGGTACACCGATCAGCTCGGCGATGTGCTTGACCAGATAGGTCTTTCCAACACCCGTTGGTCCAAGCAGCAAAACGTTCCCTTTGGTGTACTCAATCTGGCTTGCGGCTTCCGGATTTTCTTTTTCGAGCCGGTGAACACGATTAACGTGGTTGTAATGGTCACAAACCGCGATCGCGAGTGTCTTCTTCGCCTCGTCCTGTTGAATGACGAAGCGATCCAGGTGGGCCTTGATCTGTTTCGGTGTTGCGTTGAATTGAAAAGGGTCGATCGATTCCTGCCGTTGTTCGGGCGGCTCGTCGGTTGCAGCCTGTTGGGTAAATGCGGAAACCGCGACGTGATCGCCAAAATTCGCCTTCATGAACTCCTGGATCTTCTTTTGGAGTTCTTCTTGCGACGGAAATGGTGTTTCAGGCATTTCCAAACCTACCGCGACTCCGGTCTCGTGCAAACGCTGACCCGAATGGCGCTAAGATAAGGAGGGGTTGGGGACGGTTTTTTGCCCCGAAGGGGCTACGGGGACTCAGCCCGGGGTTTCAACCCCGGGAACCGTCCACCCCCGGCGACGCGCCCTGAAGGGGCGCAAGATCGCCCAAACAGGAAATCTATCGAGGGTTCAATAACTCGTTCAGTCTAATCTCTTAACAGAGGATCAGCGTCATGAATACAGTACAGAACGACCAAAAACCGGGGACTAGCTACCCGAAAGATTCGCCTATCACAAATTCAACTGCCGGCCTGCTGAAAATGGCTAAGCCCCTTGGCGCTTTCGCAGACTCAAAAGATTTGATTTTGAGATTTCGCAACGGAGAATTAGTCGTCGCAGATACGGGCGACCAAGGGGGAGGTCAAAATTAAAAAAGGAAGGCTGTTTGCACAGCCTTCCTCTTTGTCATCGATTTGACAATCAGGCGACGTCTTCCATCACGTTGCGCCTTCCCGGATTATTGGTAAGCCGGATTCGCCCTGAAAACGGGATCGTTGATGTCGTACTTGAAAGCGTTCGCTGCTCTCTTCGCCATGTAGTCATCGAGGATCCACGGAATCATCTTAGACTTGTCAACCGTGTCCTTCTCGTAGGGCATAAAGTTTACAAATACGGCCTTCTTATAGGGCTTTCCTGCAAAGTAGGCCGTGATCTGCTGAAAGCAGATATCAGCTTCCAGCGTCGGGCACTGATTGACGTCCATGGTCGTCAATCCCTTGGCAACCCAGTCCCAGGACTTCTCTTTGCCGTTGCTGGATCCAAGCCAGTATTTGCTCGGATCGAGTCCGGCTTCCTGCATGGCCTGGAGTGCGCCAGTCATCATTTCATCATTCTGGACGTACGCACCGTCAAATCCATCTTGCCCCAGGGAGGTGATGGCATCCTGCATAACCTTCTTGGCAGGATCCGCGAACCAACCGCCGGAGCCCCAGAACACGACCTGAAGGTCCTTGCCGCCTGCACCCTTCACGCCGACACTATCAAGAAGGTTGCCGATATCCTTACCCGCCTTCTTGTATCCCTGAAGGAAGCCCTGAGTCTGACCGGCGGCGGTGCCTTGGCCGAGCTTTCCTTCGATCATGATCAGTTTTGTGACATTGTGCTTCACCGCCGACTGGGCGGCGAGCTCTCCGTCGTACACCCAGTCGAATCCGGCGAAGCCTGCGAGCCCGGGCTCGTTCGGCGGATTATGGGTCAGGTGAAACTCAGGAATCCCCGCAGCAGAGGCTTTTTTCAGACACTCGGAAGTGGTCTGCGGCGAGTTCTGAACGACAACCAGGGCATCGACCTTCTGAGTGATGAAGTTTTCGACGGCAGAAACCTGCTCGGGCGCGGTTCCCTGTCCCACGACGTCGAGCACCTCCCAGCCCGATTTGGTTGCCAGAGCCTTGAATACCTGGAAGCCTGCCTTGTAGTAGTCATCGGAGGCGTCCATGTAGTAACCAATGACCTTCGCCTTGCCTTCAGCAGCTGCTTGCGTGTTGCCGGCCGGGAAGCTCATGGCCCCCAGAACAGCAAAACATCCTAACAATAATGCCGGACGTTTCATCTGCTTCTTCTTTGATTGTTTGTTAATACTTTCTTTCATCTTGTTGTGACTATCTTGTTTGTGACTATTTTGTCGATCCAGTCTCACCCGCCTTTCGCCACCCGTTGTGCTGCGCCCCAACGCAGCTCCTTCCTCCTTGACATGAACCCGGAAATTCTGGCGGAAACGTCGCCCGCGGACACCGCAATGATTACGACAAGGCCCTTTGCGACGAACTGCACTTCTGAGGGCAGACGGAGCATGTTCATGGCGTTGCCTATCGACCCCAGAAAGAAGACGCCGATCAACGTGCCCACGATGTTACCCTTGCCGCCCTTCAACGCCGTTCCGCCGATGACGACCATGGCAATGCTGTCGATCTCCAGACCCTGGCCCAGAGTGATGATGCCCGTGTTGACGCGCGAAAGAAGCATGACCGCGCCAATACCGACCAGAACGCCCATAATGACGTAGACCGAGAGCTTCATGTTCTTGACGTTGATACCCGCCAGGTAAGCTGCGTAGGGGTTAGTCCCAACGGCATAGATCCTTCGGCCGTACTTCGTATAGTTCAGAAGCAGCCCGGCAAGCAGCGCGATCACGAAGAAAATCAGGACATAGGGTGGAATGATCAGATTGAGACCACTGACCGGATCCTTAGCTCCCTGTATCAGGTTGGACTTAAAGAAGTCCAGCTCCCCGTTCATGATCACCTCGCGTGAATTGCAGAGAAGGAGCGCTATTCCCTGAAAAGCGATCATCCCGCCGAGGGTGATAATGAAGGGCTCCACACTCGTGCGGGAAATGATGTAACCCATCAGGGACTCGAGCACGACAGCCGACATGACTCCGACCAGAATGGAAGGACCAATCCCGAGGTGCCACTTCGATATTCCCAGCGCGGTCACGATGGAGACGAGAGAAGCCAGCATTCCGACCGAGAGATCGATCCCCCCGGAAATCATGACAATCGTCATGCCGACGGCGACGATTCCCGGTACGCCGACTTGCTGCAGTATGTTGAGCAAGTTCACGGGGCTGATGAAGGTGGGAAACCGGTGTCCTCCCCCCATTATCAGTTGCAGAAGAACGATAATGACTACAAACCCGACAAAGATCGAAAACACCACCAAATTTTCGTGCCGCTTGAGGAGAGATGCCCGAACTACTTGTTTCTGCTCTGCAAGCTCCTCCTTAATCATATTGCCTTGTCTCCTATCGAATAGGTCAGGATATTTTCTTCCGATACCTCGTCGGTGGTGAGTTCGGCCATTTTTCGCCGATTCTTCATGACGATGACCCTGTCACTCATGGATATGACTTCCGGCATATCGGAGGACACCATGATGATGGCCTTGCCCTGCTTGAGCAGATCAACCATTACCTGGTAGATCTCCTGCTTTGAGCCCACGTCGATGCCCAGCGTCGGCTCGTCAAAAATGAAAATCTCGCCCTTTGTATTGAACCATTTTGCCAGCACGACCTTCTGCTGATTGCCGCCGGAGAGATTCATGACGCGCGTTCGGGAATCATTTGTCTTGATGCCAAGTAGCTTTACGAACCTGTCACCAGTCCGGAAGTCATCGGCCTGCCGAACAACGAATTCCCTGGTGTTCACGAGATTCGCGATGGTCACGTTTTGCGCTATGGTCTGAGGCAGGAAAAGACCGGTGTTCTGTCGGTCTTCGGTGATGAAGCACATCTTGTTCTTGATGGCCGCTTTTGGACTTGAATGCTTGACGATTTTGCCGTTAATCAGGATTTCGCCGAACTCAAGACGCGCGCTACCGAACAGGACATTCATGAGCTCCGAGCGGCCGGAACCTGCCATTCCGGCGATTCCGAGAATTTCGCCCCTTCTGAGGACGAAGGAGATGTTCGTTACGCCGTTGCCAGTCACGTTTCTCGCCTCAAAGACGACTTCGCCGATTGGCACTCTTTCCCTTTGATAGAAGGTGGAAGGATCACGGCCGACCATATCCTTGATCAGTGTGGTTTTGGTCAAACCATTGAGGTCGTACATGCTGACTTTGCGACCATCCCGCAATACCGTTACACGGTCTCCTATCTTGAAGACCTCTTCCAGGTGATGGGAAATGTAGATGATTCCCAGGCCGCTATTCTTGACCGTCTGAACGATATCGAGCAGGTTATCTATTTCCACGGAGGAGAATGACGCCGTCGGTTCGTCGAGGATGATCACCCTCCTCTTGAAAACCAGGCCTTTGGCAATCTCGACGCTCTTTTGCTCGCCGCTGCTGAGTTCGCCCATCTTCATTTCCGGGCTCAGGTCACACTTGAGGTATTTCAGAACCTCAACGGTCTGTTTCCTCATTTCACTTTTCTGCAGCACCCCTCGTTTCGCGATTTCTGATCCGGTAAAAATGTTCTCCACGATATTCAGATTCTCGAAGGCGATGTGCTCCTGGTATATCGTCTGGATGCCCATCCTCATGGCCAGATGCGGGTTCAGGACCACCTTTCTTCCGTCAAAGATGATCTCTCCTCCTTCATCCGGTTGATACGCCCCCGAAAGGATCTTGATCAAGGTGGACTTGCCAGCCCCGTTTTCCCCGCACAGGCAATGCACCTCACCTTCGTTCAAGTCGAAAGAGATGTTCTGAAGCGCCAAGACGCCGGGAAAGGTCTTCGATATATTTCGCAATTGAAGGATCTCGCTCATGGCGGATATCCGGTGCGGGGGGTTCGCAGCACCTCCTTTGAAACGTACGACCGGTTGCTTTGCAACGAAATTAGCCTGCATCGCTGACAAATCCTTAGAGATTTGTCAGCGATGCAGGCTGTGGCAGCAGAATTTTCCGGCTGCGCCGGAGATTTCTACTGCTTGTTGAAGAGAAGAGTGACCAGATTGCTGACATTGTTCAATAGGGGGCTCCGGTTTTACGCGCTCCAATTCTTGTCTTAAGTTCACCCGAAGTCTTAACTTAAACAACAAAGGTACACGAACGTGGCAATCGAAAACAAACGTTTGGGAAAACACGGGGTCCTGGTAAGCAACATCTGTCTGGGCACCATGAACTTTGGCTGGCATACCGCCCAGAAAGAGAGTTTCAAGATCATGGACCGGGCCCTGGAGCTCGGCATCAATTTCTTCGACACCGCCGACGTCTACGGCTGGGGTGGCGAGCAGGGCGACACCGAGGAGATCCTGGGACGCTGGTTTGCCCAGGGAGGTGGCCGCCGGGACGCTGTGGTCCTGGCTACCAAAGTCTTCAATCCCGTCAAACGCAAGGCCAACCTGGCGGAGCCCAACACGGACGGCCGCAGCCTTTCGGCGTACAAGATCCGCAAGCACTGCGAAGGCAGCCTAAAACGGCTCCAGACCGACCACATCGACCTTTACCAGATGCACCACGTGGATCGGGATTGCCCATGGGACGAGATTTGGCAGGCCTTCGAACAACTGGGAAACCAGGGCAAGGTGGTCTACGTGGGATCCAGCAACTTCGCGGGATGGGACATCGCCACTGCTTGTCAGGAAGCTTCCAAACGCGGTTTGACAGGTCTCTCCAGCGAACAAAGCATCTACCACCTGAACAACCGCATGCTGGAACTGGAGGTCATCCCCGCCTGCCGACATTACGGCTTGGGACTGATCCCGTGGAGCCCCCTGGGCGGCGGCCTTCTGGGTGGAGCCCTGGAGAAGCTGGAAAGCGGCCGGCGTACCAGCGAGGACTCCCTGAAGGAAATTAACAATAACCGGGCCAAGCTGGAACAGTACGAGACCCTGTGCAAACAATTGAGCGAACCTCCCGCCGCCGTGGCCCTGGCCTGGCTTTTGCACAACCCGATCGTGACCGCGCCCATAATCGGTCCCCGAACCATCGAGCAACTGGAGTCCACTCTGCGCGCCACGGAGATCACGCTGGATGAAGAAACCTTGAAGAAGCTTGACGAGATTTTCCCGGGTCCCGGCGGCGAAGCGCCGAAGGCCTACGCTTGGTAAAGCTGAAGGTCAAAGAACTCAACCGAAATGCACAACATTTCGGCGAGGAGGTCCCTGGGTTTGACGACTAGATTGGCGATGGTAGGGACGCGCTCCCGCGCCATCCGCGGCAAGACGTCCGAAGGTAACCTCTGGTGCAGCGCCTCTGAACGTATACGCGTTCCGGCGCGTCCGGCGTCGCACGTCCACAGACGCGTTCCAGACGTGCGACGCCGGACGCGCCGGAGTGCATCTACCATCGGAGGCGGGTACACCGGACATGACCAATGGACGCGCTGCCGCGGATCACGCGGGAGCGCGTCCCTACCTGCGCCGGCAGCCGAGCGCCTCGGTCCTGTTGTCCCATTGTTTCTCGGGTTGCACACTCAGAAACAAAGCCTTCCGGTCGGTCCAGTTCTTGAATTCTCGAGTCCTTGAGTTCCCCCCGCAAAGCCTAAAGGTCGTGAATCATCCTGGGAGGAAATGCCGCCCGTAGAGCATTTAGAACTGCCAGCACATCGATGACTTCCTGGCTGATCGCGCCGCCCACCGGACTCAGGTGGCCGGAGGCCGCAAGGAACATCCCCGCGATGCTCAGGAGCATTCCGCCCACCGCGCTCTGGAGCGCGATGGCGCGCATCCGACGACTGATGTGCATGAACTCATCAACCTTTTTAAGGGAGCTTTCCATGACCACGACTCCCGCCGCTTCCGCCGTTACATCGCTGTTTTGTCCGATGGCCATCCCGACCGTGGCTGCCATCATCGCCGGCGCGTCGTTGATCCCATCGCCCACGTAAAGTGTCTTCGCTTTAGCCGTCTCCTGGCGAACGATATCCAGCTTTTCTTCAGGACTCGTTTGCGCACGGATCTGGGTGATACCCACTTGGTCGGCCAGGTAGCGAACCTCAGATTCGCGATCCCCGGAGACGATCATCACCCGCCCGAACTGGTGCTTCGGCCCCAAGTGTTTCACAAAGGAACGACTCTCCGCGCGTGGCGCATCGCGAAAGCGAAAGGTGGCGGCGTAGCGATGATCGATCAGCACCAGACATTCAAGGCCGCCAGCAGAGGGCGGTAGCTGATCACCGCCAGAGATGGTCTGCGATTTGAGCTCGCTACGGCTCGTGATTTTCAACGAACGGCTGGAGACGGTACCGCGCAGGCCCTCGCCGGGCGCCTCATTAACCTCGGTAGCCGCGCGGAGCTGAATACCCTGATCCTTTGCCGCAGCCAGAATCGCTCGAGCCAGCGGATGCTTCGAGTAGCACTCGAGACTTGCCGCCAAGGTGAGCACCTCCGCTTGTTGAAATCCAGGCGCAATGAGCTGGTCGGTGAGTTTCGGTTCGCCATATGTCAACGTGCCGGTCTTGTCGAAAATTGCGGTCCGACACCCGTCGATCTGCTCGAGCACAACGGGACTCTTTACGATAATCCCGCGGCGAGCAGAGAGAGAAATTGAGCCTATGACAGCGACCGGTATCGCGATGAGCAAAGGGCAGGGCGTAGCGATCACCATGACCGCCAGGAACCGAACGGCTTCACCACTAATCGCCCAAGCGAGTATCGCCAGCGCAACCGCCACAGGAGTGTAGATAGCCCCCAATTGATCGCCGAGACGCCGCAACCGCGGGCGCTTCTCCTCGGATTCGCGCATGACTTCCATGATTTTCGCGTAACGCGAATCGGCGGCTCGCTTGGTCGTTCGGATCGTTAAGGCGGCTTCCCCATTGATCGCACCTGATATCACCGTCGAACCAGAGGTCTTGGTGATCTTGAACGGCTCGCCGGTGAGGAAGGATTCATCCATCACACCGTGACCTTCGATAACTATGCCGTCCACCGGGCATATGTCGTGCGGATAAACGACCAGCGTCTCGCCTATGGCGATAGTGTCCAACGCCGCATCTACGATTTCGGAACCCTGTTTCCGGTGAGCAAGCGACGGCATTCGTTTGGCCAAAGCGCGAAGCACGGAAGAGGCACTCCTTAATGCATAGGTTTCCAGCGCTTCGCCTCCCGCAAGCATCAACCCCGGTACCATGGCTCCTCCTCCCCCGGGTCCTGGCCACCCCCCGGCAGCTCCGGCTCCTCCGCCGGAAGAGCCGGCTCCGCCGAAGCCGAAGGCCTAGTCTGACACGGTGCGAAGCAGCCGGAAACCCCTAATCTCCAGCTGCAAATTCAGGTAAGACAGAGACGGGTTCGTTCGCGAGTTTGCGAGCGAGCCCGTTTTTTTTGTCGACGACCATTCCGAAGTCGTGGCAAGCCATTTGCGTAATCGCCATCAAAGCTCAGCCGCTCCTCCGGAACGAAGAGACTTCATGACCGTCCGACGAAAAGCAGTTGCTGCGAAAGGGCAAGCTTCCCTTTCGAAACGGTTCCTCTCGGTCACAGCTCGCGATTTCCTACCCTCGCGGGAGACCTTACCGGCACTCCGCAGGGCGGCTAAAGGTTGTCAGGGTTGGCCCCTTTACCAATATGCGACTCAGTCGGTCTTTGGCGAGGGGCCACGCCGGCCTCTTTGATGTTGGTCGGTGAAACGCCCGGCGACCAGGAAGATCGTCAGGGCCGGCCCTTTGTGGGTCCCGCCGGACGCCTGCTCGATGACGCTTTGGCAAAAGCCGGCTTGAGCCGCGAAACGCTCTATATCGCCAATGCGGTCAAGCACTTCAAATGGGAGGAGCGCGGCAAGCGGCGGCTCCATAAAAAGCCAAGTGCCAAGGAACAGGCCGCCTGCCGCCCGTGGTTGGAAGCGGAAATCCGAGTCGTGCGCCCCCGCGTGATCGTCTGCCTGGGGGCGACGGCGGCCCAATCGCTCATCCGGGCGACTTTCGAATCACGAAGGACCGCGGCAAAATGCTCGCGTCCGAATGGGCTCAAGCGATC
This sequence comes from uncultured Alphaproteobacteria bacterium, assembly GCA_963759345.1. Taxonomy (GTDB): domain Bacteria; phylum Pseudomonadota; class Alphaproteobacteria; order Rhizobiales; family Xanthobacteraceae; genus BOG-931. Next base: position 55,800 of record CAVWYW010000008.1, read on the forward strand.
CTGGCAACCCACCATCCTTCGGCTGCTTTGCGGGCTCCGAAACCGGACGATCGGCGGCGGATGCGTGATGAACTGGCGACCGACCTCAAGACGGCCTCGCCGCCCTTAAACGACGCTACGATCCGAACGAGCGACCCTAAGGCCACGTCGCCGAACAATCGCGTGGGCACGTCATTTGCGGTGCCTCACTGAGGCAGTCAATAAGCGAGTCCGGACGTCGTATTCCAAAAGGCAATCGACGTTGACGGCTGCTGATTCTCTTTGAAGATAACAAAAAATGTTTGGCAGACGGACAAGCACGGAAGGAAGAGCCGGGCGAGAAACTCATCACCGCCGGCGAGAGCACTTCGGTTCGCACCCGGCTGGCAACGGCCCTCGGTCCTGGCGTGGTGATTGTGCTGGCGGCTGGCGGTGCCTTAGGCATTGGGGCGGTCGGTTTTGCGACCAGTATCGCGGTGGGAATGGTTTTGGGCGGCGGCCGGCGGCGAGGTCAGCGAGCGTCGGGCACGCAAGCGAGCACCACGCGAAGCGCTGTGCAGACGGCGGTCGATCCGCATCTTTCGGATCACACGCACTCTCAGGCGTCGCAGACTCAACCCTGGGCAATCTCGGCCGTCCGGCAAACCGGATTTACGGCTCGTGTGGTGCCAACCACTGAGCGCCTCGTAGCCCGGCCCGGCGTGCCTTTGCGGGCAACGCTTTCAGGTAGCCGCACCCACGACGAGCGCGCTTCGGCGATCGTTGCGGCCGCGCGGCGGCTGTTCGCAACGCTTGGAGTTTGGCAGGCCGTCGCCGAGCAGGCGCAGCCGATCCTCGACATGGTGGTGACCGACAGCCGGCTCGACGACGCGTTGCGGCCGGTCTTTCTCACTTTCGCCGGCGAAGTTGAGGAAGGCGAGCCGTTCGCCCATATGATCGAGAACCGCTTCCTGATCGCTGCGCTCGAGGCCAAGGCGCGAGCGGCCGGAATTGAGCTGCGAGCGAGCGCAGTCGCCAAGTTTTCTCCGGAGCAAGCGAAGACCTCCGATCATTTCGACGTCGAGCTTGCGGACGGCACCACCGTCGCGACGGGCTTGTTGGTCGCGGCCGATGGCGCTCATTCCTCGATCCGCGAGCGCGCCGGTATCGCCGTGCACGGCTGGGAGTACGGTCAGTCGGCGATCGTCATTAATGTCGGTCACGAACGCGATCACGGCGGCCGCGCGGAGGAACACTTTCTGCCGGCCGGGCCGTTCGCCATTCTGCCGCTTAAGGGCCGGCGCTCTTCGATCGTCTGGACCGAAACCACCCGCGAGGCCGAGCGTATCGTCGCGTTGCCCGCTGCCGCGTTCCATGCCGAGCTTGAGAAGCGCTTCAAATTGCATCTCGGCGACATCACCTCAGTTGGCGCGCGCCGTGTCCACCCGCTCGGGTTCTACGTGGCGCGCTCGTTCATCGCCGAGCGCCTGGCGCTCATTGGCGACGCCGCCCATGTCATTCATCCGATTGCCGGTCAGGGGCTCAATATGGGGTTGAGGGACGTCGCTGCGCTCGCCGAAGTTATCGTCGATGCCGCCCGGCTCGGTCTCGATCCGGGCGCCGCCGACGTAGTCGAACGCTATCAGCGCTGGCGGCGCTTCGACACCATGGCAATGGGGCTCGCGACTGACGGGCTCAATCGCCTGTTCTCCAACCGCTCCGCAGCGCTGCGGCTCTTCCGCGACGTCGGCCTTGGCATGGTGGACCGGGTGCCCGGGCTCAAGCGGCTGTTTATCCGCGAGGCCGCCGGCCTCGTCGGCGAAGTGCCGAAACTGCTGCGCGGCGAACTGCTATAGTCACGGCGTCCTCCACCACGCGCTCAAAGCCATGGCGTTCAACCATATCGCGGTCATCGGCGCCGGCGCCTGGGGCACGGCGCTGGCGCTCACCTGCGCGCGCGCCGGGCGCAGCGTTACATTATGGGAGCCTGACGCCGCTCACGCTGCGGAAATCGCCAGCAAGCGCGAAAGCCGGTTCCTGCCAGGAGTCCGGATTGACGACAGCGTCGCCATCGCTGCCGATCCCGCCGCCGCCGCCCGCGCCCCGGCGATTTTGCTCGTAGTGCCGGCCCAGGCGGTGCGCGCAGTTACGAAAACGCTGGCGCTGTTGATCGCACCGCGCACGCCGGTAATCGTCTGCGCCAAGGGGATCGAGCGGGGCACCGAAAAATTCATGACCGAAGTGGTCGCCGAATGTGCGTCCGCTGCGGTGCCGGCGATTCTGTCCGGACCAAGCTTTGCCGCCGATGTGGCACGTGGCATGCCAACGGCAGTCACGCTGGCGGCCAGTGACGACAAGCTCGCCGGCGAACTGGCGAAGGCGATCGGCTCGGCAAGTTTCCGTCCCTATCACTCCACCGACGTGCGCGGCGTCGAGATCGGCGGCGCCGCCAAGAACGTGCTCGCCATTGCCGCCGGGATCGTTGCTGGCCGCGGGCTCGGCGCCAGCGCCGCCGCAGCGCTGACCACGCGCGGCTTCGCCGAGCTGGTGCGGTTCGGCCGCGCGTACGGCGCCAAGCCCGAGACGATGATGGGGCTTTCCGGCCTCGGCGATTTGATCCTGACCTGCTCGAGCCCGCAGTCGCGCAACTTCAGCTTCGGCGTCAATCTTGCCCGCGGTCAACAACCCGAAGCCATCCACGGCGGTCTCGCCGAAGGCGCTTTCACCGCGTCGGTGCTCACGCAGATGGCGCGAGAGCGCGACATCGACATGCCGATCTCGTTTGCCGTTGCCGCTGTGCTTGACGGTAAGATGAGTGTCGATGCGGCGATCGAGTCATTACTGTCACGGCCGTTCAAGGCGGAGGGCTAAGATCATGGCGTACTGGCTGATGAAGACCGAGCCGGAGGAATTTTTCTGGGACGATCAGTTAAAGCGCGGCGCCAAAGGCGAGACGTGGAGCGGCGTGCGCAATTTCACCGCGCGGGGTCATCTCAAGGAGATGAAGAAGGGCGAGAAGTTTTTCTTTTACCACACCGGCGACGAGAAGCAGGTGGTCGGCATCGGCGAAATCATCAAGGAGCACTATCCCGATCCGACCGCGGCGAAGGGCGAGCCCTGGGTCGCCGTGACGACAGCCGCGGTCGAGCCGCTGCCAAAGCCGGTGACGCTTGCCGCGGTCAAAGCGGAGCCGAAGCTGAAAGACATGGCGCTGGTGAGATATTCCCGTCTATCGGTCCAGCCAGTGACGGCCGAAGCGTGGAAGCTCATCTGCAAGATGGGCGGACTGTAAACGCGATAGCCGGGCGATGACGCGCGCGGCAGGGGGCACGGCTGCGAACCTGGTCAAGCTGTCCTGTCGTGAAATGATCGCGGCCGCGCATTAGTCTTTAGTTGCATTTCGCTCGTTGATTCACATCAAAGCCCGTTTCGCGCCAATTCATTCTTAATCGATGCGGCAATTTGGGCCGCCGCAACGACTTGGCCGCTTGTCCGCAACGACGGGGGTGTCGATAATGGGTGCTACGGGAGCGAGTGCGCGCGCGCTGCGCGTGGAGGATGTGATGCCGGACAAGATTTACCAGGTTCCCGCCGCGTGGGCGAAACGGGCGTATATCGATGACGCAAAATACCGCGCGATGTACGGGCGTTCGATCAAGAATCCCGACGCATTTTGGGGTGAAGAAGGCAAGCGGATTCACTGGTACCGGCACTTCTCCCGAGTGAAGAACACGTCGTTCGATCCGCATAACGTCTCGATCAAATGGTTCGAGGACGGCACTACCAACGCCGCCTATAATTGCATCGATCGTCACCTCCCGACGCGCAGCGATCAGGTCGCCATCATCTGGGAAGGCGACGATCCGAAGGACTCAAAGAAGATCACTTACCAGGAGATGCACGATCACGTTTGCCGTTTCGCCAATGTGCTGCGCAACCGCAACGTCGAGAAAGGCGATCGCGTCACCATCTACCTGCCGATGATCCCCGAGGCGGCTTACGCCATCCTCGCCTGCGCGCGCATCGGCGCGATCCATTCCGTGGTGTTCGGCGGGTTCTCGCCGGAATCGCTTGCCGGCCGCATCGAGGGCTGCCAGTCGAAGGTCGTCATCACCGCCGACGAAGGCTTGCGCGGCGGCCGCAAGGTGCCGCTGAAGGCCAACACCGACGCCGCGATCGACAAGGTCGGCGGCGTCGATCACGTCATCGTGGTCAGGCGTACCGGCGCGCCGTCAACATGCAGCCCGGACGCGACGTCTGGTACCATGACGCCGCCGACATGGTGACGGCGGAATGCCCGTGCGCCGAGATGAACGCAGAGGACCCGCTGTTCATCCTCTACACATCGGGCTCGACCGGACAGCCGAAGGGCGTCCTGCACACCACCGGCGGCTATCTGGTCTACACGTCGATGACGCACCAGTACGTGTTCGACTATCACGAAGGCGATATTTACTGGTGCACCGCCGACGTCGGCTGGGTCACCGGCCACAGCTACATCGTGTACGGGCCGCTGGCGAATGGCGCGACCACGCTGATGTTCGAAGGTGTGCCGAACTATCCGAGCAACTCGCGGTTCTGGGAAATCATCGACAAGCACAAGGTCAACATCTTCTACACCGCGCCGACCGCGATCCGCGCGCTTATGCAGGCCGGCGATGCGCCGGTGCAGAAGACATCCCGCGCGTCATTGCGGCTTCTGGGTTCAGTCGGCGAGCCGATCAATCCTGAAGCGTGGGAATGGTATCACCGCGTGGTAGGCGACGGCCGCTGCCCGATCGTCGACACCTGGTGGCAGACCGAGACCGGCGGCATCCTGATCACGCCGCTTCCGGGCGCGACACGGCTAAAGCCCGGCTCGGCAACACTGCCATTCTTCGGCGTCATCCCCGAGCTGGTCGATGCCGAAGGCAAGGTGCTTACCGGCGCGGCGACCGGCAATCTCTGCATTGCGGATTCGTGGCCCGGCCAGATGCGCACGGTCTATGGCGACCATCAGCGTTTCGTCGACACTTATTTCCGCGCCTATCCCGGCAAGTATTTCACCGGCGACGGCTGCCGGCGCGACGAAAGGCTATTACTGGATGGGGGACGGCTATTACTGGATCACCGGCCGGGTCGACGACGTGATCAACGTCGCCGGCCATCGCCTCGGCACCGCCGAAGTGGAATCGGCGCTGGTCGCGCACCCGAAAGTATCGGAGGCCGCGGTGGTCGGCTATCCGCACGACATCAAGGGCCAGGGCATTTACGCCTATGTCACCCTGATGGCCGGCGAACAGCCGACTGAGGAGTTGCGCAAAGAACTCACCGGCTGGGTGCGCAAGGAGATCGGTCCGATCGCTTCACCCGATCTCATTCAGTTCGCCCCGAATTTGCCGAAGACGCGATCGGGAAAAATCATGCGCCGCATCCTGCGTAAGATCGCCGAGGACGAGTACGGCAATCTCGGCGACACCTCGACGCTCGCCGATCCGGCTGTGGTCGATGACCTCGTGACCAACCGGCAGAACCGGAAAAGCGCTTAAACTCCATGCCGGCTCGATGTTCAGCCGGCGGTGGAGGCGTGCACTGCTGGTGCACGCCGGCCACACCCGTCGGAAATTTTTTGGAAAGCATAGGGTGTTACCTGGTCAGGGCTGGGCGAAACCGCTCGTTAGACTAGAATGTTTATGGGCCGATCTCGGCCGGATGTTCGGTAGTTGTCGGTAGCGGGATGGTGACGATAAAGGGAAAAGCCCGGTTTGCGGCCGTGCTGGCCGCCGTCGTGTGCTCATTCGCGCTGGCGCCCAAATCGGCGCATGCCCACGGCGCCATGGTGATGATGAATGAGACTTTCTCGCCCGGCACCATCGTCGTACGCACCAACGAGCGGCGGCTCTATTACGTGATCGGCGGCGGACAAGCCATCGCGTATCCGGTCGGCGTCGGTAGAGCCGGCAAACAATGGTCGGGTAAATCCGTACATCGACGGCATGTACATCCGGCCGGCATGGTCGCCGCCTGCGGTCGTGCGGCAAGACCACCCCAATTTGCCGAACATCGTTCCCGGCGGCTCGCCGCATAATCCGATGGGCGTTGCCGCCATGTCGCTCGCCGGCGGCGAATACGCCATTCACGGCACCAACCAGCCCGGCTCCATCGGCCATTTCGTTTCCTATGGCTGCATCCGCATGTTCAACGAGGACATCACCGATTTGTTTGGCCGCGTCAGCGTCGGCACCCCGGTGGTGGTCCAGTAATTGGGGAGGTATCGGGAACGCCCGATACCTTGACGGGGGACGGGGTCGGGCATCAGGAGGTCAAAGAGCCTGATGCCCGACACCTGGGATCAGGAGTCTCAGTAATCGGTAATCAAAGAATAGGCGTGCGTGCTAAAATACCTCTGATTATGTCTCATTACTGACTCACCGACTGAATCAGCACCAGCTTCCGCGGCGGCCGCCGTCATAGCTGCGCGCCCAGCCGCCGCTGAGCAGCGCGGCGGACACATCCGCGGTGTCGCGCGTCGCGACGAGGGCATCAACGCGGCCGCCGTATTTGTCGATGCCGACACGTGAAACAGTGACCCCGCCGGCGGCGAGCATCGTTTCCAGCGCGGCGCGCGCGGCCTGCGCTTTGGCAAGCTCCTCGGCGCAATGCGCATGCAGCTCCGGCGCGTCGATGTTGCGCAACCGCACTTTGGTGCTGACATCGAGTCCCGGCCACACCCGCACCCGCGCTTCAAAGGTGTCGCCGTCGATGACGCGGACGACCTCGGCGGGATAACCGAGCTGCGCATTGAACTCCCCATTGCGCGGCGGCAACGGCGCATCGGTGGCGCGCCGGCCGCGAGCGCAGTGTCGATGGACGCTGGGTGCCGCGGCTCACCGGGCCTCACGATCGCACCGGCGGCAAAACCAAACGCAAAAATCGCAGCAGTTACTGCGAATACGCCGCCATACCTTTTGGGCGCCAAAGGTGCGAAGGACAGATGCGCCATGTCCACTTTTGATTGCATCGTTGATTAAAGCTATTAGTGCAGGATTATATTCTGTTATTAGAGGAATAAAGTCAAGGTTGCCGATTTTAAGCTTCAGAAATCCGACGTCAGCCCGTTGATCTCCCAATCGCCGTAGCGGGTCGGTTCTGGTCCGTCGCGGCCCGCGATTTCCTTGGGCCGCTCGGCAGCTTGGCGATCACGTTCGGCGCGGCGGGCGGCGGCTTCGGCGAGCGCGCGCTCGGCCGCGGGCGTCAGCGGCGGTTTCCTCGCCGGTTGATCGGCGTTCCGTGTTGCCTTCGGCGGGCTTTGGCGGTGTCTGGTCGGTTGGCATCGCCTGTGACTTGGCGTAGCCGTGCCAAATTCACAAGTAGCTGCCGCAAGGAGCAATTTGGAATGAAGGGTGCGCGACGGCAAACGTGCCGGTTCCGCCAGTCGCGACGACGTACCCGGCCTCGCCGCCCGGCGCGTTGCGGCCGACATTGTCGACGCCGTGCTGCGGCGGCATCGTCCGCTCGACGAGCAATTCGAAGGCGCCGGCGCCAATGCCGCGCTCGCCGCCCTTCCCGAGCGCGACCGCGCCTTGACCCGCGCGCTGGTCGCGACCGTGTTGCGGCGGCTTGGCACCCTGCGCCATCTGATCGGACTTTTTCTCGAACGCGGTCCGCCGGCGCAGGCGCCGCGTGTCGAGACCGCGCTGCTCATCGGCGCAGCGCAGATTCTCTTTCTCGAAGTGCCCGACCACGCCGCCGTCGATCTTTCGGTCCGGCTGGCGCAGGCCGACCGCCACGCCACTCACTTCGCCGGCCTGGTCAACGCCGTGTTGCGGCGCGTGGCCCGCGAAGGCGCCGAGCGGCTCGCCACGCTCGACGCAACGGCTCTCGATACGCCGGAATGGCTGTTGGCGCGCTGGACTGCGACTTACGGCGAGGCCACCGCGCGCGCCATCGCTGCGGCCAACGGCCAGGAGGCCGCGCTCGATCTGACGGTCAAAAGCGATGCCGAAAGCTGGGCGGCGCAGCTCGGCGGCCGCGTGCTGCCGACCGGCACGGTGCGCATGGTTGCGCACGGCACCGTGACCGCATTGCCCGGCTTCGCCGAAGGCGCATGGTGGGTGCAGGATGCCGCGGCGGCGCTGCCGGCGCGCCTTGTTCGGCGCCGTCGCCGGTCAGCGCGTCGCCGATCTCTGCGCCGCACCGGGCGGCAAGACTGCGCAGCTCGCCGCCGCCGGGGCGCGCGTTACTGCAGTGGATCGCGCGCCGGCACGGCTTAATCGGCTGCGCGAAAATCTTGACCCGTTTGTCGCTTCAAGCCGAGCTCGTCTGCGCCGATGTCGAGAAATGGCAAGCCGAGCCGTTCGACGCCGTCCTGCTCGATGCACCGTGTTCTTCTACCGGCACCATTCGCCGCCACCCCGACATACCGTGGCTCAAGCAAGCTTCCGACATCACCAAGCTTGCCGACTTTCAAAGGCGGTTGATCGATCGCGCCGTTGCCTTGACCAAACCCGGCGGCACGCTGGTCTATTGCACCTGTTCGCTCGAACCCGAGGAAGGCGAAGACATCATCGCAGCCCTGCTGGCGCGCGAATCAGACGTGCGGCGAGCGCCGATCGCCGCCGGCGAGGTGTTCGGCCGCAGCGAATTCCTCACCAAAGACGGCGACCTGCGTACGCTACCCTGCCATTTCCCCGATCCCGATTCGCGGTTCGCAGGTGTCGACGGCTTCTACGCGGCAAGGCTCGTCAAACAATAGGCTTTTGGCCAAAACACCCGCCGTTGGCCGCTAATGCGCCATTCCATTATGGTCCGAATCGGCGGCAGATTCTTGCTTCCGCCAAGGAAGGGCGAACGCGGCAATGGCACGCGCTTTGGTCGCGAACCGTGGAAAACTGTCTCTGACGCTTTCCTGGCTGCTGCTCCGCGGCGCGCTGCGGCGGCTCCGCGAGCTCTTCATCGGCCATCCGCTGCTGCGCTGGCGACTGGGACCGATCAAGGCGGACCGTTTGCTGATCGCGCCGCAAGAGCTGCGCACCGCCGACGCCACCCGCGCGACGGAAATCTATTCGGGCCGCTTCGCATTCGCCGGCAAGGTGGTGGTCTGCGACGAACGCTCGATCTTCGAGACGGCGCCACCCTCCGAAGAATGGGCGGCGGCGCTCCTTGGCTTCACCTGGCTCCGCCATTTGCGCGCCGCGGATTCCGGGATCACCCGCGCCAACGCCCGCGCGCTGGTCGACGAGTGGATCGCGCTGCAGGGTTCATGGCATCCGCTGGCGTGGCGGGCCGACGTGCTGTCGCGGCGCATTATTTCGTGGCTCACTCAGGCGCCGCTGCTGTTGCAGGACGCCGACGTGCGTTTCTACCGGCGCTTCCTGCGCAGTCTGGTCCGACAGGTCCGCTACCTGCGCCACACCGCTGGCCATGCCGGCCGGGGCGTCGCCCGCATGCAGGCCACCATCGCGCTGACTTACGCCGCGCTGTGCATCGCCGGCCAGGCGCGCACCATCAAATCGGCCACGGAGCGGCTGACGAGCGAAATCGAGCAGCAAATCCTGCCCGATGGTGGTCACGCCAGCCGCGATCCAGGGGCGATCATTGAGCTGTTGCTTGAATTTCTGCCGCTGCGCCAGGCGTTCAAATCACGCAACATCCCGCCGCCGCCAGCGCTGCTCAATGCCATCGATCGCATGATGCCGATGCTGCGCTTCTTTCGGCATTCGGACGGTACGTTCGCGCATTTCAACGGTATGGCGGCGACGCCCGCCGATCTGTTGCTGACACTCATCGCCTATGACGAAGCGCATGGCGCACCGTTGTCGAACGCGCCCTATTCCGCCTATCAGCGACTGGAAGCCGGCGGCGGCGTGCTGATCATGGACACCGGCCGTGCACCGCCGATCGAAATGAGCCTCGAGGCCCACGCCGGTTTCCTGTCGTTCGAGTTTTCCTCGCCGAGGCAAAGCCTCATCGTGGTCAATTGCGGCATGCCGGCAAACGCCCGCGCCGACTGGCGGCCGCTGGCGCGCGCCACCGCCGCGCATTCAACGGTGACGTTCAACGAGGTGTCTTCCGCCCAATTTGTCGAAACGGCGGCCTTCCGCAATCTGCTGGGCGGCTCGCCGATGCTCGGCGGACCAAGCCAGGTCTCGGTGTCGCGCGACGAGCGGCCCGACGGCACGGTGATCTGCGCCGCTCACGACGGTTACGCAAAGCGCTATGGCATCGTACACGAACGCACGGTGACGCTTGCCGCCGATGGCACGAAATTCGACGGCGAGGATTTTTTCTTCGCCGCCGACGGCCGCGCACAAATCCGCACCGACCAGGACCGCTATGCAGTGAGATTTCATCTGCATCCGGCCATCAAGGCGACGCGGCTGACCGACGGCCACGGCGTCCTGTTAGTGACCCCGACCAAGGAAGCGTGGACCTTTAGCGCCGGCGATAACCCAGTGCAGCTCGAAGACAGCGTCTATCTTGCCAGCAATGAGGGCCTGCGCCGGACGGTGCAAATGGTCATCCACGGACACGCGGGCGCCATGCCGCGAGTGATCTGGAGCTTCCAGCAGGCGAGCGCCGCTGCGCTTGCGACCGCCGGCACCGGGCGCCGCGTGCGCGTGGAGGAGCCGCGGCTCCCGCTGTAATGATGCAATTTTCCCCGCCTGCCTTCTTCGTCCTGCCCCGCGCAGCGGGGAAGGGGGACCGCCCGAAGGGCGGTGGAAGGGGCGTCTGCGATGAGGCAAACCTCTTTGCTGCATGCCCCCTCCACCATGCGGAGCCTGTCATCGGGCCGGCCACTTCGGGTCGGACCCGATGGCATGGTCCCCCTCCCCCGCTTCGCTTGCGCTACGCAGGGGCGGATGAGAGATAACAATTCGTCATGACCGAACACCTCCGCCGCGCCGTACGCGCCCTTCTCGCCGTCTCCGATAAATCCGGCATTGTCGAATTCGCCCGCGCTCTTTCCGGCTACGGAATCGAACTCATTTCGACCGGCGGCACGCGCAAAACGCTAAGCGATGCCGGGCTTGCGGTGCGCGACGTCTCCGAACTGACCGGCTATCCGGAAATGATGGACGGCCGCGTCAAGACGCTGCATCCGGCCGTGCACGGCGGGCTCCTCGCCATCAGGGGAAATCCCGCGCACGCCGAAGCGATGTGCGCCCATCACATCCACCCGATCGATTTGCTGGTGGTCAACCTTTATCCGTTCGAGCAAACCGTCGCGCGCGGCGCGAGCTTCGACGATTGCATCGAGAATATCGATATCGGCGGCCCGGCCATGATCCGCGCCGCCGCCAAGAATCACGTCGACGTTGCCGTCGTTGTCGAGCCAGTCGACTACGCCCTGGTGCTCGATGACTTCGCCCGGCATGGCGGAATGACGACGCTGGCGCTCCGCCGCCGGCTCGCCGCCAAGGCCTACGCGCGCACCGCGGCCTATGACGCGGCGATCGCCAACTGGTTCGCGGGCGAGCTGGGCGAAATGTCGCCGGACTACCGTGCTTTCGGTGGCCGGCTGATCGAGGCTTTGCGCTATGGCGAGAATCCGCATCAGTCAGCGGCATTCTATGCCACGCCCAATCGCCGCTTCGGCGTCGCGACCGCGCGGCAGGCGCAAGGCAAGCAGCTCTCTTACAATAACATCAACGACACCGATGCGGCCTACGAATGCGTCGCCGAGTTCGATCCTGCGCGCACCGCCGCTTGCGCCATCATCAAACACGCCAATCCGTGCGGCGTTGCCGAGGGCGACAGCCTCGCCGAGGCCTATCGCAAAGCGCTCGCGTGCGATCCGGTATCGGCGTTTGGCGGCATTGTGGCACTCAACCGCACGCTCGACGCCGGCGCGGCGCACGCCATCACCGAAATTTTCACCGAGGTCATCATCGCGCCGGACGCGACCGAGGAGGCGATCGCCATTGTCGGCGCCAAGAAGAACCTGCGGCTCCTGCTCGTCGGCGGCCTACCCGATCCGCGCGCTAAAGGCTTGACGGCAAAGACCGTCGCCGGCGGGCTTTTGGTGCAAACCCGCGACAACGCCGTCGTCGACGACATGGATTTAAAACCGGTGACAAAACGTACGCCGACCAACGCCGAATTGCGCGATTTACGTTTCGCCTTCCGCGTCGCCAAGCACGTGAAGTCGAACACCATCGTCTATGCAAAAGATTCGGCGACCGTCGGCATCGGCGCCGGCCAGATGAGCCGCGTCGATGCCGCACGCATTGCCGCGCGTAAGGCTGAAGACGCCGCGAAAGAAGCGGGACAGAAGGAGCCGGCGACCAAGGGCTCGGTGGTCGCCTCCGACGCGTTCTTCCCCTTCGCCGACGGCCTTCTCGTCGCTATCGAAGCCGGCGCGACTGCTGTCATCCAGCCCGGCGGCTCGGTGCGCGACGATGAAGTGATCAAGGCCGCCGACGAGGCCGGCATCGCCATGGTATTCACCGGCACGCGGCATTTCCGGCACTAAACTAGGGCGAGGACTCGCGAACTCCAGGGAATGTCTGCGTCAGGGGGGTGGCGCTCACCGCCGCCGGTTGGCCGTCAATAATACTTAAACGACTTGTGATTTAAGTTCTTTCGGCGATTTTAACATGTTCTTACCCGTTTCGCATTGAGCCTCATTGATGGCCGACACTCACCTCGCCGCCGCTTTCAATAACAAGACCCGGAGATCAGCTAACCCGCTTTGCTTCATCGTGGACGATGATTTTGCATTCCGGCGCGACCTGGCGAAGGAGCTGCGCCGAGAGAATGTCGACACCGTCGAGTTTTCGAACAGCTCCCGATTCATCGATTTCGTCGACAACCAAAACCCCGATATCGTTCTCATCAACCTGCATAGTGCTGCACCGCATGAGTGCGTGCGGGCGTTGCTGGCGCTCAAGGAATGCCGCTATTCCGGCGCCGTCCAGCTCTACGGACACTGCGAGCCCAAAACGCTGGAGAGCTTCAATAAAATTGGCGTTGATGGCTGCCTGACGATGCTGCCGCCGCTTAAGAAGCCTGTGAAAGTGGCGACCCTGCGCGACATTATCAGCGGTCTGAAGCTTGACACCGCACCAACCAGGTCGAGAGGCGTCTCACTCAAAGACGCGCTGGCGAAGAAAATGGTCAAATTTTTTTACCAGCCGAAAATTGACTTGAAGATGGCTGTCGTGTCCGGCGCGGAAGCCGTAGCGCGCGTTGCCCATCCAGAGCTTGGCCTCCTGACGCCGGATGAATTCTTGCACGACGCTGATGAGGACGATCTTGTCGATCTATCGCGCCTCGCGCTGCTTGATGCGTTGCGGGCGAGCGCACACTTCCATGAATCGGGAGCCCGGCTGCAGCTTGCAATCAATATCGACATGGACAATTTGTTGGCGCTGCCGTTTGCCGATTTAGTTTTGTTGCATCGTCCCGAATGCGCAGATTGGGCCGGCCTGCTCGTAGAAATACCGGAACGGCAGGTCATCAACAAGATCGATCGCTTAAAAGCACGAGCGCCAAATCTGCAACAAGCCGGCGTTTCGATCGCCATCGATAATTTCGGGCGAGGCGCCTCCAGCTTGGATGTATTGAATCAAGTCGCCTTCTCCGAAATCAAAATTGACCGCTCACTCATCGAAGGCTGCGCAAGCAGTCCGGGCAATGAAAAAATTTGCAAGACCATCATTCAGATGGCACACAACTTCGATTGTCGGGCGGTCGCGGTTGGCATTTCCGCGGAAGCGGATTTCCAGACCGTGTTGAGGCTTAATTGCGATATGGGCCAGGGATTTTTGCTCGGCAAACCGATGAGCGTGAAGCAGATCGATGCTTTGATTACGAGCTGTGAGCGCGCCCCCGCATAACGCGGGCTAGACCATCCACAGCGAGAACGCGCCCTCACCTGGTTTGCGGGCTTGGCTATCAGGCTCGGCTATAACGGTAAAGCGCCAGACCCCGGCATTGCCCGCTGTTCGCCGGCGCGTCGCATTTTCGGCATTAAGCCGACGACGGCGATGTCGTTTAACGCGGGTTTTGGTTCAGTCCGCGCGAGTTTCGTTGTAGGCTGCCGGCCGGTCAAATCGCCGATCGCACTTGCGGCATTTGCGCCAGACACGCATTCACGACGGGGCTTAAATGCAAATCTTCCGGCTTACTCCGCACGTCATGGCAGCGTGGTTGCTCCTGACTTTGTCCGGTTACGCCACAGACAGCGAGGGCCGGCCTTCGGGCGACGCCGCCTGCGGCCGCCACTTGGCTGAAAACTGGTGCGCTTCGTGTCACCTGGTCTCGGCCGAACAAAAGGCGACAAGGCAAGTCGCGCCGCCATTCACGACGATTGCTCAATCGACGACTTTCAATGCAGACCGCCTCGCATATCTTTTGTATGATCCGCACCCGAAGATGGCAAAGCTCGCATTGAGCCGCACGGCGATTGAAGACATCGCCGCTTACATCGTGTCATTGAAGAAGTAGAACCGGCCACTAACCGGCTGGCAAACCGCGGATAGGCCGCGGAGATCACACCGCGCCGGTGATCCACTGTTCAAGCTTCTGCCTAGGTGCAGCGCCGACCTGGCGGGAAGCGAGCTGGCCGTTCTTGAACAGCATCAGCGTCGGGATCGACATGATGCCGAATTTCGCCGCCGTGCCCGGGTTCTCGTCGACGTTGAGCTTGACGATCTTGACCTTGCCGTCGAGCGACTTGGAAATCTCCTCGAGCGCGGGCGCGATCATCTTGCAGGGGCCGCACCACTCCGCCCAGAAATCCACCACCACGGGTTCGCTGGCCTTGAGCACGTCCTGGTCGAACGTTGCGTCGGTTACCTTATCGACCATGGAAGACCTCGCTTTGCGTGGGAAAAAGGGACAGCGGACCAAACCTATGAACGGCATCCGCCAGCGTCAAGATCGCCTCACCGCAGCGTGAGCGGACGCACGATTGGGCTGATTTTTGCGCATGATTTCAGCCAGGGCGGCCTCCATCACCGGGCTGGGCACCTCGATGACGTTCGGCCCGGCGGTAAAGATCAATGCGGCGCGAATCGTTTTCGCCGGGCAAATGCGCGCGAGCACCGCGCGGTAGAGCGCCAGCTGGCGGATATAAGGCTGGGGCGCCTCCGCCAAACCCGCCGGGACGGCCCGATCGGTTTTGTAGTCGGCAATCAGGACCGAATCGTCCGTCACCGCCAGCCGGTCCACCTGCCCGGACACCTCGATCGGCGCGCCGCCGTCGCAGGCGATGCGCCCGACAATCGGCACCTCGGCGCGGCTTCCCGCGGCAAACAGTTCGGCGAACACGAGATCGTTGAGGATGGTCAGCACCTGTTGCGCCATCTCGGCCTGCTCGGCCGGAAGAAAATCGACGGCCGCGCTTCTGAGAAATCGCTCGATAGCGGATTTGCGCGAGGCGGCGGGGATGTCGGGCAAAGATTGCATCAGACGATGCACGATGCGTCCGCGCGCGAGAGCCTTTTGCCGATCGGCGGCGGAGCCCTTCTGCGCAGCTTGGGCGATTTCTTCGTCAAAGGCGGAGGACGGCGAAATCCGCGTTGGCCGCGGTGCTTCGGCAGGCGCCTGCTGCCGGAGCCACAATGGTGCTTCGCTGCGATCGGCTTTGACGGTTGCGGTAAGCGATGCGGCGGTCCACGGCAGTTTTTCCTCCTGGTGCTTGCGGAAGCGCAAAACTTTTTCGTCGTTTTCGCCTTCGGCAACGAGCATGGGATCGAGTGCATCTCGCACGAGATCGTACCAGCAGTCCGTCGGCCGCTTCTTGATGCCATCCGCGCCGCACACGATCAGCCGGTCCGCGGCGCGCGTCATGGCGACGTAGAGTAGCCGGCGGTATTCGTGCTCAGCTTCGGTGTTGGCGGCGGCGCGCGCCGTGGCGACATCCGGCACGTCGTCAGCCTTGCGTCCCGCCCAGACGATGGCGCCGCCTGAAAGCCGCAACAGCCGCGGCGGCCGCGGGCCCTGCGGCGGCGTCATGGTATCGGCGAGGATCACGACCGGCGCTTCGAGGCCTTTGGCGCCGTGCACCGTCATGACGCGCACCTCGTCGCGGGCGATCTCCATGTCGCGCTTCACTTCGGCGCGGGCATCGCGCAGCCAGGTCAGGAAACCTTGAAGCGACGGCGTCTCACGCCGCTCGTATTCGAGCGCCAGATTGAGAAACTCATCGAGTGCATCGTTGGCTTCGGGTCCGAGCCGCGCCAGGATGCGGCGCCGCGCGCCGCCTTCACCAAGGAGCAGCGCGTAAAACGCAAACGGCGTTTCGCGCCGCGCCGCCTCTGCCAGCTCATCGAGGCGTGCCGCGGCATCGGCGAAGATCTTTTTCTCGGCCGCCTTCCGCTTGAGGATGGTGCGTAACGGCGTGCGGCCGCGGCCATAAGCAATCTCGAACAGATCGTCGTCGGAAAAGCCGAACAGCGGGCTGCGCAGCACGGTGGCCAACGAAAGATCGTCCTGCGGCAATAGCAGCGCCTCGGCGAGCGCCATCAGATCCATTACCGCGATGTGTTCAGTCAGCACCAAGCGGTCGGCGCCGGCGACCTGCACCTCTACCCGCTTCAGCGCCCGGATAATCGCCTCAAACAATTCGCCGCGCTGGCGCACCAGGATCAGAATGTCGCCATAGCGCGCTTTGTGCTCGTCGACCAGCTTGCGCACCGCGCGCGCGATGCGCCGTGCCAGCTTCACCCGCGGGGTGGTTTCGCTCACGGTATCGAACGGCGCGTCCCAGCCTTCGATCTCCTTGCGGTCGTCAGGCTTCTCCGGCTCCCAGATTTCGACCGTGCCCCGCGGCGCGTCGGGCAGCGCGATGTGCGGCGGAAACCCGTCGAGATCAGAAGTGACGCTCAGCGCCACGTCCTTGCGTTTGAACACTTCGTCCACCGCAGCCAGAATGGCCGCGCCTGAGCGGAACGAATGTTCGAACTTGCTGACGACGAAGTTCTGCTCGCTCTTTTCGTGCGCGGTCTTGAAGTGGCGCAACATCTCCGCGAATTCTTTCGGCGCGGCGTCCTGGAATGAATAGATCGACTGCTTTTCGTCGCCGACCGCGAACATGGTGCGCTTTATGCCGCGCGCACCGGCGCCGGCAGTGAATTCAGCAGTGAGCCGGCGCACGATCTCCCATTGCTTGTGGCTGGTGTCCTGCGCCTCGTCGACCAGGACATGGTCGATGCCAAGATCGAGCTTGAAATGCACCCAGGCTGCGTCGACGTTGGCAAGAAGCTTCAGCGTCTTGTCGATCAGGTCGTCGTAATCGAGCAGGCCGCGGCGCTCCTTCTCCCTGGCGTAGCGCGTCACCACCTCGTACGCGACGGTGACAAGGGCGGCGCTGCGGTCTCGCAACGCAACCCCGCGCCGCCGCTGGAGCAAATCCCAGACCCGCTGCTGCTCGTCGAGCAGCCGCTGCGCCAACGCGGCATCACCCACGGCCTTGGTGATGATAGTTTTGCGCGCCGTCCGTCCGCTGCCGGCGGCGGTGCAGAAAATGTCGAGATAGGTCTCGACCCGCTCCGAGCCGGCGAGCGTCGGCAGGCTCGCGAAGCGTTCCGCCTGATCACTATCGTTCTTACCGCCCCGGGCGATCGTGTTGGCGATTGCCGGCCATTCTGATGGCGCGATGATCGCGCCGGAAAAATACTCCGCTTCGATGTCGTCGGCGCTGTCCGTCCGTTCGACGCCGACCGCCCGCGCCAGGTTCGCGATCGCGGCCTCCACGCCGCCGGCGTTTTCCACCCACCGGCTGATGGCGTCGCCCTGGCCGATCGCCTCGCGCACCACGTCGCGAAAGGTCCGATCGGCAGCAGCCGTCATCGCCAGGTTCAGCGCCTGCGCCAAGGCGCTGCCGGGCTTGGCCGCGCCTTCGAGCAGAACGCCGAGCGTCAGCTGCTCCAGAAGTTGCGATTGCTCGGCGTCGTCGAGCACGCTGAAGCGGGCGGTGACGTTCGCTTCGAATGGGAATTGATGCAACAGCTGGGTGCAGAACGCGTGGATCGTCTGCACCTTGAGCCCGCCCGGCGTTTCCAGCGCCCGGGCGAACAGCCGCCGCGCCAGCGCCCGCCGCCGCGCATCGGGCGCCATCTTGGAGCTCTGCCGAATGGCGTCATCAAGATCAGCATCATCGAGCGTCGTCCATTCGGCGAGCGTGTCGAACACACGCTTTGCCATGTTGGCGGCGGCCGCCTTGGTGAAGGTGATGCAGAGGATTTTTTCCGGCTCGACCCCCTTGAGCAGCAAGTTGATCACCCGCTGCGCCAGCACGTAGGTTTTGCCGGAGCCGGCATTGGCGGCGACCCATGCCGATGTCTCCGGGTCGGAGGCCTCGCTCTGCTTCCGCCGAACTTCGCTCGGGATCGAGGCCGCCGTTCTCATTCGCTGCCCCAGATGTCGTCGATCTCGCCGCCGGTGGCCGACCATTCCTTAACGCGCGCGAGATGATCGTAATCGCCATAATGCGTCGTCCACATCGGATGAACGAGCGAGCGATAGGGTTCGCTTTCCTTGGCGAAGCTCGCGGCGAGTTCGGTGAGTTTTTTCAATGCGTGATCGGCCTGGCTGTCGGCCGTGCCTTCGGTGAAGTTGATGAGCTTCGGTTCGCCGGGCCGCGCGCCGCCTTTGAGCAGCACGTAGCCGATCTGCGCGACCGAACCGCCCGCCGCGATATCTGGAAATCCGCCGTTGCGCAGGATCGCAGCTTCAAGGGTGAGCTGCGGCGCGAGCCCGGTCCGCACCTGCTTTTCCGTACGCGCCGATCCGGTCTTGTAATCGAGAATGACATAGCGGCCGTCAGTGTGGCGCTCGATGCGATCGGCGATGCCACCCAGCTTGAACGCGCCTGCCGGCAAGGAATTTCGATTTCGCCGCGGATTTCCGCGACCAAGGTACGGATGTCGGGGCGTCGCACCGCCTCCCAACCGGCGAACCAGTGCGCGATCCGCTGGAAACGCGGCCACCAGAAGGCGCGTGCTTCGGGAAAATCGTCGAGCTCGGCAAAATGCGGCTGGCCCAGCTCGATAAGTTCGCGCGCGGGATCTGCCGGAAGGCGATCCTTGTAGCGCTCGGTGAAATCGCGGATGGCGTTGTGGATGATGGTGCCGCGCTCGGCCGCACCCGGTGAAAGATCGACCGCATCGAGCGGTGCCAAACGCAAAATGTATTTGGCGTAGATGGTGTAGGGATCGCGCAGCCAGTCTTCGATGTCGGTGACCGAAAGGCGCTTCGGCCGCGCGGCGGGCGGCGGCTTGGGCGCGGGCTGCGCCGCCGCCGCCACATGCTCGGGCCGGTCGAGTGCGCGCGCCCACGAAAGATACGCCTCACCGCGATGAACAGCGGCTTTCCAGCGTTCAGCGCTCGCAACTGCGGCGAGGCGTTGCAGGAAGCGCGATGGCACCGTGGGCGTCCCGGCGATCTTCGCAGCGTGACTCAAGATGACTTCTTCCGTGCCGAGTAGCTGCGCGAAATCGTGGGCCGTCAGCCCAACGCGGCGCTCCGGAAGATCAAGCCCGAGATCAAGCCGCATCGGACGGCTGAGCCAGGCATCGGCCCTACTTTCCGGCGGCCAGGTGCCTTCGACCAGGCCGCCGAGCACGACGCGTTCGCACTCGGTGAGGCGCGCTTCGATCGTGCCGAGAATGCGGACCCGCGCGCCGGGACGCGGCGGCGGCCGCACCACCCGTCCGCGAGCGCTGCGGAGAACAGCTCGACATAATCTGATGTGTCGACGAGGAGCGCGGATGCCGCCTTGCTCGTTGCCAGTTCGTCGAGCGCATCCGCGAGCTTTGCGCCATCAGCGCCGGTGAAGGCGGCTTCATCGCCATCGTGTAGCGACAGCGCAGCAAGCACCTCACGATGGCGGCCCGCGACCTCGCTCAAACGATGCGACTGATTGGCGATGCTTTCGAGCGGCGCCAGCGCATGCGAGAAGCGTCGCGACAAACTCTGCGGCGTCGGCAAGCTCGTCGTCGTGCAACCCGATCCGCGGATCGGAATGATGCAGGTCGGTTTCCTCCTTGCTGCGGAATTTCTGCAGCTGCGCGCTGAAAGTCTTCAGCGCATGGGAAAGTCCGTCGCTGCCGGCGCGCGGGCGCGGGCCGCGCAGCACCGCGCGCTCGAGCGCGGCGATGGCGCGATCGTGGCGCGGCCCGCCAACGCGCAGCAGCGGATGCTTCAACAGCGCCAGTAGCGTGACGGGCGCAAGCCGGCCTAACGCCGTTTCGGCCGCGAGCTGGGCGAAAATCCCCGCCGACGTCTCCGCCAGCGCCTCGCCGCCGGAATCCTCGGCCGCGATGTCCCAGCGTGCGAGCGCAGCCTTCACCCGCCGCCCGAGCGCGCGATCCGGCGTGACCAGCGCGGCGGTCTTGCCCTGATGCACGGCTTCGCGGAGCGTCACGGCTATAGCGAGCAATTCCTCCTCGGCATTGGCCGCCTCGATCACGCTGATCTTTGCCATCGCGGCATCGGCGTGGATGCCGAAAGCCGGATCAGCCGCGCGCTGTTGCCACAGATCGGTCGCGGCGGCCGGCCGCAATGCTTCCGAGAGCAACCGCTCGCGACCGGTCGCGTCCGCAAGGTTCACGACCGCTTCGCGGATGATGCCAATGCGGTCGAGCAGCGCGTGCAGCGCGAATTGCGGATGTCCCGGAGCCGGCTGCGTCGCCGGCAATCAGGCGCCACGATGTTCTCGTCGAGATCGGTGTCGAGGCCCGGCAGGACCACGGCGCCGTGCGGCAGTCGCGCGATGGTCGCGATCAATTCAGCGGTCGCGGGGATCGAGCCGGTGGAGCCGGCGGCGATCACCGGACCGTCTGCCTTGCGCGCAAGCCGAGCGGCTTCGGCCTTGATCAGCGCGTCGCGCCGCTTCGCCGGCTCGATGCAATCGCGCTCGGCAAGGACCCGCGGCCATGCCTCACGCGCGATCCGCAGAAATTTCAGCGTCAGCTGCCAGTAGCGGTCGAACATGTCGGGCACGAGATCGTCGAGACGGTCCCACGACACGCCGCGCGTGGTCATGTCGTCGATCAGGCGGGCGAGATCGTCGGCCAGCGCACAGGCGGCTGCGGGAGTCTGGGCGACCAGTGGACCGCCGCTCGCACCATGCACTTCAGGCGCGTTCGCCCATTTGGCGACCAGCTCGGTCAGCAGCAGCCGGCGCTCCAGACCGCCGAGCGCCGGCGGCAATGCCAGCGCATCCGCCGCAAGTTCCCCCGTTGCCGCCTCGGCGAAAGCAATCTCGTCCTCATCGATGTCGCCAAGCGCCACAATGCGCGGCAGGATCGCCGCGTCGGTTTTCAACACATCGAGAAACGCATCCCGCATCAGCCGGCACGCCCGCCGCGTCGGCAGGTAGAGCGTAGTAGCGGCGAGCGCGAGCGGATCGTCAGCGATACGCAAGCCCAGCTTGCCGCTGACCAACGCCGTGATCAACGTCGGCAGAAACGGCGCCGAAGCCGGAATGGTGAAAACGCGTGGGGGCATGATGTAACAGTACTCCGTCACCCTGAGGTGCGAGTGGCGGCCGAGCGTGCAGCCTCGAAGGGCGACGGTCCGGGCACCTCGGCCGCATCCTTCGAGGCCCGCGCTGCGCGCGGGCGCCTCAGGACGACGGTCAACAAATATCCAGATTCTAAAGAGCGGCGGCGAGGGCTGCTTCCGCGGCGGCGACGGCCTCCGGCGTGCCCACATGCATCCAAAGGCCTTCGAGACGCAAGCCGAACAGGCGGCCGTTGGCGCCGGCGCGATCAAACAGCAGGTTTAGCGAAAACTCCCCGGCCGGCGCGTCGGCGAACAGCGCCGGCGTCAGGATCGCAGCGCCGGCATAGACGAACGGCACCACCTCGTTCTCGTCACGGCGGCGCAGGCGGCCATCCGGCTCCATGGCGTAGTCGCCGCGGCCGGAATAGCCGATGCTGCCGGCGGTCGGCGCGAGCAGGAGGAGCAGGTCCATCGTCGCCGCATCGAACGCTTCGCCGAGCCGCCGGAAGTTCGGCTTGACGCCGTCGAGCCACACCGTGTCGGAATTGACCAGGAAGAACGGCGCCGCGCCGAGCTGCGGCAGCGCCTTGGCGATGCCGCCGCCGGTGCCCAGCAAACTTCCGCGCTCGTCGGAGATGATGATCTGCGGCCGCTTGCGTCCGGCGAGGTGGCTCTCGATCGTGTCGGCAAGATAATGCACGTTGACCACGGCGCGTTCGACGCCAACGTCGGCCAATCGATCAAGCGAGTAATCGATCAAAGATTTGCCGCGCATTTGTACCAGCGGCTTTGGTATTTGGCCGTTGTGCGGACGCATCCGCGTGCCAAGCCCGGCCGCAAGCACCATCGCGCTCGTCGGCATCATGATGTTTCCCCGCCTGTCAAACATTCGCCAATTCGATGCATCATAACCCATTCAAAGACGGCACGTTCGCGGCATACCAAGCCTTGAGCAGCGCGAGCGCAGGATGCGACAGCGATCGCTGCAAATAGCCCAATAGGCGCGGGACATGACGCAAATATTGCGGCTTGCCATCGCGCTTGTTGAGCCGGGCAAAGATGCCGAGAAATCTTGGTCGCCCGCTGCGCCGCCGTCGTCGCATAGAGCTGCGCGAACACCGCCGGATCGAAGCGCGCGTCGTGGAGCCGCGCGCGGGCATAGCGGCTCAACAGCGCGAGCTCCAGCTCCTCCGATACATCGACGCGCGCGTCCTGCAGCAGCGAAGCCACATCGTAGGCGCCGGGCCCCAGCAGCGTGTCCTGAAAGTCCAGTATGCCGATCCGGGCGACGTCTTCGCGGTCGGGCAGCCACATCAGATTTGGCGAATGATAGTCGCGCAGCACCCAGGTCGGCGCCGCGTCGACCGCCGGTTCGAGAGCCTCGCGCCACAAGGCTGCGAAACTTTCGCGCACGTGATCGGCAGGTGCTGCGTCAACACTGACCAGATACCAGTCGAGCAAGAGTTCGGCTTCGATCAGAAATGCCTGCAGATCGTAACGCGGTATCCGATAGTCGCGGCGCGGCGCCACCGGCAGGGTCTCCGGCAATCGGCGGCGATGCAGCGACACCAGTACGTCGACCGCAGCTTCGTAGCGCTCCTCGATCGGCGCCGGCGGATCGCCGCCGACGATCCGCTCGCTGCCGAGATCCTCCATGATGAGCAGACCGCGTTCCAGATCGGCGTCGAGAATTGCCGGCGCGGACAGATTGCGATCGCGCAGTCCGGAGGCGATGGCGACGTAGGGAACAATATCCTCGGCCAGATGGGCGATGGCGCTATAAGGCTTGCCGGCGCGCACCGGCGGACCGTCGGGGCGTCGCGGCGCGTTCATCAGGACCGTCGTCTCTCCGTCGCGCGTCAGCCGTTCGAAAATCCGCGTCGAGGCGTCGCCTTCCATGCGCCAGCGCATCGCGGCCCCAAAACCGGACTCGTCGAGGAACGCGCGCACTTGCGTGATGCGATCGACCCGGCCTGACAGCGCGCCGTAGCCAACGACGCGGGCGTTGCGGGCCCCGGAATCAAGCTGCGGCACCAGCGTGAAGGTGATGTCGAGACGATCGGGCGGCAGAAACCCGGCCGCGCGATCCGGCCATTCCACCAGCACGACGGTGCACTCGGGCAAGTCGTCAAAGCCGAGTTCGCCGAGTTCGGCGACACCGGACAGCCGGTAGAAATCCGCGTGCACCAGCAGAAACCGCGGCAGTTCATAGCTCTGCATCAGGGTAAAGGTCGGGCTCGGCACCTCGATCGAAGCGTCGCCCGCCAGATAGCGGATGAGGGCGCGCGCGAAGGTGGTCTTGCCGGCGCCGAGATCGCCAGAGAGCGTCACCAGATCGCCCGGTTCGAGCGCCGCTGCGATATCCATGGCGAAGCGCGCTGTCGCCTGCTCGTCCGGTAATGTCACGGTGAAACTTGAGCCGCCGGTGGCGGTCGGAAACATCGCGCTGCTCCGATATTCGCTCAGCAAGCTATTGAGGATCGCTCCGGCGCGCTCAGCCGTGCATGGCGACGACAACGCAGCAAATCGCCCAGAACAGGCAGTACTCGAAACCGCCGATCTGCCACAGCCATTTCCCCTTGCTGTGGCGCCACACCGCCCAGGCCGCCACGAACAAAAACACCGCCTCGATGAGCGCGACATAGCGCGTATAGATGGCGAACACCATGCCGATGGCGCAGACGATCTCGATCGCCATGCAGGAGAACACCCATGCTTTGATGGGATACAGCCTGAAGTCGTCGTAGATCTTGTAGGTGAGCTCAAGATCGCTCGCCTTGGCGTACAAATGCGGCAGCAGGAACAGGCCGCAAATCAGCCGCAGGATGTTGAACTCGTTGGTCAGGTCGAAAATTTGATAGTAGCCCATGCGCAAGTGTGCGGTTGAATTGTGGGAAGTGCAACTCCGTGCGGTTCGCTAGGCCGCCGTCAACCTGGCGGCGGCGCCAAGCGGGAAGGTGCAGGTCACTGTGGTGCCTTCGCCGACGACGGAAGAGATGATGATCGTGCCGCCGTGCAATTCGACGAATGAGCGCACCAGGGAGAGGCCGATGCCAGTGCCGCGATGGTGCGAGCCGAGCGAATTGGTCTCGAACCAGTCGAACACCTTTTCGAGCACATGAGGCGGAATACCCGGCCCGTGATCGGTGACCGAGAAGACGAGCGCATCGGCGCGCCGCTCGGCCAAAAACGTGACGGTGCCGCCGGGCGGCGAGAAGCTCACGGCATTGGCGAGCAGATTAAACAGAATCTGCCGGACGCGGCGCTCGTCGGCGATAAAGCTGCCGATGTCGTGGGCGGCCTCGATCTCCAGCGCAATGCCAGTGCTGACCAGGCGATCCTGCACGCCTTCCGCGGCGGCCACCATGGTCTGGCGGATATCGACTTGCGCCAGGTTGAGCTGCATGCGGCCGGCGTCAATGGTCGCGAGATCGAGGATGTTGTTGATCAGCGCCAACAGTGTGTCGGTCGAGACAGTGATGTAATCGAGATATTCGCGCTGCTTCGGCGCCAGCGGACCGGTCGCCTGGTCGCCGAGCAGATGGACGAAGCCGATGATGTTGGTGAGCGGCGATCGCAGTTCGTACGACACGTGATGGACGAAATCGATCTTGATCTTGTCGGCGTCTTCAAGCGCTTCGTTGCGTTCGCGCAGCGCCCGCTCGACGTTGACCGAGTCCGTTACGTCATGGAAGGTCACAAGCGTAGCGGCGCCGGGCAGCGGCACAGTCGTGCAGTCGACCACTGTGCCGTCGCGCCGCTCGAGCCGCCCCGATATCGGCCGCCGGCTGTCGATTGCGGTGATGACTTCGCGGAGCGCCTGCCACGTTGGCGCGTCGCCGTGCAGCGAGCGGCTTGAAGCGGAGATCGTTTCGATGTGCGGCCGCTCCTCAAGCGTCGCCGGCGACAACCCCCACATCCGGGCGAAAGCGGAATTGGCAAGTCGCAAGCGGCCGTCGCTGCCAAACACGGCCACGCCTTCGGCAAGATTATCCAGCGTTTCGCCCTGGACGCGGATCAGCTCCTCAAACCGCCGATCGAGATCGAGCCGTTCGGTCACGTCGTTGAACAGGTAAGTGACGCCGCCGTCCGGATTGGGCGTGGTGACGACCCGCAACGTACGGCCGTCGGGGAGATGCCAGGTATGTTCTCTCGCCTCCATGGCGCGATAGGCGCTGTGTAGCTGCGCCTTCCACTGTCGGAAATCCCGCTCCTCGGGCAGCTTGCGCGTCGCCCGCAGCTCCTCCAGCACCGCCGAATCGCTGGGACCCTGATCGAGAAAAGCCGCGTTGAGATTCCATAACGCGCGATAGGCAGCATTATAAAATGTGAGCTTCTGGTCGGCGCCGAACATGGCAACGCCAGTCGAAAGCTGATCGAGCGTGCGCCGGTGGGCGTCGACCATGCGCGCAAGCGCGTTGCGCATCGTCTCCGCTTCGGTGGCGTCGACGGCAAGTCCGGCGCTGCCGGCTTCGGTCTGAAAGTCGAGCACGTCGAAGCTGCTGCGGGCGCCGGCAACGACTGCCGGCAAGCGCCCCGCATAACCGCCATTGGCCCGGCGCGCCTGCGCGATGTTGCCCCGTGCGGCGCTGTCGAGCAATTCCAGATTGCGGTCGACCGCGTCAGCGGGGTCGCGCGCTTCGACCGCCTGAGCATAAGCGGCGTTGACGAAAATCAGCCGCCCGGACGCGTCCCGCAGCCACACCGGTGACGGCAGTTTTTCGATCAGCGCGCGTAACGCCGCTATTTCGTTCTGCAGCATCTCATAGCGCCCGGCGAGGTCGAGCAGATCGCGCTTGACACCGCTGGCATCCTTGAGCCGGAGCACGGCGCGTCCGGCGACCGCGCGGCCTTGGCCCTCGATCGGGCAGCCAGAGAGCGTCGTGAACGCCATCGAGAACGGTTCGCCACGTGCGCGCAGCGCCTCGACCGCTCGCTCCATGGCGACCGCTTTACTGGCGTCGAGCCAGGAGCCGAAGGCGAGCACGCGATGAGGCGCCGAAACGCCGACGACCTCGGGATCGCCTTCGATGTTGGGCTCATCGGCGGCTGCCGGCCAGTCCACCATCACCTGCGGCTCCGAGGCGAGCAGCGCGTTGGCGCGATCGAGCTCGGCGCGCAGCGTCGCGATCTCGTCAAGCGATGAAGCTTCCAGGCGAGCCCGGCCGGCGCGGACACGGACCAGCAGAATTGCCGTCACCACGGCGAACAACAACAAACCGACCAGCAGCACCAGCACCGCGATCTCGTGGCGGTCGATGCTGCGGGAGGCGCCCAGCACCAGTTCATGCAGGACGACGGCGGGATGTTGGGTATCGGCGCGAGCCGAGAGCGGCGCGGCGGCGCCAATGGCTATAGCGAATCCGCCCAACCACGGACGAGCATAGCCCCCGCTCCGGATCGTGTCCGGCATGCCCCTAATGCCTCTGCCCGGCTGAGCCACCGCCATGGCCAGCGCGCGAATCGCACGACTTTACTCTCAAGCGGAAACGCGCGGAAAGAGTCCAGATCGTGAACGCGACATTGGCCCCGGCGCGGATCGCTTTTCAGCCGCGCTTTCCATCGCCATTCGACGCCGTGCCGGTGGAGCCGAGACCGCCGGCGGCGCGCTCGGTCGCATCCAGACTATAGACTTCAGCAAGTCTCGCCTGATGCACCGGCGCGATGATCAACTGGGCGATGCGCATGCCGCGGGTGACGACGAACGGTTCGGAGCCAAGATTGATGAGAATGACCTGCACTTCGCCACGGTAATCGGCATCCACCGTGCCCGGCGAGTTCAGCACGGTGACGCCGTGGCGAAAAGCCAAACCCGACCGCGGCCGGATTTGGCCCTCATGGCCGGGCGTCAGCGCCATCGCAAAGCCGCACGGGATTAGCGCCCGTGCCCCCGGCGCGAGTTCGACAGCGGCGTCCGCCGGAATCGCGGCAGGAAGATCGAAACCGGCGGCCAATGCGCTATGATATTGCGGCAGCGGCAAATCGGCGCCGTGCGGCAGCCGCATGATGCGCACCTCGATGCCTGGGTCGCCGCTCACCGTTTCGTCTCCGCGAGCGCCGTCGCGATCCGCTCAATGAGCGCGCGGGCCACGTCCTCCTTCGACTGCGGCGGCCACGATTCCACACCGTTCGCTGTGACCATCTGAATGGTGTTGGCATCGCCACCCATGATTCCGGTTCCGGGCGAAACGTCGTTGGCGAGAATCCAATCGCAGCCTTTCTTCTTCAGCTTCGCTTTGGCGTTGGCGATGACGTCATCGGTTTCGGCGGCAAAGCCGACGACAAGACGCGGCCGGCCGGATTTGCGGTGCGCGATGGTGGAAAGAATATCGGGGTTCTCCACCAATTCGAGCGTCGGAGTTTTGCCCTGCTGTTTTTTGATCTTGCTGCCGCTCACGGTCCGCGGGCGCCAGTCGGCGACGGCGGCGGCGAACACCGCCGCGTCAGCCGGCAGCGCTTTCTCAACCGCCGCCAGCATCTGATTGGCGGTTTCGACATGCACGACCGAGACGCCCAGCGGATCCGATAAATTCACCGGCCCCGAGATCAGCACGACATCCGCGCCAGCCGCGCCCGCCGCGGCCGCAATGGCGTGACCCTGCTTGCCCGACGAGCGGTTGGCGATAAATCGCACCGGATCGATCGGCTCGCTGGTCGGCCCCGAGGTGACGAGGATACGCTTTCGGGCGAGCGATCCGCCGCTGCGCATCATTGCTTCAACCGCGGCGGCGATCTCAAGCGGCTCGGCCATGCGGCCGGTCCCGGCTTCGCCGCGCTCGGCCATTTCGCCGGAATTCGGACCGATGACGCGGACCCCGTCGGCCCGCAGTTGCGCGAGATTGCGCTGCGTTGCCTTCGCCACCCACATGTGTGGGTTCATCGCCGGAGCGAGCAGGACCGGTTTGTCGGTCGCGAGCAGGACGGCGGTCGCAAGATCGTCGGCATGGCCGCCGGCTATTTTCGCGATCAGATCCGCCGTCGCCGGCGCGACGACGACGAGATCGGTGTCGCGCGCCAGGCGGATATGGCCGATGTCGAATTCGCTGTGCGGATCGAACAGGTCGGTATAGGCGCGTTCACCGGCGAGCGCGCCGGCCGCAAGCGGCGTGACGAATTGCTGCGCGGCGGCGGTCAGAACGCAGCGCACGCTGGCGCCGCGATCCTGCAAGCGGCGGATCAGCTCGAGCGATTTGTAGGCGGCAATGCCGCCACCGATGATGAGCAGGACGCGCCGCGTGTCCGCCGCGATAGCGGGCGCTTGTTGACGCGCGCGTTGCAGCGGCGGCTCGAAATGCTCAAGTACCTCGTGACCGGTCTCTTCGGCCGCTTGGCGCAGGATGACGCGCACCTCGTCTTCCATGGAACGGCCCTGCCGCGCGGCGCGGAGCCGCAGCAGGCGCTTGAGCTTGTCGTCGAGCCGCCGGACGGTGAGACTAGCCATGATAGAATTTTATCAGGCGGTTGATTGCATTGCAATCAATGCAATCAACATCGTTGTTCCCACGTTGTACCAAAAACCCTTGACTTGCTTTTGGTAAGGCGATTTAAGCGTCCGCTACAACATTGGAACAACGGAGGTTGGCATGCTAGACGATTGGAAAGGTGAAACAGAACTGCCTTCACGGACTGATGCAAACAGTCCCCACACACTCGAAACCCTCATGAGCGCAAAGCCTTACGTAGCCAGCCTCAGCCAGAGTCAAGGCCGAGCAGGCTATTCAGTGATCTTCAGGCACCCTGTTCGAAAGGACGAAGCCACCGGAAAGATCGGGCTCCGGGTACGGCAAGGATTGGGAACTCGCGACGAAGCCGAGGCCAACGAGTTGTGCAAACAGCTCAACGAGCTTCTCGCGGACCCGCATTTTCACAATGCGGCTGCGCGCGCCGACGCAGGCCGGAGGTTTGACCAACGGGTTGTCGAGATCTTTTTCTACAAGATGACGCCCGAGCAAACGGACTACCGGGCAATCCGAAATGATTTCATTCGACTACCTGATTCCGAAAATGACGGATATCGGCAAGTCCTTCTCCTTGGAACCACTGGAGCGGGAAAGACAACGTTGGGGCGGCAACTCATCGGAACCGATCCGGAAACAGAGCGGTTTCCCTCAACGTCCACGGCTAAGACCACGATCCATGACACCGAGATTGTGGTCGCGCCGGGACCATGGAAGGCAATTGTCACTTTCGCTTCAATAGAGGAAGTGCGCGAGTACCTATCTGAATGCCTTTCCGCGGCAGTATTGGCCACTTGGCGACGCGCTCCAGAAGGCGAAATTCTGAGGCGGGTGCTGAACCACGTCAATCAGCGTTTTCGTTTCAGCTATGTCCTTGGCAATGGGCCAGTCTCACACTCGGCCGACTTCGGCGATGAGGATGAAGAAGAAGGCGAGGAACAGCCTACTCTCGTTGGTAATGGAGAGTTTAAGCCTGCGGACTTGAGAAAGACGAACCAGCTTCTGCGCGAAGTGATCTCCAAATTGAAGGAAATTGCCGGGCGATACGGCGACGAACTTCGCGAGAAACTTGGAGTGGCAAACGAGTCCGATGAGCGTGTGTTGGACGAGTTATTTGAAGAAGAATTCGACAACCTGATACGCGACGACGAGCAGTTTCAAGCTGTGGCGGATGCGCTTCTCGATGAAATCGAAAAGCGCTTTGATTTGCTTGATCCCGCTCAGCTGCGGCGCACTAAACAGGGTTGGCCACTATTTTGGTCTTGGCAGACCGACGATCGCAAGAAGTTCATCCGGGAGGTTTCAAGATTTTCCAGCAATCACGCGCGATACTTCGGTCAACTGCTTACGCCACTGGTCAATGGTATTCGGGTATCTGGCCCGTTTGCTCCCTCGTGGGGAACGAGTGTTGCACCCAAACTTGTTCTCCTCGACGGGGAGGGCCTGGGGCACACGCCCAAGACCTCCGCTTCCGTTTCGACGACAGTCAGTCAGCGCATCGAGGAGGTTGATGCCGTGCTCCTAGTGGACGACGCTACGCAGCCCATGCAAGCCGCGCCTGTAGCAGCAATGCGCGAGCTGACCAGCTCTGGGAATGCTTCAAAGCTCATACTTGCGTTTACGCACTTTGATGAGGTCAAGGGAGACAATCTACTAACGCCCAGCGCAAAGGTGCAGCATGTTATGGCATCGGCCGAAAACGTTCTCGCTGCGATCGGCGAAGATCTCGGTCCATTCGCCGAGCGGGCCCTGCGTAAGCGCCTGGAGAGCGCGCGCGTATTCCTCGCTGGCATAGACAAACCTGTATCAGAGGCGACTAAAGAAGGCACTCGGACGATCGCGCAACTTGAAAAGCTGCTGTCGTTAGTGGACAGCGTCGTCGAGCGGGCCGAGAAGGTTCAAGTCAGACCCTGTTACGACCGCATGAATTTAGTGCTTGCGGTAAAGGCAGCTGCCGAGAGCTTCCATGACGCATGGTTTCCCCGCCTTGGGTTGCAGCACAAGCCCGGCGTCGGCAAGGAGCATTGGACTCGCGTAAAGGCACTAACACGTCGACTAGCGACAGGTTGGGCAGACCATTACGACACACTCCAGCCTGTTGCAGACTTGCGTCGGGAATTGCAGGACCGCATCTACGTGTTCGTTCAAAATCCCCTTAAATGGGAAGGTGCGGAGCCAGTGGACGACGAAAAGCAAATAGTTTTTGACACGTTAGCGGACGCGATTGCCCGTAAATTGCTTGTCTTAGCGACCCTCCGTGTGTGGAGGCAGAAGGCCGCTGAATGGCAAAGCGCGTATGACAAACATGGCCCTGGATCAACATATGAACGCGCGGGAATCATCGGCAACGAAATCTTCGTCCCAGCCGCCCCAATTCCTGACGTAACACCGTCCCTCGACCGCAATCAATTTCTACGCGAGGTGGCAAAGGAAGTGAAGGATGCGGCCGACGAATGTGGGGCATTGCTAGTGTGAAGCGGTTAACGGCACCGCAATCATCGCATCAGCAGGATGATGATCCAAAGCAGCAGGGCGGCGATCACCCAAAGCGCGATCGTCGACCAGCGGCTCCTTCGCCCTTCCCTTTTGTCGATGTCGGTGATGGTTTCTGGCGACAGTACGAGGCCGCCGCGGGTGATCTCGTCGAGCTGATCGAGCACGCGCGCGCCGCGCGTCAACAGGCCCGGCGCATTGCCGACAAAGCGGCCGATCTCGGCGGCGCCGAGCGCCGCGCCTTCCAGCTTGCCGGCGGGACCGAGATGCCGCGTCATCCATTCGCGCACCACCGGCTCGGCGGCCGACCAGATATCGAGCTTAGGATCGAGCGAGCGCGCCACGCCTTCGACGACGACCATGGTCTTTTGCAGCAGCAGTAATTCCGGCCGGGTGCGCATGTCGAACAGGCCCGTGACCTCGAACAGCAGCGTCAGCAGCCGCGCCATCGAAATATCTTCGGCGGTGCGGTTGTGGATCGGCTCGCCGATGGCGCGGATCGCCTGCGCGAAATTTTCCACCGAATGATGTGCCGGCACGTAGCCAGCTTCGAAATGCACCTCGGCGGTCCGGCGATAATCACGGGTGATGAAGCCGTGGAGGATTTCGGCGAGGAACAGGCGTTCTTTCACGCCGAGCCGGCCCATGATGCCGAAATCAACGGCGATCAGCCGGCCGCTATCGTCGACGAACAAATTTCCCGGATGCATGTCGGCATGGAAGAAACCGTCGCGCAGTGCGTGGCGCAGAAACGTCTGCATCAGCGCACGGGCCAACTGACGAAGGTCGAAGCCTTTGGCGACCAGGCGGGCGCGGTCCGACAGCGGCGTCGCGTCGATCCATTCCAGCGTCAGCACTTCTTTGGTGGTGCGGTCCCAATCCACCGTCGGGACGCGGAAATCCGGATCGTCTTTGGTATTCTCGGCCATTTCCGAAAGCGCCGCCGCTTCCAGCCGAAAGTCCATTTCGATCGCCACCGTGCGCCGCAAAGTGTCGACCACTTCGACGAGGCGCAGCCGCCGCGCCTCGGCGGAAAAATCTTCGGCGTGGCGCGCCACGTAGTCGAAGGCGCGGAGGTCGGCATAAAACCGCCGTTCGATACCAGGCCGCAGCAGCTTGACCGCGACCGCGCGCGGACCGTCCGCACCGATGACTTCGGCGCGGTGCACCTGCGCAATCGAGGCGGCGGCGACCGGCGGCCCAAAGCTCGCGAAAACCGAATTGAGCGGCCGGCCAAACGACGCGGCGACCGCCGCCTCCGCCTCCTGCTGCGGGAACGGCGGCATCTGGTCCTGCAGCCGCTCCAGATCTTGTGCCGCGGCGGCGCCAACCACATCGGGCCGAGTCGCCAGGAACTGGCCAAGCTTGACGTAGCTTGGGCCGAGCCGTCGTCAGCGCCGCCGACAACCGCGTGTCGGCGGCGCCGATCGACGGCCGTTCGATCAGTCGCAGCATCCGCACCAACGGCCGCGCCGCAGGCGGTATCAGGGCGGGATCGATGGTGCCGAACACGCCCTCGCGGGCGAAAATGAAGCCGGCGTGGCCGATGCGGACGAGATGAAAAGCGGAGATCACAAACGCCAGCCGGAATGCAGCGCGACAATACCGCCGGTCATGAGCTGATACGAAACCCGCGCAAAACCCGCCGCGCGCATCATGGCGGCGAAGTCCGGCGGCTTGGGAAACCGGCGGATCGATTCCACCAGATAGCGGTAGGATTCGGCATCGCCGACCACCGCCCGGCCGAGCGCCGGAATGACGCTGAACGAGTAGAACTCGTAGAGCCGGTCGAGGCCGGGCACATTCACGGCGGAGAATTCGAGGCAAACAAATCGTCCGCCGATCTTGAGAACGCGGAAGGCCTCGGCGAGCGCTGACCTCGATGCGCGGCACGTTGCGGATGCCGAAGGCGATGGTTGCGGCATCGAATGAGCGGTCGGCAAACGGCAGCGCCTCGGCGTTGCCTTCAGTGAACGTCACGCGCTCTTCCAGCCCCGCTTTGCCGGCGCGCTCACGCCCGACCGCGAGCATCTCCGGATTGATATCGCACACTGTCGCCCGGGTGCCGGCGCCGCCCGCCGCGAGCACGCGCATGGCGACATCGCCGGTGCCGCCGGCAATATCGAGCAGCGCGAACGGCCGGTTTTTCGGCGGATTGACCGCCGTCACCAGCGCATCCTTCCAGGCGCGGTGCAGGCCGAACGACATCAGGTCGTTCATCAGATCGTAACGGCGGGCGACGCTGCGAAATACATCGTCGACCAGCGCCTGCTTGTCCGCAAGCGGCACTTCCCTCGCGCCGAATTGGGTGGTTTCAGTAGGCTCGTTCATGAGGATGGCTTTCTTAAACCAAACCATAGCGCGGCGGCGCAACCGACGCTATGTCTGCGGCCATTAACCCTAAGTCCGCGCCAGCAAACGGCGGCTGAGCAATGCCCGAACTTCCCGAAGTCGAAACGGTGCGCCGCGGCCTGGCGCCGGCAATGGAAGGCGCCCGCTTCGACAAGGTCGAACTCCGCCGCCGCGACCTGCGTTGGCCGTTGCCGAAAGATTTCGTGCAGCGGCTCGAGCACAAAACGGTGACCGGCCTCGGCCGGCGGGCGAAGTATCTGCTCGCCGATCTGTCGTCCGGCGACGTGCTGCTCATGCATCTCGGCATGTCAGGATCGTTTCACGTGTTTCACGGCAGCGGTCATAACAAGCTTGGCCGCTACCATCACGAACGTGCGCAGCATGCCGCGCACGATCACGTCGTCTTTCACATGTCGTCGGGGGCGATCATCACATTCAACGATCCGCGCCGCTTCGGCTCGATGAAGATCGTGGCGCGCGCAAAACTCGACGATGAGCCGATGCTCAATCGGCTCGGGCCCGAACCGCTCGGCAACGCCTTCGACGCAACGATGCTGGCGAACGCGTGCAAGGGAAAAAAGACCAGCCTCAAGGCGGCGCTGCTGGACCAGCGCATCGTCGCGGGGCTGGGCAACATCTACGTCTGCGAGGCGCTGTACCGGGCGCGGCTTTCGCCCAAACGCATCGCCGCCACGATCGCCAGCAAAACCGGCGTCCCCAATGAGCGCGCCGAGCGGCTGGTCGAAGCGATCAAGGCCGTGCTCAACGACGCGATCAAAGACGGCGGCTCGTCGCTGCGCGACCACAAGCGCACCGACGGCGAACTCGGCATGTTCCAGCATAACTTCAAGGTCTACGATCGCGAAGGCGAGAAGTGCCCGACACCCGGTTGCCGCGGCACCATCAAACGCATCGTGCAGAATGGACGCTCGACGTTTTATTGTCCGGTATGCCAGAAATAATTTCGTTTCCTCCCCCGCCCCGCGGGGGAGGTGGCGAGCGAAGCAAAGCCGGTGGGGGCAAGAGGGAAACGCCATGAGCTACCAGAACATCATTGTCGAAACCCGCGGCAAGGTCGGATTGATCCGGCTCAATCGCCCGCAGGCGCTCAATGCGCTCAACAGCGCGCTGGTTGGCGAATTGGGCCAGGCGCTGAACGCCTTCGAAGCCGACCCCAGTATCGGCTGCATGGTGATCACCGGCTCGGACAAGGCATTTGCCGCCGGCGCCGACATCAAGGAGATGGCCGACAAGACCTTCGTCGAGGCCTTCCTCGGCGACTTTGCCGCGAACTGGCATCGCGCTGCGACGATGCGCAAGCCGGTGATCGCGGCGGTCGCCGGTTTCGCGCTCGGTGGCGGTTGCGAGCTTGCCATGCAGTGCGACCTGATCATTGCCGCGGACAATGCGAAATTTGGCCAGCCGGAGATCAAGCTCGGCATCATTCCCGGCATCGGCGGCACGCAACGGCTGACGCGCGCCGTGGGCAAGGCGAAAGCGATGGATCTGGTTCTCACCGGTCGGATGATGGACGTCGAAGAAGCCGAACGCGCAGGTCTGGTCGCCCGCATCGTGCCGCTGGCAAATCTCGTCGAGGAGGCGATGAAGGTCGCCGAAACGATCGCGTCGATGTCGCTGCCGTCGGTGCTGGGCGCCAAGGAAGCGGTCAACACCGCGTTCGAGACTTCGCTCGCCGAAGGTGTGCGCTTCGAACGGCGCGTGTTTCACTCGCTGTTCGCGACCGCCGATCAGAAGGAAGGCATGGCGGCCTTCATCGCCAAGCGACCGCCGAAGTTCGAGAACAAGTGACGCGCACGCGCGTCACTTCCTCACGCACACCACGCGAACGACGGACTGTTCGATCGGAGCGTGGTCGGGCGCCGCGGCCGCCGGCGTGATATCGCGGCCTTGCAGAAACGCGCGAATGGTTTCCGCCGGCACCAATGTGGCACCGGGAGCACCCCCGCCGGCGACAGCAGACGGCTTGAGGTCGACCATGCCGGCCAATGCGCCGCGGGCATCGGCTGCTGCCGCTCCCGAGAAACCCGGCTTTGGCGCCGGGTCGACGCCCTGTGCCGTGCGATGGCTAACCGCGCTTGTCACCTGCGCCTCGCCGCCCTGGGCGAGCGGATCGGCAACGCCGACAAGCTTGAAGTCTGCGCCGTCAGCATTGGCGCCGTCGCCGGCGAGCGCCGCCGGCACAAGTTTGCGCACGCCGTAAACGTGAATGAGCGCCAGATCGTTGGCTTGGTCCACGGCGAGGCGCTCGGCGTGGCCGAGACCAGGCAGCGTGATGGCCTGGCAATCTTCGGTGAGATGAGCCGGAGCGATCAGATCGCCGTCGCTGCTCACCACAATCGCAGTGCCGTATTCGACTATTCGCCGGACGCCCGGGACCGGCGATGCATGGGGGTCGGGAAATCCGCTGTACGTGCCGACGATTGCGGCGGCGATGCGGTCCATCGTTCCTTCGGTCGCCTGATCATAGAGCACGGTGACGCCGCGGACTTCCGTGCCGTGGGCCGCGGCGCGGACGCGGAAATTCTTCAGCCCCTGAACGCCGCTGATGACAAAGGAATCGGCCGTGAGCTGACTTGACGCGATCTCCCGCCGCGACGCTTTCTTCTCCTGTTCGAACAGCGCCGGCAGCGACGCTTCGGTCAGGCGAAAGGTCTCGATCTGAATCTGACCTTGCGCCGAAGTCCAGCGGCTGCCGGTGCGCGACGCCCCAACGCGCGGCACGAGCTTGCCGGGCAGACCGAAGCGGGCACCGGTCAGCTGGATCCTCAATCACCTGCCAGCCGACGGAATCCGGAAAGGTCACCGGGCCGGCCGGCGCTTCCTCCGTGCCGACGGCGCCCGTTTCCGGCTTGCTGTGTTTACGGGTTTCATTCACACCCCTGCCGCGGCGCGCGATGCCTTCATGTTGAGCCGCCGCAGCCGGTGCGGTCGCAACATGCGTCTTCGCTGGCGGTTTGTGCGCGGCTGACACCGCGGCCGGTGTCTTGCGGGCGTTGGAATTTTGCACGAATGCGAGCGTGGTCGCGGCAAGGAGGCCGATGAAAATCGCTGCCGTCCTCAAATACATGGTCACCCGACCTTAACGCCCACGCCTACCTGCTAGTGACCAGCGTATCCGAGCCGCACGCCGACGCCAATCCGGGTAGCATCGTCTCTAGCAAGGCCGGATACCGACGCGAGGGTGGCGGTGGTCGCGCGGGCGGTTCAAGCCTATCTTCACGTTATGCTTAGTGCCCGAATGTTCAGTGCCGAAGAGCTCGAACGCTATGCGCGCCACATCGTGCTGCCCGACGTCGGCGGACCCGGGCAGGCCGCACTCAGCCGCGCGCGCGTGCTGGTGGTCGGCGCCGGCGGGCTCGGCGCGCCGGTTCTGCTCTATCTCGCCGCCGCCGGGGTCGGCACCCTCGGCGTCGTCGACGACGACGTGGTCACGCTCTCGAACCTGCAGCGGCAAGTGATCCACGCCACGCCCGACATCGGCACGTCGAAGGTCGATAGCGCAGCGGCAATGATCCACCGGCTCAACCCTCACGTCGCCGTCGAGCAGCACCCCTTCAGACTCACAGCACAAAATGCCCTGGCGATGATCGAACGCTACGATCTGATCGCCGACGGCTCCGATAATTTCGCCACGCGTTATCTGGTCGCGGACGCCTGCTACTTCGCCCGCAAGCCGCTGGTGACCGCCGCGCTTGGACCATTCGACGGTACGCTGACGACGATCCGCGCGCACGAACGCGGCGCCGACGGCAAACCCAATCCAACCTATCGGTGTCTGTTTCCCGAGCCGCCGCCGCCCGGCACCGTGCCGGCCTGCGCCGAGGCCGGGATTCTTGGCGCGTTGGCCGGCGTGATCGGCTCAATGGCCGCGCTCGAAGTGCTCCGTGAGATCGTCGGCTTTGGCGAAGGGCTCGTCGGTCGCCTGATCATGCTCGATGCCCGCGCCATGCGGTTCGAGACTTTACGCTACGAGTGGGATCCGGCGAACCCGCTGTCCGGAGACCAGCCGACCATCCGCGATCTGTCGGGGCATTTTTAGTTACCGTCATCCTGAGGCGGCCGCGCAGCGGCCCTCAAAGGATGCGGCCGAAGCGCCCGGGCCGTCGCCCTTCGAGGCTCGCGGAGCCCGCCATCGGGCCGGCCACTTCGGGCCGAACCCGTTGGCTCGCACCTCAGGGTGACGGAACAATTATTTGCTCCACGTCGCCATGATGGTCGTGCCTTTGAGCACCGTCCATTTGTGAGGGCCGGCGCTGACCAGGGTGAAACAACTATCGTTGCCGCCCTTCCAGGACGTGCAGAAGCCGTCCTTCGACAGCTTCCAAGTGCCCTCGCCTCTGTTGCCCTTGCCGATCGGCACGCGTTTGATCTTGCCGTCGGGCGTAAACGTCATCTTGAATCTGACATTCGACGGGGACGACGCGGTGAACGGCTGGCCGGTAAAGAACGTGGATTGAATGTCGTTCGGCGCAAGCTTCCCCGCCGGCGGCGCGGCAAACGCCGACGTAGCGAACAACGCGCCGCCGAAGACGACCGTGACAGCACGCGCGATCTCTATTCGCATCTGGAATCTCCGAAGCGCTTAATCGTGAGCGTTATGATACTTGACCACACTTACGCCGTCACGGCCGGACTTGTTTCGGCCGCGGCACGCTAAAAGAACAACGTTTCACCTCGCCTGCCCGTGATAGACGCTGTTCGGCCGCATGTCGGTGGCGGAGGCAACGCGGTTGGACATATTGAAGAAGCCGGCGACCGCAGCAATGTCCCAAATATCGCGGTCGGTGAAGCCCACCCGGCGCAACGCTTCGCGGTCGTCTTCCTCGACCAGCCACGGCTCCGCGGTCAGCCTGACGGCGAAATCGAGCATGGCGCGTTCACGCCGCGACAGCCGTGCCGCACGATAGTTCATCGCCATCAGTTCGCCGAGCGGCGGATCGCCGGAGAGTTGCCGCACCGCGGCACCGTGGGCGACGAGACAATAGTAACAGCGGTTGTGCGCCGATACCGCGACCGCGATCATTTCGCGCTCGAGTTTGCTTAAGCCCGACGGCGCCAGCATCAGATCGTTGTACATGGCTACGAACGCGGAAAGCTTTGCTCCGTCGAATGCGTATGCCTGCAACACATTTGGCACGAAGCCGAGCTTTTCCTCACACTTGGCGAAATAAGCGGTCATTTCGGGGGAAAGCTGTTCCGCTGGAAGCTTAAGGGCGGTAATGACCGTGTCGTCGCCCTTGACCGCCGAGGTGCGAGACTTCGGCGCGGGCGCGCCAGCCGTGGTTTTGTTGTTGCGTTTGGCCATGTTGCGTCCTTCCAGCGGTCGCTCGTGTCATGCCTGTGTCGGCGGCAGTGGATAGGGTGACATTATAGATTGTTGCAGTAGCGGATGTACGCGTCGCGCGGGTAATATCGCAGAAATAGCACCCGCTATCCGATAGGGGGAAACATGGCCGTCCAGAACATTCCTCGCCCCACGAACGAGGGCGCGAGCCAGACCCTCATCGCCGAGGCCACCGCCCTGGCGACCGGACGCTGGCGCGATTTCCCGCCGGACTTTTTTGCCGCGCTTTACGGCCGCGCGCCGCCCGACGATCTCGAACGATACCGTCCGGAAGAGTTGGCCGCGATTGGCGAAGAAGCCTGGACGTTCCTAGCGGAACGCAAGCCCGGCGCCGCCAAGATCGCGTTCACGCCGGCCCACCTCACACCCGGTGTGACCGTGCTCGATGTCCTCAACGACGACATGCCCTTCCTCGTCGATTCGGTGCTGGGCGAACTGAGCGAACGCGGCGTGGACATTCGTTTCCTCGTCCATCCGGTCTTGACCGCGGAGCGCGACGAGGCGGGCAGGCTCACCGCCTTCAATGGCATCCGCAAAGGCGAGGGCCGGCGCGAAAGCTTCATTCACATTCACATCCAGGGCATCGACGATGCGGCGCAACGCGCCGAAATCATGCACGCACTCGAAGACGTTCTCGCCGACGTGCGCGTCAGCGTCCAGGATTGGCGGCCGATGCTGGCGCGATTGCAACAGGTCACCGCGGACCTGAAGACCACGCCGCCGCCGTTACCCGCCGATGAAGTGGCCGAAGCGATCCAATTCCTGCAATGGATCGCGGCAGACAATTTTACCCTGCTTGGTGCCCGCGATTACGCCTACACCGACAGCGAGCATGCGCTGGAGCCGCAGTTCGAAACCGGGCTCGGCCTGTTGCGATCGCACGAGATGCGGTTATTGCGGCGCGGCAACCAGCTCGTGACCATCACGCCGGAAATCCGCGAATTCCTGAAAGAGCCGAAGCTGCTGATCATGACCAAAGCCGCGGTGCGCTCGCGCGTGCACCGGCGCGTCCATCTGGACTACGTCGCGGTGAAGCGCTTCGACCCCGACGGCAACCTGATCGGCGAATACGTGTTCTGCGGACTATTGACCTCGACGGCGTACACGCGCTCGGTGCGCGCCATTCCCTATCTGCGGCGCAAGATCGACGCCATCATCAGCCGCGCCGGCTTCGATCCTTCGAGCCATTCCGGCAAGGCGCTGGTCAACGTGCTCGAGCACTACCCCCGCGATGAACTGTTCCAGATCGACGAAGAGACGCTCTATCAGTTCGCGCTTGCCATTCTTCAGCTCGACGAACGGCCGCGCGTGCGGGTGCTGCCACGGCGCGATCGGTTCGACCGCTTCGTCTCTATTCTCGTCTACATCCCGCGCGAGCGCTACGACAGCCGCATTAGGTCGCGGATCGGCGAATATCTTGCTGCGACCTTCAAAGGCCGCGTACGCGCCTTCTATCCGTTTTTTCCGGAAGGCCCAATGGTGCGCGTCCACTTCATCATCGGGCGCTACGAGGGCGAAACTCCCATTGTCGATCGCGCGGTTCTCGATCGCGCGGTCGAGGCGATCGTCCGGAACTGGACCGATGGTTTCGAAGAGGCGCTGGCGGCGGCCCACATCCCGAGCGATGGCCGTATTCTTTCAGCGAAATATCGCGATGCCTTTCCAATCGATTATCGCGAAGTTTATCCGCCGGCGACCGCCGTTGCCGACATTCAGGTACTGGAGGCGCTGACGGCAGAACACCCGGTAGGCGTGGAATTTTATCGCAGCTTCGGTGCCGAGCCGACAGGCGCCGGCCTCAAAGTCTTCAGCCACAGCCGTCCGATCGCGCTGTCCGAACGCGTGCCGGTGCTGGAAAACATGGGCTTCCGGGTCGTTGACGAACGCACTTATCACATCGAGCCGCAGGATGCGGCGGACGCCTGGTTCCATGACATGACGCTAGAAAGCGCCCTGGGCCAGCCGTTCGATCTGAGCGAACTCAGGGAAAAGATCGAGGCCTGCTTCCTCGCCGTTATGGGCGGGCGCGCCGAGAACGACGGGTACAACGCGCTCGTGCTGGCGACCGGGCTGATCTGGTGCGACGTGGCGCTGATCCGCACCTTTTCGCGCTTTCTGCGCCAGGTGCGCGTGCCGTTTTCGCAGGACTACATGTGGGCGACGTTGCGCAAGCACGCCGCTATCGCAGCGCAAATCGTTACCCTGTTTCATATCCGCTTCGACCCAAAGCTCGAAGTGTCGGCGGACGAACGCACCGACCGCGAGACGACCATCAGCACCGCGATCGAGACTGCGCTGCAAGCCGTCGACAGCCTCGACGAGGATCGCATCCTGCGCCGCTTCGTCAACGCAGTGCAGTGCGCGATCCGCACCAACTTCTATCAGCTTGATAACCACGGGCAGCCGAAGGAACTCATCGCGGTGAAGTTTTCGAGCCGCAAGCTCGACGCCATGCCGTTGCCGCGGCCGCTGTACGAGATTTTCGTCTATTCGCCGCGCGTCGAAGGCGTTCATCTGCGGTTTGGCAAGGTCGCCCGCGGCGGCATTCGCTGGTCCGACCGGCCGCAGGATTTCCGCACCGAAATCCTCGGGCTCGTCAAAGCACAGAACGTCAAGAACGCGGTGATCGTGCCGGTCGGCGCCAAGGGC
This sequence comes from uncultured Alphaproteobacteria bacterium, assembly GCA_963759345.1. Classification (GTDB taxonomy): domain Bacteria; phylum Pseudomonadota; class Alphaproteobacteria; order Rhizobiales; family Xanthobacteraceae; genus BOG-931. The sequence goes on from CAVWYW010000008.1 coordinate 97,509, forward strand.
GGCTTTGTGCCGAAGCGGCTGCCGCGCGGCGGCGCGCGCGAAGCCATCCAGGCCGAGGGCACCGCGACCTACAAGCTCTTCATCTCGACGCTGCTCGACATCACCGACAACATCGGAACCGGAACGACTGGCGTCGTGCCGCCGCGCGACGTCGTGCGCTACGAAGGCGACGATCCATATCTCGTCGTCGCCGCCGACAAAGGCACGGCGACGTTCTCCGACATCGCCAACGACATCGCCATCGCGCATGACTTCTGGCTCGGTGACGCCTTCGCGTCCGGCGGTTCGGCCGGCTACGACCACAAGAAAATGGGCATCACGGCGCGCGGCGCCTGGGAATTGGTCAAACGCCACTTCCGCGAGATGGACGTCGATATCGGCAAGACCGCTTTCACCACGGTCGGCGTCGGCGACATGTCGGGCGACGTGTTCGGCAATGGCATGCTGCGCGAGACGACTACCAAGCTCGTCGCCGCTTTCGATCACCGCGACATTTTCATCGATCCCGAACCCGATCCGGAACGGACTTTCGCCGAACGAAAGCGCCTGTTCGATCTGCCGCGTTCGAGCTGGCAGGACTTTGACAAGGCGCTGATCTCCAAAGGCGGCGGCATCTATTCGCGCTCCGCCAAGGAGATCACGCTCTCGGCGGAGGCGCGAAAGCTTCTCGGCGTCGGCGAGAAGCTCACGCCGCAGGAACTGATCAAGGCCATTCTGAAAGCGGAGGTCGATCTGCTGTTCTTCGGCGGCATCGGCACCTATATCCGCGCCGCCGATGAAAGCGACGAAGCTGCCGGCGACCGGGCCAACGATCCGATTCGCATCGCCGGAGCGGACCTGCGCTGCAAGGTGATCGGCGAAGGCGCCAATCTCGGCATGACGCAACGCGGCCGCATCGAGGCGGCGCTGCGCGGGGTGCGGCTCAACACCGATGCCATCGACAATTCGGCCGGCGTGAACACCTCCGACATGGAGGTCAACATCAAGATCGCGTTGAGCATCCCGGTGCGCGACGGCCGCCTGCAGATGAGCGCCCGCAATGTGCTGCTGGCGCAGATGACCGACGAAATCGCCACGCTCGTACTCCGAAACAATTATCTGCAGACGCTGGCCATATCGCTCTCGCAGCGGCGCGGGATGGAAGATTTCGGCTTTCTGCAGCGGCTGATGCAGACGCTCGAGGCGCGTGGTCTACTCGATCGCGCCGTCGAGTATCTGCCCGACGACATGGCGCTCGCCGAGCGCCGTCGCCGCTTGCAGCCGTTCACGCGGCCGGAACTTTCGGTTTTGCTCGCCTATGCCAAGCTCACGCTCTACGACGACCTGCTCGAATCGGCAGTGCCGGACGATCCCTACCTCGCCCGCGAACTCAGCCGCTATTTTCCGAAGGAGATCGCCGCGCAGTTTCCCGATGCGCTGCAACACCATCGGCTGCGCCGCGAAATCATCGCCACCCAGCTCGCCAACTCGATGATCAACCGCGGCGGGCCTTCGCTGATTGTGCGCATTGCCGATCAGACCGGCGCGGCGCCCGCCGCCGTCGCGTCCGCCTTTGCCGCAGTGCGCGACAGCTACAGCATGACCGCGCTCAACGCCGAGATCGACGCACTCGACAACCGCATTGCCGGCAAAGTGCAGCTCGATCTCTACGCGGGAGTGGAGGACCTTTTGCTCGACCGCGTCATCTGGTTTTTGCGCAACGTCGATCTGACCAAGGGACTGGCGGACGTCGTGGCGCACTATCGTGACGGCATCGCCGCGGTTGAGGCCGCCCTTGACCATGCGCTGTCGGACCAGGCATTGACCGCGCGCCTTGCACGCAAACAGGAATTGACCCAATCCGGGGTCCCTGACGGCCTAGCCGCCACCATCGCCAATCTCGGTCCGCTGGCGGCAGCGTCCGACATCGTCCTGGTCGCCGACCGCACCGGCAAGGCGATCGGCGAAGTTGCGGCTACCTACTTCGCTACCGGCGCGTTCTTTCAGCTTGACCGTATCACCATGGCCGCGCGCACCATTCCGATCGCGGATTATTTTGACCGGCTGGCGCTTGATCGGGCACGCGATTCCATTGGCGACGCCGAACGCCGGCTCACAGCCGCGATGGTTGCTAATGGCACCGCTGGCGGCGCCGCGGTCGAGGCCTGGGTGGCGCCGCGCAAAAGCGAAGTAGAACGGATCCGAGGAGCGATCCACGAAATAGCCGGCTCCGGGCTTACGCTGTCGAAGCTTTCCGTTGCTGCGAGCCTGCTCGGAGATCTGGTGAAGAATTAGCGGCCGCAGCCCGCCATAAAAAAGAGCCCCAAGCAGATAAACCGCTTGGGGCTCTCAGGTTGTTGCCTCAAACTTTAGGCTTATTGGGCCGGACGGCGGGGTGTCGGGGGATGGGGGAGCCGTCCGGTCGGCCTAATGGATAAGAAAATATGTACCTGCCTCAAAGATGCAACGCGGATCACGCGTTAGTGTTAGCCAGTGCGGCAAAACGCGCGGCAGGCAGACCAAGCTGTGACGCCAGTCACGCTGGCACGGCGCACCGGCCGCAATGTTACCAAATTGCAATGAACTATTTCGAACCGCGCAACTTTTGCGATGCCATTTGCTTGGAATGTAAATCAACGTTTTCGCAATGCAGTAAACGCTTGCGCGGCGCCGATTTATTTCGCGATTGCAACACGATTGCACCAATCGGAGCCTTCGAGATGGAAAAAGCTTCCACCAAACTTCCCGCAGCGCAATGCAACAATTTTATTTCAATGCAGTTGCTGGAGCAGATCGTGCGCCGGACTTGGAAATGGTCTAGGCTTCCGATGTCATTCACTTGGGGCGCTTCAAGGTAGAGCGACAAGCAGCGAACGACGCAGTAACGGGATGGAAGCAATTCACTCAATTCAAATTCTCTACCCGGTCTCCGGGTTCGTCGTCGGACTCCTGGTCGGGTTGACCGGAGTTGGCGGCGGCTCGCTGATGACTCCCTTGCTGATTTTGTTGTTCGGCATCCATCCGGCGACCGCCGTCGGCACGGACCTTTTGTACGCGGCGGCGACCAAGTCCGCCGGCGGCGTCGTGCACGGCCTCAACCGTACGGTGGATTGGCGCGTGGTTCGGCGCCTCGCTGCCGGCAGCGTGCCGATGACGATCATTACCATCGCTACGCTGGGCTATTTCGACGTCAAAGGCGAAGGGGTACGGCAACTCATCGAAGCGGTGCTGTCTTTTGCTCTGCTCCTTACGGCCATCACTTTGTTGTTTCGCAATCGGATTGTCGCGCGGTACTCCCCAACTCTCAGCGCGCTTACGCCAAACCGGATCGCTCTCCTCACCGTCGCCGTGGGCGCCGTTCTCGGCATCCTGGTTTCAATCTCTTCCGTTGGCGCCGGCGCGATCGGCGTCACGGCGCTGGTTCTGCTTTACCCCAAGCTGCCGACCGCGCGAATTGTCGGCTCCGACATCGTCCACGCCGTTCCGCTGACCCTGGTTGGCGGAATTGGCCATTGGTTCTTGGGCTCGATTGACTGGATGGTATTCGCGGCGCTGATTTTTGGGTCGGTGCCGGGCATTCTGCTCGGCAGCTACCTCGCGGCCCGCTTTAACGAAACCGCGCTACGCGTTGTACTTGCGGTAACGCTGCTCGCGGTGGCGACGAAGCTATCGTTTGGCCTGCTGCCGCCATCGTCGGACGTCGTAGCGGCTCAGACCTCTCAGCATCATTAGAACGGCGAAACAGCGCCACCCTACCCAAGCATTTGCATCATGGCGCGCGGCCGTGTTCCGGCAGACCGTAGCGGTGCAAGTCGCTGCCATGGACGTCGAGCCACACTTTGGCCCGTTCGTGATCCGGGAACAGCCGCCGAACTAGACGCCAGAACCTGACCGAGTGATTCATCTCCACAAGGTGCGCGACTTCGTGCGCCGCGAGATAATTGAGCACGAAGCCCGGCGCGAGAATCAGCCGCCACGAATAGGACAGCACGCCCGCCGTCGAGCAGGAACCCCAACGGCTCGCCTGATCGCGCACGGACACACGCTTGATATTGACGCCGAGCTCGGACGCGTAGCGGATGCTCGCAGCTTCAACCTCGCGTTTGGCTTCGCGCCGCAGGAAATCGCCAACGCGGCGATTAATGTGCGGGGCCTCGCCGGCAACACAGAGAAGCCGCAGGCCGTCGCCGTCCGTCTCCGTCCAAACCGTGCCGCGCGCGCCGCGGCGATGGGTAATGCGATGCGGCACGCCGCGCAGCGGCACCGTAATCCCGTGAGCAAAACGCAACGCTTCGGGCAGGCGGCCCAAGCGTGCGGCGATCCAGCCGCCATGTTTCTGCGCGAACTCGCGTGCTTCCTTCACCGTGCCGCGCGGCGGCATGGTGAGAATGACTTCGCGCGTCGCCGCGGCAATGCGGAGTGTGTAACGGCGTGCTTGGCGGTGCCGCCGCATGCGGACGAGATAAATCGATCGATCGAAAATGACTTCGATGGCCTGCGGCTCGCTCGGCCGACGGTAAAGCAGCGCACGGTGCGACATAGCTTGGCAATCCCGAACCCAACCCAGCGGCCGATACTGCCATATCCAAAGCGCCGTACAGTGCCTTTGATGATGGTGCTGCGGGCATACAACATCTGGGGTCTAGTAGGGCCGGCCAGCGCCAGCCAATGTAATTTATGAAATGAATATTGCTTCAAATCTTTGTTGGCCAGCCGCCTGAGAATTTGACTGACGACGATTTGAAATATTTCCGTCTTTTCAATGGGTTACACCGCACACGCGGAAGATGGCCGGTTTTCCGCGATAATCCGGCAAATCAGTGCCGTCGGTGTTCGCTCTTGGCCGAGGCAAAGCCAGCGGTTGCAGCCGCCGCCGCCCGGTCGCCGGGGAGGGGCGTCGTGCCATTCTGTGCCTTGCCGTTACCCGCTTTGTGAGCCGCGGCCCCACTATTCCGCTTGGCGCGGGTGCCATGACCCATCGACAGCACAAAGTCAGCGATGCGCGGGGCAATTTCGGAGCGAAAGCGCGAGCCGTTGAACACGCCGTAATGTCCAACGCCGGGCTGCAGCCAGTGCGCCTTCCGCTCGGCAGGAATGTTCACACATAAGCGATGCGCGGCTTCAGTCTGGCCGACGCCGGAAATGTCGTCGTGCTCGCCTTCAATGGTCAGTAACGCGACGCGCTTGATACGGCTCGGATCGACCCGTCGGTCGCGATGCATCATCTCGCCTTTCGGCAGCGCATGGCGCACGAACACCGTGTCAACTGTTTGCAGATAATACTCGGCCGCAAGATCCATGACCGCGAGATATTCGTCATAGAATTCCTTGTGCTTCTGCGCCGAGTCGCCATCGCCTTTGACGAGATGTTGAAAAAGCTGCTGGTGCGCCTCGATGTGCCGCTCGAGGTTCATGCTCATAAAGCCGTGGAGCTGCAGAAAGCCGGGATAGACATCGCGCATGAACCCGGGATTCGGGAACGGTACCTTGGAGATCACGTTGCGCCGAAACCAATCGATGCCGCGGCGTTCAGCGAGCTTGTTCACCGCCGTGGGATTGACCCTGGTATCGATCGGACCGCCCATCAACGTCATTGAAACCGGCATATAGGGATCGTTATCGGCGTCCATGAGGGCTGCGGCCGCCATCACCGGTACTGCCGGCTGGCACACCGCTACGACGTGCGTGTCGCCGCCCAGCACGTGCAATATCGAGATCAAATAGTCGATATAATCGTCGAGATCGAAGCGTCCTTCCGACACCGGTATCGTGCGCCCATCGCACCACTCGGTGATGTAGACGTCGTGATTAGGCAGGAACGCTTCGACCGTACCGCGCAGCAACGTCGCGTAATGGCCTGAGAGCGGTGCAACGATGAGCAGCCGCGGCTGCGGACGACGCGGGGGATGCTCGAAGGCCCGTTCGAAGCGCAGCAGACGGCAGAACGGGCGCTCCCACACGCAAGTGATATGAACCGGCACCCGCTCGGCGCCGACCAAAGTTGAAGAGATCCGCCATTCCGGACGGCCGTAACGGCGCGTCGAGCGCTCGAACAACTCGGCCGCGGCGGCAATCGATTTGCCGAAGGTAGTGTAATAGAGCGGGTTGATCGGATTTTTGAGGGACAGACGCACTGCGTCGGCCCACGCCCGCGCCGGATTGAGCGCCGCATGGCTCATTTCATAAAGCCAATAGATCGGCGTGGACGCCAATGCGCCACCGGCCGGCACGGCAGGCGCGCCGCCGAACTCTCCGATTGCCATGGCTGATCCTTGCCCGGTCTGCTGCACTGCAGCAATGTCAGGATGGTCTGTCATATCGCGATCATAAAGGCAATTTTTTCCTTATTCGTTACGCAGGCGAAACCTCCTATTATGTATGCTCTTAAACGCGCCACAGGCAGTTCCGGCCCGGCGTTGCGGCTATTCGCCCGTCTGCATCAGCGAGCCGTGGCGGCGGGCCGCTTGTAAAAGCTTGAGAAATCCAAATACGCCGACGGCGAAAAACACCACGTTGAGCGCCAGCGCCTCCAGCATGAGGTCGGCGCGGAACACGTGATCGATCAGGAGCGTGCGCATCCCCTCGAACACGTAAGTCGGCGGCAGTACCCACGCTGCTGGCTGCAGCCAGACCGGCAGGGTGGTGACCGGGTAGTACACGCAGGCGAGCGGCATAAACACGAACATGATCGACCAGGCGAAGTTTTCCGCGCCGAGCCCGTTACGCAGCACCAGACCGGAAACAAAAATTCCCACCGCCCAACTGGTCAACATCAAGTTGAAGAAGAACGCCACCAAAGCGAAGCCGAGCCCGTAGAGGTTGAAGCCGAAGAACACGATCGCGAGCAGGGTCACCGGCACCGCACCGATCGCCAGCCGCAGCAGGCTCATGACCATGAGCGCGGCGATGAACTCGAACGGCCGCAACGGGCTCATCATCAGATTGCCGATGTTGCGCGCCCACATTTCCTCCAGGAACGCGATCGAGAAACCGAGCTGGCCGCGAAACAGAATGTCCCAGAGCAACAAAGCGCCGATCAGCGTGCCGCCGGCGCGAGCGAAGAAACCGGCATTTTCCATGACGTAATACTGGATGAAGCCCCAGGTGATCATCTGCACCAAAGGCCAGTATATGAGATCGAGCAGGCGTGGCCACGACGAGCGCAACAGATACCAGTAGCGCAAGATCATCGCCGCGACACGGCGCGGCGAGAACGCAAGCGCGCTCTCGGTTCGCGCGCTCATTGTGCTCATTGCGCGGCCTCTTGCTGTTCGTCGCGGCCGCGGGCGACGTCGAGGAAGACTTCCTCCAGCGTCCGCCGGCCATAGCGGGACAACAGCCGCGCCGGCGTGTCGTCGTCTTCGATGCGTCCCTGCTTCATGATGATGACGCGCTCGCACAGCCGTTCGACCTCGGCCATGTTGTGCGAGGCAAGGAGCACGGTGGCGCGACGGTCGCGGCAGTAACGTTCGAGGTGGGTCCGCACCCAGTCGGCCGTGTCTGGATCTAACGAGGCCGTCGGCTCGTCGAGCAGCAGCAGTTCCGGCTCGTTGATCAGCGCCTTGGCGAGCGAAACCCGGGTCTTTTGCCCGGCCGAGAGCTTCCCCGTCGGCCGATCGAGCAGTTCGGTCAGATCAAGCGCTTCGGCGAGTTGTTTGATCCGATCGGCGATATCCGCCACGCCATAAAGCATGCCGAACACCTTCAGATTCTGCCGGATCGTAAGCCGCATCGGCATTTCGACGTAGGGACTCTCGAAATTCATCCGGTGCAGGACGCGGTAGCGCTGTTGCGGCATCTCCGCCCCAAGCACCGTCACGCGCCCGGACGTCGGCATGATCAATCCCATGATCATGGCGATGGTCGTGGTTTTGCCGGCACCGTTGCCGCCAAGCAGCCCGGTAATCGAGCCGGGCGCGATAGCAAACGAGATGCCATCGACAGCGGGCAGCTGCTTGTAGATTTTGACGAGGCGCTCGACTTTTATGGCGGGAGAGACCGGCATGACCCGCGCAGATGTGGCGTCTACGGCCGAAGGAGGCAAGGGGAGAGCGTACTGGCCGCCGCCTCTCATTCGGGATGAATGGCCCGCGGGACGGATGGCTTCGCCGGCTTTCACTATGAGCAATGAAGGGGCTCCGCCTATTCGGCATTAGCTAGGCTCGCAACCCAATCCCGCGTTTCCCCCATCAGGCCGAGATGGTCGAGGGGAGCTATCTTGAACGAGAGGCGGCGTTAGCGCGCAACGATTTCTCGGCCCGTCACAAAGCCTATTACCGCGCGGCAGCGTCAATCATTTGCGCGAGCGCGAGTCCGACGCATCTGTAGCCTTCGGCGGAGTTGTGGAGGCCGTCCCACGAGACCAGGCCTTTGACTCCGGCCTCGCTCGCCCGTTTCATCAGAAGAAATCGGGGAAAATGGCCGACGTTCTGTTCGCCGGCGACTTCCGCGATGATTTTTTCCATCCGAATATAACGCGAGGTGGAGAGAACGAGCGGTGCATACTGCAGATCAAGTAGCACGACGTCCATTTTTTCCGCCTTGAGCCGCTTGACGGAATTGCTGAGCATTTCTTTCGCGTCGTCGGCGATGCCGCGCCATACCACGTCGTTGGTTCCGATCTGCCATACCAGCAAATCGGGCTTGTAGCGCAGCACGTCGTTGTCGATGCGGGCGATGTTATCCCCTAGATTCTCCATGATGCGGCCGCTGTTGATCAGCTCAATCGTGGCGAGGGGGTGCAACCGCAACAACTCCGCTTTCATCACGTCCGGGAATGCGGCGCCAACAACAAAAGTTCCGAAACCGGTCGTGGAAGAGGAGCCGAGCGCGACGATAGTGAGGGGTTTGTGCGCTTGGAGTTTCGCCGCGGTGTACGCCATCGGGGCGCCGAGTGACAAACCGCTTTTGAATGCAAGGCATGCGACCGAAGGGCCGCCAGGGTCGCTATCGTTTTGCGCGTGGCTCGCGGTGTTGCAGAGAAGCAGAAGCGGCGCCAACAAGCGCAAACCGGGAAAACGTAAAAGCCTAGCCATCGGTTGGCAGATATTTTCTTCCCGGCACCGGATGTCAACGCCTGGATCGACCCGACCGCTTAATGGCGGCAGTTACTTTGATACCCGGGCCTGTTATCGCACTCTCAATGGGTGCGCGCGATGGGTGCGCCCGGTATCTCGCGTTTTTCGAGGCATCCTACCGAGCATCCTGCTGTCCCAATCCGAAAACAGATCAGCTGCGGGACGAACAAACTATTGTGCCGGTCTTTGCGATCAGTTAGCGCGAGGAAGCCTTTGCTGGCTTAGATCTCTGGCAATGTCAGCCAAAACCCGGCTAACAGTGGCACCCCGAGCTTTACGAATTGATCAAAGAAACCAAGCCAGCTGCCCGACTTTGCGTCAGCAATTTACGGTCAGTGGATTGTGTCAGACCCCGTCTCTTCATGCGAGAGACCGGCGACCGGCCTCAGGTCTGGCCGCGCATGTGACGTCTTCATTGCCGCGGGCTTGGCGTTGACCGCCGGCTGCATCTTGGGTTTCCGCGGCCGCGACGGCGCGTTCAAGGCCGAGTCACTCGGCGCCGCCAGCGAACCGGCTGCGTCCTTTAGCGGGGGTTGCTCGTTCGCTACGCCGTTTGCTTCGCGAAGATCGTCAACGAAATCCTTCGGGTAAATCATAACGCTCGGTGCGATCGCGAGCAGCAATGGAAGTTTCAAGTCTAAGTATGCCGCGACGTCACGTCCGAAGGTCACACAATTTTTCCACAGCGCATTCCAAAGCGGCTTGTTAGCTTTTTTTTCCTCGATGTAGGCGACAAGCCTGTTGTACTGAGCCGGAGTCAACCAGACGCGAAAGCGGGCGGTCACGTATTTCTCTTCAAGATCGCCGTCGCTGACGCCAATTTCCGACGGGACAAATATCACGTGCCCGATCGTCCAGTTGAAAACACTGCAATTCTCGCAATCCCTGGCGTCGCCGGCCGGAAAGAACCCGGCAATGTGGCTCTTTACGATCTCCTGGCGTGCATTCACTTCGCCGTACATCACGTAGAAATGACCGTAGCTCGCGGCATTGCGAGCGCGAAACTCTACGAAGTATTTCCTGGCCGGCGCAGTTTGCATCGGCCTTCCCTGTCTTGGCTGACAACGAGGCGAGATTAGGTTGCGCTGCGCGCGCAGTGGATACCGAAGATGACGTTGCGCGCGTCACAGCTTGGGCGTCCTGCGCCCTAGCTGAAGGACTGCAATATAGCCCCATCATTGCAGCCAAACCTATGCCGGACAGGAAACCAGCGGCGGTACCTAAACGGCATCTCATGACTTGGCTCCCTACACTTGGCTCCCCTAACCCAAACCGAGTTAGTTTACTCCTCTCATCCATCGCGAACAGGGGCATCGGATTCCCCGGATGCCCCACGAGAACTGACTGTTCTCGCCGTTCGCGCTGAAATGAAAATCGCTAAAGCCGGAGCTTTATTTAGCCCTTAGTCACGACCGGAGGTGGAACGGGCGCTTTGCCCTTACCGATCGGAGCCTTGCCGACGCAGCCAGCGACGCTGATCGCCAACAGCAATGAACAGACGATAACGAGGAACCTATTCATCAGGAATCCCCCCCTTTCGATGGCTAACCGCCAGTGGCCAGCTTCCTCACCATAATAGTCGGCTTCGAAGGTTGGCTAGTGCAGAAAAGTCACACTCACAACCTTTCTGCTACATCCCGGATCGGGCACCGTTATTGGCGTTTCAGAGCCAGCGTATTTGGCGGAAGGCGGCGCTCTGGTCTTGCCACCCGCCAGCTTGGCGGCTAACGCCTTCGTGAGGTCTTACCCTTGTCGCCGAGCACGCAAGCAACTGTTATCGCTATGTTATTCCGACTTCGCCGCTGATAGTCGGTCCAGCGCCGAGGTCCACTGCCCGGTCGAATCAGTTAGTTCGTTATTCCAATAGCAAAAAAGCGCTGTGACCGCGCGGAATGTGTGGAAATCTTCTGCAAGGAAACGGCCCGGGCTCGCGGAGGCACCTATCAAAAATTGCGGCCCCACGGACGGCTTCAACGATACTCCTCACAGCTCCCGACCAGCGGAAAGCGCTCAGGATCCAGGTATTTTTTTTCGAGGCGGGCCTCAGTGGCTTTGAGCGCGGCAATGCATTCCTTTTCGGTTTTAAATCGGGCCGAGACCTGCCGCTCACCGTCGGGGCCGAGCGAAACGAATTGCCACCAAGCCAGAGCAGGCGATACCGACGCAACAAGAGTTGCGCACGCGCACAGCAGAAATGGAATTGTTCGCAGCTTCATTGCGGTTCCCTGATTTGCGTGCACGGGGAGGACGGAGTCAGCGCAATACGACGACTGTCGTACCCAAACTGACGCGGTCATACAGGTCCAGGATGTCGCTATTGTACATGCGAATGCATCCATGAGAGACGAACCCGCCGATCGAGCCTGGATTGTTGGTGCCGTGGATGGCGTATTGGCCGCCGCCGCTCAGAGTCATTGCCGCCGCGCCCATCGGATTTGACGCGCTGCCGCTCGGGATGACGTTCGGTACCCTAGGATTTTCGCGTCTTATCATGTCCGGCGGCGACCAAGCCGGCTTGATATATTTGCCGTCGATCGAAGCCGTTCCCGACCAGGCCATGCCGGCCCTGCCGACGCCTACCGGATAGCGGATCGCCTTGCCGTCGCCGATAACGTAATAGAGACGCCGCTCGTTCGTTTTCACGACGATCGTGCCCGCCGAGAAGCCAGTGAAGTTCACAATCTCGCGGGCGCTGCAGGACATCGGCGCCAGCATGGCGAGACCCAAGAACGCAAATGTGCCGAGCCAAAGAATACGCAAATTAAACGATCGCATGTCTGTGCCCTACGATCATCTCCACGGCCGCACAGCTTCCGGTCAAGAGCGGCTGCGCGTGCTGAAATATAGACGCGCGTAGAATGAAAAGGTAATGAAAAAAGCCAACTTCCAAACCGTTAAGATGATCTCATGTGACGCACACAGTCGCTTCACTTGTCTGGTTCGCGGGCGTGGTCGGGTGGTACATCATCCGCTATCCCTTTGAACGAAAGGCGAACAAGGTTGGAGTGAGAAAGTCGCTGTTCGACCGGCGCGAGTTCGAGCGTTCTTGCAATTGCGTTGCTCGGCTTGTTCGTGATCCCGTGCCTCTATGCTGTTACTGGATTTCCGGCAGTACTGGAACGTCCGTTTATCCCGGCGATCGCCTGGCTAGGCCTAGTGCCACTGGTCGCGGCATTGTGGCTGTTTCGCCGCAGCCATGTGGACCTCGGAAGAAATTGGTCGATCTCACTTGAACTCCGCGAGCAGCATGCGCTGGTAAAAACCGGCGTCTATCGGTTAATCCGGCATCCGATGTATTCTTCGTTTTTCCTCCTGGGTGTCGCGCAAATGTTGCTATTGTCGAATTGGCTTCCGGAGGGGTCCGGACTGTTGGGAGCGGGGGCCTTCTACGCTTTTCGTATCCGACGCGAGGAAGCGATGATGCTTGAATGCTTCGGCGACGACTATCGCGCCTATATGGCCGAAACCAAACAGCTCATTCCATGGCTCATCTAGTCGCCCCCAAGCCAGCACGAAGATAGCAACATGCGCGGGCGAGCGATCCGGTTATCGGCTTCGCGGCGCATGGTCATCGATTTTTTGTATTTCGCGACCGGTATTCCGACCGTGCCGGTGCAGCGGCGCGTGTCGCTCGGCCCATTGGTTGCGGTACGGGCCGCATGCCGCGAACGGCCGCGGTGGACCGCCATATTCACCAAGGCCTATGCGCTGGTTGCCCAGGAGTTTCCGGAGCTTCGACAGGCTTATGTCAAAATTCCGTGGCCGCATTTGTACGAATATCCCGTCAGCAAAGCTCTGATCATCATCGAGCGCGACTACCGCGGCGAAGTCGTAGTTTGTCCAGTCTCGATCAAGGACCCCGCACGCCAGTCGTTGCAAGACATAGGGCAGGAGCTGCAGCACGCTACGATCGCGCCGGTCGAAGACATCAAAGGTTTCCGCGTAGCCATGCAGCTCGCGCGGCTGCCACGCCCGCTGCGCCGAGCGATGTGGTGGTTAGGCCTAAACATTGGCCGGCAGCGCGGAAATTTTTTCGGTACCTTCGCGGTGTCAGTATATTCCGCGCTCGGTGCCGAATCGCTGCATCCGCTGGCGCCGCTGACGACGCTGCTCAACTACGGCGTGATGAACAGCGACGGCGTTCTCGACGTTCGGATCATCTACGATCACCGCGTGATGAACGGGGTAACCGTCGCCCGTGCGTTGCTGCGCCTCGAAGAAATCCTCAGCTCCGTGATCCTCGAAGAAGTGCGGTCGTTGGCTCCCCGAGCCCTTTCAACAGCTTGAACCCGCGAGTGTCCACCGCCGCGCCTACTCCGCGTTCAGCGGACGCGGCGATCGCGCCGGCGAATGTCTCCTCTCGGGAAAAACAACGGCAGCTCCCACGACGAGCCCGGAATGAGAAGTTCGTCAGTTAATCGCCGACCCGCTTGCGATCAGCTTCAAGCGCTTCCGGATGCGGCATGGCGATGATGTTATAGCCGGAATCGACGAAATGGATTTCGCCGGCAACGCCGGTGGAGAGGTCTGACAGCAGATAAAGCCCGGCGCCGCCGAGTTCGTCGAGCGTCACGCCGCGATGCAGCGGCGAGTGGCGTTGCTGAAAAGCGAACATCGCGCGCGCGTCGCCAATCCCGGCGCCCGCGAGCGTGCGAATCGGGCCGGACGAGATGGCGTTGACGCGGATCGCCTGCGGCCCGAAATCGACCGCGAGATAGCGCACCGAAGATTCGAGCGCCGCCTTGGCCGGTCCCATAACGTTATAATTCGGCATGGCGCGGTCGCCGCCATTATAGGTGAGCGTCAGCATGGCACCGCCATTCGGCATCAGCGCGGCTGCACGCTTCGCCGCTTCAGTGAAAGAGAAGCACGAGATCAGCATGGTGTTCAGAAAATTCTCGCGCGTGGTGTCGGCGTAACGGCCGCCGAGCTGGGTGCGGTCGGAGAAGGCAATGGCGTGGACCAGAAAATCGAGCTTGCCCCACTGCCGCTCGACTTCGGCAAACACCGCATCGACCGAGGCGATATCGGCGACGTCACACGGCACCACGAACTCCGACCCAACCGAAGCAGCAAGCGGTTTGACCCGCCGCCCGAGCGCCTCGACCTGATAGGTGAACGCGAGCTGCGCGCCGTGCGCGGCCACGGTTTTGGCGATACCCCACGCAATCGAATGATCGTTGGCGACCCCCATGATCAGGCCGCGTTTTCCATCCATCAGGCCCGGCATAGCGCCACTCACGTTCGAGGAAACATCTTCTGCATTTCTTCCGAAGTCGCGACTGGCACGACTTCGAAATCCGCCAGGTCATTCCAGTTGGCTGTCCACTCGGCGAACAGGCTCTCGTCGTCACATTCCATGAGCTGAAAACACCGATCGAAATTGGTTTCGATCCAGCTACCCCGATAGTGCATCCCTTGCGGCATCATGCGCCCGCGCTCGCGAAACCGCCGGTACACCGGCATAGGATCGCGATTACGAAATCGCTCAATGACCATGAAGAGCATGCGGCTTATACATCCAGCCGCTTGAATACAATAGAAGCGTTGGTGCCGCCGAAGCCGAAAGAATTTGACAGCACGCAGTTGAGCGTCACGTCGTCGCGGCGTTCGCGCACGATCGGCATGTCGGCAAAGGCGGGATCCAGAGTTTCGATATTGGCGCTTTCGCAGATAAAGCCGTTATTCATCATCAACAGCGAATAGATCGCTTCGTGCACGCCGGTCGCGCCCTGGGAGTGACCGGTGAGCGACTTGGTGGCGGCAATCGGCGGGCATTTCTCGCCGGCGCCGAACACTTCGCGGATCGCCTCGATTTCCTTGAGATCGCCGATCGGCGTCGAGGTGGCGTGCGGATTGATATAGTCTACCGGCAGCTTTACGTCCTTCAGCGCCATGCGCATGCAGCGCGCCGCGCCCTCACCCGAAGGCGCCACCATATCGGCGCCATCGGAGGTCGCGCCGTAGCCCGCGATCTCACCGTAGATCCTGGCGCCCCGCGCCTTGGCGTGCTCGAGCTCCTCGAGCACCAGCACGCCGGCGCCGGCGCTGATGACAAAGCCGTCGCGGTCGGCGTCATAGGCCCGCGAGGCTTTGGCCGGTTTGTCGTTGAACTTCGACGACAGCGCACCCATGGCGTCGAACAAGACCGTCAGCGTCCAGTCAAGCTCCTCGCAGCCGCCGGCAAAGACCATGTCCTGCTTGTTGTTCTGTATGAGCTCATAGGCATTGCCGATGCAATGATTTGAAGTCGCGCAGGCCGACGAGATCGAATAGCTGACGCCCTTGATCTTGAACCAGGTCCCAAGCGTTGCCGACGCCGTCGACGACATCGACTTCGGCACGGCGAACGGGCCGACCCGCTTCGGTCCCTTGGTGCGGGCGATATCGGCGCTTTCGACGATGGTGCGCGTCGATGGCCCGCCCGAGCCCATGACGATGCCGGTACGCTCGTGCGAGATTTCGTTTGGTTGGAGGCCGGCATCGCGGATCGCCTGCTCCATGGCGACATGGTTCCAGGCAGCGCCGCCACCGAGAAAACGCATAGCGCGGCGGTCGACCGCCTCGCTCGCATCGAGCGTCGGCGCGCCGTGCACCTGAGAACGAAAGCCGAGCTCGGCGTATTTGTCGGCGCGCACGACGCCGGATCTTGCTTCACGCAGCGAAGCGAGCACCTCTTGGGTGCTATTGCCGATGGACGAGACGATGCCCATTCCGGTGACGACGACCCGTCTCATATTCCGCCTCGTCAACCTCCTGCCGCCGCGCGCCGCGGTCGATCAGGCGCCGCTCGCCTGCGGCTCCGCAGTGTGGAACAGCCCAACTTTAAGATCGAGCGCGCGATAGATGACGGAACCATCGGCGGAGAGCCAGCCGTCGGCGATGCCGAGCACGAGTTTCGAGCGCATCACGCGCTTGATGTCGATGCCGTACACCACGTTCTTCATGGTCGGCAGCACCTGGCCGGAGAACTTGATCTCGCCCATGCCGAGCGCACGGCCCTTGCCCGGCGAGCCGAGCCAGCCGAGAAAGAAGCCGAGCAATTGCCACAGCGCGTCGAGGCCGAGGCAGCCGGGCATCACCGGGTCGCCTTTGAAGTGGCACGGGAAGAACCAGAGATCAGGTTTCAGCTCGAGCACCGCGCGCACCAGCCCTTTGCCGTATTCGCCGCCGACTTCCGCAATTTCGGAAATGCGGTCAAACATCAGCATCGGCGGCAGCGGTAATTGCGGACCGTGGTCGAAAAGCTCGCCGCGCCCGCAGGCCAGCAGGTCCTCATATTCGAAATTGGAACGTCGTTCCTGCATTCCTCCGTCTCCGCCCCCGTCGGCTTTGCGCCTGATTCCCTAACATATGGGACTTTGGCGGCAAAGCCGCACCCCCGCCCGCGCCCGACGCCGCGCCGCAAAAATGCGGCGCGACGGCGGCTTAAAGAGTTGCAGCATACGTAGGGGCGCGTATAATGATTTCAATTGTAACCGTCGTGCTCGGCCCGGTAATAACGAGGCCGTCAGGTGCCGCAATGACTCAACCGCGTACCGCCGCTTCCGCCGCTTTCGTAGCGGCCGCCAGCCAGCCGCGCCCAACGGGCGATCTGACCGGCTGCCCGTGGCATGATGTCAAGGCGAAGCTGCGCGAGGTCGGCTTGCGTCCGACGCGGCAGCGGATGGCGCTCGGCTGGATTCTGTTCGCCAAGGGCGACCGGCATGTCACTGCCGAAATGCTGTACGAGGAAGCCAATCACGCCAAGGTGCCGGTGTCGCTCGCCACGGTCTACAACACGCTGCATCAGTTCACCGAAGTTGGGCTCCTGCGCCAGGTCGCCGTTGACGGTTCGAAAGCTTATTTCGACACCAACAATTCAGAGCACCATCACTTCTTCATCGAAGACCAAAACAATCTCATGGACATCCCCGCGTCCGACGTTGTTGTCGGCAAGGCGCCGGTCCCGCCCGAGGGTTATGAGATCGCCCGCATCGACGTCGTCGTGCGTTTGCGGCGCAAGGGGCGCTGAAACTCCTTCTCGTTTCTCAGTCGTGCCCCGCCGGTTCGCCGGCGGGCGCTGTTAGTCTTGCTGCGGTCGGCGGTGGTCTGCGTCTGCCGCTCATGACAGCGCGGATTTGTCGTTGTTGAACGCCCGGCTCCGGCAATCCACGGCAGTAGCACCATCACAATAGAGTTGATTTATACGAAAACAGATGTATGAAACATCACTTCTAATGCAATTTCTGATTCAATTGCATGATAACAGCCGGCCAGCTCCGGGCGTCGCGCGCCCTTCTCGGTATTGATCAGCGGACGCTCGCTGAATCGGCCGGATTGTCGTTGCCGACCATCCAGCGCATGGAAGCCAGCGACGGCGTCATTCGCGGCAACGTCAATTCGCTGATGAAGCTTGTTGGGGCACTCGAGACGCTCGGCATTGAGCTCATCGCCGACAATGCGGCGAGCCAAAACGGCGGCCGTGGCGTGCGGCTCAAGAGGGCGTCGTCTTGATGCTGACGATCGTTCTTGTCTGCGCCGCGGTCTTGCTGGCACTCGCCCCGCTCGCCGTCGCGCTCGCACGCAGCACCGCAGCGACGCAATTCGTCTACGGCGTCAGCATCGTCGCGTCGGCGGTTTCGCTGGTCGCCGCGTTGCTGCACCTGCTCAGCGCCGCCGCACCTGAAAGCATCGTGCTGCCGGTCGGCGTGCCCTGGCTCGGCGCGCATTTGCGCCTCGACGCGCTCTCCGCCTTCTTTCTGGTCGTCATCGATCTCGGCGCGATGAGCGCAAGTTTGTTTGCTCTCGGCTACGGGCGGCACGAGACGGCGCCGGGCCGCGTGTTGCCGTTCTACCCTGCCTTTCTCGCCGCCATGACGCTCGTTCTGGTCGCCGACGATGCGTACACGTTTCTATTGTCCTGGGAGTTCATGTCGCTCACCTCGTGGGCGCTGGTGATGGCGCATCATCGCGTGCCCGAAAACGTGCGTGCCGGATACATCTATCTGGTTATGGCGAGTTTCGGGACGATGGCTTTGCTGCTCGCGTTCGGCCTGCTTGCCGGACCGGAAGGCCTCTATGCGTTTGCACAGATGCGCTCGGCGCATCCCTCGGCCGTGCTCGGCGCGCTGACGCTCGTCCTCGCGCTGATCGGAGCGGGTTCGAAGGCCGGCCTCGTGCCGCTGCACGTGTGGTTGCCGCTCGCCCACCCCGCTGCTCCGAGCCACGTCTCCGCGCTGATGAGCGGCGTGATGACGAAGGTCGCCGTCTACGGCTTCGTGCGCATCGTGTTCGATCTTGCCGGCGGACCGGCCTGGTGGTGGAGCATCGTCGTGCTCGCACTCGCCGGAGCGACCACCGTGATGGGCGTGCTTTATGCGCTCATGCAGCACGATCTCAAACGGCTGCTCGCCTATCATACGGTCGAGAACATCGGCATCATCTTCATCGGTCTCGGACTCGCACTCGCCTTCAAGGCACACGGCATGTTGTTTGCCGCAGCGTTGGCGCTGACCGCCGCGCTGCTGCACGTGTTCAATCATTCCCTGTTCAAGAGCCTGTTGTTCTTCGGCGCCGGTGCGGTGCTGACCGCGACCGGCGAACGCGACATGGAGCATCTCGGCGGCCTCATCCAGCGGATGCCGAAGACCGCGTTCCTGGTTCTGATCGGTTGCGCGGCAATCTCGGCACTGCCGCCGCTCAACGGTTTTGTTTCCGAGTGGCTCACCTTTCAGGCCATTCTGCTCAGCCCGCAGCTGCCGTCCTGGGGGCTGAAGCTCCTGGTGCCGGCGGTCGGCGCGCTGCTGGCGCTTGCCGCCGCACTTGCGGCTGCCTGTTTCGTCAAGGCGTACGGCGTGACGTTCCTCGGCCGCCCGCGCACGCCCGCGGCCGAAAACGCGACCGAAACCGATTCCTATTCGCTGGCAGCGATGTTGATTCTGGCGGCGCTGTGCCTGCTGGTCGGCATTCTGCCGGGCGCATTCATTGATGCGCTGGCGCCGGTCAGTTCCGCTCTGATCGGCGAACACATGCCGACGCAGATCGGCGCGCAATGGCTTTCGATCGTACCGATTGCCGCCAGCCGCAGCTCCTACGACGGACTGCTGGTCTTTCTGTTCATGGCGATATCGGGCATGCTCGCGGCATTCGCCATTCATCGCCTGGCCTCAGACCGGCTGCGCCGCGCGCCCGCCTGGGACTGCGGCTATCCCGACGCCAGCCCGGTGACGCAATACTCGGCGACGAGCTTTGCACAGCCGATACGACGCGTCTTCGGCACCGTCGTATTTCGCGCGCGCGAGCAGGTCGAGATGCCGCCGCCCGGTGACACCCGGCCGGCGCGGCTGAAAGTCGAGCTGCACGATCTCATTTGGGAAGCGATCTACGCGCCGCTTGCCGCGGGTATCAACTTCGCCGCGGACCGCCTCAACCGCTTTCAGTTCCTGACCATCCGCCAATTTCTCACGCTGGTGTTCTGCACGCTCATCATTCTACTGCTGGTGCTGGCAATATGGTCCTGATCAGCAACTTCGCCATTCAGGGCGCACAGATGCTGCTGGTGCTGTTGTTGGCGCCGCTGTTCACCGGATATGTGCGTAAGGTCAAGGCGCGGCTGGTGCGCCGGCAGGGACCGCCGCTGATCCAGCCTTACCGCGATCTTGTTCGCCTGGTGCGCAAGGAAGTGGTGCTGGCCGAGAGCGCGTCGTGGCTGTTTCGCACCATCCCCTACCTCGTGTTCGCCGCAATCTGGGTTGCGGCATCGCTGGTGCCGACATTCCGCACCGGCCTGATGTTCTCCTGGTCGGCCGATCTCATCGCGATCATCGCGCTTTTGGGCAGCGCACGTTTCCTGTTGGCGCTGGCCGGAATGGACGTCGGCACGAGCTTCGGCGGCATCGGTTCGAGCCGCGAGGTGATGATCGCCTCGCTCGCCGAGCCGGCGATGATCATGATCGTGTTCACACTGGCGCTGATCGCCGGCTCGACGCAGCTTTCCACCATGTCGGCTTTCATGGCGTCTTCCGCCGTGGGCTTGCGAGTATCGCTCGGCCTCGGACTGATCGCGCTCACCATGGTGGCGATCGCCGAGAACGGCCGCATTCCGATCGACAATCCGGCAACGCATCTCGAACTGACGATGGTGCATGAGGCCATGGTGCTCGAATATTCGGGCCGGCACCTGGCGCTGATCGAGCTTTCGAGTTCACTCAAACTTTTGCTGTACGTTTCGGTGATCGCGTGTTTGTTCGCCCCCTGGGGCATCGAATCTGCCGGAGCCGCGCTGCCGACGCTTGCCATCGGGGTCGGCGCCTATATTGGCAAGCTCGCGGTCGGCGGCTTTCTGCTCGCGTTGTTCGAGACCTCGATCGCCAAGATGCGGGTGTTCCGCGTTCCGGAATTCCTCGGCGCTGCGCTCATGCTCGGCTTGCTGGCGACGCTGCTGCGCTTCGTATCGGGGAGCTTCTGATGAGCGGAATAAATTTCGACATCGCTCATCTGCTCGCCGGATCTTTGGTGCTGGTCAGCTTCCTGGAGCTCTATCAGGATCGGCTTTATGCGCTGCTCAACGTTTATGCCGTGCATGCATTGGTGCTCGCGGCTTCGGTGGCGTGGCAAGCCTTTGTCCAGGATGCTCCGCACTTGTACGTGACCGCCGTCATCGCGCTGGTCTTCAAAGCCATCGTCATTCCGGTGACGCTGCACCGTTTGATCGTGCGGCTCGGCATCCATCGCGAGATCGAGAAGGTGGTGGGGGTCGGTGCCGCCATGCTCGCAGGCATAGGCCTGGTCGCGCTGTCCATGGTGGTAATGCTGCGGGTGACGCAAACCGCCGATCCGCTGGCGCGCGAGGATCTCGCGTTCGCCCTCGCCGTCGTGTTGCTCGGCCTTCTCATGATGGTGACGCGGCGCAATGCAGTCAGCCAGGTGGTCGGCTTCATGTCGCTGGAAAACGGCCTGGTGCTGGCGGCGACCGGCGCCAAGGGCATGCCGCTCGTGGTCGAGATCAGCGTCGCGTTCTCTATTCTTATCGCTTTTATCGTCATCGGAATCTTCCTGTTCCGCATCCGCGAACGCTTCGACACCATCGACGTGCAGGCGCTCGACCGCTTCCGCGGAGAGCGCCGATGACGCCCGACGATGCTGCGTTCAATGCCCTCATGGGCGTGCTGGTAGTCCCCGGCGTCGCCGCGGTCCTGCTCGCTGCGCTTCCCAATTATCGGGCAACAGCGCGGCTCAACGTAGCAGCGACGACGCTGACCTTGCTCTGTGCGCTGTCACTGTTCTTCGCCAAGCCGACGCCTGGCGCTTATTTTTTGGTCGACGATCTCAACAACACCTTCATCGTGCTGACGACGTTCGTCGGCTGGACCACGAGCATTTTCAGCGCCAGCTATATCGGCCACGAGATCGATATCGGCCGGCTGACGCCGCGCTCGGTGCGCTTCTACCACGCCATGTATCAGGTCCTGATGTTCGCGATGAACCTCGCGCTCATCGCCAACAATATCGGCCTGATGTGGGTGGCGATCGAAATCGCCACGCTGACCACCGTGATGATGGTCGGCATCTACCGCACCCATGAGGCGCTCGAAGCGGCGTGGAAGTACTTCATCCTTGGCAGCGTCGGCATTGCGCTGGCGTTGTTCGGCACCATCCTGGTGTACATGGCGGCGCGGCCGGTCGTCGGCGAAGGCCTCAATGCCATGGTCTGGTCCGTGCTCGTCACCCGAGCCGGAAGCTTCGATCCGGCGCTGCTCGACGTCGCGTTCGTCTTTCTGCTGCTCGGCTACGGCACCAAGGTCGGCCTCGCCCCGTTGCACGCCTGGCTGCCCGACGCGCATGCCGAAGGCCCGACGCCGATCTCGGCGGTGCTGTCCGGTTTGCTGCTGAACGTCGCGCTGTACGCGCTGCTGCGTTTCAAGATGCTGCTGGCGGTGAATACCGCCGCGCTCGCGCCGGGACCGCTTATGGTGGCGCTCGGCTTGCTGTCGCTCGTGTTCGCGGCGTTCATGCTTGTACCGCCGGCGCGACATCAAGCGGTTGTTCGCCTACTCGTCGATCGAGCATATGGGCATCATCACGTTCGCCTTCGGCATGGGCGGGCCGCTCGCCAACTTTGCCGGGCTTCTGCATATGACCATGCACTCGCTGACCAAGTCGGCGATCTTTTTCGCTGTCGGCCACGTGGCGCAGGTCAAGGGCACGCAGCGGATCTCCGACATGAGCGGGCTCACCGTGACCCATCCGTTGCTCGGGTGGGGCCTGATCCTCGGCGTGATCGCCATCGCCGGCCTGCCGCCGCTCGGCATCTTCATGAGCGAATTTCTGGTGGTGAGCTCGACCTTCGCCCGCGCTCCGCTGCTCGCGCTTATTCTGGTGTTCGGCATTCTCGTCGCCTTCGGCGCCTTGTTGCTGCGCCTCAACAGCATCGCCTTCGGCGAGCCGAAGGGCCCGGTCGGCAAGGCGCAGGCCTCTTATGTGCCGATGTTCACCCACTTGGCCCTGGTGCTCGTCGCCGGCATCTATATGCCGCCGGCGCTCGTTGCCTGGTTTCAACACGTCGCCGGATTGCTCGGTTAGACAGATGGCCGCACTCACCGACATCGTTGCGGGAAAGCGAGTCGACGATCATCGCCCATGGCCGCGTCTCGTCGTGACGGCCGACACGTGGCGCGATTTGGCGAGCACAATCGCCGCCGGCCGCGCCACGCTGCTTGGGTTGTGGGGCGATAAAGACGCCTCGTTCGCCGTGCACATGGCAATCAGCGGCGAAGCCGCGAACGACATTGCGGTTGCGACCCTCGAATGTCCGGACGGAACGTTCCCTTCGGTCGGCGCGCTGCACCCGCCCGCTATCCGCCTCGAACGCGCGATTCAGAGCCTCTATGGTCTGCAGCCGGAAGGCGCGCCGGATGCGCGGCCATGGCTCGATCTCGGCTTTTGGGACGTGCAGTATCCGCTCGGCATCCGCATCCCGCCGCCGGATGTGCGCTCCGCATATGCCTTTCTGCCGACGGAAGGCGAGAGCCTGCATCAGATTCCCGTGGGCCCGGTGCATGCCGGCATCATCGAGCCGGGACACTTCCGCTTCACCGCCTCGGGCGAGACGGTGGTGCGGCTCGAACAACGTCTCGGCTACGTGCACAAGGGCATCGAGTCACTGATGGCGGGTGCGAGCATCGAACGTGCGGCCAAGCTCGCCGCGCGCACCTCCGGCGACAGCACGGTGGCTTACAGCATCGCCTTTGCCCATGCCGTCGAGGCGGCGTCGGAAACCGAAGCGCCGCCGCGCGCTCGCTACCTGCGCGCGCTGATGGCAGAGCTGGAGCGGCTCGCTAATCACTTCGGCGATATCGGCGCCATCTGCAACGACGCATCGTTTTCGCTGATGCACGCCCATTGCGGCGCGCTGCGCGAGCTGGTGTTACGCGCCGCGGCAAGCTGTTTCGGGCATCGGCTGATGATGGACCAGGTCGTTCCCGGCGGCGTTGCAGCCGATCTCCGCACCGACTCGCTGACGTCGGTCAAAGATACGCTCGAACACATCCGGCGGCGGTTTCCGAGCTTGATCGAGCTCTACGACGACACCGCTTCGCTGCAGGATCGCACCGTCGGGACCGGCATCGTCCACGGCAGCCTCGTGCAACAGTTTGGCGCCGGGGGATATGTCGGGCGAGCCAGCGGCCGCACTTTCGATGCGCGCAAAACGCCGGGATATCCACCTTATGATCGCGTTGAGTTTACGGTGCCGGTGCTGAACGAGGGCGACGTCAATGCCCGCGTCTGGATCCGCATCCGCGAAGTCGAGCAAAGTCTGGCGTTGATCGACCAGCTTATCGAGCGGATGCCAGCGGGGCCAATCTCGACCAATCTCAATGAGGGACGCGGCGAAGGTCTAGGCTTTGCCGAAAGCTTCCGCGGCGATGTGCTGGTTTGGGTTCGGATCGACGGGGATCGGGTCGACCGTTGCCATTTACGCGACCCGTCGTGGTTTCAGTGGCCGCTCCTGGAAGCTGCAATCGAGGGCAACATCGTCGCCGATTTCCCGCTCTGCAATAAATCGTTCAACTGCTCCTATTCGGGGCACGATCTCTGATGCGCAGGACGCTGTTCGAGAGCCTCACCCACGGACCGCTCACCGAAGCGCCGCCGTCCCGTGATGATGCTGCAGTGGCCGAATTGGTGGCGAGCTTGGAGCGATCGGCACGGCGCCGGCTTGGCTGCAGCCTGTCAATCCGCGAGGTGGATGCCGGTTCGTGCAACGGCTGCGAATTGGAAATCCACGCCATCAACAATGTGTTCTACGATCTCGAACGCTTCGGACTGCGCTTCGTCGCTTCGCCACGCCACGCCGACGTGCTGCTGGTGACCGGCCCGGTGACGAAGAACATGCGCGAGGCGCTGGAGCGAACCTACCGGGCGACGCCGGACCCCAAATGGGTGGTCGCGCTGGGCGACTGCGCCGCCGACGGCGGGGTGTTCGCGGGAAGCTATGCCGTTACCGGCGGCGTTTCGGCTGTCATTCCCGTCGACCTGCACATTCGCGGCTGCCCGCCGCCACCGACTGAAATCCTCAAAGGCTTGATCGCGCTGTTGGACGCGCAGAAATAGCAAACGTCCATTAACCGCGAATGCGTCCTACTCGACTTTTTCGTCGGGATAGACGCCCCAAAGCCGGTTTTGCTCGATCCAGCCGTCAAAGCCGTCACCCGAGATATGGCACCAGGTGCCGGTGCAGTGCTTGATCGCTCCCAGCACACCGTTTTGCAGTCGCGCGGTCACTGGGCTCTGCGGGTCGGGCTTGGCCCGAAGCTGTTCGAGATCGGTCTTTGACTTCAATTGCACGACCGCCATGCGCTTTCCGGAAAGGAGCGAGTGATAGACCCAGCCTTCCGAGCCGTCGAAGTCGCGGACGCGCCGCCAATTCTCGAACTCGGCGGTGATTTCGACCGGCCAGCCGATCCGCGTGTAGATGAAGGTGACGTCGTGATCCTTGTCCGGCCCGCCGCGTACATTGACCCGATCGGTCTTGAGGCTGACGAAACGCGGCACCGGCAAGCTCGCGGTGGCGTCGCCGCCGGCCTGCGCCTGCTCAACGGCGAGCGAAAACGCAAACAGGGCCGCCAGCACGGCCCAAACCCACACGATCATGAACCTGACATGGCGAAGTGCCATGGAAAAACGCCCCCAGACGCATCGTGGCGCGCGGTTATGCCGGGTAAACCCGGCGCGCTTTGTGGGAACGCAGCCATCTGCTAGAGAGAAATTGATATGCCGCCTCCCAACATTTGAGTGTCGGCGAGGCGGGTTAACGAGAATTAAACGGGCGGACGCGGCCATGGGACCGGGGGGAGCCGGCCGGCTTGCAGTCTAGCAAGAGGCAGCGAATGGCATCGGGCAAAAAACCGCTGGTCGTGGTCACCCGGAAGCTGCCGGACAGCGTCGAAACGCGCATGTGCGAGCTGTTCGATACGCGTCTCAATCTCGACGACAAGCCGATGAGCCAGAGCGATCTCGCGGAGGCCGCCAGAATCGCCGACGTCATTGTGCCGACGGTGACCGATCAGATCGACCGGTCGGTACTGAGCCAGTCCGGCGAACAGCTCAAGCTGATCGCCAATTTCGGCAACGGCGTCGACAACATCGACGTGGCGACCGCGCTGCAGCGCGGCATCACCGTAACCAACACACCGGGAGTGCTGACCGAGGACACCGCTGACATGACCATGGCGCTGATCCTGGCGGTGCCGCGGCGGCTCGCCGAAGGCGCCCAGGTGCTGATCGGCGACAAGGACTGGACCGGCTGGAGCCCGACCTGGATGCTCGGCCATCGCATCTGGGGCAAACGGCTCGGCATTGTCGGTATGGGGCGGATCGGCCAGGCCGTGGCCCGCCGCGCCAAAGCCTTCGGGCTGCAGATCCACTACCACAATCGCCGCCGGGTTGCGCCGAAGATCGAGGAAGAGCTCGACGCCACCTATTGGGAAAGCCTCGACCAGATGCTGATGCGCATGGACATCATCTCGGTCAATTGCCCGCACACGCCGGCGACCTATCATTTGTTATCGGCGCGCCGGCTGAAGCTCATTCGCCCCGAGGCCTACATCGTCAACACCGCGCGCGGCGAGGTGATCGACGAGAACGCGCTCGCGCGCCTGATCGAGGCCGGCGAAATCGCCGGCGCCGGGCTCGACGTATTCGAGCATGAGCCCGCCGTCAGTCCGAAGCTCGTCAAGCTCGCCAAGGCCGGCAAGGTGGTGCTGCTGCCGCACCTCGGCTCGGCGACGCTCGAAGGCCGCGTCGATATGGGCGAGAAGGTCATCGTCAACATCAAGACCTTCATGGACGGCCACCGCCCGCCCGACCGCGTGCTGCCGTCGATGTTGTGACGGCTGGCAGGAAGCTAGGCTCAACGCCGAGCGGCACCGCTAGCCAGTCAGGCCGCGATAGGCCTTCAGGGTGAAGTCGGCAGTGCGGGCGTAGACCTTTTCCTTCCAGTCGTCGGTATCGACGTAGAGCGCGTCGCGGACTTTTTGCTTAATGCCGCGGGCGAGTGCCGAGTTCCATGCGCAGCCCCGATTTGAGGCCGCGGGCATAGAGCCAGTTGTCGCCGCGGAGCGCATCCAGCACCTCGAGCGGTTCGACGGTGCCAAATTCAAGCCCGATCGAAGTAACCTCCGCGCCCGGCAGGCTCTCCTCGACACCGCCCATGAGCGGACCCGTCACCGGGGTCGACTTTGATGTGCCGTCCGTTATCGACGTGACGTCGTTGCCCCACCAAGTCCGCGCCCGCTCGAAGCCGGGCGTGTCGCGCGCGACAACCGAGATCGGCTCGCCGTAGCCCGTCGGCCCGAGGCCGGAGTGAATATCGATGAATCCGACGCGCTTCGCCGCGGCCCCGTGCTTCTTCGCGATGGTGCGGAACGTCTGGTTCGACCATGTGGCCTGTCGCCCGCCGAAGAACATGCCGTCGGGAAACTCGTACTGGCCGCCGGCAACCGCGGCCTACAAGGCCGACACGCCGTTAGCGTTGACCCAAGCCTGCAGCGCAGCGTCGGCCTTGACAAGACCGGGGCCATCCCAGTCGGACGGAAGCAACAGATCATGGATTTCGGCGTAGCGCGGGTTCTCCGGCAGCGGCTTGGCGAAATCCTGGAAATTGCGGTTGAGATCCACATTGTCTTCGGTCACGCGGCGGACATGCGAAAAGCCGTAGGGATTGATGGCATGCACCAGCAGTACTGCCACGGATTGCGGCCGGGCCTTGATGATGCCCTCCTCGATCAAGCCAATCTGGCAGCCGGAGCCGCAGAAGCCCTCATTGCCGTGGGTGCCCGCGCAGGCGATGAAGACGTTCTCCGCATCGATGTCACCGAAGCGGGCTACATCGGTGGCAAGCTCCTCGCCGTTCGCCCCCTTGGCGTTGGGATTGACGTGGCTCTCGATGGTGCCGCCGCCGGCGCGGGCGGCATCGAGAAACTTCCGGCGCGCTTCCGCATAAGTCGCCGAAAAATACTGCGGAATTCCCATGGAGCACCTTTGAACAATATCCGCTGATGGTGTGATGGTTGCTTAGCCACCCTTTTGCAAGGGTCCGGGCGGGGACGCGTGAACGTTAGGTGGCAGCTCGCATCCCGCTAAGGAATGCCGGCGCCCATGGCCGCCGCAATCAATTTAAAATCGGCCGCGCTGATCGGAAAAAGTCCGAAGCGCAGCTGGTAACCCCAGTTCGCCTTGCCGGCGGTGAATTCCAATTGGTCGATCAGCGGATGAATGGGCGTTTCCTCGGCTTTTGCCCAGGCAACATCGCGCCGGTACGGCTTGAAGCCGTCTCCCATGTCGAACACATAGGGCTCGCGATCTTTCACCGTGCCGATGGCGGTGAAAGCTTGCAGCTTGTCTTTCCCGCCCAGCGTGACCGTCGGCGAATAATAGACGATGCGATCGCCCGGCTTGGCGCGCTTTAATGGCGCCGCCTTGCCGTGGCCGAGCTGCATGAAACCGCCGCTGCGACCGCGCCGCACATGGTCGGCGCAGGCGACGCCTATCCAATACCCGGTCATCGGGCGTGCCTATCGCGCATGCGGCGCGAACACACGCAGTATGGCCGTCGGGATCAAGGCCGACAAAGGTCATTGTTGTGGCGTTGGCACAGCTAAGCGCCGTGGATCGGCACGCGCATGGTGCCGATCTTCTCGATGAAACATTCCAGCACATCGCCGGCGGCGACCGGACCGACGCCCTCCGGCGTGCCAGTCATGATCACGTCGCCGGGATAAAGCGTGTAGGTCGAGGACGCATACTCCACGAGCCGCGGCACATCGAAGATCAGCGCGCTGGTGTTGGCGGATTGGCGCAAAGTCCCGTTGACGGTCAGGCCCAGATCCAGATGGCCGGGATCGGGAATTTCATCGGCGGTCACGAGCCACGGCCCGATCACCGCAAAGGTCTCGAACGATTTTCGCCAGCTCCGATCCTCCGGCCCGCGCACCGTCATGTCGAGACCGATGGCGTAAGCGCCGACATGGGCCAGCGCGCGCTCGCGCGGAATGCGAAAGCCCTCCTTGCCGATGACCGCCACCAGCTCGACTTCGTGATCGACGCGCCGGTCGAGCGGCGGCAGACGCACGCCGTCGGCCGGCCCGACAATCGACGACGACGCTTTCAGGAACAGTCCGTATTCATCGATCGATTTGATGGTCTTGCCGAAGTTGATGCCCTTGTCGGCGTTGGCCTCATCGATATGCGCCCGATAATTCACCGGCGCGGCGATGAGTTTGCTCGGGCTCGCGACCGGACTGCGCAGCGCGACACGCTCGATCGGGATCGAGGACGCCGAACGCCCAAGCGCTTCGATTTTCCCGCGCAGCTCCGGCAATCGCGCCAGCAGCGGATCGATAGGCGACTGCGGCCAGGCAATGGCCGGCAGATCGGCGATGATGGACGTGATATCGGCGACCGAATTTCCGTCGGCGGAAACGAGCCCGAGACGGTTATCGTCGAAGCGGCAGATTTTCATGAAAGCCTCACAGGAACCTACACAAAACTAGTCCTATAGCGATGGCCGCCCTGAATGAGCGATGCAGTTTTCCATGCCGTTACTCACCGGGCTTGACCGGGGCATCCATATCTAACGAAATGCTGGACGAAACCGTGTTGGCCGGTTTCGTCTTGCTCGACGCATTGTTAGCATCACAGGCAATCTTCCATGCAAGAAACCGATTGGTATGAAATAAAATTCCTGGAAAGCACAGCCAACCTCAAAGGACTCATTAAAAAGTCAATTGGTCGCTCACCTTCGACAAAATCGCCAATCACATAGGAGTTTGCATCCAGCAAGGTCGACTATTTTTTGAGGCGGCGCACTCGGCGCCGTTGCAAATTCGACCGTTGCAAATTTATTACGGCGTGCTGTCATTCTCAAAGGCAGTCGTTCTTGCCCGGAAACTTGTAACAATTGACACGCTCGTCGCCTCGCATGGCCTTTCAGATATATCTCCACACGATGCTGGCGTGGAACAGCTTGCGTTGAGAGTCGGGAACAGGGGAACATTCCAGGAATTCAATGACGTTGTCGCTCCCCTAGGCCGAATTTGGTATTTCGAAAATTCGATGCCGAAATGGGCACCTAAGCCGTACAGTAGTGCTCAGGGGTTAGAGGGTCGCGAAATCCGAATAACAGATATACTTTCGCGAATTCCAGATTTGTCACGCGCCGTCCAAAGCACCTACGGGTCCAGCCCAAATGCTTGGCCGATACAGCTAGCTTTTCATTCCCTGCTTACTACTCAATGTGACTTGATGATTTAAGATCCTGAATTGTTTACAGACAGGGAGAACTTGGCGACTCTGGTGCGGAAGTGGCGACGAGAATACGCCTTTTTGAACCGATGGTGCTTTTACGAAGCGACGCTTGCGTAGAATTACTCGGTACTAACATTTCGAAATGTTGACAGAGAATCATACGACGATCTTGCGTCCGAAACTCTCGTTCTGGCAAACAATGGGTTTTCCACTGTCGGTACACTCACGGGCATGCGGTTTAATGAAATTCCGGCTTTCGACATCCTTCCTCCCTTGTCAGGCGGCATTACCTACAACTCCGGCACATATGCAATTCAGCCTATAGAGGGTGTATATTTATCCGAATTCTCGCTTCAATTTCTCGGAAGTTATTTGCTCAGTTCGCTCGTGCGGTACAGACCACAAACTTGGCAGCACGCGCTCTCCAGGTCGTTTACGGCTGACACTCCGGCGGACGACAGATCGTTAGCGCTCGTTGAACAATTTCTAGCAGGCGTTCTGCGCGATTTTCCCAAGTTGGTAATTCGTGCGATCGATTACCTCAGAGCTGATTGACGAACGAACTGTCCCTCGGTAGTCCAACGATTTGTCTCATCGCCATTACGGTGACGTGCTCTTGACATGAGTCCCCAAATCAAGTACAAGCCCACATCGAATCTCGCTCACTTAAAGGGTCGTGTTCTCGAGGCACACCTGAACACGGAGCGAGTGCGGTGCTCCCGCGCGGTTTTGCAATCCGCACCGGAGCGGCTTTGGGCATCATCCGGCCGGCACTATGACCGGTCTGGGAGGTGCGTTCCCTGGACTGGAACAGGCGGGCGCGGGTAACGCCCGTTTAGAAGCGCGAGGTCTTCGCTCCCCGGTTGGAGCGAGCTTACCGGATCGAGCGTCCTGCCAAGTCCCAGGAAGCCTGGCCTGGAGCTGAGCGTTGGCGTTCGCTCGCTGACGCAAGAGCCGCGGTGGAACGCCGACAGGCGAGCGTGCCCCCTCCCAACCCTCCCCCGCAAGCGGGGGAGGGGAAAGAGAAAGGGTGCGCGCCGCATCGCGAGATGCGGAGGTTGGACACACGTTTGTCGGCGTTCCGCTTCCCTTTTTTCCTTGGTCGTCATTGCGAGCCAAGCGAAGCAATCCAGTGCGGTAGCTTCGTTACGTTGGACAACGAAGCTAGCCGTCATTGCCCCGCTGGATTGCTTCGTCGCTTTCGCTCCTCGCAATGACGGGTAGGACTCGGGCGCGGATCGCGTCGCGAGAACGCTGACTGTTGCCCGTCACCCTGAGGTGCTCAGCGCGCAGCGCTGAGCCTCGAAGGGCGTCGGCCGAGGCGCCCGGGCCGCATCCTTCGAGGCACGCCTTCGGCGCGCACCTCAGGATAACGGCAATTTGCGCCGGGATACCTGCTCGTGTCTAATTTGCTGATGAAGCAGCATTGGATCGGAAAGCTTGCGTCGTTCGCGCTCATTGGCCTCGTCGCGCTGCCGCTTGGCGCGCGCGGCGAGGAGGTGGCGGCGCTCAAGATGCCGCTGGTCACCGCGGCGAACGGCATGGTGGTGGCGCAGGAGGCGATGGCGGCACGGATCGGCGTCGACGTTCTCAAGAACGGCGGCAACGCAATCGATGCGGCGGTCGCGGTCGGCTTTGCCATGGCCGTGTCCTATCCGCGCGCCGGCAATATCGGCGGCGGCGGCTTCATGGTGATCCACCGGGCCGGCGGCGACGACACGGTGATCGACTATCGCGAGACCGCGCCGGCGGCGATCAACGCCACGTCGTTTCTCGACGCGCAGGGCAACGCCGATCCGCAGAAGTCGCGCGAATCCGCGCTCGCGATCGGCGTGCCGGGCACGGTCGCGGGGCTGGCGATGGCGGAGGCGAAATACGGCTCCGGCCATTTCACCCTGGCCGAGCTGATCGGGCCGGCGATCGCGCTTGCCCGCGACGGCATCGCGGTCGCCGACGACACTGCGGATTCGCTCCCGGTCGACCGGGCGCGGCTGGCGCGCTGGCCGTCGTCGGCGTCGATCTTTCTGAAAGCCGACGGCAGCGCGCTTTCGCCCGGTGACAAGCTCCTGCAGCCCGATCTCGCCGACACGCTCGCGGCGATCGCCAAAGACGGGCCGAGTGCGTTCTACCAGGGCCCGGTCGCGGCCAAGCTCGCCGCCGCGGTGCAGGCGGCCGGCGGCGTCATGACCGCGGACGATCTGAAAGACTACCGCGCAATTGAGCGCAAGCCGGTGCGCGGCACTTATCGCGGCTACGACATCGTCTCGATGCCGCCGCCCTCCTCCGGCGGCGTCGCGCTGATCGAGATGCTCAACATCCTCGAGGGCTACGATCTGGCCAAGACGGAGCGGGCGCAGGGGCTGTTCCTGATGGTCGAGACCATGAAGCGCGCTTATGCCGACCGCGCCTGGTTTCTCGGCGATCCCGACCGCGTGCAGGTGCCGGTCGCGCGGCTGACGTCGAAGCGCTACGCCGCAGAGTGGCGCGCCACCATCGATCCGGCGCACGCCACGCCGGCGAGCGAACTCCACGCCGGCAACACGGTCGACCACGAAGGCCGCAACACCACGCACTTCTCCGTCATCGACAAGTTCGGCAACGCCGTGTCCAACACCTACACGATCAATTTCAGTTACGGCGTCGGCCTCGTCGCCGCGGGAACCGGCGTGCTCCTCAACAACGAGCTCGACGATTTCGCGGCCAAGGCCAACGCGCCGAACGCCTATGGGCTGCTTGGTGACGCCGCCAACGCGCCGGCGCCGGGCAAGCGGCCGCTGTCATCGATGACGCCGACCATTGTGCTCAAGGACGGCAAGCCGTTCCTGATCACCGGCTCGCCGGGCGGCAGCTTCATCATCAACGTGGTGCTGCAAGTCGTCACCAACGTGATCGACCGCGGCATGGATATCGCGAGCGCGGTGTCGGCGCCCCGCCTGCACGATCAATGGATGCCGGACCGGGTGCTGGCCGAGCCTGCGCTTTCGAGCGATCTGGTCGCGGCGCTGCAGGCGCGCGGCGACACCGTGCAGGTGCGGCCGCTGATCACGTCGGCCAACTCGATCCTGGTCACGCCCTCAGGCATCACCGGCGCCGCCGATCCGCGCACCCGCGGCACGCTGGCGGCGGGGTATTAGCAATGTCGTCATTGCGAGGAGCGGAGCGACGAAGCAATCCAGCGGGGCAATTCACGCCAGCTTCGTTGTCCGAGTTAGCAGGACCGCCGCACTGGATTGCTTCGCCTTCGGCTCGCAATGACGAGGCAAGACGAGCAGAATAGAGAAAAATACGCCGGGGGAGACATGAACGGATACGCGCCAATCGCCACGTTGCGGATCGGCCTGATCGGCTCTGGCTTCATCAACAACTTTCATTTGCAGGCGCTGGTTTCGGTTCGCCACGTGACAGTCGCCGGCGTCTACAGCCCGACCGCCGCGCACCGCGAAGCGCTGGCGGCGAAAGCGAACGCACTAGAGCTTGGCCCGTGCCGGCCGTTTGCGTCGCTCGAAGCCATGCTGATTTCCGGCGAGATCGATGCGGCGTGGATCGGCGTGCCGAACTTCGCCCGGCTCGACACCATGCGCGAGATTCATCGCCTAGTGAAAGCCGGCTGGACGAAGCTCGTCGGCGTCGCCTGCGAAAAGCCGCTCGGGCGCACGCTCACCGAGGCGCGCGAGATGCTCCGCCTCGCCGAAGACGCCAGGCTTTTGCACGGCTATCTGGAAAACCAGGTGTTCTCGAGCGCGGTGCAGCGCGGCAAGGACATCGTGTGGCGGCGCGCCGTGCCGATCAGCGGCCGGCCCTATCTGGCGCGCGCCGCCGAGGAACACAGCGGGCCGCACATGCCGTGGTTCTGGCAGGGCGAACGACAAGGCGGTGGCGTTCTATCCGACATGACCTGTCACAGCGTCGAGGTCGGGCGCTTCCTGCTCAGCCGGCCGGGCGCGCCGCGCAGCGATCTGAAACTCGTCAGCGCCAGCGCCACTGTCGGCAATCTGAAATGGACCCGGCCTGAGTATGTCGAGCGGCTCAAGCGCATGATGGGACCGGAGATCGATTATGCGCGGCGGCCGGCGGAAGATTTCGCCCGCGGCGCGCTCACCTTTCGCGATGCCGAAGGCCACGAAGTTCTGGTGGAAGCGACCAATTCCTGGGCTTATGTCGGCGCCGGTTTGCGCATCCTGATCGAGCTGCTCGGTCCGGAATATTCAATGGAGTTCTCTTCGCTCAACACCGGGCTGAAAGTTTTTCTGTCGCGCGAGGTGAGCGGTGGCCAGGGCGAAGATCTGCTCGAGAAGCAGAACGCCGAACAGGGCCTGATGCCGGTGGTCGAGAATGAGCCGGACATCTACGGCTATATCGGCGAAGACCGGCACATGGTCGAGGCATTCCGCTACGGCCGCCCGCCGATCGAGACGTTCGAAGACGGCGTCGCCGTGTCCGAAATGCTGATGGCGCTCTATCGCTCCGCCGAGCTTGGAGAGGTGGTGAAGCTGCCGGACAAGGAACTGGAAACCTACGTGCCGCCGGTGGCGAGGATCTAGATGCGGGCCGGGCGCGCCGCGTCAGTTCAATCCTGCGAAGTTCGGATGGGTGATGGGTCGGCGGTCCTTGACCACACCGATCACCACGCCAAGCCGTTCGACGGTGGCGATGATTTTGCCTTTACGGGCGCGGTCGCAATTCATGTGCGTCGGCGCGATGAAGAAATCGGCGTGGTCGACGTCGCGCGTCCATTGCAGACGCGAGTCGGCCTCTTTCTCGAATTGCACCCGCTCGCTGCACACCGCGACCAGATAATGACGGCGCCCGCGCGCCTTGCCTTCGGTCCGATCGAGGTAGTGCTCGAGATCACTCACCGCTTCCGGCATCATGTTGACCCAGTAATCAGTGGCGTAATTGCGCGAGGCGCCGGCGAGGCCGCCGACCAAAGGATTGTAGAACAGATATTCGTCGGGATGCAGGCGATAGAGCGTGCTCGCATTCCAGCCGAGACCAAACACAATCGCCACGGCTGCTGCCGCCGCCGCCAGCCGATGCAGATTTTCGAGCCGATACAGCAAACCGTTGAGGCCGATACCGGCGAGCACCGCGATCGGCGGCACAGTGAAGAAAAAGTGGCGGATCCCGGTGAACGCCGGGCCGTCGACAATCACTTCGCAGATCAGCGGAAAAAATGCGGCAAAGGCCACCAGCGCGGTTTCTTTTCGCCAGCCATTATCGGTTGGCGCGCCGGTGCGCTGCGGCAGCGCGGCGAAAACGAGTCCCAAGCCGGCGCCGATGAGGAGCCACAGCGTAAGCTTGATCGCCATGTAAGTCGGGACATACCAACGCGGCACCTCGCCCATTTGATAGACGTGGCCGGCCAGCATGGTCTGGATCGGATAGTCGAAATCGACGAACGTCGTCATCGCGCGCAGTGGATTGAGCGGCGCCAGCGCGGCATACGGCCATGCCGCGACCATGATCAGATAACCGATGACAAAAGCCGCCGCGAGCGGCGCCGCCGAACGTGCGCCGAATGCAACGGTCTTGCGCCACGGCACGCCGCGACCGATCGGCGCGTGAAGGGCGACGGCAAGCGCCGCGTAGCTGACCAGAAACACACCCAGCACGCGAATACCGAGCGCGCAGCCGCAGACCAGTCCGAACAGCACGATCAAGCGCCAGCGCGGACGCGGCAATTCGCGGCCGATCAGCACCAGCAGATAAAGCCCGCCCATCATGGCGGCGGCAAACGGAATGTCCTTGGTGTGGTTGAACATCGCACCATACCAGGTGCCGCATACCGCCAGCGCCGCTGCGGCAAGGAGGCCCGCGCGCGGCCCGGCGATGGCGCGCGCCGTCGCCCAGATTGCGGCGATGCCGCCGATGCCGGTCAGCGCCGTCAGCAGGTGTCTGACCTCATAGGTATCGAGCGGGATTAGCTTCTCGAGACCGACCGCGGCGAGATCGAACAGGCCGCCGTACAAATAAAGGTTGCGGAAGTGAAACAGCGCCTGATCGACGAAACCGCTGGTGTAATAGGCGACGATCATCTCGCCGTAGCGCTGCTGGACTTCCTCGTCGTTGGAGATAGCGTAGTCGCGGAATGTAAGGCCGACGAGAACGATCAACGTGCTGAACAGCAGCACCGCCAAGAGATCGTAACCGTCAAGGCGCGCGAGCGGTCCCGGCCGCCGCGATCGAGCCGCGGCTCGGCGCCAAACATCGGAAACCCAGCGAAGGCTTATGGCGCCTGCCCCGCGCGCAAGCATGACTGGCGTTTTATCTCCCAACCACCCGGCATTGGCGCGCGGAAAATCAGCCCAAGAAAATACCCGAGAAAAACTACCCCAGGAGCAAATTACCTAGCAACCCGAAAAATGGCACGAAAGAGCCAAAGCTGCGTCATGGCGCCGCGCGAAGGGCTATTACCGCAGCAAACGTTAATGCGGCGAGCACAGACCTTGGATCGCGGGCACTCAAGCCTTGGCGCCGCCGAGGCCGAGGAGCTTGAGGGCGTTATCCTTAAGAATGAGCGGCCGCACTTCCGGCTTGATATCGAGCTTGTCGAAGTCACTGAGCCAGCGGTCCGGCTTGATGACCGGCCAGTCCGAACCGAACAGCACTTTGTGCTTGAGCAGCGAGTTCGCATAACGAACGAGAATCGGCGGAAAGTATTTCGGCGACCAGCCGGACAGGTCGATGTAGACGTTCGGCTTGTGCTGCGCGACCGACAGCGCCTCCTCCTGCCACGGGAACGACGGGTGCGCGAGGATGATCGGCATGTCGGGAAAGTCCACCGCAACGTCGTCCATGTACATCGGATTGGAATATTTGAGGCGGATGCCGGCGCCGCCGGGCATGCCCGAGCCGACGCCGGTCTGGCCGGTATGGAACAGCGCCGGCAGTCCCGCCTCGGCAATCGCCTCGTAAAGCACGTAGGCGCTGCGGTCGTTCGGATAAAAGCCCTGCATCGAGGGATGAAACTTGAACCCGCGCACGCCGAATTCGCGAATGAGCCGGCGCGCCTCCCGCGCGCCGGTTTTGCCCTTGGCCGGATCGATGCTCGCAAACGGAATGAGGACGTCGCTGTTGGCCGCCGCCTTCTCGGCGACTTCTTCGTTCGGATAGCGCCGGTAACCGGTCTCGCGCTCGGCGTCGACCGGAAAAATCACCGCACCGATCTTGCGTTCGCGATAATAAGCCGCAGTCTCTTCGATGGTCGGGCGATTGTTTGGTTGATTGAAGTAGATCGCCATCTGCGCCTGGAGATCGTCATAACCGTCGTCGGGATGCGTGCCGCACGGCTCCTCGGCGTGCGTATGGATATCGATGGCGACAAGTTCGTTGACGTTCACGGAACGCGCTCCTTGGCTTGTCCTCGGGCTTCTGATTTCGTGGCAGTGGAACACATCAATGGGCGAACGTATAGCGGGACGCAGCCCAACGCGACAGCGGCGAAATTGTTTTGCTGGCTCACCGGCGCAATGCTAAAAGTTGTGCCGTCATCAGGGGCGGACAAATAACAAATAAAGCCGCAGGGGAGGAACAGTCATGTTGCAGGTGTATCTCGACCCGGCCACGATCAACAGCCGGAAAGTGCTGGCGGGACTGGAATTGCTCGGTATGCCGTATCACGTCAACCACGTGAACTATTTCGCCGGCGCCCACAAGCAGCCGGACTATCTCGCGCTCAATCCGAACGGGATGCTGCCGGCGGCGACGGATGGCGATTATACGCTGTGGGAATCCGACGCTATCCTGCAATACGCCGCCGACCTGACGGCATCGGAACAGCATTATCCAAAAGACCCGAAGACACGCGCCGACATCAACCGCTGGATGCTGTGGGAAGCCGCGCATTGGCAGCCTAGCTGCTACATCTTCTTCATCGAAAACGCCGTCAAACCGCTGATGAAAGCGCCGACCGACACCGCGCTGCTGGAAAAGGAGACGCCGAACTGGCGGCGGCTTGCCGGCGTGCTCGACGCGCGGCTGACGAAGTCCAAATGGCTCGCCGGCGACACGGTCACGATCGCCGACATCGCGGTGGCGGCACCGATGCACATGCACAAGCGCCAGCAATTGCCGCTCGACGACTTTCCGAACATCCGGCGCTGGATGGCGGAAGTCGAAAAGCTGCCGTGCTGGCAAAAAACGCAAGGTGCGGTCGAGGCGGCGCTGCAGCCGCATTAAACGGCGGCTGCGTCTGCCGTGCTGGGCGTCGGGCTTGTTGATGAAGGCAAGGACAGAGAGCGGATGACCGGCCAGACCGACGTCAAGACGACGCTGAACTACACCCGCGACACCGGCGTCGAGCCGGAGGTTTATTTCTACGAGCCGCCGCCGGGCACCAAGTGGCGCACGTCCGGCGACGACCCGCACGAAATGACCATCCATGACGGCTGGGAGCGCGCCAAATCGTTCTCGCTCGACCGCGAAGGTTTTGCGCTGTGTGAGTTTCATTCGCCATTCGCCCGATGGGATGACGACGCGGCGATCCGCGCCGAGCTCTACGGCGATGTAACCGAATGCGTGAGGCGCCAAGTCGGCGCCAAACGCGTCATCATTTTCGACCACACCATTCGCGCGCAGAGCAACATCGCGCAGACGCGGTCCGAGACTTCCACGTCGCGCCGCGCGCCGGTGATGAACATCCACTGCGACTATACGGAGAATTCCGGACCGTTGCGCGTGCGCCAGCTGCTGCCTGGCGAAGCCGACGACCTGTTGAAGCGCCGCGTGGCATTTTACAATTTCTGGAAGCCATTAAAGCGCACCGTCGAGGAACGGCCGCTGGCGATGTGCGACGTCACCTCATCGACCCATGACGATTTCATCACCATGAAGCTGCGTTACCGCGACCGCGACGGCGAGATTTTCGTAATGCGGTTCTCGCCGCAGCATTTTTGGTGGTACTTCCCGCGCATGACGCCGGATCATGCGATCATGCTCAAGACCTACGATTCGGAGACCGATGGCCGCGCCCGTTTCGTCGGTCATTCCGCGTTCGAGGATCCGAACACGCCGCCCAACGCACCGATGCGCGAAAGCATCGAAATCCGCACCATGACGTTTTTCTGATCAGGCGCGCAGCGCCTCGAGCACTTCGTCGGGCCGTTCGCTCATCAGCATGTGCCCGGCGCCTTCAATTATGGTGAGGCGGCATCCGGGAATGGCGGCGGCGACGGCTTGGCCGCCCTTGGCAGGCGTCATCAGGTCGCGGCTGCCCTGGATCACGATCGCGGGAGCAGTCACTTTTGCCGCAGCCGCAAGCGCGTTCTGATAGGTGTTGCAGGCAGATAGGTCGGCAAACAGTACACCGGGGCGCGCGCGTTCGAGCAACCGCTCGACACCGCCCAGCATCCACAGGCCCGGAGTTTCCGAACCGCCAAACGTAGCGTGATAGCCCTCGCCCCAAAGCGAAATCATGTCGATCGCGGCGTGATCGTTCGCTTTCCCCGCATTTAAAAGATCGTCCGACACCCGCATCGGCGCAGCGGTCGCAATGAGAGCGAGCGCGCTGACTTTCTCGGGATGTCGCGCGGCGGTCTCCAAGGCGATGAGCGAACCCATTGAGTGACCGACAAGGCGCGCGGCGCGCACGCCGGCAACGTCGATCAGCCCCGCGCTCCAGTCGGCCAACGCAGCGATTGACGAAAGCGGCGGGCCTGCCGAACGGCCATGTCCCGGAAGATCGGGCGCGAGCACGGCAAATCCGTGATAGGCGAACGCGCGTGCGAGCAGCGCCCACGTGCTGTGATCGAAACCGGCGCCATGCAGAAAAACGATCGCCGGCAACGCCGGATCGAAATCGCGGCCGCCGGTCCCGGCGAAAACTTCCCTGCCCTCAACGACCAGCCGCATGGCCTTAAGCCGCCTTCTGCGAGGCGCGCAGCGCCTGGCCGAAATCGTCAATGATGTCGCCGGCTGCCTCGAGGCCCACCGAGATGCGGATAAGCTCCTCACCGACGCCCGCAGCCGCGAGCGCCACTGCATCCATCTGCTGGTGCGTCGTACTCGCCGGATGAATCACCAGCGTCTTGGCGTCGCCCACATTGGCGAGATGGCTGGATAGCCGTACCGCTTCAATAAATTTTCGCCCCGCCGCGCGGCCGCCCTTGATGCCAAAGCTGACAATCGAACCGGCACCTTTTGGCAAGAGTTTTTGCGCCAGCGCGTGATCCGGATGCGTCTCAAGCGACGGATGCAGCACCCAGTCGACCGCCGGATGTTTGCGCAGGAACACAAGCACGGCCGCCGTGTTTTCGATGTGGCGCTCCATGCGCAGCGGCAGCGTTTCCACACCCTGCAGCAAATGGAATGCGTTGGTCGGCGACAGACACGCGCCGAAATCGCGCAAACCCTCGGCGCGCGCCCGCATGATGAAGGCGGACGGGCCGAATTCCTCGGCGAAGACGATGCCGTGATAGCCGGCGTATGGCGCGGTCAACGTCGGGAATTTATCTGAAGCCTGCCAGTCAAAGCGGCCGCCATCGATGATCGCGCCGCCGATGGCAATGCCGTGCCCGCCGATCCATTTGGTGATCGAGTGCATGACGACATCGGCGCCGAGTGTCAGCGGCCGGCTGAGGTACGGCGTGGCGAATGTATTATCGATGAGGAGCGGAATGCCGGCCGCATGCGCGATCTCCGCCACCTTCGGGATGTCGAGAACTTCCAGGCCCGGGTTGCCGATGGTCTCAGCAATCAGCAGCCGGGTCTTCGGCCCGATCGCAGCGCGAAAGCCGTCGAGATCGCGCGGCTTCACGAAACTCGCGGTGATACCGAAGCGCGGCAGCGTCTGCGTCAGTAGATTGATGCTGCCGCCATAGAGCGAGGCCGACGCAACGATATGATCGCCGGCGCCGAGCAGCGTCGCGATGGCAAGATGCATCGCTGCCATCCCGCTTGCGGTGCAGACAGCGCCGACGCCATCTTCAAGCGCCGCCAAACGCTCTTCCAGCACCGCCGTGGTCGGGTTGGAAATGCGCGTGTAAATGTGGCCGGCGCGTTCCAGATTGAACAGGCCGGCAGCATGATCGGCATCGTCGAACACATATGACGTCGTCTGATAGATCGGCACCGCGCGCGAGCGCGTGACCGGGTCCGGGTGCTGCCCGGCATGCAGACTTAAGGTTTCAAACGCGGGCGGTTTTGGAGCAGGCATGCCTTCCTCGCGGGAATGAAAATATGCGGCAGAATGGTTCTACCGAGTCGATGACTTGCCAATCGGTATCTACACGCAAGCATACCAACGCCCTGAGGCCAACGCGCCGACGGCACTTATTGCGACTCGCACATATATGTGCGATATGTGATCATGAACGGCCATGAATTTGAAAGACGAATTAGAAGGATTGGCCGCAAGCGCGGTGTGTTGGTTTCGTTCGATAGCAGTCGCGGCAAGGGTAGCCACGGACGGCTGTACTACGGCGACCGTTTTACAACATTAAAAGACCGCAGGAAGGAAATCGGGCCTGGTCTCCTTAAGGCAATGCTTGATCATCTTAGACTTACGAGAAGCGATTTGGAGAATGGGTGATGGCGTTTGGATACCGGTACAAACTGGAACGCGAGCCGAATGGCTGGTGGCTTGTGCGCTTTCCGGGAATTCCGGAAGCGCTGACCGAGGGTGAGACGGCAGCCGAGGCCCGCCGCAATGCCGTTGATTGCGTCATCGCTGCACTCGAAGGTTATATGAAGTCTGGCAGACCGTTGCCGAGACAAGGCGCAGGCCATTCGGGGCCCGACCGTGCCGTGTTGCCGTCCCTCGTCACTGCGAAGTTGGCCGTGTACGAAACAATGCGATCTCGGGGATGGTCGAAACTGAGGCTGGCGAAGGAGTTGGAAATGCCCGAGAACTCGATACGCCGCTTGCTCGATCTGCGTCATAGCTCGCAGATGTGGGTCATCGATGAAGCGCTTGGGAAAATGAACAGTGAGCTATCGATCGATTTGCCAAAGCCCCGGCCACGCAAAAGTGCGGCATAGCACGGCTTGGCGTTCCGGTGCACGGTCACAGAGCTCTGCTTGAATTCTCAAGAGCGGCGTCAGAAACACGCTACTTGTGAGGATACACCAACAGCGCGATTACGTGGCCGAAGTGAGCATAGCATTGATCGTCAGCGTGCGGCGCGCCACAATCCCGGCGTCTGATGTAGCTTCGCCGCGATATTTCAGCGGCAATCGGGAGGCGGCGATGAGATTGGAAGGCGGGTGCTATTGCGGGCAGGTGCGCTACGTGGCGGAAGGTGATCCGATGCTGCGCGCGCAATGCCATTGCCGCGAATGCCAATACATCAGCGGCGGCTCACCGAACATGTTCATGCTGATGCCACCCAAGGGTTTCCATTATTCCAAAGGGACTCCCAAGCAGTTTTCGCGAAACGACCTCGAAAATGCGGTTACGCGGGAGTTCTGCGCCGAATGCGGTACGCA
This sequence comes from uncultured Alphaproteobacteria bacterium, assembly GCA_963759345.1. Lineage (GTDB taxonomy): Bacteria > Pseudomonadota > Alphaproteobacteria > Rhizobiales > Xanthobacteraceae > BOG-931. The sequence continues at coordinate 139,775 of CAVWYW010000008.1, forward strand.
TCTCGTCACGCGGCGACCGGGTTTGCCCGCGGTCATCTTGAAGGCGGGCACACTCGACGATCCAAGCCTGTTTGCCACACCGCAGATGGCGATCTTCACCATCGACAAGCAGATTTTCCACCAAATCCCCGAAGGGTTGCCGACGTTCGAGCGGCTGCCGCCGCGGTAGCCGGGTCCGTCCCGTCTTTGTGTTAGATGACGCTTGTGACGGCGCAGGCGCATATTTGTTGCGGCAGACGATCCTGGCATCGTGATCGCGGGTCTCAACCGCGACCGGGCGCTCCAAATGTTCCCTTCAACGCTGCGCCTGTTTCACCGATGGTCGTTCGAATAACCCAACCACTTTGATCCGCATCGTGCTGCGCGGTCCACGCAAGCGTTGGAACCGTGGCCGAGCCCACATCGCCAGGAATGCCATCCTACGGGTCTTGGCGATGCTCCGGTCGCCGCAGTGTTGCCTTACGTCCCGCTTTGGTCCCGGGCCTTGCGATCCTATTTGAGGGTGAGTAAGTCCGAACCTGGTGCCGAGGAATGAGCTTGCTCCAAGCTTGGATCAATAACGCGGTCGGCTTCTGCATTCGACATTTCCGCGTTGTTATAACGGCAGCGCTGCTTCTTGGTCTCGCTTGCGGCATTTACGCCGCGGGTCATTTCGCAATCGATACAAATACTGACGATTTGCTTTCGGCCAAATTGCCGTGGCGCCAACAGGAGATCGCCTTCCGCCAGGCTTTTCCGCAGACAGTCGATCTCATTCTAATTGACGTCGGCGCGACCACGCCCGAGGCCGCCGAAATGGCTGCACGGGAGGTTCGGCAAGGACTGAGCAACAAACCGGAGCTGTTTCGCTCGGTAACGGATGAACTGGACGCTCCGTTCTTCCGCCGCAACGGTTTGTTGTTTCTCGCTCCCGATCAGGTCGAACAAATCACGGGGCAGCTGACCAAGGTGCAGCCGCTGATTGGGCAGCTGCTCGGTGATCCGAGTTTGCGCGGCCTGGTGCGGGCTTTGATAGAAGTCCTAGGATTCGAAAAATCCCGAAACACGCCGGCAGATGCCATGGCGCGACCCTTAAGCCTCATCGCAGCCACGCTTGAGGACGTAGCAAAAGGTCAAGCGGCCGAGTTTTCGTGGAAAGCCTTGCTGCAAGGCGCTGCGCGTACTGGCGGCTTGCACCACTACATCGAGGTTTGGCCGGTTCTGGACGAGAAAGCTCTCGAGCCGGGCGGCCGGGCTACAGCAGCCATTCGTGAGATTGTCAGTCAGCTTAGGCTTGAGAAGAAGTACGGCGCCAACGTTACTCTAACTGGGCCGATCATCATCTCCGACAATGAATTCTCCGGCGTACACGAAGGCATTGTGCTCAACCAGCGTCGTGACGGGCGGGATCATTCTCGTCATCCTGTGGTTGGCACTTTGGTCCGTCCGCCTCGTTGCCGCAGTCGTTATCAATCTGGCTATTGGCCTCGTAATTACGGCTGGTGGCGGGCTTTTGATGGTCGGAGCGCTGAACCCGATCTCTCTGGCATTTGCCGTGCTTTTTGTTGGTCTCGGCGCCGATTTCGCGATCCAGTATACCGTTCGCTATCGGGAGGAACGCCACGAGGTCGGCGACCTTGATCGCGCCTTACTCGGCTCGGCCAAGTGGGTCGGTATTCCGCTAACCTTGGCTGCCGGTGCCGCGGCTGCCGGGTTTCTATCGTTCACGCCCACAGCTTATAGCGGCCTCGCACAACTCGGCCTCGTTGCCGGGTTCGGAATGGTGGTCGCTTACGCCTCAAGCTTGACGCTGCTGCCGGCGTTAATCCGCGCGTTCAAGCCGCCGCCAGAGGCGAAACCGCTGTCATTATCAGGGCTGGCTCCGGTAGACTCTTTTCTCAAGCGTCATCGGTTTGCTGTGATCGCGGTTACAGGTCTCGTTGTTGTTGCGGGGCTGCCGGCGCTGCCGAATTTAAAATTCAATTTCAACCCGCTCGCACTCGAGAACCAATCATCCGCGGCGTTAACCTCCCTGTTCCGGCTGGGCAAGGAAGTGCCCCTAAATACCGCGAAGGTTTTGGTTCGGCCGGAAGACACGGGCCCCGTCGTCGCACGGCTTGCTGCATTACCGGAGGTAGCCGCAACCTGGACGCTTGAGAACTTTGTTCCGAGAAACCAAGATCAAAATCTACCGGTCATCGAGGCCGCGGGAAAAAGCCTCGTCGCGGCTCTCCATTCAATGCCCCGGCCGCCTCCCAGTGACGCTGAGGACGTGGCGGCGCTGAAACACGCCATAAAAACTCTGCAAGACATTGCCGATAAGCATGACGGTAGGGGCGCTGACGCCGCCCGGCGTTTGGCGGTCGCGCTCGACAACCTCGCACAGGCGGATACCACGCAACGCAAAGCTGCTACCGATGCTTTTATTCGTCCCTTGCGACTTGATCTCGACGATGTCCGCGAAAGCTTAACTGCGGAACGCGTGACCCGTACATCCTTGCCGGCCGATCTCGTGCGCGATTGGGTAGCGTCAGACGGCAAACAGAGGATTGAAGTCTGGCCCAAAGGCAACGCCAACGACAATGCCGTGGTCAGCCGGTTCGCTCACGCTGTAGAGGCAGTTCAGCCGAGCGCGACCGGAGAGGCGATAGGCAGCACAGAGTGGGGCAGCACGATCGTCGAGGCATTCGCGGAAGCGGCGGCGTTGGCATTATTTTCCATCGCAGTATTGCTGTGGATCGTGCTGAGGCGCCTGACCGATGTGCTAGTAACGCTCATCCCGCTCCTGGTCGCCGGCATCGTCACCCTCGAAATCTGTGCCCTTACGAAATTTGAGCTTAACTACGCGAACATCATTGCATTGCCAGTTTTGCTCGGCGTCGGCGTTGCATTCAAAATCTACTACGTAACCGCATGGAGGCGGGGGCAAAGCAATTTCCTGCAGTCAGTACTCACCCGAGCGGTGTTCTACAGCACGCTTCTGACCGCCACTGCTTTCGGCAGCCTTTGGCTCTCCAATCAACCCGGTATATCGAGCATGGGCAAGCTGTTGGCACTGTCACTTGTCTGCACACTAACCTCTGCAGCACTATTCCAGCCTGCTCTTATGGGTGAGCCGAGACATCCAACGGGCGACATTCCGAATTAGTGTCGGGATCTTTGGAGGGGTTGAGAAGTCCTCGGCGGAAGCTTCACACAGTTCGCGCAGGGGTGCACGATGACTTTAGATATCAGCTCGCTATCGGAGAGCGTAAACCCGATAATTCGCCCGAGCTTACCTGGCCGGGTGGTGTTGGTGATGCAGGGAGGCGGGGCGCCGGGGTCTTATCAGGCCGGCGCTTACCGGGCGCTACATGAGGCAGGTATCGAGCCAGACTGGGTTATTGGCACCTCAATCGGAGCAATTAACGGCGCCATTATCGCCGGGAATGAGGCGTCCGATCGGATCAAGAGGTTGAAAGAGTTTTGGGAGCGGCTTGATCCGCGTTTGCCAGAGCCGTGGAACCAGGTGTCTCCTCTCGTGAGCGGCGTTCCCAGCTTCTTCTATCCCAACCCGGCGCTCGCCTGGGGTGTCGACGCGCGTGTCGGGATCGAGCAGGCGGCAATGTATCTCGTCGAACCGCTCAGAAAGCTGCTGCCGACCCTGGTTGATTTCAACCTCGTCAATTCTGGAAATATCAGGTTCACACTCGGACTTACCAAAGTTGAATCGGGCGAGATGCGGTACTTCGACAGCAGCCGGGAGAAAATTGCCCTCGAGCACGTACTTGGTTCTAGTGCCGTTCCACCTTGCTTTCCCGCTGTACTGGTCGACGGAGAGTATTATTGGGACGGCGGCGTCTATTCAAATTCACCGATCGAGGTGGTTTTTGACGAGGACCCGCGGCAGAGCTCTGTCGTATTCGCGATACAGATCTGGCCTACGCGAGGCCCGAGGCCGCAATCGCTCTCGCACGCCTTCATGCGGGTTAAGGACATCCTGTTCGGAAGCCGATCCCGCAGCCACATCATGCGACAGGCACAACTTCATCGCATGCGCCGAATTATCCGTGAGCTGGTCGACATGTTGCCCGCAGAGCAAAGGGATTCTCCAAGAGTTAAGGAACTCGCCGGCTGGAGCTGCAGAACCACCATGCATCTCGTCGAGATCAATGCTCAGCCCCTCAAGGGCGAGACTAATGCGCGCGATTTCGACTTCTCGCGAGCGGCGGTCCAAAGCCGCTGGGATGCCGGCTACACGGATACATATCGGATGTTGGAGCGGCGCCCATGGACTGCCCCGATCGATCCAGCCACGGAAGTTACCGTATACCAATCGGACGCGCCGGATGGGTGACGGCGCCGGCGGATGTTCAGACTTCAAACGGGACATAGCTAACCGGCCCCGTTAGTGCCATATCTGTTCGCGTCGCTGCGCAAGAAGTAATGACGGCAAACGCGCATGGTGTATTTGCGGAGGACCCGCAAATGAATGATGTGCAGCAGTCTCCGACCACAGACGCCAGCGCTGCGGCAGGCCAAGAGCCTCGCGACCGCAAGGCAGGTGGGACCCTGATTGAGACCGGCAGCCCTGCGACTAAGGTTCGGGGGCGCGGCCGAATCTTGGCTGTGGGCGTGTTAGTTCTGCTTTGCGGAGCCGTGGGCATCGGCCTCTGGCGGCATTACGAGCTGCGTGCACAAGTACTGTCGACGGCCAAGTTGCACCAAAATTTCGTTCCCAGCGTGCGTGTCGCGCTGGTGCGAGCAAGCGCGAGTACAATGTCGGTGACATGGCCGGGTACGACCGAGGCATTTGAGCAGGCAAATATCTTTGCGCGGGCAAGCGGGTATATCGCGCGCCGGGAAGTTGATATCGGCAGCCCCGTCAAGGCCGGCCAATTGCTCGTGGAAATCACAGCTCCAGAGCTCGATCATCAAATCGCGCAGGCGGAGGCTACCCTGGCGCAAATGCAGGCCACGCTCCAGCAGTCGAAGGCCAATCGCGATCTCGCCCAGGTTACCTGGGAGCGCGACAGCCCTCTATTGCAAAAAGGCTGGATTACTTCGCAACAAGGAGATGCTGATCGCCTGACCCTCAAGGCGCGAGACGCCGCGGTCGCAGTCGCCGAAGCGAACATCATCGCGCAGAAGGCGCAACTGCAAGTGTTGAATCAACAGAAAGCCTATCAAAGCGTTGTCGCGCCATTCGATGGCGTGATTACTCAACGCAACATCGATGTCGGGAGTTTAGTGCATGCTGACGCGACCAGCGGCACCTTCCTGTTCGCCCTGATGCACAGCGATGTGCTGCGTATCCAGCTCTACGTGCCGCAGGACGAAGCTTTTGGCCTCAGTCCGGGGACCGCGGCTGTGGTACGCGTGCCGGAGATGCCGCGCCGTGATTTTCCGGGAACGGTGACACGCATCGCCGATGCGCTGCAGCCGGGCACGCGAACGCTCTTGACCGAGATCGACGTGCCCAATCCGGATCACGCGCTGTCACCGGGGGTTTATTGCACGGTCGAGCTGAATATTCCCCGCAAGACACCGTCGCTGATCGTTCCGTCCGAGGCCATCGTCTTTAACCGGGACGGTCTCAGTGTTGCCGTCGTCGAAGATGGGGTTGCTCGTATTCACCGCATTACGGTGGTGCGCGATTTCGGGACGACTGTCGAAGTGAGCGCCGGAGTCGAAGATGGTGACGCAGTGATTCTCAATCCCCCGGTTGATCTAACCGACGGGCACAAAGTCCACATCCGGCCTGGCCCCCCTGCGCAGGCGTCGTGATTAAGCCAAGAGTTTAGTTCGGGAATGCAAGTCTACACGCGCTCGCTTCTAGGGATTCCGCGATCTTTTCGGCTTTGACGATCGCGCGCGTTGTAAACACGTCGTTAGGGTCGCTGCGCGGAGGGTGCACCTCGCCAACGAAGATCGTACTCATGAGCTGGTGATCGCGATCGCGGAAAAACGCGTGGTCGGCATCGAGGGCGATATCGGACGGCAATGTGTACCCCTGCAGAGCTCGTGCCAGGACAATTGAATCCAGGGATTTGGCCTGATTGGCGACCAGCGCCAGCGCCTGGACGGCCGCGTAGCCGAACCAGTTCCTCGCACTTGGGCTTTGCCGGTCCGGCGCCTGATTGCCTCGTCGAATGCCTTGACCTCCGGGACGTTTGGCTGGTTCCACCACCATTCCATTGTCCACCATCCAATCCGCGCCGCATCCGATACGGCAAGAATACTCTCGAGCTCGAATAACGCGCCGCCCACAGCCATGTCCTGGATAAGGCCGTACCGCACAATCTGCGCAAGGCTCCGCGACTGATCCTCGCCGCCCATGAGGTTGATGAGGACGTTCGGCCGATAATTGCTGGCGTTCACCAGCGACTGGGAATAATCAACCGTGCCGAGCGGAAGCACGTCGCCCGCCCACGTGCCGCCATGCTCGCGAAGCTTACGTTCAAAGGCAGTCTGCAGTGCGGCTCCGTAAACGTAATCCGGGGTCAGAAAATACCATCTGTTGCCAAATTTCTCCACCAGCGTGTCGGCAATCGCGTTGGCTTCCATTGTAGCCGTCTTGCAGATGCGAAAGACGTTCCAGCTGCAATTTCTGCCTGTGATCTCGTCAGTATGTCCTCCGGTCACGATGTGGAGTTTTCGCTTGTCGGCCGTTACCCGCATCACGGCCAGCGCCACTGCCGAATTTAGGTCGCCCAGAACGAAATCGACTTGATCTCGGTCGATTGACTGCCGCGTTTTAGCGACGCCGGTGTCGATGGAATTTGCGGAGTCTTCGATTAGTAAATCAGCCTTCCGGCCGAGAATACCGCCGTTCCTATTGATCTGCTCGACTGCGAGCTGGGCGCCACCTGTTTCTGCCTCGGCGAGCTTCGCGTAAACGCCCGTGAGTGGCTCGACCATGCCTATCTTCACCGGCTGCTCGCCAAGAGCATGGACCGGGAAAGGCGAAGCGATTTGCAGTGCACCCCACGCTAAGCCGGTCTTGAGGACAGTCCGGCGAGCGACTGGCCGCGCGGAAGAGAGTGCTATTCTCCGTCTCATTGGCCAAGCACCGCCGACTTTTGCCCGCGCACAACAATAGCGCGACCGCAACATCGAAGGGTTGTAGTAATCTTAAAGTAGAGCGTTGCAGTGAACAGTTCCAGGCAGATGACTGTGTGTCAGGGGGAATGAGGTCTGCCGACAATCCCTTCGGCACGAGATTGTCACCCGTGTCTTAGGTACGTTCGGTCACCCGTGTCTCCGGGCCGGACACAAGTATGTACTGGAGCGGGCGAAGGGATTCGAACCCTCGACCCCAACCTTGGCAACGTAAGGGGGCTCCCCGATAAGTCCTTGTAACATCCCATCTTTTCAATTCCTTGTTTATTGTCTGCCCACGCGGTGCCCAAAACTCACTTCAATTTCGCCATCGCCCGCGTCCGGTGCGCTGCGCTCACCGTCGCGTAGCGCTCGACCATGCGCAGCGACTTCCAGCCGCCCTCTTGTCGGATCGTTTCGAGATCGATGCCAGCCATGACGCACTGGCTGGCCCAGTGATGCCGCCAATCGTGCACGTGAAAATTGACGATGCCGGCCCGTCGACACGCGCTGCCATGCGCCTTCTTGATCGGGCTGCCGCTCGGGACTTTGTAGCCGCGCGGATCGCGATAGGGCTCGCCTCGATTGGTCAGAAAGACCGGCCCCTGGGTCGGCGAACCCCGCGACACCCACAGCCGGTGTAGTGCAGTCCGCGTCTTGCGGTGCATGGTCACCGTGCGCGGCTCGCCGTTCTTGCTCTCCGGCACGAATATCGAATCAGCTTTCCAGCTAACGTGCAGCCAATCAGCGCGGAGCGCCTCGCCGATCCGAACGCCCTGCCAGCGAAGCATGATGGCGATTGGCTGGACGTGCGGCGCGTAGGCGGCAACGAGTCGTTCGGCCTGCTCCTCGGTCAAATATCGGATGCGCTTGTTCGAGACCTTCTCACCTCGCGGCAACTTCGGCGCGTCGAAGCCCTCCTCCGCAGCCAGATAGTGGATGGCCGCCGAAAATGTCGCTCTGAATCGCTGAACCGTCGCTGGTGAAAGTCCGGCACAACGGATCCGCTTGAATTGCGTCCATGCGTCGGCGGCCTGTGCGACCTGGCGATCGCCCACGACGCGGTTGATCTGACCAAGGCGCCAAAGGTCGTAGGAACGCACTCCGCCTGGACGCGCGATGTAGCTGAGGCCGGCGTCGGCGATCGTCAAGCTGTGCGTCCTCCCTCCACGACCGTGAAAGATTTCGTGCCTGATGTCGGCCTCGAGTTTGGAGCGGTAGGCCTCTGCATCGTCGCGGCGATCCGTTCCGCAAGAATGCTCTTTGACGATGCGCGTCTCCTGCCCGACGCGGACCGAACCGCGGACGTGGAAGTTCTTGCCTCTGCGCCGGATGGTAAGCATGTTGTCATCTTCTCGATCAGCTCGGCAAATTGACCTTCAGTAACAAAATAGGTGCCCCGGTCGCGTCTTACGATTGATACGCCAAGGCGCGCAAACAGACGCCGCACACTGCGCTCTCGGTCGGCACCGGTATAATGAAGCCTTTCCGCGACTGTTGCGAGCGAGAGCATCGTTAAATCAGCGCTCATCCGACCGCAGCCCGCCATGTGCACGCCGGATCCCCGACGCGCAGGAACGCCGGAATGTCCAGGCCATTGTCCGACTGTAGCGGAACAACGCCTGAAGCGACTGGGATTACCGAAGACGTTGCGCGTTCGAGGTGATGCTCTTTCTTGATCACGGGCGATTTGGTGAAGCGCTCGACGTCATCCGGACGAGCACAAGCCTCGCGCTGGCAGGGCGGTATCCAGAACGGTGCGCGCGGGACGCGGCCCTTGATCCAAACAAGCCAAATGTAAGCAGTCGCCGTGCGACCGTCCGGTTCCCAGCGGCCCATATGAAGCGGGACGCGCTCGCAAAAGAAAGCTATCTGCGTTGGCGGATGATCGCGAAACAGCCGCTCATACCGCCCAATTGTTTCGAGCCACTGCAGTCTGGCGAAAATGGCGACGCCGACGCGGGCTTGCTCGATTGCCTTCAGCACAAATGTTTCAGCCACTTTGTTGAACGGAGGATTGGTGATGACCCAATCCGCGTCGATTTCAAATTTGTCGTCGAGGAAATTCTGCACGGTATCGCCCTACCCATATCCGTGGATATCGGTCGCGGTCACGGCCGTGAAATACTCGCGTAGAACTTCCGCCATGTGTCCTTGGCCGCAGGCCGGTTCGTGCACCGAAGTGAGGCTGGCGGGTGAGATGTTCATTGTCGGGAATACGCGTTCGATCAGCGCCCGAGTCGCCCAAGGTGGGGTTGGCGAGAAGTCGAGGCTGTCGTCAGGCTCTTGGCGCGAGCCCATGATCGCGCGCGCACCGTTGACGAGTGCACCCTTGGCGCTGACTTCTTCGCCTTTGGCCGCGCGGTCGATGAGCGTTTGCCGCTGCTCAGGGGGCAGCTTGATCAGCGCGTCGAGCTCCTCGCCTTTGTCGAGCGAAGTGCGGGCGATCTTGGTGAGGGTGTCTTCGCCAAGGGCCTCGCCTCTAGTGACTTCTCTTCGAACTGTGCGTTCGGATTGCCCGGTAGCCTGCGCCGAAGCTTCGTCATAGCGAGGCCGCGCCGTTTGGCCAAATTGGCCAACCGGCCCGGCTTGATTCCCGCCCCTTTTGGTTTCCGGATGCAATTCCTGATAGATCGCCTTGCGCCGCGCCTGGGCAGATGACCGTTCTGCTGGCGAGAGGTCGTTTCGGCAAAGGTTTTCATCAATCAGCATCAGTTCGGCGTGAAGATCGTCCGCTTCCAGGACGATCGCGGGAATTGTCTCCCGGCCGAGCTGACGGAATGCTTTGACGCGATGCAGTCCGGCAATAATCTCGTAAGCGTCGGACATTTGGCCCGCACGCGACTTTTGGATTTTTCGCGCGGTAATGGGCGTCAAGAGCCCACACTCCGCGATGCTGGCCGTGAGTGCGGTGACGGTTGACACGTCGATCGAGCGCGCCCTGGGGCTCGGATAACAGAGTTGGAGTTTGATCTCGATCGGGGCCTGCATGTCCTAGATCTCGTCGCAAGTTCTATCCCGCGGCCGCCTTGTCATGGTCCCTGTGATCAGGCGGGAGCGTGTTGTTGACGGCAGGTAATCGCCCGACCCAATCGCGCAGATCATCCACCAGGATCAAGGTGCGGCGCCCGCGTTTAACCGCCCGCAACGCACCGGAGCTGATCGCTTCGTAAAGCGACGACCGTCCAGCGCATGCGACGGTGCAGGCCTGAGCGATGGTGTAGGCTAGCGGTTCGTTCATCGTGATCTCACCATTTGTCCAAAGGACTAAGGCGGACGCACTAACGTCCGCCGCTGACTATGGTGAGTCGGAAAGGGTGCAGATAGCCAGTAATCGGGGTAATCGGGGTAACTCGGAATTGCCCCTATCAGTGCTCGGCGACGATGCCGGGGATTTCGAGCAATTTGTGGCGTTTTATAAAGTCGACCATTGTGGATCGGTCGGGTGCCTCGCCCGGCTTCTTGTTTTTAGGGCGTTTCTGTCCAGGCCGGAGTTTCATCCTTCCGTGCTCCAAACACCAATTTACCAACGATTCCTTGCTATCGAATGGTCCTTTAGATTTCAGCCGAAGCTCTATTTCTTCGCGCAACGGCTTGACGTCGTAGGTGTCCTTACGCCCACCATTTGATCGTTTGCGAAAGGGCCACTGTCGCGCGACTTCGGCGCCTTTAAGCCGCAAGTTGCTCCATTGCTGTTGCCGTCCGAAGAACAAACTGTCACTTGAGCCGACGCCGTAACATTCCAGGTAAGGCTCATCTGAAAAAACCAGTTCGGAGCAAATTTGATAGGGATAATCGATACGGATACCAACGAGCGCCTCGCCTGGGATCCTTTCAGGCAGCCCCGTGTCGCGTCTCGTACCAAGTAGAGCAACGTCGTCATTGACAATTTTCTTGATCGGCTCGGCAAAGGCCGACTTCCACACTGCCGTATCGCTGATGACGCACTCTACCATCCCGCCCTTCGTGGCAATCCAGTGTGCCACCTCCGTCAAGGACAGGTCGGGAACATCGTCGGGCCGGACGGGCGGACCAATAATCGCGCTCGTAAGAAGCTCCGGGCCGTTCCGTGGGAAGACAGACTGCAAGTCAGCGTAGGCAATTTGAGTGGAGCTATTTCTTAGCCAATCTTCGTTTTCCCTGATCCGCCTGACTGGTGGTTTGATTGTTATCGTTTTGTTCGCAATTTCCTTGCGCAGGTGCTTCCAGGCTGCTTCCGAATTGTCAAAATAGAGATCAGGTGTGCAATTGCCTTCTACGTTGTCGGCACAGACAATGTGGTCCTCGACGAAACACGCCGCCGGCGCGCGGCTGGCGCGGTCAGTGAATAGTTCGTCTCGCGTCAGAACCCACGCGACCGCGCCCGAAAGAGGCAGCCACCGTACCGCACCCTCTGTTGAGAAAGCCTCGCTCGCGGGCCTAGCCACATCATCACTTGGTGCAGGCATCCGATCACTTGCAAGATCGGCTAAAGTCTCGGAGACGGCTCCGTTACGGCGCGAGACCACGGGCGACTGCTCAGCGTGATTGGACTTTCGTTTCGGCATAGCGGTGCACTCCGCATCGGCACGAGGGCCGCGCGGCAAACCGGATGTGCTTTTCCGGCTTTCGGGGATCAGCCTAGCCGCGCGAATCAAAACCTTAATCGATCATCATCTCGTCTTGAAGGTCGCCAGGCTCAATCGGTTCCGCAGATGTGGATAGAGAGCGAAGATGCGCTCGATACAGCGCGACACGTCCGGCGCCGCGGGCATCGCTCGGACACGAACAACACATTCGGGATCGGCCTCGATTACCCGATTGATAAAAGCCCTTTGGAGGGGATTAAGGCTTGGAGCGCCGAGCAGCGACTGATGCCCGGTCCAACAGAGAGGTTGATTCTTGAGGCACAACGAGACAATCCTGATCGCGGAAGCGACGGACGCGACACGATCCGCCGGACGCGGTAAAAATGCAAGGCAATGGCGAAGCGTGAAAGGCCGGCCGCAAGGCCTATGCCTGAAGACCAGTTTAGAGAGCAACTGGGCGAGATTTACGTCACTCGCACAGACAACTTCGCGCGAGCGCTCGAAAACATTTTACCGAAAGTACAGCGCGCGCGTGCGATGGCTCAAGAACGCGGCTTGCCGTCCGTGGAAATCAAAACAATCGTCGAGCACACTCGCGCGACCGCTATGCTTGCTGCAGTCATGGAGTTGCCAGGCAATTACATCGAGCGGAAAGAGTTTAATGACCTTCCGGAGTGGAAAGTTGGCGATCTGCCGCTATCCGACGGCAAGTGGCGCATGAATTTTTTTGGCGACATCTGGATTTTAGTCTCACACCGCATGTATTTTTGGCCGATCTTCGAAGACTCTAATCCGCTCGATTAGTCCTACGCACGCTGATGTGGCATCTGCCTGCACACCATCCGCATGGCTTACGCTGCTCGATAAATATTCCTTCAGCGCGACCTCATCCTTTCCTGCTAACGAGGCATATGTTGCAGCCAACATTAAAGAAACGCGCAAACTGGTCGCGCCGGCTGCCGCAGCTGCTTCTCATCCCCGACGTCATGGTGCTTGCGACGCTCACCGACGTGCGGGAGTTGATATCGGATGCCGGTCATCCTCGCCGAGAAGGACTTTGAGCCGTGGCTACGGGGGTGAGGCCGGACTCCTCAAGCCGGCTCAAGAGGATCTGCTGCAGCGCTGGCCAGTGTCACAGCGGGTCAACAGCTCGAAGGCACCGGTCGACGATCCGACGTTGATAGAACAGATCGGCGTCTGACTCAGCGGACCCAACCGCTCGGCAGATTTGCACAAGCATGTCCGCTTTGGCGGAAAGCGGAAGTCGCGCGGACATCACGGGATGTCGCAGTTTGGTCAGCACCAAAAATTTCATAGCCTATGACGAATTTCTTGAGACACGCTTCTATAAGGAGTGGGCGCATCCGCAACTGTTAGTCGACTCGGCAAACGCTGTGCTGGAGAAGTCGGCAACGGACGTTGCGATGTTCACCGTTTTTCGTCATAAGCGCGATGGTCTTGTCAATGGCGAGATGCGCCGTCGGATGCAACTATTGATACCGCACGTTCGGCGCGCGGTGCTTGTCGGCAGATTGCTCGAGCGGAGAAAATCAGAAGCGGCGGCCTTCGCAGATACTTTTGATAGACTGAGTGCAGGCATGTTTCTGGTCGAGGCGACCGGGTATATTGTTCACTCCAACGCTGCTGGTCGTACCCTGCTTTCCGCAGACGATCTTCTACGCGCAGCCGGCAGCCGGCTCGTCGCCGGTGATCCGAAAATCGACGAGCTGTTGCAAGACGCCTTCATGGCGGCCGGGCGCGGTGATGGCGCGATCGGCGTCAAAGGCATTGGGTTGCCGCTCACTTCACGCGGCGGCGAAAGCTACGTTGCTCACGTGCTGCCACTAACGTCGGGCGCGCGCCGGCAAGCCGGCGCGGACTACGCCGCAGTGGCCGCGCTGTTCGTGCACAAGGCGGCGCTCGACGCACCTTCGCCGTTGGAGGCGATTGCCAAGGCCTATAAACTCACGCCGACGGAGTTGCGGGTGCTGCTTGCAATCGTCGAGGTCGGCGGGGTTCCCGAGGTCGGCGGGGCGCTCGGCATAGCCGCTTCGACGGTGAAGACCCACCTTAGCCGCCTTTACGAGAAGACCGGCACCAGCCGCCAGGCTGATCTCGTCAAGCTCGTCGCCGGATTCTCCAGTCCACTCATGAAGTGAGCCGAGCCTCTCCGGTTGGCGCAACCGCATCCCCCGATCGGCGGACGCGGCTGCTGGGCGGCGGAGAGCACAATCGATCCGCAGGAATGGGTTGTGAGGAAATCATGCCAACAACGTTACCTTCTCGGAGTTGAGCCTCCATAGAGACCACTTTCGACAGCGGCGGCGACGTCGGCGATCGGATCATCAAGCACAATTTGGCCACGGTCCTTGGCTTTTGCGCGATTGGTCTGTTGATCACCATAAATGTGATGCTCCGTTTCCCGGATCTCGGAGCTTTGATTGAGCGCTACAACCAATTCTGAGTTTCCGTTCGTCGCGCTTCGCAAGATGATTTCCGCTTTTGGCCCGCAGAGGAACGGCACGACCTTAGTAACAGGAGGAAGACATGCCACTCATAAACACGACTGTAGCCGTAACGGCCGGCCAAACTTCCACCGGGGACACTGTTATCGACCCTGGTGGGTTCCAGGTTTTCAGCGGCGGAGCCATCTCCGAGACGGCAGCCGTCGATGGTGGCTATACGGCAATCTATAGCGGCGGCACGGCGACCGCCACAACGGTGCAAGGCGGCGGCATCCAAGAGGTTGTTGGAGCTGGCGTGGTCACGACAGTGGTTGACACTTTGATCGCCTCGGGCGGCGTAGAGTCCATGCTTTCGAGCGGCGTGACCTCCGGAGCGACAGTACTCAAGGGCGGATTGGAGGAGCTGTTCGTATCCGGCACCGCCCTCGGTATGACCGTCAACGGCGGCTCCGCAACGGTCTCTAGCGGCGGCACCGCCTCTGGTAGCGACATCATTAATGGCGGCGTCGTTACCGTCTTTATCGGCGGCACGGACAAAGCTGCAACCGTCGGCCCCGGCGGCACGCTCAACGTGTCTTCCGGCGGCACCGACAGCGGCACGTCAGTAACAGGCGGCAGGATGAACGTGTCTTCCGGTGGTACCGCCAGAGGAGCCACGGTGTTCGCCGGCTCGCAGGTGGTGGAGGCCGGCGGCATCGCCAGCGGGACGATTGTCAGCGGCGGCACGCAAGTTGTTGAAGCCGGCGGCCGCGCGTTGAACACCACGGTGTTCACCGGCGGCACACTTGCCGTGGCCGCCGGTGGCTTGGCCGATCCGACCACGCTTTACGCTGGCGGCTTGGAAACCGTTAACGCTGGCGGCACCGACGACGGCGCGCGGATCAGCGGCGGTACGCAACTCGATTACGGCCACGCCAGCGGCGCCACGGTATTCGCCGGCTTGCAGGTGGTGGAGGCCGGCGGCATCGCCAGCGGGACAACCGTTTCTGGCGGCGGCACGCTCGAATTGTTGGGCGGCGCCACCGCAAACGGCTTCACGATTAAATCCGGTGGCATTCTCGAGATCGGCCCCGGCGCGGCACTGTCCGGCTATTCCTTCAGCAGCGGCGTCATTGTCGAGGTGGCGTCCGGCGGCCGCGCGTTGAACATTACGGTTTCCAGTGGCGGCACGATGAACGTGTCCTCGGGGAGCACCGCCAGCGGCGTGTCGGTAGGCAAAGACGGCACGCTCAATGTATCTTCCGGCGGCGTGGTCAGCGCGCTGGCGACCAATGATAGGAATGACCGGAGTGTCAGTGCCCAAGCCAATATCCTGTCCGGCGGCACCGTCGACGGCAGCACCAGGATCGATGGCGGACAGCTGATATTGCACGCTGGTGCTGTCTTTGAACCACATGCCGCGCTGACAATCGTCAACAATGGCTGGCTGCTGCTCGAACAGGACTCGTTCAAAGGCACCATCCATGACTTCAGCGGACAGGACTCCATGGACCTGGCCAAGATCAGATTCATCGGCCAGGAGACGACTGCGACCTTTACACAAACTAGCGGGGCCGGCGGCCTCCTTCAGGTTGCCCAGGGCAACCACCTCGTCGACCTTCACTTGGCCGGCACCTACACGACCGCGAACTTCGCACTGGCGAGCGATGGTGCGCATGGCACGCTGGTTACTTTTGTTTCCAATGCCTCGCTGGCGGGTCACGGGTAAGGAGGCATCGTTAGACGCCAATTCTGTTGGACGCGGAGTCCGTTATTGTTGAGGGTTTCGGATGCCGGCGCATTGCGACGATGCGGCTTGCACCGAGGCCGGCGTCCGAAAGCCTTCAATGAAAGAAACCGCGATGGGGAAGCACGGGCGGTGCCGCACGCTGGGGCTATGTGGGGCTCAAGCGGCTGTACAACTTCGAGGTGATGGCACGATCGTTGCGAAATGGGATTTAATGTTTTGCGCGCCCTGTGATTTCAATGAGTTAGGCGTTGTAAAAATAGCGCACTTAACAACTATGACGCGATGAGCCGTTGCAAGTGCCTTGAGCCGCATAGCGCAAACCAATCCTCGAAGAATTACAAAAATCTCCCTGTCGATAAGCCGAAATCTTTTCACGCTGCTCGTCAAGATGACAAATCGATAGGGCGTACTCAATTGCAATGCGATCCGGCCGATTTCAGGTCGCAATCGCGCCCCGGCGAAGCGAACGGTTACTGCCATCATCCACGGCGTGTCCGACAGGGCTCAACCCAAACTAACCGTTCCTCCCGCCGTGCTTGCCTCCGTCTTAACCACACCTTGCGCGCAGCGCTCTACCGCGCGAGCGGTTTCGTTCATTGACCCATACCGGAAGTGGCGCGATCCATTTTGCTGTGGTGCACAACGCAGACGCCCCCATGCTATGATGCGGTCCCGGCTTGAGGAAAAAATTGATGAGACGGCGCGAATTTATTGCGCTCCTTGGCAGCACGGCTGCCGCATGGCCGCTTGCCGCGCGAGCGCAGCAGTTGGGTAAAATCTACAAAATTGCGTTTTTCACTGCGGGGAGGTCATCGTTAGGGCTTCCTGTTCTTATTGAGTCCCTGCGACAGCTCGGCTGGATTGAGGGGAAGAACATCTCCTTAGAGCAATGGTATGCGGACAATCGGCCTGATCGGTTGCCCGTGATCGCGTCAGAAATAGCCCAAAGTAAAGTTGATGTGGTCGTCGCATCCGCAACACTGGCGACGCTCGCCATAAAGCAGGCGACTACGACAA
This sequence comes from uncultured Alphaproteobacteria bacterium, assembly GCA_963759345.1. Lineage (GTDB taxonomy): Bacteria > Pseudomonadota > Alphaproteobacteria > Rhizobiales > Xanthobacteraceae > BOG-931. The sequence goes on from CAVWYW010000008.1 coordinate 156,613, forward strand.
TCCCCATCGTCATGACCAGCAGCGCAGATCCTCTAGGCAGCGGGCTCGTCGCCAGCTTGGCGCGGCCGGGCGGCAATGTCACAGGTCTATCCCTCATGTCGCCCGACACTGCCAGCAAGCGTGTTGAGTTGCTCCGTCAGGTCACCCCGGGTCTCCGCCGGCTGGCGATGTTTGGCAATTTCACCAATCCGACCGCGGTTTTGGAACGAGATGCGGTGGCAGCAGCGGCCCACGCGCTCGGGTTCGACACTGTACCGGTGGACCTTCGACCCGCTGAGGATATCGCTGCGACAATTGAATCGCTCAAGGGTCGCGTCGATGCGATTTATGTCTTCGACGATCCAGTCGCAATTAGCAATCGGGTTCTAATAAACAAGTCAGCACTTGTCGCGCGTTTGCCAACAATACATGTTTTGGCTGAGAATCTTGAGGGAGGAGGTTTGATCTCGTATGGACCAGACATTCCCAACTCGTACCGGCGCGCCGCGCAAATCGTTGACAAAATACTGCGCGGAGCTAGTCCCTCCGACATCCCAGTTGAACAACCGACGAAGTTCGATCTGGTTATCAACCTCAAGACCGCGAAGGCGCTCAATCTTACTATTCCGCCGGCGCTCCTCGCGACCGCCGACGATGTGATCGAATAGATCGGCGACTTCCGGTTTTTGGCCCATCGCGACACTTAGTGTGATGTCCGAAGTTGAGGTCGTAGCGGAAGTAGCTGCACTGTCGACATGGCGTGAATGACCCAAAGCCGACTTCAGCGGGCAAGACTAGGCGCTGTGCCGTTCTGTTGGATTACCCTCCCCCGCCAATCCAAAGACCGCGCGTGCAACGCCGAACCCTCGCAGCTTAAATTCGCCTACCGGCACAAGGTGCGACGGGCAATGGCGTGCGAACTCGTCGGAAGCCAGGATTGTGCGCCCCAATTCGCGGGTCAGTTTCTCGATCCGGGCGGCCAGATTCACCGCCGGTCCGATGCAGGTGAAATCCAGCCGGTTTCCGCTGCCAATGTTTCCATACAAGACCTCGCCCACATGAAGCGCTAGCCCAAACCCTATGTCACCCTCGATCGGGTTCGCCGCCGCGATTGCAGCACGTGCCTCCTGCGCGGCCGCAAGAGCGCTAAGGCAAACTTCGCGCACATTTTCGGCGCCCGCAGCGATTGGGAAAATGGCGAGCAAGCCGTCTCCGATGAATTTAAGGACTTCCCCGCCGTGCTTCGCGACCGCCGGTACCTGGCAGTCAAAATATCGATTGAGCATGTTAACAAGGGTCTGAGGCGGAAGGCGATCGGCAAGGCGCGTGAAACCGCGCATATCCGACAACCAGATCGCCGCGTTGATCGTGGCAGTGTCGCCACGCCGGATTTGGCCGGCTAGAATGCGTGATCCCGCATTGTTTCCGACGTAGGTGTCAAGCAACATGCTTGCCGTACGCTCCAGCAAGCGGTTCTCGGCAACGCGGGCCAATGGGGCGATAACGGATTCAATGGCGGCAATCTGGGCGTCCGTGAATCCGCCAGGTTGCTGAGTTGCGAAGGTTGCGCCATGAACACCGCCGCTTGCGAAAAACAGCGGCACCGCGAGATAATCCGTCGCGCCCTGTGCCCTTAATTCGCGCGTCACATCAAAATCGATCGGACAGTTTTCTTCTCCGAGCTTGCGGCGGAGTGAAGCGCGGGTATCGATAACGCGCCTCACCGGGCTTTGGCGAAAAGCTTCGGTTTCGAAGGTCTCGAATGATGCGCTTGTCACCTCGACGCCGACAGCAGGCTTCCACAGGAACGCCTGGCCCATTATCTGCGGATGCAGGGTGAGCACGAACAATCCGAAACGCCATACCGGGATGCCGCAGCCAATGAGGCGGTCGCAGAGCTCTGCCACCACTCCGGGCGTGGTCGACGCCGACCGCGCGCCGTCAGTCAGCCACTCGACGACCTCGTCACTGCCCTTCATACTTGACTACGCGCGCGGTTCGAAATCAGAACCCTCTGGCGCCTGTTGGAGATCAATAAGAGCCAGCCGCACTATACGGCAAGACGCCTTGCACACCACACACGCCGCACATGGTTCGACCGAGGAGCACCCCGCGTGAACCTGCTCACATTCGACAACCCGGATTTCCGTTACTACGCCATCGCGGCGGCGTTAATGATTGTGAAGATGATGTCGCAGGGGTGGATCACCGTATTTAGAATGATCACGGTCAAAGGCGGATATCGCTACCCGGAGGATGCGCAACGCTCCCTCGCCAACCATCATCCAAACCCGGAGCAATTGCTGCCCAACGAATATGTCGAGCGTTCCCGACGTATGCACGGAAACGACGTGGAGAACATTCCACTTTTCCTCGTCAGCGGGCTACTTTACGTCTGCACTGCGCCGAACAACGTTACGGCTCTCTGTGTTTTCACCATCTACGTACTCTCCCGCTTTGCCCATTTTTATGTCGTGCTTACGGCGTGGCCGCACGAGGTGCGCGCCCTGTTTTGGACGGTCGGTTCACTAGCCATTTATTTCATGGCTGCGGCGGTGCTTTGGACTGCGTTGAGACCCTGATGGAATTGGTCGAATTCCGCTTGTGGCCCCTAGCGACATTTCGACAAGATGCGGAATACGGTCGGCATCTGGCCATAGCGGACACGGCCCGATTTGCTGCTGGGTTGACCCGGTCGCAAATGACCTAGGCTGTGTGAAAACGTGGGCGCGCGAAGAACGCGCAGAACTGTTTTCTCTTTTGTCTTTTCCAGACTCTGGTTGCAGGCGGTTTTGTTTTTCAAATTGACGAAGTCGAGACGAAATTTCTCAGCGCAAATTCGATTTCGGAGTTTTCACACAGCCAAGACCCATAACAGTCACTTGCGAAGCTTAGGCGAACCGTAGTCGACTGGGATCTCGGAATCGGCGCCGGCCGCGAAGCTTTACCTAGGCCGACGGACAAGTCGCACTTTCCCGCTGTTGCCGCCGCCGCAGAAGAACTGATCGCCGCCATCGGACTCAAGCCCCGAGACGCCGACGCCGGGCGGCATGTAGATCTGCTCGATGACCTCGCCCGACTTCGGATTGATCCTGCGCAATTCACTTTGGTCGGCTTCCCAGGTGCCGTGCCACAGTTCGTCACCGGCCCAGGTGACGCCGGTGACGAAGCGATTCGACTCGATGGTGCGCAGCACCTTGCCGGTTTCGGGATCGACCCGATGGATCTTGCGGTTGCGATGCTGGCCGACCCAGAGTGTCCCTTCCGCCCAGGCCATTCCGGAAGCGCCACCGTCGGGGGTCGGGATCGTCGTCAGCACGCGGCCGCTGTCCGGATCGATCTTCTGGATGCAGTCCTCGGCGATCTGGAACAGATGCTGGCCGTCGAAAGCGGTGCCCGCATGGGCGGGGACATCGAGTTTTCGCATCGTCTTGCCGCTGTCGGGGTCGATCGCGTTCAGCGTGTCGCCGGTAGCGATCCAGACATTGGCACCATCATAACTGACGCCATGCACGTGGGTGACATCCGGAAAGGGGCCATATTCCCGGACGATCGTTGCTGCTGTTCGTTTCATAACGTGATCCTTTCTGATGTTCGGTTGGTGCGCTCACGTTAGTCACCGGACAGTGCAGCCGGGAGTAACAACGTTGTCGGGAAACCCGGCACGGGCCGCGCCATCCAGCGACGCGCCCGGCCGTGGCCGATTGCCTGCACCTTGCCGTCCGCCGTCATATCGTCGAGCGCGCGCTGCACAGTGCGCTGGCTTGCGCCGAGCGCCAGCGCCAGCGCCGAACTCGACCACGCTTCGCCATCCGCGAGCAGAGCGAGCACTGTAGCATGCTCCTCATCTGTAGGCGGCGCGAGCACGACCACGTCACGGGCGTGACGCGGCACGAGCGCAAAGCCGTCCTTGCTCGCGTTGATCCCGGCGATCGTACGCAGCGCCTTACGCAGACGGCCGATTTCGACGCGCAGCCGCGCGCGATGCGATTCATCGGCATGTTTCGCGCGGAAAGCGCGCGCGAGCAGCGCGGCCCGTGGCGCGTCGCCCGGCCACGCTTCGGCAAGTCCGCAGGCAAGCGAGAACAGAACCGGGCGTGTTTCGAGCGAAATCACTTTACCCGCCTGGCAGACTGCGCGTCGGCACGCATCGACAATGAGAGCCTTGGACGCCAGCAGGGATTCGACCTCATCGAGTCGAAGAACACGTTCTTCGTCGCGCGAAATAAGCCGCGCCGCCGGCGTGTCGAGGACGCGCGCCGCGCCTTCCACTTCAACCGTGAGCGAAGGGATATGGGCTTGATGCGCGGCGTGTGTGGCCTGCGCCAAGGCGGCACGTGCCGACTTGATCTTCAGCCGCCGCATTGCAATCCCGGCAATGACCAGTTCATGACCCGCCCGTGAGGCAGGCAGCAGCGGCGTGGGATCAAAGCCGATCAGCAAGCGTTCCGCTGCATCGAGGCGACCGATCAGCAGCAGGCGACGGATCGCAAGATAGCGTGCATGTGCCGCGTTTGTGCGGTCGCCGTACTTTTCAAGCACCGCCTGCGCGGCATCGAGTGTCTTGGTGGACCAATTTAGATCGCGTGAGACGAGCGTGATCTCGGCCTCGGCAACGGTGCAGCGCGCACGGGCGACGGCCTCGCGCGATCCGAAGGTACGGGCTGCGCGCCGCAGCAGCATTTTGGCGCGGCCGAGGTCGCCGAGCTGCGCCATCGCGATGCCGCGCAGCGCCAGTGCCGGCGCATCATTGCGCAAGGCGATGTGGTTCAGCGCGCTAAGGGCATCGCCCGATGCGAGCGCGCGGGCCGCCGCTGTAATCAGGGAGTCCATTCAAATCCCGACACACTTGTCACTCCCGGCCCACCGACGGCCGGCATTATATCTATCTCACGATCAACGCCCCGCAAGCCGTCGCAGGAATGCGGCCGGCTCCTCGGGCAGCGAAAGGAGAGAAAAAGATGACGACACATACGATAGCTTCACGCGATGAGTGGCTGGAAGCGCGGCGCGATCTGCTCGCCGCCGAGAAGGATCTGACGCGGCGCAGCGATAACGCGGCGCGGCTGCGACAGCAATTGCCCTGGGTCCGTGTCGACAAGGAATACACCTTCGATGGGCCTGACGGCCGGCAGAGGCTCGCCGATCTGTTTGAAGGACGCCGCCAGCTTTTGGTTCAGCACTTCATGCTCACGCCGGGCGCTGAGCAGGGTTGCCCGAGCTGCTCATACATGGCCGACCACGCCGACGGCATGACAGTGCATCTCGCGCATCGCGACGTCACGTTTGTGGCCATCTCACGCGCGCCGTTCGCCGAGATCGAGCGTTTTCGCCGGCGTATGGGTTGGCGGTTTAAGTGGCTGTCCTCGCACGGCACCAGCTTCAACTATGATTTCCGCGTGAGCTTCACGCCGGAAGAAGTGGCCAAAGGCGAGCTTCCCTACAACTACGGCACCTGGCCTTATGCGTTCGAGGAATGGCCCGGAATCAGCGTGTTCTGCAAGGACGACGCGGGCGATGTCTTTCACACCTATTCGACCTATGGGCGTGGCGTAGAGGTGATGATGGGGACGTACAGGCTGCTCGACCTGACGCCTAAGGGCCGAGACGAACGGGACACCTTCTACAAGATGGAATGGGTGCGTCATCACGACCGCTACGAGTCGGAATTGCCCGCAAAGGCTACGCCGGCGGACGCCTCGTGCTGCAAGGCGCGTGCTTGAGGCTGCCGGCCATGAACAATGCTCACACGCGTGAGGTTCAGTTCGGCGGACGTGCCGGAAGCTGCCATGCCGCTGCTTCCGGCACAGCCGGCTGGCTCGGTCTCGCGGCCGCGCCGACCTTTGTCGTCATGGCGCTGCTGACCGGTGTTCAGATCGGCGGACAGCCGGACGTATTCTGCTCAGCCATGCATAACGCGTCGCCACTGGACGGAATGGTGCCGATGTACTTGTTGATGGCGGCTTTCCATTCGGACCCTTGGTTGAAGTTGATTTTCGGTCGACGAAGCGGCGCCCGTCGGTCCTAATGCGGCGGACGCCGAGTCTAACAGCGCCGACCTTTCGCGTCCGTGTGCACTCTAAGGGGACGACGAGCAGCGCCGCTTTGTCCGCTTGTGGCCCTTCGCGACAAGCGGTCCTGAGACTAGTGTCGGTCGCTTTCGGATGCATAGGGGACATGGTTGGTCCTGCTGCTGGCTTCGTCCCGGTCGAAAATGGTAGAGTCGGAATGTGACGCGGTGGTTGTAGGGTGAACATATCTGTTGCCGCCTCTTTCGTCTGGCGGTGCCTTAGTAGTTCAGCCATGACTCCGTTTTCACATTCCGCTCATCGAACCGGACAGGCAGATCTCCCGCATCCGGCTCTCGGACAAGACTTCACGCCTTTGCTTTCGCGTGCGACGCCATCTGCAGCTTCTGAACACTCAGCGGAGTTTATAGGTTGCCCAATCTCCAGGTCCTTCACCACGTATTTCGTCTGTCTTGAACTGAGGTCCCTTCCCTCCACCGGCATTACCCGGCTTCAGCGGTGTCGGGTCGGAGGAGGCGCCTATTGAAAGGCTCGCCTCCGTCCGCCGCACAAACTGGACATGCAGTTTTCCCGCATCCAGCTTTTATGAATGGGCTTTCGCGATCTGAAGCGAGGGTATTAGTGCGACAAGGCTGACCAGCTTGAACTCCGTGCGCAGCCTTCTCGTGGGATATTCCCTCCAGCCTGTATTTCGCCATCGCTTGGTGCGATGCGACCAGAGCCTTCGGATTATCCAACGATCCAGCTGACTGAAGCGCTTTCTGACATGGGAGCGACAGTAGTAGTTTCCCCATCCTCGGATGATCGGGTTGATCGTGTTGATCAATCCACCCATTCGCAGAGGCGTATGCCTCTTGGTCCAGGTCCTGATCTGATCTTTGAATCGGTCAACTGACTTCTGCGTGGGAATGGCATAGAGATTCCGTCGGTTCAGCGTGGATTTAATCCGGTCGCGGGTCAGTTTGAATTGGCCCTTCCCACGTTGGATTTTAAATCCAAGAAACTCGAAGCCTTGCGCGATGTGCACAATCCGGGTCTTCTCCCGGTTGAGCGTCACACCGAGCTTTGCGAGAATCTTTGCTGCCCAAATCAAGGCGACTTTCGCCTCGGCTCGTGTCCGGCAGGTCACAACCCAGTCATCCGCCCATCGTGTGAGCCGATATCCTTGGTACCTCATCTCCTTATCAAAGGGAGTCGAGCAGGATATTGCTCAGCAGCGGTGAGATGACGCCCCCTTGCGGGGTTCCCCGTGGAGTCTCGAACCGTTGGCCCTTTTCTTCGTAGCCCGCCTCGAGCATCTGCTGAATGAGTTTCAGCACGCGGCTATCGGCGATCTGCTTTCCGACCAGGGCCATGAGCTTCGCGTGATCCACGGACCCAAAGTAGTCCTTCAGATCCGCATCCACGATCCACTCGCTTCCGGCCTCCACTTCGCGCCAGATCTTGCCCAGGGCATCGGCTGTCTTGCGACCTTTACGATACCCAAAGCTGCTCGGATCAAAGACCTTCTCAAAGATCGACTCCAGGCGATTGACCAGCGCCTGCTGACACACCCGGTCGTAAACCGATGGTATGCCCAGAGGCCTTGTCTTGCCGGGAGTTCCCCTTTTTGGAATCTCTAATCGTCGCACGGGTTGCGGCTGATAGGTCTTGTTTCGAAGCTCTTGATGCAGCCGTTCCAGATTTGCGTCCAGATTGACTTCAAATGCCCCGATCGTGATCCCATCCGTTCCGCTGGCCCCTCGATTGGCTCGAACGCGCTCCCACGCAAGCTTCAAGTTCTTGCGTGAGTATACCTTGTCCACCAGAGAGTGGACCTTCTGCTTCTGACCTTCGAGCATCAGATAATCGGACAGTCTCCTCGGAGCGTGACGTTCGGGTTTTTCACATAGGGAACTTTCCATCTTCACGCTCCTTTCTCATCTGCCTCGATTGATCCTGGCTCGAACCTTTCACGAACGTCCTTCCCCGGATCACTCACGATCCGCCGTTTCCGGTCACGCGAGTTGTTCGTCTCGCGCTTCAGGTACTATTACGTTCTCCGACTCCTGCATGTGCTTCGCTTCCCACTTCGCTTTCGCTTATAGGGTCGCTTACCCGGCTCTGGGTCGGGACCCATGCAGGTCTCCTGGGGTCACGCATGAATCTTCCGTATCGTGCCGTCAGCAAACACCTTGGTACGATGGGTGAATGAGTAACGCCTTCGCCCCCATAGTGCGGGCTCGACCTTGCCCCATCTTTGGCCGACCTGTTCATCTTCGGGGTGGCCCCCATTGATTACAGCCCGATACTTCTCCTCAGACCCTTCGGATTCAGGATCGCTCCTGACACCCTGCCCTCCGGGGAACTCTGCGCAACTGGCTTCAGGTCCGTCTTGGCTGTGTCCGGCTTTCGCCTTCGTGCCCGTTTAGACTTCTCCATACCTTCTTGCTCTCCCGGCCAGCGAGGAATTACCCCCGCCTTCGGATACAGCGCTCCTCATCCGAGCGCCGAGGGGACTTCAACCCCCATGATTCACGCGCTGCCCAGCGCACACTACGAACCTCTCCGCCACCCCAAGGCGCCCGGCCTGTCCCTCACGGGCCTCCGGTTGGTCGTCGCTGACCACGCTTTGGGGCTTCCCGTGTTTCGTGCGCTTTCCTTGTGTACATGCTGCCGCCACTACCCCGGCGCAGCGTCTGGACGTATCACTTCGCTCATTTCATCCAGACGTGGCAGCCTTCCCCGAAAGGGTTGTCGGGTCGGCCTGCGCATTGTCCTTTTCGAGGCTTGCTCGGCGTTCACTCGCGTTGCGGCCTGCACACTCGCGCTGCCACCAATTCGTGACACGCTAATCGAAGGCTTCAGCCACTTCGTTGCCTCCATGACTGCTCCGATTGCTTCCGGCTGGAGCGGTTGCCGGGTGGGGCTTGCACCCACTGGAAAGCGCCGCCTTGTCACGGCGCACACCCGACACGGACATTGCGAGCGATTGCCCAAGAGCCCAGGGGAACTTCTACTACACCAATGGTGTCTGGTAGGTTGTTCTGATCTGCGCCGCGTCGCGCATTAGCACTCTTCCTTCGTTTGACGGCATCGAGGTACCGAAGAAAGGAGATTACAAATGCTCAAATCGGACCTAACCTCGCCGCAGCAAATGGTCCGCCTCCTTATGGGTTTCATATCAGCCCGAGCGATCTATACCGGGGCCAAACTTGATCTCGCGGACCAGATTGATGACGCCGGCTCAACGGTGGAGCAACTCTCGGCGCGGCTTGGCGTCGACCGATCTGCGCTCGAACGCCTACTGCGCTCCCTGACCGGCCTCGGCGTATTGCACGGAAACGACAGCGGGCAGTTTTTCCTCACGCCGGTCGGTGAAACGCTCCGCAGAAGTTCGCCGGGATCGATACGCGACTACGCCATCTACGTCCACGAATTCCTTTACGATTTGGTTGGGGGTCTTCCCAGCAGCGTACGCACCGGAAAGCCTATCGTCGAAGAGGTGTTTGGGGCGCCGCTATTCACTCACCTTCAGCAGCATCCGGACAAGGCGGCGCTTTTCCATGCAGGCTTGGCCAACCGTAGCCGCATTGAGACGCCTGCAATATTGGACGCCTACAGCTTCGGTGATTGCAGACGGGTCGCGGACCTAGGTGGCGGTAACGGCGCTTTTCTCTCCGCCATTGTCACTGCACATCCTTCTGTCTCAGGTATCTTGTTGGAACGTACTCCGGCGATCGAGGCGGCGCGCAGCGGCCAGGGCGGCCCTTTGCCAGGCTGCGAGTTGATCGAAGGCGACTATTTCGAAGGCGTGCCTTCCGGTGCCGATATCTACGTCCTCAAGCGTGTTCTCTTCGATCACAGCGACGACGACGTCGTGCGAATTTTGCGCAATTGTCTTCCGGCAATGAGTTTGAACGGCCGGCTTGTCATCATAGAAGGGCTTGCCGGATCCATAAACGAACCGAACATTGCCCACTCCATGGACCTGATATTCCTTCTCCTCACGACGGGCCGTATGCGTACACAGGAACAATATTCTGATCTGTTGCGGAAAGCGGGGTTTAGGCTGCAAAGAAGCGTTGCAACTCGCTCCGACGTGTCCGTGCTGGAAGCTGTTCGCCTCTAAGTCCATGTCGCTTATTGGCCCTTCGCGACAAGCGGTCCTGAGACTAGTGTCGGTCGCTTTCGGATGCATAGTGGACATGGTTGGTCCTGCTGCTGGCTTCGTCCCGGTCGAAAATGACCCATATCGCCGTTCCGGCGCCCTCCATTGCCGCATTGCAAAAACCCCATCGTCACCCATAAACTCCGCCCGCCGTCACGATCGGTTTGGGGTATCTTTATGGCTGAAGCGCGCGCCGAACGACGGCTTGCCGCAATCCTCGCGAGCGACGTCGTAGGCTACAGTCGTTTGATGGGCGCCGACGAAGAGGGCACCCTCGCTGCACTCAAATCCCTGCGCAAAAATCTCATCGACCCTAAGATCGCAGAGTATCGCGGCCGCATCGTCAAAACTACGGGCGATGGCGCCCTGGTAGAATTCGCAAGTACAGTCGATGCGGTTCGTTGCGCCATCGACATTCAGCAGGCGATGCCAGAACGAAATGCCGATACGCCGCTGGACAAGAAGATCGAGTTCCGCATCGGCATCAATGTTGGCGATATTATCGTTGATGGCGACGATATCTTTGGCGACGGCGTCAATGTTGCAGCGCGCCTTGAGGGAATTTCGGAACCTGGCGGTATCTGCATTTCAGACGTCGTTCATCAACAGGTGAGTGGTCGAGTTGAGGCTGCTTTCGTCGATGCCGGCGAGCAGAGCCTCAAGAACATCGCCAAACCCGTGCGCGTCTATCGCCTCGAACTCGGCAGAGAAGGTGTGTCGCAGCCCCCTGAGTTGGCACTACCCGACAAGCCGTCGATCGCCGTGCTGCCGTTTCAAAACATGAGCGGTGATCCGGAACAGGAATACTTTGCCGACGGCATGGTTGAAGATGTTATTACGGGACTATCACGCATCAATTGGCTGTTCGTTATCGCGCGCAATTCGACCTTCACCTACAAGGGCCGCGCGATCGACGTGAAACAGGTCGGCCGTGAGCTCGGCGTGCGTTATGTGCTCGAAGGCAGCGTGCGCAAATCAACCGATCGCGTGCGTATTACAGGGCAACTCATCGACGCAGTCTCCGGAGCCCACATATGGGCAGAACGCTATGACCGTAAGTTTGAAGACATCTTTGCTCTTCAGGACGAAATCACCCTGTCCGTGGTCGGCGCAATTGAGCCGAGCCTGCGTGTTGCGGAAGCGGAGCGCGTCAAACGCAAACGACCGGATAGCTTGGGCGCCTACGATCTCGTTTTGCAGGCTCAATCTGACGCCTATTCGAGGATGCCGGAGCGCGTAACGAAAGCGCTGGTACTGTTGGAGCGTGCACTCGCGCTTGAACCAACTTATGCGCTAGCTCATGCGTATGCCGCGGAGTGCCATCATAGTCTATTTGTGCGTGGGGGCTTCAGCGAAGAAAACCGAGCCGCCTCTATTCGCCACGCTCAGGCTGCCATTGAACATGGCCAGGATGATGCGCTTGCGCTCTCGTTCGCAGGATTTTCGATCGGAATGGATGGGCACGACATTGCCACCGCTTTTGCCGCGTTCGATGCTGCACTCGCCGTCAGTCCGTCGTCGGCCCTTACGTATATCCTCGGGAGCGCCATATTTGCCTGGGGCGGAGAGGCCGAGCCCGCAATCGAATGGGCAGAGCGCGGCTTGCGCCTCAGTCCGTTCGATCCTTGGCGGGCCACAGCCCTTATCGCGCTTGCAATTGGACATTTTCAGCGAAACCGCCAAGAGGAAGCGGTCGCGGCCGCTCGCAAGGCTGTTCAATCAAGTCCGGGTTTCAGTGTTTGCTACGTACTCTTGGCGGCATCGCTCGCCAAGCTGGGGCGGCTCGATGAAGCAAGAGCTGCCGCAGCGCGAGTACTGGACTTGCAACAAGGATATCGTTCAAGCCAGCATTTTGCCGCTGTAGGTTGCGCGCCAGGGCTTGCCGCCTCTTTGGGAGAGGCGCTACGCGCAACCGGGCTTCCCGAATAACGTCACCGATTGCTTCATCGCGCGCGGCACTTACCCGAGTCGCTCGATGGCCCTTTTCGTCATTCGCGACTTGTCCGCGATTTGGTCGCTTGCTGGGAACAGCAGACATCGATCCGCACCAACGCCGAACGGCTCGGGAGCGACATCGGCCTCCAATCCGGGCACGTCGACGGAACCCTCAGCCCGGTCGAGGCTTCATTGCGGAGGCATATAGGACGTTTGCCTCGACCGATTGCACCCTGGTCGCACGGATAAAGTCCAGGCACTCTTTACGAACACTTCTACGCGCTCCTGCATCCAACTGTTCGATGGTTCCACGATACCCGGTGCCGAGCACCATAGGCCACCAATCCTCCGGCGAGCCCAGCGCATGAGAGGTCATCTCCGCAGCAATGTCAGGCACTTCTGCGCCCGCCTGTATGAAGAGCTCGCGTAGCGCTTCAGCCTGTGAAATCCGGTCCCAAGGATTGAACCCTTTGTAGAGATCCGGTCGCGCGGTGCGGACCGCATTCCAAAAGACCGTATTAACCGGCTCGAAAAAACGAGGACCCCACGTGGTAATGGCAAGCTGACCGCCCGGACGAACGTGTCGCCAAAGCTCGCGCACAGCCCCCCGCATATCTGGGACGAAGAAGATTCCGAAGACGCAAATGACGGTATCGAACCCGATGGCCGTCAACTGCAGATCGAGCATATCGCCAACGCGAAATTCGATGTTGTTGAGGTCCCGATCCTTGGCCTTTGCGCGCCCCAGCGTCAGCAAGTCCTCTGCGAGATCGACGCCGAGAACGAAGCCCTGCGGTCCGACGGTCTCTGCCGCCGGAATTGCAGACGCTCCGCTACCGCAACATACGTCGAGGAGGCGCGCTCCGGCGTTGATGCGTAAGCGCGCTACGGTCCCACGACCATATCGCTCCCAGAATGAATTGACCGGATGATCGTAGAAATCGGAAGCAGCGTTGTAAGTGGCTGCCGCTTTCTGCTTGGCGTCTTCCGGCGTGCTCATCAACATGCTGCCACGGTCCGTGTAACGCCAACTAAAACATCAGTGTACTGTCTTGGGAAGGGCCCAGCGATGTCAGAAATTGGCTCTTAACGTCATTCACGGCGCTGCAAAAGTGTGGTCGCTATCGGATCAATAGCGGACAAACTGCGCCGTCGGGCTTGACTGGCTCCGCAGCGTTTGACCCTAGACTGCATCAGGCGCTCGTTCCAGATTCAAAAAGGATAGTTTGAGGAGCGCAAACCTATGGCAAAAGCTTACTGGGTACAGACGTATCGGTCGTCTGCGAAAAATACCGAAGCTTGGGAGGCGTATCGCAAGCTCGCCGCACCTGCATTAACGGCTGCTGGTGGACGCTACCTCGTCCGTAACAAGCCAGCGAAAATCTACGAGGCTGGCATTAACGAGCGCGTGATCCTGATTGAATTCGAAAGTCTGGAGAAAGCCATCGCTGCCCGCAGCACTCCCGCCTACCAGGAGGCACTCGAGGTGCTCGGTACCGGAAATGTCGAACGCGACATACGCTTGGTGGAAGGAGAATGACCGTTGGTGAGAGTTTGATGAGGGCATGGGTGAATGCACTAGGGCCCATGCTCAATGTCTGCTTCTGGCCCGTTGCGTCGTTCGCGACCTGCCCGTGATTGGGTCGCTTGCGGGCAACAACGGACATTGATCCGCACTCGCGGGTAATGGCTCGGTCACGATTGACCCGAACCGGAAATCGACGGCCCCCTTGACCATGTGCTATGGTGTGTTTTTTAGCTGAATGCAGGCTCATGAGGCGGCGGGACTTTATCGCAGTAATTGGCGGGTTGACGGCGTCAGTGCTGCGTCGGCCGCTCGCGGCGCGCGCGGAGCAGGGTCCGATCCGGCGCATTGGCGTGTTGATGCCGGAGTCTGAGGGCGCCGCGGATTCAAAAGACCGCGTTGCGGTATTCGAAACCACGCTCAAGCAACTAGGCTGGATGCCCGGCCGGAGTATTCAGATCGACTACCGCTGGGCGATGGGCGACCGCGAAAGAACGCGAACCTTAGCAGCAGAGCTGGTGAATTCGAAACCTGACGCACTAATCGCAGTGTCAACCCCCTCGCTGGTCGCAATGCAAAAGGCGACGCGCACCATCCCGATCGTGTTCGTGGCCATCAGCGAGTCGGTCGTCAACGGCTTTGTGCCGAGCCTCGCGCATCCCGGCGGCAATGCCACGGGCTTTTCCAATCTGGAACCGAGTATCGGCCCCAAATGGCTGGAACTGCTCAAGGAGATCGCGCCACACGTGTCGCGCGTGTCGGTGATGTTCAACCTGACGACGGGCGTCACCACCGATATGTTCTTCCGTGCAGTGGAAGCCGCCGCTCCCCAGTTCGCGGTCGAGGCGATCAAATCTGATGTCCATTCGCTCGAAGATATCGAAACGGCGATGAAGGTCCTTCCCGGCGACGGCAGCGCCGGTCTGATTTTTCCGCCGGAGCCATTCACGTTGCACAACAGCAAGTCTATTGCCGAACTGGCTGAGCGATACCGGCTGCCCGCGATCTATGCGTTCCGAGCTTTTGTCGCCGCCGGCGGCCTCGTATCTTACGGGGTTTATCTTCCTGAATTGTTTAGGCCGGCGGCCGAATACATCGATCGCATCCTTAAAGGTGAGCATCCTGGTGACCTGCCGGTGCAACAGCCGACGAAGTTTGAGTTTGTCATCAACCTCAAGACCGCCAAGGCACTCGGGCTTACCGTCCCACCGGACCTGCTCGCCACCGCCGACGAGGTGATCGAGTAAGACCGCGCCACTTCCGTTTATGTGTAGGGTTTCGGATGACGGCCGATCGCGACGATGCGGCTTGCTCCGGGGCCGTCGTCCGAAAGCCTCCAATGAAGGAAACCGCGATGGGGGGAACGTATGAGGTGCCGCAGACTTTGAGTTAAGTCGGGCTCGATCGCGTACACAACTTCAAGGTGATGGCGTGAATGTTGCAAAATGGGGATTTGAGGTTTCGCGCCACCTGTGATTTCAATGAGTTAGGCGTGGCGGAAATAGCACACTCAACAACTCTGGCGCGATGGGTCTCTCGATCATCTTCGAACCGCATAGCGCAAACCGATCTCTGAAGATTGCAAAAATCTCGACCTTGCAGAAGCGAAACTGTTTCTAGCTGCTCGTCAAGATCATTGCCGCCTCTGCGATTGCGCTTCGCCATGCGAAATCATTGATGATGGATGTAGCGCGCTGCGTGATTGGTGCGATCCGATCGATCTCGTGTTCTCAATCGCGCACCAGCGAAAGGCTGATGCTGTTATCGTTTATAGTATCGCTGATACTCCTTTCAAAACCGAGGTCGTGAATTCGCCGTAACCCGCACGGTCATCGGGCAGGACGCCGTCTCTGCCGCGCCCCCTCAGTCCAAGCCTTCACCTTTGCGCGTAGCGCTCTACCGCGCGAGCGGTTTCGTTCAATGGCCCGAAACCGAAGTGCTGCAATGTCCATTTTGAGTTCCGCTCTCAGGGTATTAGCGGACTAAGAGCGGACGTCGTGAAACGGACGTTGATGACCCACAACCGACCTCGGGCTCGGCTAAACTGTTAGCTCCGCAATCGTCCGCTCAAGCCGGCGATTGAGAAGAAGCTCGAATGGTTTTGAAGTAGCAGTTCGCCACTTCCGACCGCGAGTGGTGAGCGCGTGATGGCGTGGCGTCGCGATACCGACGCGAGTGTTTAATCAAATCTGCTGATGTCCACACCCCGTTACCCGCCAACGGCTTGTATGTGCAGCACTTCGCTTATTGGTAATGAGAGGTGAGAGACGATAGACTTCCGAGCATACTGCGCGGAGGCACATTGGCACAAGTTTTAGTAAGAGGAGGAACTGATGGCGGATATATCCACGTTTGTAGAAGTAACTGCCGGCGAAAGCTCCAACGGTGACACCGTTATTACCGGCGGCGAATTCGAGGTTGTCGCGGGGGGAAGCATCGCGAGCACGGTCGTTACCATTGACCAGACGTTAATCTTGTCCGGCGGCTCCGCGACGGGCACGACGCTGCAAAACGGCGGCTTGCAGCTTGTTCAGGGAGGAACAGCGATAGACACTTTGGTTGCCTCGAACGGCCAAGAGCAAACGTTTGCCGGCGGCGTGACATCCGGAGCGACAATACTCAAGGGCGGCCACGAGGACATAGGGATATTCGGATTCGGATCCGGCCTTGCCGTGGGGATGACCGTCAACGGCGGTTCCGCAGTGGTCTCGAGCGGCAGCACCGCGTCTGGAACCGATGTCATCAATGGTGGCGTGCTGACTGTCGTTACAGGCGGCACGGACAAGGGTGCAACCGTGGGTCCCGGCGGCACGATAAACGTGTCTTCCGGCGGCACCGACAGCGGCACGTCGGTAACCGGCGGCACGATGAACGTGTCTTCAGGAGGCACCGCCCGCGGCGCCACGGTGTTCGCCGGCTTGCAGGTGGTGGAGCCCGGCGGCGTCGCCAGCGGGACGATTGTCAGCGGCGGCACGCAAGTTGTTGAAGCCGGCGGCCGCGCGTTGAACACCACGGTGTTCACCGGCGGCACACTTGCCGTGGCCGCCGGTGGCTTGGCCGATCCGACCACGCTTTACGCTGGCGGCTTGGAAACCGTTAACGCTGGCGGCACCGACGACGGCGCGCGGATCAGCGGCGGCGAGCAGAACGTGTTCGGCTTCGCCAGCGGCGCCACGGTGTTCGCCGGCTTGCAGGTGGTGGAAGCCGGCGGCATCGCCAGCGGGACAACCGTTTCTGACGGCGGCACGCTCGAATTGTTGGGCGGCGCCACCGCGAGCGGCTTCACGATTAAATCCGGTGGCATTCTCGAGATCGGCCCCGGCGCAATACTGTCCGGCTATTCCCTCAGCAGCGGTATCATTGTCGAGGTGGCGTCCGGCGGCCGCGCGTTGAACATTACGGTTTCCAGTGGCGGCACGATGAACGTGTCCTCGGGGAGCACCGCCAGCGGCGTGTCGGTAGGCAAAGACGGCACGCTCAATGTATCTTCCGGCGGCGTGGTCAGCGGGCTGGCGACCAATGACAGGAATGACCGGAGTGTCAGTGCCCAAGCCAATATCCTGTCCGGCGGCACCGTCGACGGCAGCACCAGGATTGATGGCGGAATACTGACATTGGACGCTGGCGCGGTCTTTGAACCACATGCTGCGCTGACTATCGTCAACGATGGCTGGCTGCTGCTCGAACAGGACTCGTTCAAAGGCACTATCAAGGACTTCGGCGGCTCGGACACCCTGGACCTGGGCAAGATAAAGTTCATCGGCCAAGAGACGGCTGAGACCTTTACGAACAGCCTTCTTCACATCACAGACGGGACCCACTCAATCAACCTTCATTTGACCGGCACCTACACGACCGCGAACTTCGCACTCGCGAGCGATGGTGCGCGCGGTACGCTGGTCAGTTTTGTCCCCAGTGCCTCACTGGCCGGGCATGGGTAACTCTTAGATAGGACTGATCCACGCAACTCGCGTCGGCTCGCGCCATGATCGCAAAAATCAAAGCCGACGCGCCGTTCTTTTACGATCGTTACCAATCTGAGCCCACCGCCGGCGCAGCAGCGCGTCGCGATATTATTCGGACGCCTCGTGCGTTATGGCCGATGTCGCTTCGTGTGCAGGTTTTCGAACGCCGGCAATGATGAGCCGTCGACGCGGACGATGGCCGGCGTTTGAAAAGCGCCAAGGCAGGAAATCGCGGTCGGCGGTGCAGCGGCGGTGCGGCTGGGCGCTATGGGGATTTAGCCACGAAGCTTGGCGTGCGGAGCCTGGAGTGAAGCGGTTGCCGCGATCGGCTTGCGGCGAAGCATGGTGGTGTGCGTCGGTGTGAACGAGCGATCTGCGGGTCGCGCGACAGGATTGGTGGCGCGACGGCTAGTGAATCCAGCGCACCGATGCGAGCTTGGGCGCGGCCGGCTGAGAGCCGGCGAGGATGCTGGGCGTTTGCTACAGTGGCAGATCGATGACGACGGCATCATGAGGTGTCGATCCTGATTGCCGCTGGCAGCGGCGCGGGCCGGTGCTTCGGCTCGCAGCCGCGGTCGAAGGTCTCGATGACGATCATGCGGCCGCCGCAGCACGGACATGGACGCGGCAGCACGCGCGGTTGGTCGATTGCGGCGTTGGGTGTGTCGGGTTGTTTTGGGCGAGACGGCACGGCAAGCAGCTGGCGCGCGTGCGCGATGTTTGCAGCTCGGTTGGTGTTACCGAGCAGCCCATAATGTCGGATGCGGTGGAAGCCCTTCGGCAGCACGTGGATCAGGAAGCGGCGGATGAACTCGTCGTTGGTCAACGTCATCGTTTTGTAGCGGGCTGGCCCTTCGATCCGATAGTCCTTGTATTTGAAGGTGACGCCGTTGTGGTCGGCGGACATCAGCCGGCGATTGGAGATCGCGATGCGGTGGGTGTAGCGCGACAAATAGCGCAACACTTGCTTGGGCCCGGCGAACGGCTCCTTGGCGTAGACCACCCAATCGATCTTGCGCAGCGGCCTCAGATAGGCCTTGAACGCAGCCTTGTCGGCGAGCGGTCGATGATCGCCGAAGAACTGCAGGTAACCGGCGTGGTGGGCGGCGACCAGCATCTGCAGAACTAGCCGGCGGAACAACGCCGAGAGAACCTCCACGGTCAAAAAATAGCGCGGTCGGCACGCGATCCACTTCGATCCATCCGGCGACAGGCCGCCACCCGGCACGACCATGTGCACATGCGGGTGGTGGGTGAGCGCCGAGCCCCAGGTGTGCAGCACCGCCATCAAGCCAATGCGAGCGCCGAGATGCTTGGGATCAGCGGCGATCGTGAGCGTGGTCTCGGCGGAGGCCTTGAACAGCAGATCGTAGATCACCGCCTTGTTCTGATAGGCGATGTCGGCGATGGCCGCCGGCAGCGTGTACACGACATGAAAGTACGGCACTGGTAGAAGCTCGGCCTCGCGCTCGGCGAGCCACTCGCGGGCAGCGGCACCCTGACACTTCGGGCAGTGCCGGTTGCGGCAGCTATTGTAGGCGATGATGGTGTGAGCGCAGTTCTCGTTCTCGCAACGCGCCACATGGCCGCCGAGTGCTGCCGTGCGGCAACGCTCGATCGCACTCATGACCTTCATCTGGCCGAGACTGACGTGTCCGGCATTGGCGCGCCGCCACGCCGCTCCGTGGTCGCGGAAGATATCCGCGACCTCCAGCGCTGGACGGGACATGACCGCCGTTACGCCGGCGGCTGGTCTTTGCTGCTCTTCTTAGGCTTCTTGCGCGGCTGCGCCAGCAGGTCGAGCGGGCTCTCGATGCCGGCGATCATGCCGGTGGCGACGCGGGTGTAGCGTGCCGTGGTGTCGAGCTTGTCGTGCCCCAGAAGCGCCTGGATGACGCGAATATCGGTACCGCGCTCGAGCAGGTGGGTGGCGAAGCTATGACGCAGCGCATGCAGCGTCACGTTCTTCTTGATCCCGGCCGCATCAGCAGCCTCGTGGAACAGGCAGTTGAGTTGGCGCGTGGTCATCGGCTTGCCGAGCCTGGTGCCGGGAAACAGCCAGCGTTCCGCCACGGGTGTTCCGGCATCATGACGCGATGGGCGTGCCTTCCACCATCGGCGCAACAGATCGAGCGTCTCGGGCGACAGCATGACATGGCGGTCCTTGCGGCCCTTGGACTGTTCGATGCGAATGATCTTCTGTGCGCTGTCGATATGCTTGACCTTCAGCCGCACCACTTCGCCGGCACGCAGACCGCAGCCATAGCCAAGACTGAGCAGCACGCGGACTTTGAGACTGCTGGCAACAGCTAGCAGACGCCGCGTCTCGTCCGGGCTCATCACCAACGGGATCTTCTGCGGCTCACGGATGTGATAGATCGTGGCGGCCAAATCCAGTCGCCGCAGCGTCACCCGGAACAAGAACCGCAGCCCGATCATGATGCGGTTGCGGGTGCAGATGCTCACGCCGGTCTGCGAAAGATGCAGCTGAAACTGGCGGAGGTCCTCCGCTGTAGCCGTGTCCGGCGACCGCTTGAGAAACGCGGCGAATTGTTTGCAGCTGCGGACGTGGCCCTTCTGCGTGCCCGCACA
The DNA here is from genome assembly GCA_963759345.1 of uncultured Alphaproteobacteria bacterium. Lineage (GTDB taxonomy): Bacteria > Pseudomonadota > Alphaproteobacteria > Rhizobiales > Xanthobacteraceae > BOG-931. The sequence goes on from CAVWYW010000008.1 coordinate 176,788, forward strand.
GAGCTTGCGAGCATTCATGTCCTCGATCATGCGCTGGCGCAGCGGGCTGACGGAATCCGTACTCATAAGGAAACTCCTGTCTTGGATGAGGTTGACGACACCTCGATCCTCAAGACAGGGCATCCAGCACGCTATCGATGATCTCTAACCTGGTAACTGTACTCGCAGACAAGCCGCCCGCCTCAGCGAGCTATCGCGCAGCGATTTAGTGCGTTGGCCCTTTTCGTCATTCGCCGCGACGCAGCGAAATGTCGGCGTTCCGGGTAATAACGGAAGTCGCGACAGGATGCGTCAAGCAACGCAGATGACCCACAACGTCACTTCGCCACGGTCAATCGACACAGTGCGTAGGTTTTATTCACATCGATGTTAGGCCCCCCTTGCCAGCTTCGATCACTGGCGGGTCACGAGCACGGCCGGACCCGTTCCATTAGCGGACATGGCAGAAGCAGAATTACTTTCCGTAGTCCGCGTCAGAAATCTTCTCCATCCAATCGACGGTCTTTCCATAAAGCTCCTCCGCGATGGCGATATGAGTCAGACCAATTGTCTCTGTGGCCCCGTGCCAATGCTTTTCTCCCGCTGGAATCCAAGCCACTTCGCCAGCGGCACGCCCGACGATATCGTGAAAGCGAGCGGAGTTACGCCCGGCAGTTTTGGCGCCGGTGCTGGGGCGTGGCGCGCAGAAGCGGATGAAACGGATCGAGGCGGCGGAGTAGCTCGCGCTTAAGCACGCGGCCGGGATGCGCCGCAGCAATCGACGTGTTCCTCACGGGCCGACAATAGCACTTCTGTCATCCCGGGCTTGTCCCGGTGATCCCGGTTAACAAAGCACCGCGCTGCTGTCCTGATCGAGATGGCCGGGACAAGCCCGGGATGACAAGGTGTGGTAATATCGGCGCATGATCGACCACCGCATGGCTTTTCTCGCTATCGTCCTGCTCCTTGCGTCTCCCGTCTTGGCCGCCGACGATCCCGCCGCGCCGATTGTCGCGATCTACCGCATCGTCTCCGCTGGCGACGGCACCATCGGCGGCTACGTTATCATGCGCAAGGAAAGCCGGCATCGCTGGCTCTCGCGCTCGTTCGCCGCGCTGTGGGACAAGTCCGACGCGGTGACGCCGAAGGGCGATGAGAGCCCGCCCGGCGCGGATCCCATCACCAATTCACAGGACCCCAAGGTGCGCGATCCCCAGGTCGTCGTTGAGAAGCGCGACGCCGGGACCGCGGTGGTCGCCGCCTCGTTCCGCAGCTGGGACGACCAGACCCGCACCGTGCGCTACGACATGGTCCGCGAGGGCGGCGCCTGGAAGATCGACGACATCCACACCAAGTCCGACAGCAAGGCCGACAACTATCAGTGGTCGACCCGCAAGGAGCTGGCCTACAACGTCGAGGCCATGCGCAGCGGACGCTGGATCACGCCGCCGAAAGACAGTCCCAACGCGCAGCGCATGGACAAATGACGACAGGGCGGCCCGCGCCTTCCTTGCCGCACCCGTCTGCCCTAATCTCCCCATGCGCGTAACAATCCCCACCCTCGCCATCGCTGCCCTCCTCGGCGGAGGCTTGCCCGCGGTTGCCGAGCTTCGACAAGATGATCGAGCAGGCCGTGTTCGCGCGGTTGGAGACGATCGGCCGAAAATCCGACGACTACGGCGTCTTGATCAGCGTCAATGGCAACACGCTGCGTAGCGACGACGATGCAGCTGTGGCCAAGTGAAGTGATCAGACGATGCAGTCCGTAGCCGGTCGGTGCGGCTTCATAGCAAAAAAGAACCCGACCGTGCTTAGCCGTAAAGCGCTTCACAACCCGGCGGGACGCGTAGTGTAGGACGAGCCGCCTCACGCCTCCGCGGACATACGGTCTTACCTTCCGCCAATCCATCGCGGACGAGTTTCCCGACAAAGCCGGTGATATAGAAGGCTGCCCAAAACGCGACTACACCGATGAACAGGCAGATGGCTAATCGCGCTGCAAGCGTGTTGCGTGGTGACGACTTCTGCGTGGGACGCCGGCTTCATCCTGATCCCGGATTGGAACGCGCCAACGAAGAACCGCAGGGACGCGATGGCAGCGTGATCTCGTCGACTTCAGCCGGACTGAAATCGATGGCGCCGCCGTCGGGCCGCAGATGCCCGGTTCCGGTCTTGATCTGGACGGGTGCGAAGCCGTTTTCGAACGACTGCGCGAACCGGTAGATCGGCGGGATCGCCCAAGCACCGTCCTTGTCGATGAAGCCCCAATGTCCCTTGCAGCCCGCCGGCGCCAGGCCGTTCACGAATGGTCCCGCGCCGAAATGTTCGTGGTGCGGACCGAGGCTGTCATAATGTTCGGCGAGAACAAGCTTGCCCTTGCGATCGATGAAGCCATAGCGGTTTCCGTCGGTGGTTACAGCGGCGAGCCCTTCCTGGAAATCGTCCACGCCCTTGTACTTCAAGGGAATGGCAAGTTTGCCGTGGATGTCCATGAAGCCGCAGCGATTGTTGCGGCAGACCGAAATCAGCCCATCCTCCAGGGCGCCGAAGGCATTGTAGGATTGCCTTGAAACAAAGTGTCCATCCGCATCGACGAGCCGCGACAATAGCAGCGGTTCGCCGTCACCGCGATGGGCCGGGTCTGCGATGCCGACGCTCCAGAAACGGTCGCCGATTTTGCTGATTTGCTCATATTGCGGCTCGACGATGAATTTCCCGGTCGCATCGATCAGGCCGCTGTTCCTTGCCCAGCCGGCGCTGACACGCACAACGGCACGACCGCCCCGAAAAGCTTCGGCCTCGGCGAAGCGCGGAGTGATGGCCATCTTGCCGTCGCGGTCGATGTAACCCCATTTTCCATCGACCAGCACCGCCGCAAGCCCTTCCGAAAACAATCGCGCGCCAGCGAATTGAACTGGGATGGCGACTTTGCCGGCGGTGTCGACATATCCGTGGAGGAACTTGTCGCCCCCCTTGTAAGATGTAACGAGGCCGCGACCTTCGGTGAATGTTTCCGCGCCGTCCCAGGGACTGCCGACCTCTTGGCCTTCGCGATCAAGGTAGACCCAAAGACCATCGACGCGCTGGACGGCCGCGCGGTCGCCACAATATGGACCCGCGCGCTTGAACTGCGGTTCGACTTTCCAGGTGCCATCGGCGCTCATGTAGCCTTGCAAGCCGCTCTTCTTTGTTTCGACCGCAACCAAGCCAACGGCCGATGCGGTTCGCGAAACGACAAAATCGCCGGGCTCGCCAATCGGCCGTCCGCTCATGTCGAAGATCCGGCATTTGCCGGGCTGATCACAGCGCTGCGGAAGCACGTCCGTCATGCCGGTTTCGACACCGAGTGCCGAGCTTTCCATCGGCCGGCAGGTTTGGGCGAGCGACGGCGCGGTACCCACAAACGTTGCAGAAAGGATCGACATCATGAGCATCAAACGCATGGTAGCCATCGACCGTCTTCAGAAGTTTTGGGAGCGAAAAGGCCTCCAGCTACAGCGTAGCCGTGGCCCTGTCGCCGGAATTTCTCCTCTGCAACAACTCTCGGAGAAGACCTCGGAATGGTTCGCCCGCCAGCATACGCTTTTTTGGCACCGCCTCTGTACCTCCACAAGTCCGCTGTCAGGGACTTGGCTGGGACGCGGCCGGAGGTCTGAAACTGGCCCTTCACGACATGCGGCGCTGAGACGGCTGTTGGTCGCTTTCGGGGGCATACCGGAAATGGCTGGACGTGCTGTTGGCTCAACCCGTCGCGAATGACCCGCCTGAGACATGCGGCGGTGTCTGCTCTCACGGTCGCAACAGGTTAGAAAAGCAGACCTGCAGAGACTTAGCAGCAATGCCGCTCATGCCCCCAACGGACATCGGCGTGGACAATCGGATGACCAATAGCCCGCGATTATTCTTCCATTCCGCATTTCACGCGACATCGCTATACTAGCAGGGCGCGCGCAACCCGTGGGGACAAAATGCGGGCAGGGTCCGTGATCATTGCATTGGCTCTGACAGCTGCCGTTGAGTCATAATGGTTTCAATAGGGACGATATGGCGCTTTGTTGGGAAGTCTTCGCCCGTCCGGGCGTGCTTGATCCTGCTCTGCTCATACGCCGCCCTCCCCTCCTTCCTTGGCTTGCCGGGCGCGTTCGCGGCTGAAAATAGCAATGCGAAAGTAAAGGTCGATTGGCCTTCACCAGACGGCAAATTCGCCTTTCGCACGTCCTATGCCGAGTATCTTCGCACCATCGACCTGATCGACAACAAATCAGGCAAAAAATTGCAGCAGATTGACCAGGTCGACATGAGCAGCGTCTACTATGACGTCCTCTGGGCGCCCGATTCGCAGCGCTTTGCATTGATGACGAGAGTGGGGCATCCGAATCAGGGAGTGGATGTCTATTTCCGGAGCGGCGGAGAATTTCGCAAGATCGAATTGGCCGATCAGCTTCCGAAAGCGGACATCCCGGACAAGCTCCGGCGCGGCAAGGAATTCCCGCACGTCGCCAGCAACAACTGGCAGCAAGCCGAAGCGTGGAACAAGGATGGCTCGCTGGTCGTGACTATTGACACGACGATCGATGGAGCCGGCAGCTCGATCGAGGCGACGCGCACAGTTGCGCTCACCTTCGATCGTGCAGGCAAAGTGAAAATCTTGAAATCGAGCATCAAATACGAAACGGAAAACGACTGACCGGCAGCCGCGTTACGACAATTTGGTGTCGTTAGGAACTGCAACAGCACGAAAATAGTCGGAGCCAACATGCCGACGCGGGAAGGAGGGTTGCAATATGACAACTTTCTTGGCGCGGATGGCTCTTACCTGGTTCGCCGCAGTTATCGTCGCTCCTGCCGCGCTGCTGGCCGGTGCATGCGCGGAGCCCGCGAAGCTACCTCAAGGCGCATCAACGCGCGCCATTGCGTTCGAATCGCCCGATCTCCTTGATAAGTTGAAAGTGTCCGGCCTGTGGTTTCCAGATCAGATGCTGCCAGGAGCAGGGTTGAGCGGCGCAGCGGTTTTCGTGTTCTCAAACACAGAAACGGGCGAAACTTTCAGCGCCGCCGTGAACGGGATGGCGCTATTGTCGCCGGATTATTGGAAAAACCACGGAGTTGCCGATCCCGACAATTCAAATGTTACCGCGCTTGTTGATAAACTGAGAGCTGATGGAATTGTCGAAATTCGCGTGTCGCCTGAGACCAGGGCCAAAATCGTCGACTGCGGATCGAACGACTTGCCTTCCAAGCAGTCTGTTTCAGGACGCGACAAGTGTCTGAAACTGGGAACAGCGGCCGTCGATTTTCAGGATGTCGATTTCGACGGAACGAAGGATTACGTGTTCCGGCAGGTGGGACAGGCCCAGCGCTTCACAGACGCTTATCGAGTTATGGACTTGCCCTACGACAAACTTAATGGGGACAAGGGCGTCCGAACGCCGTTGAACGGACTGGATGGCTGGAGCGAGATCAATATCTCCAGGCGGCAGATAGCCCTTCACGAATTGGGCGGCGCATGTGCAAGCGCTGAAAAAATTTACGCCCAGAATCCGCAAGCCGATAGGGGATGGAACCTGGTGAGCTATCAGCGTTATGCCACCGACGCGCACACAAACGCCTGTTACCTGGAAAAGTACACGGTAAAGGAAAAAGTGGAGGGAGAAAGTTATTCTCTTAAGCTCATCTCACGGAAGCTGGTCAAGTAGAATGACAACTCGGCATGGCCCGAATGCCGGTAAATACAAGGAATAGCGGAAAACCAGAATTTGAGGGGGCGACTCGATGAATGGCGAAACCGCGCATTTGATCGTCTGGGCGCTAACATGGTTGCTTTTGGCCCGAAGCGACAGATGTTGCTCTGCAACAGAATGTCGGCTCCGGAAGAGATAGCAGACATCAAATAGAAAAGGTCCCGATGCCGAGAGTCCGCGATCTTGCCCATGCTGACGCCCTCCCTGTGTAGGCGGTGCATCGAGGCCAATCGCTTGAAATCTTCATTCCGGCAGCAGTCTGAGTGGTCTAGGCTGGCTGAGTGTTTCCCATTGGTCTGAACTCAGGAGGATGCATATGGGCGACGGCGAGAAGCGATCAGCCACTGAGCGGCGCGGCAAGAAAGAACGGCGGAGCGGCGTCGACACGCGGTCAGAAAAGGAAAAACTGCTAATCGGAGAGCGGAGAACGAATACGGATAGGCGATCTGGAATGGAAAGGGGTTCTGAGGTTAAGAAAACTGACACGCCGAAAAGCGACTGATTTGCCGTCCGCCTCAGGGATGCCGCTCATGCATCTTTGAATCACGATAATCGGAGAATTTCTTGAGCACACCTTGGCCATGATCGGGCAGGTTCTTTGTTTCTTAAGTTTGGTTTGGAGTTTTTGATATTTTTTGAAACTGTTTTTCGTGTTCCACGATCTCGGCTTGTGCCCGCTGACCCTCCGGCGTCCGCCCGATGTCGTGCGTATCGGAGTATGTTCGGCGATAGCCTTTGGCGTCGCCTTAACTGCATGTGCGGGCCGCGATCCGCAGCCGATCGCAACCGTGCAGCCGCAAGACGTCAACAGCGACTGCGCGATGATAAACGCCGAAATTCAGGCCAACAACAAACGGGCCGAAGCGCTCTCCACCGAGCAGAATTGGAAAACGGCGCAGAACGTCGCCACGGGCGTCATTGGGGTGGTCATCTGGCCGGTATTTTTTGCGATGGATACGAAAGGCGCAGCCGGCACCGAAGCCGCGGCGCTTCAAGCACGCCAGGAATATCTCGCGAGCCTCGCCGCTCAGCGGTGCGCACCTCCGCCGGCACCGGTTGCGATTGTCGAACCCAAGCCGCCAACGAAAGTTGTGGCCAAGCCGAAGCCAAAGCCAAAGCCGCAGCCTCAGGCACAAGCCCAGCCACCTGCTACGCAGTGATCCCTGCGTTCGTTTTAGAGAAGGCGCGCTGATGGGGGGATTGATGCGTAGCGTAGCTCCGGTTGTCGGGCTTCTATTATGCGCGTGCGCATCTAGCACCGGTGTACTTCCGGCCGGTCCAGATACTTATACGCTGACCGAGCGGCTTGCTCCCATCCGTGGCGGCGGTGATGCGGCAGAGGCGAGTGCACTGAACAAAGCCAATCAATTTTGCAGTGAAAAAGGTCGTCAATTCGTTCCGGCCACGATGGGAAATGCGGTCGGACCTCCAAATCCTTACGGGCCCACAGGCTACACCGTCACGTTCAAATGCCTTCTGCCGAATGATCCAGCGATTTCCAATTACAACTTGCAGCCCGCGCCGAACGTCATAGTCGAGCAACGAAATCGATAAAGCGGCAGGCATGAACATCAGTCTCGCCAGAAGTCTTTGAACGGTGCCGTGCTCAACTCGCTGTAGCGCACGGTGTGCTGGATCGACCGATGGCCGAGCCAATCCTGAATTCGCCGCGTATCATGCCCGGCGTTCGCTAGCGCGTAGCCGCAGGCGTGGCGGAGCATGTGCGCGTGCACCTGGAACGGGAAGCCGGAGCGTTCGCCGATGCGCTTTATAAGCCGATTGACGGCATCCGGAGTAAAGGGCCCGCTGCGCTCGGTGGCAAACACAAAGGCACTATCCGGAAACTGGCGCCGCAGCTCCCGGAGAGCCCGCAGCTCGTCGCCCCGGAGCGGGTGAACGCTAGGCTTGCCATTCTTGGCGCGCCGGACGTGCAGCGACGCCGCCCGGCCGAATTCGACCTGCGACCATTCGAGATCACAAATCTCGATCGCTCTGAGGCCGTGGCGGAAGGCGATCAAGATCAGCGTGGCGTCGCGGTTGCCGTACCGGCCATCACGGGCAGCTTTGATCAGCTTCTCGACCTCGGCCGACGTCAGGTACTCCCGCGGTCGCAGCTCGGCATTGGCAGGGCGGACCGGAACTGACCGGTTTTCGTTACGTGGCTCGATCAGGCGGAGATGCGCGGCCATTGGGTTTTCCTCCATTCCACGACGCTGACTTACCGGATAATACATATTTTCCGGTAAGTCCGTCAACTGAATTAGAGGCTAGAGGCAGCCGCCGCCGGCGGCGATATCGGGGGTGCAGCCATCGGGCTGCGTCCGGTTACGGCCGACCTAGTCGTATTTTGCTAGTCGTGTTGCTCCACCGTGTAGGCTGAGAAACGACTCGGGAAAAAATGCTAAGCAAAATCAATGTGTTAGAGAACGGATTCTGAGTGGGCATTCGGTTAGGTTAAAATTTCGTTAACTCAACTTTTACGATGCTATTGATTTTATTGATGTTTTTTTATGCCTCTCCGTCGCCGCCAAATGGCCGTGCTAGAAACGAAAGAGGCGCTAACCGTTCCTGCGGCGCGCCTCTCCGTTTGGTGAATTCCAAGACCACGCAAGCGTGGATTTGGCTCCCCTGAACAGGCGCATTGTTCTGAATTGCCGGAGCCTGTCAACGCTATCGTGGTCGCAGCATGAAAGGCATGCGGCCATGTCAGACGACAAAAAACAGCTCCCGCTTCCGCTGATCCAGCGGAAGCATGCGAATACCCTGATTACTCAGCGGGCTAAGGACGGCTACATCAACGCGACCGCGATGTGTACCGCCGCGAACCGGCCGTGGGGTCGATACTGGGAGACGCGGACATCTCGGGAATTCGCGGAGGTCCTTTCGGACGATATCGGTTTACCGATATCGGAATTGATTCAGTCGATTAAGGGTGGCAACCCGGCCCTTCAAGGCACATGGGTTCATCCCCAAGTCGCGATCCACCTCGCTCAGTGGTTATCCCCGCAATTTGCGGTCCAAGTGACGCAGTGGGTCTTTGAGTGGATTTCGGGCGGCCCGAAGGTCGTCGAGCGGCTGCCGTATCATCTGAGGCGGTACGTGGCCAACATGACGGCAGTGCCGCGCACACACTTCTCCATCTTGCAGGAACTGACATACGGACTGATCGCGCCGATGGAAGCACGCGGCTATACACTGCCGGAGCACATGGTTCCCGACATCTCGGAAGGTCGGATGTTTTCGCAGTGGCTCCGGGATCAAGGCATTGAGCCGGCGATGTTCCCGACTTACCGGCATTGTTACGAAGACGGGCGCGTCGTCGATGCGAGGCTATATCCGAATAACTTACTCGCTCAGTTTCGCGCGCATTTTCATGAAGTCTGGTTGCCGCAGAGATGCGAGGGCTACTTCGCCAAGCGCGACGCCAAGGCACTGTCGTACCTTCAAGGTCTGCTGCCGACGTCTTCGGTAAAGGAGATCGCCTAGCGGTCTTTCCGTGCGTTTCAGGGTGCAGCGGCGCAGCGAGCCAATGTTGGAGCGGCCGTCCGTGGTAGCGGACCACGAATTCGGGAGCCAGGATACGGACCTCAAGCTAGCGCTGGTCGAGGCCTATCTAAAAGCATTCACCACGGCACTCCGCCGTTTTTTTCCTGAGCTCTGGTTCTTTGATGCCTTCGCTGGAACTGGCGAGCGCACGGTGCGTGTGGCGGCTCGCGGTGGCGACCTCTTCGACGAGCCCGCGCCAGAGAGTGTCGAAAGGCGCCGCGGATCAGCGACAATAGCGATCGAGGTAACGCCGCCGTTTAATCGGATCATTTTTGTGGAGAAGCGGCCCAGGTCGATCGCCGCGCTGCGGGCGCTACGCGCTCAGCACCCGCACCGGCAAATCGAAGTCATCGCCGGTGACGCAAACCGAGAAATTATCGAAGCCATTGGCCGCGCCGATTGGCGGCGGACCCGAGCGGTCATGTTCCTTGATCCCTACGGCATGAACGTCGACTGGGTGACGCTAAAAGCTGTAGCCAAAACTAGCGCGATTGACGTTTGGTACCTTTTTTCGATGTCCGGCCTATACCGACAAGCGGCCCGCAAAGCCGAAGCGATCGATGACAACAAACGCGCCGCAATCACGCGGATCCTTGGGACGGACGAATGGGAGCGCGAACTCTATGCGCAGCCCCCGCAGGGCAGCCTTTTGGACGATCCTGCCGAGATGCAGCGCACGGCCGATGTACGCGGACTAGAGGCGTACGTCAGAGCCAGGCTGCAGACGATCTTTCCGGTTGTGCTTTCGCCGTTGGCGTTGCCAGTCAATTCAAGGCCGCAGCGATTTTCTCTGTTCTTTGCGATGTCTAACCCTGACGGCCAGGCGATCAGCCTGGCAACACGGATCGCCAATCACATGCTTAAGGTGGGCATGTCGTCCCACGTTCGATCCCGGTAGCGTCGCCCCGCGGCCTTCTTGTTCCGGCCGCCCCACTGCTTGAAGAAAAACATCGCGCCGGCTGCCCTACATAGGGCCTCGATCTCGTCGACCCACTCCGACCTCATTGGCCTTGCGCGCGGCCCGCTTTCACCGCCGACGATCACCCAGGCAATTGCGGTCAGATCTGCGGCGGCGACGGAACCGATCAATGGCTCAAAGGAGATAAAGCGGACCGCGGCCGGCACGCCGCGGAGAATGCTGATACGATCGAGAACGTGCTCATCCTCCACGCTGGTGCCTAGCCAAAGGTTTGGCAGCACGGGAGGGCGCCGACCAACGAAAAATTCGAGCAGCCGATCCGGCCGCTTGGTAAGTACCTGAAAGGTATGCCTAGGCGTGTCGGCTATCACTCCCCACACGCGCTCAACAAAGTCGAAGGGCACGCCCTCGTGGAAGAGGTCGGACATCGAGTTCACGAAAATGCGCCGAGGCTTCGACCACGTGTGCGGGATGCCGAGTGCGTTCTCGTCACACCGAATGAGGCCTGTCCACACGCGCCGCTCTCCGCTCCTCCTCGTCAGCCCGCTGTATTTCTCAATGCCCATTGCCTCTAGCCGAGCTGCCATCCGCATTGCATAGCAATTCGTGCATCCAGCAGAAAGCACTGAACACCCTGCGACCGGGTTCCACGTCGCGTCAGTCCATTCGATCGAGGTTTCCGCCATCCGCTTCCTTCTCCCCTTCAGATGCGCTCGGAAATCTGCGCGCTCGTGATCAAAAAATCTTTAATCTACATTTTCTAGGCGAAATTGAGTGGCAAGTGGAGCCTGTCGCCGGTTAGAAGAGCACGATATCGACAATCCAGGTGTTCATATACTTCGCCACCTCCTGTGCCTGCTGATAGGTCGTACCCGGCCGCAACGTGAAGCCGATCCCCAAATCGTTGCCTTTGGTCCCGATGATTTTGAGTGGACTGCCGGCTGGCTCCCCTGCGATCCACGGCGTTCCGTCCTCTTTTTCCGCAACCTTATAGCGGTAATCACCGCGTTGAGGTTCAACGCCGGCGGTGAAGAAATGCGAAAGAGTCATCGGGTTGCACCTCCAAGCTCAGAGAAGGAAAATTGGTTGCCTCGCTCTTTTTCGACGCATGAAAACCGCGCTGCTCGTTGAGATACGTTGTCAGCCGGTCTTTTCCTGCCTGGCATTGGCACTTCGCGTCGCAAACGGCACCATCGCAAAATTGCGTTGATCATCACATCACCAAGACGGAATTGTCGCGCTCGATGTTGGATTCGCGATAAGCGTCGCGTTTCAGCTCTTTGTCTTTCTTCGGCACATGCCCAGCGGTCATTTGGTCCAGTAATTGACCGATCAGCCCGAGCGCATCGACCTGATCGTCATGCTTGCCGGCAGGGAAGGAAAGCAGCTCGGCTCGAAAATCAGCGTACCAGGTCTCCTTGAACGGGACCTGCAGTCCCATCATTGCGATGCGGCCTCGGATCGACTGGGCTCTGACCGCCTTGTCGCCACGAGTTGGAAACGTTTCGATCGCCGTCCAGGCTTTCCGCTCGTGAGCACGTTTCTCGAGAAACGGTCCGACGCCGGATTTGATCTGCCCTTGCTCAAAGGCCCAGCCGTACGGTTTCCATTTCTTGACGAGATCGCACCAACTTTCCACCCAAATGTCGGACGCGGATTGACCTCGCCACAGATCGAGCAACCAAGGCCGGTCGTTCGGGTCAATACCGATCACCAAGTGACACGTGTAATCGCCTCCATCCGCGGTCACCGCGAAGTCGGAGCCACCGTAGGTGACCACGGTCTTGCGGTCGGGAGCCTCGATATAGGGCCGCAGCCATTCCTCCTTGAAGAAATTGCCGGTATCTGGCGCCGGCCGTTGCTGGTAAAGCGCCGACCAGGTGCGTGCCGGCGTGCTCGCGCTCAATTCGCGCAGTTGCTCGCCATAACCATAGTCGTCGTCGTTCCACAAAGGCTCGCCGACATTCCGGCCGAGCGGGTCGTGCGGCTCTGCCAATGCCGGTAGCGAAATGACTTTCCATTGTTCGTGATTGAGCGCACGGCCCGCGAGATCGTCTTCGTGCCAGCGGGTTTGGATCAGGATCTTTGCCGCGTGCGGTACCAGCCGCGGCCGAAAGTCGTTGATATACCAATCCCAGATCTTGTCGCGGTTCGTCTCCGAGTCGGCGTCTTCACGTGACCTGACTGGATCGTCGATGATCCCGAGTTTGCCGCGAAAACCGGCGATGCCAGTTCCGACGCCCGCGGCGTAATACTCAACGCCGCTTTGCAGCGACCACCGCTCGGCGGCCGTACTGTCGTCCGCTAAGGCGATCCGCAATAACGGCGAATGCTCCACGATCAGATTGCGAACGCGACGTCCCCAGCGGCGCGCCAATTCTATCGTGTGAGATGCCGCGATAATGTTGTCGCCGCCGTTCATCAGAAACCACGGCGGGAATAGGATGCTCGTATAGGTCGATTTCGCGGAGCCGGGAGGCATGAAGACAGCCAGCCTTGGCGTTTCACCGCGTGCGACCTTTTCCAGCTCCGCAATCAACAAGCGATGGTGTGCTGCGGGTTTATACCCGCAATACTGACACCATTCCGTGAAGCTAGGTCGGATTTTGCGGTGTGTGATTTCCTCGGCGGCAAGAGGCTCGCTCGACCGCAACAGCTCCGCATCAGATAGTGCAGCGACGTCGCCATCAGGAAGCGACAGACGCCGCCGCTCACGCAGTAGATCGAGCAATTTGCTCACTTCTTTCCCCCGTCGCCGTCGGGAAGAGCCAAAAGTCCCTGATCCGAGTCGATCATCTCGACCCGCTCTTCCAGCGCCATGATCTCGTCGGGAGTTAGATCAGTGAGCTTTTTCGTAAGAAAACGGCCGTCGACCTGAAATGCCTGGATCGGCCGGCCCCATCCACGGCTAAGAATTGCTTCCGCGGCGCTCAATCTCACCGACTTGGATTCTGCGGTGCGCATCAGCTTCAACAGAACCTTCAGAGCCTCCAGCGTGTGCTTGCGCGCTTCGTACATCACGCTCGCGAGCGAACGCGGGCGGCCGCCAGGATTACCGCTCTTGCCCTTCTGAAAACCGCCCCGGCCGGTTAAATTAGCCATTCAACTTGTTCCTGATCCTGATCTGAAGTTCACGCCAACCTGAGAAATCACGTCACGCGACGTCCGGCGCGCGTCGGGGGACATGAGGGCATAGTGCGGGTCGGCGCCCTTTTTGGTGTCGGCTTCGAAATAATTCTCAAAATCCCAGGTCGCGTTGGCGATGATCACATCATGGCCGAACATTTGGAGAGTGCCGAATTGCCAAACGGAGAGGCTCATGGCGGGTCCGACTCCAGATCGCTGTCGGACCAAGGGCGGGGATCGTCCCTTTTTCGATCTTGCTCGCCTACACTTGTTCGATTGCTACTTTCTTTCTTGTATTTACTTACCTGTGGCGCGAAACGGCTTGCACCCTTATTTTCCATCCGCGGCGACGGCATCCAGGCGCCGCGGCGACCGAGCCATAGGAGCCATTCCTTCGAGACGACGACGATGATGTTCGGCAGGCTCATCCTCTTGCTCAGCCGGCGGTGTCGGACAACAAGCAGCCCGTGCAGTCGGGCTTGTCGGATTGAATTCTGAACCGTGCGGAGACAGGTGTTGGACCGGTCGGCAATCTCTTTGACCGTCAGGCGGCAGGTGCCTTTTTCAACGACTTCGCCGGCGACGATGTCGAGGACCGCGAGCTGAGCAACAGTGAATAAGCACGCGAGCTGCGGCGGCATGGGCCCTGAAAACGCTAGCTTGCGGGCATGCCGGCGGCGCTCGTCCAGATCCGGCCTTCGGCGCGGCCGCGGTAGCGGCCGATCGGGACAGGCGCAAATTGGCCCGGCGGGCGGCGGTGGAAATTCGTCCCTGAGCAGGCTCTCCCGACGTCCGGCGTCCTCGAAGCTGATTTCGCCGGCCGCACAGGATTGCCACACGGCCTTGATCGCATGGTGGAGGCTTGCTCGAGCGCCGTCGATCCGATAGCGGACCTCAAGCTTGTCGCGAGCGAGCAGAGCCGCGAGCTTGGGGGTTGTTTCGGGCGGCGGGATAGAACCGCGGGGAGCGCCCATCACGCACCCCCGTACGCAGCAGTGACAGCATCCGCCGCTTGTTTGAGGCTAGCAAAGACGCCAAGCGCACGACCATCAGGGGTCGTGGCCTTAAAGGTCTTGCCTTCCTGCTCGACAAAGCCGGCGTTCGTCTGGCCGTGGGTAATGTAGAAAAAATGTCGTTCGGTCTCTTGAGATTTTTGGCCCGCTTTCGTATTGTCTTCTGGCGAGACGAACTTTGATTTGCGATTGGCCCCGTTCGTGCTGGCCGGCACGGCGGGGCTTCGCTTTTGCGACGGACCGTCTGGAACCTTGCGCGAACGTTTTGCCCGCCGTTTGCCCAAATTGACGAGGCACGTGGGCACGGTTCGGGGTTCGTTCAGGCAGATCGAGGCCGGAACGTCACTACCGCAAATGCAGCGTTGATGCTGATTTTCCGCGGATTTCTTTGGAGCGGGCGAAGGGATTCGAACCCTCGACCCCAACCTTGGCAAGGTTGTGCTCTACCCCTGAGCTACACCCGCATCCTATAGGGTAAGTCAGCGGCGCAAGGCGCACCGCACCTAAAGCTATGCCAAAGAGCGCGGCGCTTTGCAACCAGCCGCCCGACCATGGGTGCCGCTAGTAAATTCCCGGTATCAAACGCGACGCCACCTTCGACTGGTATTCGGAATATCCCGGCAAATCCCTTGCCAGGAGCCTCTCCTCATCCAGTAACCGCCAGATAAGCAACGGCACCACGCCTGCGAAAACCAAAAGTCCCCACCAGGAGCCGAGCGCGAGCGCTATCCCAAGGAGGTAGAGAAAGGAACCCGCATATTGCGGGTGGCGAATGATGGCATAGGGACCGGTCGAGATAACCCGCTGATCCTCCACAACCTGGATCGTCGCCGAGGCGAACGAGTTCGCGCGAAACACCTGGAAGACAATCGAGAAGCCGACAGCAATCAAAATATCGCCGCTGATCACGGCGTAAGTCGGCACAGCCGACCAGCCAAAGCGATAATCCAGCGCCGGCACAACGCTCAGACCCACGAACCCGATTGAGACGAGGAACATGATGAGCTTTTGAGTCGGCGTTTTTTCGGCTGTGGGTCCGCCTGACAAACGACGCCGCAGCAACGCCGGGTCGTGTTTCATCGCATAGAGCGTGTGAACGAGCGACGCGGCGAAGAACACCGCCAGAAAGACCCAGCCTTGCCAATAGTAGGCCGTTCCCGCGGGGACAAAAACGAGAAGTCCCATCGCCAGCGCGAGAAAGAACAGTCCGAGCCAGGCTTTTACATCCAAACTGCTCATCGCTTATAGGTATGCCGCCCATGCCGCCCGCCTCGCCGGACGAACTACTTGCATATTTGGACAGCCTCGGGATTGCGCACCAGACGGTGACGCACCCGCCGGTGTTCACGGTCGAGGAAGCGCGCGCATCCCGCGGCAACGCCGTCGGCGGTCACACCAAGAACCTGTTCCTGCGCGACAAGAAGGGGACGCTGTTTCTGGTCGTCGCGCCTGAAGACGCCGCGATCGAGCTCAAATCACTGCACCGGCTTCTTGGCGCCTCCGGTCGGTTTTCGTTCGCGTCGGCCGAGCTGATGCGCCAACTGCTCGGCGTCGAGCCTGGCTCGGTCACTCCCTTCGCCGTCATCAACGACAAGACGTACCGCGTGGCGGTCATCGTCGACGCCGCATTGATGGCGCACGAAGTGCTCAACTTTCACCCCCTGGTAAATACAGGCACCACGACGATTTCCCGCGAGGGCCTGTTCAAATTCCTCGAAGCCACCGGCCACCATCCCCGGATCGAGGCGATTTCGGCCGCCGGCTCCTGAACCTTCCGATTGCATTCGGCCGCCGTATTCCCATTTAATCAGGCGAATAGGGAAGTTGGCGCCCCGCCGGGGCCAAAAGGGAAGGCGTTTCAACGAGATGTTGCAGCAAGCGCAAACCGCCGCGGCGGACGGGTTCGTCAAGGACACGACGACCCAGGCTTTCGTCAAGGACGTGATCGAGGAATTGAAGCACCAGCCGGTGCTGGTCGATTTCTGGGCGCCGTGGTGCGGCCCCTGCAAGCAGCTCACCCCGGTCCTTGAGAAGTCGGTGCGCGCCGCCAAGGGCAAAGTAAAGCTCGTGAAGATGAATATTGACGAGCATCCGGCGATCCCGGGCCAGATGGGCATCCAGTCCATTCCCGCAGTGATCGCCTTCGTCAACGGGCAGCCGGCCGACGGCTTTATGGGGGCGCTGCCGGAAAGCCAAGTCGTCGCCTTTCTTGAGCGGCTGACGAAGGGCAGCATCGGCGCCGAGGCCAACGATCTGCTCAAGGCTGCCGATGCGGCACTTGCCGAAGGCGACGCCGCCGGCGCGGCAAGCCTATATGCGGAACTGCTCGCCGAGGACAACACCAACATTCAAGCGCTTGCCGGACTGGCGCGCAGTTACGTCGAAACCGGGGCCTTCGAGCAGGCGCGACAGACACTCGCCATGGTGCCGGAAGCCAAACGCAACGAAAGCCCGGTCGCCGCGGCGCGAGCCGCCCTGGAATTGGCCGAGCAGGCGAAGTCGCTTGGGCCCATCGCCGAACTCGAGCAGAAAGTCGCCGCCAATCCGCTCGATCACCAGGCGCGTTTCGATCTCGCCCTCGCGCTCAACGGCAAGGGCCAGCGGCTCGACGCCCTCGAAAACCTCATCAGCATCGTCAGGCGCGACCGCAAATGGAACGACGACGGCGCGCGCAAGCAGCTGGTGCAATTCTTCGATGCATGGGGTCCGACCGACGAAGCCACTATTGAGGGCCGCAAGCGGCTTTCGTCGATCCTGTTCGCGTAGATTGCGCCTCCGGGGCAGAGGCGAAGTGCTCGCGTACGGAGTACGACATGCCGATCAACACTGCCTACAAAGGTCCTGAAGACCTTCCCGGCGTGATCCCGGTATTCCCGTTGCCGGGAGCTTTGCTGCTGCCGCGCGGGCAAATGCCGCTCAACATTTTCGAGCCGCGCTATCTGGCGATGATCGACGATGCGCTCCGGTCGGGGTTGCGTCTTATCGGAATGATCCAGCCCGATCCGGGCCATCCGGGACCGGATCAATCCAAGCCGGAGCTATTTCGTATCGGCTGTGTCGGGCGCATCACCCAGCTTGCCGAGAGCGGCGACGGGCGATATTTGCTTGAACTGACGGGGGTCACGCGTTTCCGCGTCGAAGAAGAACTTGCGGTCGGCACGCCCTATCGGCAATGCCGTGTCAACTATCAGCCGTTCATTGCCGACTTTACCGCACGCAAAGGCGAAGACGACGTCGATCGCAAGGCTCTGCTGCGCACGCTCGCTGACTTCCTGAAGGCCAACAATCTCAAGGCCGACTGGGAAGGCATCGAGAACACGCCCAACGAAGCGCTGGTCAATGCGCTGGCGATGATGTCGCCCTATGGCAGCCCGGAGAAGCAGGCGCTTCTGGAGGCGCCGGACCTGAAAACGCGCGCCGAGATCCTGGTCGCCGTGACCGAGATCGAACTCGCCAAGGGCAAAACCGGCGAGACCATGCTGCAGTAACGCGGCACCGCTGCTGCGGACGACGAGATTGCTATCTTGATTTGTGGTAAGTGACCTGTATGGAGCTTGCCAATGTCATCCGATCACCCCGGCGAAACGATCGATCCGAAACTCCTGGAAATCCTGGTCTGCCCGCTGACCAAAACGCCGCTCGAATATGACGCGGCCAAGCAGGAGCTGATCTCACGCGCAGCCAAGCTCGCCTATCCGATCCGCGATGGCATCCCGATCATGCTGCCCGAGGAAGCGCGGCGGATTGAGTGAGCTTTTGACTGTCGTGGTTGCCGGGCTTGACCCGGCAATCCATGCAACATCACGGACATACTCGGCATGCCAGCATGGACCGCGGGTCAAGCGCCCGCGGGTGACGCGTGATAAAGTACAAGGAGAAATACGTGATCAAAATCTGGGGTCGCAATACCTCGTCGAACGTCCAGAAGGTGATGTGGGCAATCGGCGAAATCGGGTTGCCGCACGAAAGGATCGATATCGGCGGCCCCTTCGGCAAAAATCGCGACGCGGCTTATCTCGCCATGAACCCGAACGGACTGGTGCCGACACTGGAAGAAGAGGATGGCTTTCTGCTTTGGGAATCGAACACGATCGTCCGTTACCTCGCCGCAAAGCACCGCTCCACCGTACTCGAACCCGCCAATCTCAAAACCCGCGCGAGAGCGAGCGCCTGGATGGACTGGCAGCTCAGCGTCCTTGGACCCGCGATCACGCCGGCCTTTGTTGGCATGATCCGTACGCCGCCGGAAAAGCGCGATCACGCGGCGATCGAGGAATCAAAAAAGAAAACCACCGCGGCCTTCGCCATTCTCGACGAGCATCTCGCCAAGAGCGCCTATGTTGCCGCCGACACGTTTTCCTACGGCGACATTCCCGCTGCGGTCATGGCCAACCGCTACCGGCAGCTCGTGCCTGAGCGGCCGCCGCTGCGCAATTTCGAGCGTTGGTACGCAGCAATATCCGCGCGCCCAGCGTTCAAAGACCAGGTCGCCGCCGTCCCGTTAGCGTAGCAGTTACGCCGCGGCTACTCGCGCCGTGCCCGATCGCGCCGACACGATATAATCCATCGCCGCCTGCACGCCGCCCTTCTTGTGCGGGACGCCGGCCAGAGCGAGCGCCATTTCGGTCGCCGCCAGCGCCCCGATCAGCGTTGCGTCGTTGATGTCGCCGAGATGACCGATGCGGAAATACTTCTTCGCGTAGGGGCCGAAGCTCGCACCGTAGGCGATGTTGAAATTATTGAGTGCGATATCGCGGAACTGATCGGCGTCATGACCGTCTGGCAGCAGCACGGCGGTGATCGTCGGCGAATAATATTTCGCGTCGCGGCACAGGACTTCGAGACCCCATGCGCGCACGGCGCGGCGGGTCGCTTCACCGAGTCGATGGTGGCGGGCAAAGACGTTGTCGAGACCCTCCTCGTGCAGCATCTCGATTGCGGTATCGAGGCCATACAGCATCTGCGTCGCCGGCGTGTAGGGAAAGAAGCCCTGCTTGGCCATTGTCAGCATGTCGTCCCATTGAAAGAACGACCGCGGCAGCTTGGCCGTCTTTGACGCACGCAGCGCTTTCTCGCTCACGGCGTTGAACGACATGCCGGGCGGCAGCATCAATCCCTTCTGCGCGCCGCCGATGGTCACGTCGACACCCCATTCGTCATGACGGTAATCGGTCGACGCAAGCGAGGAGATCGTATCGACCAAAAACAGCGCCGGATGACCGGCAGCGTCGATGGCCTTGCGAATCTGGTCGATTGGCGACAGGCAGCCGGTCGCCGTCTCGTTGTGCAACACACAGACCGCTTTGATCTCGTGCGCCTTGTCCTTGCGGAGATGTTCTTCGATGACCTTCGGATCGGCGCCGACGCGCCAGTCGGTCTTGATGAATTCGGGCTTGAGCCCCAACCGCTCCGCCATGACCTTCCACAGCGTGGCGAACTGGCCGGTCTCGACCATCAGCACGCGATCGCCGGGCGATAGCGTGTTGGCCAAGGCTGCCTCCCAAGCGCCAGTGCCGGTCGCGGTGTAGATGATCACCGGCTGCGCGGTCTTGAAAATGGTCTTGATGCCTTCGAACACGCGCTTGGCGAGCTTGGCGAATTCCGGCCCGCGCTGATCGATCAGCGGCATATCGATGGCGCGCATGATGCGGTCGGGCAGCGGCGTCGGCCCGGGAATTTGCAAAAAATGGCGTCCGGGAAGACGCGAGGCATTCTGCGGCATTTTCTTTGAGCTCCTGCGGACGCTTTTTATTCCCGGCCGCGCCCGGTCCGAAGGCGACGTGGCGCGGCCTTGTTCGCCGAATGCACCCTGCGGGTCAAGCCTCGCCGCGACAACATCGAACGAGCGCGCAGCGGCATCTGGCCCACGGAAAACCGCCTTCCAAATCGCGAAAGTGATCGTCGCAGAAAACTTGTTTGACAGGAATTATCTTCCATATACAAAGGCCAACGGCGGTAAAAATAGAAGAAAATTCTTTCTGCCGGCCGAGTGTAAATTGGAAAAAACGATGGAAATTTTTGCCGGTGAAGCGTCACTCGTTCTTTCAACCGACAGCGAAGACCTTGAGCCGGCCAGCGCCGGCGTTGTGACAGCGAAAAATTCGCAGGGGGCAGCGAATGGCCACAACATTCTGGGGCATCCCCGCTTCAGCACGTTGCCGGAGCAGGCGTCGCGGTTGAGCCGTTCACTCATTGACCTAGCTCCGGGAGAACGCCTCACCCGCTTTCGCGAGGAAGTCACCGGGAGGGTAGCGCTGACAACAAGTTTCGGTGTCGAGGGTCAGGTCATTCTCCACCTGATCGCTCAGCATGACATCGACGTCGACATTGCGACGCTCGATACCGGCAGGCTGTTTCCCGAGACTTACGCCCTTTGGGCGGAGACTGAGCAACGCTACGGGCGGCGCATTGAAGCGATCTACCCACAACATGCCAACCTCGAAGCTTTGGTAAAGCAGCACGGGGTAAACGGCTTCTACAATTCGCGGGACGCCCGTCTCGCCTGTTGCCACGCGCGCAAAGTCGAGCCGCTCGATCGTGCGCTTGCCGGCGCCGCCGGCTGGATCGTTGGGCTGCGGGCCGACCAATCGATGCAACGCGAAAACACCAAGCTGGTCAGCGTCGATGAGCGCAAGCTGCTCAAGCTCAGCCCGCTGTTCGACCGGACCCGCGACGAAGTCTATGCCTTTGCCGTCGCCAATAAAGTCCCGATCAATCCGCTGCACGCCAAGGGCTTTATCTCAATCGGATGCGCGCCATGCACCCGGGCCGTTGCGCCGGGCGAACCGGAGCGAGCTGGGCGCTGGTGGTGGGAAGAAGACGACAAGAAGGAGTGCGGCCTGCATCTCACCGCCGACCAGCGGCTCGTTCGCGCCGCTGCGTCGTGAAGCCTCAGCGCTCCGCCGCGAGCGCGCTCTCGTGCCAGCGGCGCAGCGCCAGATAGGTGACGAGCGAGAGCAGATAGAAGATCACGATGCCGGCGAGCGAGAGCAGCAACAGCGCTGCGAACATGCGCGGGATATTGAGGCGGTAGCCCGATTCAGCGATCCGGTATGCAAGCCCGGAGCCGGCTCCCGCTGATCCAGCCGCGATCTCGGCGACGACCGCGCCAATCAACGACAACCCGCCGGCGATGCGCAGGCCGCCCAGAACGTAGGGCAGCGCCGAGGGCAATTTGAGATACCACAACACCTGCCGACGCGAAGCGCCATACAGCGAAAACAGGTCGGCGAGATTGCGGTCCACCGAATTCAGTCCAAGCGTTGTATTCGCAAGTACCGGAAAGAAGGCCACGATCCAGGCGCACACCAACACCGCCGCATGCTGCGGAAGATAGATCAAAAGCAGCGGCGCGACGGCGACAATCGGCGTCACCTGCAGGATGACCGCGTAGGGATAGAGCGAATATTCGACCAGGCGAGACTGGTTGAAGAGAATTGCGAGACCCACGCCGCCCGCGGCCGCGAGCAGAAAGCCTTCGAACGTCGTCGTGAGCGTGACCATGAGCGATTGCGACAGCAGCCCCCAATCGGAGACAAGCGTCTGCAAAATGAGGAGCGGGGCAGGCAGGACATACGGCGGAATACCGCCGATCCGCACTGCCAACTCCCAGACGACAAGACCGATGGCTAGTACGATGATAGGTAAGGTGATGCGCAACACCCGCTCCCGCCGGTCGCGGCGGTCACGGCGTTGAATTGCTGGCGGCGTCTTCACGGTGCGCCTCCAGCCGCCGTGGCCTGCGCCAGCGCCTCCGATGTGCGGCGACAGAAGGCGGCGTATTCGGCCGACGTCCGAAAGTTGCGGTCTCGCGGATAGGGCGCATCAACAGCAAGCTCGGCGAATACACGGCCGGGGCGCGGCGCCATGACCGCGATGCGGCTCGACAAATAGACCGACTCGAACACCGAGTGGGTGACGAAGATGATGGTGGTGCGAAGCGCCTGCCACATCTGCAGCAGATCGTCGTTGAGCGAAAACCGCGTAATCTCGTCGAGTGCGGCGAACGGCTCGTCCATCAGCAAAAGTTGCGGTTCGGTGATCAGCGCCCGCGCGATCGAGACGCGCATGCGCATGCCGCCGGATAATTCCCGCGGATAGGAGGCGCCAAACCGGCCCAGACCGACGCGATCGAGTACCGCCTCGACGCGCTCCGAAGCGTTGTCTGCATTCGCACCCTTTAACTTGAGCGGCAGCCGCACATTGTCGGAGACGGTGGCCCAGGGCATCAGCGTCGGCTCCTGGAAAACGAAGCCGGTCCTGCCACTGCCACCCGCCGCGCCGGTCTGCGACCATTCGATAACGCCCTCGGTAGGCTCGCTTAAGCCCGCAATGATGCGTAGCGCGGTCGATTTCCCGCAGCCCGACGGGCCAAGCAGCGTGACGAATTCGCCCGGCCGGACTTCAAGATCGAGACCGGCGAGCGCGCGCGTGCCGTTCGGGAAATCCTTGCCGACATCGCGTAGCGCAACAAGCGCCGCGGAATGCGAGACAGTCGGCGGCGACATAAGCGGCTTTATTGCTTCGGCCGCAGATCCAGCC
The DNA here is from genome assembly GCA_963759345.1 of uncultured Alphaproteobacteria bacterium. Taxonomy (GTDB): domain Bacteria; phylum Pseudomonadota; class Alphaproteobacteria; order Rhizobiales; family Xanthobacteraceae; genus BOG-931. The sequence goes on from CAVWYW010000008.1 coordinate 199,653, forward strand.
CGACCTTCTTGTCGACGAATTGCAGGGTGTAGGATTTGCGGTAATCGAGACCGGCTTTTACGACGCCCGCGCGCACCATCTTATCGAAAAAATCCTGCATGCGCGCGTCGGTCATGGCGCCGATGCCGAGCGTGGTAGTGTCGCCGGAATCGACGATGCCATATTCCTTCATCTTGGCGACCGAATAGGCGAGCAGCTCATCAGTCATTTCCGGATTCTGCGACTTGATTAGCGCGTTGGCCGGCGCGTTGTTGCCGTAGAGATAATTGTACCAGCCAATAATCGAGGCATCGACGAACCGCTGTACCAGGTCCGGTTTCTTCTCGACGAGTTCGCGCCGCGCCTCGATCAAGGTCGAATAAGCGGAAAATCCTTCGTCGGCGAGCAGGAAAATTTTGGGCTTGAACTTGCCTTCCTTCTCGACCGCGAACGGCTCGGACGTCACATAACCTTGCATCGCGCTCGCCTTGTCGACGAGAAACGGCTGCGGATTAAAGGTGTAGGGCTTTACCTTGTCATCCTTGAAGCCGTAATCGGCTTTGAGCCATTGGTAATACGTCGCCACTCCTTCGCTGGAAACAAACAGCGTCAAATTTTTCAGATCGGTGAATTTGTCGATGCCCCGGCCGGGGTGCGCCAGCAGGACCTGGGGGTCTTTCTGAAACATGGCGGCGACCTCGACCGTCGGCACGTTGCGCTCCACGGCGTCAAAACCTTGCAGGGTGTTGGCGCTCATGAAGAAGTCGATCTTGCCGACGACGAGCAGCATGCGGTTGTTGGCGTTCGGCCCGCCCGGGAGGATGGTCACGTCGAGGCCATGTTTCCGGTAGGTGCCGTCGGCGAGCGCCTGGTAGAAGCCGCCGTGCTCGCCCTCCGCCACCCAGTTGGTGCCGAAGGTAACCTTGTCGAGCGCCTGGGCATCCGCCGGGCCTAACAGTGCCGCGACGCATAAGCCAAAAGATGAGAAAACCATCCGGAAACTCGTGGCGAACCGCATAGGTTGATCCTTTCAGCCGGCGCGGTGAGAATAAAGCATGATCCCGAAAAGTGGTCACCGGTTTTCGGATAAGATCACGCTCACAAAGCCAGCATGATCTCGAAACAAGAACTCCGATGAATTTGCCTAGACGAGACTGGACTGAGATGACGTGGCAGGACATTGCCGGCGCCGGAGAGGCGACGCGGCGGTGGATCGCCGTGTTGCCGCTCGCCGCCGTGGAGCAGCACGGGCCGCATTTGCCGCTCGGCGTCGACAGTTTCATTGCCGAGGCTTACCTGGCGCGGGTCCGCAAAATCCTGCCCGCTGAGCTTCCGGTTACATTTCTTCCCGTACAGCGCATCGGCGTCTCGGTCGAGCATCTCGCTTATCCGGGCACGCTCACCCTATCCGCGGCAACCGCCGTCGCCACATGGACCGAGCTTGGCGAAAGCCTGGCGCGAGCCGGGTTGCGCAAGCTCGTTCTCGTCACCAGCCACGGCGGCAACGTCTCGGCTATGGAATTGGTGGCGCGGGATCTGCGCGCGCGGCTGCGCATGCTCACGGTCACCGTCGGCTGGCATCGCTTCGGCTACCCGGACGGCACATTTTCGGGCGAAGAGAGAAAACACGGCATTCACGGCGGCGACCTCGAGACTTCGCTCATGCTCGCGGCCATACCGGAGACGGTGCGCATGGAGGCGGCACCAAATGCGACCCCGGCGACTGTGGCGATGGCGGGCGAATTCAAATGGCTTGGCGCCTACCGGCCGGCCGGCTTTGCCTGGATGACGCAGGACCTCAACGCCACCGGCGCGATCGGCGATGCGACGCTGGCAAGCGCGGCCAAGGGCGAAACAGCGCTCGCGCACGGCGCGCAGGCCTTTGTGGAACTGCTGAGCGAAGTAGACCGTTTCGATCTCACGCGGCTGCGTGAAGGACCGCTGGCGTAGCCAAGTCACGCGGTGACGCAAGCATCGTAAATTCAACCGATAAAGACCTCAATCATGCACCTGCATTTCTGACCCCCGGCAGGCTAGAAGGAGACTACGAATGACAGCGAAAGACGCGAAAGCTTTGCAGACTGCTCCGCTCGCGACGCCCACGGACCTGAAAGCAAATGCCGTCCGCGATCTCGCCGGTGCGCTCAACATGCTGCTTGCAGACATGTTCGGGTTGTATCTGAAAACCAAGAATTTTCATTGGCATATCTCTGGCCCGCATTTCCGCGACTACCATCTGCTGCTGGATGAGCACGGCGACCAGATCTTCGCCACCACGGATGCCATCGCCGAGCGTGTCCGGAAGATCGGCGGTACGACGGTGCGGTCCATCGGCCACATCGGCCGCCTGCAGCGGATCCTGGACAACGATGCAGATTTCGTCACGCCGATGGACATGCTGGCGGAACTGCGCGACGACAACAAACAGCTGGTGGCGAACATGCGCGAGACGCATGACCTGTGCGACGAGCACCGCGACGTCGCCACCGCAAGCTTGCTGGAGAACTGGATCGACGAGGCCGAGCGGCGGACCTGGTTCCTGTTCGAGGCCACACGCGGCCGCGAGGGGTAGAGCCCGCTCGCGACTACGCCGCGATCTTCACGTATTCGAAGTCGCCCGGCTTGTTGTCGATGCCGAGGCGCGGTGGCGAGATCCAGTTGGCGTACTGACCCGGCTCGGACACCGGCTTCATCAGGCTGACAATGAATTCGCCGTCGCCTTTCGACGGCAGCCACTTGCCGACTTCCCGTTCCCAGGTCGCCCCATCAATCAGGACGCCGGCCGGCGAGACTTTGACGTCCTTGAACTCGCCGATCTGGCGATGGAAGCCGACATGCGGTAGTTCAAGCTTGAAATTGACGCCGGTCTTACCGATCACCTTGTTCCAGCGGTCGAGGCCGCGCTGGCAATCCTCGGTGTAGTCGTCGCGCAGCCGCATGTTGACCGCGGTCAGCGCCGGCTCGTCGACGCGCTTGATCTCGCCGTCGACCATCTTGAGCACCGGATACGTCGCATGCTCGAGCCGATGATCGTCCTCGATCTTGGTTTCCTGGAAGCGGCCCTTGAGGCTGGCGTTGAACGCGTTGGCGGCGTTGGTCGAAACCTCCGAGCCGAACAGATCGAGCGACAGCGAATAATGCAGGTTGAGCTTCTTCTGAATGGTCGGCAGGTCGATCACGCCGAGATTGCGGATCCTGTCGATTTCATATGGATCCTCGATGCCGGCCGCCCGCATTGCTTCGCAGGTCCGTTGGATGGTGCGGCCGACGCCGGTCTCGCCGACGAACATATGGTGCGCTTCTTCCGTCAGCATGAAGCGGCAGGTGCGCGACAGCGGATCGAAGCCCGATTGCGCCAGGCTTTCGAGCTGCATCTTGCCGTCGCGATCGGTGAAGAACGTGAACATGTAGAACGACAGCCAGTCGGGCGTCGCCTCGTTGAACGCGCCGAGCATGCGCGGCTTGTCGGCGCTGCCGGAGCGGCGCTGCAACAGCTCGCCCGCCTCCTCGCGGCCGTCGCGGCCGAAATATTTCTGCAGGATGTAGACCATCGCCCACAGGTGGCGGCCTTCCTCGACATTGACCTGGAAAACGTTGCGCAGGTCGTAAAGCGACGGCGCGGTTTTGCCGAGATGGCGCTGCTGCTCGACCGAGGCCGGCTCGGTGTCGCCCTGAATGACGACCAGACGGCGCAGCATGGCGCGATACTCACCAGGCACGTCCTGCCAGGCCGGCTCGCCGAAATGATGGCCGAACGGAATTTTCCGGTCTTCCTCTTTGGGGGCGAGCAGAATGCCCCAGCGGTATTCGGGCATCTTCACGTAATCGAACTTTGCCCAGCCTTTCGGATCAACCGAGACGGCGGTGCGCAGATAGACCAGCGCCTGCTGGAAGCCTTCCGGCCCCATATCCATCCACCAGTCGATGTAGCCGGGATGCCAGCTCTCAAGCGCGCGCAGCACCTGCCGATCCTCGACCAGATTGACGTTGTTCGGGATCTTGGTGCTGTAATCGACGTCCTCGATGTCCATGGCTGGCTCCTGTCGGCCTTACACGCGGCGCGTATCGAATACCGGCTGCTGGCCGGTGCCGTAGCGCTTGAGCGCCCCTGCCTCGCCAACCGCGTTGGGCCTCTGGAAAATCCAGTTCTGCCATGCGGTCAGCCGGGCGAAGATTTTCGATTCCATGGTCTCCGGCCCGGCGAAGCGCAGATTGGCTTCGAGGCCGGTGAGACCGTCGGGCGAGAAGCTGGCGCGCTCTTCGAGGAAGACGCGCACTTCATCGTCCCAGTCGATATCGTCGAGCGCGAACGTGATAAGGCCAAGCCGCTGCGCGGTCTCGGCGTCGAGCATCTTCTCACTCTGGGATCTTGCGGCCTCGACATCGCTCGGGTTAGCGAGAAACCGGCTGGCGAGGCGGGTTAAGCCCGTTCGACATCGGATAGGGGCCGAAATTGGCCGTGGTCAGCACGATCGAGGCAGGCGGCTTGTTGTCGCCTTCGCGTTGCCCGAGGGAACATGTAGGAGCGGTCGCTGGCGAAGGCGAGTTCGGCAAGTGTGCCGGCGAAGCAGGAACCGGGCTCGATCAAGCGTCACCAGCGAACGGGAGGTGAGATCGACGCGCTTGAGCACCCGCTTCCAGAGATGACGGATTTCACGCACCAGCCAGCGGTCTTTGTTGGCGTCGAGGAAATGCTCGTAGGCCACGACGTCGGCCGGATCGCCCGACGACTTGAAGACGATCGCGGCGACGTCAAACTCGTTGAAGCGAATATTCAGGATCGCGTCGTCGAGTTCGCGCGCAAGCTTCAGCGGCCAAAATTCCGCGCCGAGCGCTGCCATGGCGTCAGCCGATGCGGGCGGTGGCGCCTTCGGGCCGCGTAACGTCACCGTCGCGATCCGCCCACGGCGATCGAATTCGGACGCAACGGTGCCATAGTCGACACCATCCGGCGTGAACGTGCGGCTGAGGGGCGTGAGTTTGATCCCTTTGCTCTCTTGGCCGCCGTTACCGCGGCGAGACCGCGACGCAAATTCACGGGCCCGCGCAGCGACCGTGTCCTCAAATTTGGAGCCGGGCACGACTTCGTCCACCAGCCGCCAATCGAGCGCGCGCTTTCCCTTCACGCCCTCCTCGGTGGTGCAGAAAAAGTCGGCATGGTCGCGCCGAACTTTGCGTTTGTCGGAGACGCGCGTCAGCCCGCCCGTGCCCGGCAGCACCGCGAGCAGCGGCAGTTCCGGCAGAGAAACGGCAGACGAGCCGTCGTCGACCAGCATGATGTAGTCGGCCGCAAGCGCGAGCTCGTAGCCACCGCCAGCCGCCGTGCCGTTGATCGCGCAAATGGTTTGCAGGCCGGAATTTTCGCTCAAATCCTCGATGCCGTTGCGGGTCTCGTTGGTGAATTTGCAGAAGTTGACTTTGTGGGCGTGGCTCGCGCCGGCGAGCATGCGGATATTGGCGCCGGCGCAAAACACGCGCGGCTTGCCCGAGCGCAGCACCACCACGCGCACTTGTGGATGCTCAAAACGCAGCCGCTCGATGGCGTCGGCGAGTTCGATATCGACGCCCAGATCGTAGGAGTTGAGCTTGAGCTCATAGCCCTCGAACAGCGGGCCCTTCTCGTCCACGTCGAGCAGCAGCGTAGCGACGTCGCCATCGACGTTGAGCTTCCAGTGCCGGTAGCGCGAAGGCTCGGTCTGAAAATCGATCCGGGTCTGGCCGTTAGCCAGCGGACGCTCGGCTGCGTGCGGCGTATCGCCCATCAAACGGCTTCCTTGGCTGCACTATTTGGCTGTACTATAATGCATGAACGTTTCGGGGGCTTATATGCACTATAATGCACTAAGCCGCAACCCCGGAATTGGTCGGTCGCTCGCTTTCGTGATGGTCGCGCAGCAGCCGATTGATGAAGCCGGCGGTCACTTCGAGCGTCGCCTCGGGCACGTCCCGATAGGGAGAATGGCGGGCGTCGGGCACAACCACTGTCTCGACCGGGCAGTAGCACTCGTCCCGCACCGCTTCGACCTGCCGGAGCGTGCCGTATTCGTCGTCGGCGCCCTGCACCACCAGGATCGGCACGCGGATATAGCCGAGTGCGTCGGTGATATCCCATTTCTCAAAGTCCGGATTGAGCCACGGCTCGACCCAGCCGAGAAACGTAGCGTCGACGTCGGCATGCCAGCGTTTGAGCCGATCGCGCAACGGGCCGGCGGCGAATTGTTCCTTGGTGCGGCGGATTTCCGCGAGCCCCATTGCTTCGGTGAAAAAGTGCGGCGCCATCAGCACGACGCCGCGCACGCGGTGATCCTGGACGCCGCCGGCATAGATGGTCGCAATCGACGCGCCGTCGCTGTGACCGAACAGAATGCCGCGCTGAAAGTCGATCGCGTCGAGCACACGCGGCAACACGTCGAGGGCTTCTTCGTCCATGAAAGTGAGCGGCCGCGGCAGCTTTGCGGGGCTCGATTTGCCGCAGCCGGCGCGTGAATAGACGAAAACACCAGCGCCCGTCGCCGATGCAAGCTGCTCCGGAAACGCCCCCCATATGCCAACGCAGCCGAGGCCCTGATGCAGCATGACGATGGTCGGCGCCGCGTCAGGGCGCGGTCCGATCATGCGATATTCGAGCCGCATCGGGGGAAGCTCGAGAAATCCCTCGTCGGCAAGCGCCATGGCTAAAGCTCGCCCATGAACGGCGCGACGATGCGCAACAGCTTGGTAAAACTCTGTTCGACGGCGTCACCCGACGTATCGAGTTCGGCCTCGGCCCGCGCATAGTCGGCGCGGCGGGCCTCAAGGATTGCCACCAGGTCGGCCATGGCGGCGCGGTTCTGCGCCATCGGGCGGAAGTCGCCTTGCGCCATGACCCTGCTCATATGTTCGTCCGGGCGCGCCTTGATCCACACCGTGTGGGTGCGGCGGAGCAACAGGGCGTAAGTTTCGGGGTTCGAGACGATGCCGCCGGCGGTGGTGATAATGGCGGCCTCGTTGCCGGCGATGACGCGATCGAGCGCATCACGCTCGTGGCGCCGGAAGGTCGCCATGCCGGCCATCTCGATCAGGTCGGGAACGCTGGCGCCATATTCCTCAGCGACGCGGCGATCGAGCTCAATGAACGGCCAGTCGAGATGTTGCGCGAGCATCCGGCCGAGTGTTGACTTGCCGGCCCCGCGCAAACCAACCAGTGCGATCCGCTGGCCGCGGTCGACATCGCCCGCGCGCGCGACCCGCGCGGCCAGTTCCTTTGCCAATGCCGGCAAGTCCCTTTCGGGCACCTGCGCCAGAAGATCGAGAATGGAGCCAAGCGCCGCGGTTCGCACGCCAGTCTCCGGCAGGAGCGCTGCAGGGGGGAGATCGAGCGCCTGCGCGATCGAGCGCAAAACGCTGACGGAAGGATTACCGGCCCCGCTCTCGATCTGCGCCAGATACCGCTCCGAAGTCTCGGAGGCTTGCGCCAATTGACGGCGCGTCATGCCCCGCTTGGCTCGGTTCTTTCGCACCTCGCCGCCGACCACGGCCAGAAACGCGGCTGTCCGAGCGAGGTCGCCAGGGGCGACCGCGATAGCCGCTCGAGCCGCCTTGTTTTTCGCTGTCGATTTGGCCACAGATTAGAAATCTAATGCATTATAGTTCATGCGCTATAATGCATACGATCTGCGTGATTTGCAAGCTGGCATATGAGGCGACGCGCCGCGTCTCGGCTTATTCGAACATCTTTCGCCAAACGGCAGGCTGCTGCTCCCGCGGGGGCTCAATGTCTTCGACGGCATCGGGACCGGGATCGTCCGGCGCATGAACAAGCGGGATGACCGGCTCCGGTTTGGGTTGGGCTGATGTTGCGCGCCGACCAACCGGCGTGGCGGCCAAGGGCTCCGGCGGTGCGTGCGATATTGCCGTTCCTTCCAACCTCGGCGGACTTTCAGCGGTGAATTCGCTGACGGCGGGCGCGGCTGCGGCCGTGTCCGGCTCGATAACCGGTGCGGTCGTGACCATGCCAGTCACGGGCACGCGCCACTCAAATGCATCCAGCCGGCCGCTCGGCGAGGCCGGCAGCCAGCGATCGGATACGTGACCGTCGGCGGTCCACACCGGATCTGGCGGGGCATTGAGTGCGCGTGCGATCCATTCGCGTGCGCGCCCTTCGTCGTTACGCTCCGCCCGCTCCAGTTCCGCCATCAGCAACGCGATCCGCTTGGTCGGCGCCTCCAGATAGGAGGCCAGCGCGGCGCGGGCCTTGCCAAATTCCTGCGCATCGATCGCGGCGCGGGCCATCGCCAGCGCGCCTTCAATGTGGCCGGGCATCTTTTTCACCAAACCCTCGATGCGCTTGAGGCGATCGCGGGCGGCGTCGCCGAACCGTAGATCAGAAAAGACCTGGGCGAGATCGGGATGCGGATTGGCCCGCCAGGCTTTTTCCAGCACGCGTGTGGCCTTACGCAGTTCCCCGCCCTCGGCGAGCATGCGTCCGGCGAGCGCCGCAGCCGGCACCAAAGTCGGCGCAAGCTTTGCGGCTTCGAGAGCAAAGGCCTTGGCGTTGTCGCGGTCGGTTTCCTCTGTAGCCATTGCGCGTGCCGTCAGCATTACCGCGCGCTGCCGGCGATAGGTCTCCTTGTCGAGCGCGCGCTTGCTGCCTTCCAGGAGCGCCAGCGCGCCGGCCCAGTCGCCGGTGGCGCAGCGGAATTCGAGCACCGCCCTGCCGGCCCAACCGAGCGACGGATTTTCCCGCGCCGCCTCCTCGGCAAAGGCATGCGCGCTGACATGATCGGCGCGGCGTTGAGCCTCGACGAAAAGACCGTGCAAGCCGAGCGATTTCGTGTCGGCGCGGCTCGCCATGGCGCGAAAGGCAGCATCGGCCGCTTCACGATCGCCGGCGAGTTGTGCCGATTGCGCGCTGAGCAACAGCGCGAGCGGTTCGGCAGGCGCAATGCGTTCTACTTCCGCGGCGTGCTTGCGCGCAGCAGTGAGGTCGCCGGAGCCGACGGCGATCAGGCCGCGTGAAATCGCCTCATAGGCGCGTTCGCCCCGACGCCGGTGCAAGTGCCTTCGCAGGATAAAGGGCGAAGTGAAAATTGCACGCAGGACCGTCCAAACCAGTGCCAGCACCGCCATCGCGGCCAGGATCGCCGCGATCAGCACCCACGGCTGAGTTTTGATGCGCAAGCCCTGCCAAATGAGGACCACGTCGCCGGGGCGATCAGCCAGCCAGGCGGCGCCGACGGCCAACGCGCCGACAATGAGCAGAAAAAGAACGACGCGGATCATTGCGATACCGGGTTGCTCAGCGCCGCAAGCGCATCGGCGGCGATGCGGCGGCTAGCCGCTATTGCAGCCTCGCGCGCCTCGACTTTCTTGACCCAGCCGTCCGCAACCGATCGTTCGCGGTCGGGCAAACGAGCAGCATCGGCGAGCACGGCAGCGAAATCGCCGCGAGCGGCCTCGCCGTTCAAGCGCGTAACGACGGCGGAGGCGTCATTGCCCTCTGGGGCATCAACCGGCGTGATGCTGACGAGATTTTGTGCGTGCGCTGCCAGCCTGCTGAGAAACGAGCCTCCCCGGGGCGCCGTTTCGGACGCCTGCAAGAGCGAAGGCGTTAGCGCCGCAAAATCTCGCGCGAGTGCGGCCGCGTTTGGAACGCCCTCGGCAGCAAACGAAGCAAGCGGCGCCAATGCACTGTCTTCCACGCCGAACGATTTCACCGCGGCAAGCTCTGCTTGATACGGCGCACCGCGTTCAACCGTCGCCCGCAGCGCTTCGGCGGCGACGGCCATGCGAGCGGCACGATCGTCTGCGCTCGACGTTCGTTGCGTCAACTCCGCGCCGAGTGACTTGATGGCGTTTTCCAGCGCTGCGATACGATTATTCAGCGCATCGACGTCGCTGCGCTGCGCAACCGTTTGAGCCGCGTTCTTTGCTTCCTCCGCAGTGGCCGCTGCGGCCTTGGCTTGCGCCAGAGCGGTTTGCGAAGCTGCTGCGACGTCGTCAACGCGGCGCGTGAGTGTCGAGAGCTGGTCGCCGAGCGCTTTTGTTTGGCCCTCCGCTGCCGCAATGCGACTGGCCATTGCTTCGTCGGCGCGCGGGGTTTTCAACGCTTCCTGGATTTTCTCAAGCCGAGCGGAGATCTGATCTGTAGCCGGAGCAACAGCCGGTGTGTTGGATGCAATTGCGCTTGGCGTTGATGCGCTTGGCGCCGCCGCTTCACGCGCCGGAACCAACCCGGCAATCCAAATGCCGACAACAAGCGCCGCGGCCGCAATCGCGCCGGCGACAGCGCCTGCGACGTACGGCATGACGCCACCGGCACGGGTCCGGTCGCCGCCGGCCGTACTGTCTTTCGATTGCTCTCCGGCACCGGATTCTTGCGCGGAATTCTCTGGCGCGGTGTCTACTTCCTTCGCCGTCAGATCGATGGTCGGCGGCCGCCGGCGCGGCGTGCTGTCGGACTCGCTCGTCATCCTGTCTCCTGCGCGGAATCGGGCCAATTCGACGTGCCGGCCGCTTGCACGCCACGGCATAGTACGGGGCAGACATGGCGGCAACACGTCGCCGGCTGCGTGCCAGCGAAACAAAATCAACCGGCTGTGGTTGCGGGAATAAGCGCAAGCATGGCAGCCTCGGTTGGGTCTCGCGCGATGCGAATATCGACGGCACCGGCTTGCGCGAGCGGTTCCGCTACCTGGGCGGACAAACAAAAATGTGTAGGCCGTTTGAGCGCGGGTTCGGAAAGGCCGACATGGCGCGTAACGTTCACATAGGTCTCGGCGCTGCGGCGTGAGAAATGCAGCACGCCGTCGATAGCGCCTGCCAAGGCTTCAGCTGCCGCGGGCGGAACGACATTCGCCGGGACAGCGCGATAAACCACTACCGTACGGACCAGAAAGTTATGTGCCGCAAGATCAGCCGCGATGTCGCCGGAGCGATCCGCGCCGGCAAGATAAAGAAGCGACGCGCCGCGTTTCAGCCGCTCAGTGGCAAGTCGCGCGAGATCGCTAGCAGCACCTTCGGCGGAGCTGACATCGGCGAAGCCGACAGCGCGCATAGCCTGCGCGCTACGCTCGCCGACCGCGAGCACCGGTAACACCTGCAATTCCGCGAGGCGTTTGTGCGCAGCGATCGTGCGGGCGGCGTTGGCGCTGGTCACCAAGATAGCCGCCCATGGTCCGGTTCCGATTTCCGCATCCGTCACTGGCTCGATGCGCAACAGCGAGGCGATGGCAACAGTGTGGCCGCGGATGCGAAGCGCGGCCGCCGTGCGCTCCGCGTCGGCCTCCGGCCGAGTCAGTAAAAGCCGCACGGTCAAGTCCGGACAAAAAAGTCGGCGCTGGCACGCTGACGCAATTCGCGGCCGGCCTCGGCGCCAAGCTTCGTCGCATCCTCACGGCGGCCCTCACGCTCAACCTCGAAAGCCTCGCTGCCGTCGGGTTTGACGATGATGCCGCGGAAATGCACCGCTTGCCCTCGCAGGCGGGCGTAGCCGCCAATCGGCGTGCGGCAGGAACCGTCGAGCACGGCGAGAAACGCACGCTCGGCGGCGACGGCTATCGCCGTATCAGGATCATCGATCATGGCGACAAGCGCGCGGGTCTTGCTGTCATCGGCTCGCGTCTCAATGGCGATCGCGCCCTGCCCGGCCGCCGGCAGAAATTCGTCGGGATCGAGAATTGCGGTTGCCGCCGAAATAAGGCCAAGCCGTTTCAAGCCGGCGACGGCGAGCAGCGTCGCGTCCACGTCGCCGGCTTTGAGCTTGCGCAGCCGGGTTTCGACATTGCCGCGCAGTGTCACGACACCGACGTCCGGCCGCAGGCGCCGGACAAGAGCCTGCCTCCGCGGCGAGGCAGTGCCGACCACAGCACCGGGCGGGAGCTCGCCGAACGTCTTGGCCTTGTGGCTGATGAAAGCGTCGCGCGGGTCCTCGCGCGGCAGAAAGCCCGCCAGTACGAGACCCGCCGACAGCTCGGTCGGCAAATCTTTGGCCGAATGTACGGCGAGGTCGATCTTGCCGGCGATGAGCGCCTCCTCGATTTCCTTGGCGAACAGGCCTTTGCCGCCGGAGTCGGCCAATGGCCGATCCTGAACCACATCCCCCGTAGTGCGGATGATTTCGATCGCGATCCAGCCGGCGTCGAGGCCGGCTGCCGCAGCTAGGCGACTTTTCACCTCATTCGCCTGTACCAGCGCCAACGGAGAGCCGCGCGAACCGATGCGCAGGGCAGTTTGCCGGCTTGCGGATTGTGCCATTGGACCTTCAGATGCTAGGCCGCGCCTGGAAGCGCAACGGCGAAGCGCGGCGTCATGGCATAATACACCGATGGTCATCCTCGGCATCGAAACCACCTGCGACGAAACCGCTGCCGCCCTGGTCGAACGGACCGAGGACGGGACGGGCCGCATCCTGTCTAACATCGTGCTCTCGCAGATCACCGAGCATGCGGCGTTCGGCGGCGTGGTGCCGGAGATAGCCGCCCGCGCCCACATCGAGGCGCTGGATTCGATCATCGCCGCGGCAATGCGCGAAGGGCAGGTTGCTTTCAGCTCGTTGGACGGCATCGCCGCAGCCGCAGGGCCGGGTTTGATCGGCGGCGTCATCGTCGGCCTGACAACGGCGAAGGCCATCGCGCTGGTCACCGACAAGCCGCTGATCGCGGTCAACCACCTGGAAGCGCATGCGCTGACGGCGCGGCTCACTGACGCGACGCCGTTCCCCTATTGCCTGTTCCTCGCCTCCGGCGGCCACACCCAAATCCTCGGTGTGCTCGGCGTCGGCAACTACGTGCGGCTCGGCGGCACTGTCGACGACGCGATCGGCGAGGCGTTCGACAAGACCGCCAAACTGCTCGGTCTCGGGTTTCCGGGCGGGCCCCAGGTCGAAAAAGAGGCGGCGAACGGTGACCCCAAGCGCTTCGCTCTGCCCCGCCCCATGGCTGGACGCGATGACGCCAATTTCTCGCTGTCGGGTCTGAAGACAGCGCTGCGCCTGGAAGCGCAAAAAATCGCGCCCTTGAGCGATCAGGACGTCGCCGATCTCTGCGCGTCGTTTCAGCAAGCGGTCAGCGACGTAATCATGGATCGTTTGCGCATAGGGCTGCGGATATTTCGTGACCGTGTCGGCACACCCACGGCGCTGGTCTGCGCCGGTGGCGTGGCAGCGAACCAGGCCATTCGCAAAGTTCTGCACCGCGTTGCCTTCGAAGTCGGCGTCACGCTGGTGGCGCCGCGGCCGGCGTTGTGCACGGATAACGGCGCTATGATCGCCTGGGCCGGCGCCGAGCGCCTGGCGCTGGGGCTTACCGATCCGCTCGATACCGCTCCGCGCGCCCGTTGGCCGCTTGAAGAGGTCACGAAGGTCGCTTGAGGGCCGGCACCGCCGCGGCAATTGGTTCAGGCCGAACGCCCCGCTTCGATTCCCGCCAGTATCGTCTCCAACCGCTCCAGCCGGTCGGCTTCGCCGGGCGGCTTGTCCCAACGGAGCCGATTGATCCGCGGAAATCGCATCGCGAGCCCCGATTTGTGCCGGGTCGAACGCTGCAATCCTTCGAAAGCGACTTCCAGCACCAGCCCCTCGCCCGGTTCGTGCACCACCTCGCGCACGGGGCCGAACCGATCAACGGTATTGCGGCGAACGAAGCGGTCGATTTGCAGCAACTCCTCGTCGGTGAAACCGAAGTAAGCTTTGCCGACCGGCACAAGCTCATCGCCTTGGTCGCCGCGCGTCCAGACGCCGAACGTATAATCTGAATAAAACGAGGACCGCTTACCGTGGCCGCGCTGGGCGTACATCAGCACGGCGTCGACGATGAATGGATCGCGTTTCCATTTCCACCACGGCCCCTTCGGCCGACCCGGAACATAGAGCGCATCGCGCCGCTTGAGCATGATGCCCTCCACCGCATCCGCATCGGCGCCCTCGCCTGCCGCCGCCGGATCTTTGCGCGCGACCGTCAGGTCGTCCCAGGTCGCGAAACTGACGAGCGGAGAAAGGTCGACGCGCGGTTCGTTGAGCCGCGCGATAAACTCTTCCAGCCGCGCGCGGCGGGCAGCAAACGGAAGCTCGCGCAAATCTTCGTCACCGTCGGCAAGCAGATCGTAGGCGCGCAGATGCGCCGGAAACTCGGCGATGAGTTTTGCCGTGACGCTTTTGCGATTGAGCCGCTGCTGCAACACGTTGAATGTTTGCACGCGTTGATCGCGCATGATCAGGAGTTCGCCGTCGATGGCACCCGGCAGCCGCAGCGCATCGATCAGATCGGGAAAACTCTTCGAAATATTCTCGCCGGTCCGCGAATAGAGCCGCGTGATGGTGCCGCCGTCCTGCGGCGCGGAGACGGCCTGAACGCGAATACCATCCCATTTCCATTCGGCCATGAAATCCGATGGGGCGAGCGTCGCGAGGTCCGGCTCATCGAGCGCGTGGGCCAGCATTGGTGGCCGGAACGGCGCGGGATCGGTGCTTGCCGGTTTGTCAGCGCGCCCTTCGAGCCAGGCGAACAAGTCCAGATAAGGCGGCGACAGTCCCGGCCAAAGTAGCTCAATGTCCTGCGCGTCGGAAGCGCCAAGCGCGGCCACCCCGGCCTTGGCAAGGCGTGCGGATACGCCGATGCGCAGGCCGCCGGTTACAAGTTTGATGAGCGCCCAGCGCCCGGTTTCGTCGAGCGCGTCGAGCCAGCGCGCCAGCCGGGCCGGCAGTTGGGCCTTGCCGAGGGTGGCGAGCGTTTCAATAACGGTGGTGAGAGAAAGTTCTTCCGTTCCCGCCCGCTGTTCCCCTCCCCCTTGCGGGGAGGGGATGATAGGGGTGGGGGTCGGGAGGCGGATCGCAGCCGTCAGCGCGCGTGCATCACCTCCCCACCCCCCACCCCAACCCTCCCCCGCAAGGGGGGAGGGAGTTCGCGGAGCAAGCGGCGCGGGCCACATCAGCGCGACCGTTTCTGAAAGATCGCCGACGTAATCGTAGGACAGTTCAAACAACACCGGATCGGTGCGCTCGGCGATCAGATTGCGAATGAGGCCCGGCTTGGCATGCGGGAAGCTCAGCGCGCCCGTCAGTGCCGCAAGCGCCCAACCCCGCTCAGGATCCGGCGTCGAGCGGAAGTAATCGGTCATCAGCCGCAGCTTGGCATTCCGCGCCGGCTCGTAGGTGAGGCGGTCCAACAGTTCGGCGAAGCGGTTCATGCTTGGGAACCGCCGTCGCTTTCGCTTGCCGTTTGCGAAACAGGAGCTGCCTCATCATCCTCGTCGCCATAACCGACAATATCGAGCGGACGCGCTTTGAGGCCGTGGGTCGCGCACCAATGCACCAGCGCGTCCTCCTGGCCGTGCGTGACCCAAATCTCATCGGCGCCGGTCGCGGCGATGGTGGCGGTGAGACCGTTCCAGTCCGCGTGGTCGGAAATCACCAGCGGCAGCGCTACGCCGTATTGTCGTGCACGCGCGCGAATGCGCATCCAGCCCGATGCTAAGGCGGTCAGCGGATCGGGAAAGCGGCGAGTCCAGAGATCGCTCAGCGCCGAAGGCGGACACAACGTGATAGTGCCGGCGAGCTCCGCCTTTTCTGCGCCGCGAACGACACGAAGCTCGCCAAGCGCAACGCCGCGCTCCGCGTAATAGGTCGTGATTTTTTCCATGGCGCCGTGCAAGTAGATCGGCGCGGCGTGGCCGGCCTGGCGCAGCAGGGCGATCACGCGTTGCGCCTTGCCAAGCGAATACGCGCCGACGAGATGCGCGCGCTCCGGAAACAGCGCGACGGACTGCAGAAGCTTGGCGATCTCGTTGTTGGGGTCGCCGTGGCGGAACACCGGCAAGGCGAATGTCGCCTCAGTGATGAACACGTCGCACGGGATCAGTTCGAACGGCGCGCACGTTGGATCGGCGACGTCCTTGTAGTCGCCGGAGGCAACAATGCGCAGACCGTTCGCCTCGACCGCGATTTGCGCGGAACCGAGCACATGACCGGCGGGATGGAACGTGACTTTAACGCCACCGAGATTGACGCTTTCGCCGTACTTGATGGCCTGGGTTGCACCAGCAAAATTATCGCCGTAACGCAACCGCATCAGGTCGAGGGTTTCCTGCGTCGCCAGCACCGAACCATGACCGGCGCGGGCATGATCCGAATGCGCATGCGTGATCAGCGCCCGTTCGACCGGCCGCGTCGGATCGATGTGGAAGGAACCGAGCTTGCAGCACACGCCGGCAGGTGTCGGCACCAGGATGTCTTCAGGACGCATTGAGAGTCATAAATAGGCATTCCGAAAAAGGGCGCGAGCGCTCAATGTCCGATACCGGCCCGCTTTTTGTCTCTTCCGGCGATCTGATCGCCGACCGGCGCTATAAGTGGGCGCTCGACCAGGCGGCGCGCGGCGATTTTGGCGGCGCTGCCGATGTTCTGGCGCAAACCGTCACGCTGGCGCCCAACTTCGCCACGGCCTGGTTTGCGCTTGGCGCGATCCGCGACCGGCTCGGCGACCGAAGCGGCGCCGTCGCGGCATTTGAGCAGGCGCGCGACGCGGACCCGCAGGACTATCACGGCGCGCGGCTGCAACTGGCGCGGATCGGCTCCGGCGACACTACGCCGGCGATGAGCGAAACCTACGTGCGGCGGCTGTTCGACCAATATGCCGCCCGCTACGACACCGCCCTCACCGAACGCCTCGCCTATCGCGGACCGACACTGCTGCGGCAAGCAGTGGAAGAAGCGATGCAGGCATCGCACCGCCCTCTTCGCTTCGGTTCGATGCTCGACCTTGGCTGCGGCACCGGTCTCGCCGGCGCCGCCTTTCACTCCGTGGCTGATCGGATTGTCGGTGTCGACCTGTCGCCGGCCATGATCGCGCAGGCAGCGGCGAAAGATATTTATGATCGCCTCCACACCGATGACCTTACCGCCTTCCTCAGCGATGAGATTTCCAACGCCTCCACGTACGACCTCATCCTCGCCGCCGACGTCTTCGTCTATGTTAACGATCTGTCGCCGATCATGGCTGGCGTCGCGCGCGTGCTTTCGTCCGACGGCCTGTTTGCGTTCACCGTCGAAACCCATTCCGGCGAAGGCGTGAAACTGCTGCCGACGCTGCGTTACGCCCACGGCGAGCCGTACATACGACACACGCTGAGCGAGGCCGGCCTCGCGCCTCTTTCCATCGCCAAAGCGGCGGTGCGAAGTGAGAAGGGCGTGCCGGTCGATAGCCTTGTCGTGATTGCGCAACTCTCGACCGCAGAGCATCCGCCCGCTAGTTCTGGTGCGTGACCGTTATCGAGCGCGCCGCACTGCTGCCGGACGTCTTTGCGCGCTGGTTCGCCAGCCGCGGCTGGGCTCCACGCGCGCATCAGCTTGAGCTTTTGGCGAGGGCGCAGGCACATCGCTCGGTACTGTTGATTGCGCCAACCGGTGGCGGCAAGACGCTCGCCGGCTTCCTGCCAAGCCTGGTGGAACTGAGCGGCGCTGCATCGCCCGCCCCGAGCAACCCGGCGGAAAAAAGAAAACTCATTTCAATCGGCCGCGATATACGCCGCGAGGGCGGGCTGCACACACTTTACATCTCGCCACTCAAGGCGCTTGCCGTCGACATCGCGCGCAACCTTGAAACGCCGGTCGCCGAGATGCGCCTGCCGATCCGCATCGAGACACGGACCGGCGACACGCCGACCTCAAAACGTCAACGCCAGCGCCGCGATCCGCCTGAGATTTTGCTGACGACGCCGGAGCAGCTGGCGCTGCTACTTGCGTCCGCGGACGCGCCTTATCTGTTCGGTTCGCTCAAGCGCGTGATCCTCGACGAATTGCATGCGCTGGTCACGTCGAAGCGCGGTGACCTGCTTTCGCTCGGTCTCGCCCGGCTGTTTCGGATTGCGGAAAACCTCACCAGCGTCGGTCTCTCGGCGACCGTGGCCGAGCCCGCGGAGCTCGCGCGTTTCATGGTGCCGCAACGCAGCGGCGCGGCAGGGCAGATGATCGCCGATCTCATCGTTGCCGACCCTGGCGCGCCGCCCGACGTCACCATGCTCGACACGCGCGAGCGGCTACCCTGGGCCGGGCACTCGGCGCGGCACGCGCTCGATGAAATCTACCGCCTCATCATGGCGCATCAAACGACGCTGGTTTTCGTCAACACCCGCAGCCAGGCGGAAGCGATCTTTCAGCAGCTCTGGCACATCAACGACGACAATCTGGCGATCGCGCTGCATCACGGTTCGCTCGACGTCGCGCAGCGCCGCAAGGTCGAAGCGGCGATGGCGGCCGGCCGGCTGCGCGCCGTGGTTTGCACGTCTTCGCTCGATCTCGGCATCGACTGGGGCAACGTCGATCTGGTGATCAATGTCGGCGCGCCGAAAGGCGCTTCGCGCATTCTGCAACGCATCGGCCGCGCCAATCACCGCATGGACGAACCCTCGAAAGGCGTGCTCATTCCGGCCAACCGTTTCGAAGTGCTCGAGTGCCGCGCCGCGCTCGACGCAATCGCCGAGAACGCTCAGGATACGCCACCATTGCGCATCGGCGCGCTCGACGTGCTCGCGCAGCACGTCCTCGGCTGCGCCTGCGGCGAGCCGTTCTTCAGCGACGAACTCTATGCCGAGGTGACGACTGCCGCCCCCTACTCCGCACTGACGCGCGCCGATTTCGATGCCGTGGTCGATTTCGTCGCCACCGGCGGCTATGCGCTCAAGGCTTACGACCGCTTTGCCCGCATTCGCGAAGGCAAAGACCGGCGCTGGCGCATTACCAATCCCAATGTCGCGCAGCGCTACCGGCTCAACGTCGGCACCATCGTCGAAGCCGACATGCTGAAAGTCCGCCTCGTCCGCTCGCGCGCCTCGAAGGTTATTCCGCGCGGCGGACGGCTCCTCGGCGAAGTCGAAGAATATTTCATCGAGACCATGGTGCCGGGCGACACTTTTGTGTTCGCCGGCGAGATCCTCCAATACGAGACCCTGGTCGAGGACGAGGTTTATGTCTCGCGCGCCACCGCGGAGGATCCGAAGGTGCCGGCCTACGAGGGCGGAAAATTTCCGCTGTCAACTTATCTCGCCGCGCGGGTGCGCGGCATCATCGCCCACCCGCAGGAATGGCGTGCGCTGCCCGCGCAAGTCCGCGAATGGCTCGAAATCCAGGAATGGCGTTCGCGCATGCCCGGCCAGTATGAACTGCTGGTGGAAACGTTTCCGCGCGCCAACAAGCACTATCTCGTCTGCTATCCGTTCGAAGGCCGGCTGGCGCATCAGACGCTCGGCATGCTGTTGACGCGGCGGCTCGAACGCGCGCGGCTCCGCCCGATGGGCTTCGTCGCCAACGAATACGCGCTCGCGGTATGGGGCCTCGGCAATGTGGCGCAGCAGATCGAGCGCGGGGGATTGTCGCTCGCCGCCCTGTTTGACGAAGACATGCTCGGCGACGATCTTGAAGCCTGGCTCGCCGAATCCGCGCTGATGAAGCGCACGTTCCGCAATTGCGCGATCATTGCCGGACTGATCGAGCGGCGCTTCCCCGGACAGGAAAAATCCCGCCGGCAGGTGACGATCTCGACCGACCTGGTTTACGACGTGCTGCGTAGCCACCAGCCCGATCACATTCTCCTGCGCGCCGCCCGCGCCGACGCCGCGAGCGGACTGCTCGACGTTCGCCGCGTCTCCGAAATGCTCTCGCGCATCAGGGGCCGAATCGTTCATAAAGCGCTCGATCACGTGTCGCCGCTGGCTGTGCCGGTGATGCTGGAGATCGGCCGCGAGATGGTCTACGGCGAAGCATCGGATACGCTCCTCGCCGAGGCGGAGGCCGAATTGATCAAGGAGGCGATGCAGTGAGGGGCGCCGCTTCGACCGCTCAATCCCGCGCCGGCGGCGATCCTGACTTTACACGTGCGCCTCAATCTGTCTCGGTAGTCGTCGCTGGCATCACATTTGTCGCCGATCCGGCCGGTGCGCTGTACTGGCCCGACGAAAGTCTGCTCCTCGTCGCCGATCTGCATCTGGAAAAAGGCTCAGCCTTTGCCAAACGCGGCGTGCTGCTGCCGCCTTACGATACCGCGACGACTTTGGCACGGCTTGCCCGCCTCGTTGAACGCTATGCGCCGCGTCTCGTGGTCGCCTTGGGCGACAACTTCCACGACGACCATGGCCCATTGCGCATGTCGGGCGGCGATCGCGCCTCGCTGAAGACCCTCCAGCACAGCCGCGATTGGATTTGGATCGCGGGCAACCACGATCCCAATCCTTCCGGACGGCATCGGTGGACGGTTCGCCGATGTGTTGGCGCTCGGTCCGCTTGACGTTTCGCCATGAGCCGTCCGAACAGGCGGAGCAACGGCGAGATCGCGGGCCACCTGCATCCGGTTGCGCGGGTGGCGCAGCGCGGCCGGGCGGTGAGCCGGCGGTGCTTCGCCGGCGATGGCCGCCGCCTGATCATGCCGGCGTTCGGCGCCTATGCCGGCGGCCTCAACGTGCGCGATCGTGCGATCTGCGGGCTGTTCGGCACGCTCGCGTTCACCGCGCACATGCTCGGCGAGCGCCGGCTCTTTGCCATCGCTGCGGAGCGATGCCTGCCGGATTGAAACTTAGTCTCGCCGGAACGCCACGCTCGCGATCCAGCCGGTCGTCAGGGCCATCAGCGCGGTGGCAAATCCGTAGAGCAGGCCGTGATCGCGCGCAGCGTTGACCACAAACTGCTCGAAGCCGACCTTGACGATCTCGAAGGCCGAATCCGTGTGCGCGACCATATTGCCGCCATCGAACAGCTTGACGTCGACAGTGTAATTGCCGGTCGGCACCTGCGCCGGCAGTACGATCGTGGTGCGGAACAGCGTCGGCGTGAGGAACGAGACCGCATTCGGCTCTTCGCTGTAGAGGTCGCGTCCGCGCATGATCTGAATAAACGCGGCGCGGAACGGGTCGCTGCTGACCTCGCCGATGTCGTTGTGGATCAGTTCGGGCAGCGGCGTATTGGCAATGCCGAGCTGCAGCCGCCGGCGATTCTCCGCGCCGGTGATGGCGTCGAGCGGACGGCTCGCCAAAACGGCGAGATATGCGGGCGGATCAACAAAGGTGCGCGCTCGCGCATTCACCCAGATGCCGAGCACCCGCTGCTTGCGCAACGTGCGGATTGATTCCCGTGGGCCCGTGACGGTCGCAACGATATCGTAGGGCCCGCCTCGCACCGGATCGGCAGCGTCCCGCTCCACCGTACCGAACAGCACCAATTCCACTCCGGTGTAGTTCGAGGTGATCAGCACTCTTTGATTGGTCAAGGAAGCAATAAGCCGCTCCGCCGCCGCCCGGCCTGTACAGACCATCAGGCTTGTCAGGATAAGCGCGGCGGCCAACACCGATCTCATGGCGCACCACCGATGACCCGGATCGAATATGGATCGTCTGGGTGGCAGCACGAGTTGACCTGCGAACCGCAAGCCGACCGAGAGGACGAGCAAGCCGAGCAACAGCCGCAACCACTCGCCGCGGATGCGCTGTCCGGCATGCGCGCCGAACTGCGCGCCAATGACGCCACCCACCATGAGGATCAGCGCGAGCACGGCATCGACCAGGTGATTGGTCGCCGCGTGCAGAATGGTCGCTGCCACCATGGTGAGAAAGGTCAAGACCATGGACGTGCCAATGACGGTCACCGTCGGCACCCGAAGCAGATAGATCAGCATCGGCACCAGCAGAAATCCGCCGCCGATGCCCATGATGGCGCCGAGAAAGCCAATGATGAATCCGATCGCAAGTACCGGAATTGCGGAGACGTAGATTTTCGAGCGCTTGAAGCGCAGCTTGAGCGGCAACCCGTGGATCCACATGTGGCTGCCCGGCCGCCGCAGTTCGACCCGCTTGCCCTGAATGCTGCGGATGATGGCGCGCGCGCTTTCGCCGACCATCAGCACACCGACGATGCCCAGAAGGATCACGTAAGAAAGGCCGATGACGAGATCGAGCTGGTCAAGGGCTCGCAGCCAGGTGAAAAGCGCCACCCCGCCGGCGCTGCCGAAGATGCCGCCGGCGAGGAGTGTGAGCGCGAGCGTCGAGTCAATGGCGTTGCGGCGCCAATAGGCTGTCGCGCCCGAAAAGGAAGAAGCCGCCACGTGCGTCGTGACGCTCGCTACGGCGACTGCCGGCTCCACGCCGATGAAGATGAGCAGCGGCGTCATCAGGAAACCGCCGCCGATCCCAAACATGCCTGAAATGAAGCCGACCGCCAGACCCATCGCCAGCACGAGAAAGACGTTGACGGGAATGTCGGCGATCGGAAGATAAATCTGCACGGCTGGTGCACCGGCGCTCGGGTCTGCGTTTGGACGGTTCTACGCCCGCGACGCCGGGTGACAACTATCCCGCTGCGAACAGCGCGCAGAATTGATCGCGCTGGGCCGTCAGTTTGGCTTGGTGGTGTCTGGCGCGGAAGCCTTAGCCGACGAACGTGCTTTCGGCTTTGCCACCGAACTCAGGTTCATGGGCTGATCCCAGGCGCCCTTCACAGTGATCGCGTCGGCGGGTTGCGGCAGCGGCGCCCACTTTTCCACCTCGATACGCGCCGCCGCAAGCGACTGTTCGTCGAGATGCGCGGCCATTTCGTCGCGCTTCCGCGCCGCATCCTTGTCGCCTTCTTTGGCCGCGAGGAAGAACCACTTGAAGGATTCGGCAAAATCCTGCTCGACCCCGATGCCGCGCGCGTAAAGGATGGCGAGGTTATACTGGCTGTCGGTGACGCCGCGCTCAGCCGCTTTGCGGAACCACTGCGCCGCTGTGCGATAGTCCGCCGCGCCGCCGATGCCTTCGGCGTAGAGCACGGCCAGATTGTGCATGGCCTTGCCGTGACCCTTGTCCGCGGCGGCGCGGTAGAGGTCGCGCGCCGTGGTGAGGTTTCGTTTCACGCCAATGCCTTTTTCATAAAGGCTACCAAGCCGGAACTGGGCCGGTGCCAACCCCTTTTTGGCGGCGCGCTCGAACCAATGCGCGGCCGCTTCATCGTCCTCCGGAACCACGCGGCCTTCGGCAAGGCGAACCGCGACCTCGTAAGCGGCGATGGGGTCGCCAGCGAGCGCCGCGGTGCGCAGGGCGGAACTCCCGACGGCGACCGGTAGTTTGTCGGCCAATGCAGCTCCCGGCGTAGCCGCACTGTGCGGCGCTCGAGCGTGCGGAAGCGAACCGGTGATGTCAGCCGCGGCCCATGGCGCTGAACCTGTAGGCGACACGCCGGCCGGTACCTTCGGCGGCCAGGACCTCGAATCCGACTGAGACTGGTGTGTGGCCGGAGTTGGCGGCGTTGGGCTCGGGACGCCTTCTGGCGCTAGCGACGCGCCGGAATGCGGCGCCGAGTCTCCGCCCGGTAGCGGCGTCGGACCGGGCTGCGGACTGGCGGGAATTGAATCTGGCGCCGTGCTCGCGGGCGGTGGCGGCGTCTCCGTCTCTACGTGCGGCGGCGTTATATCCAGAGGCGCAGACTCGGGCTGCCCACGCGGTTCGGTTTGCGGTGCCGGCGGGAGTGTTTGGACACCGGGCGCAACCTTCGGCGCAGGCGGCGGAGATCCCGAACCGCCGTCCTCCAGAAAGCGCGAGACGATATGGAAGCCACCGACGACAATGACGACAACCGCTGCTGCTACCATCAAGGTGCGCAGACGGTCGGTCATCTTCTTCGGCTGTGCAGAACCTCCGGAGGCGGCGCTCGACCTCTGCTGCGGCGTGGCTAAGGCCGCCGCCCGCGCGGCGCGCCGAGCAGCCGCAATGAAATCGGATTTGCCGCCACCCGGGTCCGGAATCACGGGCGGCTTGGAGTTCGATCACGGCTTCGGACGCGGCAATCCGGACAGCGGCCGACAGCTGGCTGCGCGAGCGGCCGGCGGTCGTGAAGCCCGGCTCGAGCGGATGATCCGGCGGCAGGCTCGGGTCGATCGGCGCCCGCGCAACCGCGAGCCGCCGGGATGCAACTTCCGGCTCGACGGGCTTTGCTGCCTCGTAGGACGGTTCGGCGGGAAGGTCATAGGAAGCGCTAGAAACCTCAGCCGGCGCGAGCGTCGCCAGCCGCTCAAGGGCGGGTGGTGGTGGTGGTGGCGGCGTTGGTGGCGGCGGCTCTTGCACTTCGACTGGCGGCGACGGTTCCTCCGTAAGCGCAGTCCGAGCCCGGTCGACGCGAATATCGCTCTCGATCATGGCGAGGCGATCGACGACGTGCTCCACCGTGCCCTGCACGGCTTCAAGAGAATCCTGTGTGCGGACAACCTCTTGCTCGATCACGTCGCTGACCGGCGGTTTCCCGACGAGACCGTCACGCTCACTGGTGACGCCCCGCAAGTGATCCATGTGCACCAGCAAGTCGGCAAGGCCGCGCTCGACGCCTTCTAGCAGGCCAAGACGCGAGTTGGAGGCGTCCAGGCGCTTGACCAGAGTAGCTATGCGATCTTCCAGATGCGCCAGCGCCGTATGATCGGTGTGCGTGAGCTGCACCCATTCCAGTTTCTCGATCAGTCCCGACAGGAGCTTCTCGAGTTCGCGCGGTACCGCATGGCCCGCCTCTGCCGAAGCGTTGAGCGCCGTGGCCAATACGTCGATGCGATTCTCGAGCGTCGACAACGTGGACCCATTCGCCGCACTCTTCGCGAAATCGTCGATTTTGGCCGCGAGCGCGCGAACTTCGTCCGCAACCTTCGCCAGCGTGTCATTGGAGGCGACGTGCGAGACGATGCCGCGCAACGCGCCGATCGCCGACTCAAGTTGCTGCAAGGTGGCCGGATCGTCGTGGGCCGCAATCGCGTCAACTTTGCTGGCCAGCCCCCTGACCGCCTCATCGAAGCCGACCAGGCTTTCGGTTGGCGTCAGCGTGCGCAGTGCTTCGCGCACATCGGCGAGGCCGCGTTCAAGGCCGGCCAGCGCCGCGGTATCCGCGCCCGATTGGCGGCTATGATCGATGCGCTGTGCGAGAGCTTTGACCTCGATCTCAAGCGATTCCAACGCGTGCTGCGGCGACGCCTCGGTCAACGAACGGCCAATCTCTGCCAGATCGGCGCGCAGGCCGTTGATTGCAGTTTCGAGTTCTGCCGACGGCCGCAGCGCCTCGATCCGCATGGTGATCTGGCGCAGTTGCTGTTCGAGACCGCTGAGGTTGATGCCTTGGGCCGACGCTTCCTCGGATTGCGGATGCTCCTCGGAAGCCGGGCGGCTTTCCGGCGGCAAAGACGACAGCGGGAGCGGCTCGCGCTGGCTGAACGTTTCGACGGTCTCGCCGGCGAGCGCCCGTTGCCGTGCCGTAATCTGCGCGGTCAAATCGTCGTCGGGCGGAATTTGCGCGGCCTTTGATTCGATGCCGAGATCACGGGCGATCGTGCGTTGCCGCGTTGCAATCTGCGCCATCTGCGCCGTCATCTCGTCGTCGGGTGGAATTTGCGCTGCCTTTGATTCGACGCCGACATCACCGGCGACCGTGCGTCGCCGCGCCGTAATCTGCGCGGTCAGATCGTCATCGGGCGGAATTTGCGCCGCCTTTGATTCGATGCCGACATCACGGGCGGTCGTGCGTTGCCGCGCCGTAATCTGCGCCGTCATCTCGTCGTCGGGCGGAATTTGCACCGCCTTTGATTTGACGGCGAAATCGGCCGCGATTGCGCGCTGCGGAGCGGCAATGTCCGCGGCCGCGTAGTGGACCGGGCGTCGCGCCGCCGTGGTTTCGGCCGGGACATCGGTCTCGAGCGGCGGCTGCCCCCGTGGTGGATTGGCGCGAGGGCTGCGGTCGAGCGCACGCTGCCGCGCGGTGATCTCGGCTACGGCTTGGTCGACGAATTCATCGCGATCGTTTTCCGGTGGCCAGGGCGGAGCACGTTCGATGCGCGGGCTCTCCGGCGGAGGTTCGTCCCGTGTGACGAAAACCGGAGGTTCATAGCGCGGCCTGCGAACGTCGGCTTCATCTTGGTATTGGCTTCTCTGCTCGCGCTCGCCACGGGGCCGGCTCGCGCGCTCGCGGCGCGGTTCTTCGCGACGCGGCTCTTCGCGGCGCGGCTCTTCACAGCGGTTCGGCTCTTCGTAATAAGGATTGCCCGAACTGCGGTACTCTTCGCGATAAGGACCGTCTTCTCGCCGCATCGGACGTTCGTCGTCCCGACTGCGGTCGTGGCGTCGCCAATCGGTTTCGCGATATTGTTCGGGGCCACGATCGCCGCGAGCGAAGCTCTGCCGCCCGGGATCGTCTGGTTCACGTTCGCGCCGGCGCCGTTCCACGCCGCGATACGGCTCGCGTTCCCGCTCATCACGGCGACGGCGCGGTGACCATCGCTCCTCGGGCTCGCGATCAAATTCGCGATCGAAATCAGCCGACCAGTCGCTGTCGTCCTCATCTTCCGGCCGGATAACGGCGTTCAGCCATTCACCGACCGACATGCCGGAGCGGCGCGCGGCCTCACGCGCGGCCTCGCGTGCTTCCGGACGGAGACCTCTGAGATTCCACGGACCGCCGGATTTCATTCTCGCGTCCAACCACATCGTGAGGAGCAGGATGTGCCCTCTGTCTCGAGCAATGCCCTGAACAGACGACGCGGAGGGCGGTTCTCTGTCCTCGGAGCGAATGTTGAGGATTACGGTAAAGAAGGCGTTAAAAGTCGGCCCAGCCGGTCACCGATTGTTCATTCGGCAGGTGCCCCGGCCGGCCACCCTCGGTTGCGGCCGCGCGGCGGCGCGGCGGCGGCTGGCCCCCCGGACGCCTAAACAATCGTTGTCTTACCGTTGACGCAAATTCGCTACCCTATACCTAATAGTTCAGCCGGCGACCGGCGGACGCGGCAGGGGAGGGACACATCATGCCGACCTACAAGGCTCCCGTTGATGACGTGATGTTCCTGTTGAGCGATGTGTTCCACATCGATCGGTACAACAACCTACCCGGTTTTGCCGACGCCACGCCCGACCTGGTCGAAGCGGTCCTCGCCGAGGCCGCCAAGTTCTCCGAGGACATGCTCACCCCGCTTAACCGCGTCGGTGACAAGGAAGGCTGCAAGCGCCACGCAGACGGCTCGGTAACGACGCCGACCGGCTTCAAGGACGCCTATAGGCGACTCATGGAGGGTGGCTGGATGGGCGCCTCAGCGCCGGCCGAATTCGGCGGCCAGGGGCTTCCTATGGTTCTCATCCAGTCAATCAGCGAGTTTCTCTGCTCGGCGAATATGGCGTTTGCGATGTATCCAGGCCTGACGCTGGGCGCAGCCGCCGCGATCATCGCGCACGGCTCGGCCGAGCAGAAAGCGCTTTACCTGCCGAAACTCATCAGCGGTCAATGGACTGGCACGATGAATTTAACCGAGCCGCAATGCGGCACGGATCTTGGTCTGGTGCGCACCCGTGCGGTGCCCCAGGCCGACGGCACCTACAAGATCACCGGTACCAAGATTTTCATTTCGGCCGGTGAGCACGATCTCGCGGAGAACATCGTCCATCTTACGCTGGCGCGGATCGAGGGCGCGCCGGAAGGCACCAAAGGTATTTCGCTTTTCATCGTTCCCAAATTCCTGCCGACCAAAGACGGCGGCATAGGTCCGCGCAATGCTGTTGCCTGCGGATCGATCGAAGAGAAAATGGGCATCCACGGTAATTCCACCTGCGTCATGAACTACGACGGCGCTACCGGCTGGCTGATCGCCGAGCCAAACCGTGGCCTCAACGCGATGTTCGTGATGATGAACGAAGCGCGGCTCGGTGTCGGCGTGCAGGGGCTCGCGCTCTCCGAAGTCGCATACCAGAACGCCGCCACCTACGCGAAAGAGCGCCTTGCCGGCCGCGCGCTGACCGGCGCCAAGTTCAAGGACAAACCGGCTGATCCGATCATCGTCCAGCCGGATGTTCGCCGCATGCTGATGAGCATGCGCGCTTTCAACGAAGCGGCGCGGGCTCTGGTGTTGTGGACCGCGCTCAAAAGCGATGTCGCGCATCGTTCGGGCGACGCCAAAGAGCGTCAGGTCGCCGACGATCACATGGGCCTGATGACCCCGGTGATCAAAGGCGTGCTTACCGATCAGGGCTTTGCCAACACCGTAATGGCGCAGCAGGTGTTTGGCGGCCATGGTTATATCGCAGAGCACGGCATGGAGCAGTTCGTGCGCGACGCGCGCATCGCCATGATCTACGAGGGAGCGAACGGCATTCAGGCGCTCGACCTGGTTGGCCGCAAACTGCCGCGAGACGGCGGCCGCGCCCTGCAGGCGTTCTTCGCCGAGGTGTCGGCTTACATCAAAGAGAAAAGCGCTGACGAAAGTCTCGCACCCTACCTCAAGCCGCTCAGTCAGGCGCTCGGAGAATTGCAGCAAGCGACGATGTGGTTCGTGCAAAACGCGCTCGGCAATCCCGACAATGCCGGCGCCGGCTCAACCGATTACATGCACCTCTTCGGCCTGGTTGCGCTCGGCTATATGTGGTGCCTGATCGCCGAGGCGGCGAAGGTCAAGGCGGCCGATGGCGCCAACGGTTCTGGGGAACGCATGGCGGCGAAGCTTGCCACCGGCCGTTTCTTCGCCGAGCGGCTTTTACCCGCGTCAACAACACATCTTGCACGCATCAAGGCCGGCGCCGCTTCGACCATGGCGTTGCCGGCGGAGGCGTTCTAGCCCGATACTGCAATTCTTCGAAACTTGGCCTATATGGAAGGTTCGGGTTCACGAACCTATAGCGACGCGCCTGCGCCAGGAGGGAAACGCTATGCCGGACGCCTTCATTTACGATCACGTGCGCACCCCCCGCGGCCGCGGCAAAGTCGATGGCTCGCTTCATGAAGTGACGGCGCTTAATCTCGCAAGCCAGGCGCTGGCCGCGATCAAGGACCGCAACGATCTCGATCCCACTTTGGTCGATGACGTGGTGATGGGCGTAGTCGATCCGGTCGGCGAGGCCGGCGCCGATATCGCACGCACGGCGGCATTGGTCGCCGGCTATGGCGACAGCGTGGCCGGCGTTCAGATCAATCGGTTCTGTGCTTCCGGTCTCGACGCGGTGAATTTCGCCTCCGCGCAGATCATGTCCGGACAGCAGGACATGGCGATCGGCGGCGGCGCCGAGTTGATGAGCCGGGTTGGTATCGGGGCTTCCGGCGGCGCCTGGGCCGTCGATCCGACCATTGCGGTCGCGCACTATTTCGTGCCCCAGGGCATTTCCGCCGATCTGATCGCGACCAAATACGGCTTCTCGCGCGACGATGTCGACGCCTATGCGGTCGAAAGCCAGAAGCGCGCCGCGGCGGCCTGGAACGAAGGTCGCTTCAACCGCTCGGTCATGAAGGTAAAGGACGTCAACGGACTCACGTTGCTGGACAAAGACGAGCACATGCGGCCGGATACGACCATGCAGTCGCTCGGCTCGCTCAAGCCGTCATTCGTGCAGATGGGCGAAATGGGTGGTTTCGATTCCGTCGCAATTCAGAAACATCCAGACGTCGAATTCGTCAATCACGTCCATCATGCCGGCAATTCGTCGGGCATCGTCGACGGCGCCGCCGCAGTTCTTCTCGGCAATGCGCGCGCTGGCAAGAAAGCGGGGCTCAAGCCGCGGGCACGCGTGCGCGCCTTTGCCAACATCGGCTCGGAGCCGGCGATCATGCTGACTGGCCCGGTCGATGTGACCAAGAAAGTGTTGAAGCGCTCCGGCATGACGCTCAACGACATCGACCTGTTCGAACTCAACGAGGCGTTTGCCTCGGTCGTGCTGCGCTACATGCAGGCGTTCGACATCGATCCGAACAAGATCAACGTCAACGGCGGTGCCATCGCCATGGGTCATCCACTCGGCGCCACTGGCGCGATGATCCTCGGCACCGTGCTCGATGAGCTTGAACGCCGCAATTTATCGACCGCGTTGGTGACGCTCTGCATCGGCGCCGGAATGGGCACTGCGACAATTATCGAACGGGTGTGAGTTGCGAAACGGCATCTTGGGAAAGCGGCGCAACGCGCCGCCGCCTCAGGACGAGGATGAGTTGAAAGAGCGCGGCACATGCCCAAGATCGACATCGCCAAGCTGCCAGTGGACAGCCGCTCGACCTATCCGGATCCATTTAACCGCGTGGTTGCTGGCCGCTCGCGCAAGCGGCTTGGCAATGCCGCGGGCCTCAGCCAGTTCGGCGTCAATCTGACGACGCTCAAACCGGGTGCCGCTTCGGCACTGCGGCACTGGCATGAGAAAGAAGACGAGCTTGTCTACGTCATCGAGGGCGAAGTGGTGCTGATTGAGGATGACGGCGAAACCGTGCTGAAGTCCGGCGAGGCCGCAGGCTTCAAGGCCAATATCCGCAACGGTCATCATCTGGTCAACAAATCGAACAGTGAGGCGGTGTATCTCGAGATCGGCACACGCTCGCAACATGAGCGCGCGGAATATCCGGACGTCGACTTGCTGGTTATCCGCGACGATAACGGCGCACGCTACATCCACAAGGACGGCAAACCGTATCCAAAGTAATTCTCCCTCTCCCGCTTTTGGGGCGAGGCGAAGAGACGCGACGGGAGATCAGTATGAGCTATACCAATTTCACCTTCGATGTAGACGCGGACGGCATTGCGCTCGTTACCTGGAACATGCCGGGACGCTCGATGAACGTCATCGATGCGAAAGTGACTGAAGAGCTTGGGGCAATTGTCGAGAAAATAGCGACCGACGCCGCCATCAAGGGCGCAGTGCTGACTTCCGGCAAGGACGCATTCTGCGCCGGAGCCGATCTCGCAGTCCTCGAGACGTCACGACAGAACTTCACTGCGCTGGCCAAATCGCAGGGCGAGGAGGCGGCGAACAAGAATTTGTTTGAAGAAAGCCGCAAGTTTTCGCTGCTCGCCCGCCGCATGGAAACCTGCGGCAAACCCTGGGTCGCGGCACTCAACGGCACCGCCATGGGCGGCGGCTTCGAGCTCGCGCTCGCCTGCCATCATCGCGTCGCCGCCGAGAACGACAAGACGCGGCTCGGACTGCCGGAAATCAAAGTCGGCCTGTTCCCGGGCGGCGGCGGCACCCAACGCATCGCGCGCATGATGCCGCCGGCCGACGCGCTGCAATACCTGCTCAAAGGCGACCAGCTAAGGCTTAATCGCGCCAAGGCGATGAAACTCGTCGACGAAGTGGTTCCTGCGGGCGAGCTTGTTCAGAAGTCGAAGGACTGGATCAAAGCCGGCGGCAAGGCTACCGCTCCGTGGGACGCTGAAGGCTTCAAGCTTCCGGGCGGCGCGGTTTATTCCAAGGCCGGCATGATGGTGTTCCCGCCGGCGAATGCACTTTACCGCCGCGAGACCTACGACAATTATCCCGCCGCGCGCGCCATCATGCAGGTCGTTTATGAGGGCCTGCAATTGCCGATGGACCAGGCGCTGCGGGTGGAATCCCGCTACTTTGCGAAGATTCTGCGCTCGCCCGAAGCCGCGGCCATGATCCGCTCGCTGTTCGTCTCGATGCAGGAGCTTAACAAGGGCGCGCGCCGTCCGCCGGAGATTCCCGCCAAGCCAATCAAGAAAATCGGCGTGCTCGGCGCCGGCTTCATGGGCGCGGGTGTCGCCTATGTCAGCGCCCAGGCCGGCATCGACGTGGTGCTCATCGACCGCGACCAGGAGACCGCCGACAAGGGCAAGGCGCACTCGCAGAAGCTGATCACCGATCAGATCAATCGCGGCCGCGCTACCAGCGCCGACCGCGACGCGCTGCTGGCGCACATCACGGCAACGCCGGATTACACCGCGCTGAAGGATTGCGACCTCATCGTCGAGGCGGTGTTCGAGGATCGCAAAGTCAAAGAAGAAGTGATTGCCAAAGCGCAGGCCGCGATCGGCGATCAAACGATCTTCGGCTCCAACACCTCGACGCTTCCGATCACATCGCTGGCAAAGACTTTCAAGGATCAGCCCCGGTTTATCGGCATCCACTTTTTCTCGCCAGTCGATCGCATGATGCTGGTCGAAGTCATTTTGGGCAAGAAGACCGGCGACGCGGCGCTCGCGGCGGCACTCGATTACGTGCGCGCGATCCGCAAGACTCCGATCGTGGTCAACGACTCGCGCGGCTTCTACACCTCGCGCGTGGTCGGCACGTATATTCGCGAAGGTCATTTGATGCTGACCGAAGGCGTGCCGGCGGCGATGATCGAAAATGTCGGCCGGATGGCAGGCATGCCGGTTGGACCGCTTTCTCTGACCGACGAGGTCGCAGTCGATCTCGCCTGGAAAGTATTGAAGGCAACCGAGGCCGATCTTGGCGACAAGGCCATCGATCCGCGACAAAAGACGCTGCTCGAAGATATGGTTGAGAAGCGCGGGCGTTATGGCCGCAAGAACGGCAAGGGCTTCTACGACTATCCGCAGTCCGGGCCGAAGCGGCTCTGGCCGGGCCTCATCGAGCTGCAGCCGACCAAGCTCGATCCGGACACCATCGACGTCGAGGAACTCAAGCATCGGCTGCTGGCGATCCAGGCGCTCGAGTCCGCGCGCTGCGTCGAGGAAGGCGTGGTCACTGACATGCGCGAAGCCGACGTTGGCTCGATCCTTGGCTTCGGCTATGCCCCGTTTACCGGCGGCACCATCTCGTATATCGACGGCATGGGCGCAACGGCCTTCGTCGATATGTGCAACGAACTGGCAAAGAAATACGGTACTCGCTTCAAACCCGGCAAGCTGCTGCGCGACATGGCGAAGACGGGCGACACCTTCTATCACCGCTTCCCGTCGGAGAAGCGCAAGGCTGCGTGACCATCGTCGCCGCCACTCACGCTAGATCCCATGGCGCGTGATCAAGTCGACCTGACGCCGATCGAGCGGCGCGACGAGCTCGTTGAATGGATTGCGCAGGGCGTCAAGCCGAAGGCGCAGTTCCGCATCGGCACCGAGCACGAGAAATTCGCCTTCACACTCGAGGGGCATAAGCCCGTCCCCTATGAAGGACGTCGCGGCATTCGCGGCCTTCTTGAAGGCATGCAGCACCTGCTGGGCTGGCAGCCGATCATGGAAGGTGAAAACGTCATTGGCCTGTTCGACGTAACCGGCGGCGGCGCGATCTCGCTCGAGCCCGGGGGTCAGTTCGAGTTGTCCGGCGCGCAAGTCGAAACGGTGCACCAGACGTCGAGCGAACTGATGGCGCACCTCGCTCAGGTGCGCGAGGTCGCCCGACCGCTGCACATCGGATTTCTCGGCATCGGCATGACGCCAAGCTGGACGCGTGCCGAGATGCCGCAAATGCCGAAAGGCCGTTACAAGATTATGACCGCCTACATGCCGAAGGTCGGCAAGCTTGGCCTCGACATGATGTATCGCACCTGTACGGTACAGACCAATCTCGACTTCTGCTCCGAAGTCGACATGGTCAAGAAGCTGCGTGTGTCGATCGCTTTGCAGTCGGTTGCGACCGCGTTGTTTGCCAACTCGCCGTTCACGGAAGGAAAGCCCAACGGCTTTCTCTCTTTCCGCGCGGAAATCTGGCGCCACACCGACAAAGACCGTACCGGCATGCTGCCGTGGGCGTTCGAGGACGGAATGGGTTTCGAGCGCTGGGTCGATTACGCGCTCGACGTGCCGATGTATTTCGTCAAGCACGGTGACGAGTACGTCGACGTATCGGGCCAATCGTTCCGCGATTTGATGGCGGGCAAGGTGCCCGGCATGCCCGGCGTGCGCGCGACGATTTCCGATTGGGCGAACCACATCTCCACGATTTTTCCGGAGGTGAGGCTCAAGCGTTATCTGGAAATGCGCGGCGCCGATTCAGGCCCACTGCCGGATTTGCTCGCGCTGCCGGCCTTCTGGGTCGGCATTCTCTATGACGACGTTAGCCTCGACGCCGCTTGGGACCTGGTCAAGAATTGGACCGCGGACGAGCGTCAGGCCCTGCGCGACGCCGTGCCGAAGGCGGGGCTCGCGGCCAAAGTCCACGGCCGCACCGTATTTGAAATTGCGAATGACGTTCTTAAACTTGCCCGGGCCGGATTGGCGCGCCGCAAGCATCTCGACATCAGCGGCGAGGACGAAGGAAAGTACCTCGAAGTTCTGGAAGATCGCCTCGCCCGCGGCACGACGCCGGCACAGGAGCTGTTGGAAAAATTCCACGGACCTTGGGGCGGCTCGGTCGACCCGATCTACGCGGAAGAATCCTGACTAGGACCCGCACTCGTTACAACACATAGCGTCTTCTTTCCGCAGCTGCGATCGTTGCGCCGGCCTGAACTGGCGTAGGCGTCCAAGAGCGAGAATGTGTTTTCGCGGCCCGCCTGCTAAGATCGCAACAAAACAAGCTGCTTCGGCCACAAACAAAAGCGGCGCAGGGGAGGAAATACATGACCAATTACGTCATCGTTGGCGCCGGCTCGGCCGGTTGCGTTTTGGCTGCACGGCTGACCGAAGACCCAGCGGCCCAGGTGACGCTGATCGAGGCCGGCGGCCCCGACGATGCGCCTGAGATTCAGATCCCGTTAGCCTGGGGTCTAATTCGTAAAAACCAATACGATTGGGACTATATGAGCCAGCCAGAGCCCGCGCTCGACGGCCGGTTCGTCTATCTGCCGCGCGGCAAAACCTTCGGCGGATCGAGTTCGATCAACGCGATGATTTATATTCGCGGCCACCGCACCGACTACGACGGCTGGGCTGCCGACGGCGCTAAAGGATGGAGCTACAACGAGGTCCTGCCCTATTTTCGCAAGGCGGAGTCCAACGAACGCGGCGAGGACCAGTTTCACGGCAAACTCGGACCGCTTTCGGTGTGCGACGCGCGGACGCGTCATCCGTTGACGGACGCTTTCATGCAGGCGGCCATTGAAGCCGGATACCCCGTGAATCCAGATTTCAACGGCGCCAGTCAGGATGGCGTCGGGCTCTATCAAGTTACCCAGCACAAGGGAAAGCGTTGCAGCACCGCGGCGGCGTATTTGCATCCGGCGATGAGCCGCCCCAATCTCAAAGTGCTGACCCACGCGCTCACCACGCGGATTTTGTTCGACGGCAACCGTGCGAGCGGTGTTGAGATAGCGCGCAACGGCAAGCTCGAAGAGATTCGCGCTGATACTGAAGTCATCCTGGCGGCTGGCGCCTACAATTCCCCGCAATTGCTTTTGTTGTCGGGTATCGGGCCAGCGGCCGACTTAGCGGCGCTGCAGATTGCCGTCCGTCAGGATTTGCCTGTTGGTGTCGGGCTGCAGGATCATCCGCTGGTGATGATGAGCTGGTACACCGATACGGAAAGCCTGATGACCCCGCCAACCGCTGAAGATGCGGCGCTTTTGGAGAGCGAAGGCCGCGGCCCGTTAAGCTCGAACGGCGGCGAGACTGGCGGGTTTTTCCGCACCCGCGCGGGCTTGGAAGCGCCGGATGTGCAATTCCTGACCGCGGCGCTGATGTTTCACGAACAAGGTTTGAGTCCGCCTACGGCCCACGCTGTTTCCTTCGGCCCCTGCGTGCTGAAACCGAAGAGCCGCGGCAAAGTTTCTCTCCGTAGTGCCGATCCGACATCCAAACCGCAGATCGTGCACAATTATCTTGCCGAATCCGAAGATCGGCGGACCATCATCGACGGCATCCGCATCGGCCTCGAAATCGCCGCTCGGCCTGCCATGCGCGCACACATCAAGGAGCCGCATCGCGCTCCGAAATCGGGCTCCGAGACCGATGTCTGGGACTATGTCCAGCGGCGTGCGCAATCCGTTTATCACCCGACCAGTACGTGTGCGATTGGGCCCGTCGTGGATAACCAATTGCGCGTGCATGGTGTCGACGGGCTGCGCGTAGCCGATGCCTCGGTGATGCCGAGCGTGGTGCGTGGCAACACCAATGCGCCAACGATCATGATTGCCGAACGCGCCGCGGATCTCGTCCGTGGCGTCGCCTGATGGCGCGGCCGGCAGACTACAGCCCGTACACCGCTTTCGCCTCGTCGAGCGCCTTCGCGCAGGCCTTGGCATCGCCCGCCGCGTCAGCTTCGCGCGCGCGATCGAGCGCGGCTGTGGCATCGGCTTGGGCTTTGGCTGCGGCGCTTTCCACCGAACTCGGGCGTCGGCTGGTGGTGAAGCTGGGCACCGATAGTCTGCGTACCGGTCGGACCGGTGGCCGGGCCCGGCGCTGCGCGGCGGACTTGGCTTTCGACTGCTTCAATCTGCGCCGCGCACGGCCCAGCCTCGGCACTCGTAACAGCGCCGACCAAGCACACGCCGGCCAGCGCCGAAAAGCCCAATCGGACCACGATCGACCTCCCATTCAAGTCTGCGGCTGTGCCGCGCAACTTCGAAGTTGAGAATAGTCCCGCGACAAGCCGCCGAGAAGACCGGCAGGCAGCCTTCCTTCGAACCCGCAGGCGTCTCAAGGGTCAAAGGGCAGGACCGAACGGTCAGCGGTGCCCTAAAATTCACCTTTTCTCGATTAATCTTTGGTTTGCTCACGCCAGAGGATTCGCATCAAAGCCCGTGGGTTCCGCCGATGAAGGCAAAGTACGGAACAAAGTCGAACCGCAGCATTGTCGTCGTGGCAGTGTTTTCTGCTGGACTTGCGCTCGGCCTGGCCGGTTGCGTCACCACATCGGAACAACAGAGCCGCGAGCCCGATCCGGCGTTTGCCCGCCGGCTCGTTACCTATGCCTCGCGTGAGGCGCCCGGCACCATCGTCGTCGATCCCGGAAGCCACTACCTCTACTTGTTGCTGCAAAACGGACAGGCCGTGCGCTACGGCGTCGGCGTCGGCGGCGAAGGATTTGGCTGGTCGGGCGTGGCGACCGTCCACACCAAGCAGCAATGGCCCGACTGGTATCCGCCGGCGGAAATGCTGGAACGAAAGCCGGAGCTCAAGGAGCACATGGTCCAGCTGCAAAGCGGTCTCGGAATGCACGGGGGACCGGAAAATCCGATCGGCGCCCGGGCGCTCTATCTCTGGCAGGGCAACAAGGATACGTTGTACCGGATCCATGGCACTAATGAGCCTTGGACGATCGGCCATAACGTCTCTGCCGGATGCATCCGCATGACCAATAACGACATCACCGACCTTTACGACCGCACGCCCGTCGGAACCAAAGTTGTGGTGTTGCCCACCGCCTCCACTCCCGTCGCTTCCACTCAATAGCGTTTGAATCCGCTCAAGCGTTAGTGTGGCTTGGGCCCGGACTCGCCATGGCGTCGCCCGTCAATGCCGCGCTCTGCGCGCTGATCGCCACCGCGTTCTGGGTTTTTCTGGGCTACGCGATCGGCCGGCATCTGTTTCCCCGTGTGCTCGCCATCGGCGCAGCCGGTGTAATCGGCTGGGCAGCGCACAGCGCCGTGCTGCTGCCGATGTTCACCCTGATCGGATTTTCGCCGACCACTGTGGTCGCGAGCGGCCTGATCTGCCTTTTGGCCGCAGGATTTTCGCTAACCCGGCCCGCGGCGATCAGCGAATCTGAAGGTGACCTGGCTGTTCCGCAATGGATGTTGGTCGCAGCAGCGATCCTCGCGCTCGTCCCGGCCATAGCCATCCTGCCGAAATTCTCCGGCGATGCTGTTCAGCTCGCCGACCCGATGTTCGACCACGCTAAGGCCGCGCTTGTCGATGCGATGGCGCGGCTCGGCTTGCCGCCGGTCAATCCGGTGTTCGGTCAAATCGGCGCGCCGGATCGCCTCGTCTACTACTACCTCTGGCATTTCAGCGCGGCCGAACTCGCATTGACACTCGGTGCGAGTGGCTGGGAAGCCGATGCCGGACTGACGTGGTTCACCGCGTTCGCATCGCTTTGTTTGATGATGGGGCTTGCGGTTTGGCTCACTAAGCGGCCGGTCGCAGCGATCTGGGTCGTCGCCCTTGCCGCCGCCGCGTCGCTTGTGGGTGACGCTGTTCTGGATATTCGGAACCGATGACTTCAGGCCGATCCTGTGGCCGTCGATCGGAATGTCCGGCTGGCTGTTTCAGGCGACCTGGGTGCCGCAACATCTGATGGCGGGGTCATGCGTCGTCGCGGCCATGCTGCTGATGACCTTCTACGCGCGCCGGCCGAGCCTGACGCTGGTTTTGATGCTGGCCCTCGCCGTTGTCGCCGGCTTCGAAAGCTCAACGTTCGTCGGCGGCGTGACGTTTGCAATTGCCGGTCTCGCCGCAGCACCGATCCTCTTCAGCGCAACTTCCCCGGGGCGACGCCTACGCTTCGCGGCTGGATTGGCGGTTGCTGCGCTGCTCGTTGTCTGCCTGATCGCGCCGTTTCTGCGCGATCAATTCGCTACCGTAGCGGCGCGCGGCCGCGGCAGCCCACTGGCCATCGAGCACTACACAGTGTTCGGCGAAGCATTCCCGTATTGGCTTCGCCGCATCATGGATGTCCCCGGCTATTGGCTCATCATCCTGCCGGTCGAACTGCCGGCAATTTACATCGCCGGCTTGATCGCGTTCCCGACCGCGCTCCGCCGCTGGAGAAATGGGCCGGAGAAACTGGCTATCGCAATGTTCGCCTGCCTGGCCGGAGCGGGCCTGGTCACCTCCTGGCTCCTCGTTTCCACCCTGGGAGAAAACAATGATCTTGGCCTTCGGGCGATTATTCCCGCCGAGATCGTCCTGATCGTCGTTGTCGCCGCCGTGCTGA
Organism: uncultured Alphaproteobacteria bacterium; assembly: GCA_963759345.1. Classification (GTDB taxonomy): domain Bacteria; phylum Pseudomonadota; class Alphaproteobacteria; order Rhizobiales; family Xanthobacteraceae; genus BOG-931. The sequence continues at coordinate 238,125 of CAVWYW010000008.1, forward strand.
CCAGCATGCCCAGCCGCGCAATCCTCATCGCGGCGGTGGCGGGGCTGGTGCTCAGCCTGCCTGACGCTGCGACCATGATTCAAGACAACGTCTTCGGCACCGCGAGACCTGGCGGAAAGGTCTTCGCGAAAGCTCCGGAAATGTGGGCGGCGGTGCGCCGCTATGCTGCGCCAAGCGTTCGCGTCGCCAACAATCCGCTGTTTCTCGCAGACGAGACCCCGTGGCCGGTCAATATCTCATGGGCTTTGCTGGCCAACCGCAACTCGTGCTTTGCGAACCGCGATCTGGCGGCAGCGTATGCACCGCTGTCGCCGGCGCGTCTTGCGGCGATCAACGCCCAGTTCGTCAGGGTGTTCGGCGGCGAAGGCTCAGCCGAAGACGTGCACGAGATGGCGGCGACTTATAACTGCCAAGTCGTTCTCGTCGTACCCCAGGACGGGGCTTGGGAGAACGACCCGTTTGCTACAAGTCCCGATTACCAGCTCGGCGAAAGCCGCGATGATCGCTGGCGGATTTATGTCCGGCGGTGAAAATTTCCCGCCGCGTCAGATCCCGGCGAACCAATTAAAGCCTTGCTGGCTCCAGAACGTCTCGGTGAACGTGTTGGTCACCTCGATCGCCTTTACCCATTTCGCGTTCTTGTAGCCGAGCTTGGTGGAAGTACGCAGGCGCAGCGGAAAGCCGAACGGGTCGGTGATCGTCTCATTGGCGTAGCGCGTCGCGAGTATTGTCTGCGGATGCAGCGCGGTCGCCATGTCAATGCTCTCGGTGTAATCGTCGGCGCAGTGGAAGTAGACATACTTCGCGGTCAAATCGGCACCGACGCGTTCGAAGAAGCTGCGCAGATTTGGGCCGGACCACTGTCCGATATAATCCCAGCCCTCGACGCAGACATGCCGAATGATGATTTCCTGCTCCGGCAATTGGTAAATCTGTTGCGCGGTCCAAGGGCGCTTGTCGTTGATAAGACCCGCCAATTCCAGTTTCCAGTTCGCGCCGTCGACCGGTTTTAAGTCCTCAATGTCGAAATGGGCATTGAAGCGCGGCGGCTTGACGACCTTGTCGACGCTGAACGTCGGCGCCAGATGATCGGGCCGGAAAATCGTCGCCTGGACGCGGTCATTCCACGATGAGACGGCGCGTAGCACTCGCTGCACGGGCTCCTCTTCGCTGACGTCGCAGCCGGTCAATAGAGTGAGCGCGCCGAGACTGATGGCGCCGCGCAGCACGTTGCGCCGGTTGATGGTCTCGACCAATTCTCGGTTTGCCATCAGCAGATTTTTGCCGATCGGCTTTTTCGGCCGAAAGATCGATGGCGTCGGGGTGCGAAGCGACATCGGATCACCGTGAAGGCGTTGGCGTCGCGTTGGCCATCGTCGCGGCGTCATCGCGGACCACCGGCCCGCCGGTCAGCATGGCGACGAGGCTCTTGGGCACCAGAAGCGCGAGCGCCACGTGGACGATCAGGAACAGAACGATCGCGGACATGCACAGAAAATGGACCAGCCGGATGGTTTGAAAACTGCCGAACAGAGATGCCAGTTCGGAGAACTGCACCGGCTTCCACAGCGCCAGGCCGGAGATGACGATCAGAATGCCGATCAGAATAATGCCGAGATACAAAATCTTCTGCACGGCGTTGTAGTGGGTCAGATCGTCGTGGCCGAGCTTGAAACGCAGGGCATCGCCGACGGTCGTCAGGATCTCGCGTATCGAAACGGGAAACAGCTTTCGCCGAAAGCGGCCGGTCGTTATGCCGTAGGCTAGATAGGCGAGCCCGTTGACCACGAAAATCCACATGCCGAAGAAGTGCCACTGCAATCCGTACTGCGCCCACTTGCCGATAACGACAGCGTCGGGAAAATGCAGCCAACCGAAAAGCACGTCGTCGTTATAAATTTTCCAGCCGCTGCCGATCATGATGAAAATGGCGATCGCGTTGATCCAGTGCATGATGCGCAGCGGCAGCGGATGAAGCCTGTGCTCGTGACGCGCACGTGATTTGACGGACGGTGCTGACATATTCAATCTCTTCCCGTCGTTGTTTCCGGCTCGCGACGCGCGACACTAGGGTTGAAAAAAATTATTCGCAAATAACGTAGCTTCACGAAACCGCGTGGCATGCTTGATCGGAGTGCCCGAGAATGCGCACAAAGCTGGTAGCTGCGGGATTGGTGATCATTTTGATCGGCATGACGGAGGCGCGGCTCGCGTCGGCGCAAGCGATGCTGCCGCCGACCGGCATGGAAAATGACAAAAAGCCGATGACCGCGGAGCAGCGGATGCAGGCGCGGTTTCCACAGAACGTCCGCGTCGGCGATCTGATCGGGCTGCCCGTCCTCGACGAGAGTTCGAGCACGCTCGGCCATGTCAGCGAAGTGGTGCGCACGCCAAGTGACAAGATTGAATTAATTGTCGCCTATGGCGGTTTTCTCGGCTGGGGCACCCGGCCCGTCGCCGTTCCGATAGAAGTCGTCGGCATCCAAGGCCGGGAGGTGGCGTCGCTTGACATGTCGCCGAACGAGTACGCAAAGGCCCCGACGTGGCGCGGCAGTAACGCCAGGGCCCTGCCAGACTACGCTACAATCAAGATCGCGCTGTCCCGACGCTAAGCAGGACGTTGTGCGCGCGATCACGAATTTGTGAGGGCCCTAACCTTTTGGTGCGCAACGACTTGAAGGCATTGAGCCGGAAGTGATTGGCACGTCAGGCGGCTTTGTCAAAAACTGTCGGTTAGTTTCGTTTCGTTCGATTCGAATTTCAGACGGATTTTGCGGGGGTCAATAACCGTATGGCCAGTGCAGATGGCTTTAGCGACAAACTCAACGCGGGTGGAACCTGCGGCATCGCCATCATGGCCAAAGCCTCGGCTCCGGGACGCACCAAGACCCGCTTGGTGCCGCCGCTGACCTTCGACGAAGCCGCCGCACTGAACACCGTCTTCCTCCAGGACATTGCCGCGAACCTCCTGCTCGCGGGCCGCTACACCGGCATCGCCGGCTATGCCGCCTTCGCTCCGCCAGGCTCCGAGGATTTTTTCAGCTGCATCCTTCCACCAGAGATCCGCTTGATCGATGCGTGTCTGCCGAATTTCGGCGATTGTCTGCTACGGACGATCGAGGAAATTCTTCGGCGCGGACATACCTCTGCGGTCGTGCTCAATTCCGACAGTCCGACTTTGCCGACGGCGATCCTGGTGGAAACCGCGGAAGTGCTGGCCCAGCCGGGAGAGCGCGCCGTTCTCGGTCCGTCGAATGACGGCGGCTACTATCTGTTGGGTCTCAAAACCGCGCATCGACGCATGTTCGAAGACATCGCCTGGAGCACCGAGCGGGTTGCAGAGCAAACGCTCGAACGGGCGCGTGAAATCAAACTCGAGATTCACATGCTGCCGGTCTGGTACGACGTGGACGATGTGGACGGTCTGCGAAGGCTCAGTGTCGAATTGCGCCGGCAAGGGGCGTCAGCGACGGAGCGGGATTTGCATGCGCCGAATTTCCCTCGTGCCACCGCAGCGCTGTTCCACAGCAGGTGGCCGGACGGCGAACTTTCACTACGCAGCGAGGACCTAATACAAGCCTGAGTTTTTCACTTTCATCGAGATATTGAACCCCGAGAGAATTATGGACACGTTGGCACCAGAAAAAAAAGCGATCGATCCTCGGCGCTACTTTGAGAGCGTGCGCACCGATAGCGACATGCCCGCGCACGAGCCGGTCTGCCTTTACCTGGAGACCACGAACCGCTGCAACCTCCTTTGCACGACCTGCCCGCGCACATATGAGGAGCTTGAGCCACCGGCCGACATGAGCTGGGAGCTGTTTCGCTCGATCGTCGATCAGATACCCAAGCTGCAACGCGCGGTGCTTCACGGCGTCGGCGAGCCGATGCTGGTCAAGAACCTGCCGCGCATGGTGCGTTACCTCAAGGACAAAGGCACCTATGTGCTGTTCAACACCAACGGTACCGTCCTTAACGAGAAAAACGGCCGCGCGCTGATCGAGGCTCAACTCGACGAACTGCGAGTATCGTTCGACGCTGCTAATGCCGCATCCTATCGTGCGATTCGCGGCAAAAACTATTTCAACCGCATCCTGAAAAATGTCCGCGCATTTCGCGATCTGCAGGAGCGCGAAGGCAAGCTCAAGCCGCGGGTGTCGGCCTGGCTCACCGGAATGCGAGAGACGATCGAGCAGTTGCCGGACTTCGTGCGTGTCGCCGCGGATACCGGAGTCAACGAAGTCTATCTCCAGCGGCTCGTGTTCTTTGCGGAGAACGCCATCGGCAAGGCACGGCCTGACCAGGCGCTTTATGAGCAATTGTCGCGCGACGAGGCCGTCCATATAGATCGCGCCGCCGCGATTGCCGCCTTGCTTGGGGTCACGTTCAGCGCGTCGGGAGCTGCTTCCGAGCCCGGCATGAGTTTGAAACGCAGCGACAACGGCTCGCCGTGGTCACTATGCCGCCGGCCGTGGACATTAATGTACATCACCGCCAACGGCCGTGCGCTGCCGTGCTGTATCGCGCCGTTCTCGCAGCGCGGCTACGAGAACTACACGCTCGGCGATGCGACGCAGCAGACGCTGCGCGAGATCTGGAGCGGACCGGCGTACCGTGATTTCCGCCGCGCGCTCATGTCGGACCAACCGCCGGCCGCGTGCGGGAGCTGCGGCCTGCGCTGGAGTCTCTAGCAATGCCTACACCCGCCAGCCGCGTGGCCGTTATTATCCCGACCTTCAATGAAGCCGCATCGATCGGCCCGGTCGTTGCGTCGATTCCGCGCGAGACTGTCGACCGCGTGATCGTCGTTGATGGCGGCAGCGCCGATCGCACCGCTGAGATTGCGCGCGGCGCCGGCGCGGAAGTCGTCACCGTCGGCCGCGGCTACGGCCGCGCCTGCCTCGCCGGCGCCGAAGCGGCCGACGGCACCGACATCGTCATTTTCATGGACGGCGACGGCGCCGACGATCCCGGTGCGCTCGCCAAGATGGTCGAGGCCATTGAGTCAGGGCGGTACGACTTCGTCATCGGCTCGCGCGCACGGGGAGAGCGCGAGCCGGGCAGTATGGCCGGCCATCAGATCCTCGCCGGGCTCGCTGCCGGAGCGCTGATCGGCCTGCTTTATGGGGTGCGTTATACAGACATGTGCGCTTACCGCGCCATGCGCCGCGAGACCTTGCTGGCGCTTGGCATGCGCGAACTCACCTACGGCTGGAACCTCGAAATGCAGATGCGCGTCGCCCGCGCCGGGCTCCGAGTCCTTGAACTTCCGGTCCCGTATCGCTGCCGTAGCGGCGGCGAATCCAAAGTCGCCGGCAATCTACGCGGCTCGCTGAAGGCTGGATCGCGGATCATCGCGACCTTCGCCCGCGTCGCCATGGAGCCGGCGCGCGGTTCTTCTTAGTTTTCCGCCGACCGGATTGTCAGATCGCAACTTTGCGGAGGAAGCCGTCAACGCTGCCGCGAAGCGAGTTGGCGGCTTTCTCGACCGCGTGTGATGCTGCCAACACCGTATCCGCCGACGAATGCATGTTGGCGATCGCGCCGGAAACGCGCTGCAGCACAGCAACGACTGATTTCGTTCCGGACGCGGCCGCGCCGACGTTGACCGAAATCTCCCGCGTCGCCGAGTTCTGCTGTTCGAGCGACGTCGCGATCGCGGCGGTCAGTTGGCTGATCTCCTGCATCCGGCCGGTGATATTGCCGATGGCGCCGACTGCGCTGTGGGTCGATGATTGGACCGCCGCGATCTGGGCGGCGATGTCGTCGGTCGCCCTCGCCGTCTGTACGGCGAGCGCTTTTTCTTCGGACGCGACAACGGCAAAGCCTTTGCCGGCCGCTCCGGCGCGCGCCGCCTCGATGGTCGCATTCAGCGCCAGCAGGTTCGTCTGGCCAGCGACACTTTGAATGAGCTTGACGACATCGTCGATCTTTTGCGCCGCCTGCGCGAGATCGGCGATATCGTTGTTGCTAGATTGCGCTTCCACGGCGGCGGCCTGCACGACCTCCGAGGCACGGAATAACTGACGGTTGATCTCGGCAATCGATTTGGCCAACTCATCCGTTGCGGTAGCCGCCACTTCGACGCTGCCGAACGCTTCGTTTGAGGTCTTCACCGCACCTGACGTGTGCGCGGTGCTCTCGTTAGAGGTGACTGACAGCGCGGTCGCGGTCGACTTCATGGAGTTGACGCTGTCGGCGACGGTCTTCAAGACTCCTTCGACGCTTTCGCGGAACCAGGCGATGGCCTCATCGACCGCTGCGCGGCGCGCCCCCTGCTCGGCGAGCAGCGCGTTTTTTCGTTCCGCAGACCGGCGCTCGGTTATATCGTCATGTGTCCCGACCCAGTATTTAGAGCCGGGTATCGCCCGGTTGACGACCGAGACGGCGCGCCCGTTCTGCGCCTCGGTGACAAAGCTGACCTTTTTTCCAGCGGCCATGCTCCCAAGGAGTTCGTTGCAATACTCGACAGGATCGCGATTGAGGCTACCGCTTTTGACGCGATGCCGGATGATGTCGATAAGCGCGGTGCCTGGCTTCACGACGTCGGGAGACAGCCCGTACATGGCGAGATATTGATCGTTGCAGACTACGAGGCGTCCCGCCAAGTCGAACATGACCACGCCTTGGGTCATGTTGTTCAAAGCAATGGCAAGCATACGGCCTTTATCGTCCAGCCGGCGATCGGCGAAAGCGCCGACAAGGCCGATGCCCAATATCGCCACCGCCACGCTCGCCACCGCCAGCGCCAGCGAACCGGATGAGAGCGAAAGGGCGGCGATCGTGCGCGTCGGATCCGGCACAATCTCGACCGCACCCATCGCGATGAAGTGCAGTGAGACAATCGCAAGCGTGAGTACAAGCGCCGCCAGAAGCAGCGCGCGCAGCCCCTGCCATCGCATGGCGATGGCTAGCGCCGCTACTCCCAGCACTACGCCGAAGATAATCGAGGCGATGACAAGAGGAAGATCCCACGTCACTTGTCCCGGGAGATCAACAGCCCGCATGCCGAGATAGTGCATACAGGCGACGCCGGCGCCGATAACAATCCCTCCGATCGGCGCGCCCCAGCGCGCCGGAGCGACAACCGCGAGGCCAAGACCGGCGGCAGTCATGGCCACGGCGACCAGCAGCGACAACGTGGTCAGGTTTACGTCATAGGAGATCGGTATGCCGGGATCGTAGGCCAGCATCGCCAGGAAATGTGTCGCCCATATACCGCAGCCAGCCGCAGCTCCCGCGGCGGCAATCCAGATTGCGCGGACTTTCCCGAAGTTGGATCGGGCACGATTGAACAGCGTGATGGCGGTTGAGGCTCGACAGGTAGCAGACGAGGCCAGCGATAACGACCAAGCGCAAATCGTGCTGCGCGGTCAAACACGTCATCACCCGGAACATTTGTCCCTCGTCAGCTCGGTGCCGGACGACTAATAGCTATCCAACATCCATTTACGGTTCGTTAATCAACAGTCCGACTGCTTTCAGGGATCGCCAGCGCCCTGCGCAATGCAGAGAACCGGGATTGCGAAGCCCGCCCAAAGCATACGTGCAAGTCACGCACTCAGGCCGCCGTCGACCATCAACAAGCTACCGGTGGTGAAGCTCGACGCGTTAGAGGCGAGGAACAGGACCGAGCGCGCCACTTCTTCGGCCCGCACATGGCGGTGCAGCGGAATAATGTCGTTGAAAAATTGCGTAGCATCGCGCCCGATCACGCCGGTCAAGTTCTTCTCCACGTTCAACTGGAAATTATTGTCAACCGGGCCCGGATGAATAGTGTTGACGCGGATGTTTCGCCCAGCGAGCTCCTTGGCCAGCACCCGCATTAGTCCGACCTGGGCGTGCTTGGCGGTAATGTAGCCGTAAACGCCGGGATCGCCCTTTACGCCGACAATACTGGAGGTGATGATGATCGAACCACCGTCGTTCATGTGCGGCACTGCGTGCTTGGCGGCGAGAAATGCGCCTTTGACATGCACAGCAATAACCGAGTTCGAACACATCCTCCGGATATTCGCTGATCGGGGCCACCGTGCCGAAGTTGCCGGCATTGCTGAAGAGAACGTCGATTTTGCCGAACCGGCTCAGCGTAGCTGCAATTGCATTTTTGACCTGATCCGACTTGGTCACGTCGGCTGCGCACCAGGCGATGTTGGCGGTGTCCGAACCGCCGCCAATCTTGGTTGCGGCTTCCTTCAGCGCGGCGTCACTCAAATCCGTGAGCATCACCTTCGCGCCTTCTTCGAGCAGAAGCTTTGCCGACGCCAGGCCGATGCTGCCGGCGCCCCCGGTCACGACGCAGACCTTTCCTTGCATTTGTTTCGCCATCGTTTCGCTCCCCGCGGGCGTCGAACCTAACGGCGCAGACCGGGTCGGCGCAATGCTTGTTCTCAACTATAGTGCCGGCCGGGATGCGACGGACCCGCTCGATCACGCGCATCGCCGCGATTGGGAGCAAATCATGAAGATTGGAATTGTCGGGCTGGGTCGAATGGGTGCGGCGATATCGCAACGCCTGCGCCAGCAGGGTTTCGACGTAGCCGGTTGGGATCACAACGCGGACACTAATCGAAAGCTGGCGGCGGACGGAATGTGCGTCGGCGCCAATGCCCGAAGCGTCGCCGCCGACGCAGCAATCGTGATTTCCAGCATCACCGAAGACCACGGCGTGCGCCGAATTTTCAGCGGACCGGCAGGCTTCCTTGAGGGCGACGTCAACGGCAAGCTGTTCATCGAGATGAGCACGCTTCAGCCGATGACCGGACGCGAACTGGCGCCGCTGGTTGAAGCCAAAGGCGCGCGGATGATCGAGGCACCGGTTCTCGGAACGATTCCCCAGGCACGCGAAGGCAAGCTCTTGGCGATGGTCGGCGGCCGCCCCGAGGATCTCGAGCGCGCGCGCCCGGTGATGGAAAAGCTGACCGGCCGGATTGCCTATATGGGTCCGAGCGGGGCCGGCTATGCGATGAAGCTCGCGGCCAATCTCGGACTTGGCAGCTACGTGCAGGCGCTCGCGGAATCGCTCGCGCTCGGTTGGAAGCAAGGCCTTACGCTCGAGCAGATGCTCGATGTTATCGCGGACGGGCCGTACGCCAGCGGCTGGCTTAAGAGCAAACTCGACGTCTTCAAAGGCGGCAAGGCTGAGATGACGCTCGACATTCGCACACTCCGAAAGGATCTCATGTCGGCGGTGGCGACCGGCGCGCTCAGCGGCGTGCCGATGCCGTTGTCGGCCGGCACGCTTGCTTCGCTCTCGGCGGCCGTCGCTGCAAATTACGGCGACCGCGATCTCGCCGAGCTGCCGAAATTCCTGCGCGAAACAATGCTGCAGAATTTCGCCTAGCCCGAGGTCATTGGATGATGTGATAAATCCTATCAGACATACACCGGGAACAATCTTGATGAGTAAATGGCAATATACCAAGGGACTGCATGATCTCGGCCGTAGCTGCTTTGCCTATTTGCAGCCCGACGGTTCCTGGGGCTGGAGCAACGCAGGTCTGGTCGTCGACGGCGATCAGACCCTGCTCGTCGACACGCTATTCGACCTGCCGCTCACCGCGGAGATGCTCACGACCATGCGCGATGCGGTTCCTGCGGCCCGCACGATCCAAAAGCTCATCAACACCCATGCCAACGGCGACCATACGTTTGGCAACCAGCTGGCGAAAGGCGCCGAAATCATTGCCTGCCGCGCCTGTGCCGAAGAATACGCCGAGGCGCCGCCGGCAGCGTTCGCCGCACGCGCTGCGGCGTGGCAACTCGCCGGCGACGGCGGCGCCTTTTTCCAGGAAATCATGGGCAGCCGCTTCGATTGGCGCGGCTTGATCGATACGCCGCCGACGACCTTGTTCGACAAGACGATGGAGGTCACGGTCGGCAGCAAGCGCCTGGTTCTGACTCATCTGGGCTCGGCGCACACCCGCGGCGACGTTCTTGTCCATGTGCCGGGCGATCGTATTCTCTACACCGGCGACTTGCTGTTCGTCGGCGGTCATCCGGTGATCTGGTCGGGCCCGATCGGAAACTGGATCAGGGCCTGCGATTACATCTTAAGCCTCGACGTCGACATCCTCGTACCGGGCCACGGGCCGATCGCTGAAAAACCCGCCGTTCGCGAGCTGAAGTCCTATTTCGAATACATCGCAGCCGAGGCGCGCCGGCACTTCGACAACGGCGTGCCTTATGAGATCGCCGCGCAGAAGATCAGTCTCGACCGCTTCGCCTCGTGGCTCGATCCCGAGCGTATGGTCATCAATGTCGCGGCGCTATATCGGGAATTCTCAGGATCGAAAACGCCGCTGGACCGGATGACGTTATTTGCTGGAATGAAAAGATACCGTGACGCCTGCGGGCACGATCACGCGGCGCACGCGTAAACAATGTGCCACCTGCCGGCCGGCGCCGGAGCGACGGTCTCGAAAGGTCGCGCTAGCGGACGACTTCGAGTCTGACCTGCGCAACGCCCTGTTCAACAATACCCAGCGTTTCGGCCGCGGACCGGGAGAGATCGACAACGCGGCCCTGGACGTGCGGGCCGCGGTCGTTGACCCGTACCGTCACCGAATGGCCAGTCGCTACGTTCGTTACCCGCAGCCTGGTGCCGAACGGCAAGCTGGGATGTGCCGCGGTCATTCCCTGCGGATCATATTTTTCGCCATTGGCCGTTTCCGTATCTTCGTCATAGAAACTGGCAAGACCGTAATTCTTCGTCGCGATTTTGTGTGGGGCAGGTGGACTGCGTCGGTGCATGTGAAGGGCCGCGAGCGACGTTTGCCGGGCCGAAGTGTGCAATGCCGATTTGTTGCTGACGGACTGCGCGCAAGCGCCAAGCGCTGCTGTGGCCAGAACAACGGCTAAAAGCCGAACAACATTGCGGAAATCCGCCGGCCACGGATTTCCATCGCAGGCGATAAAAGACATTTCCCCCGCCCCGCAGCGAAGTAAATCCACCCATTTTCAGATCGTTTATATGTCCATTTCTCTTAACAAGCGGATACCAGCGGATCGGGCGGGTCCAACTCGACTGACGTATCGGCGTGACTGCGCTCGTTTCACAGCGATTATCCTCCAACTCACGAGCCGGGCGGCCTGGCGGCGAACTCGCGTATCCGGTCGTGGAAGACCGACATGATCCAGATCAAAGGTTTGGCGGCAGCTGCAGTGCTTATCTTTGGTCAAGATTTGTCGGAGCATTGCCCGGGCGTGAAAGCTCAGGATTTCATCGTTTCCAAACGCCCTCGCCTCGGCTCGATCAAGAAACATCGAAAAGTCGCGCTGGGCGACTACGAGCGCCGCTTGGCGGCGATGCAATCGACTGTTCAGGCGATCCAGCAGGCCTATCTTGGAACCCGCGAGCGGGCCGTTGTCGTGCTCGAGGGCTGGGATACCGCCGGGAAGGGCGGCATCGTGCGGCGTCTCGGATGGGCTTTGGATCCCCGCAGCTTCAAGGTTCACCCGATTGCCGCGCCGTCCTCACACGAACGCAGCAGGCACTATCTTCAGCGATTCTGGGAGAAACTTCCCGAGCACGGTCAGATCGTTGTTTTCGACCGTTCCTGGTATGGGCGCGTCCTGGTGGAGCGCGTCGAGGGCTTTGCCACCAAGCATGAGTGGCGAAGGGGTTACGAAGAAATCAATCAATTCGAACGTTTGCTGGTCGAGGACGGGATTCGGATCGTGAAGATCTTCCTGCACATTTCGGCGGGCGAGCAAATGCGCCGGTTCAAGGACCGTGTGACCAATCCGCTCAAGCGGTGGAAGCTCTCTTACGAAGACTTCCGCAACCGCGACCGATGGGCGGACTACGAAGTAGCGATCGAAGATATGATGGAATTAACATCAACCAAATGGGCACCCTGGTATCTGGTGCCGGCGAACGACAAACTGTTCGGGCGGCTCGCCGCATTCAAAATTCTCATAGCTCGGCTGGGCGCGGGCGTTAGCCTGGAGCCGCGGACGCTCGATCCGAAAGTCGCCGAACTGGCGGCGCGGCTATTTGCGCCGATGAGGTGATCGAATTGACGGACTTGCCGCTTTGACGAGCACCGATACCAGCCCGGCGGGGAACAGTGTCGCCCAGGCGCGGCAGCCGAAATAAATTATTTTAAATCAATAACTTATGGGCAAGGCTCATCGAAAAACCTCGTTGATCCGTCGCTCCACTTCCCGGCTCCATACTTCACCCTGGTGTTTGGTCTGCCGCCAGATGTCGGTACGGTAACGACCTTCGAAGTAGCCCGCGTCGAGGGCGAGCAGCAGGCCACCCACGTAAGCCAAGAACAATAGCTGTTTCATCGCACCAAAAATGTCCAAGTGAAACTGAGCCTGACTTGGCTCGGTGATCGGCGACGGGCTGGATAAAAAGGGAGCCTGTTGGCCGCAATCGGCTAGGCATCACACCGGCAACGAAAACAATTTCTTGCCCATCGGGTCACGCACCTCAATCGACCAGCCGCGCCAATCGCCGTATAGACTGTGTGCCAAAAGCTGCGCGGTCGATTGGGCAAATTCAATTGCACTTACGGGACTTTCAAACTCATCCCCGCAGAAGTCGTACATCGAACGATCCTTCGTCCTGTAATCGAAGAAGAAGCGAGCCATTCTGCACCTGCCGATAGTCCGGATAACGCGTGGCGTTTTAGCAGGTGCATGGAATGATCGGCTTAAACGAAACAATAAACATCGAAGTATCTGGGAGGTTTACCGTCGACCTTGGATCAATCACACGCCGCCATCGATCAACACCGCTGATGCGGGCGTGCTTTCGCATTCATTTAACCTTTAGTTAGCATAGTAATTCGCCGAGGCTCAGTGAGGTTTGGAAGTGTGTAGCCGGGGGGAAAAGCAATGCGCTTGGTCATCGCGGCAATAGTTATCTGCGCCTGTTCAACCCCGCTTCTGGCCGAGGAACTGATCCTGCGTTGTGATAGCCCCAAGCAGGCGCTGTCGTTTTCAGTGTTGATCGACCCGGCCCAAAAGCTTGTCCTGGAAATGGGTTTTGCAAACAAGGTGGAAACGGAGCGATTTACCGACACGGTTATCTCGGCAACTAATAAGGAAGCCGCCTCCAACCAAAACCTGATCATCGACCGGGTTACCGGGCAGTTCCAGCTAACTTGGGCAGCCTCCGGCGAGGGTAACACCGGGGGACAATATGGGGGCACATGCACACCTGGCCGGCGTTTGTTTTAGTGCTTCCGCTGATTTGACGATTCGAAGCCAAGCCGATCCGCCGAGGTCTTTGAAACAGGCCGAAGACTGGACGGTAGATTTGGCAACAAGTTTCGGGATTGGTGCAACCAAGCCGAACTTTACCACCGTTCGGCGCACGGACTGCGCAAGGGCGCGACAATAGCAGCGAACAATGGCGCGTTACCTTCCCGTCCCTGGCGCCTCGGGCTTTAGATAAACAATCAGGCAACAAATACACATTCCGAGCCCAATCAGCGGATATTTCAAGGCCACGACCGCAGCGCCCCCAAAAACAGATAAAGTTGCAATCGACCGGAAGCGCATGATCCTGCGTTCCTTCGCCGAGACTTCTTTGACAGGGGCCCGCTCAATAAGTTCCCAAATCAAGGCTATATGAGTTGCGTTCACGAGGAAGAAGACCGCGGCATAAAAGGCAACGGGCTGCGGCGCCAACTCGCTCACGGCCATCCAAGCAGTGGAAAGCGGAAGCAGCGACACGGAAAACAGGTGTGCGAAATTGAACCACATTAAGCGAGGGGTGGCCTCAGTGGCGTATCGCATGAGATGATGGTGATTGACCCAAACGATGGCGATGAAAAGATAACTCACCGCATAACTAAGCCAGGTGGGCCAAAGCAACAGAAGCGCTTTAAAGGTGGGGAGTTCCGGCGGGCGTAGCTCCAATACAAGCACGGTTATAAGGACAGCGAATACGCCGTCGGAGAACATGCTGAGTCGTTCCGGGGTTCCTCTCGCGTGCGCCACGGCCGTCACCTCATTCCGTCCATCAATGGTGTGCCGGTTCAACCGGTCGACGCAACACTTGGAGCAAGTGGCTATAAATAACGATGACGGCTTGCCAAATGCCCGCCCAAACGCTTTCAGCGAGTTCCCCCGCAACCAGCTATCCCATAACGGGATTTGCTCGGCCGCCCTCGAAGCATCACCACATCTCCAACTTATCAGCCTATAATCGATCTTTGCGGTCTACGGGTTCGCGCCCTCGGGGCGCACGGTCAATTGCGTCGATATTGCCATATTCGTTCTCACGAAAGTTTTCAGATCAGTGCGAACTGCATTCGCGCACGTTTTCCAAACATGAGCGAGCAGAAAAAGATTGATTGTTCGTTGTCCCACTTTTTCACGAGTGGGACAATTTTCAAAATCGGCAGCTAAAATCAATGCGATAGGAAAGTGGTGGTGCCCAGGGGCGGAATTGAACCACCGACACCTGCATTTTCAGTGCAGTGCTCTACCAACTGAGCTACCTGGGCGCCCGCCGACGCGACCATGCGAAGGGCCGCACGAGCGCCGGTTTTATAGAGGCTCGATTTCCGGCTGTCCACAATAGGCCGGACGCGCTCATCAGTGCGCCGTATCGCCACCTTCGTCGCGCCGTTCGTCCTCTTCCTCGTCTTCCGTCACTGGCACGGCGTAAACGCCGGAGAGCCAGCGATTGAGGTCGACATCGGCGCAGCGCCGCGAGCAGAACGGGCGGAACTCCTGGGCGACCGGTTCGCCGCAGATCGGGCAGGCATTGCGGCGTTGAGCGTCGGGCATGAGCGGAATATGGGCTACGTTCAGTATCGCGCCAACCGTCTCGGTCGTCACAGCACGTTGAGCCAGCCGAAGTGGATCGGATAGCCTTCACCGCCGAGCAGCGCCGTGGTTTCGTAGAGCGGCAGCCCGACGATGTTGGAATAAGAACCGACGATTTTCACGATAAAGGTGCCGGCGATGCCTTGCGCCGCGTAGCCGCCGGCCTTGCCGCGCCATTCGCCGGACGCGAGGTAGGCCTCGATATCCTGATCCGACAGCCGTTTAAAGCGCACACGGGTTTCCACGTGCCGCTGCCGAAACGTCTCCTTCGGCGTTACCAGGCAAACGGCTGTATGGACGCGATGGTTGCGGCCTGACAGAAGCCGCAGACATTGCGCGGCTTCATCGAGCAGCTCCGCCTTTGGCAGAATGCGGCGGCCGACGGCGACCACGGTGTCAGCGGCGAGGATGAAAGACCCTCTCAACTCCTCATCGAGCCGCACCATGGCAAGGGCCGCTTCCGCCTTGCTTCGCGCCAACCGTGTGGCGCAAGCTCGTGGCAGTTCGCCCCGTTTCGGAGTTTCGTCAATATCGGCAGGTCGAAGCGCGTCGGGTTCGATACCAGCTTGGTTCACGAGCGCCAGCCGGCGCGGCGAGCCGGAGGCAAGGACGAATTTTGATCGCCCGATCATTTGAACCGGTAGGTAATCCGGCCCTTGGTCAGATCGTAAGGCGTCATCTCCACCAGCACTTTGTCCCCAGCGAGTACGCGGATGCGGTTTTTGCGCATGCGGCCCGCAGTGTGAGCGATGATTTCGTGCTCATTCTCGAGCTTGACGCGGAAGGTGGCGTTCGGAAGCAATTCCGTGACGACCCCCGGAAATTCCAACAATTCTTCCTTCGCCATTCGTTATCCGGACTTGCTGACGTCGACCGTGCCATTGGCTTGCCCTCGGCCGAAATTGGCGCGGAAACTAGCGGATGACGGACGGTTCCACAACGCCAACTTTCATCGCTTTCCCAAGCGCAAACCGAGTGTTGCGCTGCAGAATCGGTATCTTTAAAGACCGCGAGAGGGGATGCTCCCGTCACTCGTTGCCGGGTCGACGACCGCTAAAGCGTTCCCGAATCCGATTAAGAATCTGATCTCGCACTTCGCGATAGGCGCCAAGCCGCTGCTCACGGCTGCCTTCCACGTCGGTCGGATCCGCGGTCGGCCAATATTCAATGTCGACCGCGTTCATGCGGGTGAGCTCGAGCGCGCGATGATGGGCTTCAGGTGCAAGCGTGATGATGAGGTCGAAATTGAGCCCCTCCAAGTCGTCGAGTTCCTCGAACGTGATCGGCTTGTGGCGCGAAATATCGACCCCGATTTCGTCCATTACCGCGACCGCAAACGGGTCGAGCTCCCCCTTGCGGACGCCGGCAGAGCCGACATAGATCGCGCGACCGAACATCTGTGCAAAAAGTCCGGCGGCGATCGGCGAGCGCACGGAGTTGAGACCGCAAGCAAACAGCACCGCCAAGGGTCGCATGGAAGGTCGCGTCGCGGACGCCGGCATTGCGGCTCCCTACCCCTTCCAGTGCAGCACCGTGACCAGCGTGAACAGACGCCGCGCCGTGTCGAAGTCGACCTCGACCTTGCGCTTGAGCCGCTCCATCAAAATCTGCGAGCCTTCGTCGTGCAGCGAGCGGCGCGCCATATCGAGCGCCTCGATACGATCCGGGGTCGCGCCGCGGATCGCGGCGTAGTAGCTGTCGCACACCGTGAAATAGTCCTTCACGATGCGGCTGAACGGCGCCAACGACAACAGGTGCGCGATCACCGGCGTACCATCAGCCAGCCTGATATCGAACACGAGACGATTGCCATCGATGCGCAAGTGGAGCGCAAAAGGCCCGCCGTCGTGGTCTTGGGGCCGAAACGAGTTTTCCTCGATCAGATCGTAGATCGCGACCGCGCGCTCATGTTCGACGTCGGGGCTGGCCCGCCCGATCGAAGATTCGTCGAGCGTCACCGCAACCAGACGGCAGGTTTCACTCTTGTCGCGGCCGGCGCGCGCCATCAGCGGTTCAGCCGAATGGCAACGGAGCGGGCGTGCGCGTCGAGCCCTTCCGCCCTGCCCAGCGTGATCGCCGCGTCAGCCAGGGCACGCAGTTGCTCCGGTCCGCATTTGAGGATCGAGGTGCGCTTCATGAAATCGAGCACGCCAAGCCCGGAAGAAAACCGCGCTGAACGCGCCGTCGGCAGAACATGGTTCGAACCGGCAACATAGTCGCCGATCGCCTCCGGCGTGTGCGGGCCAATGAAGATTGCGCCCGCGTTGTGGATGCGCCGGGCGAGGCCCTCGGCATCGGCCGCGGCAATTTCCAGGTGCTCCGGCGCGATAGTGTCGACAAGTGGCGGCGCCTCATCGAGGTCGCGGACCAGGACGACCGCGCCGAAATCACGCCACGAGGCACCGGCGACCTTGCCGCGGGTAAGCCGACCGAGCGCGCTCTCGACCGCGCGCTCGACGGCGCCGGCAAGCCCGGCATCGTCGGTGATGAGGATTGCCTGCGCGCTCTCGTCGTGTTCGGCCTGCGCCAACAGATCGGCCGCAATCCAGTCGGCGTTGCCGCTGGAGTCGGCGATGATCAGCACCTCGGAGGGTCCGGCCACCATATCGATTCCAACCTTGCCGAACACGATGCGCTTGGCGGCGGCGACGTAAGCGTTGCCGGGGCCCATGATTTTGGCGACCGGCGCGATGGTGTCCGTGCCGTACGCCAGTGCGGCAATCGCTTGCGCGCCGCCGACGCGATAGATCTCGTCGACGCCGGCGAGTTTCGCCGCGGCGAGCACAAGCGGCGAAATGATGCCTCCGGGAGCGGGCACCACCATGACGATGCGCGGCACGCCGGCAACCTTGGCCGGCACCGCATTCATCAGCACGGACGAAGGATAAGCGGCGGTGCCGCCCGGCACATACAACCCGACTGCTTCGATCGCCGTCCAGCGCGAACCAAGCTCGACGCCGAGCGGATCGATGAAGCGATCGTCCTGCGGTACTTGCCGGCGGTGAAAGACCTCAATGCGATCGCGGGCGAACTTCAGCGCATCCAATACCTCGTGCTTGCAGCTCTTGAGCGCTGCCTCCCCTTCCTGCGGCGCGACCCGAAGGCCGACGCTGTTGAGGTCGAAACGATCAAACCGTTGGGTGTAGTCGCGCAGCGCTTGGTCGCCGCGAGCGGCCACGTCGGCGACGATTGCGCGCACAGTCGCCTCGACGTCGGCCGACACTTCACGTTTGGTATCAAGAAAGGCGCGGAATTTTTCGGCAAAATCCGCGGCGCGTGTGTCGAGGCGAATGGCCATCGTGATGCCTTTTGTGCTGTTTGGAGCGGTGCACAACGTCTCTTTTATTATAACAATTCTAATGTTGGGCTTTCTGATTGACAAAAGGCGCGGCGTTCACCAATTCCTTGTATGTTCAACATATTCAGGGGCGACCAACAGCCCCCGTGCCGGGTCATGACAAAAAGCACACCTGTAACGCTCTGCTCAATACTCGCCTGCGCATTTGTTTTGAGTATGGGTGCCGCGCGTGCGGATGAGCCGGTGATGCTGTCGCTCACGATCAAGGATCATCAGTTCGTCCCCGCCGAAGTGCAGGCACCGGCGGGAAAGTCGATCACCTTTACCATCAAGAACCTCGGCACCATCGCCTCCGAGTTTGAAAGCGGCGTGCTGCATGTCGAGAAGGTGATCCCGCCGGGCAGCGAGGCGATCGTTCATGTACGGCCGCTGGAACCGGGGCGTTATAATTTCTTCGACGATTTCCATCGCCAGACGCAGGGATTTCTGGTGGTGCAATGAGCCGCCGAACTATAGTCGTCGTTGTGCCGTGAGGTGCCTGTGCTTCCTTCGCTCTTAATCGTGTTCCGCGAAGTCTTCGAAGCCGGATTGATCATCGGCATCGTCATGGCGGTGACGTCGGGCGTGGCCGGCCGTGGGCGTTGGATCGCGGGCGGCGTTGCGGCCGGAGTGCTCGGCGCCTGCCTGGTGGCGCTGTTTGCTGGCGGCTTGTCACAACTATTCGGCGGCAACGGCCAGGAACTGTTCAATGCCTGCATTCTCGGCTTCGCGGTCCTGATGCTTGGCTGGCACAACGTCTGGATGTCGCGGCACGGCCGCGAAATGGCGGCTGACATGCGCGCCGCCGGCGAGGCTGTCGTTGCCGGCTCGAAGTCGCTTGCCGCGCTGTCGCTGGTGGTCACGATCGCGGTGCTGCGCGAGGGCTCGGAGGTGGTGCTGTTCCTCTATGGCGTCGCCGCTGCGGAGGGCGGTGCCAGCGTGGGCATGCTGATCGGCGGCGCCATCGGGCTCGCTCTCGGCGCGTTCGTGTGTCTGCTGACCTATCTCGGTCTCATTACGATACCGATGCGGTATCTGTTCAGTGTCACCAGCACACTCATTGCGTTGCTGGCCGCTGGCATGGCGGCGCAGGCGATCGCTTTCCTGGAGCAGGCCGATATCCTCACCGCATTCGATCAAACGGTATGGGACACTTCCTGGATCCTGCGCGATGAAAGCTTTCCCGGACGGGCGTTGCACACGCTGATCGGCTATGTGGACCAACCGACTGCGATGCAGCTTATCGTCTATGCCGCGACACTCGCGGTCATAGCGCTGCTGATGAAGCTCTTTGCCGCGCCGTCCGCGCCAAGCACGCGAGCGGCCTAAGTTGGTTTACGCTGTCTTCCTATCCGTCGCGAAGTGATCGGGACACGACACCGCCGCATAGACCTCGCCAAGATCGGCGAGTTCGGCTTCCAGGCATTCCACGTCAAGCCGAATGGCACCGCCGCCTGAGAAAGTCAGCGTAATGGTGCCGGAAGGACCAGCGTGGCCGTCAAATTCGACCGCCAGCAGATTGAGGGTCGCGTCCTTGTTGGCCTGATCGAGGTTGCGGCACTTGCAGGCGATGACTCGCTCAAACCGCAATGCAGTTCTGCAGCGCCGGTAATCCGGCGAATTGCCGTCTTTGCGGACGCCCGGATCAACGGCATTCATCCAGTCAAAGCGCTTAAGCGCCATCACGAACCGATGTTCGCGCGGTTGCCAGAAAATATCCGCCACTCGGACAAGGGCATCCTGCACATGGGCCGAAATGACCTCGATGTCATCCTTGTCGAGGGCGACGAGTTTGAGTTCATCCATGTCGCGTCCCCGGTCTCGGCGTCTCTCTGCTGCGAAGTTAGGAAGGACTTAATCCACTCGCAAGACCCGTAACCGCATCTCGAATTCCCGACATTGATGCCCCGTGCCCCGGCCCGCGGGACGAAAAAGAACCGATCGGCTGATCCTAATCAGTTTGATGCCCGTCGGCTGTTCCGATGCAGTGCACGGCGGGTCAAACGGCAAGGGCGGCTATCCGCCAACCACCTTCGCGCCGAGGGACGCATCAAATTGTTCGAAGAATGACCTCGACCCGGCTATCAACAACGGCTAGTTGGTCGTGTAAGTTGGATTTGCGTCTGGCCCGATAGGTTGCTAAGACCAACCTAACAACACTGCTTGTTAACTAGTTCTGCCGTATCTGCGAGGTTCGTTTGCGGACCATGACTGTGATCCTCACGACCTCTACCCCCGTTTGTTGTGTTTCTTTCACCCCCGTCATGGGATTAAATTTGCCTGTCCTGAAAGGGAGGATTTATGGCTAAGAAGTCAAAGAAGCGGCGCGCTTGGACGGCGATCGAGGTTCGTGAACTGAAGTCGATGGCGAAGAAGAAGACCGCCGCGGCGAAGATCGCCAAGAAGTTGAAGAGGACGGAAGGCGCGACGCGTCAAAAAGCCTTCAGCATCGGGCTTTCGCTCGACTCCCGTTCCTGACCCTTACCAAACAGCTAAGCTCTCAAGCGCGAATCGACGCCGGCCTGGTCTCCAGGCCCGGCGCGATGTCGCTTGGGTATTCTTTTGGCGCCGGGCGCGGCAAATTGTCGGCCGGCAGTCCCAGCTGGCTTCGCCATCTGATTAGGAATGATGTCCGGGCCTGCACCGCTCCGATGCGGTTTTAGCGCCAGCGCCCGGTGCATTGTCACGGTAATCTGGTCCGGTTCCGTTCAAAAATGGGGTAGGAACGCGCCTGCTGCTAGCAATTTGTAGACCGGACTCGTGATATCAGGCGTGCTACGGTGATGGGCACCCTACGATGAACCAGCTTTCGGGCCAGCAGCGGCAGCAACCAGCGAGTTCCGAACTCGCTATGGCGCTGGCTGCATGCAAGCGAGCCTTCCTCGCCGTCGCGCTGTTCAGCGGTATGAGCAACATACTGATGCTCACCGGCGCATTGTTCATGCTTGAAATCTACGACCGGGTGCTGCCGAGCCGCAGTGTGCCGACCCTGGTCGCGCTTTTGATCCTTGCCGGCGGCCTTTACGCCGCGCAGGGTGTCATCGACGCCATTCGCAGCCGCATCCTCGTACGCATTGGGCATAGCCTCGATGAGGCGATGAGCCTTCGCGTCTTCGACGTTATCATCCGGCTGCCGCTGAAAATCGGCAGTAAGGGTGACGGCGCGCAACCGATCCGCGATCTCGACACCGTGCGCGGCTTTCTTTCCGGCATCGGCCCAGTCGCATTGTTTGATCTGCCGTGGATGCCGGTCTACCTCGCTATCTGTTTTCTGTTTCACACCTATATCGGCCTGACTGCGCTCGCCGGCGCGATCGTGCTGGTGATCCTGACCGTAGCGACCGAATTTCAGACGCGGCGGCCGACCCGAAGCGCAACGCAATTTGCTACCGCGCGGAACGCGCTGATGGATTCAAGCCGGCGCAACGCCGAGGCGATTACCGCGATGGGCATGGTCGGCCGGACCGCGCAGCGCTGGAACATCCTCAATCGCAACTACGTCGCCTCGGGTGGCCAGGCAAGCGATGTTGTCGGCGGCCTTGGTGCGTTCTCCAAGGTTTTGCGGCTATTGCTGCAGTCGGCAATTCTGGCGGTGGGCGCCTGGCTGGTGATTCATCAAGAGTCCACGCCGGGCATCATTATCGCCGGCTCGATCCTGGGCGGCCGCGCGCTGGCGCCGGTCGACCTCGCCATCGCCAATTGGCGAGGTTTCGTGGCCGCGCGGCAGAGCTGGCACCGGCTGTCGCAGTTGCTCGGACATCTGCCGGCACGCACCGAACCGATGGCGCTCCAGCCACCCACGAAAACGCTCGTTGTGCAAAACGCCGCCGTTAATCCGCCGGGCGAACAGAAGATCGTGTGCCAGGAGGTGAACTTCACGCTCGCGGCAGGTAAAGCGCTCGGCGTGATCGGTCCGACGGCTTCTGGAAAGTCATCACTGGCGCGCTTGCTGGTCGGCGTGTGGACGCCGGCACGTGGCAGCGTGCGCCTTGACGGCGCTGCGCTCGAGCAATGGTCGCCAGAGGCGCTCGGCCGGCATGTCGGCTATTTGCCGCAGGACGTCGAGTTGTTTCCCGGCAACGTCGCACAGAATATCGCGCGGTTCGAGGATCCGCCCGATGCCGAGGCGGTGCTCGTCGCCGCGAAGGCGGCGGGTGTGCACGATCTCATCGTCAATCTGCCAAACGGCTACGAGACCAACGTCGGCGATCACGGCAGCGCGTTGTCCGCCGGTCAGGCCCAGCGCATTGCGCTGGCTCGAGCACTTTACCGCGATCCGTTCCTGGTGGTGCTCGACGAGCCCAATTCCAATCTCGACGCCGAAGGCGACGAAGCGTTGACTCGCGCTATTCTCGGCGTTCGCGCACGGGGCGGTATCGTCATCGTGGTCGCCCATCGCCCTAGCGCCATCGCCGGCGTCGACTACATTCTGGTGATGGCTAAGGGCCGCCAGCAGCAGTTCGGACCGAAAGAGGAAGTCCTCAATCGTGTCATTCAGCCGAGCACGCCGCCGCGGGCGCTGAAAGTAGTGCCCGAACAGGGCGGAGGCGTCGGATGAACGGCCCGCCGCGAGCAGGCTGGTCCGCTTCGATCCACCGGCACATTGTCGTGGGATGCGCGGTCGTGGCGTTCCTCGCCATCGGACTTGGCGGTTGGGCATCGACCGCAGAGATTTCCGGCGCGCTCATCGCGCAGGGCTCGCTGGTGGTCGATTCCAACGTCAAGAAGGTCCAGCACCCGACCGGCGGCGTCGTCGGTGAGGTTCGCGTGCGCGATGGCGATCACGTGAAAGCCGGCGACATTCTGGTTCGCCTCGATGAGACAGTGACCCGCGCCAATCTCGCGATTGTCACCAAGAGCCTCACCGAACTCTACGCACGCCGAGCGCGGCTCGCTGCCGAGCGCGATGGCGCCGATACGGTCGCAGTCCCTAAGGAGCTCGCCAACAAGGCCGACGATCCCGACGTAGTGGAAGCGCTTGGAAGCGAGCGCAAGCTGTTCGAGCTGCGGCGCAAAACCCGGCTGGGGCAAAAAGACCAGCTGCAACAGCGTATCAAACAATTGAACGAGCAGATCGCCGGCCTCACTGCGCAGCAGGACGCCAAGTCCAAGGAGATTTCCCTGATCGATCAGGAACTCCAGGGCGTGCGGGATCTGTGGGCGAAGAATTTGGTGCAGATCAACCGGCTGACGTCGCTCGAACGCGAAGCCGCGCGTCTGCAAGGCGAACGCGGCCAGCTTATCGCTTCCGCCGCCGAGGCGAAGGGCAAGATTGTCGAGACGCAGCTGCAAATCATTCAAGTCGATCAGGAGCTAAGCAGCGACGTCGCCAAGGAACTGCGCGAAACCGACAGTAAGGTTGGCGAATATGTCGAGCGCAAGGTGACGGCCGAGGACCAGCTCAGGCGCACCGATCTGCGCGCGCCGCAAGACGGCGTTGTTTTCCAGTCAACGGTGAACACCGTCGGCGGCGTCATCGCTGCTGGCGACACGGTCATGCTGATCGTGCCCGAATCCGACACGCTCTTGGCCGAGGCCAAAGTCGAACCAAAGGACATCGATCAGGTGCAGTTTGGTCAGCCGGTCATACTGCGCTTCTCGGCGTTTAATATGCGCACGACACCTGAAATCAACGGCACCGTCGTCCGGGTTGGCGCCGATACGACTACCGATCAGCGCACCGGCCAGAGCTATTATCTCGTCCGCATCGCCATGACAGCCAACGAGATCGGCCGGCTCGGCGACGTCAAACTCACGCCGGGTATGCCGGTCGAGGCCTTTATCCAGACCGGTCAGCGCACCCTGGTTTCGTATCTGGTTAAACCGCTGCGCGATCAGCTGATGCGCGCGTTCCGGGAGAAGTGAGTTCAGTCGTCCCGGGCGCCGCACCGCGAGCCCGCATTCTCCCGTCTGCCGCTTCCCTGCTATAGTATCGGTCTATGCGAAGCGGATCTGCCAGATCATGAAGCGAATTGCTCGCTGGGCGCGCCAGTTCGGCATCGCGCGAGCAGTATGCATTGTGCTCCTGTTCGGGCTGGTGCCGCTGCGCATCGCCGACCCGCGGCTGCTGCAGGAAGCGCGGCTGCGCACGTTCGATCACTTTCAAGTCCTGCGACCGCGGGAACAGACGTCACGGCCGGTCGTGATTGTCGACATCAATGAGGAAAGTCTAAAGCAGATCGGGCAGTGGCCGTGGCCGCGCACCATCTTGGCCGATCTGGTCGACCGCCTGACTGAGCTCGGCGCCGTCGCCATCGGCTTCGACGTCGTCTTCGCCGAGCCTGACCAACTGTCGCCCAATCTCGTGGCATTGACGCTGCGCGATCTCGACGATGCGACGCGTGCGCGTTTGCGCAGCCTGCCCAGCAATGACGAGATCTTTGCCGCGGCAATCCGACGCTCGCGTGTCGTGCTCGGCGAATCCGTGTCCGACAGCCGCTCCGACGACGAAGCGCCCGAAGGCTCCGGCTACGGCGTCATTACCGCAAAAGGCGCCCCGGACGCGCGTACCTTTCTGGTCTCGTTTCCGAGTCTGGTGCGCAATATTCCGATCCTTGAAAAAGCCGCCGCCGGCCGTGGTGTCTTCACCGAGGCCGACGAGCGCGATGGAATTGTCCGGCGCGCCCCGGTGATCATGCATGCCGGCGACGCGTTCGTGCCCTCGCTGCCGCTGGAAATGCTGCGGGTGGCGACCAATTCCAACTCGCCGGTCATTCGCTCCGACCAAAACGGCATTCAGGGCGTTGCCTTCAGCCGGTTTCGGCTACCGACTGACAGAGAGGGCCGATTGTGGATCTATTTCAATCACCACGATCCCAAGCGCTATGTGTCGGCCAGGGATGTCTTGCATGGCCGCGTCGATGCCGACCGCATCAAGGGTAAACTGGTGCTGGTGGGCACGTCGGCCATCGGCCTCCTGGATCTGCGGACGACGCCGCTCGATCCCGTGATTCCCGGCGTCGAGGTGCACGCTCAGGTCATCGAGAGCATCTTGAGTAATGCGCTGCTTTCGGCGCCGAGTTGGGCGATCGGCGCCGAGGTGGTTACCGCTGTGGTATTCGGGCTCGCCATCATCATTGCCGCGCCGATGTTGCCGGCCGCGATCGTGGTCGCACTCGGCGCCGGCTTGATCGCCGGTTTCGTCGGCCTGGCATGGTACTTCTTCGTCGCTCACAACCTGCTTATCGATTTCACCTATCCGTTGTTCTCGTGCTGGCTGATCTATCTGGTGCTCACGTTCGTCAACTATTTCCGCGAACAACGGCAGCGCCAACAGATCCGCTCCGCATTCGGTTTTTACCTGTCGCCGCCGCTGGTCGAACAGCTGGCGAAATCTCCCGAAAAGCTGGTGCTGGGCGGCGAAGAGCGCCGCATGACTATCCTGTTCAGCGACGTGCGCGGCTTCACCACCATCTCCGAGCACTATAAGGACGATCCGCAGGGTCTCACCCAGCTGATGAACCGCTTCCTCACGCCGCTGACCAACGCCATCATCGAGCGCAAGGGGACCATCGACAAATATATCGGCGACGCCATCATGGCGTTCTGGAATGCGCCGCTCGACGACGACGAGCATGAGGCCAATGCCTGCGCCGCGGCGCTGGAAATGCTGTCCCGCGCCGAAGATCTCAATGTCGAACTCAAGCGCGAGGCTGAGGCGAATGGCGGCGTTTATATGCCGCTCCGCATCGGTATTGGGCTCAATAGCGGCCCGTGCGTTGTCGGCAATATGGGCTCCGATTTCCGCTTCAACTATTCGGTGCTGGGCGACACCGTCAATCTTGCCTCACGGCTGGAATCGCGCACCAAGGACTATCGGCTGTCGATGGTGATCGGTTCACGCACGGCGGAAGGCGCGAAAAGCAAGTACGCGACCATGGAAATCGATCTCATTCAGGTGAAAGGCAAGAAGCAGCCGGAGGTCGTGTACACGGTGCTCGGCCCATCCGAGGTCGATGAGGATCCGCGCTGCGGGCAGCTGCTCGATCTCAATGCACAAATGCTCGCGTCCTACCGCAAGCAGCAGTGGGACGAGGCCAAGCGATTGATCGATCGCTGCCGCAAGGTCGCCAACGGTTTCGGCGTTAACGGTCTCTATGACATGTACATTGAACGCATGGCGGCTTATCAAAGCGACCCGCCGCCGTCAGACTGGAACGGCGTCTACGAAGCCGAGTCGAAATAACTTAGGCTACGCGGTCACGTCGCAGGCGGCGCGTTGTGCCGCGTTGGGAGGTTCTGCTCTATGGCAACAAGTTACGATCGAATCCTGACCACGCATGTCGGCAGCCTGGTGCGCCCGCCCGAGCTGACCCGGTACATCGAGGCAATTGATAACGGCGTCAAAATCGATCACGCGGCGTTCGACCGGTGCCTCGCGGACAGCGTCGCCGACGTGGTCAGGCGGCAGCAGCAAGCCGGCGTCGACATCGTCAGCGATGGCGAATTTGGTAAATTTCGTAGCTGGTCGTTCTACGTTCTCGATCGGCTTTCCGGCATCGAGGAACAGGCAATCGAAACCGCGCGTGGCGCCGGTCGCGATCAGCAACTATTTCCGGACTTCTACGCCGAATATTTCCCGACGCAAAAGCTGCCGAAGCGCGGCACCGCGGTCTGCATCGGCCCGATTGCCTATAAAGGCCAGGCGGCGGTCCAAAAGGACATCGCGATCTTTAAGGCCGCGTTGAAGGGTGCGACCGTCGCCGATGCCTTCCTGCCCGTGGTAGCGCCCGCCAGCGCCGTTCCCCGCTCGAAGAACGAATACTACAAGGACGATGAGGAGTTTCTGTTCAAACTCGCTGAAGCCTTGCGCGAAGAGTACAAGGCGATTGTCGATGCTGGGTTGATGGTTCAGATCGACGATGCCTTTCTGCCTTACATGTATGACGTGGCATTCGGCGCCGACCAAATGGCGCAATATCGGAAATGGGCGGAGGTGCGGATTGACGCGCTCAATCACGCCATTGCCGGATTGCCGGAGGATCGCATCCGCTATCACATCTGCTGGGGCAGCTTTAACACGCCGCACGTCACCGACGTGCCGCTCAAGGACATCGTCGATCTGGTGCTCAATGTGAAGGCTGGCGCGTATTGCATCGAAATGGGCAACCCGCGTCACGAACATGAGTGGCGCGTGTGGGAAAGCGTAAAATTGCCCGCCGGGCGCAAGCTCATTCCCGGCGTCATCAGCCACGTCACCAATGTCGTCGAGCACCCGCAGCTCGTCGCCGAGCGCCTCACACGCCTCGCCAAGCTGGTCGGACGCGAGAACGTCATGGGCGGCACGGATTGCGGCTTTGCCCAATCGCCCTATGTGCGCCGCGTGCATCCGTCCATCATGTGGGCTAAGCTCGAAGCGCTCGCCGAAGGCGCGCGGCTGGCCTCGCAGGAATTGTGGGGCAGGAAGGCCGCTTAAATTTTCTCTGCGTCAGATCAGGCCGCTTGCGCTGAGCGTTCGATAATTGCTCGCAACTCGGGCACGCAGGAGCCGCAATTCGTGCCGGCTCGCAACGCACGGCCGATATCCCCGACATTCCCTGCGCCGGCCGCAATGGCTTCCCGGATTGCGGAGAGTCCTATCCCGAAACAGGCGCAGATCACCGGCCCGGTCTCGGCCATTCCGTCGGCACTGCGGCCGGAAAGAAGCATGCGCCGGTCCCGCTCGGCTATCGTGCCGGACTCAAACAGCGTGCGCACCACGTCCCATTGCGGCGGCGCATGTTCCGGTCCGACAAAGATGCTGCCGTCGAAGCGGCCGGAGCTGAACGCGGCGATGCGCGTTACGCCGCATGATTGATCGGTGTACTCGGCAAGTTCCGCGCCGTCCGGCATCAAGCGCGGTGCAAGTTCGCGCCAGAACGCCGGCGGTTCGTTAGTCGCAAGCAACAGCCCAATGCCGCCGGCCACAGCCACGCGCGCGTACCACGTCCCGGCGGGCAGTCCGATCAATCGACGAGTCAGAACGAAGCCGCAGTAGGCATAGGTGATCGGCTCGATGCGCACCGGGGTGGCCTTGGCCTCAGGCTGGCCGGAAACGGGATCGTTGGCCGCCGAGACTGTGTCGCCGACGCGGGCATGAGCGGCCGTGGCATCGCTCCAGTGAATCGGAGCGAAGATCGAGCCGCGCTGTTGGCCGCTTCGCAGCGCGACTTTGAGGACCACATTGCCGTATGGCGTCGTGATTTTGGCGAAGCCCCCGTCGGCGAGCTTTGCCTTCTCGGCGTCCGCCGGATGGATTTCAACAAACGGTTCCGGCGAATGGGCGGACAGACGCGGACTTGTTCCAGTACGCGTCATGGTGTGCCATTGGTCGCGGACCCGTCCAGTGTTGAGGCGCAGCGGAAAGGCTTCGTTCGTCGCGGCGTGCAACCGAGGCGATTGTGGGGCGACGAAGCGAGCGCGGCGGTCTTGAGTGAAAAACCCGCCCGCGCCGAAGAAGCGCTGCTCCGACCTCGGCTCGCCGGCGCGCGCCGGCCACATCACCGCGTCGAGCGCGTCATAGGCCTCATCGGACAGTGACGCCAGCGCGCCGATATCGAAGTCGCGCCGCCCGCCGTTTTCAAAAGCGGATAGCGCCGCGTGCTCGCGAAAAACGTCGGCCGGCGATCGGTAGTCGAATGCCGCGCCGAAATTCAGACGCCGCGCCGCCTCACCGACGATCCACCAGTCGGGCCGGGCCTCGCCCGGCGGCGGCAGGAAAGCGCGCTGTCGCGAGATCCGCCGCTCCGAGTTGGTGACGGTGCCGTCTTTCTCGCCCCAGGCGGCCGCGGGCAGCAACACCTGCGCTCCGGCATCGACAGTGTCATTGCTCAATACGTTCTCGGAGACGACGAACAAATCAAGCTTCTTCAGCGCGGCGCGCATCGCGCCAGCGCGCGGCAGCGATACAGCCGGATTGGTCGCCATGATCCAAAGCGCCTTGATTGTTCCGCGCTCGATGGCCTCGAACATATCGACGGCTTTGAGGCCCTCGCCGGTCACGAGCCGAGGCGCATTCCAGAACCGGCGGACGCGGTCGAGCTCGGCGGGCGAAAAGCCCATGTGAGCCGCAAGCTGATTGGCGAGCCCGCCGACTTCGCGCCCACCCATGGCATTGGGCTGCCCGGTGAACGAGAACGGTCCCATGCCGGAGCGGCCGATGCGGCCGGTCGCAAGATGAACGTTGATGATGGCGTTTACCTTGTCCGTGCCTTGCGCCGATTGATTGACGCCCTGCGAGTAGCAGGTGACGACGCGTTCCGCGGAGCGGAAAAACTCAAAGAAACGCGCCACATCAGCTTCGTCGAGCGCGGTCGCACGCGCTGTCGCCGCCACATCGCCGGCAATTTCACCGGCCCGCGCGAGCGCTTCATCAAAGCCCGTTGTGTGCGAATCGATATAGCCGCGATCGAGCGCCTGCGTTTGGGCGAGGTGCGCGAGCAAACCGCAGAACAGAGCGGTGTCCATTCCCGGCGCGATCGACAAGAACAGATCGGCATTCTCGGCTGTCGCAGTTCGGCGTGGATCGATGACGATCAGCTTGGCGCCACGCTCGGACCTCGCGGC
The DNA here is from genome assembly GCA_963759345.1 of uncultured Alphaproteobacteria bacterium. Classification (GTDB taxonomy): domain Bacteria; phylum Pseudomonadota; class Alphaproteobacteria; order Rhizobiales; family Xanthobacteraceae; genus BOG-931. The sequence goes on from CAVWYW010000008.1 coordinate 267,799, forward strand.
CACGATGCGCTGGTAAAGAACCGGATGGCACCACGCTGCGTTTGACCCGACCAGCACCACAAGGTCGGCCTCATCGAGGTCCCGATAGATGCCCGGTACGGTGTCGGCGCCGAAGGCGCGGCGGTGGCCGGCGACCGAGGACGCCATGCACAAGCGCGAATTGGTGTCGACGTTGGCGGAGCCGAGGAAGCCTTTCATCAGCTTGTTGGCGACGTAATAATCTTCGGTGAGCAATTGGCCCGATAGATAAAACGCTATTGCGCCCGGCCCGTCCCGATTGACGGTCGCTCGCAATCCGTCGGCTACGGTGTCGAGCGCCTTGTCCCAATTGACGCGAACCAGCGAACCGTCGGCCTGCCGCTGCATCGGGTGCAGCAGGCGCTGATTGAGCGCGAGCGTCTCGCCTAGCGCAGCTCCCTTCGAGCACAGCCGTCCGAAGTTGGCGGGATGCTGGGGATCGCCCGAAATTGTCGCGCCGCCGTTGCCGTCCGGTATAGCCAGGACGCCGCAGCCGACCCCACAGTACGGACAGGTCGTGCGGACGGCATGCGAATGCGGCGGCAGCGCGTTCATATCAGTTGCGCACCATCCGTCGATTGCTCGCGCATATCGGCCTCACGCTGCGCGGCGCTCGGCCAGCACCCGACCGAAGATGAGATCCTCGCGGAATGACTCGATCGACGCACCCGAGCGGATGAGATCGAGATACCAAAGCGCGTCGCCGGTATCGCCAAACAGTACTGCGCCAACGAGGCGTCCATCGGCAACGACCAGCTTCTTGTAGGTGCCGAGACCAGGATCGGCGAATATCATCGGTTCCGTGCCGGCCCCACCGAGAAAGTCGCCGGCAGAGAACACGTTCACTCCTGACACCTTGAGATTGGTGGCGTTGACGCTGCCGCCATACGTCGCATCGCGGCCAGCGAGCCGATCGGCCAGCACGCGCGCCTGTTCGTAAGCGGGCTCGACCAAGCCGTAGCAGACGCCGCGATGCTCCGCGCACTCCCCGATCGCGAAGATGTCGGCGGTGTTGCTCGACAGACGATCATCCACGACGATGCCGCAATTCACCGCGAGGCCGGCCGCGTTCGCGAGCTCTGCGTTGGGTTTGATGCCGACCGCGACGACGACCATTTCCACTTCGATCTTGCGGCCGTCCTTGAACTCCACCGCCTCCACGTGCCCATCGCCGATGAAACGACTGGTCGCGGCTTTAAGCAGAACCTCAACGCCCTTCGCTTCGACGGCGCGCTTCAGAAGCGAAGCGGCGCGCACATCGAGCTGACGTTCCATCAGGCGATCCATGAGGTGAACCAGCGTGACCTTGGCGCCGGCTTTGGCGAGGCCATAGGCCGCTTCGATGCCCAACAGCCCGCCGCCGATCACAACGACGCGCGCGCCGCAACGCGCCGCCCCGGAAATTGATTCCACATCGGCCAAGTCGCGGAACGTCAGGACGCCGCGCAGATCGCTGCCTTCCACCGGCAGGCGAATAGCGCGCGAACCGGTGGCGAAAACGAGCTTGGCGAACCCGAGCATCTTGCCGTCGTCGAGCGTAACCGTGCGCGCCGCGGTATCGACTGCTGTCGCCGCGGCGCCATAACGCAAAGTTACGCCGCGGTCTCGCCACCAGCTTGCCGGCTTTAGCAAAGTCTCGCTTGCCGGCACATCGCCCGCGAGCACCGAAGACAGCAAAATGCGATTGTAAGCGAGCTGCGGCTCGGCACCGATAACCGCGATCGCGTAGCGGCCTAGCGCGCGGTGAATGAGTTCGTCGCACAGGCGCGCCGCAGCCATGCCATTGCCGACGATAACGAGCGGCTCACTCACGCCGGGCTCTTATTCGGCAGCGGCGCTACGGCCATAGGCCTCGCCGATCATGTATTCGGACAATACCGTGTAGGCCGCGCCCCAATCGGTGGCGAGGTCCGGGGTCCAGGCATCGCCAAGGCCGCGCTCCAATGTCCACAACAGCGCTGCACCCACTGGCGTGTAATCAGACGCCCTTACTCCGTAATCGACATGGCGCTTAGCCAGAGCGCTTGCGGCCGGCAATATCGATTCGAGATTGCTGAGGCCGTTGACCACGACGGCCAGCGTCGCCATCAGCTTGCGGCCCTGTTCAGTCATGTCACCGCGAAACAGCGGTTTGACTTCAGGTGCGATCTCGAAGAGCCGTCCGTAGAATAGGGCTGCGGCCTGTTCGGAGATGGGCGCGACTTTATTGAAGCTCTCCTGAATTGCCTTCACCTGGTCCGGTGTCATCGTCCTCTCCTCATTCCCCGGCCCTTTGATGAAACAGCGTATGCGGTGCAGTCAGTTCTGCTCCACCATTCAATTCAAGCTTCATGCCACCACAGGTGGCGCGGAAAATGAAACCGCACCAATGACTTAAGGGAAGCGAGCATGATTGACCTTTGCGGCGGGAGCTTAGGCCGCAATCAACATGCCGAAGTCTTAAGCATCATTCTTGAGCAACGAGCGCAACGAACAGCATCTAATAAAGACTAGCGAGAGCGGTAATCGGCTCGAAAACAGGCTACGCGGACAAACGGCGACGTTGGCACACGCTTTGCTCGTCAAGAGCAGGCAACCGTCGACGGATTAGATTATGCGTACCCACAAAGTGGAACAACTTATCATCGCGACCGTAGGCTTCTTTTGGTGCTTTCTGATGTGGTTCTCGACGGCCGCGTTCAGCCCGAGCATATGGCGTCGCATTCCTTTTATTGGAAATGGCAATTGCGATCGCCGTGAGCGGCTATTCGCTCTACATGACATTCAATGGTTTGGGCGGCTTCCCAGGCAAGCACTAAGGCACGCGCCCCTCGCGGCGGCATGCTCGCGCGTCTGGTACAAATCCGGGTGAAGTGGAGCGGCCCTAAAAACCATAGCTGACCGGCACCTACTGAATTCGTCTCATATTCTGACCGCCGCAAATGAGGGCGCAGCCTTCGACCCTGATGGTATCGTGGTCGACTTCGACGACATGTCCCGGATAGGTTTGGCCGTTGTCCACATTGTAAAGCGGTCCCGACCATTTCCCCGGGCCATCTGGCATCATAGCAAATACCTCGACGCCGATCAGCGAGCGGCCACGTTTGCTGGGATCCGGGTTATTCTTGTCAGTCCACGACGCTCCCGTGGTCGGATCAACTTGCGACTTGGGGCTTGCCATGGTTGCGCATAGCCCCTTGCCGCAGGAAGTAACGCGTACCCTTGCGCCATCCTGTGCCAGCCAAAGGCCTTTTGGATCAGCCAGCGCCGTGCCGGCGATTGCCGTGAGTGCGAGAGCGCATGCGCTGCAGAGCCTGAAAAATCTCATGGGGTCCTGCCGGGGGTTCCGTGGAACTTTGCGTCATCTGAACGCCGCAGGCGACCTTCGGTTCCGATTCGGAACCGCCGGTTTGATGCGGTAGCGGCGAGTGTTTTCGCAGTTCGGATAAAAATTGGGAACCGTGGCAACCTTAAGGTCTAGTAGGGCAGACCGACGTAATTTTCGGCAAATACCGTCGCAGCCGCCTTCGATCTGAACAGGTAATCAAGCTCGGCAAGCTGAAGCTTTTGATCGAACGGATTTTCGGAGATCCGGTGCAGCAGCATGGTCATCCACCACGAGAACCGCTCTGCTTTCCAAATCCGCGCCAGCGCGCGATCGGAATAATGATCAAGGCCGGCGTTAGATTTCTCGGCATAGTGCTCGACCAGCGCCAGTGAGAGGTAGCGCACGTCGCTTGCGGCAAGATTGAGGCCTTTCGCGCCGGTCGGCGGCACGATGTGTGCGGAATCGCCGGCGAGGAACAGCCGGCCGAAGCGCATCGGCTCGGCGACAAAGCTGCGCAGCGGCGCGATGCTCTTTTCAATCGAGGGGCCGGTGACAAGGCGATCACGCGCCTCCTCATCCAACCGGGGCCTCAACTCTTCCCAGAAGCGTTCGTCGGGCCAAGCCTCGATGTCCTCGGCAAGACTGCATTGCAGATAGTAGCGGCTGCGCGTCGGCGTTCGCATCGAGCAAAGCGCGAAACCAAGCGGATGGCGCACGTAGATCAGCTCTTCCGAGACCGGCGGCGTATCGGATAAGACGCCGAGCCAGCCGAGCGGATAGACCCGTTCGTGCGTCGTGATCGCGGCGTGCGGAACGGTCTTGCGACTGATGCCGTGAAACCCGTCGCAGCCGGCAATGAAGTCGCAGGTGATCTCTTGCGCTTTGCCGTCGGCCCGATAGGTCACGCGCGGCCTGTCGCTCAGGATTTCATGCAGCCTGACATCGTACGCGGCATAGATCGTCGGCGCACCCACAGCCGCGCGGCCGTCCATCAGGTCCTTGGTGATTTCAGTCTGCCCATAGACCATGACCGCCTTGCCGGTCATCTCCTTAAAGGAGATGCGATGGCGAGTGCCGTTGACGCAGATTTGCACGCCCTCGTGCACCAGGCCGTCTTGGTGCATACGCGCACCAACGCCCGCCTCGTCGAGCAGATCCATGGTGACTTGCTCGATGACACCGGCGCGCACGCGGTCAAGAACATATTCGCCGGTTTGCCGTTCAAGAATGACGTTGTCGATGCCGTGCTTGTGCAGGAGCTGGCCGAGCAGCAAACCGGACGGGCCGGCGCCGATGATGGCGACTTGGGTGCGCATTGGTTTTCTTATTAGCAGCGGCAGGGGGCAAGGGAAGAGTATCGCTTGCGCGCAATCGAAAATTGATTTTGGTCAACCTGATTTGTCATGCACGGGCGAAGTAATTCCCGGTTTTGTCCCGGACAGTTCTATGCTCCCGCAATTCCCATCGCCTCGACGAAGGCCCGCCGCACTTCCGGCGGTTGGCCGTAATGGAAGCGGAACTCCTTAAGGCGCAGGTTAAGAAGCGGATGCTTCTCAAACTCGGCAAGCGTTATCCCTTCGGTGTTGAGTTCGCGCGCCATGTTCGGCAACGAGATGCAATGCGCCGCATTGGCGCTGCGGATGATGCCGCCGGGTTCGTTGCCCGCCGCCATGGCCTCCATCTCCGCAAAGAAGCGTTTGCGCATCATGGTGATGCCGATGTCGCTCGACCGCAAATTCTCTTTGGTGCGGTCGGCAATGCGGCCCTGGCCGGTCCAGGCGACGATGTCCTGATTGATGATGTGGCTGGTGATGAGCCGGCCGTTTTCGTCCTTGAGCGGGCTCACCCAGGTTGGGACTTGCGGTTGCACGTAGGGCTCACGGCCTTTCGGCACCCGCATGAAAAACCACGCCACGCTCAACGTGTTCTCATCGTCAACCGGCACGCGCCATTCGAAATGGCTGCCGAGATAGAAACCGTTCGGCCACAGCGCAACCCGCCCGACCGTCCAGTAGCGGTCTTCCTCGCTCTGGCCTTCGCGCACGCGTTTGTAGACAAAACCGTGCTCGAATTCTTCGAATTTCAGTTTGAGATGTTTCGGCGCGGCGTTGCCATCGCCGCCACGCTGCCGGCTGCCCCAATTGTCGTGCATCCATTCGAAGTGCACCGGATCGATTGAGTTCTCCTGGCACTGAAACCAGTTGCAGGGCACGTCTGCGAACACGATCTCGCGAAAGCCATTGGGCCAGGTAAACGGTTCCCACACCGGCAGCTCAGGCGCCGGCTTCGGACCGAGATACGCAAAGATCAGGCCTGCGCACTCCTTGACCGGATAGGCTTTGGCGTCACAGCCGGCCCGCGATGGCTTGGGGCTGGCAATGTCCTCGTAAGGCTGCTCCACACAGCGGCCGGTCTCATCCATCAACCAGCCATGATAGCTGCAGCGGATGCCGGTTTCCTCGACCCATCCATAGGCCATGTCGGCGCGGCGGTGCGGACAGTGCCGATCGATGAGACCGTACCGCCCGCCGCGGTCGCGGTAGAGGACAAGGTCCTCACCCATAATGCGCACCGGCTTGATCGGATTGGCATCCAACTCGCTCGCGCCCGCGATCGGCTGCCAATAACGGCGGAGGAGTTCGCCCATGGGCGTGCCCGCACCGACCCGGGTGAGCATTTCGTTACGCGCCGCAGTCAGCAAACTCTTTCTCCCTGGTTAGGCGGGCTTGGTGATTGCTGACGATTATTCCACCCCAGGCATTGTGCATGGAAGGCAAATTCTGCGGATTTTGCGGTTGCATTGCGGACATGCGCAAAGGCCAAAGGGCCCAGGGCGATTAGCTACTTGCGGATGCATTATTGTCATAATACAACTTATATGGATGGCTCTGGACGAGACCATAGTTGACCAGTTTGCCGCGGCTATCGCCGAGACCTTGGCTCGTCACCGTATTAATGGACCTTTCGGACAGCTGTTGGTCGGCGAATTGACGAGAGCTGTTGCAGGGGTTCTGGATCCGCTTGAGTTCGAAAGCGGCGCGCAAATATTTGACGGCATTCACGAGGCCATTCCGAAAAAGGCACGCCGCGGTCCTCCTTGAAAGCCCGCGCCAGGCTCCGGCGACGTTTGTTTTCAATTCAAATCCAAAATAATTTTTTATCGGCCATTCAACATTTCTTCTGTTTTGTGGCGGCATGCACGCAGACCAGCATACGGGGACCAGAGCGGAATGGTTAGCCGCAGCGGTCAACCATGTCGGTCGGCGCAACCTTGAGCGCTGGTCAACGCGCGCGCGGCGTGATGAACGGCACGCGAAAGCGGTGCGCACCGGCATCGTCCTGTCATTGTTTTTCGTACTGCTGGCGGCGGCACTGCTGATCGGCGGGCGTGCCATAATAGATCCGTTGATGCTGGCGGTCTCGGGCGACCGCGAGGCGAACCGGATCGGCGAAATTGTCTATACGATGCCGGATGGGGCTTTTTGCCGGCACCTTGCGTTCGATAACGTGACCGGGGAGGTCACAGAGCGCACGGTCGAGCAATGCGACCAGAGTATCGGCAAGCCAAAGCGCCCCAAGATGGGCTTTACGTGGGGCAAACGCTGAGCGTCGTGATCTCCTCAACCGCAATTAGAACTTGACGTAAACTGCGGTATCCATGGCCCGGATCGCGCCCGTGCGGAAACCGTTTCGTTTCCTCTTTTGCGGATCATGCTCTAGGGTGCCCCGCTCGCTCGGGGGGAGCCTGTCCACACAAAAGGGAAACAAAGTATGCCGCGCACAGTGCGTCTCACGTGCTTGCTGACGTTACCGGTCGGTCTGCTCCTTATTGGTCTTACCGTTGCCTTTGCTCAAGGCACCCCGGAACAGCGCCAGGCTTGCGCACCCGATGCGATGCGGCTGTGTTCAGACTTTATCCCGGACGTACCGAAGATCACCAAGTGCATGAAGGCGAAGTACAAGGAATTAAGCCAGCCTTGCCGTGTTGCAATGGCTCACAAGCATACCGTCCATCGGCACCACAAGCCCAGGAAGACTTGCGAGGGTTGGAACTGCACTTGACCGTCCGATCAGCCTCCAACCCGCATCAACACTGAGCCCGACGCCGCGTGCACCCGCGGCTTGAGCGTTTTTGCCAGAAAATGCATTGTGTGATGGGGCAGTCGGGGAAACCCCGGCCACCGGGGGTGGAGTTTGTAATAGTCGCTATGGCGGGCGCCACACAGAGGGGCAAATCGGCGGCCGCAGCGGAGAACTTACGGCCGGCCGTAACGTTGGGATGGCTCGGCGCATTCATCGCCGGCGTTTTAGTTGCTGCCTTGGTATTTCCCAGAGCGCAATCGCAAGCACAGGCGATTGCCGGCGATGAAGCGCCGGTGCTTGCCGCCGACATGGCGCTCGGGGAAGCGATGCGCGCCGGCGACAAGAACACGGCCCGCCGGCTGCTCGCGCTGCAATTCGACTTCGTCGACACCGACGGCAAAAGCCGCGCCCGCAGAGATTTCCTTGCCGATCTCAAAAGCATCGCTGCATCGCCGGCCGCCGACGCGAAGGTGCGTCTCTATGGGCTACTGGCGATGGTGACCGGCCACCGCAGTACCGCGCGCAACGACGAAGTGTTCTTCCTCGACATCTGGGCGAAGCAGAAGGGCACATGGCGCGCGTTACTGACACAGGAAGTCGTGCCGGTTGCTTCGGACGCTCCAGGCGCCGCTGTGAGAGATCCTGTGCCCGCGGTGGACCTGCCGCAGCAGGAATGCAGGAACCCCTGTCAGACAATTCCGTATCGCGTGCGCTCTGCGTCCGAGCAGGACGTCGTCGTTACCTTCCAGGCGATTGAGAAGGCCGTCGTCGCTCACAATGTTGCCGAATGGGGAAGACATGTCGCCGACGAGTTCGTTCGCTACGCGACCGGCCAGAGTCCGGTGCCCAAATCCGACCGGATCGCCGCCATCGAGCGTCAGAAAGACGCAAATGCGCCAGTGACAGTCGCCGAGATTCAGACGATGCGGCTTGCGGTTTATGGCGATGGCGCAGTGATGACTGCGCTTCAGACTATGCCGGACAATTCGCGGCCGCCCTATCGCGCGGCGCGCATCTGGGTGAGACGCAACGGCCAATGGCTGATGGCGATCAGCGTCCACACCGATGTCAAATAGCCGGCGTTCCCTGTCTTAGCTCTCCAATCCCGTCGGCACGTTCTTATTCTCGCTTTCGAGCTTCATGCCGGCGGCGAGCGCCATGGTTTCAGCAAGCGCGGCAAAATCCTTCTGCAAATATTCTTCCGGATTTTTCTGCAACGTAGCTGCGCCGAAATGGCTTTGCAGCACTTCACGCGCAGCCGCAGTTACCGGCAGCGGAACATCGATCTCCCGGCCGAGCTGAAGGCCGAGATCGAGGTCCTTGCGCAACAGCTCCGGTGTGAACGTCGTGGTCCAATCCAGATTGACCAGCGCCGGCGACTTGTAGCGCGTGAACATCGAACCCATGGCACTGTTGTTCAGGAAAGCAAGCCAGGCGTGACGCGGCACGCCCATTTTGTTGGTAAGGAGCGTCATTTCGATCAGATTCTCGATGATCACGCCGAGCATGACATTGTGCGCGATCTTGCACACGCGCGCGAGTTCGCCGTCGCCGACGTAGGAAACCCCGCGCGGCGCGAACACTTCGATCAACGGCATCACCGCCTTGCAGACCGCCTCGTCACCCGAGACCACGGCGGAGAGCTTCCCGGCCTTGATCACCTTGGCGTTGCCGCTGACCGGCGCGGCGACAAACTTGGAGCCTAGCTGCTCGAGCTTCTCGCGGACCGCGGCGGACTCCTCAACCGCGATGGTGGAACAGTCGACCACCGTCGGCGGCACCTTGCCACCCTGGCTGCAGACGCCGTTCTTGCCGTAGAGCACTTCCTGGACGTCCTTGCCGGTGGCGACGATGGAGAAGAGCACGTCAACGTTCTTCAACTCCGACAGGTGATCGACCAGCTTGGCACCGGCTTTTGCCAGTGGCTCGGCCTTGGCACGGGTCCGATTCCAGACGGTGACGTCGTATCCGGCCTTGATCAGCCGCTCCGCCATCGGGATGCCCATGCGGCCCGCGCCGATCCAGCCGATCTTCGGTTTGTTGTCTTTTCCGTTCGTGGCCATGCCAAGCTCCTGTTATGTCGGGGCTCTCTTACCACAGGACGCGAAATCTTGTCCGCGAGCAGAACAGCCCCGACTGGGTGCCCGGTCGCTGTCCGCTTTGCTTTTCTTGACAGGGATTTACGGCCCCGTCATAAGGACGCGGGCGCCGCTCGGCGGACGTTAAGGTTTGCCGGCGCGCATCCGAAAATCACCAGCAGAATTGACTGCAAAAAGCCGGTCCGGACGAATGTCCGAGCACTGGGATCGAACACGAGGACAAAAGATGTTCGCGGTCTTCAAAACAGGCGGCAAGCAATACCGGGTGGCCGCCGAGGACGTGCTCAAGATCGACAAGGTCAAGGGCGAGCCCGGTGAGATCGTCGAGTTCGGCGAGGTTTTGGTCGTCGGCGGCGACGGCGTAACGCTCGGCGCCCCGACTGTCGCTGGCGCGACCGTCGCTGCCGAGGTTCTGGACCAAGCGCGCGGTCCAAAAATCATCGCGTTTAAGAAGCGGCGAAGAAAGAATTCACGCCGCAAACGCGGCTTCCGACAAGAATTTACCTTGCTGCGTATCACCGAAATTCTCACCGACGGCAAGAAGGCCAGCAAGACGGCACCACCAAGGCCGAAGCGCGCTCCGGCGCCCGCGGCGTCGGCGGATGCTGCAGACGAGGCCGAAAGCGCCGCTTCTGAAGCGGCGGAACAGCCGCGCAGCGCTGCGGCCGGGAAAGCCAAGGCGGCGAAAGGGAAAAAGCCCGCGGCCAAGGCGAAGAGCCCAGCGCCGAAGCGGAAGACCAAAAAATGACCGGATCTGGTGATGCTTTTGTCACGAATCCGGTATAGGTAAGGATTCACGAAAGGTTTGAGCGATGGCTCACAAGAAAGCAGGCGGATCCTCGCGTAACGGCCGCGACTCGGGCGGTCAGCGCCTGGGAATCAAGATTTTCGGCGGCGAAGAAGTGGTCGCCGGCAACATCATTGCGCGCCAACGCGGCACCAAGTGGCACCCCGGCCGCAACGTGGGCGTCGGCCGGGATCATACCCTGTTCGCGTTGATCAACGGCCGCGTCGAGTTCCGCAGCCGAGTCAAAGGCCGCGTCTTTGTATCCGTACTTCCGATGACGGAGGCTGCGGCCGAGTAACACGGTGGATCACATGAGGTCCGCCGGCATCCAGTCGAACCGGCGGGCCCAAATGGGCTTCGAAAAGGGGGAGACCGGATTGCCGGCTCCCCCTTTCGGTTTCTTTGCAGGAGCCCGTTATGACCCTGTTAGAAGGCATCGTCGACCAGACCCGGCGGGAGCACGTCGTTCCCGTCCTCGAGACCGAGCGGCTCACCCTGCGCGTGCCGCGGCACGGCGACGTAAAGGCGATTGCAGCACTCGTGAACGACCGCCGTATTGCCGCAAACACGGCTCGCATCCCGCATCCTTACGGCGTCACCGACGCCGAACAATTCATTGCGTCGGTCAACAAGCGCGACGGCGAGACTTGCTTTGTTATCATGCTCGGCGACCGGCTGATCGGCGCCTGTGGACTTGATCCGCAGGAGGACGGACCGGAGCTGGGCTACTGGCTCGGCGCGCCCTATTGGGGCCGCGGCTTCGCGACCGAAGCCGCGCGTGCCGTGATCGACCATGCGTTCGGCGAACTCGAGCACGCAACGCTGCAGGCGGGTGCGCGCATCAGCAATCCGGCGTCACGGCGGGTGCTGGAGAAATGCGCGTTCCAGTGGACAGGAGTTCGCCTCAGCCGCATCCGCGCCATCAATTCGGCGGCGCCGGTCGACCGGTTTCGTCTCGATCGCGGCCTGTGGGCGTCGCTCAAGGCTTGGGGGCAGGTGCGTCAGGTGGCTTAAGCTATTTGCCGCTGGCGGTTGAAGCCGCGAAGAACGGCGCCAGCTTGGCCACCAAAGCCCGACCAAAGTGGCCCTGCGGATTTGACGGTGTCGCGTGATCCATCAGCTCCCAGCCATGGATCAGCAAACGGGCATTGTCGAATGCACGCTGCAAGTCCCGGCCCGGCCGCAGGCTCTGGCGAAAGAACGCATCGCCGAAATAGGTCCAGTCGCGTTCGGGCGCGCAGCCGAACGAGGTATTCTTGGCATCCGCGGCGGTGAGCACGATGGTGTTGTCGTTGGCGAGCGGCGGCACGAATACGCCGGCGAAGCAGGCCGACACGATGACCACGCGGTTTTTGATGCCCTCGTTGTTGAGCGTCGCCGCCAGTTCGTTCGGCGTCAGTTCCGCAATGGCTTCGTCGGGCAGGCGTAGACCAAATCCGTTCGGCTCGCCGTGTGATGTCATCAGAACGAGGAGGACGTCCTCGTTTTTGTTCATCGCCTCGCCGACCGCATGGACCGCTGCAGCAAAATTTTGTGGCGTCGCCAGCGGTACGGTCTCGATTGTGTCGCCCTGATTAACGAGACGCAGCGTATGCCCTTTGAGCGGCAGGACATCGCCAAGCACCGCCAATCCGCCGTTTAGCTCCTTGAGAAAAACATCCTGGCCCGCCCAGCCGGCAAGACCGATCGCAAAGACGTTGGTCGCACCATTCGCGGGAGGAGCTAGAGCGGCGATTTCCGCCTGCAGAAGCGCGCGTTGCGCCTGATCGGAACGGGCGGCATCGCCCTGCGCTTTGCGTGTATTCGCCGCCGGCGCCGCCATCTTGGCGTGCAACGCTTCCCACCCGTTGGCGCTGCGAATGTCGAAATCGCGGCCAACAAAGACAGGCGCGTGCGGCACCATCACGGTTACTGCCAACAGCGCCACCCAGAGCGCCGCGACCCGGCCAAGCGCCGGCAACCAACGCAACGACGCGCAACTGCGCAGCACCGCCACGATCGCACCGACCCACCAAACCGACACAGCAGCAAAAATCGCAAATGACGCAGCGTTCAAAACAGCATTTGAGGCCGCCGCTGGCGGTAGCAGCGTGACGCCGATTTTGGCGCCATAAGCAGCGAGTTCGGCGACAACGAGCAGCGCGAACATCGCGGATAGCGCGGTCGCACGCGCCGCCGCCGGCATAAACAGCGCGGCGATAGCAGCCTCAAGCGCAAGCCACGCGACGACGGCGTTGAGGCCATAAGGGTTGAAGCCGCCGCCGGGACCAGCCGCCACAAACTGCAAGGCGATACGAAGCGCGGCGAGGACGACGATCCAGGTCAGCAGACTTGGTAAGCCGACCGGCCGCGGATCGGGCGTCGTTCGCCAAATTGCCGCGCGCGACGCAAGCTTAACGACCGACCACACGCTCACCATTCCCCGCGGAAGCCGACAAATCCGAGTGCCGCATTGTTAGGATCTGCACTATATCAGGGGGACGCTGCGGCCGCAGCTATCCGCGTTGGTGCCGGTCCATGAAGTTTCTCGACGAGGCCAAGGTCTATATTCGCTCCGGCGACGGCGGCAACGGCTGCGTGTCGTTCCGGCGCGAAAAATTTATCGAGTTCGGCGGACCGAATGGCGGCGACGGCGGCAAGGGCGGCGACGTGATTGCCGAAGCAGTCGACGGACTCAACACGCTGATCGACTATCGCTACCAGCAGCATTTCTTCGCCAAGAATGGCCGTGCCGGCATGGGCAAGGACCGTCATGGCGCAAACGGGGCCGATGCCACGCTCAAGGTGCCGGTCGGCACGCAAATCTACGAGGAAGATGGCGACACGCTCATTGCCGATTTCACCGAACTTGGTCAGCGCGTCGTACTCGCGCACGGTGGCAATGGCGGGTTCGGCAATACGCATTTCAAGTCGTCGACCAATCGGACGCCGCGCCGCGCCAATCCCGGCCAGCCCGGCGAGGAACGCACCATCCGGCTGCGCCTCAAGCTGATCGCCGATGCCGGTCTCGTCGGCCTGCCGAATGCGGGGAAGTCGACATTCCTTGCCGCAGTCAGCGCCGCCAAGCCGAAGATCGCCGATTATCCGTTCACCACCTTGCAGCCGCAGCTCGGGGTCGTCCGAAGTGACGAACGCGAATTCGTGCTCGCTGACCTTCCCGGCCTGATCGAAGGCGCCCACGAGGGCGTCGGCCTAGGTGACCGTTTCCTCGGTCACGTCGAGCGTTGCCGCGTTCTTCTGCATCTCGTCGACGGAACCACGGGCGACGCGGGCGAGGCTTACAAAACCGTGCGTGCGGAGCTGTCCGCCTACGGCCACGACCTTGCCGACAAACCGGAAATAGTCGCTCTAAGCAAGGCTGACGCGCTAAGCGCCGATGAGATCAAACAACAAACGAGCCGGCTCAAGCGCTCAGCAAAGAAATCGCCGCTGGTCGTCTCGGCCGTCAGCGGCGAGGGCGTCGCGGACGTGCTGCGGGCGTTGTTGAAGATCATTCAGAAAGCGCACACCGACAGTGTCGAGGAAACTGTCGCGGAGGCTTTCTGGCGTCCTTGACGGGTGAGGCCTGGACCGGCTTGCTCGGTAATTTGGATTAGCCGGCAGCTATCGCTACATTAGCGCCATGTTTGGCCTGCCACGAACAACTCATCGGCCGCGCAACGTGCGGCTTGATACGCTGGTGCGGCTGCGGTGGCTTGCCATTTTCGGTCAGGTCGCCGGCATCCTGGTGGTGCATTTCGGCCTCGAGTTCACTGTCCCGGTCTGGCCCTGCTTCGCCGTGATTGCGTTGTCGGCGCTCCTCAACGTCGCGCTCCGCTTCAGCTTCCAGAAGACGCAATGGCTGGAGCCGGACCGCGCCGCTTACGTCCTGGCCTTCGACATCGCCGAGCTGACGGCGCTGCTGTTTCTCACCGGTGGTCTGCAGAATCCGTTTTGCTTCATGCTGCTCGGACCGGTGTTGATCGCGGCGACTGCGCTGCCGCCGCGCATGACGCTGGTGATCGGCGTCTTCGCCGTGGTGTGCACGACATTGCTGGTGTTCTTTCACTATCAGCTTCCTTGGGAAGCCGAAGAGCCGCTCGAGCTCCCGGAAACCTACGTGGTTGGAATCTGGCTCTCGATCCTGCTGGCGATCGGCTACATCGGCGTCTACACGTGGCAGGTCGCTGAGGAAGCCCGACAGCTTTCAGACGCGCTTGCCGCCACCGAATTGGTCTTGGCGCGCGAACAGCACCTTTCCCAACTCGACGGCCTCGCCGCCGCGGCAGCACACGAACTTGGCACGCCGCTCGCCACCATCACCGTGGTCGCGCGTGAACTTGAACGCGCACTCGATCCAAATTCCCCGCACGCCGCGGATGTGAAATTGCTGCGCGAGCAGGCGCGGCGCTGTCGCGAGATCCTCTCCAAGATCACCGAACTGCCGACGGCCGAACCGTTCGACCACACGCCGCTTTCGGCGCTGATCGAGGAAGTCGTCGCGCCGCACCGAAATTTTGGCGTCTCACTGACGGTGAAGCTGCCGCCGGATCGCACCACCGAGCCGGCAGGTGTCCGCAATCCGGCTATTCGCTACGGCCTTGGCAATCTGATCGAGAATGCGGTCGATTTTGCCAACGCGCGGGTCGAGATTCTGGCGCAGTGGACCGACGATGAAGTCAGCATCACCATCAGCGACGACGGGCCTGGCTTCGCTCCTGAGGTTTTGGACCGGATCGGCTCACCCTATGTCACGCATCGGCGGCCGGAGACGCGCGGTCCGGAAGATGATGACGACGATGTATTCGGCCTCGGGCTCGGTTTCTTCATTGCCAAAACGTTACTGGAGCGATCCGGCGCAATCTTAACCCTGACAAACCAGGCGCCGCCGCTGCATGGCGCGACGATCACAGTCACCTGGAGCCGAAAAGACTTCGAGCAGCCGGCCGCCCCAGCCCCGCGACCCCTTGAGTCGGCGGCATTTGCGTCCTAATTGTTGAGTTTCAGAGGGGCCGCGCTGTGGAGGATAAATTGCGATGACCCACGCCATACCGAGCGCCGCGATCAATCTCGCCCACGCAACAGCTGCCGCACTTCCTCATGAGCGGTCGCTCCTGATCGTTGAAGACGATGTTTCGTTCTTGCAGCGCCTGGCTCGCGCCATGGAAGGGCGAGGCTTCGTGGTTACCACGGCCAAATCGGTCGCCGACGGTCTTCTGCAAGTCGAGAAAGCCGCTCCCGCGTTCGCAGTTGTTGATATGCGGCTCGGCGACGGCAACGGCCTCGACGTTATTTCCGCCATGAAGAAGCGCCGACCGGAAGCGCGCGCCATTATCCTTACCGGCTACGGCAATATCGCGACCGCAGTGAACGCGGTGAAGCTCGGCGCCGTCGACTACCTCGCCAAGCCGGTCGATGCCGATGACGTCGCCGCGGCGCTGCTTGCACTCGACAACAGAAAAATCGAGCCACCAGAAAATCCGATGTCGGCCGATCGCGTGCGCTGGGAACATATCCAGCGGATTTACGAATTGTGCGGCCGCAATGTTTCGGAAACAGCGCGCCGTCTTAACATGCATCGGCGCACGCTGCAGCGCATCCTCGCCAAACGCGCGCCCAAGTAGGTTGCCCTGATCATACTGCAATCCTGGCCGCGAGCGGACGGCCTTTGACGTAATCCGTCAGCCCAGCGGCCAGGCGATCGAAAAGCAGGCGCACGCGGCGCGTCGCCTTCAAGTCCTCGTGCATGACAAGCCAGATTTCCAGCGTGTATTGAATCGCATTTGAGAGCACGACGACGAGTTCGGGCGCGCGCCGCGCAATGTTCTCCTGACAGCCGCCGATGCCGACGCCGGCGCGCAGCGCCGCCAATTGCGCGAGATCGTTGTCGCAACGGAAGCCGAAATCGTCGCGAGTCAGTCGCTTCGCGAAGTCACCGGCGGCACGAAATGAGCGGTTGTCGCGATCAAAACCGATGACGCAGTGATTTGGCAGGTCGGCCAGCGAGCGCGGTTCGCCGAAGCGCGCCAGATAATCGCGATGCGCATAAAGACCAATGCGTGAAACACCGATGCGTCGTGCGAGCAAGCCGCTCTGTGTCGGGCGCACCATGCGCACCGCGATGTCGGCGTCGCGGCGCGCCAGGTCCTCGTTGCGGTTGGTCAGCGCGAGTTCGACGGCAATGCCGGGATGCTCGGCGCGAAATGCGGCCAGGATCGGCGGCAGCACCTCGCAGCCAATGACTTCGCTTGCGGTCACCCGCACCACGCCGCGGTCGGCCGCAGCCTCGCCCGATGCGGTACGCGCCAGCGCGGCAGCCGATGCGGCCATCGCTTCCACGTGCGGCGCCAGCGCCAATGCCGCCGTCGTCGGCGTGAGGCCGCGCGGGGATCGCGTGAAAAGCGTCAAACCGAGCGCCGCTTCAAGCGCATCGATGTGACGGCCGACGGTCGGTTGAGAGAGCTCAAGCCTTCTCGCTGCGCCGGAAAGACTGCTGTCATGGGCGACCTCAACGAAGGTGCGCAGTTCGTCCCAGCTTGGGGCGCGGCGAGTCATACGAAAATGTATAGCTAAGCCACAAAATTATGCAATTCCAGATGGCAAGGGTCTGGTCTACCTAAGGAACGCAGGTACCAATCACGAGGGACCAATGACCGCTCCCGGTTTTCATCTTGCGCTCACCACCGGCTCCGCACCTTCAGCGCCTGGCGCTGCCGAGCACAGATTCGTCACCGGTCACGTTCGGCTGCTCCTTCGCCTTGAGGGCTTTGCGGCATTCGCCACGGCACTCGCGATCTATGGGTATAACGATTTTTCTTGGACCGCTTTCGCCGTCTTCTTCCTCGCGCCCGATGTTTTGATGCTCGCTTATCTCGCAGGCCCCAAGGCGGGCGCGCTCGGCTATAATCTTGTGCACGCTTACGTGCCGCCGCTTGCGCTCATTGGCTTTGGCTACTTCGCGGACGCGCCCATTGCCGCGGCCGGCGGACTGATTTGGATCGCTCACATCGGGTTCGACCGGACGCTTGGCTACGGGCTGAAATACCAGACCGCGTTCGGCGATACGCATCTCGGCAGTGTTGGCGGCCGCCATTAAGCCTTCCTCATCGGGAGAGACACCATGCGCATTCACGCCATCAGCACCGGACGCGTCCGCATCAAACAAGCGCAGATCGAAGGCCGCGGCCATGGGCTTTGGCGGCAGTTGCAGCCGATGCTTTCGCCCGATTGGGCGGATTGTTCGCCGATCTATGCCTTTGCGATCGAGCATCCGGAAGGCGTCATTGTCGTCGATACCGGCGCCAATGCGGGTCTGAAAAAGTTGCCGCGCTGGCACCCGTATTTTCAGTTGAGCGTCCGTTTCGATATCGAGGCCGAACAGGAGCTCGGCCCTCAATTGCGCAGCCTCGGTATCGGCGCGCGCGACGTGAAAACGGTGGTGTTGACCCACTTGCACATCGATCACGACGGCGGCCTCTTGCACTTCCCGCACAGCAGCATTCTCGCGAGCGGCGAGGAACTCGCGCGCGCGTCCGGTATCCGCGGCGCCATCCTCGGCTACCTGCCAAACCGCTGGCCAAAATGGTTCGATCCGAAACCGCTGTCGTGGCAGCAGTCGTCTTTTGGGCCGTTTCAGCGCAGCGCTCGCATAACGAATGCGGGGGACATCGTCGCCGTACCGACACCCGGCCACACACCGGCTCACTTGTCAGTCGTCGTAATCGACGGTGATCAACAAATCATGCTCGCGGGCGACGCGTCCTATCTCGAACGAACGATGTTGAGCGGCACCATCGATGGAGTGAGCGACAACGAAGCCGCAGCGCGGTCGACACTCGCCGACATTCGCGCGTTGTCTGCTCAGCGTCCGACCATCTACTTGCCGGCGCACGATCCGAAATCGGCCGACAGGCTTCAGGAGCGACAGACTGTCGTTGTGCCTCAGCAAACAAGATCAACAACAACCACCAAAGCAGCCTTAGCCCCAATGAAACCCGCCGTAGCAAACAGATGAGCGGCACGGATCCGCACTCGCCTCACTGCGGCCAAACCAGAAAGGAACTTCCATCAACCTGAAACGTTGGTGGATTGTTCTGATCTGCAAAGGAGCCCGTCATGATCGTAATCGCGCTCTGGTCCAATTTGATGGGGATTGCGGCGGGTTAGCAGAAAACCGCGTCGCCAATTCGCGTGCGGGCCAAGGACCGTCGCGATCGTTCCGCAAAATAGCCGTCGCTCCTAACAAACCCGCCAGGAACTCGTAGTCCCCCGGCTAGGCGGGGGACTCGCACCGCATCTACCGCTAGCAGGTTGCAGGGCGAGGATTGCGCCGGTATTTATACGCGCCTTTTTCGCGCCGCTCCGCAGCATCCGCACGGCGGCGCGGTTGCCGTGAAAGAGCGCAGACGACGACATGGCCCGTCTTGTTATGAAATTCGGCGGCACTTCCGTCGCCGACATCGACCGCATCCGCAACGTCGCGCGCCACGTCAAGCGCGAGATCGACGCCGGCCATGAAGTGGCGGTCGTGGTTTCGGCCATGTCAGGTGTAACCGATCAGCTCGTCGGCTGGTGCGATGCCGCTCTGAAAGAGCGGAAACCGTTCGATGCCCGGGAATACGACACCGTAATAGCGACGGGCGAGCAGGTGACCGCCGGCCTGCTCGCGATCACGCTTCAAGATATGGATATCGACGCCCGCTCATGGCTTGGCTGGCAACTTCCGATCTTGACTTCCGATGTGCACGCCTCCGCACGCATCCTTGAAATCAATGGCGCGGAGCTGATCCGACGTTTCAACGAGCGCAAGGAAGTGGCGGTCATCGCCGGTTTCCAGGGCGTGCACAAGGAGACCGCGCGTATCACCACACTCGGGCGTGGCGGCTCCGACACTTCGGCGGTGGCGATGGCGGCGGCGATCCGCGCCGACCGTTGCGACATCTACACCGACGTTGACGGCATCTATACCTCGGACCCGCGCATGGTGCCCCGCGCGCGGCGGCTCGATAAGATCGCATTCGAGGAAATGCTCGAGCTTGCGTCGCTCGGCGCCAAGGTGATGCAGGTGCGCTCGGTCGAGCTCGGTATGGTGCACAATGTGCGGATTTTCGTACGCTCGAGTTTCGACCGGCCCGAAGATATCGATCCGCACCGCAATCCGCCCGGCACTCTGATTTGCGACGAGGAGGAGATCATGGAACAGCAAGTGGTCACCGGCATCGCCTTCTCCCGAGACGAGGCCCAGATCTCGGTCCGCGAAATCGCCGACAAGCCGGGCGTCGCCGCGGCGATTTTTGTTCCGCTCGCCGAGGCCAACGTCAACGTCGACATGATCGTGCAGAATGTCTCGGCCGACGGCAAGACGACCGATCTCACGTTCACCGTGCCCGCCGCGGACTATCACCGCGCGCTCGATGTCCTTGCCAAGGCGAAGAAAGCGGTGGGCTATGCGCGTCTCGATGGAGCCACCGACGTCGCGAAAGTCTCCGTCATCGGCATCGGCATGCGCAGTCACGCCGGCGTCGCGGCGCAGGCGTTCCGGGCGCTGGCCGAGCGCGCCGTCAACATCCGCGCCATCACCACCTCCGAGATCAAATTTTCGCTGCTGATCGACGCGGCCTACACCGAGCTCGCGGTACGCACCCTGCATTCGCTCTACGGGCTCGACCAAGCGACGTCGTGACGCTCATTCCAGGGCGCGCTGCGCGAATCGCAGAGCTTCGTATCCGGATTTTTGCCGTTAGCCCCTGTAAATGGATTTTGGGCGCATAATTTCGTGGCGCCGCGGAATAACGAAACAATCTCGCTGCGGCGCACAATTTCCCCGGTCGTCATATCGGTGTCTCTGGCTTGCGGTTTGCATACCGCATTCGATATAGCCTTGAGGATGCTCGCCGCGGGCTGACAGCCTGGGCGAAATCATCTTCGATGATGGCCGGGGCGACGCGGGCTGCCGCATCCGGTCGAAGAAAGCCCGAGGGACCTCACGTCATGCGTGGCGCGCTCGGCGGTCCGCGCGTGCTGTTGCGCCGGCTTCGCGAAGTTATGGCGGAGCCGGTCAGCGCGCAGGAACGCCTTGACAAGATCGTGGTGCTGATCGCCGCCAACATGGTTGCGGAGGTCTGCTCCGTTTATGTGTTGCGCGTCAATTCCACGCTCGAACTCTATGCCACCGAGGGGCTGAATCGCGACGCAGTACACCGCACGGTGATGCGCTCCGACGAGGGCCTGGTCGGTCTGGTCGCGAGCCAGGCGAGCGCCATCAACCTGTCCAACGCGCAGGCGCATCCGGCTTACTCCTATCGGCCGGAAACCGGCGAAGAGATCTATCACTCCTTCCTCGGCGTACCGGTTTTGCGCGCCGGCAACACGCTCGGCGTGCTGGTCGTGCAGAACCGGGCACGGCGCACGTATTCCGAGGAAGAAGTCGAAGCGCTGCAGACCACCGCCATGGTGCTGGCGGAGATGATCGCTTCGGGCGAATTGTCGGCGCTGGCGGTACCCGGCGCCGAACCGGCGGCGCGACGCTCGGTTCATCTCACCGGCAAGGCGCTCTCCGAAGGCATCGCGCTGGGCCACGTGGTCTTGCACGAACCGCGCGTCGTCGTGACCAACTATATCGCCGACGACGTACCGAAAGAACTCAAGCATCTGGAATCAGCGGTCGAGACTCTGCGCACGCATCTTGATCAACTGCTTGAACACGGCGACGTGGTTGAAGGCGGCGAGCATCGCGACGTTCTCGAAGCCTACCGCATGTTCGCTTACGATCGCGGCTGGGTGCACAAGCTCGAGGAAGCGGTAATGACGGGGCTGACTGCGGAAGCAGCAGTCGAGCGCGTTCAGTCGGACATTCGCGCGCGCATGCTGCGGCAAACCGATCCTTACCTGCGCGAGCGACTGCACGATCTGGATGACTTAGCCAACCGGCTGATGCGGCAGCTCACCGGCCGTGATCATGCGCCCTCGCGCGAGAATCTTCCTGAGAATGCGATTCTGGTCGCCCGCTCCATGGGGCCCGCGGCACTGCTCGATTACGACCGCAAGCGATTGCGCGGTCTGGTGCTGGAGGAAGGCGGGCCGAATTCACACGTCGCCATCATCGCCCGCGCTCTTGGCATTCCGGCCATTGGCGACGTCGACAATGCAACCGGTCTCGCCGATCCGGGCGACGCCATCATCGTCGACGGCTCGGCGGGTGATTTACACTTGCGTCCGCTGCCCGACATGGAGGCCGCCTACGCCGAGCGCGTGCGGCTTCGCGCGCGCCGCCAGCAGCAATATCAGGCGTTGCGGGACATCCCGTGCGTGACCAAGGACGGCGAGGAAATGGCGCTGTTGATCAATGCCGGCTTGAACGTCGATCTGCCGCACATCGCCGATACCGGCGCCGCCGGCATCGGGCTGTTCCGCACCGAGCTGCAATTCATGGTGGCGCCGAATTTTCCGCGATCGAGCGAGCAATATGCGCTCTACCGCGCCGTGCTCGACAGCGCCGATGACAAGCCAGTAACCTTTCGCACCCTCGATATCGGCGGCGACAAGGTGCTGCCCTACATGCGCAATATCGAGGAGGAGAACCCGGCGCTCGGCTGGCGCGCCATCCGCCTCGGGCTCGACCGGCCTGCCTTGTTGCGCACGCAGCTGCGCGCGCTGCTTCGCGCCGCGGCTGGGCGGGCGCTGAAGGTCATGTTTCCCATGATCGCCACCGTCGATGAGTTCGACCAGGCCAAAGAGCTGGTCGAGCGCGAGCTCACGCATCTGCGCCGCCACGGCCACAAACTGCCCGATCAGGTCGAAGTCGGCAGCATGGTCGAAGTGCCGTCGCTGCTTTATCAGCTCGACGAATTACTCGAGCGCGTGGATTTTCTGTCGGTCGGTTCGAACGATCTCGTGCAGTTCCTCTACGCGGTCGACCGCGGCAACCCGCGCGTCGCCAATCGCTTCGATCCCCTGTCGGCGCCGGTTTTGCGCGCGCTAAAGGACATAGCCGACAAGTGCCGCGAGCACGGCAAGCCGGTGACCCTGTGCGGCGAGCTGGCGTCACAGCCGATCGGTGCGTTGGCGCTCGCCGCCATCGGCTATCGCTCGCTTTCGCTGACGCCTTCGGCAATGGGGCCGGTCAAGGCCATGCTGCTCGAACTCGACAGCCGCAAAGCAGCCGCTTTCGTTTGTCCGTTGATCGAGAAGTCGACCGGCGCCGTGCCAATCCGCGTTCAGCTGCAAAAGTTCGCAACCGACAGCGGTCTGCAAATTTAGCGCCGAAAGGTGTCGCGGCCGGTCTTGTCGCAGCCATCCACGTCTTTTACTTAGCCACCATGCTGCCCGATCAGAAACTTGATGCTCTCCTGTCCCGCCACGCGGCGCTGGAACGCGAGCTCGCCACCGCCATGCCGACTGAAGCCTACGTGAAGCTCTCGCGCGAATTCGCCGAACTGGCGCCGGTCGTCGAGGCGGTCAAAGCCTATCGCGTGGCGCAGCGCGAGCTCGAAGGCGTCACCGGCCTGATCGAAGATCCGGCTACCGATCCGGAAATGCGTTCGATCGCTGCGGAAGAACGGCCGGAGCTTGAGGCGCGGCGCGCCGCGCTCGAACAGCAACTGCGGATCGCGCTCATCCCCAGGGATGCGATGGACGAGCGCAACGTCATTCTCGAAATCCGCGCCGGGACCGGCGGCGACGAAGCCGCGCTGTTTGCCGGCGATTTGTTCCGCATGTACGAGCGCTACGCCGCCACGCAGGGATGGAAAGTCGAGATCGTGACGGCGAGCGAAGGCTCGATGGGCGGGTATAAAGAAATCATCGCCGAAATCCGCGGCCGCGGCGCCTTTGCCAAGCTTAAATACGAATCCGGCGTGCACCGCGTGCAGCGCGTGCCCGACACCGAGGGTTCCGGCCGCATTCACACCTCGACCGCGACCGTCGCCGTGCTGCCTGAGGCCCAGGAGGTTGATGTCCCCATCAACGATACCGACCTCAAGATCGACACGCTACGCTCGAGCGGCGCCGGCGGCCAACACGTCAACAAAACCAAGTCAGCGGTGCGGATCACACACATGCCCACCGGCATCGTCGTGATGATGCAGGAAGACCGCTCGCAGCATCGCAACCGCGCCAAGGCTCTCGCGGTGCTGCGTACGCGGCTGTACGATTTCCAGCGGCAGAAACAAGAGGCCGCGCGCGCCGCCGAGCGCCGCGGCCAGGTCGGCACCGGCGACCGCTCGGAACGCATCCGCACCTACAATTTTCCGCAAGGCCGTTTGTCCGACCATCGCATCAATCTCACGCTCTACAAGCTGCCGCAGATCATGGAGGGCGAGGCGCTCGGCGAAGTCATCGACGCGCTGGTCGCCGAGCGTCAGGCCGAACTGCTCGCGGCCGAGGACGCGTGATGCCAGGTACGGACGCCCCGGTGCTGGCGCGGCACGACGGCAACTTGACCATTGCCGGAATGCGCCGCGCTCTGACGCAAAAATTTCGCGCCGCCGGCATCGATTCGCCCGAGCTCGACGCGCGCGTCCTCCTCTGCCATGCGCTTTCGCTTGATCATGCAGCAATGGCAGCAGCGGGCGAGCGGCCTCTCAACGCCAGAGAGCAAGAAACAATTGCGGAGCTGGCGCGGCGGCGGCTGGCACGAGAACCGATGGCGCGCATTGTCGGCAGCAAGGAATTCTGGAGCCTGAAGCTCGCCGTTAATGCTTCAACACTCGTGCCCCGACCGGAGACGGAAACGGTAGTGGAAGCGGCGCTTGCCGCGATTGACGCGAATGGCCCACGCACGCGGGCGCTCCGGATTGCCGATCTCGGCACTGGATCAGGCGCGCTCCTTTTGGCCTTGCTCGCCGAACTGCCCAACGCCTTCGGCGTTGGCACCGATACCAGCTTCGGTGCGGTTCTGACGGCGCGGTCCAATGCCGAACAGCTTAAATTCGGGCGGGCGGCATTCGTCGCGTGCGATCTGGCGGCGGCCCTCCGCGGCCCCCTCGATCTGATCGTGTCCAATCCGCCCTATATCGCCTCCGGCGATATCGCTGCGCTGGCTCCCGAGGTGCGCGATTTCGATCCGCATGCCGCGCTCGATGGTGGACCGGACGGCCTCGGCTTTTATCGATTGATCGCCGCCTCGGCGCCGGCGCTCCTTAGGCCTGGCGGCGCTCTGGTTGTCGAACTCGGCATCGGCCAGGCACCGGCGGTCACCGCATTGTTTTCAGGAGCGGGGCTTGTGCCGTCACCACCGCACTACGATCTTGCGGGTCTGCCCCGAGCGATCACTGCGAAGAAAGTTCCATAAAAGGGACATGAATTTGCAGCATTGAACCCCAGCAAAAAAGCAGCAAAAAAAGCGCTTGGAAAGTCGATCGGAACCGACTAACTTGCAGATACGGAATCGGCCCGAGATGATTGGGCGCCGCGCCGCCTCAAACGCCCGGAGCGACCCTCCTAGAGGATTGGCAGCGCAGGCCAGGTGAAACGAAAGCCGGGATAGCCAAAGCCGGATCAGACGGCAGACGGGATCGCCAGATTCAGACCGAGAAGTTCCATCGGGTCGGCGCGCATTTTTGAAAAAATGTCGCGCACCAGGAAGGGTTCGCAACACCGCGGCGAAACCGCCGGTGAGGGCTGTATTGCTGAGGTTTTAAAAGGTTAATGTGCCGCGCAGCGGTGAGGGCTGAGGACTGGCGTTTTGCGCCGTCGATGCTCCGATGAGGCTTTCGATAATAATGCGTCGAGTTGGAGTGACATTCTGTGAGTTTGAGGGGCGGCATTCGCGCCGTCGGCACATAAGGGGGTTGGCGGAATAGCAAACCATGAGAAACGGTCAGAATAAGCGCATGCGGGGTCGCAACCGCAAAGGTGGCCATCATCATCACCAAAATCCATTGTCGCGTATGTACGAGTCCAACGGGCCGGACATTAAGATTCGCGGAACCGCGTCCCACGTCGCCGAAAAGTATCTCCAACTGGCCCGGGACGCGCAGAGCTCGGGCGACCCGGTCGCGGCGGAAAATTATTATCAGCACGCCGAACATTACTTTCGCCTGATCGCGGCGGCGCAGGAGCAGTTTCGCCAGAGCCAGCCTTATGGCTATCAGCAGGGCGGCGACCAGCGCGGCAACATCGGCGATGACGGCTACGATGATGGCGACGAACAGCCGTCCGTGAGCGGCGAGCCATTCGCACCGCGCGAGCAGCAACCTTTCTATCCTCGCGAGCAACACCCCCAATCCCAGCCGCAACAATTTCAGCCGCGCCCTCAGCAGCACCTCCCGGAGAACGAGGAGGACGTTGAACGGCTGCCGTCAT
This sequence comes from uncultured Alphaproteobacteria bacterium, assembly GCA_963759345.1. GTDB lineage: Bacteria > Pseudomonadota > Alphaproteobacteria > Rhizobiales > Xanthobacteraceae > BOG-931. The sequence continues at coordinate 293,375 of CAVWYW010000008.1, forward strand.
TCATCACCGGCGGCGGCGGCCAGCCGCAACAACAGCAGCCGCAGCCACCACAGGGTCAGGCCCACAACGGCGCCGGTGATCCGCCGAACGGTCCGAATGGTCAAAACGGCTACGACGGCGCGGCAGACCGCTTCCCGCTGCATCGGCGGCGCCGACGGCACCGCGGCCCGCGCGATCATGCGATGCCGGGCGAGGGTGATGCGCCTTCCGGTACGCGCTCGAACGACGACTAGTTACCAAAGGCCTTTCCGCCGTCAGGCCCTGCCGAGCCGGCTCTAAGCCTGACCAGCGCCTTCGCAATCCGCGGTCGCGACGCCCGCCCGGGTTACTGCGCCCTGCACCTGATTGAACGCTGCCCACGCGCTTTTGCCGGCGCCGGAGACGTTGCCTCACCTTTGCAAGTGGCGCTAAGTTGCGCGCGCCCGCTGCATCACATTGGGCCCCTCAAAGGATATTTCATGGCCAATCTCCAGGACCGCGTGCCGGCTGCGAACGTGACCCTCAACGACGACATCGGCGAGGAAAAGCGGCTCGCCATGTATCGCACGCAAGTCGTCATTCGCGAGGCCGAGCAGCGCGCCTATGATCTGTTTCTGCAAAACCTGGTCAAAGGCACCAGCCACCTTTCGCTTGGTCAGGAGGCGGTCGCCGCCGGCTTCGCCGTCGCCATGCGCAAGGGCGATCTTTCCTTCTGCACCTATCGCGGCCACGCCCACACGCTCGCGCGCGGCGTGCCGATTACCAAAGTTCTTGGCGAACTGATGCAGCGCGACATCGGCCTGATGCGCGGCAAGGGCGGCTCGATGCACCTGACCTCGGTCGATCATGGCGTGATGGGTTCGTACGCGATCATCGGCGCGCATCTGCCGATCGCCTGCGGCGCCGCCTGGCGCGCGCAGTACAAAGGGGCGAAGGACGTCTCGGTCTGTTTCTTCGGCGACGGCACGACCAACATCGGCGCCTTTCACGAGGCGCTGAACTTCGCCGTGGTGTGGAAGCTGCCGGTGGTCTTCGTCTGCGAGAATAATCTCTACATGGAATACACGCCGATCAGCGACGTCACGGCAGTCGAACACCCGGCTGCCGATCGCGCCGCAAGCTACGGGCTGCCGCGCATCGTCGTCGACGGCAACGACGCCGATGCCGTCTACCGCACCGCCACCGCCGCTTACGAGCAAAGCGCGCGCCGGCGACGGCCCGTCGCTGATCGAATGCATGACCTATCGCTACAGCGGACATTCGCGCGCCGACCCCGCCAAATACCGGCCCGAAGGCGAGCTGGATAAATGGAAAGCGCGCGACCCGATCAAGCTCTATCGCGAGCGGCTCAAACAATTCGGCGTCGGCGAGGACACGATCCTGCGCATCGACACCGAGGTGAAGCGGGAGGTGGATGAGGCGACCGAAGCGTGCAAGGCGGCGCCGCCGCCGGCGCTCGATATTCTCACCACCGACGTCTATGCCGACGGAGGGTTTCGCATGGCGGAACTGACCTATCGCGACGCCGTCATCCGCGGCATCGCCCAGGAAATGGCGCGCGATCCCGACGTCGTGTTCCTCGGCGAGGACGTCGCCAAAGCCGGCGGCGTGTTCAAGGCAACCGTCGGGCTGTTCGAGCAGTTCGGCCCGGTGCGCGTGCGCGACACGCCCATTTCCGAGCAGGCTATTCTCGGCGCCGCCATGGGCGCCGCCATGACCGGCTTGAAGCCGATCGCCGAGATCATGTTCTCGGACTTCATCGCGGTGTGCTTCGACTACATCGCCAACGAGTTTCCCAAGAGCCGCTACATGTCGAACGGGCAAGTCAAATGTCCGCTCGTGGTGCGCACCGGCAACGGCGGCGGCGCACGCTTCGGCGCCCAGCATTCGCAGAGCGTCGAGAACTGGTGCATGATGATTCCCGGGGCTGAAGGTCGTCGCGCCATCAACCCCGCGCGACGTCATCGGGCTGATGGCGGCGGCGGTGCGCGATCCCGATCCGGTGATTTTTTTCGAGCACAAATCGCTTTATGCGGTCAAAGGCGAGGTGCCGGACGGCGAGATCGTCGACACGCTCGGCAGCGCGAAGATCGTGCGGCCCGGCAAGGACGCCACCATCCTTGCGCTCGCTTTGATGGTGCCGCGGGCGCTCGCGGCAGCGGAAAAGCTCAAGAGCGAACACGGCATCGACTGCGAAGTGGTCGACGTGCGTTCGCTGGTTCCGCTCGACACGCAGACCATCCTCGGCTCGGTCGCGCGCACCCATCGCCTGTTCACCGTCGAGGAAAATCCGCGGCTATGCGGCTGGGGCGCCGAGCTGGTCTCGATCGTCGCCGACGAGGCGTTCTACGATCTCGACGGGCCGCCGGTGCGCATCACGACGCCGCACATCCCGCTGCCCGCGGCCGACATTCTGGAGGATCTCGCGCTGCCGAGCGTCGATCGCATCGCCGAGCGCGTACAACGCAGCCTGAATGCTAAGTCATAAGTGGAGGAAAGCATGGCAAAGCAAAAAGTGGCGGAGCGTGAGGTTGCATCCGAACCAACCCGCGAAAATCCGAGCGGACCGATCGGCACCGAAGTTCTGTTCGAGAACGACCAGGTGCGGGTGTGGGACATGAAGGTCCCGGCCGGCGGCAAGAAGGCGTGGCATCACCACAAGCTCGACTACGTCATCATCAACGTCACCGGCGGCAAGATCGAGCTTGAGAACGTCGATGGCCACGCCATCATCGCGGACGACAAAGTCGGCGGCGTGATCTGGCGCAACGCCGGCGAGAAGCACGAGCTGCGCAACTTAAGCGGCGAGCTCTATCAGAACATCCTTGTCGAGCTGAAAAACGGCAAGTAGCTCCCGTCAGCAAGAAACGCCGCAACAGGACTGAGTATCATGGCCATGTACGACAATCTGCTCGCCAACGTCCCGACCGACCTATGGATCGGCGGCAAGTGGCGCAAATCCTCAGACGGCGGCCGTTTCGACGTGATCGATCCGGCGACCGAGAACAAAGTCGCCTCGGTGGCGAGCGCCACGGTCGAAGACGCCAAAGCCGCGCTTGACGCCGCCAGCGCCGCGTTCCCGGGCTGGGCCGCGAAGAAGCCGCGCGAACGCGGTGAGATCCTGCGCAAGGCGTTCGAGCTGATCATGCGCGACGCCGAGCGGCTGGCGAAACTCATCACCATCGAGAACGGCAAGGCGCTGTCGGATTCGCGTGGCGAAGTCGCCTATTCGGCGGAATTCTTCCGCTGGTTCGCCGAGGAGGCGGTGCGCAACATCGGACAAAATTCCGTGGCGCCTTCGACCGGCGCGCGCATCCTCGTGCATCACAAGCCCGCGGGCATCGCGGTGCTGGTGACGCCGTGGAATTTTCCAGCCGCGATGGCGACCCGCAAGATCGGCCCGGCGCTCGCCGCCGGCTGTTCGGTGGTGCTCAAACCCGCGTCCGATACGCCGCTCACCATGCTGGCTTTGATGCCAATCCTGGAGGAAGCGGGTGTTCCGCCCGGCGTGGTCAACGTCATTCCATCGCGCTCGTCCGGCAAGGTCGTGGGCGCGATGCTGCACGATCCGCGCGTGCGCGTCGTGTCGTTCACCGGTTCGACCGAAGTCGGCCGGAAACTTCTGCACGAAGCCGCCGACAACATCATCAGGCCGGCCATGGAGCTCGGCGGCAATGCGCCGTTCATTGTGTTCGATGACGCCGACATCGACGCGGCGATCGACGGCGCCATGATCGCCAAGATGCGCAACATGGGCGAAGCCTGCACCGCGGCCAATCGTTTTTACGTGCACGAAAAGGTGCACGACGAGTTTGCCAAAAAGCTCACCGCCAAGATGGCGGGGCTGAAGATGGGTAACGGCCTCGATGACGGCGTGGCGCTGGGACCGCTGGTCAACAAGGAAGGGCGCGACAAGGTCATCGAGCTGGTCGACGACGCGGTGCAGAAAGGCGCCAAAGTGCTGACCGGCGGCAAGACGCCCGGCGGGCCCGGGTTCTTCTATCCGGCAACCGTGCTCTCGAACGTGTCGGACGACGCCAAAATGCTCAACGAGGAAATCTTCGGGCCGGTCGCGTCGCTGCAGACGTTCAAATCCGAAGACGAAGTCGTCACCCGCGCCAACCACACCGAATACGGCCTGGTCGCGTACCTCTACACCAAGGATCTGAGCAAGGGCCTGCGCGTGTCGGAAAAGCTCGATTTCGGCATGATCGGATTAAATCGCGGCATCGTCTCCGACCCCGCCGCGCCGTTCGGCGGCATGAAGCAGTCCGGCCTCGGCCGCGAAGGCGCACACGAAGGACTGATGGAGTTTTTGGAGACGCAGTACGTGTCGGTGACGTGGTGACGCCGGCTGGCGCCATGACCAGTTCTGAAGTGGCTCAAAAACTGATTGGTGCCTGGCGCTACATGGGCACGCGAGTCGACGGCGAGAAGTTCGACCGCGGCCCGAACCCAAAGGGCATGATCTATTACGGCCCGCACGGCGAAATGTCGGTGCAGGTCGCGCCGGATGTGAAACGTAAAAGGGCCGGCACAGTGATGACGTCGGATGAGGCCAAAATCGCGTTGACCAATTACATCGCCTATTTCGGCACTTACACGATCGACGAGCAGGCCGGAACCGTGACCCATCATCGGCAAGACAGCATCCAGCCCTGCGACACCGGAGATTTGGTCCGCCACTACGAATTGACCGGCGATCGCCTGATCTTGCGGGGGCTCAATTCGACGCTCGAAGTCACTTGGGAACGGATCAAGTGAGCCGACAGCGGGAAATGTGCCGATGAACATCCTGATGCCGCAACTCGGCGAAACCGTCGCCGAGGGCAAGATCACCAAGTGGTTCAAGTCGGCCGGCGACGCGGTGGCGCCGGGCGACAATCTGTTCGAGATCGAAACCGACAAGGTATCGATGGAAGTGCCGGCGACCGAAGCCGGCGTGCTAAGCGAAATCCGCGTTCCCGAGGGCGAGATTGCGCCGGTCGGCGCCGTGGTCGGCATTATCGGCGACGCAGGCGCCAGCGTCTCAACCGCGCCGAAATCTGCACCAGCGGCGGCGCAAGCACCGAAGACGCCGGCAGCGCCCGTCACGGCTGCACCTGCACCAGATCGAGGCCCGCCGCCTGCCGCAGCACCGCAGCAGCCAATCAAGCTCGATCCGTTCTTCGAGGTGCGCACGCCAGCCGCGCAATTTCGGACCGGCGCGACTGTCGGGCGGAGTAACGATCACGCCACTGGCACGGCGGCTCGCGAGCGAAGCCGGCATCGATCTGTCCCGTTTGCGCGGCTCCGGCGCGCATGGCCGGATCATGGCCCGCGACGTGGAAAGCGCACCGCGACCGGTCACGCATGGCGCGGTCGCCGAAGGGCCGAGCGCCGACCAGGTCAAGGCGCTCTACGAACCGGGAAGCTACGAGGAAATCCCGCTCGATGGGATGCGAAAAACCATAGCGTCACGGCTAGCGCAGGCGAAGCAGACCATCCCGCACTTCTATCTGACCACGGACATCACTATCGATCGCCTGATCGCGGTGCGCGAAGAGGCCAATGCCGCGGCCCCTAAGGATCGCGACGGCAATCCGGCGTTCAAGCTCTCGCTCAACGACTTTATCATCCGTGCACTGGCGCTGGCACTGCAGCGCGTATCGGCCGCGAATGCGGCCTGGGCGGGCGACCGCATCCTGCGCTTTGCGCATTCCGATGTCGGCGTTGCTGTGGCACTCGACGGCGGGCTGATCGCACCGATCATCCGCAGCGCCGAAACCAAATCGCTCAGCGCCATCTCTGCCGAAATGAAGGATCTGGCGGCGCGCGCCCGCGACAAGAAGCTGAAGCCCGCCGACTATCAAGGCGGCGCGTCGGCGATCTCCAATCTCGGCATGTACGGCGTGCGTGAGTTTTCCGCGATCATCAATCCGCCGCAGGCCACCATCCTCGCAATCGGGGCGGCGCGCCGGCAGGCGGTCGAAAAGCCCGACGGCGGCGTTGCCTTCGCCAGCATGCTCACGGCGACGCTGTCCTGCGACCATCGCGTCGTTGACGGCGCGCTCGGCGCTGAGCTTCTGGCGATGATCAAGGCGCTGATCGAGACGCCGGTGACCATGCTGGTCTAGCGCCGCGATTGCGTCCTAACCCTTGAGGCAAGCGTGTCTTATTCGCCCTCTGCAGCGCCGTTCGCTGTCCTGTGGCTGGCGTGGCTCGCCTACTGGATTATCGCTGCGCGGAACGTGAAGGCAACGCGGCGGCGCGAGCCTTATGCATCGCGCCTCGGACACGGCGTGCTCACCATCCTGGCTGCCGCGCTTTTGGCCTTTAACCGGCAGCCGTTCGAATGGCTCGACGCCCGCTTTCTGCCGGAAACAATGGTGGCGTACTGGCTCGGGCTGTTCATGGTCGCGGTCGGGCTCGCCTTTGCGGTATGGGCCCGCGTTCGTCTCGGACGGAACTGGAGCGGCCGGGTCGCCGTCAAAGAAGATCACGAGCTCATTCGCACCGGCCCTTACGGCATTGTCCGCCATCCGATCTATACCGGCATGCTCTTTGCAATTCTGGGAACAGCCATCGCCTTCGGCGAATGGCGCGGCTTGATCGCGTTTGGCCTGTTGAGCCTCTCATTGGTGCTGAAACTGAAAATGGAAGAGCGATTTATGCAAGAGACGTTTGGCGACCGCTACGCGCGATACCGTGCAGAAGTGCCTGCCTTGATCCCCTTCATTGCATAATTCACCCGCAGCCATGGTCGATGTTTGAGGAGAATGCTTTTTTGACGCATGAACGACCTCTGATGTTGCTGATCGGGCCGGCGCGGCCAGTCATCACGAAAGGCCTCAGTGACTTCGCCGTGTACAGCCTGCCCGCGGCCAAGGACCGGGATGCATTCTTTGCTTCTATCGCGGCAGTGCGCGCTATGGCCGTGAGCGCACCGGTGGAACTGGTCAATGATGCGCTTTTAGCGCGTTTGCCCAAGCTGCAGATCGTCGCGAGTTTCGGCGTCGGTTATGATCACATCGACGTAAACGCGGCGGCGCAACGCGGCATCGTCGTCACCCACACTCCGGATGTGCTGACCGAAGAGGTCGCCGATACCGCGATCGGCCTTCTGCTCTGCACCGTGCGGAAATTGCCGCAGGCTGAGCGTTATGTTCGCGCCGGCAAATGGCTCGCAGACAATTACCCCCTCAGCCGCGCGACTTTGCGCAACCGCACCATCGGCCTGGTCGGAATGGGTCGCATCGGAATGGCAATTGCACGCCGGCTTGAGGCATTCGGGGTGCCCGTCGTCTATCACACGCGGCGGGCGCGGCCGGAGCTCGCCTACCGTCACTACCCGAAGCTCGTCGATATGGCGCGCGACGTCGATACCCTCATTGTCATTGTGCCCGGCGGCGGAGCGACCAAAAACATGATTGATGCGCAAGTGCTGGAAGCGCTCGGTTCCGACGGCATTCTGATCAATGTCGCCCGCGGCTCGGTGATCGACGAGCCTGCTCTGATCGCCGCATTGCGCGAGCAAAAAATCATGGCCGCCGGACTGGACGTATTCGTCAACGAGCCGGACGTGCCCGCCGAACTCCTGGCGCTGGAGAACGTCGTGCTGTTCCCGCATCTCGGCTCAGCGTCGGTTTTCACCCGCGAGAAGATGGACCAGCTTCTGGTTGACAACATCCAGGCGTGGGCAAACGACAGGCCGCCGCTCACTCCGGTAACGGAGACACCTTGGCAATCATGGTAAGCTCACCGCCCGCTTACTCCGCGGCGATGCGCACTTCCGGCGCGGCGGCGCGGACATCGGCTTCGACGTGGTCCTCGAACTGGACGAAGTTCTTCTGGAACATATCGACCAGCTTGCGCGCGGTCTGGTCGAACTCGAGTTTGTTCTGCCAGGTCTTCTGCGGATAGAGCAGGTGCGGCTCGACCCCGGTCAACTGGGTCGGCACCGAAAAGCCGAAATAGGGGTCCGTGCGGAATTTGGCGGTCTTCAGCGAACCGTTCAGCGCCGCGGTGAGCAGCGTCCGCGTTACCTTGATCGGCATGCGCCGGCCAACGCCATAGATGCCGCCGGTCCAGCCGGTATTCACCAGCCAGCAATCGACCTCGTGCGCGCTGATCAATTCGCGCAAGAGATTCCCATAGACGGAAGGGTGGCGCGGCAGGAACGGCGCCCCGAAGCAAGTGGAGAATTCCGGCTGCACGCCGACGAGGCCCTTTTCAGTGCCCGCGACCTTGGCAGTGTAGCCGGACAGAAAGTGATACATCGCCTGCGCCGGCGTCAGCTTGGCGATCGGCGGCATGACGCCGAACGCATCGGCGGTAAGGAGCACGATGTTCTTCGGCATGCCGGCGCGGCCGGTGCGCGAAGCGTTAGGGATGAATTCGAGCGGATACGCTGCCCGCGTGTTTTCCGTCTTTGAGTCGTCGTCGAAATCGCAAATGCGCGTCTCGGGATCGAACACCACGTTCTCAAGCACGGTGCCGAAGCGCTTCGTGGTGGCGTAAATCTCCGGCTCCGCTTCGGCGGAAAGCTTGATGCACTTGGCATAGCAGCCGCCCTCGAAATTAAACACGCCCTGCGGACCCCAGCCGTGCTCGTCGTCGCCGATCAAGGTGCGCTTGGGATCGGCCGAGAGGGTCGTTTTGCCGGTACCGGACAGACCAAAGAACAATGCGACGTCGCCATCCGGTCCGACATTGGCCGAGCAGTGCATCGGCATCACGCTCTCGGCCGGCAGATAATAGTTGAGCGTGGTGAACACGGATTTTTTCATCTCGCCGGCATAGGACGTGCCGCCAATCAAAATGATGCGGCGGGTGAAGTCGAGCGCGATAATCGTCTCACTGCGCACGCCGTGGCGTTTCGGATCGGCCTTGAACGACGGCAGCGACAGGATGGTGAAGTCGGGTACGTAGTGTGAAAGCTCGGCGCGGTCGGGCCTGATCAGCAGCGCGCGAATGAACATCGAATGCCAGGCCAGCTCATTGTAGACGCGGGTCTTGATGCGGTATCGCGGATCGGCGCCGCCGTAGAGATCCTGCGCGAACAGAGTCTTGCCCTTGGCGTGGGCGATGAAATCGTCGAACAGCGACTGGAATTTCTCGGGCGAAAGACGGCCATTCTTCTCCCACCAGATGGATTTCTCGGTCTGTCCGTCGGCGACCACGAATTTGTCTTTGGGGCTGCGGCCGGTATGGACACCGGTTTCAGCGCAGAAGGCGCCACCTTGGACCAGGAAACCTTCGCGATCGGCGATCGCGTGCTCGACTAGCGCGGCGTCGGGTAAATTCCAGTGAATTGCCGCGAGGCCTTTCAGCCCGAATTTGTCAGCCCCGTGAGCACTATTCCGCAAACCTGTTTCCTTCACCCTCGCCTCCGCAACTCACCTTACGCTAACCTCGCCGTCAGAGCGTGCGATGCTATATCGGGCATATTAGCACGTGCCAAGACGGACTCCCATCGGAAGGCTAACGGATCAATTGTCTCCGGCGTTCCGCGCTGCAGCGCAACAGACCCGTGCACATGCCGCTGGAAAAGGCATCAGCGCCTATTTAGCGCGCGCAGCCGTTGCCAGATCCACCACTACTCTTCGCAGGCGTTCCGCTGTCGACACACGTTCAGGGAATGGCAGGCGCAGCGTCGCATCCCCGAGCGCCAGATCGAGGCCGTCCGGGTCAAGCCCGGTCAGCCGCCATGGTCCGTCTTCGGCGCCAAGCAGCTTGGTGGCGTACAGGCGTACCGCTTCGGCATGGTCGTTGTTCATATGCGTAATGGCGCTCGCTTCCGCCTCGACAAGTTCTTCCGCGTCCGTAAGGTCGGTCACTACGTCTAAAGCTATTAGATCGGCCGCGCGGCCAAAGCCGCCATTAAGGTGAGCGGAAATGATTTCAAGCTGCCAAAACGAGAAGTCGGCAAAGCCGGCGTAAAGTTCTGATTTCGGATGGCGTGCCAGGAACCGTCGGCGGAGACGGGCGTCCCGTAGATCCTGGCGCGTCGCCGGCGTGAAGGTGCCGAGCACGGTCAGGCGTGGATAAGCGAGCGGATCACCGCGGCCAACCGACGCAAAGAGCAGCGACGCGCGGCCCTCACTTTCAAGATTGGCGGTATGGGTCGAGAGCCGGGACACTAAAATTAGCGGCGAACCGTCGACATCGGTGGCGACGTTAACCAATGACGCAAACGGATGCCCGGTATTGCGGTCGATGGTCGCAAGCGTGCCCGCTCGTGTGCTGCGCAGAAGCGCCTTCGCGATCGCGCGCGCGTCAAATTCCGGCGCCGGAGCGTTTTCAGGCAGGCGATTGGGCATAACGCCCGGCAAGGGAGCAGCTTTATCGATTTCGGCCATTGTTAAGCTTTTCCGGCTTTGGCGGCTGCCACAGCAATTGCCCCGATTCTGCCTTGTCTCGTCACACTTCCGCCCCTACATGGGTTTTCAAAGGCTTACGGGGCCGGGGCTAAGTGATGCTTGCGGCCGACTCATGTTAGAAGGCCGCCATGCCGACAATCGCTCTGGTCGACGACGATCGCAATATCCTGACCTCGGTGTCCATCGCGCTCGAGGCCGAAGGCTATCGCATCACGACCTATACCGATGGCGCCTCTGCGCTCGACGGCTTCAAGACCGCCCCGCCTGACCTCGCCATCCTTGACATCAAGATGCCGCGCATGGACGGCATGGAGACGTTGCGGCGGCTGCGGCAAAAGTCCGATCTTCCGGTGATTTTCCTCACCTCAAAAGATGAGGAGATTGACGAATTATTCGGCCTGAAGATGGGGGCCGACGACTTCATCCGCAAACCGTTTTCGCAGCGGCTCCTGGTCGAACGGGTCAAGGCCGTACTGCGGCGCGCCTCGCCAAAGGATGGCACCGCACCGAAGGAAGCCGACAGCAAGGTTCTGGAACGCGGGCTGCTGCGCATGGACCCGGAACGCCATACCTGCACCTGGAAGAACGAGCCGGTGACGCTGACCGTCACCGAATTTCTCATCCTCCACGCTTTGGCGAGCCGGCCAGGCGTTGTGAAAAGCCGCAACGCGTTAATGGATGCCGCCTACGACGATCAGGTCTACGTCGACGACCGCACCATCGACAGCCACATCAAGCGGTTGCGCAAGAAGTTCAAGGCGAGCGATGTGGAATTCGATATGATCGAGACGCTGTACGGCGTCGGCTATCGTTTTAAGGAGTAAGCGCAGCATTTGCGCACAGGTCATGGACTGGCGAAGTTGATCCATGGCCCAACGACTTGGACCTGACTGGGCGGCTGACGTGCGGTAGTAATAACGTCCGGCTCCCGCCGTAGGGTGGGGGCTGATCGCAACCCCGGCAGACGACGTGCTCGATCGAACCGCAGAAATCGTAGGGGCCGAAAGGAAGGCCCCGCCATGGACTCCAGTCGAGGGCCAAATCGAGGCCGATGGTCTCGATGAGGCTTCGGCGCCTGCCCGACCGCGCGGCCTCGCCAGAGTTACCAATTGGCTGCAGCGCGCGTGGCAGTTCTTCGTCAACCAGAGCTTTTCGAGCCTCACCCGCCGCATCGTTTTTCTGAACGTCGCGGGGCTGCTGGCTCTCTCCATCGGCATCACATTTCTTTCTCAGTTCCGCGCCGGCCTGATCGACGCGCGGGTGCAGAGTCTCCTGGTACAGGGGCAAATCATCGCCGGCGCGATCGCAGCCTCGGCAACGGTCGAAACCAATTCATCAATCACGATCGATCCGGACAAACTGCTCGAACTCCATCCTGGCGAGAGCTACGGCCCATCCGAAGACGCGCTCTACGGGATCAATTTTCCGATCAATCCGGAGCGCGTGGCGCCGGTCTTGCGGCGGCTGGTGTCGCCGACAAAAACGCGCGCGCGCATTTACGATCGCGACGGCGTGCTTCTGGTCGACAGTCGCAATCTGTTTGGACGCGGCGATGTGTTGCGCTTCGACTTGCCGCCGCCGAACGCCGAGAAACCCAGCTTCTTCGAACGCGCTTTTATCGCAGTGCGCATGTGGCTCGGACGGGGTGATCTACCGCTCTATCGGGAACTGCGCGCCGATAATGGCCGCGGCTATCCCGAGGTTGCGCAGGCCTTAAACGGTCAGAATGCCAGCATGGTGCGCATCAACGACCGCGGCGACGTCATCGTCTCGGTCGCGGTTCCGGTGCAGCGCTTCCGCGCCGTGCGCGGCGCACTCATGCTCTCGACGCAGGGAGCTGACATCGACGACATGGTGGAGGCCGAGAGGCTTGCCATTCTGAAGGTCTTCCTTGTTGCCGCCGGCGTCATGGTCGTGCTCTCGATCCTGTTGGCCGGCACGATTGCCGAGCCGGTGCGACGGCTGGCCGACGCGGCGGAGAGCGTGCGCCGCCGCATCCGGTCGCGGGTTGAGATTCCGGATTTCACACGGCGGCGCGATGAGATCGGACATCTCTCCGGCACGCTGCGCGACATGACCAACGCGCTCTATAGCCGAATTGAAGCGATCGAAAGCTTTGCCGCCGATGTCGCGCACGAACTGAAAAATCCGCTGACGTCACTGCGTTCAGCGGTCGAGACATTGCCGGTTGCCAAAACGGATGAGAGCCGCGGGCGCCTGCTCGCCATCATCCAGCACGATGTCAAACGGCTCGATCGGCTGATCTCCGACATTTCCGACGCCAGCCGCCTGGACGCCGAACTGCAACGCCAGGAAGCGGCGCCGGTTGACATTGCGAAGCTTCTCAACACCGTTGTCGCGGTCGCCAACGAAGTGAAGCGCGACGACGATGTGCGCGTCACACTCCGTTTCGAGGGCGGCGGTACGCGCGCATTCAAGGTGCCCGGACGCGATTCCCGCCTCGGCCAGGTCGTCGACAATCTGATCGAGAATGCGCGCTCTTTCTCTCCGGCGGGAGGCACGGTGCGCGTCACCTGCCGGCGGCTGAAGAGCAATATCGAAATTTATGTCGATGATGACGGTCCCGGGGTGCGGCCCGACGCTTTCGAAAAAGTATTTGAACGCTTCTATACTGATCGCCCGCAACACGGCTTTGGCCAAAACTCGGGCCTCGGGCTTTCGATCTCCAAGCAGATTGTGGACGCGCATGGTGGCGCCATCTGGGTAGAGAACAGAACCGGCACGCCAGACGCCGATGGCGCTCCGACGGTTTCCGGTGCGCGCTTTATCGTGCGCCTGCCGGCGATGTGATGGCGGCTGATTTAGCGACCGTGCACGCCTCGGCCGTGCTGGTGGGTGCGCGAGCCGTACTGATCCGCGGACCTTCAGCATCCGGAAAATCGCGGCTCGCACTCGAACTTCTCGAGGCAGCACGCACCGGCGCTTTGCGCTTCGCGAGGTTGGTCGCCGACGATCGCGTCCATCTCGAAGCCATCGGCGGACGCTTGCTGGCTCGCCCCGCCGAGGCGCTTGCCGGCCTGATCGAGGTGCGCGGCGTTGGACTTCTGCGCGTAACGCACGAGCCGCGTGCCGTTATCGGACTAGTGGTCGACCTCGATGCGCCGGACGCTCAACGATTGCCGACTGCCGATCAGCGAAGTATTGAAATTAACGGTATCTTCGTACCGCGACTGCCCGTTGCAAAGGATTTGGCGGCCCGGCCCAGCGTGCTGGCGTTCCTCAATTCAACTGCAAATAATTGGAGTTATACCAACGCGCGGAGTGGCTAACTCTCCGGGATTCCCAAATCGTCTGCGAAATAATTCAAGGTGGCAAACGGAGGGTCGTTTGCCATGGGC
>CAVWYW010000009.1:0-324885 GCA_963759345.1 uncultured Alphaproteobacteria bacterium
GCCATACGTCTGCTGACACAACAGCTCGCCGTGCAGCAGAAAGCGGTCAAGGACGCACGCCAAGCGGTGGAGGTCTACTTAAATCAGTTTCAGGCAGGGACGGTAGCGCTTACCACGGTCGTGACGGCGGAGATTACGTTGCTGGCCTACGAGGAAACCGAATTGACCATACGACAAGATCTGTTCCTGGCGAGCGTCACTTTGATCGAGGACCTGGGCGGCGGCTGGGACACTGCCCTGCTGCCGACAAGAAAGGACCTCGAGAAGGACTTCTCATTGCTGCCACAACTTCCCCCTAACGAGGCCGGGCCGAGGCTTGAATTGCCCCTCGGCCAGCCGGCAACACATTGATTCGTCTTATATTCTCGCGCACGCTGTGTTCGAGCCCGGCGCCGACCAAAAGGCTCGCTTAATCGAGCACTTAGCATCGTCTGCTTATTAGCTAGTCAGACGCGCATTAGCGAATTTTCATTAGGCGGGGCCATCTGCCAGCCGTTATATACTCACGGCATCGAGAACAACATAGCGCCAATATGGACGAGCGAACGCGCAGAACTGGTGACGAGGCGATGCCGGACCTTCGCCCGGCAACGCCGGCGCCGATCGTTAAAAGCCGGCGTAGCAGACCAATTCGCATCGTCGTTGGTCTCATTATTCTGGTTGCGGTTGTTCTTGGCGCCTACCTGCTGCTCCGGTGGATTTATGCAGGCCATCCATCGACCGGCAGACACAGTCAATTCTCAGCAGCTCAGTCGGTCGGTGCCGCAACCATCGGACAAGGCGATATTCGCGTCGTCGTCAATGCGCTCGGCACGGTCACCCCGATAGCAACCGTCACGGTGCAAACGCAGATCAACGGCCAACTGATGGAGGTCGGATTCAAAGAAGGCCAACTTGTTAAGAAGGGTGACTTTCTGGCGCAGGTTGACCCCCGGCCCTACCAGCTGCTGCAAGCCCAGTATGAGGGTCAGCTTGCGCACGACCAGGGATTACTCGCGCAGGCGAAGGTCGATCTGGTGCGCTATCAAAAATTGGCCGAGCAGAATTCGATCGCGCGCCAGCAATATGAGGATCAGATCTACATCGTGCAGCAGTACGAGGGCACGGTGAAGCTCGATCAGGCGCAGATCGATCAGCAGAAGCTGAACGTCATCTACTGCCACATTGTCTCTCCAGTGACCGGCCGTGTCGGACTTCGGCTGGTTGATCCGGGAAATTACGTGCAGACCACCAACAGCACCGGGCTCGCGGTCGTCACCCAAATGCAGCCGATAACGGTGATCTTCCCGATCCCCGAAGACGATCTTCCGGACATCGTGCCGCAACTCAACGCCGGCGCCATTTTCGAGGTGGCGGCGTACGACCGCGCCAACGTGAAATTGCTCTCAACCGGGCGTGTGATAGCGCTCGACAGTCAGATCGACACCACCACCGGAACCGTCAAAGTCCGCGCGCAGTTCGACAATCCCAATTACGCCCTGTTTCCCAATCAATTCGTCAATGCCCAACTCCTGGTCAAGACGCTACACGACGTCGTGGTGGTTCCGACGGCGGCTGTTCAACGCGGCGCTCCCGGCACTTACGTGTACGTGATCAATCCCGACAGCACCGTTTCAGTGCGCCCGATCAAAATCGGTCCGACCGACGGTCCAATGGCGGCGGTCACTTCAGGACTCTCCTCCGGCGAGCAAGTCGTCGTCGACGGCATGGACCGCTTGCGCGACGGCGCACGTGTCACGGTGCCCGGCGCTCCCGCCGCCAACAATCGGCCTTCCGGACAAGGCACTCATGCGTCAGGCGCTCAGCCCCAAGGATCAAAGAATTCGCAAAATCGGCGCAATAACAACAGCCCATAGAGCATGCTCTAACGCCATACGGCGCGGCGCGACGTTGAAATGATGCGATGAACGTCTCTGAACCCTTCATTTTGCGTCCGGTCGCGACCACACTCCTGATGGTGGCGATCATGCTGTCCGGCATCGTCGCCTACACCTTCCTGCCGCTGTCGACCTTGCCTGAAGTCGATTATCCGACGATTCAGGTGCAGACTTTCTATCCGGGCGCCAGTCCGGAAGTGATGACGTCCTCGATTACCGCGCCGCTGGAACGCCAGCTCGGGCAGATGCCGGGTTTGAATCAGATGACGTCGGCGAGCTCCGCCGGCGCTTCGGTGATCACCCTTCAGTTCAGCCTCGATCTGAGCCTCGACGTGGCCGAGCAGGAAGTCCAGGCCGCGATCAACGCCGCGAACAATCTCCTGCCGAGCGATCTGCCAATCCCGCCGGTTTACGCCAAGATCAATCCTGCCGACGCCCCGATCTTGACGCTTGCGGTCACCTCGAAAACGCTGTCGCTCACCGAGCTCGAGGATCTAAGCGAGACCCGGCTGGCACAGAAAATCTCGCAGCTGACCGGCGTCGGACTTGTCAGTATCAGCGGCGGCCATCGGCCCGCGGTGCGCGTGCAGTTCAATCCGCAATCGCTCGCCGCCTATGGCCTCAATATCGACGATGTCCGCACCACCATTGGTAATTTTAACGTCAATATACCGAAAGGAAATTTCGACGGCCCAGCTCAAGCCACAACAATCAACGCCAACGACCAGTTGGAGACCGCAGCGCAATACGCCAACACGGTCATCGCCTACCGCAACGGCGGCCCGGTCAGACTTTCCGATGTTGCGACCGTCGTCAGCGGCGCAGAGAACACCAAGCTCGGCGCCTGGGCCAATACGACGCCTGCGATCCTGCTCAATGTTCAGCGGCAGCCTGGCGCCAACATCATCCAGGTGGTCGACCGCATCAAGACTCTTATGCCGCAAATCGTGTCCACGCTGCCGGCGGCAGTCGATGTCGGCGTGCTGAGCGATCGGACCGTAACAATTCGTGCATCGGTCTCCGACGTCGAGTTCGATCTCGCTCTCGCCGTCATCCTCGTCGTGGTGGTGATCTTCGTTTTTCTGCGCACACTGCCCGGCACTATCATTCCGAGCCTTTCGGTGCCGCTGTCGCTCGTCGGCACGCTCGGCGTAATGTACCTGCTGAATTTCAGCCTCGACAATCTGTCGCTGATGGCTTTGACCATCGCCACTGGTTTCGTCGTAGACGACGCCATCGTGATGATCGAGAACATCGCGCGGTACGTCGAAGGCGGTATGCGCCCGGTCGAGGCGGCGCTGCGGGGCTCGGCGCAGATCGGCTTCACCATCATTTCCTTGACCATCTCGCTGATCGCGGTGCTGATACCGCTGCTTTTTATGGGCGACGTCGTTGGCCGTCTGTTCCACGAGTTCGCCATC
This sequence comes from uncultured Alphaproteobacteria bacterium, assembly GCA_963759345.1. Lineage (GTDB taxonomy): Bacteria > Pseudomonadota > Alphaproteobacteria > Rhizobiales > Xanthobacteraceae > BOG-931. The sequence goes on from CAVWYW010000009.1 coordinate 3,299, forward strand.
ACGCTCGCGGTCACGATCGTCATTTCTGCCGTGGTGTCGCTGACGCTCGTACCGATGATGTGCGCCAAGCTGATCCGGCATCACAGCGAAGCCGAGCGCTCGAGCTTCGATATCCACGCCGAACGCGTGTTTGAAGCGATCATCGCGTCTTACGGCCGTGCACTGAATTGGGTGCTGGACCGGCAGCCGCTGACACTGGCGGTCGCCGTGCTGACGCTTGGCGTCACTGTGCTCCTGTACATCATGATCCCGAAGGGATTCTTCCCGGTACAGGATACCGGGATGATCCAGGGCATCACCGAAGCGTCGCAGAGCATTTCGTATAAGGCCATGGCAGACCTGCAGAATCAGGTCGCCGAAGAGGTTCTCAAAGATCCCGACGTCGAAGGCTTAAGCTCTTTTATCGGCGTCGACGGCACCAATCAGACGCAGAACACCGGCCGGCTTCTGATCAATCTAAAGCCGCACGATGAGCGCAAGCTCACCGCGACCCAGATAATGAGGCGCATTCAGAAGGAGATCTCCGGCATTGTCGGCATTTCACTTTACATGCAGCCGGTGCAGGACCTCACCATAGACGCCACCATCAGCCGCGCGCCGTATCACTTCGTGCTTGAGGACGCCAACTCTAAAGAATTCAATACCTGGGTTCCGCGGCTGGTTGACCGCCTCGCCCAATTGCCGCAGCTCACGGACGTTGCCAGCGACATGGCCCAGCAGGGGCTGGCGCTCGATATCGTCATCGACCGCGCCACCGCCGCTCGCTTCGGGATCACTCCGGCGACAGTCGACAATGCGCTCTACGACGCCTTCGGTCAGCGCATTATTTCGACCATTTACACCCAGTCGAACCAGTATCGTGTGATCTTCGAGGTCGATCCTTCGCTGCAGCGGTCACTCGACGGGCTGTCGATGATCTATCTGCCGTCGTCGTCCTCGACAACAAATGGACAGGTGCCGCTTTCCGCCATTGTGCATCTCCAACAGCGCACCGGACCGTTGCTGATCACGCATTTCGGCCAGCTGCCTGCGACTACGATTTCGTTCAACACCGCAGCGGGCGTGTCGCTGGGCGCTGCGGTCGACGCCATTGAGCAGACCGAGCGTGATCTCGGTCTTCCGATCAGTTTCACCACCGCGTTCCAGGGAACCGCAGCAGCTTTTCAATCGTCGTTGCTCAACGAGATCTTTCTCATCATCGCCGCCATCGTAGCGATGTACATCGTGCTCGGAGTTCTCTACGAGAGCTTCGTCCACCCGATCACCATCCTCTCCACCTTGCCATCGGCCGGCGTCGGCGCGCTGCTGTCGCTGATGTTGCTACACTACGATCTCGATATCATCGCCATCATCGGCATCATTCTGTTGATCGGCATCGTCAAGAAAAACGCCATTATGATGATCGACTTCGCGCTAGAGGCCGAGCGCGTCGAGGGGCTGCCGCCGCGCGAGGCGATCTATCAGGCCTGTCTGCTGCGATTCCGGCCGATCATGATGACGACGATGGCCGCGATTCTCGGCGCGCTGCCCTTGATGGTTGGAACCGGGACCGGCTCCGAACTTCGCCAGCCGCTCGGGATATCCATCATCGGCGGCTTGATCTTCAGCCAGCTCCTCACCCTGTTCACCACGCCGGTGATCTACCTCTACTTCGATCGCCTGGCAGTGCGTCTTACCGGACGGCGGCCGGCCAACCCGCTGGCGCCGCGCGACGAGCCGGCCGAATGAACATTTCCGCGCCGTTCATTGCGCGTCCGGTGGCAACCACCCTGCTGACGCTTGGCATTGCCATTGGCGGCTTCCTGGGATTTTCCAAGCTGCCGGTCTCGCCGCTGCCGCAAGTCGATTTCCCGACCATTTCCGTTACCGCGACGCTGCCGGGCGCCAGCCCCAATACGGTAGCAACCAGCGTCGCCGAACCTCTTGAGCGCCATCTCGGGCAGATTGCGGACGTCAGCGAAATGACGTCGCAAAGCGGGATCGGACAAGCCCGTATTACGCTACAGTTCGACATCACCCGAGACATCGACGGCGCCGCGCGTGACGTCCAGGCAGCGATCAACGCCGCGCGCGCCGATTTGCCGTCGAACCTGCCGAGCAATCCGACCTACCGCAAAGTCAATCCGGCCGACGCCCCAATCCTCATCCTTGCGCTCACTTCCAAGACCATGACGCAAGGCCAGATGTACGATGTCGCGAGCAATATTCTGGCGCAACGTCTGTCGCAGCTGAGCGGCATCGGCAATGTGATCATCGGCGGCTCAACGCTCCCGGCCGTTCGGGTCGAGCTCAACTCGCAGGCGCTCTACAAATACGGCATCGGCCTCGAAGACGTGCGCGCGGCACTCGCATCCGCTAACGCCAACAGTCCGAAGGGCACCATCGACGACGGCAATCGGCGTCTTCAGATCTACACTAACGATCAAGCCAATGTGGCGGCGGACTACGCACCGCTGGTCATCGCCTATCGCAATGGCGCTGCGGTTCGACTGTCGGACGTTGCCGACGTGTATGATGCGGTTCAGGACCTGCGCAATCTCGGCTTGTCCAATGGACAACCCTCGGTGCTGCTCATCCTGTTCCGCCAGCCGAATGCCAATATCATCGAGACCGTCGACAATGTGACCGCCGAGTTGCCGCATCTGGAAGCGGCGATGCCGGCCGAAATGAACGTAAACGTCGCCATCGACCGCAGCGTCACCATCCGGGCTTCGCTGCACGACACCGAATTGACCCTGGTGCTGGCCATCCTCCTGGTAACGGTCGTCGTCTTTCTGTTCCTGCGCAACATCCGCGCGACGCTGATACCGAGCGTTGCGGTGCCGGTCTCGATCGTCGGTACGTTCGGCGTCATGTACCTGTTCGGCTACAGCCTCGATCTGTTGTCGCTGATGGCGCTCACGATCTCCACCGGCTTTGTCGTCGACGACGCCATCGTCGTCCTGGAAAATATTTCCCGGCATATCGAAGAGGGAATGCCGCCCATGGACGCCGCCTTTCGTGGCGCCCGCGAGGTCGGGTTTACGGTGATGTCGATCAGCTTCTCTCTGATTGCGGTGTTCATTCCGATCCTGCTGATGGGCGGCATCCTGGGGCGCCTGTTCCGGGAGTTCACCGTGACGCTATCGGTTGCAATTCTTATATCGTTGGCCATTTCGCTCACCACGACGCCGATGATGTGCGGGCTGTTGCTGCGTGCCCGGCCGGCGAGCGAGCGCGAACGTGAACGGCGCGCAGGCATCTTCACGCATGTGCGCAATTTTTATGCTTGGTCACTGACCTGGGCGCTGCGCCACAGCGCGCTGGTGTTGCTGATTTTTATCGCCACTATTTGTCTGAATGTGGAGCTCTACATCTTCGTGCCCAAGGGTTTTTTTCCGCAGCAGGACACCGGCCGGATGGTCGGCTCCTTGGAGGCCGATCAAAGCATCTCATTCCAGGCCATGAGCCGTAAGCTGCGTCAGATGATGAGTATCGTCCAGCAGGATCCGGCGGTGCAGAACGTCGTCGGCTATACCGGGGTTGGCAGCGGGGGTGGATACGCGCAAATCAACAGGGGCAACGTCTACGTTTCGCTAAAGCCGCTGTCGGAGCGAAAACTGACGGTAGATCAGGTGATTGCGCGCTTGCGGCCAAAACTGGCGCAAGTCTCCGGCGGACGCCTCTATCTCGCCGCCATTCAGGATCTGCGGGCCGGCGGACGGCAAAGCAACGCTCAATATCAGTACACGCTGCAATCTGAAGATGTTCAGGAACTCTATGAATGGACGCCAAAACTCGTCGATGCGCTCGAGCACAATCGCATTTTGACGGATGTTAGTTCCGATCAGCAACAGCGAGGCTTGGAGACCTATCTCGACATTGACCGCGACACCACTGCGCGCCTCGGCATCACGCCGCTGCAAATCGACAATACGCTCTACGACGCCTTCGGCCAGCGTCAGGTATCCGTCATCTACAGCGCCATCAATCAATATCACGTGGTGATGGAAATCGACCCGCGCTACACGCAATATCCGGATTCGTTGCGCGACGTTTATGTGTCCGGCTCCGGAGCTACGCCCCCGGGGAGTGCGACAACCAATGCACCAGGCGGCACGATTACTCCGGCAACCACCAAAGGGACCATTGCCACTTCTCTGGCGGTGCCCAGTATTGCGGCGTCTGGCACGACTTCATCGGCATCGGCCGGAACATCAGGCGCAACGGCTGCGACATCCGCCAACGCCGCCGCGGTACGCAACGCCTCTACCAACGCGCTCGCCAATACCGGTCACGGTTCTACCTCCGTCGGTGCAGCGGTCTCCACCACGGTGGAAAACATGATCCCGCTGGCCGCCGTCACCCATTACCGGCCCAGCCATACACCGCTGTCAGTCAATCACCAGGGATTGTTCGTGGCGTCGACGATCTCCTTCAATTTGCAGCCGGGCAAGTCGCTGGGCGAAGCCTCCGAAGAGATCAATGCCGCTATCGCCCGCATTCATATGCCGACCACGATCAGGGGCACGCTCGCCGGCACCGCACAGCTGTTTCAGCAGTCGCTGTCGAAAGAACCCATTCTCATTCTCACCGCCATTGCCGCGGTCTACATCCTCCTCGGCGTGCTCTACGAGAGCTACATCCATCCGGTCACGATCCTTTCGACGCTACCATCGGCCGGCGTTGGCGCGCTCGCAACATTAATGGCGTTCCGAACGGAGTTCGACATCATCGGCCTGATCGCCGTCATTCTCCTGATCGGCATCGTCAAGAAGAACGCGATCATGATGATCGACTTCGCCATCGAAGCGAAGCGTGCGCACAACCTGAGCTCTTACGATGCCATTTTCGAAGCCTGTCTGCTGCGCCTTCGTCCGATTCTGATGACGACCTCGGCGGCAATCCTCGGCGCGATCCCGCTGGCGCTGTCCTTCGGCAACGGTGGGGAAATCCGCCGCCCGCTCGGTATCGCGATCGTGGGCGGGCTTGTCATCAGTCAAATCCTGACGCTTTACACGACGCCGGTGGTTTACCTCTATCTCGATCGCGTCAGCGAGTGGTGGTCGCGCCTGCGACCGGAATTGCCACGCCCGCTGCCGGGCCCTTCGGTGGCCCCTGCCGAGTAGTAGCAACCATCTTCTGAGAGCGCGACTGCATCCCCGTAGGGCCTTGGCGCTCGTCATTGGCGGCATCCGTCGGCGGCCACCGCAGAGTTACGGCATCAAATCATCGAATGTAGATTGGCCTGCGGCTGTAGCAGCAGGGAACCGTCCAACGCCAGTGCGCCGGGGGCAGCGTCGCGCGCAGCTTTAGAACATCGGCGCGAGTTCTGCTGATAATCGGCGCTTTGTAGCCGTCGTCGACGGCCGGGTCGGCCTCTAAAAGTGCGATCTCGTTCTGCAGCTGGTAGATGGTCTCGTAAGTTGCGCGCCAATGGCCGTGAGTCCACCGCCAACGTTGCCCCGCCTCGGCCGGCGATCCAAGGCAAGCAAGAGAAAACACCGCACATGCGAAGACCGCAAGTCTGATCGTCATAGCCTCGGCCCCACGAATCTGGCGATGATAACCGTGACGGCGTACGAAAGAAAAGAGCCCGGCAACAACGGCTGTGGCGACGTTTTCGCCGGTCGCCAATCGGCTGCCGGCGCTGTAGATAACACGGGCACGGCCATTTCCCCCAGGAGCGGAACGCGGAATGAGTGGACGATACTTCGAGGATTTCGCTGTCGGACAGGTCTTCAAGCCAAGTGGCCGCGTGCGGGTCGAGAAAGACGAGATCATCGCCTTTGCCAAGAAGTTCGATCCGCAGCCGTTTCATCTCGACGAAGAAGCGGCACGCCGGTCGATTTTCGGTCGACTGGTAGCGAGCGGCTGGCACACCGCGGCGATGACTATGAGCCTTGTGGCGCGGGATGAATTTCGGCCGGCCGGCGGCACCATCGGCCTCGGCTTCGAAAACCTGCGCTGGCCGATTCCGGTCCTTCCCGGCGACGAATTGCGCATCGAAAGCGAGGTCCTGGAGATGCGGCCCTCCAAGTCGCGGCCCGACCACGGATTGATGAAGTTGCGGACGCGCACCCTCAATCAGAACGGCGAGGCGGTGCAAGAGGTGATAGCCAACGCTATGGTGCCGCGCCGTCCGCAAGGCGAAAAGAGCTAGGATCGGACCACGCGGCAACCGCCCGAATCCCCTGCGTTCATTAAGTTGACCCACTAAGCATCACCCGATGAGCGCACAATCACCGAGAATCATCGAAACCGCGCTGGGCGGCTACGAGCTGTTGAACGATCCGCTCCTGAACAAAGGCACGGCGTTCACCGACGCTGAGCGCGACGTATTCGACCTCCATGGCCTCCTGCCGCCGTACGTGACGACGCTCGACCTGCAGGTCGAACGCCGGCTCGACGCGTTTCGCGGGCCCGGCACGGACCTGCAAAAGTACATCTTTCTCCGCGGCACGCAGGACACCAACGAGACGTTGTTTTATGCGCTCCTCACCCGGCACATCGAAGAGCTGATGCCGACGGTCTACACCCCGACCGTGGGCCTCGGCTGTCAGCAGTTCAGCCGGATCTTTCGCAAACCGCGCGGCCTGTTCTTGAGCTTCCCGCTCAAAGAACGGATCGGCCGCATCCTCGCCAATCCGCGCTTCGATAAGGTCGAAGCCATCGTCGTGAGCGATGGCGAGCGCATCCTCGGCCTCGGCGACCAGGGGGCCGGCGGTATGGGCATCCCGATCGGCAAGCTCGCGCTCTACACCGCTTGCGCCGGTCTGCATCCCTCGACGACTTTGCCGGTTCTGCTTGACGTCGGCACGGATAACCAGACACTGCTCGCCGATCCGCTTTACATCGGCTGGCGCCACGAGCGCGTGCGCGGCGCAGCTTACGACGAGTTCGTCGCTGCGTTCGTGGACGCTGTACGCGCGCGATGGCCGCACGTGCTCCTACATTGGGAAGATTTCGCCTTCGGCAACGCCAACCGTCTGCTGGCGCAATACCGCGACAAGCTGTGCAGCTACAACGACGACATTCAGGGCACCGCTGCGATCGCCGTCGGCACCATCTTGAGTGCGATCAATGTGACCGGCTTGCCGCTCGCCGATCAGCGCGTTGCGGTCCTTGGCGCCGGCTCGGCGGGCACAGGTATTTGCGCTCTTCTGCTCCGTGCCATGGTCGAGGCGGGCGTTCCGAAAGACGATGCCCGCAGCCGCTTTTATCTGATTGACCGGGACGGCCTGTTGCTCGAGGGCATGAATGGCTTACAGCCGTTTCAAGCCCAGTTCGCTCAAAGCCGCGACCGCATCGCCAAGTGGCAGCTTAAACCCACCGACCGGATCGGCCTCGCCGAAGTCGCCGCCAACGCGCACCCAACCATACTCATCGGCACTTCAGGCCAGGCCCATTCCTTTTCCGAGGCCGCGGTGCGCGCGATGGCCGCGCATGTGCAACGGCCGGTTATTTTTCCGCTCTCCAATCCAACGGAGCGCAGCGAGGCGACGCCGGAGGATCTGCTCGCCTGGACCGAAGGCCGCGCCGTTATCGGCACCGGCAGCCCCTTCCCGCCGATCACGCGGGAGGGCCGCCCGTTCCGGATCGACCAGACCAACAACGCCTACGTCTATCCCGGCGTGGGACTTGGCGCGATTGCCGTACAGGCGCGCCGGATTTCCGACGGCATGTTCCTCTCCGCTGCCCGCACCATTGCCGAACTGTCTCCAGCAAAACGCGACCCCCGCGCCAATCTTTTGCCGCCACTCGCCGAGATCCGCAAAGTCTCGCTTGCCGTGGCGATCGCTGTCGCAAAACAGGCCGAGCGCGAGGGCCTGGCGCAGTCAGTGCCGGACCAAGAGCTGGGCGCGGCAGTGGCGTCGGCGATGTGGGAGCCGGTTTACGCGACCTACCGGCGGCGCCGTAACAGCTAGTGAACCGATTCTGAAGTTCGCAAGACATTGCGACACGTCTGACCCGGAGCGCCGCTGAGCCGCCCTAGGCCCGTCCTTTGTGCCTGGCGATGAACTGATCGGCGACATCGTCGAGATCGCCCCCGACAATATGCGGCTGCGGGCCTACTTCCAGCACATCGTTGCCAACACGTTTGATCAGCTCGGCTTGCCAACCGGCCGCGACGGCGCCGAGAGTGTCCCAGGTGTGGCAGGCGACCATACAGAGTTGGGACGGTGTAACCCCGAGCCCCTCCTCGACATAGGCGTAGGCCTGCCGCGACGGCTTGTGATGCTTCGCGCCGTCCGCGCTGAAGCGCCGTTCGAACAGATCGATGATGCCGCCGTGCTCGAGCTGTCGGGTTTGCACTTCAAGCAGATTGTCGGTGAGGCTGAATAATCGAAAGCCCGCATTGCGAAGTTTGCGCAGCGCGGCCGGAACCTCGGGATGGGGCGGCATGGTCGAGAACCTGTCCGTCAGCTCCCTCTTGTCACTATCGTTGATCTTGATGTCGCGCGTATCGGCCAGCATTTTCATGACCGCCGCTCCGATATCGGTGAAAGGGACGTAGCAGCCGGCCACGGTCAGCGCCGCAGAATACAGGATCAGGTTGGCGAACCAAAGGCGCATGGCGCTGTTGTCGCCAAAGATGCGCTGAAACGTGGGTTCCATTGTTCCAAGATCGAGCAGCGTTTCGTTCACGTCGAAGACAATCAACGGAAGAGCGGCCATGTCGGACTCCTTTTCCTTGTTGCTCCCAACCCGAATTCGTCATCTTTCTCAGCGCTTGTTCTTGAGCCGGTTGCGGTGCGCGGCCTGTTTAGCGCGATTGCCACAGATCGCCATGCTGCACCACCTTCTCGCCCGGCTCCGGGTATGGTCGGCGAAAACCAGCGTGCAGCTATGTCCTTCACAAGCTTTCACCCTGGCGAAATTCTCCTCACACACAAACTTCGCCAACGCTTCGCCTATCGGCAGCAATAAAGAGTCGGGAGATCGCCAACGGCGAACTACCCGCAGTTCGAAGCGGTCTCCGTCGCGTTCGCGATGCCGCGATATTTGGCTGAATGTCTCATCACGCCCGAGAAGTTTGTTCAAAGGCGCAAGTTCCTTGAGCGCCTCAGGTGGAAGCGGCCGGCCCATGTGCTTGCGAACAAACCGCCTGAACCACTCGCGCAAAGCGCGGGCCTGGGCCGCAATCTTGTCCAGCTCGCCCGGCAGCGCGCGCGCTCTCAACTCGTCCAATGCATCGACCGGCACAAGCTTGGCTTGGGCCAGCCACCTCACAAGCCCGTCACCGCTGTCGAGCCAGTCGACCGGAGTATCGAACGGCGTCGCGATCGAGTTCAGGAAATCGAGGCCGAGCGAGTCGGCGATAAAAATTGCAGGCGGTCTGTGTTGCACGACTATCGCCCCATCGATGCTCCGCATAACCTGCCAGACCAACCTTGACAAGTTACCGTCAGCGTCGATAACCTGTCAATTGCCTTTTAAGAGGTTATGTCGGTCGAGCGTCTCGGGAGTAACAGAATGGCGGTGGACGATGTGAGCGTGGTGCTTGTCCACGGCGCATGGGCGGATGGGTCAAGTTGGGCCAAGGTTATTGCGACACTCAAAGAAGAAAACGTGAAAGTGTCGGCGGCGCCGCTTCCGCTCACGTCTCTTGCCGACGACGTGGCTGCGCTCAATCGCAGTTTGGATCGGACCAAAGGTCCGATCGTGTTGGCGGGACATGCTTATGCAGGCGCGGTCATAGCTCTCGCGCGCCCCGAACGCGTAAAGGCTTTGGTCTACGTAACCGCTCTTGCTCCCGACGAAGGCGAGAAAGTCGCAGACGTGTTCTATCGCCTCGAACCCCATCCCCAAGCGCCAAAGCTGGCACCGGACAGCAACGGCTTGATTTGGCTACCCGATGAAGCCTTCGCGGCGGCGTTCGCGCAGAACGCCTCCGCGGATCAGCGCGCGGTGCTTGCAGCCGTGCAGCGGCCGATATCGATCGACTGCATTACTGTTCCGGTCGGGCGCCCGCTTTGGAAGGACATTCCGAGCTGGTTTCTGGTTGCCGAAGACGACCGAATGATCGTCGCCTGAGACGCAGCGCTACATGGCGGAGCGCATGAAGGCGAGGATAAAGGCGCATGTTGTCGATCACACGCCCAGCGTCACCGCTCCAGCGGTCGTCGTCGACATTATCCGCGATGCGATCCGCTCCGTGACCGGCAACTGAGGTAACAAACGGAGGAGAGATTCATGTCGCCCGTCAGATATCGCACGGCCGACGTCGACGGTTTCAAGGTCTTCTATCGCGAAGCGGGACCGGCCGATGCGCCGAAGCTGCTGTTATTACACGGCTTCCCGAGCGCGGGTCATATGTTCCGTGATCTGATCCCGCTCCTCGCCGACAGATTTCATATGGTCGCGCCGGATCTTCCCGGTTTCGGTCAATCCGACATGCCGCCGCGAGAAAAATTCAGATACACATTCGACAACATCGCCGGCGTGATCGGCCGCTTCACCGAGATCATCGGCTTCGACCGGTTTGCCGTGTACGTCTTTGACTACGGTGCGCCGACGGGCTTTCGGCTTGCCGTCCGTCATCCCGAGCCGGATAACCGCCATCATTTCGCAGAACGGCAACGCCTATGAGGAGGGTCTTAGCGACGGCTGGACTCCGATTCGGGCCTACTGGGAAGACCCGTCGCAGGCGAACCGAGAACGCGCTACGCACCTTCCTCACACCGCAAACAACTCGCTGGCAGTACACGCATGGCGTGCCCGACCCGACAATAGTGTCGCCTGACGGTCAGAACCTTGACAATTTTTATTTGGCCCGTCCCGGGTGCTGATGAAATTCAGCTCGACCTCTTCGGCGACTACAAGAGCAATGTCGCACTGTATCCCACATTCCAGGAATACTTCCGAACGTACAAGCCGCCGCTTTTAGCGGTGTGGGGCAAGAACGATCCGTTCTTTCTCCCGCCGGGTGCCGAGGCGTTCAAGCGTGATATTCCTCAGGCGGTCGTTCGCTTTTTGGATACCGGCCACTTCGCGCTAGAAACGCATGCCCGCGAGATCGCCGAGAGCATCCGCGACTTCTTGAAGTGACTATCTCGGGGTACCGAACGGCTACCTGGTCGGGGTGCATACCTCTGACGTTAGCGCCAATCGTTGGAAAGGAAGGCGCCGTGCCTCACGCGAGATCGACACCCGAGCGGTTGAGCATGTTTTCCGACGCAGTCTTCGCCGTCCTCATTACCGTCCTTGTTTTAGAACTGCGGCCCCCCGCGCTTCCCACCTTCAAAGCGCTGCTGTCACTCTGGCCGACATGGCTCAGCTATGCAGTGAGCTATCTGTTCATCGCAATCGTGTGGGCCAATCATCATCACCTGATGCGGTATGCCGCCGAGGCTACGCCGCGTCTCATGTGGTTCAATTTTGCTCATTTGTTTTCGGTGTCGCTGCTTCCGCTTTCCACGGCCTGGATGGCAGTGAGCGAGCTTGCACCGCAGCCTGTCGCCTTTTACGCGGCGGTCTTCTTCTTCGTGAACGCAACTTATATCGCGTTGATTTGGGAGCTTATTGATCGAGCACGGATCAGCGAAGTCTCTCAAAAAGAACGCAGGATCATGCGTTTCCGGTCCATAGCGACGCTATGCGTGTTCGGCGCGGCGACAATCGTTGCGTTGAAATATCCGCTGTTTGGGCTCGGAATGTGTATTTGTTGTCTGATCGTTTATCTCAAGCCCGAAGCGCCGGGTGTCGAAAAGTGATAGTCCTTTTGTGAGCGTGTCGCCTGGAAGGAGGACAACCGCGATGGAGCGGAAACGACAGGCATCGAAAACAAAGGCCGAGTCCTTACGCGGGCAGAGGGCGCTCAGACACAGCGCCCGTTCGGCCAAATCGGTAAAGCAGAGCCAAGCCAGCGACCTGGAAAAGACGCTTGCGCTGATCAGGGCAAAGCCTGGAATCCGGCCTTCTGAAATTAATCGGCTCTTGAATAGAGAAGAGTCCGATGGTCTCCGCGGCACGCTGATCAAGCGCGGACTTATACGGAAGGAGAAAGACGGCTCGGCGATGCGATATTATCCCATTTGACCAATGGCCTGGCGATACCCAACTTCGCGTTAGGGGCGCTAATGCCCCGCCATGTGGCGACCGATCTCGGTCAGATCGGCTTCACTGGCGCGCGCTTCGTAGACGATTTCGCCGTGGAAGATCACAACCAGACGGTCGGCGAGTTCCAAAAGTTCGTCGAGGTCTTCGCTGACCAGCAGCACCGCAGCGCCGCGGTTGCGCGCGGCCATGATCTCGGCGTGGATTTGCGCCACCGCTGCGAAGTCGAGGCCGAAGCATGGGTTGGCGGCGACCAGGATATCGACTTCGCCGGAAAGCTCCCGCGCCAACACGGTACGTTGCACGTTGCCGCCGGATAATTCCCCGATCGCGGTATCGTCCGAGCGGGTCTTGATCTTGTAGAGTTCGATCTTGCGCAGCGCGTTGTCGTGGAATTTCGCGTGATTGAGCCACCAGCCGCCTGATGCGAACGGCGCGCGGTCGAATTCGCGGAAAGCCAGATTGTCGGCGACGCTCATGCGCGCGACGCAGGCGTTCTTCAGCGGTTCTTCCGGCAGAACGGAAAGATGGTTGTGACGCATTTCCTGCCGGTTGGCGTGATAAAGCTCGCCCTGCAGATAGATTTGCCCGCTTTCGGCTTCGCGCTGTCCGGCGAGGACTTCGATCAGCTGGCGCTGCCCGTTGCCGGATACGCCGGCGACGCCGACAATTTCGCCGCCGCGGATCGACAGCGATACGTCGCGCACCGCGGGGTGACCGCCGTCGTCGAGCGCGTTCAATTTTTGAATATCAAGCCGTGGCGCACCGAACTCGCCGGTGCGCGGCGGCTGAACCGTCAGCTCCTCGGCGCCGATCATGGTGCGCGCCATGGCGTCGGGCGTCAGATCCTTGACTAAACCCTGCCCGGCCAATTTGCCGCGACGCAGGATGGTGACCTCGTCCGCAAACGCCATGACCTCACGGAATTTGTGGGTGATCATCAGGATCGTCAGAGCGCCGCGCCGGACCATATCGCGCAGCATGCCGAGCACTTCATCGGCTTCGCCGGGGGTAAGCACCGAAGTCGGCTCGTCAAGGATGAGAAAACGGCGCTGCAGATAAAGCTGCTTGAGGATTTCGCACTTCTGCCGCTCGCCGGCCGAAATCGCCGAGACTTTGGCGTTGAGCGGCACGCGAAACGGCATCCGCGCCAAAAACTCTTCCAACGCTTTGCGCTCGCGGCTCCAATCCACGACGGCGGGCACATGATCGCGCGCCAGCACAAAATTCTCGGCCACCGTCATCGCCGGTACCGACGTGAAGTGCTGATAGACCATGCCGAGGCCGAGCGCATGCGCCGCCCGCGGATTGCCGATCACCTGCTGATGGTCGCCAACGAGGAGTTCGCCGCTGTCGGATTGATAATAGCCCATAATGCATTTGACGAGCGTCGACTTGCCGGCGCCGTTCTCGCCGAGGAGCGCGTGGAACGTGCCCGGCCGCACTTTCAGCGAAACCTGATCGAGCGCTGCGAACTCGCCGAAGCGCTTGGTCATGTTGATGGCTTCGATGCCGAATGTCTCCGGCGCCGTCAGGCTGGTCACGCGATAACCTCGATGAACTTCGAGGAATCCGAGACCGCCCCGAACACTCCGCCCTGCATTTTGATCATCTTCAGCGCGTGTTCGTGGTTGCCTTTGTCGGTGGCCCCGCAACAATCCTCCAGCAGAAGGCATTCGAAGCCGCGATCGTTGGCTTCGCGCATGGTGGTGTGAACACATACGTCCGTGGTGATGCCGGTCAGCACAATGTTATCAATGCCTGATAGCCTGAGCAGCAGCTCCAGATCGGTGGCGCAGAACGAGCCCTTGCCCGGCTTGTCGATGATGGGCTCGCCTTCGTGCGGCGCGAGATCAGGGATGATCTCCCAGCCAGGCTCGCCGCGCACGAGGATGCGGCCGCAGGGCCCCGGATCGCCGATGCCGGCGCCGATCTGACGGGAGCGCCAGCGTTTGTTCGCGGGCAGATCGGCCAGATCGGGCCGATGGCCCTCGCGGGTGTGTATAACGTGAAAGCCGTTGGCGCGCGCCGCGGCGAGCACACGCTTGATCGGCTCGATCGGTGCGCGGGTGAGCGACAGATCGTAGCCCATTTTGTCGACGTAGCCGCCGACGCCGCAGAAGTCGGTCTGCATGTCGATAATGACGAGCGCCGTGTTCTGCGGACGAAGATCGCCGTTGTAGGGCCACATATACGGATCGGCAGTCACGTAACGCTCCGCCGTATCTGTGCTCTCTTTGCGCGCCAGTTGGGGCATGACTTACCTCGTAATCGATAGTTCTGCAGGCGCACCGATCAGTGTGCGCTTCGGCGAACAGGTTGCGATCATGATCAGCAGGGTGAGGATATAGGGTGCGGCATTGAACAGATGATAGCCGTGGCTGTAGCCGACCGATTGCAGCGCCGGACCGAGTGCCGCAGCGCCGCCGAACAGAATAGAGGCTCCCAGGCACAGCATGGGATTCCAGCGGGCGAAGATCACGAGCGCAACGGCGGTGATGCCCTGGCCGCTGGATAGTCCCTCGTTCCAGCTGCCGGGATAGTAGAGCGAGAGGAACGAACCGCCGATGCCGCCAAGAAAACCGCCGAACATGGTCGCGCGCAAGCGGATGAAATTTACCGAGTAGCCCATCGCCAGCGCGGCGTCCGCGCTCTCGCCGGCTGTGCGTATGATCAAGCCCCAGCGCGTAGATCGCAACGCCCAAACCAGGATCGGCGCCAACACAACGCCAAGGATGAAGAGCACGTTGATCCGCAAGGCGGCGCGCAACTGCGGAATATCCGTCCACCAGCCGAGGTCGATCGACTGTAGCCGCGGCGCCGTCGGCTCGATCAGCGGCTTGCCGAGATAGAAGGCAAGCCCGACGCCGAACAGCATCAAGGCAATCCCGACCGCGATGTCGTTGACGCGCGGCAGCCCGCAAATTCCGGCATGCAGAGCGCCCATGCCCGCCCCGGTGATCCCGGCAGCGAGCACGCCAAGCCACGGCGAACCGGTGAGGTAGGACACCCCGTAGCCCGCCATGGCACCCATCACCAAAGTGCCCTCGAGGCCCAGATTGATACGGCCGCTGCGTTCGGTAATGCACTCGCCGAGACTGACAAAAATAAAAGGCGTCGAGACACGTACCGCGCCGCCAAGCACGGCGACCGGCACGGTCCACAATCCGATATCGCCCGCACCGGCCATGGTCAGATCGCCTTTCCTTTGAACAAACTCCAGCGGCCGTAGAGCGTATCGCTGGCAAGCACCATGACGAAGATCATGCCCTGCAACACCAGAACTGAGGCGTCCGGCAATCCCAGCCGGCGTTGCAACAGGCCGCCGCTCGCCCCAATACCGCCCAGCAAGATCGCCACCGGTATGATGGCCAACGGATTTTGCCGCGCCAAAAACGCGACCAGAATGCCGGCAAAGCCGTAGCCCGCGGCCAGATTGGCGTTGGCGCGCCCCTGCACGGCTGCGACTTCCATCATGCCGGCAAGACCGGCTGCCGCGCCGGCAAGAAAGCAGATGATGAGAATAAGCTTGCCGACGCTTAGGCCCACGACTTTGGCGGCGCGGATATTGCCGCCCGCGACGCGCGCGGCGAAGCCGAACACGGTGTGATAGATCAGGATATAGGAAAGAATGGCGGCGATGACGCCGAACACCAAACCCCAATGCACCTCCATGCCGGGGATGTTGCCGATCATGTTGGCGGCGCCGATACTGTGCGTCGACGGTTTGTTCAGGCTGGCCGGGTCGCGCATCGGACCTTCAACCAGAAAATTTAGAATTGCCAGCGCGATGTAGACAAGCAACAGGCTCGAAATCGTTTCATTAACGCCGCGGTACTGGCGCAACGCACCGGCCAGCATGATCCACAATCCGCCGCCGATCATGCCGGCCCCGGCCATAGCCAGATCGACGGCGATCGGTGGCGCCCATTGCATTGCCAGCGCCGCACTTGTCGCCGCCAGCGCTCCAATCAGGAGCGCCCCCTCCCCGCCGATGATCACCATGCCGAGCTGCGCCGGCAACGCCGTGCACAGCGCGGTCAGGATAAGCGGAGCAGCGCGGGTGAGCGTGTTCTGCCAGGAGAACCAGGTGCCGAACGCGCCCTGATACATATAGAAATAGAGGTCGAGCGGATTCTTCCCGAACAGCGCGACAAAGATGCCGAACAGCACGAGCGAACCCGCCAAGGCGAGCACGGGGATAACGACATATTCCGCCGCGCCGCCAATCTTGCGGCCATAGGCCGGCAAGCGAAGAAATTGGCCTACCCCTGACGGAGCCGGAGGTAGGCCGACATCGGCTTTCACGAAGTCGCTCCGATGACGCCCGTCGACCAGATAATTCATCTTCTCCAGTTCCGGATCGGTCTGACCACGGGAGACGCCGGAAGCGATGACGGTGGCGCCCTTGTTGTCGGCGATCGGGCCTTTGAAGATCACGTAGGTTCCGGCGATGAGCGCCGCCTTGACCTCGTCGGCTTTCTTCTTGGCTTCCGCGCTGACCATGGCGCCGTATGGAGAAACCTTGACCAGCTCTTCCTTCAGGCCGCCGCGGTAGAAGTTCGGAATGGTCTCGCCCGACGTAAACATCTTGACGAAGCGCGGATAGAGCACTTCCCAGTTCCACTCCGCGCCGGTGAGATAGGCTTTCGGCGCAAGCACGGCCTGATTGACGTGATAGCCGTCACCATGGCGCCGCGGCGGGCCGCGTTCTCGACCACGGTCTTGGGACCATCGACGTGGCAGGTGATGACGTCGACGCCTTGATCGATCAGGCTGTTGGTGGCTTCGGCTTCCTTGACCGGCATCGACCAGTCGCCGGTGAAGATCACCTGCGTGGTGATTTTCGGATTGGCGAGCTTGGCGCCGAGCGTCCACGCATTGATGTTGCGCAACACTTGCGGAATGGGCTTGGCGGCGACGAAGCCGAGCTTGCCGGATTTCGACATATAGCCGGCAACGATGCCGGCGACATGCTGCGCTTCGTCGATATAGCCGAAATAGCTGCCGGCGTTCTTCGGATCCTTGTCCGTCCACAGGCCGCCGCAATGCTCGAAGCGGAGCTTCGGATACTTCACCGCCATCTTGATCATGTGCGGGATTGTAGTAACCGAACGAGGTCGGGAACAGGAGCGTCGCGCCGTCGAGATTGATCATCAACTCCATGGTCTTTTCGACGGCGTCGGTCTCCGGGACTTTTTCTTCCTCGACGACCTTGATGCCGGGCATCTTCTTGAGCGCCGCGGCGCCGGCGGCGTGGGCCTGGTTGTAGCCGTAGTCGTCGCGCGAGCCGACATAGATGAAGCCGACGGTGGTGTCCGTTGGCCAAGGCTTGGCGCAGCGGTAACGCCGTGCCAACGGCCAATGCAGCTGTTCCTTGCAACACGTGGCGGCGGGAAAGTTTGTCGAAATTCATCAGATGCTCCCTGTGTATACGCAGGCGAGCGCCGGCGGCGCCGCTGCTTGCTGGCCATCAGGACGATGGGCATTCTTCGATTGGCGAAGAGCAGCTTCGCAAGGCTCGTGCCAGTGCTGCGCCATCAATGTCGCAGGGCCGATCACTATGAAATGGCTTCACAATTTAGGAGGTTGTTGGTCTGCGCACGAAACCGGCAATTGTTCGTGGCGATCTCTGATTAAAAAATAGGCAGAAGCTTCGCGACGCTGCGTAATGCCGAATTAAGCCTTTGCCGGCCGCTTCGCGCCAAAAAGGCTATGGCCGCGTTGATAGCCGTTCCAACGGGCGTGATCGCTCGATCAGCATCGAGTGGATTGCCGCAAAGACATTGTCAAAGGCCGGTCGCCGGTAGTCCCACTTGGGATCATCAGCAAGCGGCACCATGACCATGGTGGCGTTGGCTTCGAAGAACAGAATGTCGCCTTCGGCACTCACCGCAAAATCAATGCCGCAATAGTCGAGATCGAGTGCTGCGTTGATCCGTTCGAGCGCTGCCATGCCCCGCGCACCCACGAAGCTGGTGATGTCGGTCAGGAATGCTTCATCCTTGGCGCGGTTCTCTAAAGACTGAGCCATGTCGGCGCGGAAATAATGGACTTTCCAATTGCGCGAAATTGCCAGATGCAACGGATAAATCTTGCGATCGATGATCATCACGCGGCACTTGCGAAAGAACCCATCGGCATCGCGCGCGTCAAGTTGCTCGATGAGGCACACTTCGTCGCCCGGAAACTCCGCAGCGGCACGCGTCAGGTCTGGTCAGGTTTTCGACACGGACGAAAAAAATACCGGTGTGGAAGCCGGGCGCCCGCATCAAAAACGGAAAACTAAATCCGGCAGCGGCAACGGCCGCCGCCGCACCGGAAGACGCGAGCACCTCCCGGGGCAACGTGGCTATTCGCGGAACAACGACACCAGTCAAGCCCTGCAAGCGCTTGGCATTTGAGGCGCGCCCGGTCTTAAGTACGGCGCCCGGATGATTGATGACCGGGCGATCGGTTCGGGCGAGGACGGCAAACGCCGCTTCGAGGCCTTCCCGGCATAAGTCGGCGTCGCCGATGCTGTTGAACACCAAATCGTGCGGCGGCAACGGCATCTTTGGGTCGGCATACTCGGTGACAAGTACGGTGGTCTGAAACTGGCGATCATCGAGTATGGAAGTCGTCGGTATGTTGCCGCCGGCGGCCGAGACCAAAAGCAGGACTGAGATGGCCGGCCCGTTGCCGCGGTAAGGTAGCGCGGTCAAGAAATGATCTTTGAATCCCCTGTCCCGATGTTTGCGCGCACCGGCAAAATCGCCAGCTTCGGCGAGGAGATTCCCCATACCCCGATGGGCATGAATGTGTTCCGGATCGACCTGTAGCGCAGCCTCGAAATGTGCCCGGGCCTGCTCCAGCTCGCCGAGGAGAAACAACAAGTTTGCCAGATTTACCCGCCCGGTGGGGTGGTCCGGATGATGTCGGACAGCTTCGCTGAACAGCGAGCGTGCGGCTTCCTTGTATCCGGCATTGAGAACCAGTGTCCCAAAATCATTGAGCGCACCAAAGTCGGTCGGCGCCCGCCGAAGCAATTCGAGATAGTCGCGCTTGGCCTCTTCGAACAGAGCCCTGCTCGCGGAGGAGACTGGCGCGTTCAAAGCGGGCTTTCAGCCCATCGGGATTCTGCTCTATGGAACGATCGAGAGCCTGCATCCGCGAGGTAACAGAGCCCGGCCGCGGATTTGTAATGATCTGGCCCACATCGACCCCGGAAGCGGCGAATCGGTCGGCGGAATATTAGAACAAAATTTACCATGACGGCGAATGATGCGGCGCGCGGCGGCGTTGCACGCGAAGGCGCCAATATGGAAAAGATTGAAGCCGGCCCCCGCAAGATCGTCCTGGGCGATCCGGTTCCCTGGTTCACCGCTCCCGTCATTTCGGGAGGCTCGTTCAGCCTTTCGGTCGCGGCCGGCCGCTGGATCGTGCTCAGCTTTCTGGGCTCGCCGGCCGACCCGCGCGCCGAGCGCGAATTGGCCGAAATACTTGAGGTCTTCAATCTCTTTCACGAGGATCGGCTGGTCTTTTACGGCGTGCTCACTGCTCCGCCCGCCGACCCGACGCCTTACCTGAAACTGAGCACCGCAGCGAGCGTCCTTTCTCGCCGACTATGACGGCGAGATCAGCCGCCTGTTCGGCGCCGACATCATGCCGCGGACGATCATTCTCGATCCGATGTTGCGTGCCATAGCCGACATCCCCTGGGATTACGCCGAGGGACACGGGCAAACCGTGCGCAACGTACTGAAGGGCCTGCCGGGAGTCGAAGACTTCGCCGGCGTCCCGCTTAAGTGCTCCGGTATTGATCGTGCCGCGAGTCTTCGACTTCCAGCTCTGCGATGTTCTGATCCAGTTTTATCAAAAGATCGGCGGCGAGGATTCCGGCTTTCTGCTCGATGTGGACGGCAAGACGTCGCGGATCGTCGATTATCGGATCAAGCGCCGCAACGATCTCGCTGTTGCGCACCCGCAATTGCGCGAAGCGATTCGCAGCCAGATCGTTCGCCGCCTGTTGCCGGCCGTCGAGCGGTTCTTCCAGTTCCAGGCCACGCGCATGGATCGCTATATCGTCGCTTGTTACGACAGCGCCATCGGCGGGCACTTCTATCGGCATCGCGACAACGTCAATGTCGGCGCGCAGCATCGCCGTTTCGCGGTGACCATCAACCTCAACAAGGATTACGAAGGCTGCGATCTCGTGCTTCCGGAGTTCGGCAGCCGCGCGTATCGTGCTCCGCCTGCAGGCGCGGTGGTTTTTTCGTGCGGCGCGCTGCATCAGGTCACGCCTATCACCAACGGGCGGCGCTATGCCTTCCTCGCTTTCCTCTACGGCGAGGCCGATGCGGCCCTTCGCGAAGCCAATAATTCCCGGCTGAACGAGAGCGCGGCGCAATATGTCGTCGAATCGGATCGGCTGTTCCCGGATCAGGCTTCCGCGCGAGAGCTTCGCGCCGGGTGACACAAGCTCTCACCGAGACTGAGCATAAATAAGAAGCCGCCCGTTTAGGCGGCCTCTTACGCTACGCAGAACGCGCCGGATTTATTTTACTTCGTCAGATCTCGGGCGGCGTCTTTGACATTACCCGCGATGTTGTGCGCTTCGCCTTTGGCCTTGTCGAGCTTGCCTTCCGACTGCAGTTCTTTGTCTCCGGTAACCTTGCCGGCGACATCTTTGATGGTGCCTTTTGCCTTATCGGCGGCACCTTTGATGTGTTCGCGATCCATGCTGGGTCTCCACGCCAATTGATCAGGTGTTTTGATAACGCCGAAGGCCCGGTGCGGTTCCGGGTAGACAGTCTGCGGGCGTTTGCCCGCGACCGCCCGCCTCGCGGACTACGCTTCGGTTCCTTTTGTGTCGCAACTTGCGCGGTCGAGCTCCTCGCGCAACGCGCGGAGCGCGGCCGTAGTGCGGATGAACCGATCAATTTCCGGCTGAACCGCGAAGGAT
This sequence comes from uncultured Alphaproteobacteria bacterium, assembly GCA_963759345.1. GTDB lineage: Bacteria > Pseudomonadota > Alphaproteobacteria > Rhizobiales > Xanthobacteraceae > BOG-931. The sequence goes on from CAVWYW010000009.1 coordinate 24,282, forward strand.
TGATTGCGCCGCCGCGCCAGAGCATCTTCGATAATGCCGCGCGTGGCCCCGATGGCGTCGTCGAGCCGCTCCTCGAATTGTGCCGTCGCCTTGCGAAACGCCTCGTCAAGACCGCGCCAAATTGCCCAGCGAAGATTTTCGGTGTTGCGCACGATAAGCTCGCCCACTTGCCGGTTCATGCGCTCTCGCAGCCGTACCCGGCGCACGCTCGTCGGCAGCAGCCGATCGATCAGCGTGCTCGGATCGGGAATCAAGGTCTCGTTTGCGCTTTCGGTCACCCAATAGGGGTCCTGCCCAAGTGCAAAGGACTCGCGCTCGGGTGCGGCGCTCAGCGGCACGTCGAAGATCTCCGCCGCCGCCTGCCGTACCCGATCAACCAGCGCATCGATGCGATCCTGGCAGACGGCAAGAGCGGCGCCGGTATCGGAGGCGAATGCACTCGCCAGCGGCTCGCGCGCGGCCTCGAATGCGCTCCGCATCGCGGCGGGCAACGCGCTTTGCGTCGCCTCTGCCCAGGCCGACGGCGCACTCTTCATGAGGCTTGCGTCGATGACGCCGGCAAGCTTGGCCGCAATCTCCCGGCGCAAATCATCGACACGGGAATCGAGTGCCAGACGCAGCCGCCGATGATCGCCAGCGAGCAGATACCCGGTGACGCGCCGCTGCTCCTCGATGGCGCGAAGCGCCGCTTGGAACGCGTCCGCCTTCGCCGCGAGTTCCTCGATCGGCAGGTTCAACGCGCGCAGACGCAGATCGAGTTCCGCCACCGCCTGGGAAAGGACATCCGCGGCCTTGCCGCGCACCGCGTCTTCGAGCCAGTGACGCTTTTCGCCAGCCAGCCTGTAGACAAGATGATTTTCGAGTGCAGCGATCCCGCTCGATTCCAGCGCGGGACCATCGCCGCTCTGCTTCGCCCGCAGGCCGTCCCGCGCCGAAACGCAGAAGATTCGACTATTTGCGTCGATCAAGGTACTTTTCCGCCAGCACCTTTTGCAGGAAATCAACCATGGTTCGCCGTTCATCGGGCCGCAGATAATCCGCCTTATTAAGGATGAAGAAGACGCGCGACGTCTTCGATTTCAGGCGCCGCAAGTATTCAATCTCGACTTCGGTGATCGGCGGATCGGCCGATATTACGAAGAATGCGGCGTCGCTTTCCGGGAGCACCTGCAATGCCGCCTCAGTATTATGCAGCAGCGTCGAGCCGACGCCGGGCGTATCGATTATCACGGTGCCTTCGACGAGCAGCGCGGCGGGGTAGTAAAGATCGACCCGCTTCACACCAAGGCGATTTTCCGGATTGGCTTCCTCGGCAACGAAGCGAAACAAAACGCTGCGAATTTCGTCCACGGTTTGAACATCAAATTCCTCGCTCGGCCGCGGCCCGGCGAAACTGACGAGGACACGCGGCTCGCGCCCCCAAGCGATGAAAGTGGCGACGGCGGTTAAGGGAATTACTCCGGTGGGCAAGATGTCCGCACCAAGCAGTGCGTTGATGAACGTGCTCTTGCCGCGCTTGAACTGACCGAGCACGGCAATCTGCAGGCGCTCGTGTTCGAGACGGCCGCGCAACGCACGCAACCGAGCAACCAGCGGCGACTCGGCGCCGACAGCGGACGCCAGCGCGGCCTCGACGCGGCCGAGCATCGCGTACAGCCCGAACGGTGGTCCGCCTTCGTCCGATTGCGGCGCGGCGCGTATTGGTGCCGCGGCGAAGGACGCTTCGTTCATGGCCGATCGTCCTCGAACATCTCGATCTCCGCGGCTTCGGCTTTGTCGCCGCGTTCAGGCGCGGACGACGATTCGCGCGCAACCTTTCCTTCCTGCACCCGTAGCCAGGACAGAATGTCGGCACGCTGGCCGGCAGTCGGCCGTGCCCAGCGCAGGTTCTTCAGCACTTTGCTCTCCTCCCCCACCCACCAAAATTCCTTTGTCACCATCAGCGACCAGCCGCGCCGTCCGGCACGCCGCAGCGTAAAGATCTCGATGACGAGGCCGTGCCGCGGCCCTGTGACGCTGTACCGTTCGCGCTCAAAATCGACGCCGTCGTACACCCAGTGCGAGCGTTTCAAACCGGGATTGGTGAGGCTGATCAACAGGTCGAACAGCCGAAAGAAGGATGGCTGGGCAAAGTTCTTCATGGCGCGTGCCTTGCCATCTGCAGCATCGCGCCGGTGACGTGCGGCAAAGAAAAATCGGCCGGGTCCATGCCAAGCTCCCACCGCCTTTGACATTGCGCGGTAGGAGTCATCAGCCCAATTGGTCAGCACCACGGGCGCTTGCGGGGGACCCCATCCCCATCGTTTCAAGTTGAAATATAATGTCACCGCTTAAGGGGGGCAAGCTGACCATACCAGCTTCAGATTGACGGAAACTGCACCGGGCCCTATGTTAGTTTGTTGACTGGCGATGGAGTTCGCCGAAAATGCCTTAGGGCTGATAACTCCTACCGAGGCACCGGCTTTGGTGGGATTTTTTATGACTTCCGTCGCGTTTGCCAGCATCCTCTTCGACTCGCCGTACGATCGCGAGAGCGCACAACAGGCCGCCGCGCCAGCCTGTTTCGCCGATCTTAATCTCGATCAGGTTGTGGACGCGATCACAGCCGATTGGGCGGAATACAACCTCAAACCTTTGTTCTATTTCCCCCTGAGCCGCAGCGAGGCCATCGCCTATCGGCACGAGGTCATGCAAGACCTCGAAAATGCGGACTTGCTCAATTGCGTCATGGTGTTTGCTGAAGAAATGCGGGCCGTGCGCGCCCACCTCGCACGGGTCGGCAAGCTTCACTACACGCTTCAGCGACAAGCCTGGTATCTGGATGCGGTGGATATCTATTGCGGCGCCGTCGCCGACCTGATCCACAAGCTTGGCAAGCTCGCTCTGCGGTCGCGCGGATTCCTCGATTTGCGCGAATATTTGAGGAACTACGTCGCGTCCGAACGCTTTACGTCACTGGTCGCGGAAACGAACGGGCTCACGGCTAATCTGGCGAGTGTCCGATATTGCGTGCTTGTCAAAGCCAGCAGCTTCACGGTCCGCGACTATCGGGAGGAGAGCGATTACAGCGTCGACGTCGAGGAGACCTTCAAGAAATTCCAGCAAGGCGCCGTTCGCGATTACCGGATCAAGTTCTCTACAAGCGAGGACATGAACCATATCGAAGCCAAGATTTTGGATTTCGTCGCCAAATTGCATCCAGACTTATTCGGCGCGCTGGCCGATTATTGCGCCCGGAACGACAATTTCACCGACAAAACCGTAGCCGTGTTCGACCGCGAAGTTCAGTTCTACGTCGCCTATCGGAAACACGTCGCCGCCTTGGCGCAAGCCGGGCTGCAGTTCTGCTATCCGCGGGTCCGCGACAAGACCGCCGAGGTCTACGACTATGAGGGATTCTATATCGCGCTTGCCCACAAGCTTGTGACCGCAGGCTCGGCCGTCGTGTGCAACGACTATTGTTTGCAGGGCAATGAACGAATCCTGGTCGTGTCCGGTCCCAATCAAGGCGGCAAAACCACTTTTGCCCGGGCATTCGGACAACTGCATTACCTGGCGAGCTTGGGATGTCCGGTGCCGGGCAGAGAGGCGCAGCTTTTGCTCTTTGACCGGATTTTTACGCATTTTGAGAAGGAGGAGAAGATCGAGAATCTTCGTGGCAAGCTCGAAGACGATCTCATCAGAATTCACGATATTCTTCGTCGCGCGACTTCGCAGTCCATCATCATCATGAATGAGATTTTCACCTCCACGACGATTTAGGACGAGACGTTCCTGAGCAACAAGGTGATGGAGAAAATAATAGAGCTGGGCGCGCTGTGCGTCTGGGTGACCTTCGTCGATGAGCTGGCGTCGTTCGGCCCGCAAACCGTTTCGATGGTAGCTACGGTCGTGCCGGACAATCCGGCGCTGCGCACGTTCAAGGTTCCGCGACGGCCGGCTGACGGTCTCGCCTACGCCATGGCGATCGCCGAGAAATACGGATTGACCTATGGTTCTATCAAGGAGCGCATCAAGCCATGAAAGCGTTCCTGATGCACAGCAATCATGACTTTGATCCCGGGCAGCTCCTTGCCCGGAGGGAAAAAGAATTGCGCCACAGGAAGGGCGGCGAGGATCCGAGCCTGAACCTGCAGCAGGCTCTGCCTTGGAATGAGGAGGCTTTGACGCAGGACCTCGGATTAAACGTTCTCTTCAACGTTATGGCCGGCGGCGACAAGTTCCTGTTCGAGGTCGCAAAAATCGCGGCACTCTCCAGCCTCACCGATCTTGCGGCCATACGCTATCGCCAACACGCTCTCGCCGACAGTTTGAGAAATTCCCAGATCATTACGGAAATTTATCAGATCGCGATCGACGCTATCGAAGGCGAGAGGAAAGGCTATTGGAGCTTTTTCACCCGCTATCCGACCGGGATTCTCCACCACGCAGTAGAGGTGCTGCAGATGTTGGTGGGTGTGTTGAAGAGATTGCGGAATATTGCCGGACAACATGCGGGCAAATTTGAATCCGAAGCGTTCTCAAGATTCTTCGCGATGCTGAAAGAGGAGCTTAGCGATGAGTATTTCTTGGCTATTGAACAGCATTTGCGCCGCCTCAAATTCCGCTCCGGTATCTTGCTCAGCGCGCAATTGGGAACAGGCAACAAAGGAAAAAACTACGTGCTGCGCAAGCCCCACGACGAGGCGCGCAACTGGTTGAGGTGGCTCGTAGCGGAAAAGCCGCGATCCTATACGTTTTCGCTGCATCCGCGCGATGAGGCTGGAGCACGCGCCTTGTCGGAATTAGCCGACAAGGGCGTAAATCTTGTAGCCAATGCGTTGGCTCAATCGACCGATCATATTCTCAGTTTTTTTCAGATGCTGCGCACAGAATTGGCATTTTATGTCGGGTGCATAAATTTGCATGCTCAGCTTGCCGGGATCGGAGAGCCGATATGCTTCCCGGTCGCCGCGCCCGCCCGACAGCGGAGATTGTCGTTTTCCAGCTTGTACGACCCTTCGCTCGCCTTAAGCATGGGACGAAAAGTTGTCGGCAACGATCTCAACGCCGACCGCAGGGACTTGGTCATCATTACCGGCGCCAATACCGGCGGCAAATCAACCTTTCTGCGCAGCGTCGGCCTCGCCCAGCTGATGCTGCAGGCGGGCATGTTCGTGGCCGCCGAGGCGTTTTCGTCCGAGGTCTGCGCCGGCCTGTGCACGCATTTCAAGCGCGAAGAAGACACGGCGATGGAAAGCGGGAAATGGGATGAGGAACTGAGCAGAGCAAGCGAGATCATCGGCAGGATCGGCAGCAATACGATGCTCCTGTTCAACAAATCATTCGCCTCGACGGATGAAAGGGAAGGCTCGGAAATTGCCGAGCAGATCACCGCCGCGCTGGTTGAACGGGGCGTAAAGGTCTTTTTCGTCACGCACCTTTACGAATTCGCGCAACGCTGTCACGCACGCCATATGGACAACACCATTTTCCTGCGCGCCGAACGACGGCCGGATGGTACGCGCACCTATCGATTGGCCGAGGGCGAGCCGTTGCAAACAAGCTACGGGGAGGATCTCTATGATTCCGTCTTCGGCGCCGAAAGCGCCAAACGCCCTATCGGGAGCGCACCAGGTATCCATTTGCAGCGGCACCGACAATCGACGTTAATTCAGGAATAGCCGCGCCCCGCGCGCTTGACACCGGGACGGAGTTATCCCTATTCATAGCACAGATGTCGGCTTGCGTCGGCAAGGCGATGGAGTTCGCCTTAAACTGCCCTAGGGGCTGATGACTCCTTTTGTCCGCTTGCGGACGAGAGGAGACGCGCGTGAAAACATCTTCCGACAGACGGGGACAATCTGATCGCGCTTGGCCGCAGCGCGTTCGGGTGGGTGGCGCACCTGTTACGCGGCTGCCGGGACAGTCGTGATGCTCCGCGACGTTCTCCTGCAAATTTGTCAGGTCCTCGCGGTGCTGCTGCTGGCGCCGCTGCTGCAGGGCATCATCCAGCAGTTTGAGGAACGCGTACAGCTCGCCCAAGGGCCCGGCATCTTCCAGCCCTATCGCGACCTTTGGAAGCTGTTCCACAAACAGATCGTGGTTCCGGAAACCGCTTCCTGGATCTACTGGATCGCACCGTTCGTCGCGTTCACCGCGATGATGACCGTCCCCATTCTCATTCCGGTGTTGACCGACTTTCCGCTGCCGCTGTCCGATATGGGCGACATTCTCGGTGGCGGACTTATTCTCACGCTCGGCTCGTTCATGATCGTGCTTGCCGGTCTCGACACCGGCAGCGCCTACGGCGGTGTCGGCTCGAGCCGTGCGGTAATGGTTGCGATCCTGGCGGAGCCGACGCTCATTCTGGTGTTCGTCGGAATTACGCTGCTGGCGAAAGCGATGCTGCCTTTCGTGGTCAACCATTTGTTGGTCGGCAGCCCCGCGGTCTACCTGAGCCCGGCGCATCTTTTCCTGATCGCGGCATTCTTTACACTGCTCATCGTCGAGACCGACCGGCTGCCGATCCATTCCAGCACCCACATCGAAGTCTACATGATCGAGGAGGCGCGAATCCTCGAATATTCCGGTCCGCTGCTCGCCATTCTCCGCTGGGCGTCGATGATGAAGCAATTCATCCTTTACACGATCTTCTGCAATGTCCTGCTGATCCCGTGGGGGTTGTCGCGCGAGGGCACCGTTGTCGGAGTTCTCGGCTCAGTTGCCGCGCTGATGCTCAAATTCGTCATCGTCGGCTGTGCGCGTCGTCGTGGTTGAAACCGCGCAGTCGCGATTGCGCTTCTACCGTTATCAAGAATTGCTCGCAGCCTCGTTCGTTTTCGCCATCCTTGCCATCATCGGAACCCAGCTGGCTTGATCATGCTCGTCGCGCATCTCGATCCGCTCGCGTCGTCGATCTTCAGTCTAATGGCGATTACGAGTTTGCTGCTCGCCTTCGTGATGCTCGGCTCGCGCTGGCTCAACAATTATCTCTACGCCTTCGCCGCCGAATCCTGGGTGATTGCTGCGCTGTCCGCCGCGGTCGGATTTTACGGCGGCTATCCCGAACTTTACCTGATCGCGATCCTCACTGCGCTGTTCCGCGGGCTGCTGCTGCCGTACCTGATCTGGCGGATCATCGGACGGCTCAACGTGGCGCGCGAGATCCACGAGATTCTGCAGCCCAGCTCCACGCTCGTCGCCGGCGCGATTTGCGTGATCTTCGCACTGGTCGTTTCCTATCACATCGGTCAATCGCTGGGGCTAGCCGGCACGGTGGCGGTGCTCGCGCTCACGATCATGCTGTCGATGAAGCTGATCGGATTTTTGATGCTTACGGTGCGACACGAGGCGCTGAGTCAAATTCTTGGCCTGCTCGTGCTCGAAAACGGCATTTTTCTCGGCGCACAGATTCTCGTGCCGGGAATGCCGCTGCTGATCGAGATCGTGATCCTGTTCGACCTTTTGGTCGTTGTCGCCTGCTTCGGCGTTCTCGTTCGCTACCTTGTCGCTCATGTGGGCAGCACAAGCAGTCTCGACCTCAATCGGCTCGTGGGCTGACAATGATCGGCACGCTCCTCATTGTCATATTGATCGCGCCGGCGATTGCCGCGATAGGCTGCATGCTCATACACGCGCCACGCATTACCGAGGGTCTCAATCTCGCCGCCAGTCTCGTCGTGTTCGCGGCCGCGATCCCGCTGACGGTGTTGAGCGCCAACGGGCCTTACCATTACCTCGGCGAATACGTGGTCGTCGACATGACCGGCGCATGGGTGATGCTTTGCACCGCGATCGTTTACTTGCTCGCTTCGATTTATTCGATCGGCTACATGCGCCTGCTCGACGAAGACGACCGGCTTTGGGGCTTCTACGCGCTCTTTTCCGGGTTCGCCCTGACGATCCTGCTGAGCTCGATCATGAACAATGCCGGCCTCTACTGGATCGCGATCGAACTGACCACGCTGGTGAGCACGTTCCTGGTCGGATTTGAGCGGGCGGCAGAGAGCATTGAAGCGGCCTGGAAATACATCATCATTATTTCCGCCGGGATCAGCCTCGCCTTGCTCGGAACCGTGCTGTTCTACTGGTGCGGCAGTTTCGTGCTCGGGCCGACCTACGACATGACCTGGGACATCTTGCGCGCGGCAGCGCCCAAGATGAATCCCGCATTGGCCGCGCTGGCGTACTTGCTGGTGCTCGTCGGCTACGGGACCAAAGTCGGTCTCGCCCCAATGCATACGTGGTTGCCGGATGCGCACAGCGAAAGTCCGGCGCCGATCTCGGCAATGCTGTCGGGCGCGCTGCTCAACAGCGCCATGCTTGGCATTGTCCGCTACCTGACGATCGCCGACGCGGCGCAAAACGCCTATCTGGCCCGCACTTCACTCGTGGCCTTTGGCGTTTTTTCGCTTCTAGTCGGCGCACTCTTTATCGTTCGGCAGAACGGCATTAAGCGGCTCATGGCCTATTCAAGCGTCGAGCATATGGGCGTGCTCGCGCTTGGTTTCGGCTTTGGCGGACCGCTCGGCATCGCCGGTGCGCTCTACCACATGCTCAACCACTCGCTGAACAAGTCGCTGATGTTCTTCGGCGCCGGCAATGTGATGCGCAGCTATGGCTCGAAGGAAATCCGCAGCATCCGCAACGTCTGGACGCGCTTCCCGGTGCAGGGGGCGTTGTGGCTTGCGGGCGCTGCCGCTATTACCGGCGCACCGCCATTTGGCTTGTTTCTCAGCGAGCTTGTCATCCTGCGCGCCGGGTTTGAGCGCGGTTATGACTGGGCCGTCTATGTGATGGCGGTGCTCTTGATCGTCATCTTCATCGGCTTTCTCAATCATTTCCGCGCGATGTATTTCAATGCCGGCAACAGCGACAACAGCGCCGACGATCGCCCGAGCCCGATCAGCCGCTGGTGCGTGACCCCGATGTGGTTCGCTTTAGTGCCGCTTCTGGTGTTCGGAATCTGGTGGCCGAACGACCTGTGGGAGCACTTCATGGCGGCGGCCCGGCTGCTGACGGGGCCGACGCCATGACGGTATCCCCGGCGACATCGCTGCCTCCCGCGGAATTAAAGGATGCCGCTACCGCGCTGCTCGCGTCCGGAGGTCGGATGCAAATGGCCTACGCCTGGTATCCCGAACCGGATCGGCTGGAATTGCGCTACGTCGCAAGCCCTGCCGGTGCGATGCCGTTTACGGTTTGGCGCTGCGACGCCAACGAGCCGATTCCGAGCCTTGCCAACGTCGCACCGCTTTTGAGCTGGTACGAGCGCGAAATCACCGATTTGTTCGGTCTATCCTTTGCCGATCATCCGCAACCGCATCGCCTGGTGCTGCACGAGGGCGTCGAGTCAGGCAAACCACCATTCGACCCGGGCTATCCGCCGGATCGGCCGTTGCACATTGCATCAATCAAACAATCCATCCCGGAAGTTGGCGGCGCGGAGGCGGACGTGCAGCTCCTGCCCTTTGGCCCGGTCCGCGCGGACGTGTTCGAATCGGCGGAGTTTCTGTTCTTCTACGTCGGCGAAGCGATCATTCATTATCATCCACGATTGTTCTTCAAGCATCGAGGCATGGAGAAGCGGTTCGAGGCGCTCGAGCCGGAGCGTGGGGTGGTGTTGGCAGAGCGGGTTTCAGGCGTCGGCAGCGTCGCGCACGCGCTCGCTTATTGTCAGGCGGTCGAGGCCGCCTCGCAGTGCGCCGTTCCGCCGCGCGCGAAATTCCTGCGTTTGCTGCTGGCCGAGATGGAGCGCCTTTACAACCATCTGCACTATTTCGGCCATCTCTGTCACACCACGACGCTGAAGGTCGGCGAAGCAGAGGGCAAACTGCTTGAGGAGCAGGCCAAGCAACTCAACACGCGCCTCACCGGCAGCCGCTTCTTGCGAAGCGTGCTTACCATCGGCGGCCTGCGGCGCGATTTGTCGCCAAAGCTCTGGCTCGGAGCCGAACTTGCAGCTTTGCGCGAACGATTTTCGCGTTACGCCGAGCACATGGAAAATACCGCAAGTCATCTCGATCGCCTGATCACGACGGGAGAGCTCGATCGCCGCTTAGCATTCGATCAGGGGGCGACCGGGCCGATCGAGCGGGCATCGGGCATCGACCGCGATTTAAGGCGCGACCACCCTTACGCCGCCTACGCAGAAATTTCGCCGACGGTCGCGGTCCGCGAGGCGGGCGATGCGCATGCGCGCGCCCAGGTGCGCATGGACGAGGTCGGCTCAAGCATCACGCTGATCGCGCGGGCGCTCGATGTGTTGCCTGACGGCCCGGTTCGCGCGGACTGTAAGATCGTGCCAAACAGCGAAGGCCTGGGCTTTACAGAATCGCCCCGCGGCACGCTGTTCTACGCCGTACACATCGGCCGCGACGGCAAGCTCGTGCGCGTCAAAATAAAATCCCCGTCGTTTTCGAACTGGCGGGTATTTCCGTTCACCGTGCATGACAGCAACATGATGGACTACGCGATCAATGAGGCGAGCTTCGGCCTGACGATCGCCGGTTGCGATCGGTAGGAGCGAGCCATGCCGCAATGGACCTTGTTGGGATTACTGGCAGGCAAACAGACGACGCCATGGCCGGTGGCCGAGGGAACGGATGGCCAGGCGGGTTTTTTGGGCATGCCGCGTTACAGGCCGGAACTGTGCACCGACGCGTGCAAAGCCTGCGCCGACATCTGTCCGACCAAAGCGATCACGATGCGAGCGTCGACCGAAGCAAGCGGCATGCTCGACGTCGATTATGGCCGCTGCGTTGTCTGCCAGCTCTGCACCGAGGCCTGCCCGACCGGAGCGATGAGCCCGTCGTCCGACTGGGCCTTTGGCGCGCGGACGCGTACCGACTTGATCTGGAAAGCCGGCGCGAACTTGGTCCCCGCGGCCGGGACAGAAACGCGTCGGGCATTTCGGCGCAGCCTGCACGTCCGCCACGTCGACGCCGGTTCATGCAACGGCTGCGAGTCGGAGCTGCAGGCCTTGAACAATCCGTTCTACAACCTGCACCGGCTTGGCATCTTCTTTACCGCCTCGCCGCGCTTCGCCGATCTTCTCCTGGTGACCGGACCGGTCACAAACGCCATGCTCGGCCCGCTGCGCACCACTTATGAAGCAATGGCGGAGCCGCGCTGGGTGCTCGCGGTCGGCACTTGCGCGGTCTCTGGCGGAATCGCCGAGGGCGGCTACGCGTCGGGCCACGGACTCGACGGCGTGATCCCGGTCGACGTCTATTTGCCGGGCTGCCCGCCCAACCCGGCCGCGATCATCCAGGCCTTGCTGATGTTTCTCGATCGAGCGCCGCAACGCGTAAAGGGAGGACAGCTTGTCGAATGATCTCCTGGTCGCGGCATTCCTGGCCTGGCTCGCCGCCGCGCTTTTGGCTCTCACCGGTCGCGGCTTGTTTCTTGGGCGCGCCTTGTTGTGTTTCGGAAGCGTGCTTGGAATTTGCGCCGCTGTCCTGGCGCTGCCTAACGGAACATCGGTGGCGGTGCTGCCGACGCAAGTCGCCGGAGCGCCGATATCCTTTCAATTAACTCCCGACGGTGCCTGGCTGCTTGGCTTTGGATTGGTTCCGGCGGCACTCGCCTGCGCGCTGGCGACGCCAGCGCGACAGGGCCGTGCCGGCTGGCTGTTCGGCGCCGCCATGAGCTTGATCGGGGCGCTCGGCGTTTTCGGCGTGCGCGACGGGGCGGCGTTTCTGATTGCCTGGGAGATCATGAGTTTTGGCGGCGCCATAATGATCCTCAGCGAAAAGCTGTCGTCGGATGTCGGCCGTCCGGTCCTGTTCATGCTCGGGCTTTTGGAAATCGGTGCGGTTGCACTTGTCATCGCAGTGCTGCTGCTTGCGGTCGCGGCGCACTCATTCGCCTTCGCGAGCTTTCGCGAAGGCGCCGGTACGTTAGCGGTGCCGACGCTGGTCTTCATCGGCGTGCTGCTCGTCATCGGCTTTGGCGCCAAACTCGGACTGCTGCCGTTCTACGAGTGGTTCCCAAGCGCCTATGGCGCCGGCAGCGGTGCTTCCGGCGTGCTGATGTCGGGCGTGGTGCTTAACGCGGCATTCTACGGGTTGGCTCGCGGCCTGCTGGAATGGGCCGGCCAGGACCCCGCGGTGGCTGCCGGCCTCGGCATTTTTGTCATCATCGTCGCAGTGCTCAGCGCGATACTCACGGCGCTCTACGCGTTCCAGCAGGAGGACTGGCGGACCCTGCTGAGCTTCTCGTCGGCGCAAAACGCCGCTATTGCCGTCGCGATGCTGGGGGCGGCCCTGATTTTCCGCGGCCACGGCAAACCTGAACTTGCGAGCCTGGCGTGGACGGTGTCGCTTCTGCACTTGGCGGGGCATACACTCGCAAAAGGCGGTCTGTTCCTCACCGCCGACGGCGTCTATGGCGCGACCGGCCGATACCAGATTGTTCACACGGAACTGTTGCGCCACAGCTCGTGGCTGTTCGGCTTGGGTGCGTTATTTGCGGCGATGAGCCTTGCCGCCATGCCGCCGCAGGCCGGCTTCGTCAGCGAGTGGTACATGTTCGAAACCGTCTTCCAGGGCTTCCGGCTCGATACACTGCCAAGCCGGCTGGTGATGGCGCTGGCCGGCGCTGGCCTCGCGCTCACGGTCGCGGTCGCCTTTGCCACCTATGTCAAGGTTTTTGGTATCGGCTTGCTGGGGCGTTCGCCGCACAAATTTTCGCCGGTGCGGCCGCGCTATCGGCGTTTCCGTCGGCCTGCTGGGATTAGGCGTATTGGCGCTTGCGGTTGGCATGCCGCGTTGGCTCGACGCGTTGCGCGTAGCCGTCGCCAATGAATTCGGCACTCAGGCCGCGCGCGACATGCACGACGGCCTGTTGCTCGTGCCGCTGACCGCCAAATTCGCCTTCATTTCGCCGACCATGCTGGTCGTTGTCATGCCGCTCTTGGCCATACTGCCGATCGTCCTGGTGATGGCGAACCGACGCTACGCCGTTCGCCGTGTCGCGGTCTGGTACGGCGGGCTCGATCAGGATCCGGGGCGGGTGTCGACGACCGCGCTCACTTTCTCCAACGCGCTGCGAACGTTCTACAGCTTTGTCTATCGCCCGACCGAGCAGACGACGCGCGAGGCGAGCGGAGTGCATTACTTCATTCACAGGCTTGTATTCTCTCACGACGTGGCACCCATTTTCGGCCCGTACCTTTTTGCGCCGGTGACCCGTGCCGTCTTTACCTTTGCCAACCGGTTCAAGGCATTACAGTCCGGGCAGCTTAACTTTTACCTGGCGTTGATCGGGGCGTTATTGGTCGTCATTCTTGCACTGACGCTCTATTGATGCCGGCTGCTTCTGCGATGCGCGACCGACCACAACGACACGCGCATCGGCTCTTCTCAAGGGAGTAACGAACCATGGGGACGCACTCAATCTTCGATATTGGAGATCAATGGCTCAATGGGACTCTATATTTGGGTGGCAATCGGCGGCGGCATCGGCGCGACCGGACGCTTCTGGTTATCGGGCGTGGCCGCCCGGTTGATCGGCGAGACTTTCCCCTGGGGCACACTACTCATCAACGTGACCGGCTCTTTCGTCATCGGCTTCTTCTTTGCGCTGACCGGTCCGAACGGAAAAGTTTACGTCGGCTCGACCGCCCGCCAGTTCGTGATGACCGGCATTTGCGGCGGCTACACCACCTTTTCGTCATTCAGCCTGCAAACACTTAACCTCGCCAGCGACGGAGAGTGGTTCCGAGCGGGCGCCAATGTCGGCCTGTCGTTGGTGCTGTGCCTGATCGCGGTGTGGGCCGGCGTCTTGCTCGCAACCGCGATTAACACGATGAAATGGACGTGATCATGCAAATCCCCCGCGATGCCGTCCTGCTTCGCATCTTCTTCGGCGAAGACGACAAATTTGAACATCTGCCGCTCCACGAGGCGATCGTGCTCAAGGCTCGTGAGATGAATCTTGGCGGCGCAACGGTGCTGCGCGGTCACGTCGGCTTCGGGCATTCGAACCACATTCATACCACCAAGATTCTACGACTCTCTCAGGACTTGCCCGTGGTGGTGGAGATCGTCGATTCGCAGGACAGGATCGACGCGTTCATGCCGGTATTGGATCGCATGATGACGAGCGGCCTGGTGACCATCGAGAAGGTTCAGGTACTGCAATATGGGACTACCAAACCGTAGTGCGTGTTTGTTAAGCCGGGGCCGCGAGCTGTCCGATCCTTGTGGACGGTGCCGCGAACGTCGACGCTCCCGGTTTCGGCGCGATGCCGGCATCCGGAAGCGCCGCACTCAAGGATCGCCCGCGCGCGGCTACCGTGAGCCGTAGCGCAGCACCTTGACGTTTTCCATGGTCACCAGGCCGCCTTTCATCATGCGATTGAGCTCCGGCAGGAATATGTCGATCTTATCTTGGCGGTCGATAATTTCGATGACCAGCGGCAGGTCCTCCGACAACCGGAGTATCTTTGTCGTATAAATCAGGCTCGAATGTCCGAAACCCATCGGGCCCCTGATCACCGTGGCACCGGCCAAATGCAGCTCGCGAGCCTTAAGCACGATTGCCTCGTATAATGGCAGGTGATCGAACTTTTCATCTTCGCCGAGAAAAATTCGCAGCAGCACGCCATCTTCCGAAACCTGTGTGCTGGAATCCATCCCGAACGCCACCGCAAATTTTTCGCGTCTATATGAATTTCAAGTTGTTTAAGCCGACCGCGAGCGCATAGCCCGCCCAAACCGCTACAAGGCACAGCACGACCGAGGCGCCGACGTATCCGCCGGCGCTGAACCATTCGCCATCGTTGAGGAGGTTCAGAGTCTGGAAGCTAAAGGATGAGAAAGTGGTATATCCCCCGCATATCCCAACCATTACAAATTGTCTGGCCGTGGATCCAACAAAGACGCGTCCATCGGGACCCGTCAATTGCCGAAGAACCGATGACGAACGAACCGACAACGTTGATGAGCAATGTACCCCACGGGAACGTCTCTCCCCAAAGACGCGCCGCAACCCGGCAACCCAGTAACGTGCCATACCGCCGAGGGCGCTTCCTGCGGCGATCCAGAAATAAACGCCCATATCGGCGAATGCGGCAGCGACAGCCGCCGCCAATCCGACTGCGGTCCCCCAAACCAGCCTTCGCGCCTGGGATGACTGCAAAACTGCCGGCGTGTCGTCCGACGACATCTGCGCTCCGATGCGCCTGAAAGCTCACATGGAGAGGCGCTTGGCTGCACCTCACCCAGGCTGATCCTTGATCCCAGGCTACAGGGCAGCAAATACGTTAAATGACGTAGGACAACCATCCCCAACATTTCGTCACGTCGGCATCACGGCAGATCGTCAATTCGCAGACGATGCGTGCCGCTTTTGGTGCGAGCCTGACCTGGGGATCGCCGTTCGGCGCATCCGTGTCGATTACGCCTACCATGTTGCGAAACGAAGCTGTGACATTACGCACCGGCTAAATCTTGACGCCGGTGGCTTCTGAGATTTAGCTTTTTCTGGTTTACAACCTAGAAGTATATTTACTCTATCAATACTATATCTTATAGCGGGAAACCATTGCGGTCAACCGACGCAGTCGAGCGAAATAGGCCAATGTCCAAATTCGCGCAAACTCAGCGGTGGTGAACGAGCGTGCCGGAAGCTGAACACCCCAATCCCGATTCGCGTGCCGACGTGATTATCGTCGGTGGAGGGGCAAGCGGCGTGCTGATGGCGTTCCACCTGCTCCGCGACCCGACGACTGAGGTTCGAGTTACCCTGATCGAAAAACGGCCGCAACTCGGGCTCGGTGTCGCCTACGGTACCACCAACCCGGATCATCTCCTCAATGTGCGCGCCGCGTCCATGAGCGCGGTTCGCGACGAGCCTGATCACTTCTGGTCTTGGGTCTGCGCCAACGCGACCACGGCGTCTTGGAAGTGGAAGCCCGGAAACGATCCATTGTGCTTTGCGCCGCGCATGATCTACGGCGACTATCTCTCGAGTTTAACCGCGCCATTCGTAGCGCATGGCAGCCGGCCTGGCCGGCTTCGCATCATCCACGGTGAATGCCTGTGGATCGACGAGGGCCGCTCCGGCGTCACCGTCACGTTGGCGCGACGGCTCGCATCACTTAGCCGATTTCGGCATCCTGGCGACCGGCCACGATGTTCACAGCAAAGCCGGCCGCTGCTAGGTCGATGCGTGGACCCCACCGTCCAAGGCGGGCGTGCATCGTAACGCCAAGGTTCTCATGGTGGGAACCGGTTTGACCATGGTCGATTACGTGCTCTACTTGACGCCTGCGGTCACACCGGACCGATCGTTGCCATATCGCGCCGCGGGCAGCTGCCGAGGGCGGATCGACTGCAGCAGGCGCTTGCCATACGTGCGGCAGATGTTCCATTGGGGGCCGGTATCTCTGAGCTCTGCCGCTGGCTGCGAAACCTCGTCGCAACTGGTGCAGCGCAGGGCGCCGATTGGCGCAGCGTCATCGACGGTCTCCGGCCTTTCAATGAGCAGATCTGGCAGCACCTTCCTGAGGCCGCGCGCCGCAGCTTTTTGCGGCACGGGCGGGCATGGTGGAACGTCCATAGACATGGCATGCCGCCAGAGATCGCGGCGCGCATCGGCGCCGCTACCGCGTCGGGCCGCCTGACCGTGATGGACGCCAGACTGTGCGCAGTCGAACGGGGATCTACCGGCGCGACGATTCGCTACCAGAGACGTGGCGGCAGCGCCATCGAGACAATGCAGATCGATAACATCGTCGAATGCCGCGGCGTGGTTACGAACCCGATGCAAACGTCCAATCCGGTCATACGCAACCTGCTCGACCAGGGGCGCGCACGCGTCGATCCTTTGGGCATCGGATTGGATGTGGCGCCGGATGGGACCATCATCGCAAGTTCCGGCGTGCCGTCCGAACGACTGTTCGCCGTCGGACCAATTGCCCGCGCTGCGCTTTGGAAGATCACGGCGGTCCCCGAAATTCGCGGTCAATGCCCGGAATTGGCGGGCCGCATCCAGCGGACCCGCCTTCGCCGCGCCGGCTGATCACGCCGCCTTGGCGATTTTGCCGGCCGCCGACAGCCCGCGCTCGATATCGGCAATGATGTCGTCGATGTGCTCGATGCCGACGGACAGGCGCACATAGCCATCGGTCACGCCGGTTGCGTCCAGCTCGTGCGGATCGAGCTGCGAATGCGTGGTGGTGGCGGGATGGATAGCCAGGCTGCGCGTGTCGCCAATATTGGCGACGTGATAGAACATCTGCAGCGCGTCGATGAAGCGGCGGCCGGCCTCTTTGCCGCCAGCGAGTTCGAAGCCGACGAGGCCGCCCAGCCCGCCCTTGAGATAACGTTGCGCCCGCTCACGGTGCACGCCGGTCTGCACCGAAGGGTGAATGACGCGAGTAATCTCCGGCCGCTTGCGCAGGAAGTCGGTCACCGCCTGCGTGTTCTCGCAATGCTTGGCCATGCGCAGCGTCAGCGTCTCCACGCCCTGCAGGGTCAGAAACGCGTTAAACGGCGACATCGCCGAGCCGATGTCGCGCAGCAGCGTGACCCGGGCCTTGATGATATAGGCAATGGGCCCGAGCGGCTTTACCGCTTGCGTCCACACCGCGCCATGATAGCTCGGATCCGGCGTATTGAGCGCCGGCTGACGCTGCGCGTGCGCCTCCCAGTCGAAATTGCCGCCATCGATGATGAGGCCGCCGATCGAGTTGCCGTGCCCGCCGAGATATTTTGTCGTGGAATGAACGACCACAGCCGCGCCATGATCGAGGGGCCGCGTGAGGATCGGCGCGGCCGTGTTGTCCATAACGAGCGGAACGCCGAAGGAGCGGCCGATCGCGGCAACCTCGGCAATGGGAAACACAGTGAGCTTCGGGTTGGGTAACGTTTCCGCGTAATATGCGCGGGTGCGATCATCGGTCGCGCGGCGAAATTTTTCCGGATCAATCGGATCGACAAAGCGGACTTCGATGCCTTGATCCTTCAGCGTATTGGCGAACAGATTCCAGGTCCCGCCGTAGAGGTCGGTCGAGCTGACGACGTTGTCGCCGACACGGGCGAGGTTTTGCAGGGCAAACGCGGAGGCGGCCTGCCCCGATGCCAGCGCCAATGCGGCGACGCCGCCTTCCATGGCCGCCACGCGCTTCTCCAGCACGTCGTTGGTCGGATTCATGATGCGTGTGTAAATGTTGCCGAGCTCTTTGAGCGCGAACAGGTTTGCGGCGTGTTCGGTGTCGCGGAACTGATAGGACGTGGTCTGATAGATCGGCACCGCAACGGCGCCGGTCGTGGGATCGGCACGCCAGCCGGCGTGAAGCGCGAGAGTTTCCGGGTGTGAAGACGAAGACATAGACGCGAACTCCCCTTTGAAGACGGCGGGCCCCCCGGGGACCTCAATATCCGCCTTCAGCTTAATCGTGATCGCAACTGAAAAAGATAGTCAAGCATTTGCAGCGATCACCAAAATTCGTTCAGTCGCGCCAGCCGACCGCCCGAATTATTCTATAGTTGCCGCGTTTTAGAGGGCGGCGCTACGCGGGTGCTGGCTGCGCCGCACTGCTACGATTTCCGCAAGAATCGAGATCGCTATTTCGTCCGGCGTGATTGCGCCGAGATCAAGGCCTGCGGGCGCTTTGAGCTTCGCCAAGCGCTCGGCCGGGACGCCGTGCGTCGCCAGCGTTGTCTTCAGCGCGTCAGCTTTTTTGCGGCTGCCGACAAAGGCAACGTAGTCGACATCGGCCGCAAGCGCCGCCGCAAGCGCGGCTTCGTCGCCACGACCCTGGGTCGAGACTACCACGTAGCGTGCACCCGTATCTTTCACCGGCAGCGCGTAACCCTCGATGCGGCGATCCACTTCTCTGAATGCGGACTGCTCCGGCGCCGGCGCGCAGATGGTCACGGCAAACCCCGTTCGCTTCGCCAGATCGGCGGTCGCCACGGCTACAGGGCTCGACCCGCAAATCACGACCTGGGGCCGCGGCAAAACCGGCTCCACAAAAATGTCCATGGTGCCTTCACTCGGGCACATGTTCTTGGCGAAGCGGATGCCTTCCTGTTCGTCGCCGGCCTCAACACCCTGATCGGCGAGGAGATCGGGCGGCTGCACCGAAACAAGGCGCGACCGTCCATCGCCGAGCGCGTCTTTGGCGGCCTTGAGTACCGCTGCGCGTGCGCAACCGCCGCCGATCCAGCCTTCCGAGATGGTGCCGTCGGGCAGGATCACCGCCTTCGCACCGGCTTTTGCCGCCGTCGCCGCCACGGTGCGAACAACAGTCGCCAGCGCGAACGGCTCGCCCGCCGACTTTCTGGTGGCGATGATGTCAAGAATATCGGAGGTCCGGCCCAAAGCTCAGATCCTCGCAAGATAGGGCTCGAGCGCAGCCAGGCTTTCAAGATTGTGCGCAGGAGCAAAGAGGTCGACATAGGGCAACGCCGCCTGCATACCGCGCGCCTGCGGAGAATAGTCGCGCCAGCCGATCAGCGGATTGAGCCAAATGATCCTCCGGCAGCGCCGCGATAGCTGACGCATTTCCTCGCCGAGTTGTTCCGGTTCGCCAGTGTCGTAGCCGTCGGACACGATCATCACGGCGGTGCGCGAGTTGATGACGCGACGTGCGTGCCAGCGATTGAAGGTCCCGAGGCTTTCGCCGATGCGAGTACCGCCGCCAATGCCTTGGGCCATCAAGGCAAGCTTGTCGACGGCGCGGGTCACATCGCGGTCGCGCAGCGACGGCGATACGTGCGCGAGGCGGGTATGGAAGACGAAGGCTTCGGCCTCGCGGAAGCTGTCGACAACCCCGTGCAGGAAGCGGACGAAAAACGCGGTGTAGAGGCTCATGGACCCGGACGCATCGAGCAGCACGACGAGCCGCAGCGGCTTGTGCTTACGCCGGCGCCAGGCGAGTTCAATCAGCGTGCCGCCGTGGGAGACGTTGCGATGAATGGTGCGGCGCAAGTCGAGCCGACGTCCGCGCCTGCGCACCTGCTCGCGCCGCACCAGCCGAGCGCGCATGGTGCGGGCGAGCCGCGCTGCCAGGGCATGTGTGGCCGCCACCTCGTCGGGATCAACAATGTGGCGCAAGTCCACGGCCGATAATGCTTCGGTGCGTGAAGCGCCTTCACGGCGGCCGCGGCCTTCGGCGGCGCTGTCGCCGTCTGCCTCGGGTCGCCGCTCGACGCGATCGGGGAGGCTAAGCGCCTCTTGCGGGACATGTGCTTCGGCAAGCCGCCGCATCGCCGACACCTGGTTTTCGCCCGGCGAGCCGGTCAGCACCTGGCGCTGCCGCATCCCCTCGCCCCGCCAAAACGCGTCAAAAATTTCGTCGAAGCGCGCCCAATCGGAATGGGTCGCGCAAAACAGCGCGCGGAATGCCGGCTTGAGCGACGTGGGACGGAGCGCGATAGGGGAAGCGAGAACGGCAAGTGCATCGTTCGTCTCGGCAAGGCCGACGCGGAACCCGTTGTCGCGCAGGGTGCGCGCGAAACCAGCGACACGATGGCGCGTGCCAAACGCCGGATTCCCGCTGTTGCGGGAATGAGCGGATTTTTGCCTGTTGGCGTTCATCACGCCACCTTGCCCAGCAGGCGCTCGCTCACCTCCCGGGTGACGCGGGACCGATCTTCATGGGTCTTGAGCAGACAGATCATCGTCTCGTAGACAGCCTCCGGCTCCTGCCGGAGGTCGTACACTTCAAGTCCCGCAAGCGTCGCCGCCCAATCGAGCGTCTCCGCCACGCCGGGAACCTTGCGCAAGTCTTCCTTGCGCACCGCCGCCACCATGCGCGCGATCTGCAAGGCCAGCGTCGTGTCGATGCCGGGCGTCCGCGTCAGGATGATTTTAGCTTCGCGATCGACCTCGGGGAAATCGATGTAGTGATAAAGGCAGCGCCGCCGAAGTGCGTCCGATAGTTCGCGCGTACCATTTGAGGTAAGCACAACGCGCGGAATTGAAGTGGCCTTGATCGTACCCAGTTCGGGAATGCTGACCTGAAAATCAGAGAGGAGTTCGAGGAGGAACGCCTCGAATTCCTCGTCCGCGCGGTCTACTTCGTCGATAAGCAAAACCGGCGGCGTTATGCGGCGGATAGCAGCCAGGAGCGGCCGTTCGAGCAGGTATTTCTCGGAGAAAATATGCTCCTCTATGGCGTCAGCATCTTCGCCGATGCCTTCGCGGGTTTTTATCGCCAACAGCTGGCGCTGATAATTCCACTCGTAGAGCGCGGCGTTCTGATCGAGGCCCTCGTAGCATTGCAGGCGAATGAGCTCGGCGCCGTGAACTGCGGCAAGGGCTTTGCCGACTTCGGTCTTGCCGACCCCGGCCTCGCCTTCAAGCAGCAGCGGGCGCTTGAGGAATTCCATCAGCCACAACGCGCTCGCGATGTCGCGGTCGGCGATGTAGCCGACGGCAGCGAGCTTGTCCGATATCTCCTCGCGCTTCAGAATCATCCGGGCGCCGCAGCCCCTGCGCTGTCATGACCGGGCTTGTCCCGGCCATCCACGTCTCTGTGCCTCTCTCTATGTCGAAGTCGTGGATGCCCGGCACAAGGCCGGGCATGACGAATGCGGGTCGCTAGCTGCTCACCCATGCAGGCCGAGTTTTTCGGCGGCCTTCCAGGTGCGCCAGTGGTCGTGCGGCATCTGGATGTGGGTCGAGCCGAGGAATGCAAACGCGTCGTTCACCGCGTTGGAGAAGCACGGCACGCCGCCGACGTTGGGGCTCTCGCCGACGCCCTTGGCGCCGATCGGGTGATGCGGCGACGGCGTCGTGGTCCAGTCGGTTTCCCAGTGCGGGGTTTCGACTGCCGTCGGCAGGAAATAGTCCATAAATGACGCCGTAGTGACGTTGCCGTCGTCGTCGTAGTGGATCTCCTGGCCCATGGCGATGCCGAACGCTTCGGTCAGGCCGCCGTGGATCTGGCCCTCGATGATCATCGGATTGATGCGCGTGCCGCAATCGTCGAGCGCATAGAAGCGGCGGACTTTCGTCTGCCCGGTGTCGACATCGATGTCGAGCACGCAGATGTAGGCGCCGAACGGGAATGTGAAATTCGGCGGATCGTAATAGTTGATCGCCTCAAGGCCTGGCTCCATGCCCGGCGGCACCTCGTGGTAAGCCGCCCAGGCAAGTTCGGTCATGGTCTTGAAGCGTTCGGGATTGCCTCTCACCCGGAAGCGATCGATGTCCCATTCAAGATCGTCATCGTGCACTTCCAGCATGTAGGCGGCGATCATCTGCGCCTTGGCCTTGATCTTGCGGCAGGCCATGGCCGTAGCGGCGCCGGAGACCGGCGTCGAACGCGAGCCATAGGTCCCGAGACCGTACGGCGCCGTGTCGGTGTTGCCCTCTTCCACCATGATGTTGTCGGCCGGGAGCCCCAGCTCGGTCGCGATGATCTGGGCGTAGGTTGTTTCGTGGCCCTGACCCTGCGACTTGGTGCCGAGTCGGCAAATGCCGCTGCCGGTCGGATGGATGCGAATCTCGGCGGAGTCGAACATGGCGATGCCGAGAATGTCGCAGGCGCGCGACGGTCCGGCACCGACGATCTCGGTAAAGAAGGCAACGCCGATGCCCATCAGCTCGCGGGTTTCGCCGCGTTTGAAGGCTTCGCGCTTGGCTTTCTGCTCTTCGCGCAGCTTTTTGTAATTGACCAATTCCATCGCCTTGTACATGGCGGTTTGGTAGTCGCCGAAATCGTACTGCCAGCCGAACGCTGAGGTGTACGGGAATTGCTCGCGCCGGATCAAATTCTTCACACGGAATTCGGCCGGGTCCATGCCGAGCTTTTGCGCCATGATGTCCATGGCCCGCTCGATGCAGTACGCAGCTTCGGTGACGCGGAACGAGCAGCGATAGGCAACCCCACCCGGCGCCTTGTTGGTGTAGACGCCATCGACCAGCACATGCGCCGTCGGGAAGTCGTAGGAGCCGCTGATGATGCTGAACAGCCCGGCCGGCCATTTGGTGGCGTTGGCACAGGCGTCGAAAGCGCCATGGTCGGCGATGGTGTAGCAGCGCATCGCGGTTACCTTGCCGTCCTTGGTGGCGGCGATTTCCATGTCCATGTGGAAGTCGCGCGCGAACGCCGTAGTCGATAGGTTCTCGATGCGGTCCTCGGTCCACTTTACCGGCCGGCCGGTTACGATCGAGGCGACAATCGAGCAAATATAGCCCGGATAGGCGCCAACCTTGTTGCCAAAGCCGCCGCCGACGTCGGGCGAGATGACGTGGATTTTGTGCTCCGGGATTTTCGAGATCAGCGAGCCGACGGTGCGGATCACATGCGGGGCCTGGAACGTGCCCCATAGCGTCAGCTCGCCCCTAATCTTGTCGAACGACGCGACGCACTGACAGGTTTCCAACGGGCACGGGTGGCAGCGCGGATAGACGATAAGTTCTCTGATCGTCACGTCCGCTTTGGCAAACGCCGCGTCGGTCGCCGCCTTGTCGCCAGCCTGCCACGAGAAGATGTGATTGTAGTGCTTACGCTTGCCGTGCGAGCCTTCGGTCTTGTCCTTGAGGTCTTCGCGGATCATCGGCGCGCCGTCGGTCATCGCCTTGAGCGGATCGACGTTGCAGGGCAGCGCCTCGTATTCGACCTCGACCAGATCGGCGGCGTCGGCGGCGACATAGCGGTCCTCGGCGATCACGAAGGCGACTTCCTGGTTCTGGAACAGCACCTTGCCGTCGGCCAGCACCATCTGGACGTCGCCGGCGAGCGTCGGCATCCAGGCGAGGTTGACGGTCTTGAGCGTCTCGGCGGTGATCACCGCGACGACGCCGGGCACGGCCGCGGCCTTCGTGGTGTCGATCTTCTTGATGCGGGCGTGGGCGTGCGGCGAGCGGTTGAAGTCGCCGTAGAGCATGCCCGGCAGCTTCATGTCGTCGACGTAATTGCCCTTGCCCTGGACGAAGCGGATGTCCTCCACGCGCTTTCGCTTGCAGCCCATGCCTTCGAGCTTCTCGGCGCGTTCGGCCGAGGTGGGGGTCATGTCGTTCATTCTGCGGCCTCCTGGAACGCCACGCCGTTGAGCTTGGCGGCGGCGAATTGAATAGCCTTAACGATGTTCTGGTAGCCGGTGCAGCGGCACAGATTGCCCGAAATGCCGTAGCGAATTTCCTCTTCGGAGGGATTCTTGTTCTCCTGGAGGAGGCGGTAAGCGCGGACGATCATTCCCGGCGTGCAGAAGCCGCATTGCAGCCCGTGCATCTCGCGGAAGCCTTCTTGCAGCGCATGCAGCGTGCCGTCGGCGTTCGCCATGCCTTCGATGGTGCGGATGTCGGCGCCGTTCGCCTGGACTGCGAACACCGTGCAGGACTTCACCGATTTGCCATCGAGATCGACAGTGCAGGCGCCGCAATGGCTGGTTTCACAACCGATATGCGGACCGGTAATGTTTTGCTGATCGCGCAGGAAGTGGATCAGCAAGGTTCGCGGCTCGACCAGCGCTTCGATGGTCTTGCCGTTGACCTTCATGGAGACTTGGGATTTGGCCATGGCTTTGCGTCCTTCCCGTCAGCCGCGGGCGCGCGATTTGGCGCGGGCAAGCGCGCGTGTGAGCATCACGCCCGCCATTTTCGTGCGGTATTGCGCCGGGCCGCGGGCATCGGTGGCGGGCGCGGTGATCGCTTCGGCGGCGGCCACAGCTTTCTTGACTGTCGCCGCGTCGAGAGCCGATCCGATCAGGATTTTGCCCGCTTCTTCCGCCCACAACGGCGTCTCGGCTACGTTGGTCAGACCGATCGAGCAGGTCCCGACCTTGCCGCCAGCCGTAGTGAGTACGACCGCGGCGGCCGCCGTCGCGTAGTCGCCGATCTTGCGCTTGAGTTTTTCGTAGGCGTAGCCGTGTCCGGCAGGAGGCGCCGGAATACGGATGGCCGTAAGCACATCGCCGGGCTCCAAGGCGGTGAAATAGGCGCCCTGATAGAACTGCCGCGCCGGGATACGCCGCTCACCGTTTTTTCCCATCACGTGATAGGTGGCGTTTAGGCACAGCATCACCGCAGGCATGTCGTTGCCGGGATCGCCGTTGGCGACGTTACCGCCAAGCGTCCCGAGGTAGCGGACCTGTGGATCCGCGACCTGTGCCGAGGTTTCACCCAGGATCGGCAATTTCGCGGCGAGCACATCAGAACCCATCAGCTCGTGCTGTGTCGTCATAGCCCCGATGACGACGTCGTTGCCGTCAGTGCGGACACCCTTGAGTTCCGCGATGGCAGCGAGATCGATCAGGTTCGCCGGGGTAGCGAGCCGAAGCTTCATCATTGGGATGAGGCTGTGGCCGCCCGCCAGCGCACGGCCATCGTCGCCGAATTGGACGAGCAGGCCGACGGCTTCCTTGACGGATGTAGGGCGGTGATAGGCGAAAGCGCCTGGTATCATGGGCATCCTCCCGGAGCGCACTCAGTCGGACCAGGGTCATCACCAAGGTCCTGTTTGCGGCGCGCGCGATATTGCTTATAGACGAATAATGGCCGGTTGTGCGTTGCAGCAGCAAGCACTCGTGCACCAGCCTCACGGCGAACGCACCAGACGTATGGATCGCGCACGAACAGCGGCAGCTTTGCACGAATTGCGTCAGCGTTGCTGACGCAACCGCCGCCTCGCGGTTGGTTTATTGCGATGCGAAACGGTGGCGGCGGCGCAATGCCAGAGCGGGATCAATTCCGGTCAGCGCGGCCACCCGCGATTTAAGAGAGCCAATTCGGCTTCTACTCACCGGCACCACATAATGATGTGACGCCGCCAACTCGACCAATTCGTTGTCGCCCGAGCGTCGATAGCCAACTACGCGATCGATGTTGACGATGTGGCTGCGATGAACGCGGACGAAGCGGCCTTTATCGAGCCGCGACTCGACATCGCCGATGGCCAGCGGACAAAACAGCTTGTCGTTGCCGTCGAAAATGTACGTGTAGTGCGCGTTGGCATGGACGGCGACGACGTCTTCCACCGCCAGAAAATGCGTGCTGCCGTCGCGCTCGATGGGAAGATGCTTGGCGGGCCGCGCTGGAGCGCCGGCGCCGCCGAGCGGAGCATAGGTCCCGCGTCCAAATTCGGGAGCGGCACTTGCTGCGCCCTCGGCCAAGACAGGGATTGTTGACGGCGGCGCGGTGATCTCCGGAACGGCGATCCCGACCGGTTCGCCGCCCTCCACCACACGAGGCCGCGATGCCGAGCGGGCCGCATCCGGCAACAGCAGCAGGAGAAATATTCCCGAGATGCAAAAGGCGACGACGGCGACGACAATGGCGAGGAGGTCGGTCGACAGCGCAGGCGCTCCGGATACGCTGGTCGCGTAGGGATAAAGGGTAACGCCGGCCATGGCGGTGTAGTGCATGCCGGAGACGGCGATGCCGAAGGCCGTGGCGGATAGAATCAGCGGCGGCCGCCCTCCCCGCCCGGCTGCCAGCCAAAGCGCCAATCCCGATGCAGCGATGGCAATCGCCATGCTCGCTGCGACATAGAAGCGATTATGAATCATATACGTGCTGGCATCGAGCGCGCTCATGCCGATGTAGTGCATGGTGAAGATGCCGCCGCCCATCAGGCACGCGGACAGCGTCAGGCGGAGCAGCGTCAACGGCCCCGAACTCGTGGCATAGACCGCTGCCCCGACGACAATCGCGCAAACGAGGAACGACAGCAGCGTCGGCAGCACCAAATAGTCGACCTGGAACGGCAACTGCACCGCCAGCATGCCGACGAAGTGCATAGTCCAGATTGCAACGGCGAGTGAAGCTGTGGCGCCCGCGAGCAAGAGGCGCCGCCGCATGCCCGAAGCGTCCGCGATCTGCACGGCAAGGCTCAAGCCGACATAGGCCCCCTGGATCGCCATGACGATCGAAAGCAGGACGAGCCACGTCTCGTAGGTCACCGGCATGCCGTCATCCCTTCGCTGTGCGGGACGGCTTACTTCACCCCATCGGGCATGGAACTATTATAATGCAAATTCGCCCCGTCGCCGAGACCGCTTGGGCGGTTCGGAGCCTATTTCGAAATCAGCGCCGGCTAGTTGACCCGGCGCGTATAGCCAGCCCAATACGGCTCGCGAAGCGTGCGCTTGAGGAGCTTGCCGCTGGCGTTGCGCGGCAGCGTATCGATGAAGTCGACCGAGCGCGGCCGCTTGAAGCCGGCAAGCTTGTCACGGCTCCATTCGATCAGCGCGGCTTCGGCAAGATTGGTACCGGCGCGCCTGACAACGACCGCCTTGACGGTCTCGCCCCATTTCGGATCGGGCACGCCGATCACGGCGCATTCGAGGATTTCGGGATGGCCCATCAGCACCGCCTCGACCTCGGCCGGATAAACGTTCTCGCCGCCGGAGACGATCATGTCCCTGAGCCGATCCTTGAGGAAAATGAAGCCGTCGGCGTCCATGTAAGCGGCGTCGCCGGTATGGAGCCACCCGTTGCGTATGGCTTGCGCGGTTTCCCTTTCACGTTGCCAATATCCGGCCATCAGGTTCTCGCCCTGATAAATGAGTTCGCCGACGTCATTGGGCGGCATATCGTTGCCTTCGGAATCAACGACGCGCATGCGGCCGCCGAACATCGGCCGGCCGCATGAGAGCATGCGATCGCCGACATGATGTTCATGCGGCAGCGCGGTAATGGGACCGGTCGTTTCCGTCAGTCCGTAAAGCTGCGAGAAACGGCACTTGAAGGTCTCGATCGACCGCCGCAGCAAATCAGGCGAGATCGGCGCTGTGCCGTAGGTAATGTGCTTGAGCGCCGAGAAATCGGCGGTGCGTGATGCCGGCAGCTCAGTCAGGAACAGCATCAGCGTCGGCGCCAGCAGCGCCGTTTCCACTTTCTGCTCCACCATGGTTTTTAGAAGCTGCTCCGGTACGATGTCGCGGACGATGATGGCGGTTGAGCCTTCCTGCATCGCCCAAATCGCCCAGCCGGCGCCGCCGATGTGAAACAGCGGCAGGCAAACCAGGTGGCGGCCGCCTTCGCGCAGCTCGGGAATTTCGAGTGCCAGGCAAAGCCCGGTATTGAGCACGTTCCAGCCGGTGAGCATCGCGCCTTTCGGCAATCCGGTCGTTCCCGACGTGCAGAACTGACAGCTCACCGCACCATCGACGTCACGCATCGGATCGGCGCCACCGCGCGGCAACTCGGCAAAGGTCATTACCGTAACATTCGAACCAGCGCTGTGCGGCTTGAACTCTGCCCCGACCACGATCAGCCTCGGCTTGATGTCGTCGATGATGGCGCTGATCTCGTGCGG
The DNA here is from genome assembly GCA_963759345.1 of uncultured Alphaproteobacteria bacterium. Lineage (GTDB taxonomy): Bacteria > Pseudomonadota > Alphaproteobacteria > Rhizobiales > Xanthobacteraceae > BOG-931. The sequence goes on from CAVWYW010000009.1 coordinate 52,486, forward strand.
CGTCAGCCGCCAGTTGAGCGGCGCAATCACTAACCCGGCCTTGTCCAGCGCGAAAAACAGTTCGAGATAAGCCGCGCAGTTTTTGTCGATAACCGCGACGCGGTCGCCCGGATTTCAATCCAAGCTGCTCGACGAACCCTGCGGCGAGTTGTGAACTTGATTGATCGAGCTCCGCGTAGGTTTGTGTCTCGCCGTCGAACCAGATCGCCTCGAGTGAGGGATGACGCTTGGCCCGCCAACGGAGCATCTCTGCGATCGTTCGCATGCCTTCCTCTTGCGACGCGACCGCGCCTTAGCCTAGAGCGCTCATGAGCTTTTGCAGCGAAACCGCCGCCCGCTCGTGCTCAACGACCGCAACGGTGCGCTCGCCGTCTTCGATCCGGACCGCAAATTTGAGGCGATTCTTCTCGCGCTTGAGAAGCGTGGCCTTGATCACCAGCTCGGCGCCGACCTTGCTCGGGCCAAGATGATCAATGACGACGCGGGTGCCGACCGTGATCTGCCCAGGCTCGAGGTGGTCTTTGACCAGGCGATTACATGCACCCTCGGCAACGGCGACGAGGTAAGGCGTCGCCGCCACGAACGGCATGCCCGGTACCATCGCCCCGACGGTATCTTTCTCGCCGACAATGACGCGGGTGACCGAGCTTAATTCCGACGGCGAAGCGGGGGTCGTTTCCTGAGAACTCATCGTCGATCCTGCTGATCCGGCCTCTGAATTCCATTAGATACGCCGATTGCCCGGGTTCCAACTGTGCTTGAGATTATCGATGAGTTTCGGATCGTACAGGCACAAACTCTGCTGCCTGGAGTAAGTCGCGAAGTAGCGGCGAAATGCCGATAGGGGCTCCTGGCCGACGCGCAACGCCTTGCGGTTCGCCGCCGTGCTGGTCATTCCGGCGCGGACGAGCTGCAACGCGTTGCGTTCGATCGCGGCGTCCATCTCGCCCTTGGGAACAACCTCGTCGCAGATCATCCGCCCTTCCGGCGTCTCGGCGTGGAAAACCCGTTCGAAGAAAATGCCGTCGCGCGCCAGCTTGATCCCGACCAGCCGCGGAAACCGCAGATTGGCGGCGCCGGGAATGAAGCCTTCCTTGCTGGCCGGCAGATTGAAGTAGGCACCCGGCTCCGCCAGCACGCGATCCATGACGCAAAGGAGCTGACAGCCGCCGCCGATGGCGAAAGCCTCGACCGCAGCCACCCAGGGCTTCTCGACATAATCCTCGAAATCTTCGGCGTAGGATTCCGAGCGCCAGTGGCCGCGAAACATCTTGTGCATCAGCCCGAGCTCACGCTCGATGAAGAATTCAACGAACGAAATCTGGCCATAGTAGAGATGCGTCAGATTGATCCCGGCATTGAAGATGCGGCGGCCGGCGTATTTCGGATGCTCCACGGTGCCGCCGCGCAGGACACCGACCTCGATGGCCTCGTCGAGGAGTACGAGATCGACCGCGGTCTCCAGCGCCGCCGTGGCGCGGTCGTCCTCGGCGTTGAGAAATTTCGCATTGGTCAAGGTGACGTGACCAACTTTGCCTTTGCGCTCAACCTTGGCGCCGCCAAGGTCGAGGAAACCGGTGCGGCGGAATTCGGCGATCCGCTCCAGCGCCTCGCGCCTCGGCTTGAGCATCGCGTGGATGAGATGCAGGCCGCAGCGCTCGTCGGCGAGAACGTGGGCGATGAAGAGCCCCTGATCGAGCTCACGGCCTTCTTTCGCGCTCTGTTGCATTAGCGCCCGCTCGGCGGCGATATTCTCGGGCGTCGGCAGCAGCGCCGGATAACGGGCTGAGGCGGCCGCAACCAACTCGGAGACGCGCAGCGTGCGGGCGCCTTTGTCCGTCACCTCGTCATAAATCGCGACGGCGTGACGCCGGAAGAACTGTTCCTTGACCGCACGGGCCCGGCTCTTGAGTGCGCCGTCTTCCTCGTGCGGCCGTTCGGTGTTCTGCGCTTGCAGAACGGCTTCGACGGCGGCGAAATATTTGCTGGCGGCCTCTGCGTCACGCGCCAGCGAAGCTCCAAATACGGGCTCGATAGGGGCCGACGGAGCCGGACGAACAGCAACCTTCTGCACAACGACCTCCCTGACAGGCACTCATTAGAACGGTGCCGTCTTGATAGCGGCGATATTAGACGTTTTTCGCCGCCTTCCATAACGCGATTTGTCTACGCCGGCCATCAGCAAAAATATGGGCTCCCCGGACAAGGCGCGGCGGCTCTCATGGGAGCGGTCGCGTTACACATGCAAATGGGCTAGAATCTGGCCGCGATCGATCTCGGCCGGCGTGCCATCCAGCATCACCCGGCCTTGATCCATCACCAAATACCGATCCGCAATCCGCTCCGCGAACGCGAGATTTTGTTCGACGACGATGAAGGCCGCACCGGCGCGTTTTCTTTCATCGATGCTCGCTTCCATGTGCAGAATGTTTTCCCACTGCACGCCTTCGCTTGGTTCATCGAGCAGCACCATCGATTGGTCCTCGGCGAGCCCGCGTACGAACGAAAGCATCTTCTTTTCGCCACCGGACAACGTCCCCGCGTGCTGTGTCAGGCGGCGCTCAAGGATCGGAAAGCGATCGAAGTAACGCCGAAACGGCGCAAGCTGCCGGCTGGCGCGCATCAGGGTCAGGTTGTCGCGCACGGACAGATCGTCGAATACCGGGCGCTCCTGTGGGCAGTACGTCATGCCAATGCGGCGGCGGGCGGATGGATCAAGCCCGTGAATAGGCTTGCCATCCAGAAGCACGTTGCCGCTCAGACACGGCAGATAGCCGAACAGGAGCCTCATCAGCGTGCTCTTGCCGACGCCGTTTCGACCGAGCACGCACAGCACCTGGCCGGCTTCGACCGCGCCGCCGAGATCGCGTACGATGGTGGTGCTGCCATAGCCGCCGGTCACCCCTTCAAACACCAAGCGACCGGCACTCATTTCTCCCCTCCGATATAGACGGCACGAACACTGGGGTCTGCCTGGATCGCGGCCACGCTGCCCTTCGCGAGCAACGCGCCGTTGTGCAGCACGTAAACGACGTCGGCCAATTCCTTCACCAGGCTCATGTCGTGCTCGATGATGATGACGGCGCCACCGAGCCGCTGCGCAGCCCAGCGGACAATCTCCATCACTGCCGCGGTTTCGGTCGGCGAGAGACCCGCACAGGGTTCATCCAGCAGCAAAACCCGCGGCTCGGTGAGAAGCGCCATGGACAGTTCAAGGATTTGCTGCTCGCCATGCGAAAACTCCGCCGCCTTGCGGGCGCCGGAGGCGAGAAACGGATAGCGCGATTGCAGTTCTTGCAGCATCGGGCTGGTCCAGCGGCGTATCCGGGGGTCGAGCAATTGAAGCTTCGCCGCCCGGCCGCTCCACAATGCGATGGCCAGATTGTCGGCGATCGAAAGCTCGGGAAACACACTCGGGATTTGCAGCTTGCGCGCCACGCCAAGGCCGCTGACGCGGTTTGGCGCAAGCCCGATGACATTAGCGTCACCGAGGCCGATTTGGCCGGATGCGGCGGCAAGCTCGCCACTGACGACGTTGAACATCGACGTCTTGCCGGCCCCGTTCGGCCCGATCACGCAGAAGATTCCGGCGGCGTCGAAATCGAGCGAGAGTCGATCGAGGATCGTGACCTCACCGACATGAACGTGGATGCCGTCGATGACGAGCCGCGCGGGCGACAGGTCCGCTGGACTTTTTGGTGCACCAAGAGGCGGCAGAACGCGCCGCGCCCGAAACAGCCATGCCGCAGGCTCGGCCAACCCGGCGATGCCCTTGGGAAACACCAGCACAATAACGATGAAGAACACCGCCATCAGCACTTCCCAGAACTGGAAAGTATCGCGCAGCTGCGCCGTCAACGATCCAACGACCAGAGTGCCGATCACCGGCCCGAGCAAGCTCCCTCGCCCGCCGACCGCGGCCCAGATCACCAAATCCGCAGACAAGCCAAAACCGACGACCTGCGGCGTGACGATCCCCTGCTGCGGCGCGTAGATGGCGCCGCCGATCCCGGCCATCAATCCACTAACACCAAACGCGACGGACTTGAGCTGATTGGTATCGAAGCCGAACAATTGCAGCCGGCGCTCGTTCTGCGCCAGCGCCCGCCACAGCACCCCGATCGGCGCGTTGTAAAGCCATCCGCCAAGCGCGAGCACGGCGAGCAGCATGGCGGCGGAAACGTAGTAGACGTCTGAGAAGTCATCGAGGCCGGGAATGCCCGGGATTCCCTTGAGCCCGTTAAAACCGCCGGTGAGCGAATTCCAGCTGGTCGCGATCTGAAACGCCAGCAAGCAGAGCGCAAGCGTAATCATCGAAAAGTAGGCGCCGCTCTGGTCGGGGCGCCGGAACACGACAACGCCGATCAGATAGGCCAGCAGTCCGGCGGCAAGCGCCGCCAATGGCAACACCCACACCGCAACAAAAAGATGCTCCGAGAAGGTTACGAAGGCGAGGCCTGAAATATAGGCCGCGAGGCCAAAGAATAGCGCCTGGCCGAGCGGCAGAAATCCGGCCTGGCCCCAACACAGCCCGACGCCGACTGCGGCCGCGGCGTAGAGGCCGTAAAGGCCCAGCTGGTAGGCCCAGAACTGGCTGAGCACCAGCGGCAGCACAATCGTGACAAGGACAACGAGGCTAGCCGCGCGCAACGATTCCTCGGGGCCTCAGCCAAAGAAACAGGATAGAGAGGACAAGAACGGCGAAGTAGCCGTTCGTGGCGTTCGTGGCAGCCGAGATGATGCTATCAAAGCCGCCGATCACCGCCGCTCCGGACAACAGCCCCGGCACGCTGCCCAGTCCGCCGACAATCAGAACGAAGAAGGTCCGCAACACATAATCGAGGCCCATGAACGGCTGGACCGGCACGAGCGGCGCGACCATGACGCCCCCGAACCCTGCGAGACACGTGCCGGCGATGAATGTGCCGGCCGCAAGCCGCCGCACTGAAATGCCCTGCGCCTGCGCCAGTTCCGGATTGCTCACCATGGCGCGGATTTTGTTGCCGGTGCGGCTGTTGCCATACCAAAGCACCAGCCCGGTGACGACAACCGCAGAGACCCCGATCAGAATGAGACGGTAGATCGGATATTCCGTGCCGAGAAATTGCACCGTTCCCGGAACTGGAATCGCCAAGCTGCGAAATCCGAGACCGAAGATCGCTTCGGCAATCTTGCGCAGCAACAGACTGAGGCCCCAGGTTGCAACCAGCGTGTCGAATGGCCGGCGGTATAGCGGGCGGATCATGGTCCACTCCACCGCCGCTCCGAGCACTCCGCAGATCACCAGCGTCAACGGCAAGGCGGCGAGATACGGCCAGCCGTTAGACTGCGTAATGTAGGCGCAATACGCGCCGATCATGATGAACTCGCCGTGCGCGATGTTGAGCACGCCGAGAAGGCCGAAGATCACGGCAAGCCCAAGCGCGAGGACCGCAAGCGTTGACACGGCGTAGAGGACGTTGATCGCCTGGGTGACGATCAGCGGATCCATAGTTACGCCTCCTCACTCCCCGCGCAGCCTTGGCCCGATCGCCTGGCAGTCGTCTGTCAGGCCTTGCACTCGTCGCCGCTTTTCACGTCGGCGAAACTCTTGATGATATCGAATTCGGTGCCTTTGCAATCGGCCAGGAACATCGTCTTGTCGACGTGCCGGCCGTGCATGGTCCACGGGCCCGATGCGGAATCGAACGTAATTCCCTCGGACGCCGCCATGCATTTTTGCGCGTTGGTGCCGTTCGCCTTGGTGACCAGCGCCTTGGCGCAATAGACACCGGCGTAACAGTCGGCGCCGATCAAGCTCAATTGCGGCGCCTTGTCGCCGAACTTGGCGAAGTACGCTTGTTTGAACTTCTTGTTCGCCTCGCCGGGAGCGTTGGCATAGTAAGACATGGAGGAGTATAGGTTCTTGCTGCTCTCGGCACCGACGCCCAGCAACGTATTCTCCTCGAGCAGCAGCGACAGCCGCGCGATGTCCTTGTCGAGACCGAAACCGGCGAAGGTGCGGTTGAAGTTGACGTTGTCGGCACCGACGAGAGTGATCAGCACTGCATCGGGCTTGGCGGATTTGATCCGCGTGACGACTTCCTCGAACTTGTTCGGCGCGCCGAACGGCACGTACTCTTCGGCTGCGACTTTGCCGCCGTTCTCGGCGATGTACTGCTTGGCGTGCTCGTTGCACTTGCGCGGCCAAACGTAGTCGTCGCCGATCATGTAAATCGACTTCGCGCCCTTCTCTTTCATCATCCAGGTCAGCGACGGTCGGATTTGCTGCTCGGGCGTGTCGGCAAGCACATAGGTGTTGAACGCACACTCGCCGCCTTCATAGACCGGCGTGTAAATGTACGGCACCTTGCCCTTGATGGTTGCGACCAGCGCCTCGCGTGTCGCGCTGTCGTGCGAACCGATGAACAAATCGACATTCTCCTCGAGCATGAGTCGAATGGCGGATTTCGTCGATTCGGCCGGCGGGCCGCCGGCATCGGTGGGAATGAGCTTGATCTGGCGTCCGAGAATGCCGCCAGCCTTGTTGACCTCCTGGGCGGCAAGCTCCGCGCAGGCCTTTTGCGTCGGTCCGAACAGCGACGCAGGGCCGCTCAATGCGATGAAAAGACCGATCTTGAATTCGTTGGCGGCTGCCGCCGGACGGATCAGCCCAGGCAACCTACCCAATGCGGCGCCGGCTGCGGCGGCGCCGAGAAGCGTTCGCCGGGTCGGTCCCTGTTTCTGGATAGCCATGTAAGTCTCCTTCGTGTTCGCAGTCATCACTTCAAGGTCAAGCTCGCACCGGCGGTGCCGGCAGCTTCGGCAACAGCGCCTCAATCGCCGCAGCAATACTGAGAATTTGTTGGTCGCTTCCGGCCGGCCCGGATAGCTCCATGCCGATCGGCAAGCCCGCTGCCGTTATGCCGACAGGCAGACTGATACCGGGAATGCCGCCGACGCTGCCGGGGCCGGTGTTGCGAATGAAGGTCGCGAAGGTCGGAAGCGCCTGGCCATTGAGCATAAACGTCTCGTCTTCGCCGATTTTCGCCGCAGGAGCTGGCGTGGTCGGGAAGAAGATGGCGGTCATTCCATGATCGCGAAAATGACGGCTGTAGGTGTCCTGAAGGACGGACCGTTGTTGCAACGCTTTGCGATAAGCGGCTTCCGGCACGGCTCCCGCGCCGGTAAGGCTCTGCAGGATTCCCTTGACGTCCGGGCTTGCCGTCTTGGCCGCCAGCGTCGCGAAGTCGAACCCGATTCCGTGCTCCGCCAGATAGCTGTTGAGGTCGGTAACGGTCTCGTAGAGTGCGATCGGAAAGCCTGCTTCGGCGTCAAGCGAAGCTTCTTCGCTCATGTCGACATCCACAAAAACGACGCCAGCGTCGGTCAGCCGGTGCAGCGTGCCCTCGCAGATTTTTTCGAGCTCGGGGTCGAGATTTTCCCAGAAATGCTTGCGCGGCACGCCGATGCGCACCCCTTTGAGCTGCGCCGGTGCCGCTTCGGTCGGACCTTCGGTAACGACGCCGTCCAGCAATGCGCAGTCGGCAACGCTCCGCGTCATCGGACCCGGGGTGTCGCGGGTGTGCGAGATCGGCACGACGCCGGCTTGCGACCAGCGGCCGGTGGTTGGGCGAAGGCCGACGATGCCGCACAGCGCGGCCGGGATCCGAACCGATCCTCCGGTATCCGTTCCGATCCCGCCGGGAGCAATCCGCGCCGCTACCGCGACGCCGGTGCCGCCACTTGAGGCGCCCGGAATGCGGTCCGGCGCGTACGGATTGCGCGCCGGCCCATGGGCGGCATTGTTGTTGGTAATGCCGTAAGCGAGTTCGTGCAGGTTGGTTTTGCCCAGCACAATCGCGCCCGCGCCGAGCAGCTTTTCGACAATGGCAGCGTTACGTTTCGGCCGATTGCCGGCGAGACCCGGGGTGCCACCAGACGTCGGCAGTTCAGCGGTATCGAGATTGTCCTTTAAGGCTAATGGGACGCCATGCAGAGGGCCGAGTGACACACCGGATGTTCGCGCTTGATCGGCCTTCCGCGCAGCTGCGCGCACGTGATCAGGGTCGAGCGTGATGAATGCACCAAGGTTTGCATTGGCGGAGGCACGGGCGAGCAGCGCTTCGGCGAGCCGCTCCGCGGCGATCTCTCCGCCGCGAATCGCCTTCGCCGCTTCACCTACGCCGAGATCGTGAAGTGCTGCCATTCTAAAACTCTCTCACGCGCATCCGCGCCCAACCCCAATAGCCCTCAGTGTATCGCTGCCCATGGCCGAGGAGGCATCGGCATAAATGGGGAGATCAGACCAAGCTCTGCCGCGCGATTGCCGCTGCCAGTTCCGCCCGGTTGGCGCAGCCGCTCTTATGCATCGCATTGGTCAGGTGGGTGCGGACGGTGCCAAAGCCGATACCGAGGACACGGGCGATGTCGCGATCGGTGCAGCCGCGGGCCACGAGCGCGGCCACGTCCTGCTCGCGCGGCGTCAGCCCGGCGCGCTGGGCGCAGCGTACCAGGGCGCGGCGCAGGTGCGGCTCGAGTGCGTCGAGGAGACCCGTGTCCCGTTCGGAAAACTCCGGACGCCCCTGCCCCCGCCAGATTCGCAGATCGCCGAGATCGCACTCGCCGTCAAAGATGAACATGTTGATGCCGTGGTGCAGTCCATCGCGGGAGAGAAAGTCGTTGTAGAACTCGGTCCGCTCCATCTCTTCGCGGCTGATGACTTCGTCGACCAAGGTCGCCCGCCGCCGGGCGCGGAGCTGGAAAGTCATCGGATCGCGAAACTGATACCAATCCTCGTAGCGGCGAAGATTGCTCGGCGTCATGTTGAAGTTCAGCGCCTCGTCAAAGCGCCGCTTTCGGGCGTCCCAGATGTACGAAGCAGCGAAATCGCCGCGCAGCAGCCGGACCACGTCCATAAAGATCAGCGCGCGCGCGTCGAGCTCGGGACCAAGCCGCTCAAGACGCGCGACGATATCGCCGAACAGGCGCAATTCGCCGCCGCTGATGTCGCGAATAACGGTGCCCATACCGTCTGCCCCGCCGCTCACCAGACCGAAGAGGATGGCCGAGCCGCAGCAAATTGTCCCCGCGTAGCGGCAAAGGTGTCAAGACCAGGAATTAGCCATTTAAGCCGGGTTTGGAGCACCGCGCGGATGTTCCACGATCTCCATTTCACGAAATCTGAACACACCCACGCGACGTTGGGCGATGCGCAGGGCGACCGATCTGGAAGGCGCAATCAGAACCCTCCGTTTGCGGTTAACGGTTGCCGGCGGCAATGCTTGGGCGTGTGCCCATGGCCCACCAGCGCCTGGCACAGGAGACCCGCTCGCTGCGTCGCGAAGAACCGTGCGGCGATGTTGCTCTTTATGCGACAGCCTTTTGTAATTACTATAGAATGCATATTTAACCGGCTGATATGCGAAGTGCCGCATACTCCGATAAGAGCACTTGCAGTTACCGACCATGCAGCCAGGAACTCACAGTCAAGGCCAAGCTCCTTGGGATAAGGAGATTGCGCTTCGCCGCATTCGCGAATGTCTCAATCGCGAAGGTCCCTTGCTGCCTATTCTTCACGCCCTGCAAGAGGAATTCGGCTACATCGACCAAGCCGCCGAGCCGGTGATCGCCGAGGAGCTGAACATCACCCGCGCCGAGGTCCACGGCGTCATTACCTTTTACCATGACTTCCGGCGCGCGCCGGCCGGGCGGCACGTGCTCAAGCTCTGCCGTGCCGAAGCCTGCCAAGCGGCAGGCGGCGATGCTTTGGCCGCACATGCCGAGGCACGGCTGGGGGTGGCGCTCGGCAACACCACGGCGGATGGGCGCATCACGGTCGAGGCGGTTTATTGCCTCGGTCTCTGCTCGGTGTCTCCATCGGCCATGATCGACGGCCGGATCGTCGCCCGCCTCGACGCCAAGAAGCTCGACACTTTGCTTGCGGAGGCGGACCGGTGAGCGCGCTTCGCATTTATGTTCCGGGCGATGCCGCGGCGGTGGCCTGTGGCGCCGACGAGATCGCAACGGCGATTGCGGCGACGGCGGCCAAACGCAAGCTCGAGATCGAGATCGTGCGCAACGGATCGCGCGGAATGCATTGGCTTGAGCCGATGCTTGAAGTCGTGACCGGGAAAGGCCGGATCGCCTACGGTCCGGTGGAGCTTGCCGACGTCGAAAGCGTGCTCGATGCCATGGTTGCCGGCGGCGGCGATCACAAATTGCGCGTTGGCGTGCCGGAAGATCAACCGTTCATGAAAAGGCAGACGCGCCTCACGTTCGCGCGTTGCGGCATCGTCGATCCGCGTTCCCTTGGAGACTATAAAGCATACGACGGCTACAAAGGTCTCGCCAAAGCGCTCGCGAACCCATCTGGAATTGTCGAGGAGGTCACCCAATCGGGGCTGCGCGGGCGCGGCGGCGCCGGCTTCCCGACCGGCATCAAGTGGAAGACCGTCGCCGACACCAAGGCCGACCGGAAGTACATCGTCTGCAACGCCGACGAAGGCGACAGCGGCACCTTCGCCGACCGCATGATCATGGAAGGCGATCCGTTCGTCCTGATCGAAGGCATGACCATTGCGGGCATTGCTGTTGGCGCTGCCAAGGGCTTCGTTTACATCCGTTCTGAATATCCCCACGCGATCGCGGTGATGAACGACGCGGTGCGCATCGCGCAGCGCGCCGGTATGCTCGGCAAGAACGTCGCGGGCTCGGCCTTCGCCTTCGATCTCGAAGTGCGTGAAGGCGCCGGCGCGTATGTGTGCGGCGAAGAAACTTCGCTGCTCGACAGTTTGGAAGGCAAGCGCGGCCAGGTCCGCGCCAAACCTCCCCTGCCCGCACACAAGGGCCTGTTCGGCAAGCCGACCGTAATCAACAACGTGCTTTCGCTCGCGACCGTTCCGGTGATCATGGATAAGGGCGCGGCGTTCTATAAGAACTTCGGCATGGGCCGCTCCCGCGGCACAATGCCGATCCAGCTTGCCGGCAATCTCCAGTATGGCGGATTGTTCGAAACCGCCTTCGGCATCACGCTCGGCGAACTGGTGGACGATATCGGCGGCGGCTGCTTCACCGGCCGTCCCGTCAAGGCGGTGCAGGTCGGCGGTCCGCTCGGCGCCTACTTCCCGCGTGCCCTATTTGATACGCCGTTCGACTACGAAGCTTTCACCAAGCGCGACGGCTTGGTCGGCCACGGCGGCGTCGTGGTATTCGACGACACGGTCGACATGGCCAAGCAGGCCCGTTTTGCGCTGGAGTTCTGCGCAATCGAATCCTGCGGCAAGTGCACGCCATGCCGCATCGGGTCGGCACGCGGCGTCGAGGTGGTCGACCGCATCGTCCGCAATGAGAACCGCGACGCAAACCTCGCGGTGCTGGAAGACCTGTGTAACACATTGAAGTTCGGCTCGCTCTGCGCGCTGGGCGGCTTTACGCCGTATCCGGTAATGAGTGCGCTTACTCACTTTCCCGAAGACTTCGGCGCGCAGCCTCGTCTGCAAGCCGCCGAATAAGGAAAACCGCCATGTCGCTGGTCCAAGAAATCGATTACGGCACGCCCCGCTCAAAGGCAGAGAAGACAATCACGCTCACGATCGACGGTCAGGCGGTGACCGTGCCCGAAGGCACCTCGATCATGCGCGCCGCGATGGAAATGGGGACCAAAATCCCCAAGCTGTGCGCGACCGACATGCTGGATGCGTTCGGCTCTTGCCGCCTTTGCCTTGTCGAAATCGAGGGCCGCCCCGGCACGCCCGCCTCATGCACGACCCCGGTGGCGAACGGCATGGTGGTGCGGACGCAGACGGAGCGGGTGAAGCGGCTGCGCAAAGGCGTCATGGAGCTTTACATCTCCGAGCACCCGCTCGATTGCCTGACCTGCTCGGCCAACGGCGATTGCGAACTTCAGGACATGGCCGGCGCGGTCGGCCTGCGCGAAGTGCGTTACGGCTATGACGGTGCCCGGCATCCTAATCCGGGCCTTGACGAGTTCGAACCCATATTTCACGTACGAGCCGTCGAAGTGCATCGTCTGCTCACGCTGCGTGCGGGCCTGCGAGGAAGTACAAGGCACCTTTGCGCTGACCATTGCAGGCCGTGGCTTCGGCTCGGTGGTTTCGCCGGGCATGGAGGAATTGTTTTTCAGCTCCGAATGTGTGTCCTGCGGCGCTTGCATCCAGGCCTGCCCGACGGCGACGTTGAACGAAAAGTCCATTATCGAGATCGGCACGCCGGAGCATTCGGTGGTGACGACCTGCGCTTATTGCGGCGTCGGCTGTTCATTCAAGGCGGAAATGCGCGGCGACGAAGTGGTGCGGATGGTGCCGTTCAAGGACGGCAAGGCCAACCGTGGCCATTCCTGCGTCAAGGGGCGTTTCGCCTGGGGCTACGCCAACCATCGCGAGCGCATCCTCAAACCGATGATCCGTGAGAAAATTACCGACCCGTGGCGCGAGGTGTCGTGGGAGGAAGCGATCGGTCGCGTAGCTTGCGAGTTCAAGCGCATCCAGGTGAAATACGGACGTGGCTCGATCGGCGGCATCACCTCCTCGCGGTGCACCGATGAAGAAACCTTCTTGGTGCAGAAGCTTGTTCGCGCGACCTTCGGCAACAACAATGTCGACACCTGCGCGCGGGTCTGCCATTCGCCGACCGGTTACGGCCTGAGCACGACGTTTGGCACCTCCGCCGGAACCCAGGATTTCGAACTCGGTGGAGGAAACCGATGTCGTCATGCTGATTGGCGCCAATCCGACCGATGCGCACCCCGTGTTCGCCTCTCGCATGAAGAAGCGCCTGCGCCAAGGCGCGAAACTGATCGTGATCGATCCGCGGCAGATCGATCTGGTTCGCACGCCCCACGTCGAGGCGTCCTATCATCTGCCGCTCCTTCCCGGCACCAACGTCGCAATTCTTACGGCGTTGGCGCATGTCGTCGTCACCGAAGGTCTCATGAAAGAGAAATTCGTACGCGAACGCTGCGACTGGGATGAATTCAGTGACTGGGCGGCCTTCGTGTCGCAGCCGCACAACAGCCCGGAAAAGGTCGCCAAGATTTCGGGCGTGCCAGCTGAGGCCATTCGCGGCGCAGCGCGGCTCTACGCTGGTGGCGGCAATGGCGCGATCTATTACGGTCTCGGCGTCACCGAACACAGCCAGGGCTCAACCACGGTCATGGCGATCGCCAACCTCGCGATGGCGACCGGGAATATCGGCCGGCCGGGCGTGGGCGTGAATCCGCTCCGCGGCCAGAACAACGTGCAGGGCTCATGCGACATGGGCTCGTTTCCTCACGAACTGTCCGGTTACCGGCACATTTCCAACGATGCGACGCGCGCGATGTTCGAGGCGTTGTGGGGCAAGCCGCTGGAGCGCGAGCCCGGACTACGCATCCCGAACATGCTAGACGCCGCGGTCGACGGCACGTTCAAGGGCCTTTATGTCCAGGGCGAAGATATCCTTCAGTCCGACCCGGATACGCACCACGTCTCCGCCGGCCTCGCCGCCATGGAATGCGTCGTCGTGCAGGACCTGTTCCTGAACGAGACTGCGAACTGTGCGCATGTGTTCCTGCCCGGCTCGACGTTCCTGGAAAAGAACGGCACGTTCATCAACGCGGAGCGTCGCATCCAGCTCGTGCGCAAAGTGATGGCGCCCAAGAACGGGTACGAAGACTGGGAGATCACCTGCCTGATCAGCGAAGCCATGGGGTATCCCATGCACTACAACCATCCTTCAGAGATCATGGACGAGATCGCCCATCTCACGCCGACCTTCGCTGGGGTCTCGTTCAAACGAATTGAAGAGCTCGGTTCGATCCAGTGGCCATGCAACGAGAAGGCTCCCGAAGGCACGCCGGTAATGCACATCAACGGTTTCGTGCGCGGCAAGGGCAAATTCGTCATCACCGAATATGTGCCGACCGACGAACGTACCGGTCCGCGCTTCCCACTCTTGCTCACCACCGGCCGCATCCTGTCGCAATACAATGTCGGCGCCCAGACTAGGCGCACCGCCAATGTGCTGTGGCACGAGGAAGACCGGTTGGAGATTCATCCGCACGACGCCGAACAGCGCGGGATTCGCGACGGCGATTGGGTGAAGCTCGCGAGCCGTGCCGGCGAAACCGCGTTGCGCGCACTCATAACCGAGCGTGTGGCGCCGGGCGTCGTCTACACGACGTTCCATCATCCCAACACCCAGGCCAACGTCGTTACGACCGAGTATTCCGACTGGGCCACGAACTGTCCCGAATACAAGGTGACAGCGGTGCAAGTGGCCCGCTCGAACGGTCCGACGCACTGGCAGGAGGAATACGACGAAATGGCCCGCAAGAGCCGCCGCATCGCCGCGACTATCGAGGCTGCGGAATAAGCGGCATGCGTGAGCCGACGAAAACCGTCGACTGCTCCGTCTGGCGCCACCAAGGCCTATCACCCGGCAAGCGCGTAATCCCAGAAGAAACCGCCGTCGCGTTCACCTACGACGGCGGTTCTTATGCGGTGATGATGGCGACGCCGCAGAATCTCGAAGACTTCGCGCTGGGCTTCAGTTTCACCGAACGGCTTATTTCCTCGCCTGCCGACATCCGCCAGGTTGATATTGTCGAGCACGATGCCGGGATCGAATTGCGCATGTGGCTCGCTGAACCGCTTGCGGCCGCCTTAAGCGAGCGGCGGCGGTATCTGGCTGGACCGACCGGCTGCGGGCTGTGCGGGATCGACAGTCTCGACGAAGCTATACGAGCGCCCCGGCGCGTTCGCGACGGCATGATCTTCACGCCTGCGGAGATCATGCGCGCGCTCGAAGCGCTCCCGCCTCGCCAGGAATTGAACCGGCAGACCCGCGCCGTGCATGCCGCGGCATTTTGGCGCCCCGGCGAGGGGCTCATTGCAGTGCGGGAAGACGTCGGTAGACATAATGCGCTCGACAAGCTTGTCGGTGCGCTGGTGCGGGAGGGTACGTCCGGTGACAACGGCATGGTGCTGCTGACAAGCCGCGTGTCGGTCGAAATGGTGCAGAAAACGGCCGCGATCGGCGCGCCGCTTCTGGTCGCCGTTTCCGCACCTACCGCGCTTGCGCTACGCACGGCGGACGCCGCCGGGATCACGCTGGCAGCGGTGGCGCGCGGCGACGGCTTCGAAATCTTCAGCCACCCGCAGCGCATTAAGGAAATGACCAAAGAAACTACCACCCATGTCGCTTGACAAGCTAATCTACATGGCCAATCAGATCGGAAAGTTCTTTGCAAGCCAGGGGACTGAAAAAGCCGCTGCGGGGACGGCGGATCACATCAAGAAATTCTGGGATCCCAGAATGCGCGCCCAAATCATCGCGCATTTGAAGGCCGGCGGCGCTGGACTTGATCCGGCGGTTCGGATTGCAATTGGCAGTCTCGCGGAAGTGAAGTTGGAAGCACGAGGGCAAAACGTCCAGACACCGTAAGGTGCAATGTTACTGACCAAATAAAGTGCTGAAGCACTAACGAAAAAACAAAGGCTATCAGGAGGAAACGATGAGTACGATGGTGCAAACGCAAACATCGGGGGGACTTTTCGGGTTCCTTGACCGAACCCGAACGATTGCAAAGCCGGGTTTCAGCCGCTGGATGGTGCCGCCGGCGGCATTATGCATCCATCTATGCATCGGCCAGGCTTACGCGTTCAGCGTGTTCAATCTGCCAATGACTAAATTGATCGGCATTACGCAATCCGGCCCGGGCGACTGGAAACTGACCCAGCTTGGCTGGATCTTCTCGCTCGCAATTTTCTTTCTTGGCACCTCGGCGGCAGTGCTTGGCCGTTGGGTCGAGGAAGGCGGTCCGCGCCGCGCCATGTTCACCGCCGGCCTGTGCTGGGCGGTCGGCTTTTTCATCTCCGCGATCGGCGTCTACGTCCACAATCTCTGGATCATTTACATTGGCTACGGCTTCTTCGGCGGCATCGGCCTCGGCCTCGGGTACATCTCGCCGGTATCAACGCTGATCAAATGGTTCCCCGATCGCCCCGGCATGTCGACGGGAATGGCGATAATGGGTTTCGGCGGCGGTGCATTTATCGCTTCGCCGCTCTCGGTCTGGCTGATGAGCAAATTCTCAACGCCGACCCATGTCGGCGTTGCCGAAGCCTTCATCGGGCTCGGGGTGATCTATCTGATTTTCATGTGGGTCGGCGCGGCAATCGTTCGAATACCGGCTCCGGGTTGGAAGCCGGAAGGCTATACGCCGCCGGTCGTGGCGCAGAAGCTTGTTACCAAGAACGACGTCTACGTCTACGACGCGATCAAGACACCGCAGTTCTGGCTGATCTGGTGGGTGCTCTGCCTCAATGTCACCGCCGGCATCGGCGTGCTCGGCCAAGCCTCCGCTATGAGCCAGGAAATGTTTCCGGGCAAGGTCACGGTGATTGCTGCGGCGGGCTTCGTCGGACTGCTCAGCCTGTTCAACATGCTCGGCCGCTTCTTCTGGGCTTCGATCTCCGACTATATCGGACGCAAGAACACTTACTTCTGCTTCTTCGTGATCGGAACGGTGCTCTACGCGCTGGTGCCTCGGGCCGGCGAGATCAACAGCGTGGCGCTGTTCGTGCTCGCCTTCCTCGTCATCATCACCATGTACGGCGGCGGCTTCGCGACCGTACCGGCGTATCTGAAGGATATGTTCGGCACGCGCTACGTCGGCGCCATCCACGGCTGGCTGATCACCGCATGGTCGATGGCGGGCATCTTTGGACCGGTGTTGGTGAACTATATCCGCCAATATCAGATCGACCACGGCGTACCCAAGGCACAGGCCTACAACGTCACGATGTACGTGATGGCCGGGCTGCTGGTCATTGGGTTCTTCTGCAACTTGTTCATCAAAGCAGTGCATCAGCGCTATCACATGAAACCCGAAAGCGACACAGCTCTGGCGATAGCGGCCGAAGCCGCCACCGAAAGGGCTGCCGCTCTCACCGGCAAGCCGGCCAACGCCTAGGGAGGACACAATCATGACCGAACGAAGCCAGACAGGCACCACGACGCTCCATCTCCTCCTCGCGTGGGGATTTGTCGGCATTCCGCTTGCGTGGGGTGTTGCCGAAACAATCACAAACGCGTTGAAGCTGTTTCACTAGACGCGACGACCACGGGACAATCCAAAGGCGCGGCGGCTTCGGCCGCCGTGTTTTTTCCGGATGGGGCGGAACGGAAAACTCGTCGACACGCCGAGGCGCAAACATATCGCTTGACGATCGGCCGGCCATTAGGATGACTCCCCGGGGCCTTCGCGGGACCGACCATGGCCGGCACACATCTTTCCATCCGTATCGACCTGGCGTCCGGGGACCGCATCGGCCCCGGCAAGATTGCGCTTTTGGAGGCGATCCGCTCGACCGGATCGATCTCGGCGGCGGCCCGGTCGATCGGGATGTCCTATCGCCGCGCTTGGCTTCTGGTCGAAGAGATCAATCAAACGCTGCGCGAACCCGCAGTCAAGGCGGAGACTGGCGGTTCGGGCGGCGGCGGAGCTGTGGTTACGCCTGTCGGCGAGCGGGTGGTTAGCCTTTATCGCGCCATCGAGTCCCAGGCGCGGACGGCGGCGGGCGGCGAGTTTCGTGCAATCGGTAAACTCATTCGCAGCGACAAAAGCGCCGACTAGCGCGCCTCGAACGATGCTTGCTCGCCAGAATCCTTTTGGCGCACCGACGCGCAATCAATAGTATCGGAACCGAGGAAGCGCCAAGTCAGCGTGCGGACGCGCAAATGCGGCCGCAGCGTGCGCAGCAGAGGAGATGCGGATGAGCGTCGCAGTCGTCGTGACGGATGATGACGCTGTCCGCACCATCCGGCTCAATCGGCCCGAGAAAAAGAACGCGCTGACGCTGGCGATGTACGCCGATATGACGAGGGCGTTGCACGAGGCCAATCAGACCGACGCCGTCCGCTGCGTCATGTTTGCCGGCTCGCCCGGCGCGTTCTGCGCCGGCAACGACATCACCGACTTTCTCGGTGCGGCGCTTGGCGGTGGTCTTGAGCCGCGGGCGATCGACTTCATGACCGAACTGGGAAAGAACCAAAAACCGATTGTCGCGGCGGTTGGCGGCGTTGCCGTCGGGATCGGCACGACCATGCTGTTTCATTGCGACCACGTCGTCGCCGCGGCCGACGCTTCCTTTTCAACCCCGTTCCTCAAGCTTGGGCTGATCCCGGAATTGGCCTCAACGCTGCTCGCTCCGATGCGCATGGGCCATGCGCGGGCGTTTTCGCTTCTGGTGATGGGCCACCCCCTGTCCGCGGCTGAAGCCAAAGATGCGGGCATCGTCAACAACGTGGTCGATGGCGCCAGCGTCGATGCTGTGGCGTTGAAAGCGGCGCAGGAGATCGCGGCGCTTCCGCCGGGAGCCCTGGCCGCGGCTCGCCGGCTGATGCGCGGCCATAACGATGAGGTCATGCAGCGGATCGAAGCGGAAGCGGTGCATTTCAAGGAGCTGCTGCAGACCGACGAAGCGCGGGCTGCATTCCAGGCATTTTTCACGCGCAAGAGGTAAGGTCGACGATGTCCCTCAAAGGCAAAACCCTTTTCATCACCGGTGCCTCGCGCGGCATCGGCCTCGCAATCGGATTACGCGCCGCCAGCGATGGCGCCAACGTCGTGATCGCCGCAAAGACCGCTGAGCCGCATCCGAAGCTTCCCGGCACAATTTATACCGCTGCGGAAGACATCGAGCGCGCCGGCGGCAAGGCGCTGCCGCTCGTCGTCGACGTCCGCGACGAGCTGACGGTCAAGGAGGCAATCGACAAAGCCGCGGCGCATTTCGGCGGCATTGACATCGTGGTCAACAACGCTAGCGCCATATCGCTGACACCGGCCGTCGCGACGGATATGAAGCGTTACGACCTCATGCAGCAGATCAATACGCGCGGGACTTTTGTCGTGTCGAAATGGGCAATCCCGCATCTGCAAAAGGCGGCCAACCCGCACATCCTCATGATCTCGCCGCCGCTCGACATCAAGGAGAAATGGTTTGCACCGCACACCGCTTACACCATCGCCAAGTTCGGCATGAGCCTGGTCGTGCTTGGGCTCGCTGGCGAACTGCGGTCCAAGGGCATCGCCGCCAACGCGCTCTGGCCGCGCACGGTGATCGCCACCGCCGCCGTTCAGAACCTGTTGGGCGGCGACGCATTGATGCGTCAATCGCGCAAGCCGGACATCATGGCCGACGCGGCCTACGCCATATTCGCGCAGCCGGCGCGTGAATTCACCGGCCGCTTCCTGATCGACGACACGTTCCTCGCCGAAAACGGCGTCACTGACTTCGACAAGTATCGCGCCGACCCGACACAAAAGCTGGCGCAGGATTTCTTTGTCCCCGATGACATTCCGCCGCCGAAGGGCGTCATCATCGAAGCGGGATTTCATTAAATAAATCTATCCGCGGCTTCTGCCGGGCAGCGTCAGCGCGATAACAACAACGTCTCAGGCGAGCCAGCGCTTGCGGCGCTTATAGTGCTTGCCTTCGCGAAACGACTTGCGCTTGCCTTCGGCGACGCCGAGGTAGAATTCCTTAACGTCGTCGTTCTCGGCGAGCGTCGCGGCCGCTCCATCGAGGACGACGCGCCCGTTCTCGAGGATGTAGCCATAGCCGGAATACTTGAGCGCCAAATTGGCGTTCTGCTCGGCCAAAAGGAACGAGACGCCTTCGCTCTCATTGAGACTCTTCGTGATCGTAAAGATTTCCTCCACGATCTGCGGCGCCAAACCCATCGATGGCTCGTCAAGCAGGATCATCTTCGGATGCGACATCAGCGCGCGGCCGATCGCACACATCTGCTGCTCGCCGCCCGACGTATATCCAGCCAATGATTGCCGCCGCTCGCGCAGCCGCGGAAAGTACGTATAGACCTTTTCGAGTTCGGCACGAATCGCTGCCGCCCCGTCACGGCGGGTGAAGGCGCCGGTGAGCAGGTTCTCCTCAATGGTGAGATGGCCGAAGCAGAACCGGCCTTGCATCACCTGGATGCAGCCGCGCCGCACGACCTCGTTGGGCGAAAGCTTCTGCACTTCCGCGCCGCCGAACTTGATCGCGCCCTTGGTTACCTCACCGCGTTCAGAGTGGAGCAGATTGGAAATCGCTTTCAGCGTGGTTGTCTTGCCGGCGCCGTTTGCGCCCAAAAGCGCAACGATCCCCCCGCTCGACACCGTGAGCGATACGCCTTTGAGGACGAGAATGACGCGATCGTAGACCACTTCGACGTTGTTGAGCGCGAGAATGGGTGCTGCATCTGCGGTGACGACCGGTTCGGATTTCGTTGGCGCGACGGCGCTCATGGTCGTGCCCTCACCTACGGGTTTGCTCACGAAATTTCCCGGAGCAACGGCGCAGCGCTATTCGCGCTGCACCGCCTCCGGGAAGGACTGCTTGCGTCAGCTTACGACGACTTTTCGCAGGGCTCGGTCCGCTTCGGCCAGCCGGCGTTAGCCTTTACGTAACCCTCGGCTGCGCTATTGATCAGCGGCAGAACCTTGTCGCTGATTGGCTTGATCGATGGAACCTTCGTGTTCCACTTTGTTCCATCCCATTCGACGAGAGAGATGCCGCTGTGACCGTTGTGGTCGGCACAACTGAGATGGATCGGACCGGCAAAGCCGGGCAGACCGAGTTCTTTCCAGCGCGCTTCGGTGATGTTGAGCGCTTCGAAGCCCCGGCGTACGTCTTCGCCGTTGACCATCTTCTTGCCAGTCACTTTCTGGGCCGTGCGGATCGCCTCGGCGATCAGCGCCGCGTTGAGCACCGCGCGGTCGTAAAGGTTCTCGCCGACCTTGTCCTTCGAGCTGACTTGGCTCTTTCCCTTGTCGACCACGTATTTGAGGATGTCTTGAATCGCCGGATAGTTCTGGCCGACACCGTTAATGTCGAGCGAACTATAGCCCTTGGCTGCGGGGCCGGACGGACGCGCATCGTCGTCACCGCCGGACCACCACACGCCGACCAGCCGATTCATCGGGAAGTTGATTTTGGTCGCTTCCTTGACCGCAGTCGGATTCATGGCACCCCAGCCCTGGATATAAATCCAGTCGGGCCGATCGCGGCGCACGTCGAGCCAGAGCGAGGTCTGGTTCTGCATCTGCGATCCGGGAACCGGATAGAGCTTGAGCGTAAAGCCGTAGTCTTTGGCCAACGCCTCGAGCAGTGGGATCGGCTCCTTGCCGTAGGGCGCGTCGAGGTGGACAAGGCCGATCGTCTTGCCCTTGAGTTTGTCAAATCCGCCCTCGACATCAGCAGCGTGGCGGATGAAGGCGGATGCGCCGTCCCAGTAGGTAGCCGGCGCATTAAAGATCCATGGGAACAGGTTGCCGTCGGCCGAAGCCGAAAGACCGTAGGCCATCGAAAACACCGGGATTTTATCGACCGATGCCTTGGGGATCACCTGTAGTGTGATGCCGGTCGAATACGGAGTGATGACGACGGGGTTTTTGCCCTTCACGGAGTCATAGCACTCGACGCCCTTCTTGGTGTCGTAGCCGGTTTCGCACTCCTCGATGATAAGCCGGACGCCGCCGATGCCGCCGTCACGCTCGTTCAGCATCGTGAAATAATCCGACAGCCCATTGGCGACTGGTATCCCGGACCCGGCGTAGGGACCGGTCCGGTAGGTGAATAGCGGAACATAGATTCCGTCTTCCGCCTGCGCCGTTGCGATTGCGGCCGGTACTGCTGCCACCACCGCCAGGCCGAGAGCAAGATGTTTCAGACCCATAGCTGTTTCTCCCTTATTTGCGCTGGCTCTCCGCCGGCGCGTCAGTATGGCCCCTCGATTTCCGTCGACGATAACGAGGGAACCCGCCCGGCCGGTCGACCGGAGCAGGAATTAGGGTGCAGTGTGCAACACCAGCCGACGAATAACCTCATGACGACTTGTCGCAAGCCTCGGTTCGCTTGGGCCAGCCGGCGGTGGCGGCAACGTAATTCGTAGCCGCGCTCTCGATCAACGGCAGCACCTTGTCTTTGATCGGCTCGATCCAGCCCGACGCCTTCGTCCATTTGGTGCCGTCCCACTGGGCGAGATAGATCCCGTTGTGACCGTTGTGATCGGCGCAGCTCAAATGAATCGGCGCGGCGAAACCATCGAGACCGACCTCTTTCCAACGCGCATCGGTAATATTGAGTCCTTCCAAGCCTCGGCGCACGTCTTCGCCGGTGACCTGTTTCTTGCCAGTCAGACGTTGGGCCGTACGGATCGCTTCGGAGATGAGGACGGCATTCATCACGCCGCGGTTGTAGAGGGCCTCACCAACTTTCTCCTTTGACGGAACCTGGCTTTTGCCCTTGTCGACGACGTATTTGAGGACGTCCTGGATCGCCGGATAGTTTTGGCCGACTCCGCTGATGCTGAGCGCCGCGTAGCCCTTGGCATCTCCGCTAGACGGACGCACGTCGTCCTCGCCCCCCGCCCACCAAACCCCAACAAAGTGGTCCATTGGGAAACCGATTTTGGCCGCTTCCTTGAGCGCGGTCGGGTTCATGGCGCCCCAGCCTTGCATATAAATCCAGTCGGGCCGGTCGCGACGCACGTCGAGCCACAGCGAAGTCTGGTTCTGCATCTGCGAAGGAGGAACGGGATAGAGCTTAAGCGCAAAGCCGTAGTCCCGGGCCAGCGCCTGAAGCAGCGGGATTGGCTCCTTGCCGTATGGCGCATCGAGATGGACGAGGCCGATCGTCTTGCCCTTGAGTTTGTCGAAGCCGCCTTCGACGTCGGCGGCGTGCCGCACGAAGGCCGACGCGCCGTCCCAATAGGTGGCAGGCGGATTGAAGACCCAGGGGAACTCATTGCCGTCGGCTGAGGCGGATAAGCCGTAGGCCATCGACAAAACCGGTACCTTGTCGACCGCCGCCTTCGGAATAATCTGGAGCGTGATCCCGGTCGAATAGGGCGTGCTGACGACGGGGTTTTTGCCCTTTGTGGAATCGTAGCACTCGACACCCTTTTTGGTGTCGTAGCCGGTCTCGCACTCGTCGACGATAAGGCGTACGCCGCCGATGCCGCCGTCACGCTCGTTAAGCATGTTCAGATAATCTGACATGCCATTGAAGATGGCTGCCCCGGCTCCGGAATAGGGCCCGGTCCGGTAGCTCATGAGCGGAATGTAGATTCCGTCCTCTGCGTATGCGGCCATCTGCGCGGCAGGTGCCGCCAGTACTACCGCCAGGCTCAGTGCAAGATACTTCACATGCATGGCAGTTTCCTCCGTTTTCCTGCGCCGGTCATTCGGCCGACGGGCCCTATCAACCGGCCAATCGGCCGGAGTGGAAATTGGGGCGGAGTGTGCACCATCAGTACGGAAAGGGCCACACCCTCAACTTTTGTTTACCGATCTGCCATAGCCGCGCGAGGCCGGCGGGCTCCAGCACCAGAAATACAATGATCAGCGCGCCGACGATCACGAAGGTCAGTTGCTCGGCGGCGGCCGGCCGGATTGGCAAGCCAAATGCCGCCGGGATTGCCCGTAGCGCAATTGGCAGAATGTAGATCAGCGCCGAGCCGAAAAACGATCCGATCAGCGTGCCGAGACCCCCGATGATCACCATGAAGAGCACAAGGAAGCTTTGATCGATGGCGAAGACATCGGCTTCAGCGCCGCCGTACCACAGGAACACCATCATCGCACCGGCCACGCCGCAGTAGAACGAAGAGACCGCGAAGGCGAGCAGCTTGGCGCGCAGCAGCCTGATCCCGATCAGCTCGGCGGCAAGGTCCATGTCGCGAACCGACATCCACATCCGGCCAATCCGGCCGTGGACCAAATTCGAAGCAATCCAGGTGAGGAAGACGACGATGCCGAGCACGACCAAATAGCGGGTTGCGGCCGTCGCCGTCGGGCCGGTGATTGGAATCCCCATCAGCGTGCGCAAGGGCACCTGAATGGCGCCCGAGACGCTGTTATTGTAGAGCCAAGGAATCCGAATGAAGCACCATTCCAGAAAAAATTGCGCGGCGAGTGTCGCGACCGCGAGATAAAAGCCCTTGATGCGCAGCGACGGCAAGCCGAACAGCACGCCGACCGCGGCAGAGAAAAAGCCGGACGCAAGGATCCACACAATGATGTCGACTTGCGGGAAATAAGTTGTGAGCTTCAGGCAGGCGTAAGCACCGACGCCCATGAAACCGCCAGTGCCGAGGGAAAGCAGCCCGGTATAACCGGTGAGGAGATTAAGCCCGATCGCGGCCAACGCGAAAATCAGAAATGGGATCATAATGGTATTGAGCACGAAGTCATTGCCGGCCAGCGGAAAGACGACGAACGCGATCAAGAGAATGACCGCGATGCCGATCCGATCCTGCAGGATCGGAAACACCGCCATGTCGGCGGCATAGTTCGACTTGTACTGACCGACCTCGCGATAGAGCATCGTTCAAATCCGCTCGATGATCTTTTCGCCGAACAGTCCCTGCGGCCGAAACACCAGAAAACCCAGCGCGATTACATAGGCCAGCCAGGTTTCGATGCCACCGCCAAGGAGCGGTCCCCAGTAAAATTCGCCGAGCTTCTCGCCGATCCCGATAATCAGGCCGCCGACGATGGCGCCGGGGATCGAGGTCAGGCCGCCGAGGATCAGCACCGGAAGCGCCTTTAACGCTATGATCTGCAGGGCAAACGAGACCTCCGAGCGGGCGCCCCACATGATGCCGGTGGTCAGCGCGACGATGCCAGCCGCAAACCACACAATGACCCAAATCTGCTCGAGCGAGATACCAACCGACAATGCCGCCTGATGGCTGTCGGCGACCGCACGCAGGGCCCGGCCGATGCGGGTGCGTTGAAAGAACACCGCAAGCGCCGCGACCATGATTGAAGCGATGATGACTGCGGCGATGTCGATCTTCTGCAACGACACGAAGCCGCCGAGCCCTTTGAATTCCAGCGCGCCGCTGGGCAAATAAAGCTCCTTGGCGATCATCACCTTCGGATTGCCGCCGAAAACAAGCTGGCCCAGCCCAATGAGAAAATAGGTGATGCCGAACGTCGCCATGAACAGGATAACGTCCGACTGGTTGACCAGTGGGCGCAGCACCAGACGCTCGACCCCGAACGCCAGCACCAGCATCACCACTACGGTGAGAGCGAGCGCGACAAACGCCGGTACGCCATGCTCGTGCAGGCCTACCAACGTGAGCGCAGCGAACACGACCATAATGCCCTGCGCGAAATTGAATACGCCGGACGCCTTGAAGATCAGGACAAAACCAAGCGCAATCAGGGCGTAGAGCACGCCGGCGACGAGACCGTCCCACAAGGTCTGGACAAATAAATCGGGCGCCGCGCCCATTTGCACGAACGGATCGACGAAGACTTGATAGAGGATGTGCATGCGCGCCCTACTGGGGTTCGCCAAGGTAGGCGCGGATCACTTTCTCATCGCGCTTGACTTCATCGGGCGTAGCGTCGGCGATCTTGCGGCCGTAGTCGAGCACCACCACACGATCTGAAAGATCCATCACCACGCCCATGTCGTGTTCAATCAAAGCGACTGTCGTCCCGTACTGCTGATTCACATCGATGATGAACCGCGACATGTCCTCTTTCTCTTCGAGGTTCATGCCGGCCATTGGCTCATCGAGCAACAGAAGGTCGGGCTCCATGGCGAGCGCACGGCCAAGCTCGACACGCTTCTGTAAGCCATAGGGAAGCCGGCCGACCGGGATTTTGCGAATGGCCGCGATTTCGAGAAAGTCGATGATCTCCTCGACCCGGCGGCGATGCTCGACCTCTTCCTGGAGGGCGGGACCAAAGCGGATCAGCTGCCAAAAAAATCCGCGATGCATTTTCAGCGCGCGGCCAGCCAGGATGTTGTCGAGGGTGGTCATCCCCCGAAACAGCGCCAAGTTTTGGAACGTGCGGGCGATGCCGCCCTGCGCCGCGGCATATGGCCGCATACTCGTGCGCACCTTGCCCTTAAACGTGATGCGTCCCGATTGCGGCTGGTAGAAACCATTGACGACATTGAGCATCGACGTCTTGCCGGCGCCGTTGGGACCGATGATGGCAAGAATCTCGCCCTTGCGGATGTCGAACGACACGCCGGTCAGCGCGCGCACGCCGCCAAACGAGAGCGAAACGTCCTCCACCGCGAGCAACACCTCGCCGAGCGCCGCCTCGCGCGAGGACGGCGCCCTCATGCGGCGCGCTCCAGCTTCGTTGCGGGCACGGGGTAAGTCTTCACGTCGCGGATCGTGACACGGGCCGCAATCACGCCCTTATGTCCATCCTCGAACGTCACTTCCGTCGCGATCTGCGCCTCGGTCGCGCCGTTGTAGAACGCCTCGATCAGCGGAGAGTATCGATCGATGATGTGGCCGCGGCGGAGCTTTTGCGTGCGCGTCAGTTCGCCGTCATCCGGATCGAGTTCCTTGTGCAGGATGAGAAAACGGCGGATTTGCGCGCCAGCCATTATTTCTTCTTCGGCGAGCGACCGGTTCACTTCGTCGATGTGCCGCCCAATCATGTCGTAGACGAGCGGATTGGCGGCGAGCTCCTGATAAGAGCCATAGACAACGTTGTTGCGCTCCGCCCAACTGCCGACCGCTGTAACATCGATGTTGATCATGGCGCAGACGAAATCGCGCCCGGAACCGATCGCCACAGCCTCGCGGATATTCGGATAGAACTTGAGCTTGTTCTCGATGTACTTCGGCGCAAACACCGTGCCGTCCTTGAGATGGCCGAGGTCCTTGGCGCGATCAATGATCTTTAGCTGCTTGGTTTTCGGATCAAAAAATCCGGCATCGCCGGTATGCACCCAGCCGTCGGGCGTAATCACCTCGGCGGTCTTGTCCGGGTCTTTGTAGTAGCCCGCGAACACGCCGGGAGAGCGGAAGAGGACTTCGCCGGCGTCCGAGATCTTGATCTCGACATCAGGCGAAGCCTTGCCGACAGTATCGGGGTGAATCTCGCCATCTGGCTGCGCGGTGATGTAGACCGAGGCCTCGGTCTGCCCGTAGAGCT
Organism: uncultured Alphaproteobacteria bacterium; assembly: GCA_963759345.1. Classification (GTDB taxonomy): domain Bacteria; phylum Pseudomonadota; class Alphaproteobacteria; order Rhizobiales; family Xanthobacteraceae; genus BOG-931. The sequence goes on from CAVWYW010000009.1 coordinate 79,451, forward strand.
GTTTCAAATTAAGCCCGATGCCGCGATAGAAGCGGAATATTTCCGGGCCGATGGCTTCACCCGCGGTATAGCCGACGCGGATGCGCGTCAGCCCGTACTGATTCTTCAGCGGTCCGTAGAACAGAAAATCGCCGACGGCATAAAGGAGCCGCGCGGTCAGCGGGACCTTTTCACCGTCGAGGATCTTCTCACCCCACTTCCCGGCAATCCTAATGAAAAAATCGAACACCTTGCGCTTGAGCGCGCCAGCGTCTGCCATGCGCACCATCGTTAAGGTCAGCAGGTTTTCGTAAACCCGCGGCGGCGCGAACGCATACGTCGTGCCGATCTCGCGCCGATCCTGGAGCACGGTATCCGGCGCCTCCGGGCAATTGACGCAGTAGCCCGCGACATACGCCTGGACATAGGAGAAGATGTAGTCGCCGACCCACGCCAGCGGCAGGTAGGCGATCACTTCTTCGTTCTGGTCGAGACGGTCAAAGGCATTCGCATTGCGCGCTGAGATAATCGTATTCTCATAGGTGAGCATGACGCCCTTGGAGCGCCCGGTCGTTCCCGACGTATAGAGGATGACACTGAGATCGCCGCCCTTACCCTCGGCAATTCCAGCTTCCCATTGCCGCAAACATTCGGGATCGCTCGCGAGCTTTTTCCGGCCGATGCCCTGCACGTCTTCGAAAGAGATCAGCCGGCCGTGTACGTAGTCCTTTAGTCCCCGCGGTTCGTCATAGATGACCTTGCTAGGCTTGGGGAGACGATCGGATACGGCGATGATCTTATCGACCTGCTCCTGGTCCTCAACCACTGCAAGCGTCACCTCGGCATGCGCCAACACGTAGGCCATTTCGTCGGCCACGGCATCGGCGTAAACCGGCACCGGCACCGCGCCGAGCGCCTGTCCGGCGCACATCGCCCAATAGAGCCGCGGCCGGTTGTTGCCGACAATGGTAAATTTGTCGCTGCGTTTGAGGCCGAGTTCGGATAGCCCGACCGAGAAGGCGCGAACTTCTTCCAGCATCTGCGCCCAGGTCCACATTTGCCAGATGCCGAGGTCCTTGTGGCGCATGGCCGGCCGGGCGCCGATCGCCTTGGCGTTGTGGATCAGAAGCTTTGGCAGCGTGTCCAAGCTGCCATCAATCGACTGCACAGCGTTCCTCCGCCCCTTCATTAGATCGCGCTCGCTCGGCAAGCGCGTCGCTCGCAACCGGGGGATCGGCGCCGCTTATGCGGTCATTGTTGCGCCGCCACGCTTCCGGGTCGACGCCCCGAATGCATAACGGCGCGGCAACCCCAGATCCCCCAATCCTCGGTCACCGGCCAACGTTGGTAGCACAATATTGCGTTTAATTCTCGCATTGCTGGGCTAAAACGACAATGCTATTTCGACCTGTAAGCCTAGGCATTTTGACGCAAAATCCGTTCAGGCTTCTCGCAGAGTTAACCGCCTGGCTGGGAAACGCCGTCATGCTCGACACCTCTCAAGGCGTCACACCGCAGTTCGCTCTCGGCGACGATCAACTCGCGGTGCGGGACATGGCGCGGGCCTTCGCTATTGAAGTGTTTGCGCCGCACGCGCTCGCCTGGGACGAAGCCAAGCATTTTCCGATCGCCGAGATGCGCAAGGGCGCGGCGCTCGGCATGGGCGGCGTTTACGTCAGTACCGATGTTGGCGGGTCGGGGCTTTCGCGCCTCGATGCTGCGTTAATCTTTGAAGCGCTCGCCTTCGGTTGCCCGACGGTTGCGGCCTACATGTCGATCCACAACATGGCGGCGTGGATGATCGATGCTTACGGTTCGGATTGGCAACGCCAGAAATGGCTGCCGAAGCTGTGCACGATGGAGCTTCTTGCCAGTTATTGTCTGACCGAGCCGGGCGCTGGCTCGGACGCTGCGGCTCTCACCACGCGCGCGGTGCGTGACGGCGATCACTACGTTCTCAATGGTCAAAAGCAGTTTATTTCCGGCGCCGGCGCCGGTGACCTCTACGTGGTGATGGCGCGCACCGGCGGCACCGGCTCATCCGGGATTTCAACGCTGGTCGTGCCCGGCGACACGCCGGGCATTTCGCTCGGCGCAAACGAACGAAAAATGGGCTGGAACGCGCAGCCGACCCGTGCCGTCGTTTTCCAGGACGCGCGGGTGCCGGTCGAAAACCGGCTGGGTGAGGAGGGCATTGGCTTTAAGATCGCGATGGCAGGTTTGGACGGCGGCCGGCTGAACATTGCGGCGTGTTCGCTTGGCGGCGCGCAGAGCGCTCTCGACAAGGCGCTGGCCTACATGAAAGAGCGCAAAGCCTTCGGCAAGCGCCTCGAAGAGTTTCAGGCATTGCAATTCCGTCTCGCGGATATGGCAACAGCACTAGAGGCGTCGCGCACGCTGTTATGGCGCGCGGCAGCTGCGCTCGATCGCGGCGATGGAGATGCGACAACGCTTTGCGCCATGGCCAAACGCTTTGTCACCGACGCCTGCTTCGAGGTCGCCAATCAGGCGCTGCAACTGCACGGCGGTTACGGTTATCTCTCCGAATTCGGCATCGAGAAGATCGTGCGCGATTTGCGCGTGCACCAGATTCTCGAAGGAACCAACGAGATCATGCGCCTCATCGTGGCAAGAAGCCTGGTCGGACGATAAGCGCAATGGTCCTGCACGAGGGTGAGGTTATCGTTCGCGCGGAGCGGGCGCTGCGCCGGATCACGCTGAACCGGCCAAAGGCGCTCAACGCTCTCACGCTCGATATGGCCGTCACCATGACAGAATTTCTGCGCTCGTGGGCATCGGATCTCGAAGTTGGCGCAATTCTGATCGACGGCGCGGGCGACCGCGGGCTGTGCGCCGGCGGCGACATCCGCGCACTCTACGACGCGGCGAAATCCGGAAGCTCCCTCCCCGAGCGGTTCTGGTCGACCGAATACCATCTGAACGTTTTGATCGCGCGTTATCCGAAGCCCGTGATTGCGGTCATGGACGGCGTGGTAATGGGCGGCGGAGTCGGCGTATCCGCTCACGCGTCGCATCGCGTCGTCACCGAGCGCTCCGCGGTGGCAATGCCCGAGGTCGGGATTGGATTCTTTCCCGACGTCGGCGCGTCTTTTTTGCTGGCGCGGGCACCGGGACATGTCGGAACGTATTTGGCGCTGACCGGCGATCGCATGAACGCGGCCGATGCCATTTTTTGTGGGTTTGCCGACCACCACATTGCCGCCGAAAGGCTTGCTGAGCTTCCCGCCGTGCTCGCCGAATGTCGCGCGGCCGACGAGGTGCGGAAACAGCTCGGCAAAATCTCGACCGCGCCCGCGCAGGGCCGGCTCAAAGCGGCACAGACCAGGATTGATGCTGGCTTCGATGCCAATCGGGTCGAGACGATTTTCGAACAACTACAGTCGAGCGATCGGGACGAGGCACATTCGGCGCTCGCGATAATGCAAAAAGCATCCCCAACGTCCCTGAAGATCACGCTGCGCAATGTTCAAGCCGCGGCATCGTTCAAAAGAGTAGAGGAAAGCTTCCAGCAGGATTATCGTATCGCTCTCGCCTGCATTGCCGGGCATGATTTCATCGAAGGCATTCGTGCGACCATCGTCGACAAGGATCGCAGCCCGAAATGGCGCCCCGACAAGCTTGAAGACGTCACCACTGAAATCGTCGATCGGCACTTCAAGTCGGTCGGCGCCCTGGAACTGAATTTCGCGAACTGAAAGAGGCTTGTGCCAATGCCCCATATCGGATTCATCGGTCTCGGAAACATGGGCGGCCCCATGGCCGCCAATCTCGTCAAATCCGGCGAACACGTGCTGGGCTTCGACGTCGTAACCGCATCGCGTGAGACCTCCGCGCGGGACGGCGTGCAGATCGTCGCCAACGCAAGGGCGTGCGTCGAAAACGCCGATGTGGTCATAACCATGCTGCCGGCCGGCGAGCACGTCCTGTCGGTCTGGAACGACATCGTGCCACATGCGCGGCAGGGCACGCTCTTCATTGATTGTTCGACAATCGACGTGGCGAGCGCCCGCAATGCGCATTCGCTTGCGCGGCATCGCGCGGCATCGCCACGCTCGACGCGCCGGTTTCCGGCGGCGTCGGCGGCGCCAAAGCGGCGACGCTTACGTTCATGGTCGGCGGAACGGCGGCCGCATTTGCACACGGCAAGCCGGTGCTCGAACGCATGGGCAAGCGGGTGGTGCATTGCGGCGAGGCCGGCAACGGTCAGGCGGCAAAGATCTGCAACAACATGATTCTCGGCGTGTCGATGATCGCCGTCAGCGAAGCGTTCGTCCTGGCCGAAAAGCTTGGCCTCTCGCATCAAGCGCTTTTCGATGTTGCTTCGGCTTCCTCAGGACAGTGCTGGTCACTGACCAGCTATTGCCCGGTGCCGGGCCCGGTGCCCGCAAGTCCGGCAAACAACGGCTACAAGCCCGGCTTCGCCGCAGCGTTGATGCTGAAGGATCTTAAGCTTGCCCGCGAGGCCGCGGAACAGGTCAAGGCCAACACGTCGCTCGGCGCGCAGGCCGCAGCAATCTACGAGGGCTTTGCCGAAGAAGGCCACAGCGGCTTGGATTTCTCCGCGATCATCAAGCTGGTCCGCGAGCACTCCGGGCGCGACTGACCAAATTGACAATCCGGGCGCCACTGACTAGGCCGCGTACTCACAAATTTTTAGCAAGGGCGGCTCGCCGAATGTCCGCTTCGCTCCAAAAGAGACTGAATTGCCGCGTCGCTGCGAAATGACGCGACGGGCCAATTGCGCCATTTCGCAATGCAGAAAAGCAGCGAGGCTCACGGACCTGCCGATTGGGGCGTGATATTCTTTCCCCACATTGCAGCGGGATTGGCCCTAATTGGGGACGGGTCAAATGGCGATCGACATCGGAAGACGGCAATTCGTGTCCGCGCTCGGCGGAGGAATGATCGCCTGGCCGCTTGCCGCGCGCGCGCAGCAGGGCGAACGCATGCGGCGCATCGGCGTGCTCCTGCCGGTCGCAGCCGACAATCCGGACCCGCAGGCGCTCTACGCGGCATTCGTGCGAGGGCTGCAGCAATTGGGCTGGACCGACGGCCGCAACGTGCGCATCGACACCCGCTGGGGCGCGGGCAATCCCGCCAACTCGCGCAAATACGCGACGGAATTAGTCGCGCTTGCGCCTGACGTCATCCTGGCTGTTGGCGTGAGTGTGGAGCCGTTGCTCCAGGCAACCCGCACTGTGCCGATCGTATTCACGATCGTCCCCGATCCAGTCGGTTCCGGCTTCGTCGATAGTCTGTCGCGGCCGGGCGGCAACGCGACCGGCTTTTTGATGTTCGAATACAGTTTGTGCGGGAAATGGCCGGAATTGCTCAAAGAGATCGCGCCGAGCGTGACGCGCGCGGCGGTCCTTCGGGATGCCGCCGTAGCCGCCGGGATCGGCCAGTTCGCCGTTATCCAGTCCGTGGCGCCATCGGTCGGCGTGGAGGTGAGCCCGGTCAACGTGCGCGACGCGGCCGAGATCGAGCGCGCCGTCGCGACCTTCGCGCGCTCCGGCAATGGCGGTCTGATCCTGACTGCGAGCGCGTGGTCGGTGGTACATCGCGATCTGATCATCGCGCTTGCCGCCCGGCACAAATTGCCCGCGGTCTACCACGAACGCTTCTTTGTCGCCGCTGGCGGATTGATCTCGTATGGGCCGAATTTCCTTGACCAATTCCGGCAAGCGGCCGGCTACGTCGATCGCATCCTCAAGGGCGAGAAGCCCGCCGACTTGCCGGTGCAGGCGCCGAAGAAGTACGAGCTGGTGATCAATCTCAAGACCGCAAAGGCACTCGGGCTTACGGTTCCGCAGTTGATCCTTGCCCGCGCCGACGAGGTGATCGAATGAACCTTTCGCAATGCGTCAACTGGTAGTGGCGAAGCGACGTGATGGGACAGCAACGGAAGTCAGCGCATTATTCGATAACCTCACCAGCGGTCACAAGCAGCGCCGGCGGAATGGAAAGCCCGAGCGCCTTCGCGATTTCGTCGACGCTGGCGCGTTGGCAAGTTACGGCCCCAGCCTTTCCGATTCCTATCGTCTGGCTGGAATTTATGTCGATCGAGGCTGGCAACGAAACATGCTCGACAGGATCAGAGCCGATCATAAAAATGATCGGTATGGTAGTCGTCGCCGTCTTGGCGGCAGCCGCCGCCACCACGCTGCCCGGCGCGACGATGGCCGGGACATTACGCGCAAAGACAGCGCTTCGCGCCTTCTGCCCGGCCATAAGCAAAAAGACCGGGTTACTGTGCCGGATCTTTGGGCGACCACAGTTTGATCGGCGATGTCTTCTCATAAGCCATGCCCTTGGGGTAGCTGATCGCCTCCATCTGCAATCCCCACGGGGCTAGAAAATAGAAGATGCTTTGTCCCGCAGCGGGTCCCTGGTCGACCGACAGATTAAAGAAGGTCTTCACGCCCTTGCTGTCGAGATAGGTCTTCGCCGCCTTGATGTCGTCGACGTAGAAGGCGATGTGATAGCCGCCGATGTCGCTGTTCTTCGGCGTCATGTTTTTCTGGTCCGGCGAGCTATATTGAAACAGCTCGATATTGGAGCCGTAGCCGCAGCGCACCAGCGTGATCTGATGAATCACGGCTTTTGGGTCGACGTTGAGCAGATCGTGCATGAAGGTGCCCTTGTCGTCAGCGAACGGTCCGAACGACATCGCCTCTTTGCAGCCGAGCACGTTGACGAAAAAGTCGGTCGCCTGCTTGATATCCGGCACCGTGATGCCGGTGTGGTCGTGGCCGCGCAGACCGGGAATTCCGTCGGCTTTGGCCGTAGCTACGCTCGCGAGCATTGCAGCACCTGCCGCCGCAATCGCGAGATGACGCACTAATCGAACCATATTCAACCTCATGGCGGGGCCTGGTTTTAAGACTCGCGCCGCGGCCCCCGTTGCCCGCAACGCGATGTGTTGCTGTTAAGCGGTTGCGGCAACCTCCGCGGAAGCGCCGCGCGTCAGCCAACCGGGATCGACTGTCGGCAACGGGATGGCGTCGATCAGCATGCGCGTGTAGTCGGCGCTTGGCGCGGCAAAGACCCGATCGCACGGGCCCTCTTCGACGACGCGACCGTCACGCATCACCACGACACGCTGGCAGATCGAGCGGACGACCGAAAGGTCGTGACTGATGAAGGCGAGTGCGAGATGCATTTCGCTCGTCAGTTCCTTGAGGAGCCGCAGCACCTGCGCCTGGGTCGAGACGTCGAGCCCGGACACGGTCTCATCGGCAAGCACAAAATCCGGCTGCAGCACTACCGCGCGCGCGATGCCGACGCGCTGGCGCTGCCCGCCGGAAAGCTCGAAGGAATAGCGGTCGACCGTACCGCGCGAGAGACCAACGCGGTCGAGAACGCCGTACACCAGCGCCAGCGCGGAGGCGTGGTCGTTGGCCAGACCGTGCAACAGGATCGGCTCGATCAGGATCCGGCCGATCGTGTGTCGCGGATTGAGCGAGGACATCGGATCCTGGAAGATCATCTGCATGCGGCGGCGGAACGGTTGCCGGGCCCGTTGATCGAGCGCCGGTGAGGTAGGTGCCGTCAAATAAGACCGTGCCCGCGGTTGGCGCGACAAGACCGAGCAGCGCGCGGCCAAGCGTGGTCTTGCCCGAACCCGACTCGCCGACAATGCCGACCGTCTCGCCTTTGCCGACCCGAATGTCGACGCCGTGCAGCACGTTCGTGGCAATTGCTCCGCGGGCGAACAAGCCGGCGGGTCGCCCGTAAGCGACCACAAGTCCGCGAGCAATCAGAAGGTCGTCAGCCACGGCGGGCCTCCGTGCTCGCATCAAATGCGGCAATCTCGGCCCGCAGCGCCGCGATCACCTCCGGCGGTGTCGGCTCAAGCCCGGTATCCGGCCGGTCATAGCGCGGATTAGCCGCAAGCAACGCCTTGGTGTATGGGTGGCGGGGCGACGTGAGCACCTCTGTCGTGCTCCCCTGCTCCACGACCTTGCCCATGTACAATACCGTGACGCGATCGCAGATCTTCGCCACCACGCCGAGGTCGTGGGAAACAAACAATACGCTGGTGCCGTGACGCTCCTGCAGCGAACGGATCAGCCGAAGAATTTGCTTCTGCACCGTGACGTCAAGCGCGGTGGTCGGCTCGTCGGCAATGACCAGCTTGGGCTCGAGCCCGAATGCCGCCGCAATGAGCACACGCTGGCGCATGCCGCCGGAGAGCTGATGCGGATAGGAGTTGAGCACCCGTTCCGGATCGCGGATCTGCACCTCGTCAAGCAAGGCCGCGGCACGCTGGCGCGCTGCCTTCGCCGACAGTCCCCGCTTTAGTCGCAAGCCGTCGGTCATCTGCGCGTCGATCCGGCGCGCGGGATTGAGCGCGGTCGAAGGATCCTGCGGCACCAGCGCAATGTCGCGGCCCAGGATTGCGCGTAGCTCGTTGCGCGACAACGTGAGCAGATTGCGGCCCTCAAATGCGATTTGCCCGCCGGTGATTTTCACTTGCGACGGGATGATGCCGAGGATCGCCTTGGCGATGGTCGATTTACCCGCGCCGCTCTCCCCGACCAGTCCATGCACTTCACCGGTGCCGACGGCGAGCGAGACGCGGCGCAAAATCGGCTTGTCGCCGTCGCGCAACGAAATCGCGCTGAGCGCTTCGATGGAGAGTCGGGGCGTCGTCATCGGCGCAGTACCGGATCGAGGCTGCGCGCCAGGCCGTCGCCGAGCTGATTAAAGGCAACGACAGTCGCGAACAGCGCCACCAGCGGCACCGCCAGCACCCACCACGCTTCGTGCACAATCTGGCGGCCTTCCGCGATCATGCCGCCCCAGGTCGGCGTGTCCGAAGAAACCGACAGGCCCACGAACGACAAAATCGCTTCGACGACAACGGCAATGCCCATTTCGAGCGTAAGCAAGGCGATGAGCACGGGGAAGACGTTTGGCAAAATTTCCCGGAACAGGATCGCGGGGCTCGAGAAGCCGATGGTGCGGGCCGCGACGACGTAATCCATCTGCGCCTGTCCCATGGTCTCAGTGCGAACCACCCGGCAAAAGCGCGTCCAGTCGATGACGACAATGGCGATGATCACGGAGTGCAAGCCGGTACCGAGGATGGCGACGAGGAGGATCGAGAGCAGCACCGGCGGAAACGCCATCCAGATGTCGACCAGCCGGGAGATCAGCGTGTCGACGAAGGTGCCGAGAAAACCGGCGAAAAGACCGAGCAGCGATCCGATCAGGCAGGCAAGCCCGGCGGCAACAAAGGCGACGGTGAGCGAGACCCGGGTGCCGAAGATGACCCGCGACAGCACATCGCGTCCGAGTCCGTCGGTGCCCAGCCAAAAGCCCGGCTCGGCATCGGCAAAACCCGCGGGCGGCAGCGTCGCCATCAGCAGGTTCTGCGCCAGCGGATCCTGTGGAGCAATCAGCGGCGCCGCCACTGCGAGAATGATCAATAAAACGATGAAGCCGCCGGCGACAACGACTTTCGGGTCACGCACCAGCCGCGCGGCAATCGACGGCGGCTGCGGGCCGCTGTCCGTCGTCGCTGTCGTCGATGCTGGTGTCCAGTGTTCCACTTCGTGCCGGTTCCGGCTCAGCCATGACGCAGTCGCGGATTGAGCGTCGCAACCGTCAGATCGACCCCAATATTGATGAGGATGAAGATCAATCCGAACAACAGGACCAGGCCCTGGATCAACGGAAAATCGCGATTGATGACCGCATCGATCGCGAGATTGCCTATGCCCGGATATGAAAAAATGCGCTCGACAATCACGGTGCCGCCGACCAGGAACGTGAACTGCACGCCAGTCAGCGCAAGCGTCGGACCGACCGCGTTTCGTAACGCCTCCTGCAGCACCAGGCGAAGTTCGCGAAACCCCTTGATCCGCGCCAGCAGCACGTAATCCTGCAGCATGGCTTCCTTTAATGACTGTTTGAGCAGCCGCACGATCACGGCGGCAAGCGGCAGCGCGAGCGCGACCGTCGGCATGATCATGTGACTGATGATGTTGCCCGCCACCGCGAAGCGCCCGGTCAAGATGCTTTCAGCCAGATAGAATCTGGACGTAAAGCCCTCCGCCAATTCCGGATCGATACGCCCGGTGAGCGGCAAGATCGGGATTGCGACCGCAAACAGCAGCACCAAAGCGAGCGCCCAGATAAAGTCGGGCACCGCAAGCAGGATTGAGTTCAGCCCGTCGATGAGGGTCTCGCCAAACGTGCGCCGCATCAGCGTGCCAGCAATCGCGACGCTGCCGCCGAGTACGATGGCGACCAACAGCGCCAAGACGGCAAGTTCAAGAGTGGCCGGCAACCGGGAGGCCAGCACCTCGGTCACATAAAGGTGGAGCGTGATTGACGTGCCGAAGTCGCCAGTGACCGCGCCCTTCACCCAGATCCAGAACTGCGTCAGCAGTGGCGCGTCCAATCCATAATGTGCCTTCAACGCGGCAATGTCGGCTGGGCTCGCGCCCGGCGAGATCATCATGGAGATGGGATCGCCCGGAACGACGCGCAGCAGCACGAACACGATGACTGCCACGCCCGCGAGCGTCAGCAGCGCCATGGCCATGCGATTGATGACGACGGCAAGCAGCATCATCGGTCCTTGCAGCTAACCGCGTCGACGGCCGCCGCGCCCGGCGCGGCGGCGGACCGCGTCGACGGTATTGTCTACGCTTTCGATACCAGGGTCGGCTGCAAGGCGCCCGAAACGTTCGGGATCACCTTGAGAGAGGACTTGCAGAGCACCGGCTGGGCGTATTGCAGCAAGGGCAATACGTAGCCTTGTTCGGCGATGTAGCGATCGACGTCTTTCCACCCCTGGATGCGCTTCTTCTCGTCCTTCTCGCCCCAGAGCGGACCGATCTTGGCGTCGAGATCGGCGGAGTGAAACGCGCAATGCGGCGACTTCGAGAACATCGCAAAGCCGGTCGAGGTGGTCGGATCGCCGATGGCGTTGCCCCAATTGTAGAACGCCGCCGGCGCCAGCTTATGCGACATGCGCAGTTCGAAGTGCTTGGCGATTTCGTAGATCTCGATGTTGGCATCGATGCCGACGTCGCGCCACATCCCGACGATCGCCTGGATCATCTCGTAATCCTTCGGCTTGAAGCCGCGCGTCGTCTGGATGGTGAACTTGACCGGCTTTTCCTTCGAGTATCCGCTGGCGGCGAGAAGCTTCTTTGCCAGCGCCGCGTCGTGCGGCACCTTGATCGAGGGATCGAAGGCCGCATATTCCGGCGCCTCAAGCGTATCGATGGCAACGCCGTGGCCGCGCAGCAGCCGCTTGATGATGGTCTGCTTGTCGACCGCATGACACATGGCGAGCCGGACATTCTTGTCGTCCATCACCCCGCCATTGGTGATGAAGATCATGCCGATGTCCGAAATCGGCGTGACTTCACCCTTCAGGCCAGCCTTGCCCTTGAGCCGATCGTACTCTTCGTAGGGTATTTCGAGCGTAACGTCCGACGAGCCGCTTTCGATCTCGGCGACGCGGCTGGTGGCATCGGGCACGAACTTGAACACGACGGTCTCGAAGGCGGGTTTGCCGCCCCAGTACTTCGGGTTGGCCTTGAGACGCAGATAGGCGTTGCCTTCGTAGGCATCGACCATGTACGGGCCGGTGCCGATCGGAGCTTTCTCAAAGCCCTGCGGTCCGACCTTTTCGAAGTAGGCCTTGGGCAGCACGTAACCGGTGAGGAACGCCATCCATTTGAACAGCACCGGATCGTATTGCTTTACGTCGGCGGTGATGCGCTTGCCGTCGATCTTGAAGTTGTCGATGCCGGCCCAGATGAAGGCCACCGGATTGCCGCCATCAGCCTTGCCTTCGCGCTGGATCGACCACACCACGTCTTCGGGGGTGAACGGGCTGCCGTCGTGCCAGACGACGTTTTCCCTCACGTCCATCCACACTTTGCTCTTGTCGTCATTCCAGCCCCAGGCAGTGATCAGGCCGGGCTCGAAGGAGAGATTGGGCTTCTGGCCAATGTATTGATCGAAGACCGAGCGATAGATCGCCTGGATGGTCGGATTGACCGACGACGGCCCAACTTGCGGGTCAAAGGACGGCAGGTTGACGTTGTAGGCGATGTTGAGTGTGCCGCTGGCGGCCGCAATGGCAAAGCGCTGCGGAGCAAGTAAGGTTGACAGAAGGCCGCCGCTCGCCGCGAGGGCCTGACGACGCGTGACGTTGAACATGTTCGACACTCCCCATATTTACGAACGCGGGCGGACTCTTGTGCTCGACCCCTGCGCAGCGCAGCGCGTGTCAGGCGCAGATGCCCTCTGAAGGATGAATACTTTAAACCTAAAGTAACACCCCGACAAGCTGACGCATTGGGCTTTTTTCTCGCAATTTTAGGCAACATTTGGTCGGCACAGCATCACCGCCCCGCGATGCTGCGACCGGCGGCTCAAGGCATGCGTGGTCCGCTGTTGCAGCCGTTGCAAGACCAATTGGAAGGTTTCATAACTACCACATCGGCCGGGCTCGTTTGATTGAAAACTCGGCCTGGAGGCTTTCATGGCGGAACGATCGTTTGCACGCGAAGTGCAAGACCTCAAACTGGGCGAAGGCGAGGAATTCCGCGGCGAAGGCATTCTCGCCATAACCAAGGCGCTGCTGCAATCCGGCGTATCATATGTCGGCGGTTATCAGGGCGCGCCGATCTCACACTTGATGGATGTGCTCGCCGACGCCAAGGACGTGCTCGACGAACTCGGCGTACACTTTGAGAACTCCGCTTCGGAAGCCGCCGCAGCGGCAACGCTTGCCGCCTCAGTACATTATCCAATCCGCGGCGCGGTGACGTTCAAATCCCCGGTCGGCATCAATGTGGCTTCCGACGCCATTGCCAACCTTGCTTCGGGCGGAGTCACCGGCGGAACGCTCATCATCATTGGCGAGGATTACGGCGAAGGCTCCTCGATCATGCAGGAGCGATCGCACCCGTTCGCGATGAAATCGCAGGTCTGGCTGCTCGACCCGCGCCCGAACCTGCCGACGATCGTCAAAGCGGTTGAAGACGGCTTCGAACTTTCCGAAGTGTCTCATACGCCGGTGATGCTCGAAGTCCGTATCCGCGCCTGTCACGTTCACGGCCGCTTCATCACCAAGGACAACAAGAAGCCTAGCTTCACGTTGCGCGAAGCGCTGGAAAATCCGCGCCGCGATACCGAACGCGTGGTGCTGCCGCCTGCCTCGTATCTGCACGAACGCGAAAAGGTCGAGCAGCGCTGGCCGGCCGCCGTCAAATTTATCAAGGAACGCAAACTCAATGAATTTTTCGGCCCCGACGCCGCGGACGTCGGCATCATTGTGCAAGGCGGTATGTACAATTCGGTCATGCGCTCGTTGCAGCAGCTCGGCCTCGCCGACGTCTACGGCGAAACCTCGGTGCCGATTTACTGCCTGAACGTCACCTACCCGTTGATCGACGACGAGGTCGCGAACTTCGCCCTGAACAAGAAGGCGATCCTGATCGTCGAGGAAGGTCAGCCGGAATTTATCGAACAGGCGGTGAATACAATTCTTCGCCGCCGCGACATTCAGACCAAAATCTCCGGCAAGGACGTACTGCCGATGGCCGGCGAATACACCCCGCAGGTCGTCACCAAAGGCGTCAAAAGCTTTCTCGAACTGCACGGCAAAAGCCTGCTTGGCAATTCGCCGCCGCCGCCGGACGCTTCCAGCGTTCTCGCCGATCCGAAAGTCAAGGAGCTCGCGAAATCGCTGCCGCCGCGGCCGCCGAGCTTCTGCGTCGGCTGCCCGGAGCGGCCGATCTTCGCGGCAATGAAACTTGTGCAGCAGGAACTTGGCCCGCATCAGATCGCCGGCGACATCGGCTGCCATTTGTTTGCCAGCCTGCCGCCGTTCAACGTCGGCGCGACGACCATGGGCTACGGGCTCGGCCCGGCGTCGTCTTCAGCGTTCAACGTCAAAGCCGGCAAGAAGCCGATCTCGATCATTGGCGATGGCGGCTTTTGGCACAACGGTCTGTCCACCAGCATCGCCAACGCCGTCTACAACAAACAGAACGGCGTGATCATGGTCGTCGACAATTTCTACTCGGCGGCGACCGGCGGCCAGGATATCCCCTCCTCGCGCGCGCTCAATCCGGCGCGTGCCACCAACAACACCATCGTCGATGCGGTAAAGGGCGTCGGCGTCAAATGGGTCCGCCACACCGACCGCACATACGACGTCGCCTGGATGCGCGAAACACTGCACGATGCGCTGACCTCGAAAGAGAGCGGCCCGAAAGTCATCGTCGCGTCCTCGGAATGCATGCTCAACAAGCAACGCCGGGTGAAGCCGCTGTTCAACAAATCGGTACGCGACGGCGAACGCATGGTGCGCGAGCGCTTCGGCGTTGATGAGGACGTGTGCACCGGCGATCACGCCTGCATCAGGCTCTCGGGTTGCCCGTCGCTTTCGGTCAAGCACACCGACAATCCGCTCAAAGACGATCCGGTTGCGGCGATCGACAACAATTGCGTCGGCTGCGGCAATTGTGGCGAGGTGTCGGAGGCGGCTGTCCTCTGTCCGTCGTTCTACCGCGCCGATATCATTCACAACCCGACCTGGTTCGACCGGTTCATCTCCGGACTGCGCCGCGCGATAATCGGCTTCCTGCAAGACCGCCGCGAAGCGCGCCGCGTCGTCTTCGCGGATTGACTCAAGGACGCGAACGTCATGAACGATCTATCGCGAACGCCGACGAGATTTACGACCGAGCGGCCGATCTGCGTCGCGGTTATGGCGTTGGGCGGTCAAGGCGGCGGCGTGCTGTCGGACTGGATCGTGGAGCTGGCGGAGTCCCAGGGCTGGCACGCGCAGTCGACTTCGGTTCCAGGCGTCGCCCAGCGCACCGGCGCGACCATTTATTACGTCGAAATGCTGCCGCCGAAGGGTGGCCGTGCGCCGATCCTGTCGCTGATGCCGGCGCAGGGCGAAGTCGATGTGGTGCTTGCGTCCGAACTGATGGAGGCCGGCCGGTCCATCCTGCGCGGCCTGGTGACGCCGGACCGCACCACCCTGATCGCCTCGACCCACCGCATGTACGCGGTCGCGGAAAAAGAAAAGCCCGGCGACGCCATCGCCGATCCCAACATTGTCGTGGACGCTGCCGGTGTCGCCGCCAAGCGTACAATCGCTTTCGACATGGAGTCGCTGGCGAACAAGAACAACAGCCACGTCTCGGCCTGTCTGTTCGGAACGCTGGCCGCATCCGGCACCTTGCCGTTCAGCCGCGAAGCCTTCGAGGCCATCATCAAGGCCGGCGGCAGAGGCATCGAGCCGAGCCTTAACGCCTTTCGCGCCGCTTATGACCAGGCGGCGCAGCCGCAAGCCGCGGCGCGGCCTACGGTCAAGAAATCTGCCAAGCGCTTTTCGCCGCTGCCGGATTCAACGGGGCGGCCCGACCTCGACCAGCTGTTGGTTCGCATCCGCGGATTTCCAGAGCCGCTGCAGAACATGCTGTTCGCCGGCGTCAAGCAGCTCACCGATTTCCAGGATCCGGCTTATGCGAACGAGTATCTCGATCGTGTCGCCAAGGTCTATGAGGTGGACCGCAACAACGGCGGCGCCGCCAAGTCGTTTGCGCTGACCGCCGCAGCCGCCAAATATATCGCCATCGCCATGAGCTATGACGACGTGATCCGGGTCGCCGATCTAAAAACCCGGCGCACCCGTTATGACCGCGTGCTGCGTGACAATTCCGTCGGCGACGGCCAGATCGTCTACACCACCGAATACATGCACCCGCGGCTTGAAGAAGTCGCCGGCACCATGCCGGCCGCGCTCGGCCGTTTTCTCGAAGCACATCCGACCTTGTTTGGCTGGGCGTTCCGCAAAGGCCGGCGCGTGCGTTCGGGCACGATCCACTGGTTCCTGATGCTTTACGTGCTTTCGGCGCTGAAGCCGATCCGCCGCACGACCCTACGCCACAAGCGCGAAATGGCGCACGTGGAGAAATGGCTGGCGCTTGGCGCCATGCACGCCGCGAAGAACTACGATCTTGCCGTCGAGATCGTTTCAGCGCGCCGCCTGATCAAGGGCTACTCCGATACGCACGCGCGCGGCAAATCGAAGTTCAATCGGGTGATCGGCGCGGTGCCGCTCCTCGCCGCTCGCCCCGACGGCGCCGAGTGGATGCGGCGGCTGCGCGATGCGGCGCTCATGGACGAGAACGGCATCGCGCTCGACGGCGCGCTCAAGACTGTCGCGTCGCTTTAAGTCCCGCTACGGCGATCAGGGCGTTCCCCGGCAAGGGTCAGATCAAGCCCGAACAGATGGAGATCGCTCAGCTCAAGCGCGAAGTGATCAAGCTGAAGGCCCCGCACCGCGACGTGCAGCGCAAAACGGAGCAACCGTTTCCGTCTAACGCCCCTTTAGGCAATAGCCGGAGCCCAATTCCGAGAACTTGGCACTCTCCGCGTCCAAGCGAAGGCGCCAATGAATAGTAGGAGGACCCCACCAAATAATACGAAAGTGGGCGGCAGCGGAGTCGGTGACGGCGGGTCAGCCGCTGAGATGCTGCCCTGCGAAAGTGCCCCACCCCAGCCACTTTGCGCCAGATCATAGCTGGTTCCTGACGTATCGAGCGTATCAAACGTGAACCTGCCCGTTACGTCAGTGCCGTCGAAGCTCAAGCCGCTGAATACACCATTGTGAAAGCTGACCGTAGCGGAGGTATCTTGTGCCAATGAGAAGGCCAGGCCGTCGACTGTCATCGACAGTTCGGTAAGGCTATAGGTGCGGTTGCCATTGGTGTTGATCGGGCCGTTCAACTCAAAAGTGCCAGAGCCACCAGTGTCCGCAGCGTAAGGCCAGCTCGCGGTGAACGTGAGCGTATAATCGATCGTCGACGCGTGTGCCGGCATCCAAACCTGCGTCGCGACGAACCCAGCTAGGACCGCAAACAACAGACGATACATTCCACCATCCCTCATAAACGCTCTCATCCGCTCGTTCTGTTTTGCTTTTTCGCAACTGCAGCACGTGAGAGTCAATAGACTTGAATTCATAGCTAAAATCGAAATTTCTCTTATTGTGCATAGCAGTAATACTATCGTACCGTCCTTGGCGCGCTGATACGCGCCCCGCCCCGCCCCGCTAGAACCGAAGTCAACCGGGTGCCTGTCGCCACGGCAGCCCAAGGCGCCACAATTCGGCGACTTCCGGTATTGGCCCCAAGTGAGACCGCTTCGTCGCGTACGGCGTTCGAACCCTTCGGGTACACGATCCTCGCTCATTTTCTTCCGGCGTCTTAATTTGCGGGGCTGACCCAAGAGGGCCTCGAACAGCCAGAGCAATTCTCCTAGCCGTAAAGCTTCCGCGTCGTGCCGCTCCGCTCAACGTCGCGCGCGCCCTTATAGGTGCGGCCGATAAAATCCATCGATGGATTAGAGACGCCGAACCAGAACTTCTCGCTGATGAAATGATGGCGCAGGTGATATTGCTTCAGCCAGCGTCCTGCAGCCGTGCGCGGCTGATAGGGCACGTGAGCAACATAGTGCACCCACTCATACTGAAAGATCGCCAGTGTCACGCCGAACATCGCCGAAGCGACGGTGACCCATCCGAAGATCAGCGCATAGCCGAGCGCGGTCACGACGAGATTGGGGACCAGAAACCATAGCGGCAGGAACAACAGATCAAGCCTGTCCGGCTCGACGTGGTGATCGTAGTGCAGGCGATGCTGCAACTTGCGCACAAACGAAAAGCGCGACGGCTCGGCGTGGAAGGCAAAGCGGTGAAAGCCGTATTCGCTGACGTAAAACGACAGAGCGCCGATCACGACCCAGAGCAGTGAAAACGAAAAGGCGCCGGCGATGAATCCTCCCGCCAGCACCGCAAGCAAAAGCGCGAGCCAAATGTTGGAGCCATGCCGCAAAAACGTGAGGACCACCCGGTCGCCCTCCGCAGCCGCGTTCGTCTTCAGGCTAACACATCGGCGTCCGATGTCGAAACCTGTGGCGCTCAGCCCAGAGCCTTAGCCAACAGAAATCCCGACCCGCCCGCGAGTCCCGGGCCCGGGTGGGTCGAAGCGCCGATGTGATAGAGCCGCGCGACCGGCGTACGATGGTTAACGGAGCTGTGAAACGGCCGCCAGAGAAAAAACTGGTCGATGCCGCAGAACCCGCCGTAGGGATCACCGCCCACAAGATTGATGTTGAGTGCTTCGAGGTCGCTGGGCGAATACGCCGTTCGCGCGATGACGGAACCGCGAAAGCCTTCGATATGTGCGGCAAGGATCGCTTCGACCCGATCGGCGAATTTCTCCCGCACCGCCTCGGTCCAACTGCCATCCGCCGGCACTGCAATGTCGCCGGCCGCATCGCCCTTTAAAATTCGCGGCGCCTCAGGCAATTGCAGCCACAGGATCGACGCGCCTGCCGGACAACGCGATGGATCAAATGAAGTGGGCTGCCCGACACAGATGGTCGGTACCGCCGGGAGCATGCCCCGTTCGGCTTCGTTGACGGCCTTGGACACCCCGTCGAGACCCGGCGTCAAATGAGTGAGCGCGACCGTGCCCAGTTCCGGCGCCTTCCATTTCGGCGGCGACTTAAGCGCGTAATGAATCTGCATATTGCCTTTGCCGTAGCGATATTGCGCCACGGCATCGGTGACCTCGGTCGGCAACGCGACACCCGTGAGCAGGCGTCCATAGAGCTGATTGGGAGTCACCGAGCAGATCACGCCTTTAGCGGCCACGATCTCCCGGCCGTTAGCGAGCCGTACGCCACGCGCGCTGCCGTTGGCATCGAGGAGCACGCGATCGACGTCCGCACCGACGAGGATGTCGCCGCCTTGATCGCGGATCAGACGTTCAAACGCGGTCAGCGCGTTCCTGGCACCGCCCTTGACGATCGGCGAGCCGGCTACTTCGATGGCAAACGCGATGACTTTAGCCATTTGGCCCGAATAGGCACTTTCAGGGCCAAGGCCGGTGTGGAGCACCCACGGTGCGAACAAGGCGCGGACCAGATCGGAATGAAAGCGGGTCTCCAGCCAGGCGCGCGCCGTGCCGAGCGCTTCGCCGAAGAAATTCACCAGGCCGCGTAGTCCCCGCCGCCAGGCTTCGCGCGCCACGATCTTGAGCATCGTGCGCGACCAGAGCGCTCCGCCCAGCAAGGCAAAGATGAACGGAGCGTCGGCGCCGACGCGGTTGATGTCGGCGTCAAAGCGCGCGCCGTCACCTGCCGCGAGCTTGTCGAATGCGGCAACGTTGGCCTTGCGATCCATCTGCAGGATCAGGTGCCGGCCGTCGGGCAGCAGCACCGCTGTCGCCGCCGGTGTGTGCGCGAACGCTAAGCCGCGCTTCTCCAGCTCGGGCCCCAACTCGGCGTAGGCCGGCGAGGTGATGAAGAGGACGAACGTCGTCGCCATCACGTCGTGGACGAAACCGGGCGCCGTGATCTCGTCGGTGAGAAGGCAGCCGCCGATGCGGTCATTGCGCTCGAGCACAAGCACCTTGTGGCCCTTACGGCCGAGAAGCGCGGCGGCTACGAGCGCATTGATCCCGCTTCCGACAATGACGTAGTCGGCGTCCGCCATTTGCTGTTCGCCGGCCTACTTCTTCGGCACCAGCGCGAGCACGCGCAGCGGGCTGCCGGTGCCTTTGACGATTTTCAGCGGCGCCGCGATCAGGATCGCGCCCTTGGGCGGCAGCTTGTCGAGTTGGCACAGGCTGGCGAGCCCGTAGCGGTTGCTCTTGTGCATGAACGTGTGAGCCGGGAACGGCGGATCCATCCCGCCCGCCGAGCCGGCATCGGTGCCCACGCACTCGGACCCCCAGCCGATGACACCCTTCGCGACCAGATAATGGATCGTGTCCGCCGTCGGGCCCGGCGAATGCGGCCCCTTGTCGTCGGCATTGAGGAATTTCGCTTCGCTGTCATTGCGTTTGTACCAGTCGGTGCGCATCAGCACCCAGCATCCGGCGGGGATGTCGCCGTGGGTCTTCTCCCAGGCCTTCACGCCATCGACGGTGAGCAGAAAATCCGGGCTCTTCGCGGATTCCGCCGAACAGTCGATCACGCAGGCCGGCGCCACGAAATTCTTCACCGGGATCGTATCGGTGCTGCCGTCCTTGTAGTCCCGGCCGCTGATCCAGTGCACCGGCGCATCGAAATGCGTGCCGGAATGCTCGCCGAGCTTGAGCCAATTCCAGGCCCAGAACGGCCCGGTCTTGTCGTAATTCGAGATGGCGTGAATCTCGATCGGCGGGGTGTTGGCGCCGATCTGCGGCGGCAGCTTGATCAACGGCGTGTCCGGGCCAAGCGGCGCGGTCAGATCGACCACTTCGACGGCGCCGGAAGCGAGCGCCGAGGCAAAATCACTGAGAACTTGAGTGCTGGTCATGCGGTCTCTCCGTCGCGCTCTTTGATGGCTGAATGGGGTTATGTGCCGGTCGGCCGGAAGCCTAGCCTGAACATTTTAGATGTGAAATATCTGCGCTGGCAAGCGATCCGGTAAGCGCAGATCAGGAGCGAGCGAATGCCTTACGATGCGGTGGTGGTCGGCGCCGGCGTCAACGGCCTGGCAGCGGCGCTGCATCTGGCCGCAAAGGGCTGGAAGATCGCCGTCATCGAGGCGGCGGACGTCGCCGGCGGCGCGGTCAAGACCCGCGAAATCACGCTGCCCGGCTTTCGTCACGACCTCTACGCGATGAATCTGGGCATGTTCGCCGGCTCGCCGTTTTTTGCCGCCCACAAGGATCGCCTCATTGCGCACGGCCTCGACTTCGTCGGCGCCGAACGATGCTTCGCCACGCCGTTTCCGGATGGCACCTGGCTTGGCGTCGAAAAAAATCTCGACGCCAATGCCAACCGCATCGCCGCATTGAGCCCGGCCGATGCCGAGCGCTGGCGCGCCATGACGGCGGCGTTCGGAGCGGACGCGCCGCACATCTTTGGCCTGCTCGCTTCGCCGCTGCCGTCATGGGCAGCCCTGAAGGTCGCGTTCACCGCGTGGCGCTCGCGCGGCACTGCGTGGGTCGCCGACACCGTCCGTCTCCTCGTTGCCTCGCCGCGCGAATGGCTCGACGAGAATTTCGACAACGCCAAACTCAAGACCATGATGGCGGTCTGGGGCATGCATCTCGACTTCTCGCCGGACACTGCCGGCGGCGCGCTGTTTCCGTATCTGGAGTCGATGGCGGATCAGGCCTTCGGCATGGCGCTGGGCCGTGGCGGAGCCGACGTCATTGTAGCGGCGCTTACTCGCGCCATCGCCGCGGCCGGCGGCGAAGTCCGGCTTAGCAGCCCGGTGCAAAGCATCGCCGTCGAGGCCGGTGCCGCGAAAGGCGTCGTGCTTGCAAGCGGCGAACGGATCGACGCAACCCGCGCGGTGATCGCGAACCTTCATCCCCGCGTGCTGTTCGGCAAACTTGGTTTCGGCGCCCTCGCCGGCTACGCAGCGTCTTGCCAAGCTGCGGCCGGGCCCGGCGACGATGATGATTCATCTGGCGTTGAGCGATCTGCCGGAGTGGAGCGCCGGCGCCGAGCTTCGCCAGTTCGCCTACGTGCATCTCGCGCCTTCGCTTGCCGCCATGGCGAAAACCTACACCGATGCGCTGGACGGATTGTTGCCTGCCGAGCCCGCTTTGGTCGTCGGGCAGCCGACGGCGATCGATCCGTCGCGAGCCCCGCCGGCACGGCATGTGCTTTGGGTGCAGGTGCGCGTCCTGCCGCTGCACATTCGCGGCGACGCGGCCGGCAGCATCGGCGGCACGCAATGGGATCAAATCAAGGAAGCCTATGCGGATCGTGTGATCGGGATCATCGAACGCTATGCGCCCGGTTTCGCTGCAAAAATCCTCGCCCGCGCGGTGCTTTCACCCGACGATCTCGAGCGCGACAACCCCAATCTCGTCGGCGGCGACAGCCTGAGCGGCAGTCATCACCTCGATCAGAATTTTTTGTTCCGACCGGCGTTCGGCTGGTCGCGCTATCGCACGCCGATCGACCGTCTCTACATGGTCGGCGCATCGACCTGGCCGGGCGCCGGCACCAACCCCGGCTCGGGCTTCATGCTGGCAAAATCGCTCGCCGGCGCCTGAGCATTGCCGTGGTCCGGTGTTCAGTTCCGCGCCTTAAGCAGATCACGGCCGATGATGAGCTTTTGCACTTCGGTCGCGCCTTCATAGATGCGCAACGGGCGGATGTCCCGATAAAGCTGTTCGACGACGGAACCGACGGTGACGCCAAGTCCGCCGAACATCTGCAGCGCGCGATCGATCACGCGCTGCGCGCCTTCGGTCGCGGCCATCTTGGCCATCGCGGCTTCGCGCGTCGTGGTCACGCCCTCGACGTCGCGCAACCACGCGGCGCGGTAGGTCAACAAAGCCGCCGCATCGATCTCCGTCGCCATGTCGGCGAGCGCGGCCTGGGTCAACTGAAAGTCGCCGAGCGTCTGGCCGAACATCTTTCGCGTCGCCGCGCGGCCGAGCGCCTCGTCAAGCGCGCGCCGCGCAAACCCGAGCGCGGCGGCCGCAACGCCGGCGCGGAAAATATCGAGACCGCGCATTGCGATCTTGAAGCCTTCACCCGGCGTTCCGACGAGATGGGACAGCGGCACGCGGCAGGATTGAAAGCGCAGTCGTGCCAGCGGGTGCGGCGCGGTGACACCGATGCGTTCCGCGATTTCGAAGCCGGGCGTCCCGGCATCAACCACGAAGGCTGAGATACCCCGCGCGCCGGGCGCCTCGCCGGTACGCGCGAACACCACGTAGAAATCGGCAATGCCGCCGTTTGAGATAAAGGTCTTTTCGCCATCCAGCACGTAATGTTCGCCGGTTCGGCGCGCCGCCAATGACATGGCGGCAACGTCGGAGCCGGCGTCAGGCTCGGTCAGCGCGAACGCAGCAATCGCGTCGCCTTTCGCCACCCGCGGCAGGTATTGGTTCTTCAGCTCGTCCGATCCGGCGAGCGTGATCGGCACACTGCCGAGGCCCTGCATCGTGAACGCGAAATCGGCAAGCCCGCTGTGACGCGCAAGCGTCTCGCGCGCGATCACCAGATAAAGCGACTGCAGCGGATCATGCGCGCCGCCGTAACCTGCCGGGACGCAATGCTTGAGCCAGCCGGCATGGCCGAGCGCACGGACCCAATGCCTGCACGTCGCGTCGACATCGTCATGGCCGCCCTCTCCCCCTTCAACGT
Organism: uncultured Alphaproteobacteria bacterium; assembly: GCA_963759345.1. Lineage (GTDB taxonomy): Bacteria > Pseudomonadota > Alphaproteobacteria > Rhizobiales > Xanthobacteraceae > BOG-931. The sequence goes on from CAVWYW010000009.1 coordinate 102,614, forward strand.
CGGCCACCGCCTGATAGGCCCATGTGTCGAGCTCCTCGGCAAAAGCGCGATGCTGCGCGTCGAAAAACGGAATGCGCAGGTGCGCGGTGCGGCTCATTGCTGGTTCTCCTCCCGGTCGGTCTTCTACTCTGTCTGCACTCAGACTTGGCTCCTACCCTTGCCATGCAAGCAAGGCCATAACCATCCCGACGGCAAATCATTGCATTTTTTGCAGTTCGAGGCAGACTGGCGCACCAGTTAACGAAATTAGTTGCGGAGTAACGATATATGAAGGTGATCATCGCAGGCGGCGGCGTCGGCGGCCTGGTAACCGCGCTGATGCTGCATGCGCGCGGGATCGACTGCGAGATCTTCGAGCAGGCGGACGCCATTCGCGAGCTGGGCGTCGGCATCAACACCCTGCCCCATGCCATCAAGGAATTGGCCGAGCTTGGGCTGCTCGAACGCCTCGACGCCGTCGCCATCCGCACCTACGAGTTGTTCTACACCAACCGGTTCGGACAGGAGATCTGGCGGGAGCCGCGCGGCCTCGATGCCGGCTACGACATCCCGCAATTCTCCATCCACCGCGGACGGCTTCAGGGCGTGATCTATCAGGCGGTGCGCGCGCGGCTCGGCGAGTCGCGCATCCATATGAATTGCCGGCTGGGTTCATTCACGCAGGACGAGGGCGGCGTCACCGCCTATTTCTTCGATCGCAACGGTGCGCATCAGCACACCGCCCGCGGCGACGTGCTGATCGGCGCCGACGGCATCCATTCGATGGTGCGCGAGAAACTGTTTCCAAACGAAGGCCCGCCGCGCTGGAACGGCGTCATCTTGTGGCGCGGCGCCATTGACTGGCCGGCGTTCCTGACCGGACGCTCGATGGTCATTGCCGGAGGACTTACGGCAAAGATGGTGATCTATCCGATCGCCGAAGGCTCGCGGCCGGACCGAAGGTTGACCAACTGGGCGGTGAGCGGACGCGTCGGCGAGCAATCGATGCCGACACCGCACAAGCAGGATTGGTCGCGGCCGGGCCGCTACGAAGACCTGATGCCGCACGTGCAGCGCTTCCGCATCCCCTACCTCGATGCCAGGGCGCTGATCGAGTCGACCAACGAATTCTGGGAATACCCAATGTGCGACCGCGACCCGCTGCCGCGCTGGAGTCACGGCCGCGTCACCCTCCTCGGCGACGCCGCGCATCCGATGTACCCGGTGGGCTCGAACGGCGCATCGCAGGCGATCCTGGACGCCAGGTTCCTTGCCGACCGGCTCAAGGATGCCGACAACCCGGTGCATGCATTGTGGCTCTATGAGCAAACCCGGCTGCCGGTGACGGCCGAAGTCGTGCGCATGAACCGCACCGGAGGTCCGGAAGGCGTTATCGATGTGGTCGAAGCCCGTGCCCCGGAAGGCTTCAGCAATATCGACGACGTGCTGTCGTTCGAGCAGCGCAAGGCAATCGTTCGTGGCTATGCCTCAACCGCCGGCTTTGCCCGCGAGCAAGTCAACAAGGCCGCGTGAACGAGCCGTCATCGCTCACTCTAGCCGCCGGCGGACGCGAAGTTAATTTGTCGCGGCCTCAATCCATCACGAAGGTGAAGATGCCGCCGCGGCGCCGTTGGCAAAGAACTCTTCCAGCATGCCGTTGACCAATCCGGCCTTGGTCGCAAACACAAAGTGATCGCCGCCCGGGATTTCCATCAGATGTGCCTTGGGAATCCGCTGCCGCATGAATATCCCGATGGCGGGCGGCACTTCGCGGTCGAGCGAGCCGGTGATCAGCAGGGTAGGTGCGGTGACGCGGGGAAGCAGCCCGCGATCGTCATCCCGCGCGATGTTGTTGAAGAACGCGGCGATAGTGTCTGCTCCGGCCTCGAAGCTCATTTGCCGATAGAGCGCATGGAGGTTAGTGACCTGCGTCGCATCGGCATCCTGAAAGACGACGGTCGGATCGAGCACCAGGTCGGAGAGTGCGGCAACGCCGCCGTTCAGCAGGGCGTCGTTGAGGGCGGCAATCGCGGTTTCGTCGAATCCCCACGGCCAGTCGACGTCGCGACAGAATTTTGGCGAGGCGTTAATGAGCGCGAGCTGTTCCACGCAGGCGCCGTGGGTCGCGGAAAAGCGAAGCGCCCCGTGCCCGCCGGAAGCGAAGCCCACGAGAATCGCCCGCGCGATGTCGAGCCGAGCAAACAACCGCTTTAGATCGCTCACATAAAGCTCGGTGACGCTCGCCACGCCGGCGGGAAGCTTCGACGAGCGGCCATAGCCGCGCAGGTCGATGACGACATTGCGATAGCGCGGCGCGAAATAATCGATCTGGGCTCGCCAAGCGTCGCCATTGAGAGGCAGGCCATGAATCCAGACGATCGTCCGAGCGCCATGACCGACGTCGTCATAATAGATTCGTCCGTCGTCGACCGTGACGTAACCAGCCCCCATCCTTGTTTCCTCGCTGCTCTGTCCGTTAACGAAACCAAGCCCGTCACGCTGGCGATAGCTAGCGAAAGACGCTCAATGTTTCAGCGGAGATTTTGCGGGATAGGCCACGTTGGAGAATCCGGGAATCTCTACCTTTTCCGGCTGTAAATCATGCGCAAAGAGCTGATCGATCATGACGTCGGCGACGCAGTTCGAAATCAGCTGTCGGGGGTCCTCGAGGACGAAACGCAGCCGGCTGACCAGCGCGAACATGTCCTGTGCCGACGCCACTGCCGGCAGCTCACTCACCGCCTCGGTGGCGCGGTCGACGACTTGACCGCACTGCGTCGCAAACCGATAGGGTGGATAGCCCTCGAACATGCGGCCCGCAAGCTCGACGTTGGCGTAGGTGTTGAACCAAAGCGTTCGATACTGCTGCTCCAGCTGACGCCAGCGATCACCGTCGTTATCGTTGCCCGAGAGGGCGAGGTCGGGCGCACGCGGCACGATGTAGAGCCGCTCCGGCGCAAGCCCGCCTTCGCTCGCGCGCCTGAGCAGGTGGCACATGTTGTTGCTAGACCAGGTCAGTCCAGCTGTCGCACGGCCGGGCTGGCCTGCGATCAGTACCATCAGCCGCTTCCAATCGAGTGCCTGACTGCACAGCCACAGCCTGACGCGATGGCTGATGTCGAGCGCAGTCAGGCAGAACGTCGCAATCATGACCTGATTAAACGGGATCGGCGGACTGCCCGGCTCGGTCGTCTCCAGGTAGTTTGCGCGCAGGTGCTCGAAGCTAAGCCGGGACTCGTCGGCCAACCCGGCTTGCAGGTAGTTCGACGTTACCGCACAGGCATAGTCGACAAGGTCGATGATCTTGCGAACGCGGCCCGCCCAAGCCGCGACCGCGATGCGGTCGCGCCACAGCTCCTCAGTGTTGGCCGCTCGCACCTCGCGGAGCTGATCGATCAGCCGCCGCGCATCGGCTCGCCAGGGCGAGCCTCCCGGATCAAGCTCCCGCATCTGAATCAGCGCGGCGACGGCGGGACCAAGGTGGGAAATCGCCGCGAGCTCGACAAAGCCCCTTGTATGGAGCCGGAAGCTCTCGATGGCGGGAGGTCGGCCGCCTCCCGGAAACACGGCGACGTCGGTGCCGGAGGCAACGACGAGCGCCCCTACCGCGCTCCCGCGTTCCGCCGTTTGCGTCAAATGGTTGCCGACGCTGTCAGAATCCGCCGTATAGAGTTTAAAGAGCTGCTCGAATTCTGGCGCAACTGTGAATGCCACCTTCAAACTCCCAGAAATCGTGATCCCGGCCAACCTCGCGGGCTTTGGCGGTAACTATCCGAAATGCGGAGCGGCCGACAGCAGGCGCTGCGTCAACCAAGGAAACGATAGATAACGCTGTCGACCCGGAATCGCGCGGCCTCGTTCAGGCTGTTGGATACGGCGATGAACAGTCGTTCGCCGACCCTAAATGGCGCGACATCAGTACCACCGAACGTTGGAAATTGCTCGATCGTTACCAGCTGGCCGCCATCCCAGCGGTAAATTTGCGAGCGCAACGCAGTGGTCGGCGCGGCGCGCGTGCCCGTCACGAAGTTGATCCGAATGAGGTACCGCCCATCTCGCCCCACTACCCAGGCGAACGCACGACCGCCGGGCCCTTCGAGGCTCTGGTGCGCGACGAAGCCGCGGCCGTTCCAACGATAGAGCGTCGAGTCACGTTCCAGGTCGGCGAAGGCGAGAAATGCGGCGCCGTCCGTCTCGAAGAACGCGAATGCGCGGCCGCCGCGGTCAGCGAAGGACTGGAACGGCTCGAAGCGCCTGCCGTTCCAGCGGTGGACCATGGAGCTTCGCGCATGATCCGCCAGGGCGAGGTAGGGCACGCCTGCGAGCGCGAAGTATTCCCAGTTGTAGGCCCACGATGAGGAAAGAGTTTGGAACGGTTCGAAGCGGTCGCCCCTCCACTCGAAGATGATCGAATCCTGCGGCTCCGCGCCTTCGATCGCTACACCCTGCGCGAGCGCAAGAAAGTGCCGATCGTCCATGGTGAAGTGTCGCCATTGCTTTGCGGCAAACGACGTAAACTGCTGGAACGCGACGAACCGATCCTCGCGCCATTCATAGAGCGCCGATCGGGTGCTCATGTCATACGGGCCGCGGCCGGCGCGGATGAACGCGATCGCCAAGAAGCCGCGATGTCCGATGTGGAAGAATTCCGCACCTTCGGCGCCATGGGACGGCAACCTCTGGTATTCGATGAAGCCGTCGTTCCGACATTCGTAGATGATGGTGTCGACGTCACTGTTGCCACCGTTCATGTCGGCGGGTTGTCCAGGCAGGTCTTCAGCCAGCTGCGGCACGGCCAGAAACAATCGGCCGTCCACGACGAACGGCGCGACCGCTCGCGCGCCTGACGTGGCCAGCCGCTGGACCTGCTGCAAATGCGTCCTGGCCATCAGATCATGCCCACACCCATAAACTGCGGCTGGACGCAGAGAATGGCGGAGTTGCTGTCCAGGGGTGCGGCCGTACGGGCACCGGTCATCGCCGCCCGCTGCATTGCCCGAAACACTCAGGTGGCCGGAGCAATGGGCCAGGGAAAGCTCACCGGCAGGTTGGCGGCCTCGATCAGCTTCTGCGTCAACGCCTCGTGCAAACGCGCCCATTCGGACCGTATGTCCGCCGGCGGCGAGCCGTGCAGTAGATTCTTCATCTGGAGCGGATCGGTCGCGAGATCGTAGAGCTCGTATTCAATGCCGCTGCCGTCGATGCCGAAATAGACCGCGTAGGTCCAGTCCCGCTCCCGCAGCGCGCGCAGGTTGGCACCGGCAGCGCCTGCCGATAGCCCGAATACGTCATCGTACGAGAAAAGGACGGAATCCTGCAGGCTCGCTGAGGGATCCCGCAGCACCGGCACCAAGCTGTGGCCGAGCCCACGCCGCGTCCTGCACCCCGGCCAGCTCGGCGAAGAGTCGGAAGCAGATCGAGATGGGAGTAAAAGGCCTGCGTTTCGCGCGGCTCGGGATATAGAAGCGGATTGGAGACGATGAGCGGAATATGGATCATCTCTTCGTAGGCGGTGTAGCTCTTCTCCCTCATCCCATGCGACAGGCCGAGCTCGCCATGATCGGCGGTCCGAACCACGATGGTACGCTCGGTCAGGCCGTGCGCGTCGAGCGCGTCGAGAATTGTCACTATGCGCTGGTCGACGACCTTGTGCAGATAGGCGTAGAAATTGACGTAGTCCCGTTGCTCAGCGGGACCTGAAAGCGGCGCGGACTTATCGAAGGCGGCGCGCGCCTCGCGTTGAATCTTCGGCTTGGTCGCCAGATCGTCGTCAAAGTTCGGCGGCAGCGCAATGCCGAGCCCGGCAAACTCCTCCCGCCGATAGCCGCCATCCTTCCAACCGTCCGGAAAGAAGCCGATGTCGTGCGGGTTAACCAGCGAGACGAACAGGCAAAACGGGCGGCCGAGCGTGCCGGCGCGCGCGATAAAATCGAGTACGCTTTCGCCGCCGACGCCCGGTGTCTGCCGAGAGGCACCCGGCGTGACGCCGCTGACATAACGTCCGTCGTTGTTCGGCGCACCACCGCCGAGCGTCGCCAGTCCGTTGAAATAACCGAACATGCCTGGCTGGCGTTCCTGAATGGCATTCCCGGCGTCCGGCGGGTTCCAATCAGCTAAGCCGTATTGGCGGTCCAGGTACGCGATATCGGCGGTTGTCCACTCTTCGCCGCCCGACCCCGGTTTGGCATTCTGTGCAAAGCTCAAGTGCCACTTGCCCTTCCAGACTACGTGATAGCCGGCACGATCCCGCAGCAGGGAACCAATATTGACGCGTTGCCGCGCCCCCGGCAGGCCCGGCCACAGGAAAGTTCGTGCGACCCGGTTCAGCGGTGCGAATTGGCTGGTCATCATCGCGGCGCGGCTGGGCGAGCATTCGCTGGCGGCGGTATAGGCGCGATGGAACGTCAGCCCGTGACGTTGCAGGCGCGCGAATGCCGGCAGATTGGCCTCCACCCAGCCCGCGGGCCAATGAGTGTGGCAGCGCTCTTGGTCCGTCAACAGGACAACGATGTTGGGCGTCCGCGGGAAACTCAGTGAGTCGCCGAACGCCCGCTCGGCACGCGCGGCTTGCGTGGTGGACAGCGCTCCGGCCAAGCCGCCGGCGGCCTGCAAAAACCTTCGTCGCGTGGCCATTGCCCACCCCCTGGTTATTCACGCGCTGTGCCGCGAATTGTGCGTGCGAACGCTCATCTTGGAGCCGATGGAAAAACGATATGCCATGCTGTCCCGCTGCGGCGCGGCGAAGACGTCGGAACCGGAGGACCTCTTCAAAGCCTGCACCACATTGCATTAGTTCGCGGTGTTCGGTCATGCAACATGGCAGCTCCAGGTCAGACTCGGTCCTTCCACGATGTCCGAATCACGTCGGCTTTTCCCGATAACGGACAAAACGTAGACGCTGTGGCACTTCGGTTTCGGGCCAATAAGCGACTTGGATTTGCGTCACTCAGTTGTCACACAAGGCAATCAGGGTGGCGGGTTCTGGATACAGCTGTCCTGACTTTGCCTCGGTACTTTCCGAAGCTCCGTGTTGGTATGCGCCTCGGTCCAGCAAATCGCACGCAAAGGGGAGAGGGAACATGAGGAATGTCATAAAGCTTACTGTGGCTGTCGCCTGTGGCCTGTTGGTCGGAGGTGGCGCCGTGCAACTGCTGCACGCCCAATCCAAGCCGCCGGCCTTCTTGGTGGCGGAGATCGCGGTCAAGGATCAGGAGGGCTACGAGAAGAACTTCCTCAATTGGGCCCAGAAGGACATTTCCAATCACGGTGGCAAGTACCTAGCAGGAGGCTACAACAAGACCATAACCCTTGCCGGCAGCGAGCCTCCAAGCCGCGTCGTCATCCTTCAGTTTGCAAACATAGACGCGATCAAGGCGTGGTATAATCAGGGCTTCGGCGACATGGAGAACGGTGTCGGGAACAAGTACGCCTCGTTTCGCATCTATGCCGTGGACGGCGTGACCCAGTGAGCTGAGCCCTGCACAGAGGGATCGCTCGGCTGCTCAGGCCGATGTCGGCATAAGGCTCATTCGCGTCATCTCGAGAGTGCAGCTACTTCCGCTACGACCTCAACTTCGGACATATCCCTGCGTCGCACTAAGTAACGCGACGGGCTAAAAGGCGACACAAGGTTTGCAAGAGTAACCACAGCCGCAGGCGGCGACTGGCGATCTATTTTGAGTTGGTCCGTACATACAGGCCGGTGAAACTCACATTCAGACCGCCACACCTGCCGTTGTCCTCGACAGTCAAATATCGGCCGTACAGCTCCAGCTGCGCGGCACAGATGTCGGGCGCTGCGGCCTCCGCCGGCGGAAAGCCTGATCGATCGGGGTCATAGCCGATGGCAAGAACCTGACCCTTTGGTTTGCCGCTAGCGTCGAGTTCGCCCGTGTTGATTGCCCCCCTCTTCACGCGCTGAGGGTCGCTACCGCCCCACGTTGCGTTACCGGAGACTGTCACTTCATCTCCACGAGATTTAATGACTATCTCGGCCTCCGAGTCGCGGCGCCACATGCCATCCCACATTTCGATTGATGGGCGCTCTGACGGCACGATCTCAAGCGCCGCGCGCGGCAAGTAGCCCATCGTTTCGATTAAGCTTTTTGATTTAAACCTTGCGCAAACATATGAATCATCTGTCGCGTTTGTGAGAACCTCATCTCCCGACACGAGATATGGTCTCAGCTTGCAGGCGTTTGCAGCGGAGGGGCATTGGCGCGCTCCCTTGCGAGGGCCTGAGACGTAGTAGAGCTTCGCTTCTTCGGCAACAACACGCGCGAGCGCAACATTCTTTTCTGAAAGCAGGCAATCAGCACCAGCCGCAGCGGACGAAATCGCCAGAAATCCAACGAATATCGCTACCAAAGTCGATGCGGACACGAGCGATTCTAAAGACAGGACGGTTCTGTATCTCATAGCGCCACCTTCGGTGTTCCTATTTTCGATACGGTAGCGCTATCGGCACGAGGGCCTGAAGTCCTGCACAATAACAAACCTTAACTAAGGTTGGGGCGGTCCTATTGATATGAGTAGAATCGATACGAAATTGCGCAAACGTGCGCGGTAGTCCATGTCTGATTTGGGTCCAAAAGCGTCGTTTGGGTAGCGCGTCCGGCATGTCCGCTATTGCTCCGATACTAACAAAAGAACGTGACGTGATAGCTGCGCCGGTCGCGCCCTGCCGGTGCGCGCCCGCGGGGCGGCTACTGGTCGCCTTTTCGTTGACATTGGTCCTTATTTGAGCTACATGACGCAATGAATCTCGCTCACCGAGGACGCCTGTCGCGAAGGTATTCCGAGAGGTGGAGCGAGTGCGGTGCCCGCGCGCGGAACGATACACTCCGCATCCGGGCAGCTTTGGGCATCATGCTGACCGGCACTACGACCGGTCCGGGAGGTGCGTTCCCTGGACTGGGACAGGCGGGCGCGGGTAACGCCTGTGTAAGAGCGCGAGATCTTCGCTCCCCGGTTGGAGCGACCTTACAGGATCGAACGTCCTGCCACGTCCCAGGAAGCCTGGCCTGGAGCTGCGCCCAAGGGCCGAAAGCCCTGACGGTAAGAGCCGTGGTGGAACGCCGATAGGCGAGCGCGCTGCCAGTTCGCACGCGCGCGCCGCATCGCAAGATGCGGAGGTTGGCTGAACACGTCTGTCGGCGTTCCGCTTCCTTTTTTTCTTTCGCTATCGAGTTTCGTAGGGTGCGTAGAGCGAAGCGAAATCCACCGCTCAGCATGGTGGGTTGCGTTGCGGAGCTTGTCATCGGGCCGGCCACTTCGGGCCGGACCCGTTGGCAGCTAACCCACCCCACATTCTCGCGAACCTCCGGCGCAAACGCGTCGCCGGAACGATGTCGCATATTCACCTCTGCCCGCGTGCAGAAAGAGGGAGAGCAGCGCTGATCCGTTTCCTTTTTCCTACGCCGGCGGCGGCAGGAACATGACTTCGTGCCTGGCCGAGAGCGCCACCACGTCCGGCGGATTCTGCTCTTTCATGCTGTGGATTGCCCAGAACAGATCGTAGAGCTTGCGGGTCGGCGACACCCAGAAGAAACACTTCAGCGTCTGGTCGGACTTGTTGAACAGGCCGTGCGGGATGTTCATCGGCAGCCGGATGACGTCGCCGGCCGTCGCGACATAGTCGTGGCCTTCGAGCACGAGGTCCATCTTGCCCTCGAGCATGTAGATGAATTCATCCTGCGTCGGATGAATGTGCGGCGGGACGAAGGTGCCGGGTGGAAAGGTGGCATGCCAGGAGAATGAATTCTCCGAAACCTGCTTCGGCACGTAGGTCTGGCCGAGAATATTCCAGACGATGCCATCGATGCCGGTGCCGGCCTTCGTGACGCCCCCAGTCATTGCACTCATCGTACCCTCACCCGCTTACGTTGTTTAATCGCTATATTGAAGCACGCGCCCGCTCGACCGCCAACATTTGCCTGCGGCAATCGATCAAAAGCGTAAATTTGTCCCAAGCCGACGCATTATTATTCGCCGAAGGCGGCTTCACAAGCACAGTAATTTAAACTTAAAATATCCGCGGGACTTGGGCGTCATGCGGACTTCGGCGTCATCAGGAGATCTGATATGATAGAATAAAGGACTGTTGTCATTGCGATTGTAGCCGCACTCGGGCTCTGGGGATCGACCGCTCAAGCCCAGGAAAAACTCAAGATCGGCCTGATCGCCACCCTGTCGGGACCGCCGGCGGTGATCGGCCAGCAATTGCGCAACGGCTTTATGCTCGCGGTCAAGACGATGGGCGGCAAGCTCGGCGGCCGCGAGGCCGAAGTCATTGTAGCTGACGCGGAGGGCAAGCCCGACGTCGCCGTCAGCAAGGTCAAGGCGTTCATCGATCGCGACAAGGTCGATTTCGTGGTCGGGCCGGTATTCTCCAACATCCTCGGCGCGATCCTGAAGCCCGTTACCGAGGCCAACGTGATCCTCATCAGTCCGAACGCCGGATCGTCCGCCTTCGCCGGCAAGAATTGCAATCCGAATTTCTTCGTTACTTCCTATCAGAACGATCAGGTGCACGAGGTGCTGGGTCAGTACGCCCAGGACTCCGGCATCAAGAAAGTGATCATCATCGTGCCGAACTATCAGGCCGGCAAGGATGCTGCCGCAGGCTTCAAGCACAAATTTTCCGGCCAGGTTCTCGACGAGATCTACGTGCCGCTCGGTCAGCTCGACTATTCGGCAGAGATCTCGCAAGATCGCCGCGGCGCAACCCGATGCGATTTTCGCTTTTGTGCCCGGCGGCATGGGCGTGAACTTCGTCAAGCAATTCCGGCAAGCCGGCCTTGCCGACAAGATAAAGTTCCTTTCGGCGTTCACCGTCGATGAGGCAACGCTTCCGGCGGAAAGCGAGGCCGCGCTCGGCATGTACAGCGGCGCCAACTGGGCGCCCAATCTCGACAATCCGCAGAATAAGGCGTTCGTCGACGCGTTCCTGAAGGAATACGATGCCGTGCCGGGAAGCTATGCATTCCAATCCTATGACGCAGCATTGCTGATCGACAGCGCCGTGCGCGCAGTCAAAGGCAATCTCGCCGACAAGGACGCGTTGCGCGCGGCGATGAAAAAAGCCGATTTCAAGTCACTGCGCGGCAGCTTCAAGTTCAACAACAATCACTATCCGATCCAGGACTTCTATCTGGTCAAAGTCGCCAAGCGGCCGGACGGAAAGTTCGAAACCGAGATCGACAAGAAGGTGTTCGCGAACTACGGCGATCCTTACGCCAAGGATTGCCCGATGAAGTGAGCTTCGGCCGCGCGATTGGTTCTCGCCGGCGCGGCCGATCCGGCTGACGGATGGCGCCGTCGTTTATTGTGGCGGCGCAACCGTGGGATTTGTCCCGAAACCACTCCGGTTCCATGTCAGGCACGCTCCTCCTCATCCAAATCCTGAACGGATTGCAGTTTGGCGTCCTGTTGTTTCTGATCGCGGCCGGCTTGACGCTGGTCTTCGGCGTGATGGATTTCATCAATCTCGCGCATGGCGTTCAGTACATGCTCGGCGCCTATCTTGCGGTGGCGTTTTACGGCGTCGTCGGCAACTTTCTCGCCGCGCTGGTGCTGGCGCTGCTCGCGTCGCTGGCTTTCGGGCTGCTGCTTGAGTTTCTGGTCTTCCGCCATCTCTACGATCGCGATCACCTCGATCAGGTCATTGCCACATTCGGCATCATTCTGTTTCTCAATCACGCCGTGAAACTGATCTGGGGCGCCGCTCCGTTGACGCTGCCGGTGCCGGAATTCTTCACCGGGATCGGTCGTGCTGATGGGCGGCTTGCTCTATCCCGTTTGGCGGCTTGTCATCATCGGTTCCGGCCTCGCGGTTGCTGCCATTCTCTATGTACTGGTCACATCCACCCGGATTGGCATGCTGGTTCGCGCCGGAGCAACCAACTCAAGCATGGTTTCTGCGCTCGGCGTAAACATCGAACGCCTATTCATGATCGTATTCGGCTTTGGCACGATGCTTGCCGGATTTCGCCGGCATCATGATCGCGCCGATCATCTCGGTTGAGCCCAGCATGGGCGACTAACATCCTCATTCTCGCTCTTCGTCGTCATCGTCATCGGCGGTATCGGCTCGATCCGCGGCGCTTTCGTCGCGGCATTGCTGATCGGCCTCGTCGACACGCTCGGCCGTTCGTTTTTCGGTCGACGTACTGCGTCTGATAATGGGACCGTCGCCCGCGCGCGTCGTCGGCCCGGCGATAGCCTCAATGCTGATCTACGTCCTGATGGCCATCGTGCTGTACCTGCGGCCAGCCGGATCTGTTTCCAGCAAGAGGCCGTTGAGATGACCGGCGCCGCTATCGCCGCCGGAACTGCAGTGCGGCCGCTTCGCCCCCGGCGCGATATCGTGCTGCCCGGCGGTGCTTTTTCTCGCTTTCGCGTTGCTTCCGCTGGTCGCTTCGCTGAGCGCGGAAAAGTATCTGCTCGACGTCGGCTCCCGCATCATGGTTTTCGCCGTCGCCGCAGTCGCCCTCGATCTGTTGGTCGGATACGGCGGGCTCATTTCGTTCGGCCACGCTGCGTTCGTCGGGCTCGGCGCCTATGCGGTTGGAATTTTGTCCGCTCACGGCATCGCCGATGCACTGGTGTCGCTCCCGGTCGCGATTGCGGTGTCGATGCTGTTCGCTTTCCTGACCGGCCTCGTTTGCCTGCGGACCAAGGGCGCCTACTTCATCATGATCACGCTGGCATTCGGGCAAATGGTCTATTTCATCGCTACCTCGCTTGCGCCTTATGGCGGTGACGATGGCCTGACCATTGCCGCTCGCAACACTATCGCCGGTTTGCCGCTGTTGAAGAGCGACCGCGCGTTCTATTACTTCACCCTCATCTGCCTGCTGGCGACTTATGCATTGTGCCGCGCTTTGGTCGCATCGCGCTTCGGCCGCGTACTCCGCGGCGCTAAAGAGAATGCGACCCGCATGGCAACGATCGGATTCAACGTGCGCCAGTTCCAGCTGGTCACTTACATCATCGCCGGTGCTTTGGGCGGGTTCTCTGGATTTCTGCTGGCGAACCTCACTGAGTTCGTGGCTCCGACCTATATGTCCTGGCAGCAATCGGGCGAGCTGCTCGTTATGGTCATTCTCGGCGGCGTTGGATCGCTGGACGGCGCGATCATCGGCAGCATTGCCTATCTCGTCGCGGACGAATGGCTATCCGGCGTGATCGAGAACTGGCAGGTGATTTTCGGGCCGATTCTCGTCTTGGTCGTGTTGTTTGCCCGCGGCGGAATTATCGGCCTGAGTGCGCGGCTGTGGCGGCTCGGCCATGGCTGAGCCGGTGCTTCGCCTGGAAGGCTTGCGCAAGAGCTTCGGCAGTCTGGTGGTGACCGACGATGTGACGTTGGATGTCATCGCCCGGCGAAACCCACGCCATCATCGGCCCGAACGGCGCGGGAAAGACCACGCTGATCAATCAAATATCCGGCCTCATCCCGCCGGATGACGGCAGAATCCTGTTCAGCGGCGCCGACGTTACGGAGCTTCCGCCGGAAACGCGCGCCATGCGCGGACTGTCGCGGAGCTTTCAAATCACCTCGATCTTGCCGCGTTTTCCGGTGTTGGAGAACGTTGCGCTCGCGGTTCAGGCCCGGGTCGGCTCGAGCTTGCGCTTCTTTGGTCGTGCCGCCGATGAGGCCGCACTAAATCTTCCGGCCATGGCGGCGCTCGAACAGACCGGCATTGCCGACCGGGCCCATCTGCCGGCCGGCGAACTTTCCCATGGCGAGAAGCGTGCGCTTGAGCTTGCCATCGCGCTCGCCATGAAGCCGAAGCTGCTCCTTCTCGATGAACCGATGGCCGGCATCGGACGCGAAGAAACCGAGCGGCTGGTGGATTTGCTGCGCAGCCTCAAGGGCCAATTCACGATGATCCTCGTCGAGCACGACATGGCGGCCGTGTTTGCTCTCGCCGATCGCATCTCGGTGCTGATCCGCGGTCGCCTGCTGACCACCGGCTTGCCGCAAGAGGTGCGCACCGATCCGCAGGTCGTTGCCGCCTATCTCGGCGAGCAAATGGAGTAACCGTGCTTCAGGTCGAAACGCTCAAGGCCGCTTATGGCGCCGCCCAAGTGCTGTTCGACGTGAGCTTTGCCGTCGACGCCGGCGAAGTGGTCACACTCCTTGGCCGCAACGGCATGGGCAAGACGACCACGATCTCGACCATCATGGGGCTACTGCCGGCCGCGGGCGGAAAGGTCATGTTCGGCGATTGTCGCCTCGACGGTCTGCCGCCTTACCGCATAGCCCAGGCGGGGCTCGGCCTCGTGCCCGAGGGCCGTCAGATCTTTCCTACGCTCAGCGTCGAGGAAAATCTGATCGCGACCGCAGCCGCCCGTCTCGGGCCACCGCGTTGGCGGCTCGACGACATCTATCAGATGTTTCCCGTACTCTCCGAACGTCGCCGCAACATGGGCAACGAACTCTCCGGCGGCGAGCAACAAATGCTGGCGATCGGCCGTGGCCTGATGACCAACCCGAAGCTTCTGATCCTGGACGAAGCAACCGAAGGGCTGGCGCCGCTGATCCGTAATGAGATCTGGGCAAGCCTCAAGCGGCTAAAAGCGGAGGGTCAGGCGATTTTGCTGGTCGACAAGCACATCGACGCGCTGCTCAAGCTCGCTGACCGCCACGTCGTTATCGAGAAAGGCCACGTCGTCTGGTCAGGCTCTTCGGCGGCTTTGGCGGCCGACCTGACGGTGCGTCAGCGATATTTGCAGGTGTGACCGTCGCTTGCGCCACGCACTCGAAAGATTAGCAAGCCATCGGGTTGCCCGTCATGAAGCCTACGCCTCCGGCACGACTGCGGTTGTTTCGATCTCGACCCGCGCTTCTGGCTCTGTGAGGCGCGTGACGGCTACCAGGGCCATGGCCGGATAATGATCGCCCATGACTTCCCGATAGACTTCGCCCAGCGCCGAACGGGCCTTAAGATATTCATCCATGTCGCGAACGTACCAAGTCATGCGCACAACGTGGCGCGGCAAGGCGCCGCCTTCGGCTAAAACAGCAACGATATTGACGAGCAATTGCCTAGTCTGCCCGGCGAAATCCGCGGGGAAATGGCCACGTTCATCCGAGCCCACCAATCCGCCTACAAAAACGAGGTCGCCGCGCGCTTTGATGCCGTTGGCGTAACCCTTTGGCCGCGGCCAACCGGAGGGATGCAGCACCAGGTTCCCGCGCGCGCGCGGCGGCAAAGTGTCGGTCGGGCCATGAGCCAATTTCAATCTCCCTTGAGCATCCGGAAAAGTGGAAGCCGGTTTTCCGAAAAGATCATGCTCCACCAAAAATCAAGACGCCAGCTTGCTGGTGGTCGTTTCCGCCGCTCGCCGCCGCAATTCGAACCGCTGCAACTTGCCGGTTTCGGTGCGCGGTAAATTCGTCACGTATTCGATAGCACGCGGATATTTGAACGGCGCAACCGTCGCCTTCACGTGCTCCTGAAGCTCGTGGGTCATGGCGACATCGGCGGCAAAGCCCGGGCGCAGGATCACATACGCCTTGATGATCTGACCGCGCTCATCGTCAGGCTGCCCGACAACACCGCACTCGGCGACCGCGGGATGAGTCAGCAAGGCCGTCTCCACTTCCGGTCCGGCAATGTTGTAGCCCGCCGAGATGATCATGTCGTCAGAGCGCGCCTGATATCTGTAATAGCCCTCGGCATCCTTGATATACGTGTCGCCGGTAATGTTCCAGCCGCGCTGCACGTATTCCAGCTGACGCTTGTCGCCGAGATAGCGGCAGCCGGTTGGGCCGCGCACGGCGAGACGGCCTGGCGTGCCGAGCGGCACTTCGCTTCCATTTTCATCGATCACGCGCGCTTCGTATCCGGGTACCGGCTTGCCGGTAGCGCCCGCCCGCATTTCCTCTTCGCGCGAGCCGATGAAAACGTGCAGCATTTCGGTCGAGCCAAGGCCGTCGATGATCCGAATGCCCGTCGCGCCGAGCCATGCGTCAAATGTGGCCCCAGGCAATGTTTCACCGGCGGAGACGCATTTGCGCAGTGATGACAGATCGTGATCCTCCGCCTTGCCGAGCATGTAGCGATAGGCGGTGGGCGCCGTGAAGCAGACGCTCGCACGGAATTTGCCGAATGCCAGCAAAAGATCGTCCGGCGACGCCTTCTCAAGCAGGATAGCCGCGGCACCGATGATGTAACGGAAACAGCACCAAGCCGCCCAATCCGAAGGTGAAGGCGATCGGCGGCGAACCGATGAAGCGATCGTCGCGGTTGGCGCGCAGTACGTATTTGCCGAAAGTATCGCAGATCGCCAACATGTCGCGGTGGAAATGCATCGTTCCTTTGGGCACGCCAGTCGTGCCCGAAGTAAATGCGATCAAACAAACATCGTCACTCGCGGTGTCGCACGCATCGAAACGCTCATAACCCTGCTTCGCCATCAAAGTCTCAAGGCTATCGGCATCGCCCCGGCCCCAATAAACCACGCGCCCGAGTTCGGGAGCGAGCGCCCGCGTCTTTTCCATTTCGTCCGCAAGCCGCGCGTCGCAGAGCGCGAGCCGAATTTCCGCTTTGGTGATAGGGAATGCGATCTCCTTAGCGCGCAGCAGCGGCATCGTCGCGACCACGACGCCGCCGGCCTTGATGACCGCAAAATACGCCGCTACCATCATCGGGCTGTTCGGCCCGCGCAGCAGCACCCGATTTCCGGGCACCACACCGAGATCGCGGGTCAACACATTGGCTATGCGGTTCACACGCTCAGCGAGATTGGCGTAGGACAGTGTCTCGGCCGGCGAGATCAGACACTCGCGATCGCCCTCGCTGGCTGCAACCCAATCGTCGACGAACGCGTTTACACAGTTCAGACGGTCCGGATAGCGCACCTCTGGCAAGTTCAACAGAAAGTCCGGCCATTGCTCGGGCGCGGGCAGGTGATCGCGGGCAAAGGTGTCGACGTGTGCCGAGCGGATCATGGTGCATCATCCTCGTTCTGCATGATCAAGACGAACCACCCGGCAAGCGTCAGTTCCCTTCGAACACCGGTTTGCGCTTCTCCGCGAATGCGCGATATGCCCGGACGAAGTCCTCAGTTTCCATGCACAGAGCCTGCGCGACCGCTTCGGCTTCGATCGCAGTCTCAACCGACATCGCCCATTCCATTTCCAGCATGCGCTTGGTCATGGCATTACCAAAGGTCGGTCCGGCGGCAAGTTCGGCTGCGAGCGCATGCGCGTCGGCGAGAACATTGGTCGACGGGAAAAGCCGGTTGAAGAAGCCCCACCGCTCGGCATCTTCGCCACCGAGCGACCGGCCGGTAAACAGCAGCTCCGCGGCGCGCCCCTGCCCTATAATTCGCGGCAGGATGGCGCAAGCGCCCATGTCGCAGCCGCCGAGGCCGACCCGGTTGAACAGAAACGCCACTTTGGCATTGGCTGTACCGATCCGGATGTCGGAGGCCATGGCAATGATCGCACCGGCGCCCGCGCAGACGCCGTCGACGGCGGCGACGATCGGCTGAGGAGCGGCTCGCATCGCCTTGACAAGTTCGCCAGTCATGCGCGTGAAGTCGAGGAGGCCGCTTGTATCCATCTCGGTGAGCGGCTTGATGATCTCGAAGACATCGCCTCCAGAACAGAAATTGCCGCCCGCGCCGGTGATCACGATCGCCTTGACGCCCTTGTCGCGGGCGGCGGCGCGGAAAATATTCGCAAGCTCGGCATAGCTTTCGAAGGTCAGCGGATTTTTGCGTTCCGGCCGGTTCAGCGTGATTGTCGCAACAGCGCCGCCAAGTGCGAGCTGTACATGCTGCGCGGCATAGGTCTTCAGTGGAAGAGTTACCGGATTGGCGGCAGTCATTGCGAGGGCTCGCCGGCAATTGCGGCACGCGCGGAGGCCTTGGTCCTCGCCAGGAGCCGCATCAAAGTTTCGACATCGGCGGGAGCAAGGTCAGCGAATATCTCGGCGATCCAGCCCTCGTGCGCGCGGGCCATGGCGCGGAAGACACGGCGGCCTTCCGGAGTCAGGCTCACGATCTGTGCACGCCGATCGCTGCGGGACTGCCGACGATCAAGCAAGCCGAGCGCCACCAGCCGCTCCGACAGCCCCGTGACGTTGCCGTTGGAAACCATCATGCGCCGCGATAACTCACCAAGCGTCATGCCGCCGGGCGCCTTATCGAGCTGCGCCATGAGATCGAATCTCGGCAGTGTAACATCGAACTCCTGCCGCAACCGACGGCGCACCTCGCCTTCGATCAAGGTCGTGCAGGTCAGCAGACGCAACCACAGGCGCAATTCGCTCTCATGGTCGCCGGGGCGTTCGGCAACCTTGGTTTCTGCGTCCAGCGGGACGCTTGCGGTTTCCTGCACGCGACGCCTCGTTTGTCAGTTGGATGGCACTGCGCGGTCGAGCCGCAATCTTGTTCCGATGCAAATCATTTTAAGGTTCAAATTTATAGGCTTCAAGTAGCCTAGCCGCTGGCGCTTCGCCCTACCCGACCATAACCTCGCCGCCCGCAATGGCAATCGCTTGACCGTTAATCGACATCGCGGCAGTGGAGGCGAGCCACAGCACGGCATTCGCCACCTCGTCGGGAGTCACCAAACGGCCCTGCGGGTTTGACGATGCCAGCGCCGCGCGCGCCTCCTCGCGGCTGCGTTTGGTCTTGGCAACGATATTGTCAACGGCACGCTCCAACAGCGGCGTTTCGACATAGCCCGGGCAGACGGCATTGACCGTAATGCCGGTACGGGCAAATTCCAGCGCCAGGCTCCGTGTGAGCCCGACGACGCCATGCTTTGCGGCTACATAAGCCGAAACATACGCATAGCCGACCAGCCCCGCGGTCGAAGCGACATTGATTACTCGCCCGGCGCGCTTCGCGATCATGTCGGTCACGACTTCTCGCGTCACCAGGAAAGTGCCAGTGAGGTTGACGGCGAGCACGTTGTTCCAGGTCGCCAAGTCGGTTTTTGTAAACGGCCCGCTCGGGGCCTCGCCGGCATTGTTGACCAGAATATCTATCGGGCCGAACGCGACACGCGCCGCCGAAACGCCGGCGCGCACCTTATCTTCATCGGCTACATCGAAATTTGCCACGACGTGAGCACTTTTGCCGAGCTTGACCTGTAGCGCGGCCAGCGGATCGAGGCGGCGGCCGGCCAGCGTGACGCGCCCGCCCGCTCCGGCACATGCCGTCGCAATGGCCGCGCCGATGCCGGTACCAGCGCCGGTGACAAGCACGTGCCGATCGTCGAGCAACTGGTCCGTCACTGCCGTGCAAGCCTCTTAATTCGGCCGCGGACCGGCTGCAGCACGGGCAAGATTTGTCTCATATTGCAGCTTGGCGGACAGATATTGTTTCGGCCAGGCGACCGATTTCAGGCCGATCTTGGCCGCCTCATGCAAGGTCCATGCGGTGTCGGCCAGATGCGGTCGCGCGATCGCACAGAGGTCCGCGCGGCCCGCCGCTATGATTGAATTCGCGTGGTCGGCCTCTGAAATGGCACCGACGGCAACCGTTGCAATGCCGACCTCATTGCGGAGCTTATCTGCGAACGGTGTCTGGAACAGACGGCCATAAACCGGCTTCTCCTCCTTCGAGACCTGCCCCGAGGAACAATCGACGAGATCAGCGCCCGCATCCTTGAACATTTTGGCGTAGATCGCGGCATCGGCCGGCGTATTGCCGCCTTCCGTCCAATCATGACACGAGAGCCGAACTGAGATTGGCTTGTCTTGCGGCCAGACCGCGCGGATAGCGCGGAACACCTCCAGCGGATAACGCGCATTGTTCTCGTGCGAGCCGCCATATTCATCGACGCGGCGGTTCGTCAGCGGCGAAAGAAAACACGAGAGCAGATAGCCGTGGGCACAGTGCAGTTCGAGAATATCGAAAGCCAACCTCGATAGCGCGCTTGGTGGCGGCGACAAAATCCGCCTTTACCCGATCCATGTCTGCCGCCGTCATCGCCCGCGGCACTTGGCTGTTTGCCATGTACGGAAGCGCCGATGCTGAAATCAGCGACCAGTTGCCTTCGTCAAGAGGCTGATCAATCCCCTCCCATGCGAGACGCGTCGAGCCCTTGCGCCCAGCATGGCCAAGCTGCAACCCGAATTTTGCGGCAGTTGTGGTGTGGACAAAATCGACGATCCGCTTCCAGGCGGCAGCCTGCTCGTTGTTCCACAGGCCAAGGCAGCCCGGCGTGATACGCGCGTCTGGCGAAATACAGGTCATCTCGCCGAACAGCAAGCCGGCTCCGCCGAGCGCGCGGCTGCCGAAATGCACGAGATGGAAGTCGTTCGGCACCCCGTCCTTGGCAGAATACATCGCCATAGGTGACATGACGATGCGGTTCGCCAGTATGAGCCCACGTACCCGGTACGGCGTGAACATAGGCGGCACTGGCGGACCGTCTGGATCGAGGTTGATTCCGGCGCGCGCCGCGAACCAGCGCTCGTAATCTTCCAGCCACTTCTTGTCGCGAAGCCGCAGATTCTCGTGGCTGATGCGCTGGGAGCGCGTCAATAGCGAATACATGAACTGCTCTGGCTCAAGCGTATCGGCGTAACGGCTGCCGACTACCTCGAACCATTCCATTGCGTTGCGGGCAGCGTTCTGGATGCGCGCGACGTCGACAGCGCGCACTTCTTCGTAAGCAGCGAGTACCTCGGAAATTTTGTCTGGCGTGCCGCCGAACGCCCGGAACTGTTTGGTGAGCTCGATAGCGTCTTCCAGCGCGAGCTTGGTGCCGGAGCCGATGGCGAAATGCGCGGTATGCGCGGCATCACCCATCAGCACGACATGGCTCTGTCCGTTGAAATGGCTCCATTTGCCGCAAGTCAGCCGGCCGAAATTGAGCCACGCCGAGCCGCGCAGATGGCGAGCATTGCTCATCAGCTTGCCGCCATCGAGTACTTCGCTGAACAACTCCTCGCAAAAAGCAATCGAACGGGCCTCGTCCGCCTGATCGAGCCCGTGGGCCTTGAAGATATCCTCCGTGGTCTCGACGATGAAAGTCGAAGTGCTGTCGTCGAACTTGTAGATGTGGGCCTGGAACCAGCCGTGCTCGGTGCGGCGAAAGTCGAACGTGAACGCGTCATACAACTTGTTGGTCCCAAGCCAGACGAAGCGGTTTGGCCGCATGACCATGTCGGGCTTAAACTCGACCTCGTAGCGGCCGCGAATCTTGGAATTGATGCCGTCTGAGGCGATGATGAGATCGGCGTCCGGAAACTCCAGATCGGAGTCGACCTCGCGCTCGAAGACAAGCTCCACGCCAAGCTCTTCGCACCGTGCCTGCAGGATATTAAGCAGTTTCTTGCGGCCGATGCCGACGAAGCCGTGGCCGGTCGTGCGCATCCGCCGGCCCTTGATCAGGACCTCGATGTCGTCCCAATGGTTGAACGCAGTCTCAATGGAATTCGCAGTCTCGGCATCCCACGCGCGCATGTTTTCCATCGTGGCGTCGGAAAACACCACACCCCAGCCGAACGTGTCGTAAGGCCGGTTGCGTTCCACCACCGTTACCTGATGTGGCCGGATTTTCCTTCTTCATGAGGAGACCGAAATAGAGCCCCGCCGGACCGCCGCCGATGCAAACGATGCGCATAGTCTTCTCCGTCCGTTTCGGCGGGGGCCGAGGATTAGCCGTTAAGTTTACTCTATCGCCGGGCCGGATTCTGCAAAAGTCCCGCGAACGCAGCCGGATGTTTAGGCCTACATATGCGAACGCTTGGCGGTTGTCGCCAGTGAAAGCTTGGCTAGTGGCGCTTCGAGAGGCTATTCAATCGCATCGAAATAAGGGGATGGCATGACCGGTATCATTGACGCGCATCACCACATATGGCGGCGGCGCGACCTTCCCTGGCTCGACGGGCCGATGCAGCCGCGGATCTTCGGGCCTTACGAGGCAATCCGGCGCGACTATCCGATCAGCGAATTCCTCGCCGATCTTGCCGGCACCGGCGTGACGCAATCCGTGTATGTCCAGGCCAATTGGGCCAAGGACCGGTTCGAAGATGAAGTCGCTTATGTGCAGCAAGCCGCTGACGAAACCGGCTTCCCGCAGGCGATCGTTGGCTATGCCGATTTTCTCGCGGACGACGTGCGCCCGCAGCTCGACCGCCTGACCAAATATCGCGGCATGCGTGGCTTGCGGATGCAACTGCAATGGCACGAGAATCCGCAATATCGCTTTGCCTCGGGCCCCGATCTTGCCCGCGATCCGAAGTTGCAAAAAAACGTCGGGCACCTCGCTGATTACGCCTGGTCGTTCGATCTCCAGGTCTTCGCCGGACAGATGGCGGGGGCGGCAGAACTCGCCGCCAGCGCTCCCAAGGTCACTTTCATCCTCCAGCATGCAGGCATGTTGGAGGATCTTTCGCCTGACGGATGGGAACGCTGGCGCAAAGGAATGCAACTTCTTGCTGCACGTCCAAACATGGTGTCAAAGCTGTCCGCTCTCGGCACCTTCATCCACAAAAACGATCCCCGCCACATCGCTGCGATTGTCAAGGAAACGATTGAGATATTCGGCGCCGAGCGTTGCCTGTTCGGGTCGAACTTCCCGGTCGAGAAACTGTGGACCCAATATTCCGACTTGATTGCAGCTTATCGAGCCGCCCTCGAGCCGCTGGGCGAAACGGTATATCGTGCCGCGCTTCACGATACCGCGGCAAAGGTTTATCGGCTCAATTGATTTCCGTCGCATCGGTCCGCCGCAACCCGAGAGCTAGGCCGATTTTCACCGTCGGCGCATCAACATGGTAGTGAGCGGATTTCTCAAGGACTTTGATCGATCGGTTGTCGAGGCGGCCGAACGGCTGGAACAATTTCTGCGCCGGCCCGGCGCCGTCCCTATTCTCATTATTCTCATTTGGGCTTGTGCGGTGCTGCCCAATCTAACGTTGCGTTCGTTCATTTATGAAGAAGGCACCAACGCTGAAATTGCCCGGGACGTTCTGGCGAACGGACATTTTCTCCAGCCCTTCGTCTACGGGATCCGATGGCATGAAAAGCCGTCCCTGCTGGGCTGGCTGATCGCCGGCTTCGCGCTGCTCACCGGCGGCGTGAACGAATGGTCGGCGCGGCTGCCGGCGATGATCTCGGTCTTGGTCACAGCGCTTCTGGTACAGCGGGTGACGCGGCATTACGCAAGTTTGACAGCATCATTATTCGCAGCGCTGTGCTTCGTGTTTTGTCCACTGCTGTTGCAGAAATTGACGATCGCCGAGCCCGATACCGTCGTGACCGTGCTGTCGTTTGCCGCCTTCGTGTTGTGGTGGGAGGGCGTGGCTTCAGGCCGCGTCACGGTTCTGCGTTGGATCGGCTGCGGCCTCCTGCTTGCCGCGCTTGCGATGGCGAAGGGTCCGCAGCCGGCGGCATTTTTCGGGTTGGGCGTAGCCGCTTATTTGATCATCGAGCGGCGGTGGCAGGACCTGCCTGGCTTCGCCGTCTGCATGGTGATTCCGGCGGCGGCAATGATCGCCTGGGCAGCCGCGATCTACCATGCGGGCGATGAAGGAATCTGGCTGGCTTACGCCAGAGTGCAGTACCGTCCGGCATTTCTTGATTACCTCGCCAGGAATTCGCGCAATATCGTCAGTCTGTTTTTGGAACTGTTGCCGGCGTCTCTCATGTTGCCGTTTGTCCCCTGGCCATGGCGAAAAGACCAGAACGCACCGGATGTTCCGGCCGTGGTCGCGCCAATGGTGCTCTATTCCGGCATTTGCACGGCGATCCTGATGCTTTGGCCGGGCGTCAACACGCGCTATGCCATGCCGATTGCGCCATCAGTTGCCGTGCTGGCCGGTATCGCTTGGGACGTTCTGGAAAAATCCCGGTATGCGGTCATCAAGGGTGTTGCGACTACGATGCTTGGCCTGCTCATCATCTACCAGATCGTTCTTGTTGTGGTGATCATGCCGTTGTTCGCTGATCGTTTCGGCGAGACGCGGCTCGACGCCCGGACGATTGACATGGCCATGCGCACCGCGCCGGCACCGGCTTACTGCCTGCGTCTCGACACCAATATATTCTTCTATATTCAGGAACCGCCACGGTGCCTCGACCTCCAAGCCATGGCGGCGCTCACTCCGCCGGTCTGGCTGCTCATACCCAATCCCGCAGTCGCGGACTTTGCAAAGCTGCGGCCTGACCTCAATGTGCGGATCGTGGTCGACGGGTTAACCGAGGCAAACATAACCGCCACCCGCATAGACGAGGAAACACCATAGAGAATGGGGTCCTAAGCCAGCGCTATGCAGCCGCTTTTCGGGCTTCCGGCCGGCACGAAAACTGCCTACCATTCCATGAGAAAAAGCGCCGCGAGCAGCGTGGAAAAAAATTACGGCATTGTGGGGAGGATCGCCATGCTTCAGGTCGAAAGCGTCGCGGATATTCAAACTGTTGGCGACATCACGCGCCATCACGCCAAAACACGTCCGAACCGTGTCGCAATCCATTTTGAAGGGCAAAGCATCACCTTTGCCGAACTGGATCGCCGCGCCAATCAGGTCGCCAATGGTCTGATTGCCGCAGGCGTGCGGCCACAGGCGCGGATCGCGATTTTGTCCAAGAACGTGCCGGCCTTCTTCGAACTTTGGTTCGGCGCCGCGAAGGCCGACATCGTGCTGGTTCCGGTCAACTTCCGCTTGGCGCCGCCCGAAGTGGCATTTGTGATCGCCGACGCCGGCGCCGAGATGCTGTTCGTCGGCTCGGACTTCTATCCGCTCGTCGAGAAGGTAGCGCACGAAATGAAATCAGTTCGCCGCATCATTGCGCTCGAAGCTCCGCACAATTCCTGGACCAACTACTCGGATTGGCTCGCAGCTCAGCCGGCCGACGATCCGGCGATGCCGATCGCGTCGGAACACTGCGCCATTCAGATGTACACCAGCGGCACGACCGGCCATCCGAAGGGAGCGCAACTCAGTCACGCCAATCTCATGCCGTTGGCGCAGGGCGGGCTGCGGCATGTGGGCGAATGGCACGAGAACGACGTCAACCTGGTCTGCATGCCGTTGTTTCACATCGGCGGCAGCGGCTGGGCGTTGATCGGCTTCTATCGCGGCATCGACACCGTGCTGATGCGCGACGCGGATCCCGGTGCGATTCTGCGCTTGATCCCGGAATATCGCATCACCAAGGCTTTCATGGTGCCGGCACTGCTGCTGTTCCTGTTGCAGCACCCGCAGTGCAGGACCACGGACTTCTCGTCACTCGAAGTGATCGTCTACGGGGCATCGCCGGCACCCGTCGATCTGGTACGCAACGCGCTCAAAGTATTCGGCTGCGGTCTGGCGCAGGTTTACGGACTGACCGAAACCACGGGCGCCATCACGTACCTGCCGCCCGAGGATCACGACGAGAAAGTACCGGATCGGCTCAAATCGTGCGGCAAGGCGATGCATGGCATCGAGATCCGTGCGGTCGACGCCAACGGCAACGAAGTCGCCATCGGCGAAGTCGGCGAGATCGTCACCCGCTCGCCGCAGAATATGCTCGGTTACTGGAATCAGCCCGAAGCGACGCGCCGAGCGATACGCAACGACTGGTTCCATACCGGCGATGCCGGCTACTTCGACAAAGATGGCTACATCTACATCTACGATCGGGTGAAGGACATGATCATCTCCGGCGGCGAGAACATTTATCCCGCCGAGGTCGAAAGCGCGCTGTTCAGCCACCCGGCGGTCGCCGACGTAGCCGTAATCGGCGTTCCGGACGACAAATGGGGCGAGGCAGTGAAAGCAATCATCGTCAAAAGACCCGGCGCCGAAGTGTACGCCCGAGGAATTGATCGCTTTTGCCCGCGAACGCATCGCCGGCTACAAGGTGCCGCGTTCAATCGATTTTGTTGAAACGTTGCCGCGCACGCCGACGGGCAAGATCCTCAAACGCGAGCTGCGCAAGCCGTTCTGGGTGGGCCAGGAGCGGCAGGTTCACTAGCGCTCAAGCAAGCCGGGGCGCGGCTCCGGCTACTAGAAAAAACAAGTCTTTTTGGGGAGGCTGCGTTGGCGCTGCAATTCGGAATCTTCGATCATCTTGACGACAACGGCATACCGCTTGCCGATCTGTTCGAAACACGGCTCAAGCTCATCGAACAATACGATCGCGCAGGTTTTCGCTCCTATCACATCGCCGAACATCATTCGACGCCGCTGGGCATGGCGCCCTCGCCAAGCGTGTTCCTCGCCGCAGCAGCGCAACGTAGCGAACGGCTGCGCTTCGGCCCACTGCTCTACGTCACGCCGATGTACCATCCGCTGCGGGTCGCCGAGGAAGTGGTGATGCTCGACCATATGAGCCGCGGGCGGCTGGAATTGGGATTAGGCCGCGGCGCCTCGCCGATCGAGATCGCCAGTTTCAATGTTGATCCGGAGTTCGCGCCGGCGATGAACCGCGAGGCGACGGAAATCATACTCAAGGCGCTGACATCGGATATTTTGAATTACGAAGGCAAATTTTATCGCTTCAAGAACGTCCGTATTGCGGCGCGGCCTTTGCAGCAACCGCATCCTCCGCTCTGGTTTGCGCCGATTGAGCCCAGCCGCGCGGCCGACGCCGCGCGGCTCAAGGGCAATATCGTGACGCTGATCCCGAACGCAGGCGTCAAGGCGCTTACCGAAGCCTACCGCGCAGCCTGGCAGGCGCAGGGCAACAATGCCGCTGACATTCCGCTGCTCGGCGTATTTCGCCACGTCATCGTGGCGGACAGCGACGCAAAGGCGCGTGAACTCATGCGCACCGCTTATCGCCAGTGGCGGCACCACATGGCTTTCCTCTGGGAATGGGGCGGCATCCCCTTCCCTATCGGGATGATCTACCCGGACGATTTCGAAACGCTTGAAGGCATGAGCATGGGTGTTGCCGGATCGCCGGAAACGGTGCGCCGCTATGTCGCCGAAACGATCGAACAGACCGGCATCAATTATTTCGTCGCCGATATGATCTTTGGGTCGTTGCCTTACGAAGCGGCGTCGCGTTCGGTCGAGTTGTTCGCCAAAGAGGTGATGCCCGCGTTCCGCTGAACGTTGTGAAGTACGTATTTCGTCGTGCGTTAGACGCGCCGTCGAGCCCCATGAGGCTGCGGGCCTCGAGCCGGGCTGGCGACGGCACGGCCGGCTTCACGCGCATAACGCGCGAGCATTTCCACGAGCGTTCCGTTCGAGCCGACCTTGGTGCCGTCGGGCAAGTAGAACGTGTCTTCGAGACCGGTGCGCAGATGCCCGCCAAGCTCGGCCGCTCGCCGGTGCAATGGCCAGATATTGTCGCGGCCGACGGCTGTGACCTGCCACGGCGCATCCTGGAACAGTGAGCTTCTTGAGGATCGGCAGCAGATCGGGATCAGCCGGCATGCCGGACTCAACGCCCATGACGAAATTGTATTTCGGCCGGCCCTTTGAACATGCCGTTCTTCGCGTACATGCCGAACACAGCGCACGATGCCGACGTCGAAACATTCAAATTCCGGCTGGGTGCCCGTTTCGGCCATCACGTCGAGATAGGCTTTGACCTTCTCGACCGGATTGTCGAACAGGTGCGGCGGCCACGCCCAGGAACCGTCAGCACGCACTTTCAGATAATTCAGCGAACCGGCATTACAGGCCGCAATCTCCGGTTTAACGGCGCGCAGACAAGCAAGCGGACCGGAAATGTTCGGGCCGATGGTGCCCGTCGATTCGTTGAGGATCACGCCGGGGCAAGCATCGCGGATTGCCCGCATGATGGTGGCGGCGAGTTCCGGCTCCCACGACGGCAGGTGGCCTTTGCCGGGTGCCTGCTGGCGGAAGTGAACGTGCATGACAGCGGCGCCGGCGTCGAACGCAGCTCTCGCCTCACGCGCCATCTCCGCCGGCGTCACCGGGACCGGATGCTGCTTCGGATCGGTGAGCACGCCGGTGAGTGCGCAGGTGATCACGACCTTGTCGTTCATGGCGTCGCCTCCGTCCGATCTTGCGTGGCGCTCACTTCCGGCACGAGCTCGACCAGAAGCTGCCGGGTTGCAACCTGATCGCCGGGCTTGACCAAAACTTTGTCGATGGTGCCGTCGCGTTCCGCGCAAATCTCGTGCTGCATCTTCATCGCTTCGAGAACGACGATGCGCTGCCCCTTGGTGACGCTGTCCCCCGGCTTGGCGTGCACGCCGATGATTGCGCCGTTCATCGGCGCGAGGAGCCGCGAGGAGCCGTCACGGCGCGCCGAACCGCCGGTCTCAAGCGCAGTCTCGCGCACAGCGACGGTGAGGCCGTTGAGATCGAGATGAAGGATGCCTTCGTGCAAGGCAAAGCGCGCGGTCTGTTGCAGGCCCATTGCAGTAAAGCGGATGGCGCCGTCCGAGCGTTCTTCGACCGAGAGTTCGACCATGTTCTTGCCGAGCGCGACCAAATAAACATTCGTCCGGACGGCCATGATGCTGGCAGGGTGATTGATGTCGCCCAAGGTCAGGCGTAGCGGCCAGATGGCAATGCCGGTCGATGACCAGTTCTGCGCCGCACCGACCTCATTCGCCGCCGCACGGGTCCGCGCTTCAAACAGCAGCACCGCGGCTAGCGCCAGCGTACGCAAGTCCGGCTGCGGCCGCCGTAACGCGTCACTACCGGATGGAAAATGCCGATCGATAAAAGCGGTCGTCGCTTCACCTGCCACGAAAGAAGGGTGGCGGAGCGTAGCGATGAGGAAGCTGCGATTGGTGGTCAGACCGAGCGCAACTGTATCTTCAAGTGCCTTGATGAGCCGCCGGCGCGCCTCCTCCCGCGTTGCGCCGTGAGCGATCAGCTTGGCCAGCATCGGATCGTAGAAAGGGCTCACGCGTTGGCCCGGCGCGAGACCATGATCGACACGCACGCCATCTCCGGATGCGGGACGCCAATCGATCAAAAAGCCGCTTTGCGGCAGAAAGCTTTGGTTCGGATCTTCGGCATACAGGCGCGCCTCGATGGCGTGACCGCTGAATTTCACCTGATGCTGTTCAAGCGGCAAGGTCTCGCCGGCTGCGACCCGCAGCTGCCATTCGACCAGGTCAAGTCCCGTAACCGCCTCGGTCACCGGATGCTCGACCTGGAGCCGCGTGTTCATCTCCAGAAAATAGAATTTTCCCGATCGATCGAGCAGGAACTCGACCGTGCCAGCGCCCACGTAGCCGATGGCGCGTGCGGCCGCGATTGCGGCCTCACCCATCTTCGCTCGCAGTTCCGTCGAGACTGCGGGTGACGGCGCCTCCTCGATCACTTTTTGATGACGGCGCTGGATCGAACAATCGCGTTCGCCGAGATGGATGACGTTGCCGTGCCGGTCGGCGAACACCTGTATTTCGATATGCCGAGCGTCGGCGATCGCTTTTTCAAGAATAAGCTCGCCGGAGCCGAAAGCGCTCGCCGCCTCGGACCGCGCGCGCGTGAGCGCATTCGCGAGATCATCGGGAGCGTTCACAAGCCGCATGCCGCGCCCGCCCCCGCCAGCCGCGGCCTTGACCATGAGCGGAAATCCGATCCGCCGGGCTTCTGCCATAAGGTTGTCGTCGGACTGATCGGCACCATGATAGCCGGGCACGCAGGGAACGCCGGCCTTCTCCATCAGAGCTTTTGCCCGCGCCTTATTGCCCATGGCGTCGATGGCTGTCGGCGGCGGGCCGATAAAGACGAGACCCGCTTGCGCGCAGGCCTGCGCGAATGCGGCGTTCTCGGAGAGAAAACCGTAGCCCGGATGGACTGCGTCAGCGCCGGCCAGCTTTGCGGCGGCGAGGAGCGCGTCGATATTGAGGTAGCTGTCCTTTGCAGGCGGCGGACCAATGCAGACCGCTTCGTCCGCCTGCCGAACATGAAGCGCGCCGGCATCCGCATCGCTGAACACGGCGACGGTGCGATAACCGAGAGCCTTTGCGGTCCGCATGATGCGGCAAGCGATCTCGCCGCGATTGGCGATCAGGATTTTGCCGAACGCGGTCACGACCGGGAGCCGCGGCGCATGCCGGCGCGCATTTGGAGGACGTTCATCCGTCACTCCACCTGCACGACCCACGAAGGTTTGCGCTTTTCAACAAACGATTTCGTGCCTTCACGGCCCTCGGGGCTGCGAACGGCCGCCGCGAAGGCATCAGCAGCCGCGGCGAGCAGTTCCGGCATCGCGTTCGGGCCGGCGGCGCGCAGCATCAGCCGCTTGCTGGCAGCAACCGCATTGGGCCCGCACTTGAGCACCTGGTTGCAGGCATCGCGCACAGCGGCATCGAGCGCGGCCGCATCGGCGACGGTAAGATGCGCAATACCGGCCGCCGCCGCCTCAGCGCCATCAATGCGGAGGCCAGTCACGGCCAAGCGCCGCGCGGCTGTGAGCCCGATACGCTGGACAACGAAAGGCGAGATCGCGGCCGCGACCACGCCGATCATCACCTCGCTCATGGCAAAGCGCGCGTCGGCGGTCGCGATGGTGATGTCGGCGACACAGGCCAAACCAAAACCGCCGCCCATCGCATAGCCTTCAACCGCGGCGATCACCACCTGCGGCGCAGCGTTCACGGTATCCAGCATGGCGCCGAAGCGCTTGTTGTTCGCCTTGAGTTCATCAGCGGCGCCGACAGGCGGAGCGTCATGCGCCCGAGACATGCTTTTGATATCGCCGCCGGCGCAGAACGTGCCGCCAGCACCGCGCAGCACCACGACGCGCACCGAGCGGTCATCGGCAATTGCCGCGAACGTCGCCACGATTTCCCGCACCATTTGCGGACTTATGGCGTTGCGCAGTTCCGGCCGATTGAGCCACAGATGCAGCACCGCGCCGCGCAAATCGAGCTTGATATGCGAGGTCTGCGGTAGATCAGGCATGACCGGCCTTTTGCTCGGGCGCGTTGGAGGTGCCTGGAAGCGTTCCCATCAG
Source organism: uncultured Alphaproteobacteria bacterium (assembly GCA_963759345.1). Lineage (GTDB taxonomy): Bacteria > Pseudomonadota > Alphaproteobacteria > Rhizobiales > Xanthobacteraceae > BOG-931. The sequence continues at coordinate 133,454 of CAVWYW010000009.1, forward strand.
TTTGCAAATGATGGTCAGCATGATCTCGTCGGCGCCGCCGCCGATCGACCCGAGGCGTCCATCACGATACGCGCGACTGACGGGCGTCTCGTTCATGAAACCCATACCGCCCCAATATTGCAAACAGGAATCGGCAACCTCGCGGCGCAAGCGTCCCGCCTTCAGCTTGGTCATTGAAGCAAGCCGGGTCACGTCGGTGCCGGCAAGATAGAGTTCGCAGGCGCGGTAAACGAGCGCACGCAGCAGCTCGATCTCGGTGGCAAGCTCGGCCAGTCGGAAATGCACCACCTGATTGTCGAGGATCGATTTGCCGAAAGCCTTGCGGTTGCGCGTGTAGTCGATCGTCTCCTGGATCAGCCGCTCCATTGATTTCAGATTGGCGGCGGCGGCCCACAGCCGCTCCTCCTGGAATTGCATCATCTGATAGGTGAAGCCCTTACCCTCTTCGCCGATGCGAAAACGCTGCGGCACCCGGACGTCGTCGAAAAAGATTTGCGCAGTGTCCGAGGAGCGCATGCCGAGCTTGTCGAGCTTGCGGGCGATCTGGACGCCTTTGGTCTTCATCGGCAGGCAGATGAGCGACTTGTTCTTGTGCACCGCGCCATCGGACGTGTTGGCAAGAAGGCACATCCAGTCGGCTTGGGTGCCGTTGGTGGTCCACATTTTGCCGCCATTGATGACGTAGTCGTCGCCGTCCTTCCGCGCAGTGGTCTTGATCGAGGCGACGTCCGATCCGGCGCCCACTTCCGAGACGCCAAGGCAAGCCACAAAGTCACCGGCAATCGACGGCGCCAGGAATTCGCGCTTGATCTCCTCGGAACCGAACCGCGCGAGCGCGGGCGTCGCCATGTCGGTCTGCACACCGATCGCCATCGGCACGCTGCCGCAGGCGATATTGCCGAGCTCTTCGGCCATTACCATGGCGTAGGAATAGTCGAGCCCCTGCCCGCCGTAGGCCACCGGCTTGTTCAGGCCGAGAAAGCCGAGGTCGCCCATTTTCTTGAACAGGTCGTGGGCAGGAAAGATGCCGGCCTCCTCCCATTCATCAACGTGCGGGTTGACCTCCGCGGCGATGAATTTCTGCAGGCTCCGGCGCAGTTCCTCGTGCTCGGGCGTAAAGAGCATGACGTTTCCTTCCCGTTACATCCGCCCGACGCCGAACGTGTTGGGTCTGAGCGGGCGGAGTTCTGCTTCGCGGCAGATCGACAAGCAAAAGCCTAGCACTTTTCGAGTGTCGCGCGGATCGATCAATCCGTCGTCCCAGAGCCGCGCGGTGGCGTAGAGTGCGGTGGACTCGCTTTCCACGCGCTTGATAATGGCCTGCTCCATCGCGTCCAGCTTGGCCTTGTCCACGGGCTTGCCCTCACGCTTGAGTTTTTCTTCCGTCACGATGGACATGACCTTGGCGGCTTGTTCGCCGCCCATGACAGCGATGCGGTTGCTGGGCCAGGCAAAAATGAAGCGCGGATCGTAAGCGCGCCCGCACATGCCGTAATTGCCGGCGCCAAACGATGCGCCGACGTGGATGGTCAATTGCGGCACGGTCGCATTGGCAACCGCCTGGATCATCTTCGAGCCGTGTTTGATGATGCCGGCTTGTTCCGCTTCGCGCCCGACCATGTAGCCGGTCGTATTTTGCAGATAGACGATCGGCATGTTGGCCTGGCAGCAAAGCTGGATGAACTGCGCCGCTTTGCTCGCGCCATCGGCATCGATGGGACCATTGTTACCAATAATCCCGATCGCGTGCCCCTCGATTTCGGCGTGGCCGCATACGGTGTGCACGCCATAGAGCGCCTTGAAGTCGAGAAAATCGGAATCGTCGGCGACGCGCGCGATGATTTCTCTTACGTCATACGGCCTGCGGTAATCGGTGGGGACGACGCCGGCGAGTTCTTCGGCGGCATAGCGCGGCTCCTTGAACGATTTTTGCGCCCGTGGACCGAGCTGCTCGTTCCACGGCAGCTTTGCCATGACTTCACGCGCGATGCGAATGCCTTCGGCGTCGTCTTCGGCAAGATATTCGCCGAGCCCCGAGACGGTGGCATGCATCTCGGCACCGCCGAGTTCTTCGTCGGTCGCGACCTCGCCGGTCGCCGCCCGCAATAGTGGCGGCCCGGCCAGGAATACCTTCGCCCTGCCGCGAACGAGGATGACATAGTCCGACAGCCCGGGCAGGTACGCGCCGCCGGCAGTCGATGAGCCGTGAACGACTGTGACCTGCGGAATGCCGGCCGCGGACATGCGCGCCTGATTGGCGAAGCCGCGACCGCCCTCGACGAACATTTCTGCCTGGTAGAGAAGATTGGCGCCGCCGGATTCGACCAGCCGCACCATCGGCAGTTTGTTCTCCAACGCGATCTGCTGGATGCGCAGATTTTTCTTCACGCCCATCGGCGTCGAGGTGCCGCCTTTGATCGCGCTATCGTTGGCGGCGATAATGCAGCGAATGCCGGACACATAGCCGATACTGGCAATTCCGCCGCCACCCTGGATGCCTTCGGCGCCGTCGTCGTCGTGCATGCGAAAGCCGGCGAGGCTCGAGAGTTCGAGCCAGGGCGCGCCGGGATCGATCAGAAGCGCTACCCGCTCGCGGGGCAGCAACTGTTTGCGCGCGCGGAAGCGATCACGCCGCGCGTTCGACACGTCCCGGATCTTCTGCTCCAGCGCGCGGAATTCGCCGACAAGCGCGAGCATCTGCTCGCGATTTGAGCGAAAGCTCTCCGAGTTTGGATCGATGCGGCTTTCGATGATCGGCATAACGCTCGTCTCACCGCGCGACTTCGCGCCCCCCGGTCAATCCACCATCAATGGTGAGTATCGCGCCTGTCGTATAGGCGGATAGCGGGGAGGCAAGAAAAACCACGGCCGCCGCAATCTCGTCGGGCGAGGCAGCGCGCCCAAACGGCAGCGCTGCTGTACCCTCGCGCCAACGCTCCGCATCACCGTATCGCTCCTGCGCCTTGGCGCGCGCCAATCGTTCGAAAGCGTTCGGTTGCGCACGGTCCGGGATTGACGCCAACGACCCGCACGCCGAATTTGTGGCTGGTCGAACCGAGCGCCTTGGTGAATGCAGCCATCGCCGCGTTACCGACGCTGCCGGCGATGTAGCTCGCATCTAACAGATCGCCGGCGATGCCGGTTACGTTGACGATCACGCCGGTACCGCGCGCCTTCATGCGGCGAAAGTATTCGCGGCTCAGGTTGATGTAGTTGAAGACTTTCGAATCCCAGCCCTGCGCGCCATCGCGCTTCGTCGAGGGCCTCCAGTGAGCCCGAGGGGACATCGCCGGCATTGTTGACCAGGATATCGACGTCTCCGCACGCATCCGCCACCCGCTCGGCGAAACCCGGTTGCGCGAGATCGATGGCAATCGCGTCCACCTTCACCGGATATTGTCGCCGGATCGTTTCAGCGGCGTCTTCGAGCACGGCCTTCGTGCGGGAGGCGAGATGAATATCGCATCCCTCCGACGCAAACCGCCGCGCAATCGCCAAGCCCAAGCCTTTCGATCCGCCGGTGACCAGTACGCGTTTGCCGGTGAGATTGAGATCCATGCGAACTTGCCCTTACTCGGCTATCGGAATGATCGGCAGCAAGAGATGCGAAGGATGCGCCGCATCGTGATAGATTTTGTGCACGACCGTTCGGCTCGAGCACACATGATAAGGGATATATTCGACATTGGTGGCGCCGAGAACGCCGGTCGAAAGATCGAGACTGGTGATCTCGACGCAAATGCGGTGACCTTTGCGGAACAGATTAGCCGTCGCGAAGATTTCGATCGAATATTCTTCGACTTTGCCGGGCGTCACCTTTTGCCGCGCTTGCCGGGTGAGCTTGTGCCAGGGCTTCCATGGCTTTGAACGCGCCGCGTCGAGCGCCCGGTTCGACGCCTTCAACCATCCGCGCGTCAGTTCGCGTTCCGGCAGATCGGTTGCGATTTCACGCTCACCCTCGCGCGCCGTTCGCACCGACGGATCGGGGCCGACGTCCTTGAGGATGATGATCCAGTTGGTGTCGTCCTGGTCGATCGCTGCGAACAGGTTGAGCACACTCGGACCGGCCACCAGGGTATCGCGCGGCAGCGGATCGGTGAGGAAGCGGAGCTTCGCGATCCGATTGGTTTGCGTCGGCGGCATTTGCACAAACACATCCGGCGGAATGTATTTGTCGACACTCCCCGCGATGTAAGGCTCGGCCGAAAGCCGCTCCCAACTTGCCAGATAAAGCTTGGTCCATTTTGTTTCGGGCAGCGGCCAATCTGCGCCGTGCCTCCACTCGTTCAACCCCATCACCCAATAGGTGACCGCCGGCTCCTGCATCACGCCGTTATCGATGCCTTTGAGCCAATGGTCGTACCAGCGCAGCATCTCGCCGCGCAGCGCCCGCAACGGCCGGTCGGGATGTGCCGGGCCGGTCAGGATCATTTTTTTTGGCGCCGGGAATTTTGCTGAAATAGGTCTGCGCGCCGGCGAGATGGGTCTTGTAGGTGTAGCCGTACCAGCCCGCTCCGGTATAGGTCGGCACCTTGATTTTCGAAAACTCCGCGTCCGCCTCGACGATGGTTTCGTCGCGGTCGTAAGGATCGATCAGCACGTCGAAAATGCGCGGCATGTGCTGGCCCTTTTGCAGGACCACATTGTGCAGGTGCGGATACATGCGGATGTCCGGATCCGCCATCGCTTCGCGCCATTTTGCTTCCTTCTCCGCCGGCAATTCGCCCGGCGCGCCGCGCACCGTGTGCACGGAGGAGAAATGATCCATGAGATAACGAAACGCGTGCAGCACACCGCCCGGATATTCTTCGCGGAAGCCGCCGAATTTCCCGTAAGCGCCACGCGGATCGTAAGCAAAGATCGTTTTCAGGAGCGGCGGCTGCTGGCGCGCCGCGTGAAACTGCTCCGATGCAAACGCGCCGATACCGACCATCCCGATATTGCCGTCACACCACGGCTGACGCCCAATCCATTCGATGACGTCGAAGCTGTCCCATTCGCGCGAACCGCCGTCTCCCGATTTGAGGTAGCCCCGCGGCGACCCGACGACATGCACATAGCCGCGGGAGACGAAGAATTCGGTGTCGCCAGCTTCAGCGTGGCCTAGCCATAGCGTCGACCACGATGGCTGCGGCGGGAAACTTTGCGGAAGTTCGCTGCCTTGCAGTTCCTTGGAATGGACGCCGAAGGCGAACAGGACCGGAAACCGGCCCGGCGCGTCCGGCCGGTAGACATCGACCACCACCGTCACGCCGTCGCGCATGGTTACAGCGACGTCTTTGTCGCAAGTGATCTTGTCGTGGAGCGGCGGACGCTGATAGTCCGACGCCGGCTGATGGCCGGACGGAAACAACTCCTCAGCGGAGCGGATATCGTTGTCCTTCATTTGCCGCCGACCATCACAGCGACAAGCAACGCGGGCTCGCGACCGGTGTTGAGCCACGAATGACCGACCGCGCGCTGCACGACGGCGTCGAAGGGCTTGAGCTTGATCGGCTCGCCTTCGTCGAGGACGAGCGAAATCTCACCGGACAAGAGCACGATATATTCGACCGTTGGCGTCTTGTGCATCAAAGGGTCGCGGCTGGTATCGCCCCGTCCATTCGGATCGCCAACTTCCTTGAAAAACCAGTCCTGCAGCTTGGCAATGTCGGCTGGCGTCATTGTGGGATCAGCCGGCGGAATTGAGACCAAGCGAAACATGGCTCCGCCCGCCGTCGGAAAGAATTTCATCGGCGAACGTCCGAATGAAGCGTCGTGCAGCGACTTGCCCGGTTTGGTCTGCCAGAAATCGAAATTGCCGGGGCCGGCCATTGTGGTTTGTGTTTCCTCCACGACCACAGACCCTCTGGCTTGATTCGTACCCGTGACGATAACGCGATGTGTGTCGGCCATTAGTTTCACTCCTCAGGGCACGATAACCACATTGGTGGCGCGGCAGTCCAGACGCGAGCCGCAGAACAGGCCGGGCGTGACATAGACCTTGTCGGATCGCCTGTTTTGTGCAGCCAAGCAGCAAGCATGGTACTCACGCGTACGTCCTCCCACTTGATGACAAGATAGGTGCTAGGCAAGCCGTTTTAGGTACGGCATCGTATCGCGCAGCAGAGCGTCGCGGAAGAAGCCCGCTGCAGGAGAACCCATGGATTTCGAGTATTCGTCCGAGCAAAAGCAACTCTTGGAGAGTGTGCGAAAGCTGATGCAGCGGGTGGCCACGCCCGACTATCTGCGCCGGCTCGACCGAGAACGGCTTTATCCATACGAAGTTTATGACGCGTGGGTGGAAGCCGGTGTCTTCGCCCTGCCCTTCGCCGAGGAATATGGTGGCCTCGGCGGCAGCGTCCTTGATCTAGCCCTTATCGCCGAAGAAATCGGCCGCTACAGCGCGGACGTGGCGATGGCCTTCGGCGGCAGCATCTTTTGCGCGCTGAACGTCGCCCGAAAAGGCTCGGAAGAACAGAAGCGCTATTGGCTGCCGAAATTGATTTCCGGCGAAATCCGCATGTCGATTTCCATGTCGGAGCCGGACGCTGGATCCGATGTCGGCGCCATGCGCACACAAGCCCGGCGCGACGGCAATGAATACGTGATTAGCGGGCAGAAGATCTGGGCGACCGGTGCCGGCGCCAAGAACAACATCATCAACGTCTACGTGAAGACCGACCCAAAAGCGCATTACCGGCAGGGTATGTCGCTCTTCCTGGTCGACAACAACACGCCCGGACTCGAAATCCGCCGGCTCGACATGCTGGGCCGCCGCTCGGTCGGCACTTTTGAGCTCAATTTCAATGACGCGCGCATTCCGCCCGACCGGCTGATCGGCGGCGAGAACAAGGGCTGGGATTGCATACTCTCGGGCTTGCAAGCCGAACGGGTGGTCGCTGCGGCTTGCGACTGTGGCAGTGCGCGCGGCGCGCTCGATCTAGCCGTTAGCTACGCCAAGGAGCGGCATCAGTTCGGCCGGCCGATCGGCAGTTTCCAGGCGATTGCACACATGCTCGCCAATATGGAAGCCGAAATCGAAGCGGCCTGGGCGGTGACCCAGAAGGCTGCCTGGCGCGTGAGCCGCAACGAGAATGCGCTCAAGGAAATCACCATGGCGAAGCTTCTTGCAGCCGAAGCCTACGTGAAAGCCTCCAACGTCGGCATGCAGGTGATGGGCGGCTTCGGCTACAACATGGAGTTCGACATGCAGCGGCATTATCGCGATGCGCGCGCCGCGACCATTGCCGCGGGCACTTCCGAACTGCAACGCAATCTGATCGCCGGCCAGATGGGCCTCAAGGTGCAGTAACAATGTCGGACACGTTGCCATGAGCGTCGGTCTGCCGCTCACGATTCCCAATGCGTTTGCGCGTAACGCGCGCTGGTTCGCCGCGGGCGAGGCCGTTGTGGATTCGGCAACGCGGCTCGCGTATGCCGAGCTTGACGATCTCTCGTTGCGAGCAGCCGCTGTGTTTGTGGCGCTCGGCGCTGAGCCCGGAAAGCCGTTGGCGCTGCTCTGCGTCCCAAGCTCGATCTATCTCGTCGCCTGGCTCGGCGCGATCCGCATGGGCGCATTGCCAATGGCGCTGCATACGCGCGAATCCGCGCCGACGCTGGCCGCCATCTGTCGCAAAATGGAACCTACCCTGCTCGTCTACGACGCCTCCATGGAAGCTTTGGCAGGCGGCATTGTTGCGAACTGTCCGGAGCTGCGAGCGCTGGTCGAAGTGCGCTCGGCATTGCCGCCAAACCAGAGCGGCGCCGTCCGGCCTATTGCTTCGATGCCCGCCGTTCTCGCCGCCACGCCGCCGTACGCACGCCCGGCGTTACCGGCCGAGGACGATCCTGCCGTCATTGTGCTTTCTTCCGGCACGACCTCGGTCGCCAAAGGCGTGGTGCACACCCATCGCGGGTTCATCGAGAACGCGCGCACCAACCTTTACATGTACCAGGGCCTGCTGCCGCGCGACCGCTCGCTGGTGCCGCTGAGCACGGCCTTCATCGGCTGTTACAATGGCTGGTTTCCGTTTCTGAATGCCGGCGCGTGCACAATTTTCATGGAGCATTTCGATCTCGACGAACTTCCGCGCAGGGTAAGTGCCGAACGCGCCACCCACGTCTTCCTGACGCCGACACTGTGGCGCCGGATCCTCAATGCCGAAGACGCGAGCGCGAACTTCCTGTCCGTTCGCCTGATCGGTTTTGCCGCTGAGCCGATGGACGCAACTACACTCAAGCGGCTGCGCGAGCAGATCAGTCCGAATATCGTGCAGGTCTACGGCTCGACCGAAATCGGCGCCGCGGCGACCAGCATCACCGCCGAAGAGATGGTCGGTGACCGCCTCGTCAGCGTCGGACGACCGCTGGTCAATGGCGACGTCCGGATCGTGACGCCCGGCGGCAAACCTGAGGAGGAAGTTGCACGCGGCGAAATCGGCGAAGTGCTGGTGAGCAGTCCGTCTCTTGCCGCCGGGATCTGGCGCGACCCCGAGGCAACCGCCAACTCCTTCGTTATCGAAGGCGAGCGGCGCTGGTGGCGCTCGCGCGATCTCGGTCGCCTCGACGCCGGCGGCTATCTCTATCTCGAAGGACGCCGCGACGATATGATCATCTCCGGCGGCATCAACATCATGCCCGCCCGCGTCGAGGATACCTTGCTTGCTCATCCTGGGGTCGCCGAATGCGCCGTGGTCGGCGTGCCGCATCCGGAATGGGGCGAGGAGGTGCAGGCCTTCGTTGTCCGCCGCGATCCGAAACTCGACGCGGAATCCTTGGAACTTTATGTCCGCAGCAGCGATCTCTCGCCTTACCAACGGCCGCGGGTTTATCATTTTGTCGCCGAACTTCCCCGCACCTCCAGCAACAAGGTGCTGCGGCGCGTCCTTCGGGAGGAAGCGTCGCGCAAGCCGAAATCCGAGCCGATAGAAACGATCACCGATCAAACAACAGGACGAAAATGAGCGAAATTGAGCCGATTTTGTTGACCGAGCGTCGGGGCGCCATTGCCATCGTGACCCTCAACCGCCCTGACAAGCGCAACGCGTTGAGCGAAGCTTTGTGGGGCGAGCTAAAAAAGACGTTCGAGAATTTCGAACCCGATGTGCGCTGCGTCGTGCTCGCCGGCGCAGGCAAGCATTTTTGTGCAGGTCTCGATCTGTCCGAACATCGCCATCGCGAGGCGTTCGAGAGCATATTCATGTCGCGCTTTGCGCATGCGACGCTCGAAGCAATCCAGTTCGGCGGACGGCCGGTGGTGACGGCGATGCAGGGCGCGGTGATCGGCGGCGGGCTTGAGGTTGCTACCGCCACGCATGTCCGCGTGGCCGATTCGACCACCTTCTATCAATTGCCGGAAGGCCGCCGCGGCTTCTATGTCGGCGGCGGCGCCAGCGTGCGCGTCGCTCGCATCATCGGCTCAGGCCGGATGGTGGAGATGATGCTGACTGGCCGCACGCTCGATGCCGCTGCTGGCGAGCGCCTCGGCCTATCGCATTACCTCGTCGAGCCGGGCAAAACGCTGGAGAAGGCCATCGAGCTTGCCGAGAACATCGCCAAGAACGCACGCATTCCGAACTATCTGATCGTGCAGGCCATCCCGCGCATCGAAGACATGTCGGCCGCGGACGGGCTTTGGACCGAGAGCGTCGCGCAAGCGGTCAGCATGACGTCGGAAGACGCGCGCGCCGGCATCGATGCCTTCTTCGGCAAGCGCAAGATCGACTTTTGAAAGTCTGCCGGTCCGTCAGATCAGCGGCGTAACGTTGTTTTCGACGCCAAGCAGCGCTTTGCCGTAAAGCTCATATCCGATCGGCGGCAAGACCACGGCATGCCGCGACGCCACCGCCGCGTCGCGCCAGATCCGCTGCAGCGGGCTTGCCTCGGCAAACCCAGCGGAGCCGTGCGCGAACAAGAGCTTGTCGATCGCATGCGTGATCTTTTCAACGACGTAGCCGGTGTCGGCGCGCACCCGCGCGCGCGTGAGCATGTCCGGATAGACGCCGCGCGCCGCCGCATCATCGACGTCGTCGGCAGCCCGATAAGCGTGGAAATGCGCCGAATCGATCATCAACGCGGCATCGGCGAGCTGCAATTGAAATGCCACCGAGGCGGATTGCTTCTCAAAGAACGTGTAGGCGATCGTCCGCGACGACGCTTTCTGCCGCACGAATTCCAGGGCGGCGCGGCCCAAGCCCAGGATTGGTCCGACCAGAATGATGGCCAGGATCGCGACAAACGGCGACCGATAAAATGCCTCGTCGCGCATCTCGGTGGGGTACTTGCCCTCGATGGCCTGGGGCACCGACATGATGCGATGTTCGGGAACGAACACATCCTTGGCATGCAACGTGATGCTGCCGGTCGCTTTCATGCCGGCGACGAACCAGGTGTCCTCGCGCTTGAGATCGGCCATCGGAATCAATGCATTGCCTTGATCGATCATCTCGCCGGCATCATTCACGATCGGAAAGCCCAGGACAGCCCAGTCGGCATGCCAGCCGCCGGAATTGTAGTGCCACGTGCCGGAAACGATGCGATAGCCGCCAGCTTCTTTTTTTACGGTAGCCGTCGGGTTAAGCACCCCGGATACGCAGGTATCCGGATTGTCGCCAAAGACTTCGTCCTGGGCTTTGACGGAAAACAGGCTCGTCAACCAACAGCAAATGTTGTTGAGGTTCACGACCCACGCCGCGGCGCCATCGGCTTCGGCAATCGCGGCACTGACGTCGAGCATCGCGCGCGTATTCATTTCCCAGCCACCGTATCGCTTCGGCGTACACACCCGCATCAACCCGGCTTTCCTCAGCGCTTGAATTGTCTCCTCCTCGACCCGTCGATTGACTTCGCTCGCCGCCGCGTTCTTGCGCAGCAGCGGCGCGAGTTCGCGCGCACGATTGACCAGCTCTGCAACCGTCGGTGCGGCAATGCTGTGCACACTTGCGGGTCTGTTCATATTTTCTCCTCCCATTACGCTTATTCGAGTTCGATTTGCTGGTCCTGCTCCCCGCCGTGCAGGTTACCCTGCCCAACCGAGAACAGCTGCGAAGTCAGCAAGATGTTTGACGTTCGCTGGAGATGATCTTCGATTGCCGTGCAGGCAGTTTCCTCGTCGCGCGCAAGGCATGCATTGAGGATGCGCTCGTGCTCGGTATCAATATCACGATCTTCGCGGGCCAGGGCGACTGACAAATGCCGGTAACGCTCGCTCTGCGCATAAAGCATTGCGCGTAACGTCAGCATCCACGGACTGCCGCAACCCGCCACCAGCGCAGCATGAAAGGTCGTGTGCGCGACAGCCCAAGCGGGATTAACGCGTGAGATACCGTCCGCCATCATCGGAATGCGGTGCAGCCGGTGATAGGCGGCCACGGCTGCCGTCTCCCATTCGACGTCGCCATCTGCAATTGCGGAGCGCAGACAAAGCTGTTCGATCGTGATGCGCGTTCGCGTCAGGTCCCGCAGCTCATCCGCGGATACCGGCGTGACCGAATATCCCTTCTGGGCGGTCGCGACTGTCCACTTCTCCGCGGCCAGCCGGGACAACGCCTCGCGAATTGCACCAGGGCTGAAGGCAAGTCGCGCCGCGACATCGCTGATGGTGATTTTCGCGCCTGGCGCGAGCCGGCAATCCAGGATTTCCGCCAGCAAGGCCTCATAGGCCTGATCGGCCTGCGTTACTGCGCGGTCGAAGTTCGCCAGCTTATTCATGGCGGCATGATGCCTAAGCGCGACTATAGAGGCAAGGATAAATTATTTCTCATTGACAAAAATATTTCATTGCCGACTAAATTGTATTCTTATGCCCCCATGACAATGGACCGCGGGGCTCCGTCTCGCAGAAGAAGGCCGCCAGAGAAGAAAAGGAAACACAATGACTGCGATCCAAGGATTTATTGCGCCAAGCCGACGGCCGGGCGAACTCGGCATCCATTCAGTCGATCATTTTCACTTCGTCGTCCCGGACCTTGCGGTAGCGAAAAATTTCTACGGCGAGTTTGGCCTCGACGTCGGCGAACGCGGCGACATTGTCACTCTGAAAACCTTTCAGCATCCGCATATGTGGGGATCGATCGGCGAAGGTCCGCGGAAAAAATACGGCTATGTGTCGTTCGGCGCATTTGAAGACGACATCGACCGCTTCGCCGAGCGGCTGCAGGCCATGCGAATTGAGCGCCTCGATCCGCCGCCCGGAGTAGACTCTAACGGGATTTGGTTTCGCGATCACGACGGCGTCCTGGTAGAAATTAAGGTCGCCACGAAATCATCGCCTGACGAAAAAACTCATTTCGGATTTAAGTCAGTCGGCCCGGGTGAACGCGGCGCGCCGTTTCGCAGCGCCATGCCGCGAACACGGCCCCGGCGTCTCTCACACGTCCTCATGTTCACCACCGACGTGCCTAAAGCGATTGAATTTTATACGCGGGTGCTCGGCATGCGCGTCTCCGACTATTCCGGCGATAATATTGCGTTCATGCACGGCATTCATGGCAGTGATCACCACATGATCGCCTTCGCGCGTTCGAATGCGCCGGGCCATCACCACTTCAGCTGGGATGTTGGATCAGTCGACGAGATCGGCGCCGGCGCCATGCACATGCTGGAAAAAGGTTTCGCCAAAGGTTGGGGCCTGGGCCGCCATGTGCTCGGGTCGAATTTCTTCCACTACGTTCAGGATCCCTGGGGCAGCTTTAGCGAATATTCCGCCGACATCGATTACATCCCGCCAAGTTGCGATTGGCCTGCGGGCGATCAGCCGCCGGACGATTCTTTCTATGCTTGGGGGCCGAACGTTCCAGACGATTTCGTCCACAACTACGAGGCTTAAGCTCAAATCGCCGGAGACGTTCTTGAGTGCCGTTTGTTGCGATAATTTGCCCCGCCGGTCACAACCGCTTGTATGTCGCGGCGAAAACGCAGCAAGGCCTTTGTCAGATCCTTCCGGCGTTCGTTGAAGCGCGACCATGGCACCGGAATTGATACCGCGACCGGACGCCCGAACGAATCCAGGACGGCTATGCCGACGGCGCCAATCCCGGAATCGTGTTCGCCTAAATCGAAAGCGAGATGGTGGCGCCGCGCCGCCGCAATTTCTTTCAAGAGCTTGGCGCGGTCGGCAAGCGGACGTTCCGGATGCATGGCGACACTCTTTTCGACGAGGGCTGCCGCCTGTTTGTTTGGATAGCAGGCGAGCATGGCCTTGCCGTTTGCGGTGCAATGGAGCGGAAAACGCTGGCCGACGGCTGAGAGCGCAACCAGCCGCTGCTTACCCGCTATCTGGTCGACGAAAACCGCCGAACCACCCGTCAGGACGGATAAGTCGACGGTCTCGCCAACTTCATCGCGTAGCGCGACTAGTCTCGCATGCAACAGTTCGGTCAGGTTTGACGCCAGTGAAGCGGCAATCCTCGCGAGTCCCGGGCCGATGCGAGTACCGCGACCGGGTTGCGCCTCAATGACGAAATCCTCCGCCGCCAATGCAGTCAGGATCCGCTGTACGGTAGATCGCGCCAGATCGACCTTTCGTGCGATTTCGGCGAGCGTGAGACCTTCAGGCTTGTCTTCGAGCACGCGCAATATGCTCGCGGCCCGCGCAATCACCTGGACACCGCGGCCGCTAGAACTTTCGCCTTCGCTCACAGTTTGACGCGCCAATCAGCACTCCTCGCATTTAAATTCGGTCGTGGAAGATCGCTAAAAATCCTGGACGGAAACGAGGCTCGGTCTATGCTTGACCGCATTGTGGGCCATATGCTCTACATTGCGGGACATAAAAACTCAAAGCATTAGTGATTAGCAACGAGGGAGGGGGCTGGCTTTCGCATCAGGCGACGTGCCGGCGGTTCAAACCAAACAACTGTTGAAGATGTGAACGCCGTCAAGTGCGGCGGCTAGGCCCATAGCCTAGGGCTGCAACCTCTGCGATGATGGGATTTCTGTGGGGTTGATCCCATCCGCTTGCCCAAGCGACGCGACCCCACGGCAAATGGCTAAAGGGAGGAGAAGTGATGAAAATGAAATGGGGAGTGAAGGATCCGCGGAACGACAAGGTCGACCGGGATCGCCGCAAAGTCCTTAAGCTTGCCGCCGCCGGCGGCGCCAGCGCTATCGCATCGCCTTGGACGTTTCAGTCGTCCCGCGCGGCCAGCAAGATCATCAAGATCGGCATGATCACGCCGGAAACCGGCCCGATCGCCGCGTTCGGTGAGCCTTCGAAATGGGTTGCCGAGGGCGTGAGCAAGTTTCTGGGCGACGGCATCATGGTCGCGGGCCAGAAGCACCGCGTCGAGATCCTCAACAGGGACAGCCAATCGAACCCGAACCGCGCGTCGGAAGTAGCGGCCCAGCTCATCAATAACGACAAGATCGACATCATGGTCGCTTCGTCGACGTCCGACACGACCAATCCGGTGGCCGACCAATGCGAACTGAATGGCGTGCCTTGCATCACTTCGGACGATCCGTGGCAGGCCTGGTTCTTCGGCCGCAAGGGCGACCCGAAGAAAGGTTTCGAGTGGACTTACCATTTCTTCTGGGGCTTCGACCAAGTCGCCAACATGTTCGCCGAGATGTGGTTGACGCTGCCGACCAACAAGATCGTTGGCGTGATGTTGACCAACGATCCCGACGGCGTTGCGGCCAGCGACCCGGTGCACGGGCTGCCGGCCACCATCAAGAGCCACGGTTTCGACGTGCACTACCTGGGCCTCTATCCGCCATTGTCGGACGACTTCACCGCGCAAATCACCCAACTGAAAAATCTGAATTGCGACATCGCGTGCGGAATTTTCAACCCGCCGCAATTTGCGATCTTCTGGACCCAGTGCGCACAGCAGGGCTACAAGCCAAAGATCGTGACGCCGCCTAAGGCGCTCCTCTTCCCCACCGCCGTCGAGGCGCTGGGCAACCGCGGCGCCGGCATGTCGACCGAAGTGTGGTGGTCGCATCATCATCCGTTCAAGTCCGGCCTGACTGGCCAGACGGCGCAGCAATATTGCGATGCTTACGAGAAGGCGAGCGGCAAGCAGTGGACCCAGCCGCTTGGCTTCAAGCTGGCAAATCTCGGGGTCGCGATCGACGCGCTCAAGCGCGCCAAGAAGCTTGAGCCGGCCGCGATCCGTGACGCTATCGCACAGACCGACTATCAGTCGATTGTTGGTCCGATCACGTGGAAAGGCGGGCCGACCAATCCAGTGCCTAACGTCTGCACGACGCCGCTCGTCGGTGGGCAATGGGAAAAAGGTACCAAGTGGAAGTACGACTTGAACATCGTCTTCAACAAGCCCGCGCCGGAAATCCCGCTCGACAGGCCGTTCTCGGCGATTCAATATTCCTGAGACAGTCACTTGGTAAACGCAGTACCGCCGCCGCGCGACCCGCGCGGCGGCTTTCTATAAAAGCTGTTTATGACGGTTCTCCTCGAACTTAACGAAGTGTCCAAGTCCTACGGCGCTCTCAAGGCCGTGGATAGCGTGAGCCTCGTCGTCGAAAGCGGCGAGGCGCTTGCTGTGATCGGTCCAAATGGCGCGGGCAAAACGACATTGTTTAACTTGATCACCGGCGACGTGTCCCCGAGCGCAGGACGCATCATGTTCGACGGAGCCGAGATGACGTCGAGGCCGCCGCATGCACGTTCGCGCTTGGGGATCGGCCGCTCCTATCAAATTCCGCACCCGTTCGCCAACATGAGCGTGTTCGAGAATCTCCTGGTCGGGGCGATCTTCGGCGGCGGCATAACCGAGCGTCAAAGCTACAAGCGCTGCAGCGACGTGCTCAGAGTTACGGGACTCTACGACAAGGCCAATGTACCGGCGCGCACGCTCACTTTGCTCCAGCGCAAACGGCTCGAGCTCGCGCGGGCGCTCGCCATCCAGCCGAAACTTTTGCTGCTTGATGAGATTGCCGGCGGACTGACCGAATACGAATGCGGCGAGCTGGTCAAGACGATCAAGGAAATCCATGCGCAGCGGCACCACGATTGTCTGGATCGAGCATATCGTGCACGCGCTAGTTTCGGTGGCGAGCCGGCTGGTCGTCATGAATTTCGGACAACTGCTCGCCCAAGGTAATCCACACGAGGTCATGGCCGATGCGCGCGTGCGCGAAGTGTATATGGGCATTCCCGTGTCATGACACTGCTGCAGACCCAAAATCTCTCCGCCTTCTACGGCGACTTCCAGGCGCTGTTCGGCATCAATGTGGCCGTCGAACAAGGCGAGACGGTCGCCGTCATCGGCGCCAACGGCGCGGGTAAAACCACGTTTCTGCGCGCGCTCGCCGGCGCTTTGCCGACTGCGCCGGAAATGCGTGATGTTCGATGGTCAGCCGATCGGGCACAAGACTCCGCACGAGATCGTGCGGCTGGGCATCGCAATGGTGCCGGAAGGACGCCGGCTGTTTCCCAGCCTTTCGGTCGAGGAGAATCTTTTGCTCGGCACATACAGCGAGCGTGCCGGGCCATGGAACCTCAAGCGTGTTTATGAGCTGTTTCCGCGCCTGCATGAACTGCGCCACCTGCCGGCGCCCTCGTTGTCAGGGGGGCAGCAGCAGATGGCAGCGATCGGCCGCGGCTTGATGTCCAATCCGCGCCTGCTGCTATGCGATGAGCTGTCGCTCGGGTCTCGCGCCGGTCGTCATCCGCGACATTTATCAATGCCTCATTGCGATCACGGCCGAGGGCATCACTGTCGTTCTGGTCGAGCAGGACATTAACCGTGCGCTCGACGCCTCGGTGCGCTTTTACTGCTTTCAGGAAGGCCGTCTTGCAATGACTGCGCCGACCGAAGGTTTCGACCGTTCCGCGATCACCGCGGCATACTTCGGAATGTAGGACTGGTGAGATGGATTGGATCAATATCCTCATCCAGGGCAGTCTGCTTGGTGGGTTCTACGCGCTGTTCGCGATGGGCTTGTCGATGTCGTTCGGCATCATGCGGCTGGTCAACATTGCGCATGGTGACCTCATCGTACTGTCGGCCTACGTCGCGCTGGTGGTGACGCAGACTACCGGGCTCGACCCGTTCTTGAGCCTCCTCATCGTCGTGCCGGTGATGTTTGCGCTCGGCTATGCGTTGCAGCGCGGGCTGCTGAATCAGACGCTGAGCGGGGGACTGCTGCCGCCGCTCCTGGTCACGTTCGGAATTTCGATCATCATCCAGAACGGCCTGTTGCAGGTCTTTGGCGCGTACGACCATCGGCTTCAGGAAGGCCAGATCGAAACAGCAAGCCTGCATCTTCCGGCCGGCCTTTCGGTTGGCGTCTATCCGCTGGTGGTGTTCGCGGTGGCGACCCTTGCCATCGCCGGCTTACAGCTCCTGTTCTATCGAACACGGCTGGGTCGTGCTTTCCGCGCCGTCTCCGACGATGCCAGCACCGCGGAGCTGATGGGTATCGACAACTTGAAGCTTTACGCGCTCGCGCTCGGCGTCGCGATGATCTTCACGGCCCTCGCCGGCGTGCTGTTTGGCATACGAACCATATTCGCGCCGCTGTCGGGACCGATCCGTCTGATACTTGCGTTCGAGGCCGTTATCATCGGCGGACTCGGCAGCATGTGGGGCACATTAGTCGGCGGGGTAGTGCTGGGCCTCGCCCAGGCTATCGGGGCGGCGGTAGATCCGACCTGGCAAATCCTAGCCGGTCATCTCGCCTTTCTTGCCATCCTGATCGTCCGCCCGAGCGGGCTGTTTCCAAGGACGAGGGATTGAAATGGATTCCATCCGCGTCGAACGCGCAACCCAAGCCAGTCGCATCTTCGCCTTCGTCGCGGTGGCCCTGCTCGCATTACTCATTGCAATGCCGTGGTGGGGGGATGCCGGCCAGATGCGGCTGGTCGGCGAAATGGCCTATTACCTCGCGCTGGCACAGCTCTGGAATTTGCTCGCCGGTTATGCGGGGCTCGTGTCCGTCGGCCAACAGGCCTACGTGGGCCTCGGCGGCTATGCCCTATTCTATCTGACCGGCGTCTGGAACATGAATGTGTTCGCGGCACTGTTGCTCGCCGGACCATTCGCGGGTCTGATGTCGATCCCGGTTTCCTTCGCCGTGTTCCGATTGCGCGGCGCCTATTTTGCCGTCGGCACCTGGGTAGTGTCCGAGGTATTCTCACTATTTGCCAGTCTCATCGCCGTGCTCGGCGCCGGATCCGGCCTATCGCTCACGCCCGCAATTTTGCGCG
Source organism: uncultured Alphaproteobacteria bacterium (assembly GCA_963759345.1). GTDB lineage: Bacteria > Pseudomonadota > Alphaproteobacteria > Rhizobiales > Xanthobacteraceae > BOG-931. The sequence continues at coordinate 151,611 of CAVWYW010000009.1, forward strand.
AGATCTCGCCCGATCGAGGCACGCGTGACATGATCCTGTATCTGATGTCGCTTGCGAGCTCGGTGTTGGTATTTGCCGTCGTCTATTTGCTGTTGCGCTCGCGCCACGGACTTGCGTTGACCGCAATCCGCGACTCAGAGCCGGCATCGGCGAGCCTCGGCGTCAATACGTTTCGCACCAAATTCATCATCTACATCGCGACAGCAGCCTGCACCGGATTGATCGGCGGATTGATCTTCCTGCAGAAGCTTCGCATCTCGCCAGAGGCCGGATTTAGCATCAACGATTGGACCGTCGTCGTGATCTTCATGGTCGTGATCGGCGGCATCGGCACACTGGAAGGACCTTTTATCGGCATGCTGGTTTACATCGTGCTGCGCGAATTGTTGGCCGACTATGGCACCATTTATTTGATGCTGATGGGGGCCATCGCCATCCTGGTAATGCTCAAGGCGCCGATGGGGATTTGGGGCTGGGTGATCCACCGCTATGACTTGCAGCTGTTCCCGGTTAGCCGGCGGCTGGCCCTGGCCCCTTCAGAGAATTTGCCGATACGATAGGCGCTGCGCCCCATGCCGGTGCGCGGCCACCCTCCCTTCGCATTTCGCCGAAACTCCTATGATCGATAATATTTATAGGTTATAGATCCGGCCGCTGCACGCCAAAGTCGCCGGACATGCTCACTGCCAAGGGAAAATACAGCCTCAAGGCACTCACCCATCTCGCCGCGCTGGAGCCCGGAGAGACGACGCAAGCCATCGAGATCGCCGAAACCAATAACATTCCAAAGAAATTTCTCGATGCGATTCTCGGCGATCTTCGCAACGCCGGCATTGTGTACAGCAGAAAAGGTCCCGGCGGCGGCTACATGCTTGCGCGCCCGCCGCGTGACATCAAAATCGGTCATGTCATTCGCACAATCGACGGCCCACTGGCGCCCATCGCTTGCGCCAGCCGCACCGCGTATCGGCCATGCAGCGACTGTAAGGACGTGAAGAACTGCACCGTCCGGCTGATGATGACGAAAGTTCGCGATGCGATGTCTGATGTTCTCGACCGCGTAACCCTCGCTGACATGGTCGCCATGGGCGATCGCGGCAAACTCGCGTTGCTGCACCATCCCGTCTCACCGAATTCCCGCCGCCGCACGGCGCCTCGCCGCCATAGCGGGGAACCGCGGAAGTAGCGGTTCGGAAGGGCTGCAAAATAGCACATTTCCCGTACCCGCCCAATTCGCCGGCTGCGGCGGAACTTTTTGCTGCCTGGTGCGTTACCGCACGAGCCATCTCCCGGAAATTACTCACATTTTCCCAGCGATGAACATTGCTTCGACAAAGTCATCGTGGAGGCTGTTGCGTCGATCGTGCCGGGTTGGTCGCGCTGCGTGCCGTGTTGCGACGATGCCCGTTGGTCCGGTTCATTAAAAAACGACACCGCCTTTTCCGTCTCAGGTTCAGCGATGCCCACAGAAATGGCTCTTAATCGTCCGTCCATGTCGTCCGCGCTTCCGAATCCGGACGACCTTGAGTCGACTGCATTACTGCTCGACATCGATGGCACCATCCTGGATGTAGCAATCACTCCCGGCAGCGTCGTCGTGTCGGATGCGCTGCGTTCGTCACTTAAAGAGCTGCACCTTAAGTGCGGAGGCGCGCTGGCGTTGGTCAGCGGCCGCCTGATACGCGACATCGACACATTGTTTGCGCCGCTTCACTTACCCGCAATCGGCGGGCATGGCGCGGAAATGAGACTTTCCGCCGAGGCGCCAACATACGCCCGGTATGCCGATCGCAATCAGTGACTCCTTGCGCAAGCTGGTCAAAGCCGCGGCGAGCGCCGACCCGCGTGTCATCGTCGAGGACAAGACCACGTCGCTTGCGGTGCATTATCGATCGGCCCCCAAAATGGAGGAAACGCTCAAGACCAAGATTGCGGCGATTGTTTCCCGCATTGGGATTCAAAATCTTGAAGTCCTGCATGGCAAGGCGGTTATCGAGATCAAGTCGAGCCATTTCAGCAAGGGAACAGCGGTCCAGGAGTTGATGAAGAACCCGCCGTTCCATGGTCGTAAGCCGATATTCGTCGGCGACGACACGACCGACTTATCCGTATTCAAGATACTTCCGGCACTCGGCGGCATTGGCTATTCGGTCGAACGCTTCATGCCGGGAGCAAATGGGATATTTGGATCGCCTCACGAGGTTCGCAGCTGGCTTGGCAGTCTTTGCGAGCGCCGAGGGAAACGATCGGCAATGAATGATTTCGGACTGGATCTGGCCGTCATCGGCAATGGCCGCACTGCCGCCTTGCTTGAGCCGTCTTCGCGCCTGGTGTGGTGGTGCTACCCACGCTTCGACAGCGATCCGGTGTTTTCCCGTTTGCTCGCGGGTGATGAGGAAAAAGGCTTTTCGGACGTCGTGCTCGACGGAATGGTGGATTACAGCTCCGAGTATGTGCGCAACACCGCTGTCGTCTCAACGATCCTGACCGACCACGATGGCGGTTCCGTCAAGATCACTGATTTCGCGCCGCGCTTCCGCGCCTACGATCGAATTTTCCGTCCACCACAACTCTTTCGCATCATAGAGCCGATCGCCGGACTGCCGCGGATCACCATCCGCTTCAGGCCGACGTACCAGTATGGCAAGCCGATGCAGTCCAAATCCATCGGCAGTAATCACATCACCGTACGCGGAACCGACTCCGTCATCAGGCTGACGACCGATGCACCGTTGTCCTACATCGATCGCGAGGCCCCGTTCGTTTTGACTCGGCCGATGTATCTGGTCATGGGACCGGACGAGCCATTCCCTGCCGACCTGTCGACGACCTGCCGCGAATTCGCCGATCGCACGCGGGACTATTGGACCGAGTGGGTGCGCCGCCTGTCGATCGCTTACGACTGGCAGGACGTCATTATCCGTGCCGCCATCACGCTCAAGCTCAGCAACTTCGAGGAGACCGGCGCAATTATCGCTGCGCATACCACGTCGATCCCGGAAGCGCCGCATTCCGGACGCACGTGGGATTACCGGTTTTGCTGGCTTCGCGACGCCTACTTCGTCGTCAAAGCGCTCAACCGCGTCGGCGCTACCCAGACTATGGAGGATTTTATCTCGTTCATCCTCGGCATCGCCTCCGAAGAAATCATACGACCCGTCTACAGCATCGTGCCGACCGATAATATGGACGAAGAGATCGCACAAAATCTGAAAGGCTATCGCGGTGACGGGCCGGTGCGCATTGGTAACGCAGCCAACGGCATGCTGCAGCATGACACCTATGGCAGCATCATTCTCGCCGCGATGCCGATGTTCTTCGATCGCCGCTTGCCACGCCCGGGCGACGCCGGCTTGTTCCACCTGCTGGAGCGCGTCGGCGTCATCTGCAAGCGGACCGCTTTCGACCCGGACGCCGGTATCTGGGAATATCGCGGGCGAATGCGTGTGCACACCCACTCAGTTTCCATGTGCTGGGCCGGATGCAATCGGCTTGCCGCCATTGCCCAACATCTTGGCTTGAAGAACCACGCCGTTGAATGGAAAAGCATCGCCGACAGCATTCAGTCTCGGCTGATCGAGCAGGCCTGGAACGAAAAAAGAGGCGCCTTCACGGCCGCCATCGGCGTCGATGATCTCGATGCCAGCGTGCTGCTGTTGCCCGAAATCGGCCTGGTCGAAGTGGACGACCCGCGATTCGTGCGGACCGTAGACGCCATCGGGGCGGAACTTTTGCGCGGCAACCACGTTATGCGTTACGCGGGGGAAGACGATTTCGGCCTGCCGAAGTCAGCGTTTTTGATCTGCCGGTTTTGGCTGATTGACGTGTGGTGGAAGCTCGGTCGCCGCGAGGAAGCCATCGATATGTTTAACGATGCGCTGCGCTATCGCAACCGCTACGGACTTCTCGCGGAGGACGTTCATCTGCAAAGCGGTCAGCTTTGTGGAAATTTTCCGCAGACTTACTCGATGGCCGGGTTGATCTTGACGGCAATGCGCTTGTCGCGGAGTTGGGAGGATCGGTATTGGCACGACTAGTCGTCGTTTCAAACAGGGTTTCGGTTCCATCGGGCGATGGCGCGAAACGCGCGGGCGGGCTTGAGGTGGCGCTGCGGCCAACACTGCAGCAGAACGGTGGCGTCTGGCTGGGTTGGAGCGGCAAGGTCGCCACCGGGGAGCGGGAAACGCGATCTGTCACCCACAAGAACGTCGAATATGTCGTCACCGACCTCGCGAGCGACGACTTTCAGGAATACTATAACGGTTTCGCCAATCGGGTGCTGTGGCCGATCCTGCACTACCGGCTTGATCTCGCGGAGTTCGCGCGCCGGGATCTTGGTGGCTACTTCCGGGTCAATGAACACTTCGCGACCGAGCTCGAAAAGGTCATCAAAGAAGACGATCTGCTCTGGATTCACGACTACCATCTGATCCCGATCGCCTCCGCGTTGCGTCGGCGCGGCCATGCCAATCGAATGGGATTTTTCCTTCACGTCCCATTCCCGCCTCCGGAGATTTTGACTTCGCTGCCAAACCATGAGCAGCTCATTCCGCTGCTGCTCGACCACGACGTGGTGGGTTTTCAAACCGAAAGCGACGCGGGAAACTTCGTTCGCTATGTAATGTCCGAATGCAATACCACGCATGAAATGCGCGTGTTCGAAACCGCAGGTCGTCAGATTACTTTCAATGTCGACGGCAAGCAGACCCGGATCGGCAGCTTTCCGGTCGGCATCGAGCCGCGCGCATTTGAGCGGCTGGCGCGCCGTAACGTGCGCTCACCGCTGGTGAAGGAACTTGTCGCGAGCCTCGGTGATCGCGCCCTGATGATCGGAGTGGACCGCCTCGACTATTCCAAGGGTCTGCTTCAACGCCTCGACGCATTCGATCTTTTCCTCACCAATCACGCCGATTGGGTCGGCAAGGTCACATACCTGCAGATCGCACCGAAAAACCGTTCAGGGATTCCCGAATACGCTGAACTCGAGCAGGCCGCTAATACCGCGGCTGGCCGTATCAACGGCAAGTACGGCGAAGTCTCCTGGACACCAATTCGTTACGTCAACCGGGTCTACAGCCGATCGGTTCTCGCCGGGCTCTATCGCACCGCGCGCGTAGGCTTGGTGACGCCATTGCGCGATGGCATGAATCTTGTGGCCAAGGAATATGTCGCCGCTCAGGATCCGGACGATCCTGGGGTACTGATCTTGTCTCGCTTCACCGGCGCGGCCGTCGATTTTCGGCGCGCGCTCCTGGTCAATCCCTATGATGCCGAGTCTGTCGCTAACGCGATAGCACAGGCGCTGACGATGCCGCTCGAGGAAAGGCGTGCTCGTCATCAGGCGCTACTCGCCGTCGTCACCGACTATGACGTGGATCGGTGGCAACGGGAGTACCTGACGGCTTTGCGGGGAGACAATGGGCACACGCAAGAGCTCGAAAACATGTCGGCATTAGCGCGCTGGCCTTCGCGACCGCGGGCCCTCGAACTGAGCGAATTTGCGCCGGCTCGCCACTCCGGCGCTTACTGAATCAGTTCATTGCGCCACGCGGGCCTCTGCGGCCATGCCCACTATTTGCGGCTCCGCGATTTTGGCGGAAGAGAGTGGGGGTCGAACCCACCAAAGACCGGCTTGCGGCCCCTCCCGGATTTGAAGTCCGGACGCCCCACCGGGGACGATTCCCTTCCAGCATTTGATACTTGCTGTTGCTCATCCGTAGGCCGCCGAAACAACTCGAGGCGCTGATCATTGATGCGGCGCAGATCGCCTCGCCGCAGCGTCACGCCATGCCGATCGAGGAATTCGAGAATCTGGATGGCTACTTTGCGGCCATTGTCGAGACGATCCCGGAATGCGGCGGCGGCGAATTGCCCGTCCGGCGCCTTGGCGGCAAGATCGGCGGCAATTTCCGTCATCTCGGCGACGGTGCTGCGAAGAAAGAAATGATCCTGGGCGACTTCGTCAACTTTGCCGAGGCGGCCAAGCAGCTTGCAGAGCCTGCGTATCTCGACCTCGCCGCTGCCGATCATGCCGCTCATGTCACGAACCCGCGGCGGCCGAAAGCGTTCTTTGCCGGCGAGCAATGGTCTTACGGCTCGCCACAGGGTTTCCTCGTCGGCGGTCAGGCGCGCCTCGTGACTCGGCAGCCGAACCCAGGCACCGTCTAATGCAACCTCTTTGACTCGTGCAAACGCCTGCAGAGCCGCAGCGAACGCCGGCGCCGGCAATCGAAGTTCAACCTGTCGACGCAGCGGTTCGAACCCCATACCGGGCAGATCTGGATGTTCGGCGTGAAACGCCGTGAGCCGATCGAGCATGCTCCGCCTGAACTCAGACCATCGCGCACGCGATAGCGCGACGCTTGCGCCTTGCACGGGAATGCAGACCAGCGCGAGCGTAGTTGCCAACCGCTCAGCTTCATCCGTGCCAAGCGCGCGGTCGCGGGCGAAGCATGTCAGATCGACATAGCCTGGGACGCAATCGAGCAGCGCGGCAAGCGCACGCGCGGGATCAGGGATGGCGTGGGCGTCGAGCCGCGCCACTCGCTCGAGTGTCCGGCGTTTGCGCGCCGGCCCGCGCAAATCGACGAATTGGCCGCCGCCGATGGTGCGTTGCGCCGACGTATCTCGCAGTACGAAGCGATCACCCGCTGCAGCGGCAATCGGGCGATCGAGCACGAGCTGCACGCGCGCCTGGCCGCCCGGCAAGATCGGCCCATCGCTCAATAAAGCAAGTCGCGCACCGACCTCAGCCGCCGCGTGATGCAATCGGGCCGGCATCCATTGCGTGATCGGCCTTGACTTAGAGGCAAGTAGGCAGAGCGATGCGTCGATCCGGTCGGTCGGAGCGTGGAGTTCGGGATCAAGCACTACGTCGCCGCGGCGCACCGCATCTTTGGCGATCCCTTCGCCAGTGAGATTGAGCGCGCACCGCTCGCCCGTTTGCCCGCGGTCGGTCGGACGATTTTGCGCGTGAATAGAGCGAACGCGCGCTGAGATGCCCGCCGGGCTGATCTTCACGTGATCACCAACGCTGACAGCGCCCGACAGTACGGTGCCAGTGACGACGGTGCCGACGCCGGTGAGCGAGAAGGACCGATCGACGGCGAGGCGGAAACGGCCTCCGCCAGTGCGCCGCTCGACGGCCCGCGCCGCAGCAAACAACCGGGCGCGCAGCAAACCGATACCTTTTCCGCTGACGGACGAGACTGGCACGATCTCGGACCCGGCAAGGCCAGTAGCTTCGATCGTCCGGGCAATCTCGGCGGCAATCGCTTCGCACCGCTCGGCCGGGACGAGATCGACTTTGGTCAGCGCCACAACGCCACGATCGATGCCGAGCAGATCGACAATGGCAAGATGCTCGCGAGTTTGCGGCATGACGCCGTCGTCGGCAGCCACGACCAGCAAGACGAAGTCGATGCCGCCGGCTCCGGCTAGCATGTTATGGACAAACTTCTCGTGGCCGGGGACATCGATGAAGCCGAGTATGGTGCCATTCGGCGCAGGCAAATAGGCGAAACCGAGATCGATGGTAATGCCGCGCGCCTTCTCCTCCTTGAGGCGGTCGGTGTCGACGCCTGTTAGTGCGTACACGAGCGCGGTCTTGCCATGATCGATGTGGCCGGCAGTGCCGACAATCATTGCGGCGCCTCAACCTTGTCACTGAGATCGAGCTGGGTGAAATTCGTGACGAATGCAGGCTCGTCTTCGACGCAACGCAAATCCAGGACAAGTGCTCCGCCTTCGACACGGCCGATCACCGGAACGGGTAGGCGCCGAATAGCGGCCGCAACACTTTCGAGCGCACGCCCGGAACCGCGCTGCGCGCGCGGCCGGATTGCAACGCCGACACTCGGCACTGTTTCCAAGGGCAATGCACCGGAGCCGATCTGGCTCCCGCAGGTAATAACGTCGATGGTGAAGGCGTGGCCAAGTTTGCCAGCGACAACAGGTAACAGCCTTTCTGCCATCGCTTGGATCGACGCCTGCGAACGGGTCAGAAATCTGATGGTCGGGAGGCGCTCGGCGAGCCGGTCCGGATTGCGGTAGAGGCGCAGCGTCGCCTCCAAGACCGCAAGCCTGATCTTGTCGACCCGCAACGCCCGTTTCATCGGGTTGGCGTTGATCTTCGCGATCAATTCCCCGCGGCCGACAATAAAGCCGGCCTGCGGTCCGCCCAAAAGCTTGTCACCGGAAAAGGTGACGAGATCAGCACCTTCGGCAATCGCCTCGGCAACCGTCGGTTCGTGCGCCAATCCCCAGCGTGACCAATCGACCAGCGTCCCGGAGCCGAGATCGTTAACCAGCGGTACGCCACGTTCGCGGGCGAGCCGGGCAAGTTCGCGCGCGCCAACTTCTTTGGTGAAGCCATCGATCCGGTAATTGGAAGTGTGGACCTTGAGCACGAGACCGGTCTTGCCGCCGATCGCCTCAGCGTAATCATTGAGGTGGGTGCGGTTGGTGGTGCCGATTTCCTTAAGCTTCGCGCCGGCGCGCGCCATAATATCGGGCATGCGGAACGCGCCGCCAATCTCAATAAGTTCGCCGCGCGATACCACGGCTTCGCGGCCCTTTGCCAGGCTATTGAGCACGAGCAAGACAGCGGCGGCGTTGTTGTTGACTACCGTTGCGTCCTCGGCACCGGTGAGTTCGCAAATCAATCCGCGCAGGTGATCGTCGCGCTCGCCGCGTTTGCCGGTCTCCAGATCAAACTCAAGCGCGACAGCGGACCGCATCGCAGCGACGCCGGCTTTGACGGCCGCTTCAGCGATGATTGCACGGCCGAGGTTCGTGTGCAGCACCGTACCGGTGAGATTGAAGACGGGCTGTACTTTGGACCTTGCATCGGCCGTAAGGATCGCTAATGCGGCATCGGCAACGGTTTGGGGCTCGCTAGACTGAGCTCTTCCGGCGCGCAAGGCGGCCCGCTTCGCTTCGAGCACTTTACGCAATGCCGCAATTGCGGCCGGCCGCCCGAAGTCGGCGACAGCAAGTCGTGCCGCATCGGTCTTAAGGACGTCGTCCACGGAGGGCAAAGAGCGTAAGCGAACGCCAGGTTCGGCACGCCGGGGGACCCCTACTCTACTCATTGTCCACGAACCCTCCGGGTCACGTGCATATTGGGGCGACGCCCATTTCGACTTTGGGATTGTATATGAACTCTTCTGGGAAACCAGGTGGCCCTGCCCCTTTAGCGGCAGACCCGGCCAAAACGCCCGGTAGCCAAGCGGCGAAATATATTGACGCGGGCCCTTGTTGCGCCGCAGATTTGCTCTCCGCCCGCAGGCAACGAAAGCATGAAGACAATGTCTATTGATCGACGCGAACTTCTCAAAGCAGGTCTTGCCGCATCGGCTGCAGTCGCCTTGCCGTCTGCCGCACGTGCCGACATCAATTTCGAGCCGCGGCCAGGTGCTTGGCGCACGTTCGAAGTTGTGACGCGCATGGAAATTGGCGAAGCCGAGCGCAAGACCCAGGCTTGGATCCCAGTGCCCGCGGTCAATGAGCCGGAATGGTTCAAATCGCTCGGAAGTCAGTGGACGACCAACGGCAGCGCATCGCTCGCGCACGACGCGCTGTCCGGCGCGGAGATGCTTCACGTCGAATGGCCGGACGGTGAGAGAAACCCAAGCCTCGAGGTGACAAGCAGGATTGCGACCCGCGATCGTGCCACCGACTTCGCCAAGCCCGGCCGGCCGGATCCACTCTCCGCGACGGAACGTGAATCCAATCTCCGCGGCACCGAACTCATTCCTGTCGACGGCATCGTCAAGGAGACGTCCGATAAGATCGTTGCCGGGACCAAGACCGACGTCGAGAAGGCGCGCGCCATTTACGAGTGGGTCGTGGACAACACGTTCCGCGATGCCAAGACGCGCGGCTGCGGTAACGGCGATATCGCCGCTATGCTCAAGGGCGGCAACCTTGGCGGCAAATGCGCCGATCTGAACGCGCTATATGTCGGTTTGGCCCGGGCAGCGGGCGTGCCTGCGCGTGACGTCTACGGCATTCGCGTGGCGCCATCGAAATTCGGTTACAAAAGTCTGGGAACCGGCTCTCCAAACGTCACCAAAGCGCAGCACTGCCGTTCGGAAGTCTATCTCGCGGGCTTTGGTTGGGTGCCGGTCGATCCGGCCGATGTGCGCAAGGTCGTACTCGAAGAGCCCCCGACAAACTTGGCGATGAACGATCCGATGGTCCTTGCCGCGCGAAGGGTTTTGTTCGGCGCGTGGGAGGGCAATTGGCTTGCCTACAATTTCGGCCACGACATCGCGCTGCCCGGATCGAGCGGCCAAAAGCTTGCGTTCCTGATGTATCCCCAGGCCGAGACCGCTGGCACGCGGCTCGATTGCCTCGAGCCCGAGAACTGCAGATATACGATCAGCGCGAAGGAAGTAAGCGCTGCGTGAGACGGGTTCGCATTTATGAATGTGCCGATAATTCGACTGACCAGTCTCGCTCACGGCGGCGGCTGTGGCTGCAAGCTCGCGCCCTCCGTGCTGCAGCAGCTTCTTGCCGATCAGCCGGCAGTTCAGCCCTATCGTGAGCTTTTGGTCGGCACTGAAACCGGCGACGACGCGGCGGTGTGGCAACTCGACGATCGGACCTGCATCATCGCCACAACCGATTTTTTCATGCCGATGGTCGACGACCCGTTCGACTTCGGGCGCATTGCTGCGACCAATGCTATCTCCGACGTCTATGCGATGGGCGGCAGACCGATCATGGCTTTGGCCATTCTCGGCATACCGCTCGACAAGGTTTCGCCGGCGACGGTGCGGGAAATTCTCAAGGGCGGATCGCAAGTCTGCGTCGCTGCCGGCATCCCGATAGCCGGCGGGCACTCGATCGACTCGCCAGAGCCGATTTACGGGCTTGCGGTCATCGGCGTCGGCCGTCCGCAGGACGTTCGCCGTAACAACGGAGCCAAGGCGGGCGACGCGCTCATTCTGACCAAGGCGCTCGGCGTCGGCATCTATTCCGCGGCCTTCAAAAAAGGAGTCTTGTCGTCCGGAGCCTACACCGAGATGGTGGCGTCGATGACGCTGCTCAACCAGATCGGCGCGGAACTGGCAAAAGATCCAGCCGTGCACGCCGTAACCGATGTAACCGGCTTTGGTCTGTTCGGACACGCGTTGGGGATGGCGCGCGGCTCGAATGTTGCTCTCATCGTACATTTTGAAGACTTGCCCCTACTCTCTGCAGCTGCAGACCTGGCGCAACGGCAATTTGTCACTGGCGCTTCGGCGCGGAACTGGATGAGCTACGCGGGGAGCATTTCGCTGCCTACCGACTTTCCCGATTGGCGACGCGATTTACTCACCGATCCGCAGACCTCCGGTGGACTGCTCATCGCCTGTGAACCAGGTCGTGCCGCGGAAATCACCCGTTCAATTATTGACAGCGGCTATCCGCAAGCCCGCATCATTGGACATGCCGAGGCCGGCTCGCCTGCGATTACGATCCGCTCCTAGGCCCGATCCTACGACCCTGTAGCTCTGCGCCGGTGCTTCTTAAGCTATCAGTACTTCACCACCGCAGCGCCGCCGTGTGCACATGATCATCCCAGAGGGAGGTCGACTTAGCATCGAGCATGGTGATGGTGATCGAGCAGCCCGCCATTTCGAGGGAAGTGACGTAAGATCCGACGAGCGACCGCGCGACGGTGAGACCGCGTTTCTCCAAAATTTGGCGGGCCGCATTGTACATAAGATAGAGTTCTATAGTCGGTGTTCCGCCAAATCCATTAACGAAGAGCAGGACATCGCCCGAAGCTGGCCGATCGAGGTCGTTATGGATCGCAGTGACTATCTCGTCGGCGATGACATCGGCGCTAGCCATTTTTACCCGGCGGCGTCCGGGCTCGCCATGGATGCCGACGCCCATTTCCATCTCGTCTGAGGCGAGGGTGAACGTGGGCGTTCCCGCTGCCGGAACAGTGCAACTCGTCAACGCGACGCCGAGCGATCTTGTCTTTGCGTTAACCTCGACGCCAAGCTCGGCGCACGACTTAAGGTCCATGCCCTTCTCCGCGGCCGCGCCAACGATCTTCTCGACCACCAGCGTACCGGCCACACCGCGACGCCCGGTGCTGTAGGTCGATTTCTCCACCGCCACATCGTCGTTGGTCACAATCGTTGCCGCCGGCCCTTCGAAGACCTCAGCGGCCATCTCGAAATTCATGCAATCGCCGGCGTAGTTTTTCACGATGAACAAAACGCCGGCGTTGCCGCCGACCGCCGTCGCCGCCTCCACGATCTGATCGGGCGTCGGCGACGTAAAAATCTGTCCCGGGCATGCGGCATCGAGCATTCCCAAGCCGACAAGTCCGGCATGCAGCGGCTCGTGGCCGCTTCCGCCGCCGGAGATCAGTGCCACTTTGTTCGCATTCGGGGAGCGGCGGCGGACAAATTTTCGCTCGGGCCCCAGCGCGACGATGTCGGCGTGCGCCGCGGCAAAACCGTCAAGGCTCTGCGCCAGCATCGCATCGACGGTGTTAATAAATTTTTTCACGCTTTCCTCCCAGCGGCGCGAAGCTACAGCCGTTATTTCTCGTCTTGCAGAATGGCGACCAATCGGCGTGCAAACTCCTGGATCAGTGCATCGACCTGCCCGTTGCGCTTGCCGCCGCCAAGGTCCGGCAAATGCAGCGTTATGGTCCGCTCACGCGGAATCTCAGCCAGCCGGCCCACGCGACGGGGATGCGCACGAGCGTAAGCCTGCAGGAAGGCACTCCTGGAGTGAGGCGGAAAATGACAAAGGTCAAAGATCGTGTTGAGGTGCTGGATCGGGATGGGGACGGGATACGCCGGATTGGAAATCTGGCTGACGAAGCTGCGATTCTTCCCCATCGCATGCGCCAGCCGAATGCGCATGCCGGAAGGTCTTGAGTCCAATACTTCCTTGAATATGCGCTTGTACTCTGCGACAGCGTTGACTTCCTCCGCTTCCTCGACAGCCGCTTCAGTCACGACTGTCCCCGCGGCTCAATCCGTCGATTGTCTGTTTGACCTGGGCCAAAGCGGCAGGATTGACCGAAAGCTCGCGCAAGCCGCATGACAAAAGTGCCGGAATGCACCGCGGATCGCCGGCCATGTCGCCGCACAGACTGACGTCGATCCCCGCGCGCTTGCCATGCTCAGCAGTTCTGCCGATTAGCTCGAGTACTCCCGGATGCAAAGGATCGATCAGCTTTGCCAGTGCCCCATTCGTCCGATCACAAGCCGTCACATATTGAGCGAGATCGTTCGAACCGATGGAAAAGAACGACGCCTTGAATTGTTCTACCGTCAAGGCCGCTGCCGGAATTTCCACCATAATTCCTAGAGGCGGCAGCGCCGCGGGAACACCTTCGGATTGCAGTTTACCGACTGCATCGGCAAATAAATTGCGGCCGGCCTCCAGTTCTTCCGGCGTCGTCACCATTGGAAACATGACCTTAAGATTTCCGCGGACCGCGGCACGCGCGAGTGCGCGCAGCTGAACGGCAAATATATCCGGACGCTCCAGACAAAGCCGCAGACCACGAACGCCGAGGAACGGATTGGCTTCGCCGTCCTCAGTAAATCCCGGCACCGGCTTGTCCCCGCCGGCGTCGAAAGTCCGAATCGTCACCGGACGGCTGCCGGCCCAACGCAGCACGCCGTCGTAGGCCAAGTATTGCGTTTCCTCGTCAGGCAATCCTGCTTGTCCCGCCAACAGAAACTCAGTGCGCATCAGGCCGATGCCGTCGGCATATTGCGCATCACCGTGATCAAGGTCCTCGGCGCGTTGGATGTTGATCAGTAGCCGTATCTTCTCACCACCCCACAACGCCGCCGGCCGACGCAAGATCGCGCGTGCAGAAGCACGATTCTTCCGATGTATCTCCCGCCGTTTTTCGAACAGGCCGACCTGCTCCAATGTCGGATCGAGTTCGAGCGTCGCGCCCTCGCCGTCCAAGAGTGCCGTTTTAGCGGCGGCGGATATTGCGCCGAGTTGGACGACCATTGGAATGCCGCGAGCCCGGGCCAGCATGGCGACGTGACTGGTCGGGCTGCCACGAAGGAGCGCCAGTCCTCCGCCTGTCGACCAGTCGATTTCGAGAAACTGCGACGGCGGCAGATCCTCAGCACAGATCACCGCGCCGCCCGGAATTTTGAGCGGCACGCCGTCTCCGCCGCGCAACGCCCGCAGGACGCGATCACGCAAATCAGCCAGATCGGAGGAGCGTCCTTGCAGATATTCGTCAGGCGCGGAATTGTAGTCCGCGATCTGTTCGTCGATGGCGGACGACCAGGCCGCATCCGCCGGTGTTCCAGCTAGAATGGCCGCAAAGATTGGGTCCAGAAAGTCTTCATCGTCCAGCAAAGCAACTTGAAATTCGAGGATTTGCGCGGCTTCTCCGCCGGCGGCGCCAGCTAGCGTTGCGATCTGCCGCCCGGCTGAAAGAAGTGCCGCGCGCAGCGCACTTTCCTCATCGTCCGGCGCGCCGACCGCACGCCCGCCATTTGGCGCCGTATCGACGCGCACGAACGGGCCATGAGCAAAACCGATCGAAGCGGTTCTCCCTCGGTATGCCTGCCCTGTGATTTCCACCAGCATGTTCACCGATCGGTATCCGGAAAATCGGCGGCGACGAGCCCGACCAACGCTGCCACGGCAGCTTCGGCATCTTCGCCAGACGCCTTAATCTCGATGATGCTGTCACGCGCCGCGCGAAGCGCCATGATCTTGCTGACACTCTTGGCGTTAATCCATTCGGCGGCGTCGGACGCGCGTATCAAAATCTGGGCCTGAAATTTCTTGGCGAGCTTCGTCAACTTAACCGCAGGGCGCGCGTGCATCCCCGCAGCGTGAATCAGCCGCACGCTGCCGGTGATGACCTGGCCGTTCGCCTTGCGAGTTTCCAACATCATTGCATCCCTGATAATCGGCCGTGTCACCGGCGATTTAGCCGGCGGAAAGTTCCTCAGCCACCGCCCTCACCTCATCGAGCGAACTGCCGCCCGCCGCTTCGGTTGCCGCCATGACGGCTCCTTCGACAATCGGTGCATTGCATACGACGACTAAATTTCGTTGCTCCGGCTGCAACATCTCGACAGCCATCTCGCTGTTCGTTTCCGCGCCACCGAGGTCAACCAGAATCGCGACCCCTTTCGGCGACCAAGCATTGTTGATGGCGTCGATGATCAAAGACACGCTGGTCCCAAGGCCGCCGTCGGGGTTTCCACCGCAGAACGCCACCTTGACCTCGCTGCCGACCATCTGCCGAACCATGTCAGCAGTACCTTTGGCGATATCCTTGGAGTGCGACACAATGACAATGCCGACCGTGTCGTTCATTGCCGCGCCTCCAGGGTGTTGCACACAGCGTGTAAGAGGACGCAGCTCGACCGCGCGCCAGGGTCGACATGCCCGACGCTACGCGCACCGAGAAACGCCGCCCGCCCCTTTGTTGCTTGCATCGGCACGGTCCGTTTGACCGCTTCGCTCGCGGTCACGCGAACGCGATCAAGCAAATCGGGATTTCCAGCTTCGGCTTGCAATGTCTCCAGCACCGGGAACAAGACGTCGAGCATCGTCTTCTCGCCGGCTTGCGAGCGGCCCCGCGCGCTGACCGCGCCAACCGCGCGGGCAAAAACTTCGGCCATGTCTTCAGGCAAGCTTCGGCTCTGCGACAACGCATCGCCGGCGGCCATGAAGAAGGTGCCGTAAAGCGGTCCGGAAGCGCCGCCGACCGTCATCACCAGCGTTTTGCCGATGGTCTTGAGCGCCTCGTCGAGCGGTTGCGCGCCGATTGCGTCTAGTTTGCCCAACACTGCTTCGAAGCCACGCTTCATGTTGGCGCCGTGGTCGCCATCGCCGATTGCCTGGTCGAGGGCAGTGAGCTCCGGCGCTGAGGCAATCACCTGTTCCGCAGCCGCCTTCACAAGGGACTTGAGTGTCTCGGGTTGCACCGACATCGGGCTCATCCTCAATGAACCGTGGCCGTGATGCGGCGTCCGGCCGCATCGAAATAGAGTGGTTGTAATAGTTGTAGTTCGACGTCTTGACCGGCTTGTAGCGGCTGATGCGGGTCGGCGAGCGTCACCAGCATTTGGCCCCGGTATTCAAGGTGAATGTGATTCTGGTCGCCGAGGTGCTCGATGCGATGGATCCGGCCGATAATCCCGCCGCCATTTACCGCCGCGATCCGAAGATGTTCGGTGCGGATGCCGACGGTACTGGTGCCGGTCGGCATCGCGGCCTCAGGCACAAGGCTGGCGGGCAGGAAATTGATCTGCGGCGTGCCGAGGCGCGAGGCGACGTACTGGTCGCCAGGTTTTTCGTAAATTTCGCGCGGCGTGCCGAGTTGAAGGAGCACGCCATCCTTGATGACGCCGATGCGCGACGCCATGGTCATGGCCTCGATTTGATCGTGCGTCACATACAGGATGGTCGCACCCAGCTCGACCTGAATACGCTTTAATTCGAGACGCAGTTCGGCCCGCAATTTGGCGTCGAGCGAAGACAGCGGCTCATCCATGAGGTAGATGGCGGGATCGCGAACCAAAGCCCGCCCGATAGCCACTCGCTGCATTTCGCCGCCGGACAGACGCGTCGCCCGATTGCCGAGCTTGCCGGTGATGTGCAACAGCTCCGCCGTTTGCTCGACGCGCTTTCGGATCGCCGCTTCGGGAAGGCGACGCGCCGGCGAGCGCAGCGGAAAGGCGAGATTGTCATAAACGGTCAGGTGCGGATAAAGCGAATATTGTTGAAACACGAAAGCAATGTCCCGCGTTCCCGGCGGATCGATCGTCACGTCGCGCCCGTTAATCGAGATCGAACCGGCGTCGGGACGCTCAAGACCAGTGATGAGACGCAGTGTCGTTGTTTTGCCTGCACCGCTCGGTCCCAGCAAAACGACAAACTCACCATGATTGATAGCCAGCGACAGATCGCGGACCGCCTCATTTTGACCGAAGCGCTTGCTGACGTGCCGCAAAACGACATTAGCCATGGCCAACACTCCCATGGCTTTCCGTCCGGATCGCCGAACCGGATTTCGCGTCAAACAGGGCCAAACAATCGGACCGGAATGTAACGCCCACCGTCTCACCGACTTGCACGGACGTGCTTGAAGGCAGTCGCGCTTTGATCCGCCCTTGTTCGGTCTCGACGGTGACGATCTGCGTGGTCCCCAAATACTCGGCCCCGAATACGCGCCCGCGCACGGGCGCCGCATCCGAGAACCGGATGTGCTCGGGACGGGCACCCAACACCAGTGGCCCAACGGGCCGATCTTCCCGTATTTCGGGCACGGCAATAATTGCGTCGCGAAACTTGATGCTGCGGTCGCCGGAATGCAGCCCGGCATCAAAGTGCAAGAAGTTCATCGGCGGCGAACCGATGAAATCGGCCACGAACATGCTCGCGGGCCGATCGTAAATCTCCTGCGGCGACCCGATCTGCTCGATCCTGCCGGCGTTCATGACAGCGATCCGATCGGCCATTGACATGGCTTCATGCTGATCGTGCGTAACGTAAACCGTGGTGGCCGATATGCGCTCGTGCAAATCGCGCAATTCGCCACACATCAGCTGGCGGAATTCAGCGTCAAGCGCGCCCAATGGCTCGTCCATCAGGAACGCTTTCGGACGCCGTACCATGGCGCGCCCGAGCGCGACGCGCTGCCGATCGCCGCCGGACAATTTTGAAGTCTTGCTCGATAACAGGTGCTCGATACGCAACAGCCGGGCGGTCTCCATGATCCGCTCACGGGCTTCGCGACGCGGCATACCCTGGCATTTGAGCGGAAAGCCGATGTTCTGCTCTACGTTCATGTGCGGGTAGAGCGCAAAAAGCTGAAACACGAAGGCGATGTCGCGCTCCGCGGCGCGTCGGAAAGTGACGTCCTCGCCGTCGAGCAATATGCGCCCATCGGTCGGGAGTTCGAGACCCGCGATCATGCGAAGCGTCGTCGTCTTGCCGCAACCGGAAGGTCCGAGCAGCGCAAAGAACGCGCCGTTCTCGATCGTGAAATTGGAATCCTGCACGGCCGTGAATTGATCGAACGACTTGCGCAGACTTTCCACACGGATTTGTGCCATTCGCCCCGCCCCTATTCCGGAAAGTGGCTCACGGCGACATATCCGAGCGTGCCGACGAGGATGGTCACGAACGAATAGCCGTAGAGATCGATCGACCAGGGCTGCACCAGCATAAAGATGCCCGCCGCAATCAGCGTCATGGCGCCGTTTTCCCACGGTCCGCGGCGAAACCAACGAGCAAGTCCGCCGGCACCGATCGTCGCGTTGCCGTTCATTTGCGCACCGCTCCGAAGGTGATACCGCGCAACAGATGCCGTCGCAGCAGGATCGTGAACAGGACGATCGGGATGACGAACAGCGTGGTTGCCGCGGCAACCGCCGGCCAATCCTGGCCGCCCTCGCCGATGATGAAGGGTATGAACGGCGGCATGGTTTGCGCATCCCCGCTGGTCAGCAGGACGGCAAAGGCATACTCGTTCCACGCAAAGATCAGACAGAAGATCGCGGTCGCGGCAATGCCGGTCACCGCTTGCGGCAGCACAACTTTGCGCAGCGCCTGCAGCCGCGTGTAGCCATCGACTAACGCGGCTTCTTCGTACTCACGCGGAATCTCGTCGATAAACCCTTTCAGCAGCCACACAGCGAGCGAAACATTGACCGCCGTGTAGAGCAGAATCATGCCGGTCCAAGTATCGGTGAGGTTGAGCTGCCGGTACATGAGATAGATCGGAATGGCGACCGCCACCGGCGGCATCATTCGCGTTGAGAGGATGAAGAACAGCAAATCGTCGGCCAGGGGAATGCGAAAGCGGGAAAAGGCGTACGCCGCGAGTGTGCCGAGCAGCACCGCAAGAAACGTCGAGCCAAAGCCGATGACCAGCGAATTGATAAAACGGGGCACCACCTTCGACGGTCCGGCGATCACCATGTCGTGCTTGCGCACCAGCTTGTCGTACCAGGTCGTGGCCGGCGGCAGGCTGGCGATGAAATCCGGCGTCTGCCGTGTGCGGACAGTGAACAGATTGACGTAGCCCTCCAGCGTCGGCTGGAAGATCATCTTGGGCGGATACGCGATCGCGTCGCTTTGCGATTTGAACGCGGTCGCTGCGATCCACAGCAGTGGCAAAATGGCAATGACCGCGTAGATAATGACGATGGCGCCGGCGAAAGTCTTCACCCGCGGCGAGGCCTCGACGATGGAATGGGCGGTGGATTTGGCGGCGGCCGTCATCGCTGCTTCACCCGGTTGAGTGCTTTGACGTAAATGTTCGCGGCTCCGAAGACCGTCACAAATAGGATGATGGCGAGCGCGGAGGAGTAACCCGTGCGCCACTTCTCGAAGGCGGCCCGCTTCAAGGTGATGGAGACCAGCTCAGTCGTCGAGCCTGGTCCTCCCGAAGTGAGCAAATTGACCATGTCGAACATCTTGAAGTTCTCGATGGCGCGAAACAGCACCGCCAGCATCAAGAACGGCATGGCCATCGGCAGCGTGATCGACCAGAACTGGCGCCAGGCTGAGGCACGATCGACTTCCGCGGCTTCGTAGATGTAGTCTGGAATCGAGCGAAGGCCGGCGAGACAGATCAGCATCACGTAAGGCGCCCACATCCAGGTATCGACCATAACGATCGTCCACGGCGCCAGCGCCACTTCTCCGGTCATGGAAAATGAGCTCGGCGGAATGCCGGTAAACAGACTGATCACATAATTGAATGGCCCGATCTGCGGCTGGAGCAACAGCGTCCAGAAATTGCCGACCACAGCCGGGCGACAGCATCATCGGCAAAAGAATGATGGTCGTCCAGAAACTGTGCGATCGGAACTGGCGGTTGATAAGGAGCGCCAGGCCGAAACCGATGACGACCTGCAACACCACCGTCGAAATAACAAACTGTGCCGTCGTTTGCAGGCGAATCCACATATCCTCGTCGGTGAGAATGTCGGAATAATTGTCGATACCGACAAACCGCAGCGGCAGGTACGACATGCTCAAGTTGAGGCTGGTGAACGACAGCCGGATCATCCAGATCAACGGAAAAATATTGATCGCGAGCAGAAGCGCGATTGTCGGTGTGACGAACAACCACGCGATGCTGCGATCCGACAGGCCGCGCACGCGCTTGGCGACATGAAAGGTCGTCTGCGCACCGATGCGATCGACGGGGGCGTCGGGGTTGATAATTGCAGTCATTGTGGGTTGTCGCGCTGGCTGGTCTCCCCGGACGATAGCACCGGGGAGACCATTTGCGGAGCGTCGATCGAGCAAAGCCCGGCCCTACTCAGACGCGACCGTCTTGCCCTGCTCCTTGAAGACCTTGGTCCAATCCTTGACCATCGCATCGAGCGCCTGCTGCGCCGTGCCCTTGTCGGCAACGACGTAGTCGTGCACCCGCTTCTGCATGTCGAGGAGAAGCTGCGCGTAAGACGGCTCGGCCCAGAAGTCCTTCACAATCGCCATCGATTCCAGGAATTGCGGAGCAAACGGCGCACTCTTGGGGAAGCCGGGCGCGTCGACGACGGCCTTCAGAGCCGAATAGCCGCCGATCTCCCACCATTTCTGCTGGACTTTCGGCTGGGCGAACCACTTGATGTATCGGAGAGCATCGTCTTGGTGCTCGGAGGTCGCCACCACCGAGATGCCCTGCCCGCCGAGCTGCGTGAAGTGACCCTTCGGGCCGGCCGGATTGACGAAGAAGCCGATCTTGTCGCCGCCGACATTGGGATCCTTGTAGAGGCCGGGGAAGAAGGCGAACCAGTTCATCTGCATCGCCACCTGGCCGGATTTGAAGGCATCAAGGCCTTCCTGCATGTAGGCGTTGGTCATGCCCGGAGCCGTGCAGCACTTGTAGAGCGCCTTGTAGAACTCGAGGCCTTTGACGGCATCGGGCGAATTGACGAAGCCCTGCATCTGATACGGCTTCTTCGGGTTTTCGTAATCGAAGCCGTAATTGTAAAGGACGTTGGTCACGCCCATGGTGATGCCTTCCGAGCCGCGCTCGGTAAAGATGTAGGCGCCGTACACTTTCTTGCCGTCAATTTCGCGGCCCTGGAAGAACTCGGCAATCTGCTTGAGCTCCTCATAGGTCTTTGGCGGCGCGAGATCGCGACCATACTTCTTCTTGAACTCGGCCTGAATCTCCGGCCGCGCGAACCAGTCTTTGCGATAAGTCCAGCCGACCGCATCGGCCATTGCGGGCAGCGCCCAGTAGTTCGGCGTGTTCTTGGGCCACTCCGAATAGCCAAGCACGGTCGCCGGTACGAAATCGGCCATGGTGATGTGCTCTTTGGCAAAGAAGTCATTGAGCTTGACGTACCAATGGTTCTCCGCGGCGCCGCCGATCCATTGGCTGTCGCCAATGATCAGGTCGCACAGTTTGCCATGCGAATTAAGCTCGTTGAGGAAGCGGTCGGCATAGCTCGTCCACGGGACGAATTCGTATTTCATCTCGATGCCGGACTCCTTGGTGAAGTCCTTGCCCAGTTCCACGAGTGCGTTCGCCGGGTCCCACGCGGCCCAGCACAGAGTCAATTGTTTGCCCTGAGCCGCGGCCGGCTGGCTGGCCATGCCGGTCAACGCCACGCCGGCGAAGAGGGCAAGCGCTCCGCCAACCCATCTCGGCCATCTCGCAATTCCGGATTTTCGCATGTGCTTTCCTCTCTTGAACGATCGTTTCCGGAGCGCCCTCGGCCGGAGACGTTTCAAGCATCGAAGCCCCGAGCGGGCTAAAGGCTGTGGTTCAAGGATGGGCTGCGGCCGAGCACTTTGGCTGCCGAGCGTCTCCTTGTCGTTGCCTCCAGGCGCGATGTTCAGTTTGCTTATTACTAAACACGATACTAATTTTGGACGCGCGGTCAAGCGACGCGTTTTGAGCGCACGCCGTGGGGTTGCTTTTGCGCTCACGATGCAGCCTATCGCTTTGCAACAGCTTATTTTTCGCAATTTTATTGGATCAGCCGACAAAACTATGGATGCCGTCGGTCGAGGCTAGGCCGTGTCCGCCTCATCGCGCTGGTCAGCAGTGTCCGCTGTAATCGGACCTCAATAAACTTAGGTCAGGTTTACTAACCTAAATACTAAACTATTGGCGCCGCAACGCTAAAGCCAGGTTTTCTTCCACCGCCGCGTGACCGTCGTCGGCCGGTGTCGCCATCGATCGTGAAATTACCTTCGCAGCTCGCCGACGAAGCCTTTCCCGGCAGGTGGAGTTGCGCCTCGGCACACAGGCGGAGCAGCTATTGCGGAAGAGCCAGCATGTGCGCTTCAATCATTTATCCGGAATTCAATCCGAGGGAGTGGCACGATGGTGCTTGCCGCGGCATCGATATCAACGGATCGATAGCTGCGGCGTGGAAAGACATGACGGCGGCTGGCGTCAAAAAGATTGAATCGAGCGACATCGCCTGATCTGCTTTTCCGCCGACGGCTTCAATGGCGCCTTGCTCGATCCCGCACAACGGGATCGAGTGATCTTTTGCTAACCGAATTTGGGCTATTGTTGGCGGAAGTGTTCAAGGGTTGCCTTAGCTACGCGGAGATCAAGACATGGCGCACGAGGAAGCGGCCGCCGCCGGTCCCAGCAAACTCGTCATCAGGAATATCGGCTTGATGCTGAGCGGCGATCTGGCGCGGCCTATTCTGGACGCCGACTGTGTTGTTGCGGTCGACGGCCGCATCGCCGCAATCGGCCGTGCCATTAACCTCGACTGTTTCCGGCGCCACCACTACGATTGACGCGAATGGCGTGGCCCTGGCGCCCGGGCTGATCGATAGTCATGTCCATCCTGTTGCCGGCGACTGGACGCCGCGCCAGAACCAGCTCGGCTGGATCGATTCCTGCCTGCATGGCGGCATCACGACGATGATCTCGGCCGGCGAGGTTCACACACCCGGCCGCCCGCGCGACGTCGTCGGCCTTAAGGCAATGGCGATCACGGCGCAGCGCTGCTTTTCAAGCTTCCGGGTCAGCGGCGTGAAGGTCCATGCCGGCGCGCCCGTGATTGAGCCGGGTATGGAGGAGAAAGACTTTGCGGAACTTGCCGCTGCCGGCATCCGCTATCTCGGTGAGGTCGGACTTGGCGGCGTGAAGGACGGCCCGACCGCGCGCAAGATGGTCGCGTGGGCGCGCAAGTATGGGATCAACAGCACGATCCATACCGGCGGCCCTTCGATTCCCGGCTCCGGCCTCATCGACAAGGATGTCGTGCTGGAGGCTGATACCGACGTGATCGGCCATATCAACGGGGGCCATACCGCCTTGCCGGACGACCAGATCCAATGCCTTTGCGAGCAGTGCGGACGCGCCCTGGAACTGGTGCACAACGGCAATGAGCGCGCCGCGCTGGTAACGTTGCGAACGGCCAAGGAATTGAAACAACTTGACCGCGTGATCCTCGGCACCGACGCACCGGCCGGGTCCGGTGTTCAGCCGCTGGGAATCCTGCGGATGATTTCGATGCTGGCTTCGCTTGGTGAAATTTCAGCCGAAATGGCGTTTTGCTTTGCGACCGGCAACACGGCGAAGCTCCGCGCTCTCGACTGCGGCTTGATCGAAGTCGGCCGTGCCGCCGATTTCGTCTTTCTCGATCGCGCTCAGCATTCGGCCGGCAATAACTTGCTCGACAGCGTTCAACTCGGCGATCTTCCCGGCGTCGGCATGACGGTGATCGACGGCGTCGTGCGCTCTCATCGCAGCCGCAATACGCCGCCGGCTACCAAGGTCCCCACTATCGTCGCCGGATAACGGCTGCCGTAGCGAGGCTTGCCGTTTAGGTCAGTTTTGCCAGCAGCGCCAAAAGCTCGGCGCGTTCGCTCGCGTTTAGCGGCGCCAGCGTCTGCTCACTGATATGCTTGGCGATCGACTTGGCTCGCTCATACAGAGCCTCACCTCGTCCGGTCAGCGCGACAAGGAGGCGGCGGCCGTCGGCGGGATCGGGTCTGGTACTCGTGAAGCCGCGCCTGGTAAGACGATCGATCACGCCCTTGATCGTCGCGCCATCCATCGCCGTCAATCGCCCAAGCAGGTTCTGCGACGACGGACCGATCTCCTTCAACTTGGCGAGCGCCGCCCATTGCGTCGGCGTCAGCCCCTCAATCATCAGCGAAGCGAAAATGGTCGTGTGGCGCTGCTGCGCCAAGCGCAGGACGAACCCAATCTGCTCGTCAAGGACGTAATCCTCGGCGCGCGGGCTTTCCGCGGGCGCTTCCATCGTTTTCATTTTTAGTTCCCGGCTAACCTGGCTTTACACATCGATCCTGGAGGCGGCCTTCAGAGCGCCAAATAGGCGTCACGAATATCCGGGCGCGCATCGAATTCAGCGTTCGTGCCAAAGAAGCGAATGCATCCCTTCTCGATGACGCACACACGATCGGCCACGAGCCGCGCGAAACGAATATTCTGCTCACTGAGCAAAAGGCTCAAGCCTTCTCGTTTCATCACCAGCGATGGCCTCGACCATCTGCTCGACGATTTTTGGCGCCAAGCCTTCGGAGGGCTCATCAAGCAATACGAGCGACGGGTTACCCATCAGGGTTCGCGCGATGGCCAGCATTTGTTGCTCGCCGCCTGACATGCGGCCGCCAAGCCGGTTGCGCAACTCGCCAAGATTAGGAAAGATCTCGAACAATCGCTCTCGCGTCCATTGTGGCGCGTCTTGGCGCTCGGCTTTGGCGGCCAACCTCCAGGTTGTCGTCGACGGTCAGGTCGGAGAAGATGCGGCGGTCCTCCGGCACGTAACCGAGCCCGCGCCGCACGCGCTCGTGTGCGGGAAGGTGTGATACCGGCGTGCCGTTGAAAACAATCTCACCTTCGCAATTGCGCGACCAGGCCGAGAATGGACCGCAAGGTGGTCGATTTGCCGGCGCCGTTGCGTCCGACCAGCGCCACGGCTTCGCCGGCGCGAACGTCCAGCGCGACGTCGTAAAGAATATGTGCTCGCCCATACGCGGCGTTGAGGCCCTTGACGGCGAGCTTTGGTCGCGAGGCGTTCAATGCGAAGCTCCAAAAAGCGACCCGGCGCCGAGATAGACGGCCTGCACCTCCGCATTGGCGCGCACCGCCGCCGGCGGACCTTCGGCAATGAGGACGCCGCGATTAAGCACGAGAATTCGATCGGCGTGGCCGAAGACCGCGTCCATGTCGTGCTCGGTGAAGAGCACGCCGATCGCACGCTCGCGAGCGATCCGCGCGACAAGTGACATGAGAGCGCCGCGCTCTCTCGGCGCCATCCCGGCGGCGGGCTCGTCCATCAACAGGAGCTTCGGATCGTTGGCAAGCGCGACGGCGAGCTCCAGGCGCTTAACATCGCCATAAGCGAGTTCGCCGCAACTGCGGTCCGATTGATCCGCCATGCCGACCAACGTGAGAAGATCACCGGCCTCTCGCGAATAGTAACGCGCGGCCCACCGAAATGCGGCCCAGTAGCCCCGGTGTGACAGCAGCGCCGCCTGAACATTCTCGGCGACTGTCATTGAGCCGAAGGTCGCCGCGATCTGGAACGTACGCCCGACGCCCAGCCGCCAGATGTCGCGCGCGGCCGCGCCGGTCACGTCGCGGCCGAAAATGCGGACGCGTCCGGCGCTCGGCGCGAGTTGGCCGTTGATCATGTTGAAGCACGTGCTCTTGCCTGCGCCGTTAGGGCCGATAAGCGCCAACATCTCGCCGGCCTGCAAGGAGAAACTTACATCCTTCACCGCCTGGAAGCCGGAGTAGGACTTCTCCAGGTTTTCCACCGCGAGGATGCTCATGGCCGCACGCCAGCGACGTTTCGATTTTGCCAGACTGCAAACGCGCCAAGCACGCCTTGCGGAAACAGCGAAACCAGAACGATGATCAACAGCCCAAGCACGAGCTTCGAATAATCCGTCTGGCTGATCACCCAGATGGAAAGCGATTTATAGATCGCGGCGCCGACGATCGCGCCCGAAACTGTGCCAACTCCGCCGAGCAAAATCATCGCCAGCCCGTCGATCGACAGGGGAATGGCAAGATTATCGGGAAATACGCTGCCTTTGAGAAACGCGTAAAGCGCGCCGGCAAGGGCAGCAAAGACGCCAGCGACCGTGAAGGCGATCCACTGAATCTGATGGCGAGACAGGCCGATTGCCTCGGCGCGCAGTTCACTGTCACGAAGCGCTCGCAAAGCATAACCGAACGGCGAGAATAAAATCACCCGCAGTAAAGCTATTCCGGCGACGACGAGCGCGATGGTCAGCCAATAAAAATGCGAGGCCGTCGCTGCCCAGGCGCTTGGCCAAACTCCAATCAGGCCATTGTCGCCGCCGGTTACTTCAGTCCATTGAAAAGCAACGGACCAGGCGATCTGGGCAAAAGCGAGCGTGAGCATCGCGAAATAGACGCCCGACAGCCGCACGCAGAACCAGCCAAAGATAAGGGCCCCGAAGGCTCCGAGCAGCGGTCCGGTCACGAGCCCGGCCGCCATTGGCAGGTTTAATTGCTTCAAGGCCAGCGCTGCGCCGTAAGCGCCCAGGCCAAAATAGGCGGCATGGCCGAACGAGACCAATCCTCCGGCACCGACAAGCAGATGCAGGCTCGCTGCGAACAGCATGAAAATCAGAACTTCGGTCGCCACCCCTAGCAGATAGTTTCCGGCCACAAGGGGCAGGAGCGCGGCCGCCGCAATTCCGATTACAACGAGCAGCCGGTCACGCCATCGAAGCGGACGCCAGCGCATGATCTGCAGACCACTTGCCGCGCGGGTCGCCGCCTCGGGGCGGCCAAGCAAGCCCCAGGGCCGCACCACCAGCACCAGCGCCATGACGAGGAATACAAGAACGAGGGAGATTTTCGGAAATACCAAAATGCCGAAGGCGTTCAGCTCCGAGACCATAATCGCGGCGAGGAAGGTGCCGAGGACATTGCCAAGCCCCCCGATCACCACCACCACCAGCACTTCGGTAATGATCTGCAAATCCATGGTGTGGCTGACCGCCTCACGTGGCAATTCGAGCGCTCCGCCAAACGCGGCAAGAAACAGCCCCAGCGCGAACACGCTGGTGAACAGCCAGCGCTGGTTGACGCCGAGGGCGGCGACCATTTCGCGGTCCTGCGTTGCGGCGCGCACCAGCACGCCCCAGCGCGTGCGCCGCAGCACGAGCAACACCACGATAAGGGTCAGAGGCCCAAGCGCTATCAGCAGCAAATCATAGGTCGGAAAGAGCTGACCAAAGAGGTTGACTGCGCCTTTCAACCCGGGCGCCCGCCGCCCGAGCAAATCACTCGGGCCCCAAATCAGAACCACAAGATCTTCGACGACGAGCGTGACGCCGAATGTCAGGAGCAGCTGGAGCAATTCATGCGCTGCATAAATCCGGCGCAGCAACGTCACTTCGACGAGCGCGCCGAGAGCTGCCACGATCAGAGACGCCAGGACGATGCCGCCCCAGAACCCCAAATCGCTGGAGAAGCGTTCAGTCAGTGAGAAACCCACGTACGCGCCAAGCATGTAAAAGGCGCCGTGGGAAAAATTGACGATGCGGGTTACGCCAAAGATGATCGACAGACCGCATGCCGCAAGAAACAGCGAAGAGGCGCTCGCCAAGCCGGTGACAAATTGGTTAAAGAGAAAAGTCACCGGCTCGATCCTGGCGACGAGCTGAAAGGCTCAGCCGTTCTCCGGCTGGTCAATCCTGTCGGGCGCAGCGACTTAGCCTCGCTTTCCGGCGGAAGATATTTCGCGCCATCGCGATAACTGACGTCAACCATCACGCCCTTGCCGTCCTTCAACGCCGTTTTGCCGACGAAGGCGCCCAGGGTCGACTGATGATCGGCCTTGCGGAATGTCACTTTGCCGAAGGGTGTGTCGACCGTAATCCCTTCGGCGGCATCGACCAACTTCTCAGAATTGGTTGACTTCGCTTTCGCCAGGATAGCTGCCGCCGCCTTCAGGGTCGAATAGCCGACCACTGAACCAAGCCGCGGATAGTCGTTGTATTTTGCCTGGTATGCTTTGAGAAACGCGGCGTGCTCTGGAATAGCGACGGCGTTCCAGGGATACCCGGTGACGATCCAGCCTTCCGGCGACTTCGTCCTTGAGCGGGTCAAGATACTCAGGCTCGCCGGTCAGGAAGCTCACGACCGAACGGCCTTTGAAAAGGCCGCGGGTATTGCCTTCGCGAACCAGCTTGACCAGATCGGGTCCGAACGTGACGTTGAGGATCGCTTCCGGCTCGGTTCTGGCAATTGCCTCGACCACCGCGCCGGCGTCGATCTTGCCTTGTGGCGGCCACTGCTCGCCGACCCATTCGATGTCGGGCCGTTTTGCCGAGAGCAGCTTTTTGAAAACCGCGACCGCCGACTGCCCATATTCATAATTCGGCGCGATCGTCGCCCATTTTTTGGCTGGCAACTTGGCGGCTTCTTCCGCGAGCATAGCTGCTTGCTCGTAATTGGCCGGGCGCAGGCGGAATGTGTAGCGATTGCCTTTCGACCACGTTATCGCATCGGTCAAAGGTTCGGCGGCAAGGAAGAGGATCTTTTTCTGCTTGGCGAAATCGGAGACGGCAAGCCCGATGTTCGAGAAAAAAGTTCCGGCGAGCATGACCACGCCGTCCTTTGACACAAGCTCGTTCGCGGCCGTCACCGCTTCGGCCGGTTTGCCGCCATCGTCTTTTGAAATGACCTCGAGCTTTTTGCCGTCGACGCCACCGGCCGCGTTGATCTCTTCCAAAGCGAGCTGCCAGCCCTTGCGGTATGGCTCGGTGAACGCAGGCAGACCCGAGTAGGAATTGATCTCGCCGATCTTGATCGTTTCTTCCGCGGACGCTCGGCTGACGCCGCTGGTAAGCCCCGCGAGCACTGTCAGGCTCGCAAATAGTGCCGATACAACCTTCATGATCATTGCTCCCACCAGAAGTCCGTCGCCGGTTTCGAGCAGCCCCTTGCCGCTATCGAAGCCCGTCGACGCCCTTGATCTCGTCTTTCTTCAGGCCGCCCACGCGCGGCAGCGGCCTGCCGGAATCCGTCACCGCGACCGCAACCATGATTTCGTTAGCGCGCGGGGCATCAGCAACGCGCACTTCCATGCCGTCGAAATGGCTGCGCACAAAAGCCGCGTCCTTGTGGCCGAGCGGCACGTCGAGAGCGACCCCGGGGCCACCGCGTTTTTTCGACGAAGGGATCAGAGCCGCGCCCGTGCCGAGCACTTTGCGAACCGGCGCGCCGAGCTTCGGATGCAGAATCGCTGCGGCGTGTTCGAGCTCGCCATTCTCGCCGACGGCTGCAGCCTTGCCATAGCTTTCCACGCGCGATCCCTCGATCCCGAGCGCCGACACCGCGCGCTTTGCCAGCAAGATCGCCGAGCTCCTCACCGATATCCATCAGCTCGGATCAAATCCTCGACATAGCGACTCGCGAAACGGATTTTCGATCACCGCTACCGCGGCGGCGCGGCGCGTCGGCGGGTCGACCTTCTGTCCCATTTCAGACCGGGTTTCCTCGACCACGGTCACCAACTTTCGGATTTTGGCTTTCATCTGAGACTTTCCCGTCACCCTATGCCCGCCACCGCGAGGTCGTGGTGAACAGTGCGCCTTCCAACCTGCATCGCATTTTCGCCGACCGCGCCGGCGGGTCCTATTGGAATATCATCGAAATTCCGATCAACGCCCAGACCGCAAACCAGAGTTCGGCCACCAAGTTGCAATGCTGCGGTTTCCAGTGCGCCGGCGCACCAGAGACGTTCGGCTTCTTGGACCCCAGCCGCCAGCGCCTGGTCAATGTCGCATTTTGTCAGCATACCGACATCGATAGTCACCGGACGATCGCCGAGATCGCTTTGTGGATCGCGCCGAACTCGCCGGCGCACGCCGAATTGCCGGATGACCCGGCAGATCGACCGCATTGGCTATAAGCGTAGCGGCCGCATCGGCCGCCGCCGCCGTACGAGCGAGAACTGTTACAGCGTCGGCTATTCCAAGCGAAAAACTGCGGCCACGCCACCCTGACGTGGCAACGCCGCGGACTGAGTCATGTCCCGTGACCTTCGCGCTGCCAATCAGACTAGGGGCGTCGGGCCGATCGACCATGCCGACGGCAAAGCTTTCGCCTCCGACAAGATGCAAGGCGATATCGCCGCCATTGTTCACGTAGGCGCGACGCAGCCGCGCGGCAGCTGTCATTGCGGCCAAAACTTCCTCGGCAACCGCACCGGCAACCGCGGCCATCGGCGTGATGAAGCGAGCGGCACTTAGGGGTGCGACAGCATCCCACATGCGCCTAGCGACAACGCCAGTAGGACGAGCGCTGGTTGCGGTAGCGCGGGCGCGGAGCAGGGGGAGTTCGCTGCAGAGTTCATCAAGGATGTTTGTGAATCGGCTCCAAGCGGCGGCGTAGGCCCGCTCGACTGCCAGCGGTTCGCCGAACGCCTCGATGATCAGATCGATCGGACCATCGTGAAGATGGAGGCGGCCATCACGCAAACGACTTTGCTGCGCCGGCGCTCTCATGGTTCGCTCCGCACCCGAGCCGAAGTCGTGGCCACGGCAGCTACCGTCTTTGCGCGCTGAGCCAGAATGTCGCCGACAGGACGGACGTGATCGACATGTCCGCCAAGCGCCGCATAGTCGTCGAGCCGCATGGTGAATTCGATCGGCGCCACGATCGCCGGCGTCGGCACGTAGCCGAAAGCGTTGTCCGGCAAGAGCATGACATCGACCATGAATGTGATGCCGCCGCCGGGCCAAACGACCACCGGCGCGCCGCCCGCGGTCACCGTAGTCAACGCCTGGCGAACCGAGCGGGTCAGTCGCACCGGATTTTCCGTGACGCCGGCGCGTAGCGAGCCGCCGGCCCCGCCCATGAACAGAACCGAGCACAGCGCC
This sequence comes from uncultured Alphaproteobacteria bacterium, assembly GCA_963759345.1. Lineage (GTDB taxonomy): Bacteria > Pseudomonadota > Alphaproteobacteria > Rhizobiales > Xanthobacteraceae > BOG-931. The sequence goes on from CAVWYW010000009.1 coordinate 182,463, forward strand.
GGCTCGCAATTCTCGCGAATGCGCTCGACGGATACCCGCAGATTCTCGGGGAGCGACGCTTCGACCGGCTTTAAAGACTCATCGAGGCGATAGAAGGCGTGCTGCTCGCCCGTCGTCGAAACCATCAGCATCGTCAGTCCGGGCCAGGCAACTTTGGGATCGAAACCCGCAACGATGTCGAGCGGGTCGGAAATATTGGCGCCGCCCCAACCGGCTCCGGGTTCGGCAACATGGAAATAGCGGCCGGGCGTCGAGCGGCGGCCTTTCATTTTGATACCGGTGTCGCGCGCGCCGAGCAGTTTACCCGCCTGATGCTCGGACAGCACGCCGGTAATATGATCGTCGACCACGACAACCTCGTCGACTTTGCCGTACCACTGTTTGGCGAACATGCCGATCGCCGCCGAGCCACAACCGACGCGCATGCGCTCCTCGGTCTGACCGTTAACGACCGGCGGCTTACCTGCTTCGACAACCACACTGGCTCCGCCATCAACGGTCAGTTCCACGGCTTTTCGATTGCACAGGTCGAGCAGTGTCTCGCAGGTGACGCGCCCTTCCTTCTTGCCGCCATGAGTGAGGTGATTGACCCCGCCCAACGAAAGCATCTGCGAGCCATATTCCCCGGTCGTGACGTGGCCAACCGGCTCGCCCTTGACGCGTACGGTCGCGCATTCGGCGCCAAGATGCCGATCGGTATCGATCTTCAGTTTGACGCCACAGTAGGAGTAGATGCCCTCGGTGACGACAGTCACCATGTCTACGCCATCGACCTTGGATGAGACGATGAACGGCGCCGGCTTGTAATCGGGATAGGTAGTGCCGGCGCCGATCGCGGTGACAATGGGCGTGGGCGCGTTGACAATATCGCCGCTCCATTCGCGCGTCTGGCTCATGAACGGCACGATCTCGCCGCCATCCCTCACTGTACGTTCGAGCAACACGTGAGGATCGACGCGTACCAATTCGCCATTATTGTTGGCGTAACGGTCGCAGGCGCCGGTCATGCCGGGGCGGATGTAGCAGAGCACCGGGCAGGCGTCGCAGCGGATCTTGTCCTCAGCCTCGGCCATCGTGCTTCTCATCGCGCAGCCGCAGGACCAATTCCCGCAAGCGATCCGAAAACGCCAGCGTGCGTACTACGCATGTCGCGTGAGGCCGCACTTTCCACAATTGACCCTTCGTCGGTATCGTTTGTGTACAAATGATCTCGCCGTTGCGCGTTGTTGTCAAGCGCAGTCTCCCTTGCAACGACAAAAGCGGCCTGTCCGCCGAAATGACTTAAGATTGGCGAATATCTTTCGACCGCGTACTGGCTCAAGTACAGCAAATTATCACGCGATAAAGCCCCACGCCGCGGTCGCAATCCCATATGGCGACGCTTCCACTGGTGGCGAGGATGGGTTGGTCGTAGCCGAACTCAACGGAGAGACTAGCGATGCTTCAGTATAGCTATCGGCCGCAATTTCCGGCGACGTTGCGAACGCGGAGCAAGGTCGATCAAAGCTGGATCGACTACCTGCCGATCACCGAGCGGCCGCCGCTGTTTTGGCCCGGAAATGCGCGGCTTGCCGTCATGGTCTGCCCGAATGTTCTTTATTATGAGCTCATGCCGCCGGCCGATCCATGGATCAATCCATGGGCGCGGATGACGCCCGATGTGATGATGTATGGTCGGCAGGAATTCGGCAGCCGGGTCGGATTTTGGCGGCTGCTCGACATTCTCGACAAGCACAATATTCCGTGCACCGCTGTGTTGAACGTGGCCGCGCTCGCGAAGTTTCCCGACATCTGCAAAGCGCTGGTCGAGCGCAAATGGGACCTTCTCGGCCACGGCATGTACAATACGCGCTTCATCTGCGGACTTAGCGAAGCCGAGGAGCGCGCCTACTACCTTGAAATGCTCCGCATCACCCGCGATCTCACTGGCATCGAAATGAAGGGAATGGGCGGACCCGGCCCGCAGGCAGCCACCGAGAACACGCCCGACCTGTTGGCGGAAACGGGGTTTCTCTACTACGCGGATTTGTTCCACGATGATCAGCCATTCCCGATCCGTGTGAAGTCCGGAAAGCTGATCTCGATGCCTTATTCAGTCGAGGTCAACGAAGTACCAATTCTGTCAACTGCCTACGAAGCTGATGCATATCTTGAAATCGTGCGGCGGCAGTTCGACCGGCTCTATGCTGAAGGTGGGCGGGTCATGTGCATCACCGTGCACCCCGCGGTCATCGGACAAGCCCAGCGCGCCAAGTACGTCGACCTCGCCTTGCAATATGTCAAATCGTTTCCTGACGTCTGGTTTGCCACCGGTACGCAGATTGCCGAGCATTACATGGCAAACTGCTATGACGCTGTCGTCGAAAGAATAAAAACATGGCGGTGGGCGGCACGATGAACGAATCCGATCGCATCTATCACGAAAACTCGATGATCGTAACGCGGCCCCCGCTGGTCTGGCCGGGGGGCAAGCGCGTCGCCTTTTCGATCGTAGTCTGCGCCGAATATTACGAGCTGCAGCCGCCGGATGATGCGTTTATTCCGCCGAACGTCCCGGGCGGGTTTGGCCGCGCGCCTTACCCGGATGTCCGCGCATTTTCGCAGCGCGAATATGGCAACCGCGTTGGTATCTTTCGGGTCATGGACGCGCTCGATAAGCACGGCATGCGCGCCACCGCCGCTGTCGATGCCGTTATTGCTGCAAAGTACCCATACCTGATCGAACAGTTTCGAAACAGAAATTGGGAAATTGCCGCGCATGGCTACAGCTTGACACGAGTCATTTCCAACAAGATGCCCGAAGCGCAGGAGCGAAATTACATCCGTTCTTCACTCGATGCGCTTGAAAAGGCGTGCGGAGCAAAACCAAACGGCTGGCATGGCCCGGAATACGGTGAATCTGAGCGGACGCCCGCGCTGCTCGCCGAATTTGGCGTCAAATACGTTCTGGATTGGCCTAACGATGAGCAGCCGTATCTGATGAGCACGCCATCAGGCTCGATCGTGTCGATGCCAATGGCGCTTGAGCTCGACGATGTGATTACACATTATCATCGGCGGATCAGCTTGGCCCACTGGCGGCAGGCAGTTGCCGAGGCGCTCGATCAACTGCTTGCGGACGGTGCCGCTAGCGGCCGGCATCTCGTTCTCGCCCTTCATCCATGGCTGATCGGCCACCCGCATCGTATCGGCTATCTTGAGGATGTTCTCGCCGACGCACACAGACGCACCGATGTTTGGATCGCGACGACGGGAGAAATTGCAGATTTTTATCTGCGGCAACTGCCGCTTAGCGCCTGAGCTAACTCGGCCTCAGATAATCTAAAGCTTTGGCGCTACCTGCTGTCCGATAATGGCTGCCACCGAAGCACCGATCTCGAGCAGAGCCGCGTCACTGCCAGGCGACGCGAATAAAGTCACGCCGAAGGGCGCGCCTTTGGAATCCAGTCCAACCGGAATGGCCAGCACCGGTGCGCCAGCCTTGCCCGTGCATTTGGCGGCTGCGCTCATCGGGGCAATCAATGCATCAGCGCCGGAAAAATCCAATGCCGCGTCGATCCCGGCTTGACGGCTCAGTGCGATGTCGCGCTTGCGATCGGCCCGGTAGCGCGGGTCATCCAGCCCGGCCGTCCCGGCAGCCGCGATCAAAAGCGATTGTCCGTAGGGTATGTTCTCTGGATGTTGCTCATTCCACAAAATGAGCTGATCAATCGAACCAATTCCGCAGGGATTGCCGTTTTGCTCGAGGAAGGCGTTGAGCGCCACTTTGAACTCAGTACGGAAAACCGATGAACGCACATCCTGAAGCTGTTCGGCAGCCGGTAGGTCACATGGATCAAACAGGGTAACGCCGCTTTGGCTGAGCTCGCGGAGGGCGGCTTCGAACTGCGGCATGACACTTTCCAGATCGGGGCGGTCGGCAATGCATCGGCGCGGTACACCTAGGCGAATGCTCTTCGCGTCTCGTTGGCGCAATCCATCAGGGCGGTCCAAAGCGACGGTTACGCTCAGGGTGTCACGCGGGTCTGCACCGCCAATAATCGATATGAGCAGCGCCAAATCTTCCACCGAGCGCCCAAGCGGGCCGGGCAAATCCTGGCTGGGAACCAACGGAACCACCCCAGCCCGGCTCACCATCCCGACACTCGGCTTGAATCCGAAAACAGACGACACGCTCGCAGGCGTTTGAATCGAGTTTTGCGTTTCGCTGCCAATTGCTACCGGCGCCAACGACGCGGCGACCGCCGCCGCCGATCCGACGCTGGAGCCAAGACCGCGGCCGTAGTCGGCAACGCCGTGCGGGTTCCTCACCATGCCGCCGGCGCCACTGAAGCCCGACGGCATGACGTCTGAGACGTAGTCGGCAAATTCGGTGAGGTTGGTTTTACCCAGGATCAGCGCACCGGCCTGGCGAAGTCGGCGCACCAACGTGGCATCGCTAACGGGTTTAAATCCGGCGAGCGCAGCAGCGCCAGCGGCCGCCGTCATGCCGTCGCCGGTTAGAATGTTGTCCTTCAGAACGACCGGGATGCCGTGCAACGGTCCGCGAATCCGACCGGACGCAACCTCATCGTCAAGCTGCCGCGCCACTTCGAGCGCATCGGGCGCAATCGTGCGGATGGCATTCAGGCGCGGGCCGGACTGATCAAGCAGCTCGATGCGGGCCAGGTACCACTTGGCAATTTCACTTACTGAAATCGTTTTGGCGTTGATCGCCCGGCGCAATGGAGCCGATGCGACCCGTCCAGCAGCAATTTTTCCATTCCCCGCTCCCGCCCCTGGCGGCAATTCGCAGGCGCTGCCGCGCGGCGGCGCTACTCCGCAGCCAGAAGCGGATGTTCCTGCTCGTGCTCTTCCTGCCACTTCACGACCTCCTGCCACGGGCGGTCGGTGGGGACGTTGAACGAGCCAGGCCCGCTGCTTGTAATCGAGCGAGGGGTCGTGTGCCGGCAACGGCTTGCCTTCATCCATCTCCTGAAGCTTCCGCAACAGCAGCCGGCGATAGAAGATGACGGCCTTGTCGCTGGTGCCAAGGTGCTCTTTGCTGCGGTCGACGATCGGGCCCATACCCTCCTGCATGGCGCGATCCTGGATTGAGGCTCCCAATATGCCGGAGAAATTTCCGTGCTTCATCCGCTGTCGATCCTGCAGGTGCATGTTCGCAAGATTGTGCTCGGTCAGGTAGTCGGGGGGCGAAGTCCGGTGGCCCCAGTTCGCGTAGATCGCCTCGACGTCAAGCGGCCGCCGCGGGTCGAAATGGATATAGAAAGTGTAGCAGTTGAAGTCGTCGATCGGGTGCCATGCCTTGAACAGCAACGACTCATGCGGACCCGTCGGAATGTAGCAATAGAACGGCGCGATCCATTCGTATGAACGAACGAACTGCACGCTGGCGTCTTTGCTTTTGCGGATCGCCCCGATGCGCATCAGATAAGGGGTCTCCTCACACTCGATGACCGGCGAGCCGTCCGCCATCAGAGCGGAGATGGATCGCCAGCCCGCACCCGCCCAGCTTTCATCCTCATCGGCGGCAAAGTCACGATGTAGATAGTTGGGATGCGCCGGATCGAGGTCGCCTTCAACGCCCTGCAAATAATTGGTCGCCTGATGCATCTTGACCACCAAGAGGTGATCCGCAGGAAGATCCAGCCATGGAAATCGCGGGAACGGCGGCTCAATCTCGCTCGGCCCCATGTAAGTCCAGAGCAGGCCGCCTGCCTCGCGAACCGGGTAGGAGATATGCGCAAGTTTCTGGGCGAAAGTTCGAGCGGGCGGTTCAGGCGGTGACTCAAGGACGTACCCGCTGCAACCCATCTTCCAGCCGTGATAGAGGCAACGCAGCCCGCCTTCCTCGTTGCGGCCGTACGCCAGCGAAGCGCCCCGGTGCGGACAAAACTCGCCAATCAGGCCAGGCTTGCCGGCCGGATCGCGGAACGCCACGAGCGACTCGCCCAGTAATTTCACGCGCGCGGGAGCGCCGCCCGCGTCAGCGATCTGTTCCAGCTTTGCTGCCGGCAGCCAGTAACGACGCATGAAGCGGCCCATGGGCGTGCCCGGGCCGACTTGCGTGAGCGCCATATTATCTTCGTGCCTCAGCATCGCTTTTGATCCTTAACGGTCCTTATTGCTGCCGGCGCCAACCATTGGAAAACCAGGCACAGCCACTGGCACACAGCGGGGCACCTTCGCTTATTGGGCCAGGACGAAATTGCCGTTACGGACCTCAAGTACGGTGGGAATGCGGGTCCCGTCGCCGTCCTTGTCGATCGTTGTTTCTCCGGTCAGGGGCGCTTCCCGGTTCTTCATATTGGCCCAGCAATCACGCAGCTTTACGCGGTCGCTTTTGACGTTATTGCCGGTCACACCCGTTGTCTTGATGCATTCGCGCATCAGATAAAGAGTGTCGTACATTTCGCCGGCGGCGTTGCTCGGCTTGGCGTTAAATTGCTTGACGTATTCCGCCACCCACGCGGCCACACTCGGTTTGGGGTTCTCGGTGAAAAAATCGAACGCGGCGTAAACACCCTCGGTCGCCGAACCACCGATTTGCATGAAGCGCGGGTCATCTATGCCGACGCCGCCTACGATCGGCTGGGTCATGCCTTGCTTGCGTATTTCACTGACAGCATGCGCTGCCTCGTTGTATAGCGCCGACACGACGATACCGTCGGGATTAAGGGCCTTGGCCCGCGTGACCTGCGCCGAATAGTCGATATCGCCGGTCTGGAACGACACCGTATCGAGAACCTCGACGCCCCGCTCCTTCAAGAGAGCCGGAAAGATCGACTTGCCGTCGAAACTCGAAACCGCATCTTTGGAGTCCATGAAAATGACAACGGATCTTGATTGGCTTCGCTTGCTTCTTCAACCACGCATCAAGCAGCGGTCGATAGACATTTTGCGTGGTAAGCGCGAAGCGAAACGCCCACGGGCGGTTTGCGGAAGCAATGCCCGCCTTTGCCGCCATCGGCGTGATCATTGGAGTCTCGCCGCGGACCGCGAGCGGGAATGCGACTTCGGCTTCTGCACTGAACTGCGGACCGACAATTGCGTCAACCTGGTCCGAGTCGATGAGCTTGCGGGTTAGATTGATCGCTTCAGCATTGTCGCCGCGGGTGTCATATATAACGAGTTTCATTTTTCCGGCAGCGCCCGCGTCGGGATATTTTTCCATGAACATCTTGATCGCGTTCTGCTGCTGCTGCCCATATGACGCGCCCTTCCCTGAGGATGGAACAAGCACTCCAATTGCCACCTCGGCATTCGCCTGAGACACAGACATCGCTGCTAGTGTGAACGCCAGTAAAACAAGGCGACCCGCGCTCCAGTGGCTCAACATCGATGTTATCTCCTTGGCAATCGCAGCCAGAATTACTTCAGCTAGCGAAGAAGTTCGAACGTTATTTTTCAGTTCCGCGCCCGTCAACCGCAAACCTATCATACGCCTTTTTGACGCGGACACAGTCTAGGGCGGTTAGCGGCAAGAATAGTTACGTTGACGATCCCGAAAGCGCCCAGTAGTTTTCAATTCGTAGTTAAACAGAGGTTCGTCATGAGTGCCGTAGGCCGCGCGGTAAGCGCGTTGCTCGTCCTGTCCAGCGTATTCGCAATGCCGATTAGCGCGACGGCGCAGACCAAGCTGAGGGTCGGTTTACTGCCGTTCTCGGAATCTCTGGCGGCCGTCGTCGCCGATAAGGAGGGATTTTTCAAAGCCGAGGGCCTCGAAATCGAGATCACGAAATTTCAAAGTGGCGCCATGGCTTTGCCGGTTCTGCAATCCGGCCGCATCGATATCGCCATCAGCAACACGGTCGCGACCTTGCAGGCGATCGGACAGGGTCTCGATGCCATTGTGCTGGCCCCGGCGGCGGTCGTACGCAGCGCGCCACCCGATACGACGACCGCGCTCATTGTGCGCAAGGGCGACGTGAAATCGGTCAAAGATCTCGAGGGCAAACGCATTGCGGTCAATGTCATCAACAGCACCGCCTGGTTGCATGCGGTCGCGGCGCTGGAGTTGCACGGCGTGGATCACAGGAAGGTCAAATTCACCGAGGTACCGTTCCCGCAGATGAACGATCCCCTGTTGAACGGGCAGATCGACGCGGTCGTGCAAGTGGAACCGTTCCGCTCAGCGCTGATGGCGACTGGCAAGGCAGAGATTATCAGCTGGACCTATGTTGAAACCGCGCCGAAAACGGATATCACGCAATATCTGGCGCTCGCCTCCTGGGTGGAGAAAAATCACGACACTGCGGTCAAGTTCGCGCAAGCGGTGATCAAAGGCGCCGAGTTCGTCAAAGCCAACGACGCTGCAGCCCGCGAGGTCAACGCCGCCTACACCAAGCTAAATCCGGCCTTCAAGGATAAGGTGCTGCTGCCGGAGCTTGGAACCGCAGTGAACGTCGCCGGAATGAACCGCACGATGGAGCTGATGCAGAAATACGGGATGCTGCAGAAGCCGATCGACATTACCAGCCGGGTCCTAAAGCTGCCTTGAGCGGTCGATGACCGACGCCCCTTCGCCGTTTCTGCGCGTCTGTGGCGTACATAAGATATTTGGTGCAGCGGGACAGACTACCGTTGCGCTCAATGGCGTTGACCTAACGATCGCGAAGAGCAGCTTCGTGTCCATTGTCGGTCCGTCCGGATGCGGCAAATCCACGCTGTTGCAGATTATCGCCGGCCTGATCGATGCCACGTCAGGCGCGGTTTTCTTCGATGATCACAGGGTCGAAGGTCCGCCGCCCGGCGCGCTCTATGTGTTTCAGCAATACACGCGGTCGCTGTTTCCGTGGAAAACAGTGGAACGCAATGTCACTTTCGGCTTGGAAAACCGGGAAACACTTTCCCGCGCCGAGATCGACGCACGCGCGCAGGAAATAATCCGGCTGGTGAAGCTAACCGGCTTTGAGCATCACTATCCTTGGCAACTCTCAGGCGGCATGCAGCAGCGCGTGGCCATTGCCAGGGCGCTCGCCTGCCGGCCGGAGGTGCTGTTGATGGACGAGCCGTTCAGCGCAGTGGACGCGTTGACGCGAGCCGGCTTGCAAGAGCTGTTGCGCGGTCTGTGGCGCGAACTCGGCCTCACTGTCATTTTCGTCACGCACGATGTAGACGAAGGCGTTTATCTCTCGACCCGCGTTGTAGCGCTCACCCGCGCACCCGGCACGGTCGCTGCCGATTTGGCGATCGATCTGCCGAATCCGCGCGACCAGATCGCCACTCGCGCGTTGCCCCAATATCTCGACTACCGCGCCCGGTTGCTCGCACAGCTTTTCGCCGACGAAGGGCTCGTCGCCGGGAACGCCGCATGACAGATAGCGCCGTGTCGGATACACCCGCGCTTCCAACGGCCGAAGCAAAGCCCGCGCGCCGACGTACGCCGCTTTGGAATACCCGCTGGCTTGGCGTCGCATTGATCGTGGTCCTGCTACTCCTTTGGGAAGCGGCAGCCGCGACGGGCACGATGCCGTCGCTGAGCTTTCCCCGCATGAGCGAAATTCTCACCGCGTGGTGGCGCCTCATGATCTCCGGCGAGTTGCCCCGCGAGCTTGGTGACAGCCTTTGGCGGATGTTTGCCGGTTACTTTATCGGCGTACTACTCGGCGTTTTTCTCGGCCTGCTCATGGGCTATTTCCGCTTTTTCTATAATCTTCTCGAGCCGATCACCGAGGTACTTCGACCAATTCCGAGCCCGGCCTACCTGCCGATCGTAATCCTCTTTCTTGGCATTGACGACGAGATGAAAATTTTCATGATCGCATTCGCGTCGCTGTTTCCGGTCTTGATCAACACCTATAGCGGCGTCCGAAGCGTCGACCCAATTCAGCTCCAGACCGCGCGCACATTCGGCGTTACCGGCCAAAAACTCATCTGGCAGATCGTGCTCCCGGCAGCATCGCCGTACATTTTCACGGGCATGCGCGTGAGCCTCGCCGTTGCGCTCATTGTCATGGTGATCAGCGAGATGGTGGCTGCATCAAGCGGTATCGGCTATTTCATTCTGAGCGCACAACGCGGCTTCCAGATTCGTGAAATGTTTGCCGGCGTGCTGACGCTAGCCGTCGTCGGCTACGTACTGAACCGACTATTCGTCGCCATCGAAAATCGCGTGCTTGCGTGGCACTACGGCTACACGCAGCAGCAGCGCAATTGATTTTTGCGTTTGGCGTTACGAGTCGCGGCCACCGACAAAACGTAGCGAGAAGGCGTTCCCGGCGCTGTCGATGGCAGCGACATACGGCGCACCGAAATGGATCGGGAACAGCAAAGCGCGCTCCTCAGCGCAATGCTCCAACAACCGCCGACGGGTCGCACGAGCTTCCGCTGGCAGCTCGCAAAAGCCCGAATTCCACTGCGGCGCATAAACCTGCAGCGGATGATGAATGGCGTCGCCGCAGAAAACTGCGTTTTCACTTTTATCTTTGAGCTTGAGCATCACGTGCCCCGGTGTGTGTCCCGGCGCCGGCTCGATCAGCATCGAATCCCCGATCGCATGGGGCCCATCGATTAGCTCCACTTGGCCAGCCTCGATCACTGGAAGCACGCTGTCACGATAAGAGAATGTGCGTTGTAGGTCCGCGTCAGCCACGGGATTGCGGCGGGGATCACCCCATTCGTTCTCGGTACGCGAAAATAAATATTTTGCATTCGGAAAAGTCGGCACCCAGCGGCCATCCCGCAGCATCGTGTTCCAACCAACATGATCGGTGTGCAGGTGCGTGCAGAGTACGATGTCGATGTCCTCCGGCGCCGCGCCGGCTTCACGAAGGCGTTCGAGATATGGCGTTTCGAGCTGATGAAAGCGCGGCGCGCCAGGCCGATTTTTATGATTGCCAGCGCAGCAGTCGAGCAGGATGGTGTGACGCTCGGTGCGGATGAGCCAGGAATGCACGCTGGTGATCAACCGGTCGTGCTCGGGCGAGTAGTGGTTTGGGATGAGCCAGTGCCGATGCATTTCGAGCACGTCGCGATCAAACCCGACCAGGAATTGCTCCGGCGGAAGGCTGGTGAACCCCAGTAGTTCGCCAACCCGCGTCACCCTAACATTGCCGATTTGCCAGGTCGCCATTTCCCGCCTTTTGTTCTTATCGAATTCACTCAACATTAGATCGAGATTCGCACTATGCCCTGAAAGTAATAGCGTTGACACGTCTCACCGGCTTTCTAATAGTCCTCAGATGTTCCGTCTAACCGGACGATGATCCCCAGCCGCGAGTTTTGACATGGAAGAAGTCGCTTTTGGCCACAGCGCCGCTCTCGCCAGCGCGGAAAGCATCAAGCCGGTCGGCTGGAGTGACCTGCGCGGCTGGTTGCAGCTGGTCGAAGCGGCGGGCGAGATCAGGCAAATCGATGCGTCGGTCGATCCCGACGAAGAACTTGCCGCAATAACCTTCATGGCGGCGCGGATGCCGGCTGCGCCGGCGTTGATGTTTAATAATCTTGTTGGCAATCGCAGCGATGCGCGCGTTCTGAGCAATATGCTCGGCGCCAGTAAAGAACGTTACGCCATTGCGGTTGGACTCGACCCCAAGCTCAGCACCTTGGAAATGATTTTCGCTTCGCGCGATCTGATGAAACGACGCCTGGGACCGACCTTCATTCCGAAAGGTGCTGCTCCCGTCAATGAGATCGTGCTGAAGGGCTCCGATATCGATGTTACCGCGTATCCAAGCCCGAAATTCTGGCCGGGCGATGGCGGCCGCTACATCGGCACCGGAGACATCACCTTCACCCGCTCGCCCGAAACGGGACGCATCAATGTCGGTGTCTACCGCCAGATGCTGCATGGTCCTAACCGCATTGGTCTTTATTGCTCGCCCGGTAAGCACGGGCGCCTCGACCGCGATGCCTGGTGGGCCCAAGGCAAACCATGCGAAGTCGTTGCCGCGTATGGCATCGACCCGGTCCTGTTCATGGTCGGCGCGCAGGTGTTCAGCGCCGATGAATCGGAGCTCGACGTCGCCGGCGGCATCATGGGCCGGCCGATCGAGTTGACGGAAGCCGAGTATGTGAGCCTGCCCATTCCCGCGCACGCCGAACTGGTGATCGAAGGCGTGCTGCACGCCGGCGATACCGAGTTGGAGGGCCCGCTTGGCGAATTCACCGGTTACTACGGCAACGTTCGCGGCCCGCAGCCCGTTATCGAAGTCAAAGCCGTGCACAGCCGGAAATCACCGATCATCACTGCCGCCCTCATGGCAACCTATCCAGCGTGCGAGATCGGCGCCTATTACGCGATCATGCGCTCAGCGCGAATTCTTGACGACCTGCAGCGGATCGGCGTCCCCGGAGTGATAGCAGCCTATTCACACCCGGCGGCAGCGTCGGGCTGGGGCATGGTCATTGTCTCGCTGAAGCAACAATACGCGGGACATGCGGCGCAGGTATTGGCGTTGACAGCGCAATGTCCTGCGGCGAGCTACTATACAAAGTGGATTATCGCGGTTGACGAGGATGTCGATCCAACGGACTTCGATCAAGTCATGTGGGCGTTGAGCACCCGCTGCAACCCGAGCGACGACCTCGATATCCTACGCAACACCTGGTCGACCGGGCTCGACCCCAGTCAATATCCGCCCGAAGCACGGCCCTACGGCTCGAAAGTGCTGATCAACGCCTGCAAGCAGCACCGTCACATCAAGGAGTTTCCACGCTCGACGCTGCTGCGACAGCAAACCTACGATCGGGTGCGCCAGCGATGGGCTGAATTGGGATTGGAGGGCACTCCTCCCCAGCTCAACGTCTTTCACAACGATTGAAGGCTGTCAGTTCTGCACCAGGGCCAGGACGCGCAACGGGCTCCCCGAACCGGTTTTGATTTTGAGCGGCGCCGCAATAATGACCGCGCCGGTCGGCGGCAACTGGTCGAGATTGCATAGACATTGCAGACCATAGCGGCCCTTGCCGTGCATGTAGAAGTGCGCCGGATTGGGCGGCGTAAACTTGCGTGACTGCCCGGCATCGGTGTTGATCGTTTCGACGCCAAAACCATGCACGTCACGTTCATCGACCAGAAAGCGCACCGCTTCTGGTGACGGTCCCGGCGTGTGCGGACCGTCGTCGCGGCGATTGGCGAAAGCGGCACCCTGACGGTGTTTTCCCCAATCCGTGCGGAACAGGACCCAGCTTCGGGGCGGGATGCGGCCATGCGCCCGCTCCCACTCCTCAATCCGCGGGACAGTGAGAAGAAAGTCTTCATCTCCTGCGGCTTCGCGCGAACAATCGATCACGCAAGCTGCCGCGATGAAATTTGTCACCTCGATGGTGTCGACCGAATTGTTCGGCAGGTCTTTTCCCGAGATCCAATGGATCGGTGCGTCGAAGTGCGTGCCCGAATGCTCGCCGCAGCTGAAATTGTTCCAGTAATGGTTGGCGCCACGCTCATCGTAACGGGAGATTTCCTCTATCCGGATCGGTGCGCACTGACCAAATTGCGGCGGCAAGACAATGGTCGGAAATTCAGGCGACAGCGTGTGGGTCAAATCGACTACCCGGACGCGGCCAATGACAATGTCGCTCACAAAGTCGGCGAGTGACGGCATGATTTATGATTCCCTTTGTCCACGCGACGCGAGGCACACATGATGCCTGCTAATTTGACTGACCGAAGCGGCTAAAGCGGCGGTCGCTCGGTGTGACCGCCCGAAGCGGCCTCGTAGGCGGCGCCAACACGAAACAACAAATCTTCGCGGAACGGCCGCGCGACGAGCTGCATCGCCTGCGGCAGTCGATTGCGGGTAAAGCCGATCGGCACCGATAGGCCGGGCAACCCAAAGACATTGAACGGGCGGGTATTGGCGACAATCTGACCAAGCACTTGCGCCATCGCGGCCGAGCCGCCGACATCCGTTTCTGCTGCCGTCGGCACCGATCGCTTCAAAACCGGAATGTGCAGCACGTCAGCATTTGGAAAACGTCTCGCGCAACAATTCCTCGAGCAGTCGCGCGCGCCCCCGCACGGCTTCTACGTAGAGGGTCGCGGGCACTCCCAAGCCGACCAGTAGCCGCGCTCTCGTTTGCGGCGCGTAGTCCTGCGGACGTTCGCGCAACCATTCCAGATGCAATCCCGCGGCCTCAGGCCAGAGGATGGCGTTTGAGAAATCATTGATCGCGCCATGATCGCCGATCGGCACGTCGATGATTTTTGCGCCACGCTTCTCCAGGACCACACGGCTCGCCGCAAGCAATTCGGCGACTTCATGATCTACTCCGTCGAAATAGTAGCGATCGGGAACGCCGATCGTAACGCCGGCGAGAGAACCCGCGCTTACGGCGTCATCAAGCCCGCGCTCATAGTCCGGCACGGATTTCCGGCTGGACATGCCGTCGCTGGCATCAACTCCGGCGATCACACCCAACAAGCGCGCGCAGTCGCCGACATTGCGCGCCAGCACGCCAATGCAGTCGAGCGAGTGCGATAGCGGCATCGTTCCATACCGGCTGACGCGGCCGAGCGTGGGCTTGATGCCGACGATGCCACATGCCGCGGCCGGCAATCTAACCGATCCCCCGGTGTCGGAGCCAAGCGCGCCGAATGCGAGACCCGCAGCCACGGCAGCGCCGGAGCCCGACGATGAACCGCCAGTTATGTGATCGGTGTTCCACGGATTGCGGCAGCGGCCAAAATGATCGTTGTGCCCAGTCGGGCCCATGGCGAATTCCGCCATGTTCAGCCGCCCGAGTTCGATACCGCCGGCGCCGTCGAGTTTCGCAAGTACTGTGGCGGTGTGGTCGGGGATAAAGTCCATGCGGATTTTCGAGCCGCAGGTACAGACTTCGCCGGCGCGATAGAACATGTCCTTGTGCGCGAGCGGTATGCCGTGCAGCGGACCAAGCGAGCGGCCTGCTTTGACCGCCAGATCCGCCTCCCGCGCCTTTGCCCGTGCGGCATCTGCGGTCACGCGGATGAAGCAGTTCAGTACCGGCTGCAATCGTCCGATGCGGTCAAGACAGGCTTCAACCAACGCCTCGGCCCGCAATCGCCCTTGCGAAATCGCCGTCGCCGCTTCACGCAGCGTTAACGCCGTGGGATCGTTCACCGGTCGGCCCCATTCGCGGCGTCGCCCTCCAGCAGGCGATAGAAATGTTCGCCGGTTTCGTCGAAGGATGGCGGTTGCAGCAGGGTCGCCGCCGCGCTTTGGATGCGTTCCAGCGAACGGGACACCGCGTCCACGTCGTCCGCGTTGACGCTGACGCCGCTTGCAGCCATGAGCTTTGCAAGCGCCTCCTTATCGATCATGCCGCGCCGACATGCTCATGTTGACGACCTCCGTCGCAAAGAACTGTACACAATTTCCGTCGCATAGCACACTCGACGGCGAATTGGCGCCGGCTGTATATCCGGCGGATGAGGGAGATCAGAATGACCGAACCACAGCGGCCAAAGCTGCGTGCGCGGCTCGCCAAGAAAGAACTTCTGGTTGCTCCCGGCGTGTTCGATGGAATTTCGGCCAAGATCGCCGATCAGATCGGCTTCGAAGCGCTCTACATGACCGGCTACGGGACCGTGGCGTCACATTTGGGACTGCCCGACGCCGGCATCGCGACCTACAGCGACATGGTCGGCCGCGTTGCTGTCATCGCCAAAGGAACCAAAACGCCGCTGATTGCCGACGGCGATACCGGCTACGGCGGACTGCTCAACGTTCAGTACTCGGTACGGGGCTACGAGGCTGCCGGCGCAGTCGCCATTCAGCTCGAGGATCAGGAATTTCCTAAGAAGTGCGGCCATATGCTCGGCCGCAGGGTGGTGCCGATCGAGGACATGGTCGACAAGATCAGGGTCGCGGTCGGCAGCCGAGAAACCAGCGACTTTCTGATCATAGCGCGCACCGATTCACGCACGACGCTCGGCCTCGACGAAGCGTTGCGCCGCGCGGAAGCATATTCCAAGGCTGGCGCCGACGTTCTGTTCGTCGAAAGCCCCGAAAGCCTTGAGGAAATGCGAACGATCGGACGAAGCTTTGACAAGCCGTTGATGGCGAACATGGTCGAAGGTGGACGCACACCCGTCGCGGACAAGAAAACGCTGGAAGAAATCGGCTATTCTCTCGCGATCTTCCCGGCGTTTGGTTTTCTTGCCGCAGGCGAGGTGTTGCGCAGCGTCTATCGCCACCTGAAAGAGAACGGCTCAAGCGTCGGCAGCAACATCCCGCTTTATAAGTTCAGCGAGTTCAGCGAACTGATGGGTTTTGGCGCTGTTGCCAAGTTCGATGAGACCTATCAGCGTTGATGGGCGCCGGGCGGCCCGTCGCGTCACTTAAGCCGGAACGAGGCGGAAGCGTTCCCACTCGGTAGGGATGGATCGCAGCACTTCGCTCCAGCTGCCATTGGTATTCCGCTCGCGCGGGCTAACGCGACGGCCGGCGAAAGCAAACTCGCCGTTCGATGCGAACGGGAACGGCGACATCGTGTAGACCCCCGCCTCCCGTGGGCTAATCGTCACCGAAGCGTCTTCATCGGCATTGCGCGGCACGTGCTCGAACGTCTGCACGCCGCGTTCGCCGGAATGAATTCTGTTGAAGTAAAGGGCAAGCGTGTCAATGAATTGCAGCTGCTTGTAATTCTGGAACAGTTTCTTCTCGTCAAGCCGGTCCGACAGCCGAGGATCCTTGGCGACTTCGGCTTTCAGCCGCTTTTGCCGCACGAGTTCGCCGTCGAGCATTCGCTCGGCGATCGGCCGTTCTTTCTCGGGAAATTGCTTGATCAGTACCTGTTTGGAAAGACCGTAACGACCGTTGTAGAGGCCCCAGCTGTGCATGCTCGATATCAAGCCGCAAAACGGGTTCTGCCGCTCGTTGAAATCCGGCGATTGCTTGCTGGTTAGGGTAATGTACTCCGCCGGCGTCTCGATGAGATTGTAGGGGAGACCCGTCTTCTCATCGACGATCGGATCACGATCGAACTCGACCCAGCCGGCGTCGTGATGGGCAATCACATAGACCATCGGGTCGA
The DNA here is from genome assembly GCA_963759345.1 of uncultured Alphaproteobacteria bacterium. Taxonomy (GTDB): domain Bacteria; phylum Pseudomonadota; class Alphaproteobacteria; order Rhizobiales; family Xanthobacteraceae; genus BOG-931. Next base: position 199,422 of record CAVWYW010000009.1, read on the forward strand.
GCGGCGACAGCGCTTCGAACTCGTCATTGCCGAAGACGCGGGCAAACTGTCCGCATAATGCGGTGTGCTCGTACATCATGATCGCCAGTCGCGGCGAGCCGGCGGGTGCAGTTTGAATTATCATGAGCGATTAACTAGCTGCCTGAGGTGTAAACACGCTACTGTACCGACATTAGATGATGCTTTGAAGCGGGGATCGAAACCTCGAAGCTCCGCGCCCGTTACCCGTCTCGGGACAATTTCATCCGGTAGTGGAAATCTTGCGCCACGTGCCAGTTATGTGAAGCGACAAGCGTCCCCTTGCGGGTCACGTAGCGGCGCAACGCACACACGCTGATCGTACCCGGCTTCTGCCCGAGATTGCCGGCCACATCCTTGCCCATTGGTTCGCCACGCAAATCCTGTTCGATCTCGACGATGTCCTCTCCGGTCCGCTTGGCCAGATGCGCGTGAAACGGCCCGATGCAGCCGGGCAGCTCCCGCACATAGCGGGACAACCGCTCCGGCAGGTACGTATGTACGTAGCAGATGACACTGCCGCCTAGTTCGGCGCGGCGAAGTCCCGTGATGAGCCACCATCGCGACCCGGCTTTTCCGTCGATCTGCGCCGCAACTCCAGCCGGCAGTTTGGTCGGTGAACTCGAGATCAATTCGTAATGGGTGTCGAGCGCGAACTGCGAAAGATCTGCAAGCGAAGACAGCGAGTGCACGTACCGCGCCTTCGGGCTCGCCGCGACGACGATGCTGCCGGCGCCTTGCCGCCGCTGGACCATCCCGTGGTCGACCAGGCGCCGCAGCGCCTCGCGTACGGTAAAGCGGCTCGCGCCAAATTCGTCGCAGAGTTCGCTTTCAGTCGGCAAACGCTCCTCCAGCGGGTATTGTCCGGTTTCCACCCGCTGACTGAGAACATTCAAGATCTGCATGTAACGCGGCTGTTCCACGGTCATGCCGCCACACTCCCCTGCCCCGGATCCGCCCGTTGCCCAAACGATTTGTCCGGACATATTGCCGGACTGTATCCCGAATGTGTACAGAGAGAATGTCAGTGGGCATCCCAACCGTGGCCCGCGATAGAGGAAGGTTGTACGTGATGACCGACGTCCTCGGCTGGCGGCGCAAATTCGGGGTTCTCGGACCATCGACCAACACGATCGTACAGCCCGACTTCGACGCCATGCGCCCCATCGGCGTGACCAATCATTACAGCCGGATCTTTACGCCGAACGCGGACGCCGTCAGCAACGACAGCTTCAGGGCCGCAACCGAGGTGATTGCCGGGAACGTGCTCGACGCAGTTCGTAGCGTCATGACATGCGCACCGCATTATCTCGTCATGGGCATGTCTGCCGTGACATTCATCAACGGCGCGAAAGGCGCCGATACATTCACCCGGCAAGTGGAGGACGCCTCCGGAGTCAAGATCAGCATCGGTAGCCATGCCAGCGCGGCGGCGCTGCGCCGCTATGGCGGTGTGCGCCGGATCGCCATCCTTTCCCCGTATTGGCCGGTAATGAACATCGAGGTTATCCGCTATTTCACCGACATGGGGTTTGAAGTGGTGCGCGACATCTGCCTGCAATGTCGGTCGTGGATTCAGATTGCCGAGCAGACCACGGAAACTCTGCGGAACGCACTCATGAAGCTCGACGGCGACGACGTCGATGCTATCGTGCAGGTTGGCACTAACCTGTCGATGGTGCGGCTGGCCGCTGCAGCGGAAATGTGGCTCGGCAAACCGATCGTTGCGATCAACACGGCGACCTACTGGCATGCGCTTCGCGCCAACAATATCGACGACCGGATGGAAGGCTTCGGCCGGCTGCTCGCGGAATTTTGAGATCCTCTGATGACCACGAACGCGGCGCTTACACTAGGCAAGACCACCGTTCATCGCGTAATCGATCTCGATCCGTTTGCAATTCCAATCGCGAACATTTTTCCGAATGCGACGCTTGCGCAACTCGATGGTGCTGCGCAGGTGCTCGCCGAACGGCACGTCGACTTTGCGACCGGCAAGATTTTGCTGGTCATCCAAAGTCACCTTGTTCGCTTTGCGGGCAAAACCATTTTGATCGATGCCTGCGTCGGCGAACACAAATCGCGGCCATTGCGGCCGGAGTGGAATCTCCGAACCGGTACAAAGTACCTCGCCAATCTCGCGGCTGCAGGCTGTACGCCGGAGGACATCGATATCGTTATGTGCACTCATTTGCATGCCGACCATTTGGGTTGGAACACGCGACTGCAATCGGGCCGCTGGGTGCCGACCTTTTCGAATGCACACTATGTGATGACGCAGCGCGAGATCGATCAACGCGCACAGGATGCGGCTCAATCCCCGCAGGCTAATCACGGCAGCTACCAGGACAGCGTATTGCCCGTGATCGAGGCTGGCCTCGTTAAAACCGTCAACATAGGCGATGAGATCGCCGACGGTGCAAAGATCATCGACTTGGCGGGCCATTCGCCCGGCCAGATCGGTCTCGATCTCGCTGCCGACGCACAATCGCGGCTGATATTCTGCGGCGACGCCATTCACAGCCCGGTCCAGGTCTTTCATCCCGAGTGGTCAAGCGGCTTCTGCTTTGACCCCGCGCAAGCAATGCAAACGCGCCGGATGCTGCTGGAACGCGCCGTGGGCGAAGAATTGCGATTGATGCCTGCACACTTGCGCGGAACGTGCATGCACATTGAGGAAAAGAACGGCGGCTTCGTGCCGATTATCGCCGAGTAGCGCGAAGCAAACTCATGCGATCGTCTCGGAATCGCGCAGCGACTAAATCATTGACGTGCGCATGACGTAGTCGCGGTGCTCGGCGGGATCTGCAACGATCCTACGCAGATCGTCATAGTACGCCTGCCGCGCAGAGGGTTCCCGGGTGTTGAGAATTGAACGGTTGCGCAGTGCGGTCTGCTGCACCACGTCGAGCGCGACTTTCCGGCGCTGTCGGCTGTAGCGCTCCAGTGTGGCGAGCGGAGTCCCGCGGATCACCTCGGTGAGTGTGCGGCTCAAATTAAATGCATCGTGGATGCCGCCGTTGAGCCCCATGCCGCCGAGCGGGTTGTTCACATGCGCGGCGTCGCCGGCAATGAGCATTCGCCCGTTCACATAAGTCGATGCGACCCGTTCATGTACACGATATGCGGTGCGGTGACTTACCTCGTATGGCTGGCTGCGCGGCACCGCGCCTTGCAGCAAATGCTGCGCACGTTCGGCCGATGTTACATCGGCATCAGTCAGTGACGCATCACCGGGAAACAGCGCGCGCCACACCCGCACCGTGCGGATCAGCACAAACCATTCATCCGGATCGGAAAGGTAGGCGATGTTGGCGATGTCCGGCATCGCCTCGCGAAAATCATAGGTAGTGGAGAGCGTCAGAAATATCTCGGGGATTGTAATGCCGTCGAAGACAACGCTCATGGCCTTGCGCACGACGCTGCCGATGCCGTCGGCGCCGACGACCAACGAGCCGGCTATTGTCTCGATACCGCCGTCCGCGTGCGAAACATCGACCTCCACGCCGTCCGCCGTCTGCCGCGCAGCAATCGCCGTAGTACCGAGGCAAATCGTGGCCAGCGGATGGGTCTTGAGCTGCGCATACAGCATTTCGCCAAGACGCCACTGCTCGCATTGCACGCGATACGGATGATTAGTGTCGCCCTTGAGGCGTGAGAGTTCGAACGTGGCTACAACGCCGTGCTTACGGTCGCGGAATTGCCAAGTCGGGCAGATCAAGCCCTGCTCGATCATTCCCTCGACCACGCCGAACCGCTCAAGCATGTCGAGAGTCGGAGGATGAAAAGTTGAAGCCCGCAGATCATGCGGCAGCTCGTTGCAGGCCTCGATCAGGACAATCGGAATTCCCTCCTCGACCAGGAGCATCGCTGTGACCAGACCTACCGGTCCGGCGCCGACAATGATGACACTTTGGCTCACTTTATTGGGCATAGCATTCCTTGACTCAGGCGACAGGCCGGTCATCATTGAGTTGTCCGGACAAAGATGGCGGGCTTTGTCACATCGGGCAAGCGATCAAGGCGCAATTTCCGGAAAGGCGGGTCGATGCGTTATCCTTTCGTGCCGTTTCCCATGCGAGGTCCATTGCGATGGCCGCAGGGGAAGCGATTGGCGCTCATCGTCACGGTCAACCTCGAATATTGGGATTTGCTGAAGGAATCTCCGGCACCCTATTATGCCGGAGGCCCGGCAATACTGCCGGACATGTTGCCGGGAAATATTCCGGATTTTCCCAATTTTTCCTGGCGCGAATACGGCCAGCGCGTGGGGATCTGGCGCCTTTACGATGCATTCGTCGAGGCCGGCGTGCGCGCAAGTTGCACGCTCAATGCGAAAACCGCCTTGGAGCGGCGCGCGGTCATCGATGGAGCGCTCGAACGCGGTTTCGAGCTTATTCCCCATAATTACGAACAGGGCGAACTGCTTTGCCATCTGCAACACAAGCCGGACGAAGAAAGACGCGTCATCGAGGAGACGCTCAAAGTCTACGAGCGCGTAACCGGCCGTAAACCGCAGGGTTGGCTGTCGTCGTCATTGCGCGGCACGACCAATACCCCAACGATCCTGGTCGAAAATGGATTGAAGTTCTGGTGTGATCTCATGAATGACGATCAGCCGTACATGATCGAGACGCCCAAAGGCCCGATCGTCGGGGTGCCCTACTCCATCGAAATCAACGATTTTACCCTTCTGCTCCGGCGCGGCCTGACCAACGAAGCCGTTCTCGACTGCATGAAGGAACAATTCGACGTGCTCCATGCGGAAGGTGCACGTACCGGCATGATAATGAACGTCGGGCTACACCCGCACGTAATTGGCGTCCCGCACCGCGCCGGCATCCTTCGCAAATTCCTCGCTTACGCCAAGGAATTTGACGGAGTTTGGTGGGCAACTCGGGAGGAAGTGGCGGCGTGCTATCGCGAACAACACGCGACGCACATTCCCCCGCAGGCGCATCTGCCGTCATGACCTTTGGCTCGTCGATCGCGAGATCGCGTGCAACGGTGCAAACGCCGACCGCAGTCGGCGCCCTGATTGTACTTGCCGTTGTCGTCGGCATCGTCTTCGGCGGATATATCTTTGCGCGGCAGATCGTATCCGGGCTTTTGCTCGGTTCGATCTACATGACCGTTGCAGTGGCATTTACGCTGACGATCGGCGTTCTCAACTTTCTCAATTTCACAATACCCAGCCTGTTCATGCTGACTGGAATGGTGGCGTGGGGATTGATGAGCAATGGCTACGTCAAATTCGCCGGCGGCTGGGCGTGGCTCGCCGCGCTTTGCGCGGGCGTCGCCGTGGCCGTCGTCGCGTCATTGCTGGTCGAGCGATTCACCTTCCGCTACCTCAAAATGAAACACGGCGACGCGACCGAGCACGCCATTCCCCTCGTTTCATCATTGGGCTTTCTGCTTATCTTCGAACACCTGGTATTGATTTCTCTGGGCTCAGAAGCACAGCGCTTCGCCATTCCGTTCAAGGCCGACATCCACGTCGCCGGCCTCGTTATCGGCGCGCCGCAGATTGCGAGTTGCGTACTTGCTATCGCGGTTGTGGCCGCTCTGAGTTTCATTTTGAAGAACACCAAGACCGGCCGTGCCCTTCGCACGATCGCCGAGAGCCCCGACACCGCCTCCTTGCTCGGCGTTGAGGTGGACAAGGTCGTGCCCGTCGTCTTCGTCCTGACCGGCCTGCTGGCCGGTGTCGCCGGCGCCCTCTTCACGGTCAATTACGGCAGTGTGTCGCCGTTCATGGGCGATAACATCGGCACCAAGGCGATCGCCGCTATGGTGCTTGGCGGAATCGGTTCGATCTGGGGAGCGATCGCCGGCGGCCTGATCATCGGACTGATCGAGACGCTGTCGATTTACCTGTTCGGCGGCGACTCGGTCCAGATGGTTGTCTGGGGACTGTTGCTCGCCATCATCATCATTCGACCGCGTGGATTGTTCGGCACCGTCTCGGCCGGCCGAGGGAAAATGTGATGCGGAGTCCATACGCCGCTCGATTCAGCAGGACTCGGCGATGAGCGGATATGTTTCCGGCATCGTCGCGATCCTGTGCATCAATCTGATTTTCGCTTACGGCATTTTCGTACCGGCCGCGGCGGGTCAGATCAATCTCGGCGGGGCGGGATTTCAGGCTATTGGCGCGTACAGCGCTGGTTGGCTTTCGAGTGTCGCAATGCTGCCGGTATGGATGACGATTCCTGCGGCGATGCTGATCGCCGGTCTGGTCGGCTTCCTTATCTCCTTCCCGGTCCTGCGCACGCGCGGCGTTTACATGGTGCTCGCCACCTTCGCATTCGGCGAGGCCGTCGCGGGTTTTCTGTTACGTACGCAGTTCTTCGGCGGAGCGATCGGCATGGTCGTGCCGGCACATGTCGAGGTCTCGATCCTGATGTGCTCCGCGGTCATTGTGACCTTGCTGACATTCTACCTGATGGCGACGCGGTTCGGCCTCGCCATGCGCTCGACCAACGATGATGAGGCCGTCACGATTTTGATGGGCGTGAACGTGCGCGCCGTCCAGGTCGCTGCGTTCACGATTGGCGGTGCCTTTGCCGGGCTTTCGGGTGCGCTGTATGCGCACAATTTCAGCTTCGTCGAGGCGCAATATTTCAATTCGCTGCTCTCGATCTACGTTCTCCTGTTCGTCCTTATCGGTGGGGTGCAGACTGCCTGGGGACCGTTGGTCGGCACGTTGTTCTTCACGCTGCTGCCAGAATTCATGCGCGTCGGCGGATCGTGGCGATACGTCGTGTTCGGTGCCGCCATTGTGGTGATGATGATGCTGCGCCCACAGGGCATCGTGACGCGCGCAATGATCAACCAGTTGTCGCCTCACCGGTGGGCGCTACGCCGCGCCGAGGCCGGAGCAATGCATGACCGCTAAACCAGCGTTGGCGCTCAACGGCATTACTAAAAGCTTCGGCGGTCTCAGCGTCGTCGAGGATGTGAGCTTCGATGTCCCGGAAGGCGCACGCATGGCGCTGATCGGGCCGAACGGCGCCGGCAAGACATCATTGTTTAATCTGATTTCCGGCGTCTATCCGATCGACGCCGGCGGCATTGTACTCGACGGCACGCCGATCGAGACAATGCCGCCGCGGCTGCGGGTACGTGCCGGCCTCGCGCGCTCGTTCCAGAATATTCGGCTGATGCCGCATCTGTCGGTCATTGAGAACGTGATGCTCGGGCAACACGTGCGGGCCGACGGCTTCGGCCAGTTGTTCGGTCCTCTGGCATGGCAGCGTCACGGTCAATGGCGTCAGCTAGCCGAGGCCAGCCTGCGGGACGCCGGCATTGATGTCGACCCCGATGCGGACGTATCGAGCCTGTCTTACGGCGTTCGCAAACGCATCGAGGTCGTCCGCGCGCTCATGAGCCGGCCGCGACTGCTTATGCTCGACGAACCGGCTGCAGGACTCAATCCGCGCGAAACTGCGGAGCTGTCTGCTTTTCTCAAATCGATCGCACGCGACGGACTGACATTGCTCGTTGTCGAGCACGACATGTCGTTTGTTCATGATCTTTGTGAACAGACCGTCGTGCTCAATTTCGGCCGGCTCATCTACCAGGGACCAACCCGCGGCGTCCAGGACGACGAAGAGGTCCGCGCTGCCTATCTCGGCAGCCGCCGCGTTGCGGTCAAAGGAGCGCACTCTGCTGCTTGAAGTCGATAATCTTGACGTGCGATATGGCCGCACCCATGCGGTCAAAGGCGTTTCGCTCACGGTCGGCGCCGACGAGATGGTGACGGTGCTGGGCGCCAACGGCGCCGGCAAGACTTCGCTCCTTCGAGCATTGCAGGGACTGGTGCCGGTGGCGGGAGGGCGTATCCGTTTCGACGGCGAGGACATTACTGATCTTTCGCCGCCGCGGCGACTCCGCCGGCACCTCGCGCTCGTGCCAGAAGGACGGCAAATCGTGCTCGGTCTGTCCGTGCACGAGAACCTGCAGATGGGCGCCTACTGCCGCGCGGACCCGGCTGTGCTGCATGATATGGACGCGATCTACGATCGCTTTCCAAATCTAGCAGCAAGGCGAAAGATGTCGGCGTCGGTGCTGTCGGGCGGCGAACAGCAAATGCTGGCGATCGGGCGCGCACTGCTGGCGAAACCGAAATTAATGATGCTGGACGAGCCGTCACTCGGACTTTCGCCATTGCTGGTCGAACAGCTGTTTAGCCTGATCGTCAGTCTCCATCGGGATGGCCTTGCCATCCTGCTGGTCGAGCAGAATACCCACATGGCGCTCGAAGTAGCCTCGCGCGGGCTGGTGATGGAACTTGGGCGTGTTGTCATGCAGGGTCCGGTGGAAACGCTGCGCCACAACGAGCAGCTCGCGGAGGCCTATCTCGGGCACATTTAGTCGACTTAAGTGGTCAGTTCAGGGAGATTAGTGATGATAAGACTGCAAACCTTGCTTGTGTCGGTTGCGTTGTCTGTTGCGGTCACGCTGCCCGCGCGAGCGCAAGAGATTGTCATCGGATTGAACATGGTGAAATCCGGTGTTCTCAAGAACGTCGGTGAGGCAACGGAAACTGCGGTGAATATAGCGGTCGATGAGATTAACGCCAAGGGCGGAATAGGCGGCAAGAAAATCAAGCTGCTTACCTACGACACCGGGAGCGATCCGAAGCAGGCCGCGACCGGCACGCAGAAATTCGCCGAGGACGACAAGGCACTTGCAATCGTCGGTCCATTCTCATCAGGCGAAGCCGCGGTAGCGTTCCCGGTCGGCGAGCGGCTCGGTATTGTGCAGATGTCCAATTCCTCCTCGCAGCCGGGCCTAACCGCTAATTACAGCTACGCCTGCCGGTTCGTTAGCGATGAAGGCAAGCAGTTTACCCGCCTCCTCAACACCCTGAAGAGAAAGTCTATCAAGGTCGACAAGGCGGAAATCCTTTATGTGTCCGACGAGCGTGTCTCCAACATCTCCGGAACGCGTTTCTATCCGGCCATCCTCAAGGCAAACGGCATCTCGTTCGGCGAGCCGATCGCGTTCCAGTACAACAGCTTCGATGTCGGGCCCCAGGTGTCGCAGGCGCTCGAACGGAAACCTGACGTCATTGCGATGGCGGCCACGCCTGACAGCGCCGGTAAGGTAATCAAGGAACTGCGTCGCCAGGGTTTCCAGGGCCGCGTAATCGGATCACAGATCTTTGCTGACCCCAATTCGATCGACCTATTCGGCCGCGACGCCGACGGGCTTTTGATTGTCGCCGGCTTTTGGTGGGACCGCACCGACGCAACCCGTGCATTCACCAAGAAATTCGCTGAGGAAAATGCCAAACGCGGCCTGACTTCAAAGAAGATCCCGCATCACACTGACGCGAATGCCTACGATATCGTCTATCTGCTCAAGCAGGTGATGGAGCAAATCGGCGTGACCGGCGATCCCGCGAAACTCGCCCAGGAGCGCACCGCAATTCGTGATGCGTTGAAAACCGTTCGCTTCAGCGGCATAACCGGCGACAACACCTGCTTCGACGCCCAGCGTGACGCTCGCCTCCCCGGCTACGTGATCGAGATCAGAGACTTGAAATGGAATCTCTTTGACTCATGGCCGGCGGACCCGTGTCCGTAAGGCGCCGCGTAACATGAGCGGACGTCGTATTTGCGTTCTCGGAGGCTGCGGGGGTATCGGCAGCGGCGTCGTGAAGGCATGCCTAGCGAATGGCGACGACGTAACCGTCCTCGACCTCAAGGTGTCGTTGACCCGCCATGCCCCGCCGTCCGGGGTGTATGCTGTCGAGATCGACGGCAGCGACGAAACCTCGGTAACGGGCGCTTTCGCGCTCATCGCGGAGCGGTGGGGTGCGCTCGACGGCTTCGTGAACGCGGCGGGCTTCTTGATTGCCCTGCGGCCGCTGGCGCAGACGCCGGCCGATGAGTTCGACGCGACGCTCGAAGGCAATGTGAGGACTGCCTTTCTGTGCTGCAAAGCTGCGATAAAGCTCCTCGAGAACGGCGATGCGCCGAGCCTAGTCAATCTCGCCTCCGGGCTCGGAGGTTTCATCCGGCCGCAATATGGCCCCTACGCGGCCTCGAAGGCGGCGATGATCGCGCTGACGAAGACGTTGGCGCTTGAGCACGCGCCGCGAGTGCGCGCTAACGCCGTTGCACCGGGAGCGGTCGACACCGCATTCCTGCGTGGCGGCACCGGACGGTCGGACGAACGCAATTCCTCGACTCTGGATATCGCCGCCTACAGCGCGGCGATTCCGTTGCGCCGGATAGCTGTGGTCGAGGACATCGTGGGTCCGATCATGTTCCTGCTCGGCTCGCAGAGTAGGTATATGACCGGCCAAACGCTGTGGGTAAACGGCGGGGCATATATGCCGTGACAGCCCGGAATCGATAGAGCCAATCTACCCTCAGAGCGCGCAGCGTCGCCAATCCGGAGATCACCCGAGATCCGAGAGAGGCAATATGGACAAACCTACTCGCCGAGACATTGTTACAGCGACGGCTAAAGTCGCTGCAGCCAGTTGCATCAGTGCCGCGGCGAACACGCTCGCGCGGGCGGGATTGCAGCCCGCGCAAGCGGCGAGAGAGCTTCCCCACATCGACTCGCTTCTGCGGACGGCTGTTAGCGCGGGGGAAATACCCGGTGTTGTCGCGTTAGCGGCAGGCGAAGACGGCGTCGTTTACGAAGGCGTCTTCGGCTGGCGCAGGCTGGGTAGCGGACAGCCGATGACGCGAGATACCGTATTTCGCATCGCTTCGATGGTTAAGGTGATCACCACCGTTGCAGCACTTCAACTCGTCGAGCAGCGTAAGTTGTCGCTCGACGCGCCGGTGCCTGACATCGAGCCGGCACTCGGGGCCCCACAAGTGCTCGATGGATTTAACGCAGCGGGACGACCCGAATTGCGCCTAGCAAAGCGGCCGATTTCCCTGCGCCAACTCCTCACCCACACCGCGGGCTTTACCTACAGGCTCTGGGACGCAAAAGCCGTCCGGTATTCCCAGGCGATTGACCACTTGCCGCGGCCCGAGCGAAGCGGTGCGCCTCGTAAGCCGCTAATGTTCGACCCCGGGGAGCGTTGGCAGTACGGCCCGAATATCGACTGGGTCGGCCGTCTCGTGGAACTGATCAGCGGCATGCCGCTCGAGGTTTATTTTCACAAACATATCTTCGACCCGCTAGGCATGAACGATACTGCGTTCGTTATTTCCGCGTCAGCAGCGCCTGCGGGAGGCAAGTGTGCACCGGCGCGAACCCGACGGATCGCTGTTGGCGCAGCCAGTCGAAAAGCAAAAGCCGCAGCAATCCTTTTCCGGCGGTGGCGGGATTTATTCGACGGCCCCGGATTATTTGAGGTTCATACGCATGCTAATGCACGGCGGTTCGCTTGATGGCGCCCATATACTTCGCTCCGAAACCGTCTCGCTCATGGGTGAGAACCAGATCGGAGAAATCGACGTTGGCGTCCTACGGACGACCCAGCCGGCGCTCTCCAATGATGTCGACTTGTTTCCCGACATCACCCGCAAATGGGGCTTGGGCCACCTCATCAACATGCAGGCGGTCCCCAACGGCCGCAGCGCCGGCAGCCTCACGTGGGGCGGCCTGTTTAACACATATTACTGGATCGACCCTGCTAGACGTATCGCCAGTGTATTCATGACCCAAGTGTTGCCGTTTGTGGATTTCCGCACGCTGCGAATCTACCGACAGTTCGAACGCGGAATCTATCTCGCCACGAAAGCGGGTTGATAGGACTGAGAGTGGTCCCGGCGCAAGCTAATCCCGGCCTTAACCCCGCCAGTAGCCATAGGATGTGCCAAAGCCGGGATCGCTCAGACATTTCCGCGCCGCGCGGGCGGCAGATTCAGATTGATTGATCCGAGTAAAATCAGAATTAATTGATGCCTCAATCAGAAATGAATTGAATGCTATAAGTATCCGGGCACGACCAGGTAACGCATTTTTCGACCAAACGGCTGCGAGCTTGCACTATTGATCGTCGCTTTATTATTCGGGTTTATCGGAATAGATTAACAAAAAAACGGTGGGCATAAAATCGAGAATCAGATTGACTAACTGTGAATGAAAATTGGTCGAGGCTGACGATTCGGATGGCCGATGACATTATATAAAGCGGCGCCGATGTGACAAGCGTGAAAAGCCGTCGTATAGCGAGAACATCAGACAGCTCGGTCATGTTCGGACTTGTGCCCAAAGCCTGACGTCGTTTTCCAGCGCAAATCTCGAGAGGCAGCGTGGCGACGACCCCCAAAATGAATCTACGGGATCTGGTCATCCTCGTGGCCGATCAGAGTTCATATATGTCCATGCTGATTCACAGCATGCTCCGCGGCTTCGGTTCAAACCGGGTTCTGGAAGTTCGGAATTCAGTCAGCGTTTTTCAAGCGTTGATCGGACAAAAGATCGACATCCTAATTTGCGACGCGCGGCTTCCGCCGCACGGCGGTCTTCCGCTGACGAGCGCCATTCGCGGCAAGACAGACAATGAACATCGAACAATACCGATCCTGATCATGGCAAGCAATTCCCATGAGTCGACCATCAAACATGCGCGTGATGCGGGTGCCAACATGGTGATCGCCAAGCCGATATCGCCGGCGAACTCTCTACGATCGATTGAGTTGGGTTGCCTTCAACCCACGCAAATTTGTCGATACAGCCACTTATTTCGGGCCGGATCGTCGGTTCAAAATCGAAGGCTACCCGAAAGGACTGGGGCGCCGGAGAGGCGATAAAGCAATTGAAGTCGCCGAGGGGAGCGGTCCCGCCCTGGCGCAAAACGATATTGACAACCTATTCAGTGCCGTACGGACCGGGCGAGACTAATGGCCAAGTCGGCGAACCCAGACGCGCGAATATTTGCCGTTGAAACGCGCTTTCAAAGACTGGCAAAACGGGCAGGCGGAATTTCCCGAGACAAGGCGATCGAGCGCGCGCAGACTGAGATTGAGGAGGTCAAGCGCGGCTTCGATAATTGGCTGGACGCCGAGCTCCAGGAATTCGCAAGCCTGATAAAAAGCGTCGAACTCGGCGAAGCCGACCCGGCCTGGATCGAGAGCGCCAATTTCCGCAGCCGTCAATTGCGCGACAGCGCCACCACTCTGGGGTTTGAGCTTCTATCCTTTATCGCCAATTCGCTATGTGAAATCCTGGATGCCATACAAGCTGACAATAAGTACAATATAGAATCAGTCACTTGCCACATGGATGCTCTCATGCTCGCCCGACAAAAGTCTTATCGCCGGCTGACGCCCGAGCAGGTGCCTGAGTTGACGAAAGGTCTGCGCCGAGTCGTCAAGCACGTCACCATCCTGCTGCCCGGCGCCGAGGTTGAGCACTCCTAGAATTCGACCTCGTCGCCGGCAGACGCTGGCGCCAAATCCACCAGTGAAATGTTCAGTTGGCGCACCAGGCGCTCCTTGAAATCCGCGACCGAAATACCGGAGATTGCGCCCTCGGCTGGGTGACCTTTGCTTTCCACACGCAACTATTTGCCGTTTGATCGAGGCCGGCGGGAGCATTTTGTCAATGCTTGTGGTAGGCTTTCTGTGCGAATCGGTTCGTGCTGAATGTTGGGATATTTCAACAAAGGAGCTACACCGTGGCAAAGAAAACGAAGAAGATGAAAAAGAAAGCGAAGAAAACCAAGAAAAAGTAATTTGGACCTTCGGCGTCAAGGGACGTCACTACTGCAAGTGTGGAGTCTAATATTGGCGGCTGGCTCCGTCCAGCCGCCTTTTGCTCGTGCGAGATGCTAAACCATCCTTCCGCCTTTCCAGAATGGCGCGCGTAATTGCTTTTTGTCGATCTTCTTGTTTGGAAGACGCGGAAGTGTATCGATGAAAACGACGCTCTTCGGTTTCTTGTAGCTGGCAATATAGCCGCGACAGTGCTCGATGAGGTCTGCCTCAGTCACCGATAGACCGGGAGCGGCAACGACGAAAGCCTTCACCGACTCGCCCCATCGGTCGTCTGGAATCCCGATTACTGCTACTTCCTTCACGGCGGGATGATGGAACAAAGCCTCTTCCACTTCGCGGGGGTATATGTTCTCTCCACCGGACAAGATCATGTCTTTCTTCCGATCGAGCACGAACAGGAAGCGATCCTTGTCGAAGGCTCCAATGTCGCCAGACCTCATCCAGCCATCTTCAAGCGCAGCAAACGTGGCCGGATGGTTGTTCCAGTACCCCACCATAACTCCCGGTCCCTTGATCAGAATCTCACCCTGCTCGTCGACGTCGCAGTCCGAGCCGTCGGGCCGGACGACGCGAACTTTGTATCCCAACGCTTCCTGTCCGGCGGAGCCGAGACGCTTCGTCCATTCGGCCGGCCCGTCGAGCACGTGTTGATGGGGCTGCAGTATCGTTCCCAGGCCAGTTTCCGTCATGCCGTAGATTTGCACCAAAATCGGACCAAACACAGATATCGCGCTCCGCAACTGGGCGACTGCCATCGGACCCGAAGCATATTGAATGAGTCGAAGCGACGACATGTCAGTTTTTTTTTAATCCCGGCAGCTCTATCAGGTCTTTTACCATGATCGGCGCGAGATGGATGACGGACACCTGATAGCGGGTGATGTCGGCGGTGATGCTCTCGATATCGTATGAACGGTGCAATACGACCCTTCCGCCGACGAGAGTAGCCGTAAGAAAATTGCACTTCGCGCCGATATGATAAAACGGCATTGTCAGCAGCATGGTATCGGTTGAACGGATGCTGAGATCCGTCGCTTGTGATTGAATAAAGCCGAGCTGCCCTGCGTGGTCCAACATTGCGCCTTTTGGCCGCCCGGTCGTTCCGCTGGTGTAGATCAGATAAGCAATGTCCGACGGACGAGCCCTCGTGAGGGGAGGAGCGTCGCTCGCATTCGCGATCACCATCTCATAATTGTCGGCCCAAGGGAGCGAGCCATGCCCGACGCAAATGTAATGACGAATGTCTGGGTATGAGCTTCTGATTTCGCCAACGATCTCTGAATATTCCTCGTCGAAAATCAGCACATCCGGCGCTGAATCTTTGAGAATGTATTCAATTTCCGCGGATGCCAACCGATAATTCACCGCAACCGTAATATAACCGGCGACCTCGCCGGCGGCATAGATCTCGATATAGGCATTTGAATTTTGTGCCAAAACCGCCACGCGACGTTGACGTCGGACTCCTTGGGCGAATAGCGCATTGGCGAGACGATAGATGCGCGAGCGATGCTCGCCATACGAGTAGTCCCTGCCCTGGTAAGTCAAGGCGACACGGCTGGGCGCCTTTGCTCCATTGGCCTCCACGATGTCTCCCAGCGTCGCGAGACCGGAGTTATTCAGCATTGAGTTTCTCCTTTCGATCCTGGGCGCGCTAGATCGCGACCTTACGCTGCCGCGCTAAAACACCAATGATGCCACGCTCGAACAGCAAAACACAGGCGACAGATATGGCGCCCTGGATAAGTCCAACCTATGCTCAAGCGATGTGGCGCCGTTCTCTCTGTTGTGCCGCACTCGTGTGCTTGGTCGGCTAGTGGCCTTCGGAGCTTATGCCACCGCCGCCGCCAGTGGCCGGTACGGAAGTCGCACCTCGAATGCACCGAAGGATGGACGGCCAACGGCAAGATGACTGGGTAGATATCCCTACCCGCGGCAAGCTCAATAGTGAGATGGCATTGCTATGGCTCATGTGCTCCCACCGCTCGCTCGCAAATGCCGGCGAGCGGGTCGAGCTTCCATTCGCTTCGTGTGAGTGCATGCGCCCCGGCGTCGAGGTCAAGATCAAGCGCGCGACGCAATGAGTGCGACGTCGGCCACATCAGGTGGTGTTGCGGCCTGGCAGCGGTACCCATCAATCGCAGCGTGGTAAAAGCGATGGTCGCCAGAGATTACGTAGCATGGGCCTGCTATCCCAACCCGTTTGAAGCATTAAAAACCGCTGCGATAGTTGGCTGGGCATAGAGGATTCGAACTTACGAATGTCGTTTTTTTAAATCGACCTTTGAAATGTCGGCTCAATTCCCCTCTTTTCGGAACGTTTCGTGACCAGAGACTTCTCGCCGCTGAGCTGCTCCCGAGAGATGCCCTGCAGCTCAGAGCTGTTATTAGCTGCGGACCGGCTTCGTCGGATCATCGGACGTCTATAGTCCGAGGTAGGCCTTGCGAACGCGGTCATCGTGGGCAACTTCGGCGGCTGCGCCGGACAATACGACCTCGCCATTCTCCAGCACGGTGGCAAATTCCGCGAGCGCGAGCGATTCCGAAACGTTTTGCTCGATGAGCAGAATCGTAACGCCAGCGTTCTTGAGTTCGAGGATGGCCGCAAAAATGAACTCGACCATGACCGGCGCCAATCCGAGCGACGGCTCATCGAACATGATGAACCGCGGATTGCTCATCAGACACCGGCCAATGGCTAGCATCTGCTGCTCGCCCCCGGACAATGTCCCCGCCATCTGCCTCCAGCGTTCAGCCAGCCGCGGAAACATCGCAAAGATGCGTTCGCGGTTCAGTACCAGGAACTTGCCGGATCGACGCAGGGCACCGCCGAGCTGCAAGTTTTCCTCGACCGTTAGATTAGGAAATATCTGGCGCCCTTCGGCGACCTGGCCAATCCCTAATTCGCAGGTTGCACTCGAATCGAGCCCGGTTATGTCGGCTCCATCAAATACGATCCGTCCGCGCACCGGCCGGTTCATGCCCGCAGTGGTTCGCACCAGCGTGGTTTTCCCCGCGCCGTTGGCACCGATCACAGCGGTGAGGCTGTTATGCGGGACATGCAGCGTAACGCCGTTCAATGCGCGTGCTTCACCGTAGCTGACCTCGAGGTCGAGGACATCGAGAAGCGCATCGGTCATGCGAGCTTGGCCCTTTTGCCTAAATAGCTCTCGATCACCTTCGGATCGGCACCAATCTCGGCGGGTTTCCCTTCGGCAATCTTCTCTCCGTGATGCAGAACGACGATACGGTCCGCCAACGCCATGACCACGCGCATGATGTGCTCGATCAACAGAACGGTCATGCCTTCCACTTTCAACGAGCGGACGATCTCGACAATCCGATCGCTTTCGGCGGCGCGCAGGCCAGCCATGACTTCATCGAGCAGTAATAGGCGTGGGCGCGCGGCGATCGCTCGTGCGAGTTCGAGCATTTTGCGGTCCGGCAGCGTCAGGCTGCCGGCAAGAACACCTGCCTTGTTTTGCAGGCCCACCCGGGCGACGGCAAGAGAGGCGATTTCGGAAGCTTCATTAGCATTTGCGGTGCGGGCGAATGCACCGATCATGGCGTTTTCGAGCACCGTCATCTACGCATTGGCCGCACGATCTGAAAAGTCCGCACCAGGCCCCTCATCGCGATCTGCTCCGGTGGCAGCCCGGTGATGATCTCACCGTCCAGCAACACCGAGCCCGCCGTCGGCCGGAGCGCACCGGCGATCGTATTGAAACAGGTCGTCTTGCCGGCGCCGTTCGGGCCGATCAAGGCGACGATTTCCTTATCGGCAACATCGAACGATACGTCCCTGACGGCCACGAGTCCGCGGAATGCTTTGGTAAGGGCCCGAACCTCGAGCATCAGGCGGAACGCCCGAATCTCGCAAACTGCACGATGCGCGGCCAAAGGCCACTCGGCAGGAAGGCGATCAAGGCGAGAATGACGATGCCGTAGATCAGTGTGTTGACGCCGTAAAAGCCGGTTCGCTCGCCCAGCACATTGGAAACTTCCATCAGCGGCACAACGAAGAACGCACCAATGATTGAGCCGAAAGGCGATCCAAGGCCGCCGACAATTGGAGCAATCAAGACTTCAATGGACAGTTGAAGCCGCATAACGGAGTCCGGAAACAGACTGCCCTGCATCAGGCCGAACAAGCCGCCGCCGAGGCCGGCGAGGCCAGAGCTGATCGCAACGACCAGCACCTTGCTGCGCAGCGCCGGGACGCCAAGGGCGCGCGCCGCCTCCTCGTCCTCACTGATCCCGCGCCAGCGAAATCCCCAACGGGACACCATCAATCGCTGAATCAGAAAATATGCCGCCGCGGTGAGTCGCCGAACTTCTGGGAGAAGTTTAGGGAGAGGTTCGTGGTCGAGCCGCCGAGGAGCGGGAACGCCAACGCGGTGTTGACCGGGATGATCGAGCCGTCCCCCTGCATGTTCGCGTTTTGACCGAACTCCTGCTCGAAATGCGCCGACATGCCGAAGCCATTCCACAGACCCAGCCGACCTCCGTCCAGCCCGAGTAAAACGTCCGCCTTGCCGCCAAAAGGAATGCTGTAGGTTCCGTCTCCTGCTGCTAGGCCCTGACCGAACTCGGTGACGCCGAAGCCGAGATTGACGCCTGCGTCAGCGAGACTCTGCTGGACCGACGTAATCGGCGTCGCCCAGTCGTCCGCGGCAGCGGGTGAGGCCCAAACAACGCCAATCGTGCCCCCGGCGAAAGCCAGACGGCGTAGCGACTGCATCGTTCGCTCCTTTACGCCGCCGCATGCTCTTTCATCCTCTTTTTCACCAATGCTCAGTCGAGGATGACTGTCAGGTTCGCTTGAATTTCTTGAGACGGAATGCGAGCGCAATGAAGAGGCTACCCAACATGATGGCGAACCAGCCAATCACCCAGACCAAGGCAAGCGCACCCGCATTGGGCTTGGCAATCAAGATAACACCGAAGGCAGTCGCAAGCGCACCGGTCAGGCCGAGCAACCACGCGTCGTCCAAAATCTTGCGCAATTCGATCGCGCCCCAGATCAGCGTTAGGCCGATGATGATTGCCCAGACGGCAATAAATACCAGCAACACCAGGGCGGTCATGCCCGTGTAGAAGAAGGCGGCAAGGCCGGCGAGAATGCTTACGACGCCGCTCAACCCGAGCCACCAGCGCGGACCAGCGTCGCCCATGGCATTGAATGCCGCGCCTAGCGCGACCAGCCCGTCAACTATCGCGTAAATGCCGAAGAGATAGACGAGCGCCACCAGCGTGATGTCCGGCCAGAAAAAAGCGATCACACCAAAGGCGATGGCCACCAGACCGCGAAGCAGCAACAGCCACCAGTTTTCCGCCAGCGTGCCCAACAAGGCCGATACGGCGAGCGGCATGCGCGGTCCGGATTCAGCATGTGTAGACATTGTGTTCCTCCCCAGAAGCTTGAAAGTCGCCTTCGAAGCGGCGATTAAGACGCCAACCGCCCACGCCGGTTTTCTAGTTTTTCCTTGTGCGCCACGATCTTATCGTGCGCCTAAACTTACTCAATAGCTTCGAGACTGGTCTTTAGCCATTCGCGCTTAGGTCCGAAATGGGTCAGACTCGCTCGGCGGACCAAACGTAAACCTTGCGGCACTGCGGTTTCGGGCCAACAGCGAAACTGCGCGATGAAATAAGGGGCCACCTACGAGGGCGCCCCTCGTCGAACCTTGCAACGCAGGCTGACTCGCTCCGTCCGTCGGCACGCCCTTACTTAGCGTCAGCCGCACTCGCAGCCGCTTCTCGGAGCTTCTTTACATCATCTGGTGTTAGCACCGGAGGCGCAACAGATATCGTCAGCTTGTCGATCTTGCCGGTGAATTTGAACGGCACCTGATAGTCCCGGTCATCGACCGGCGTACCGGTATCGGACCCGATGTCGAAGGTCTCGTCCCACGGCAAGACCAAGGGCACGGTACGATCCAGTGTCTGGGTCGAGATCACGTTTCCGTCCACACTAAACGTTCCAGTGCCCGGACGGCCGATACCACTGATGTTGTTGAACGCCAGCGTCGCAAAGCCGAGCCCATCGTATTTGAAGTCGAATACCAGCTTGTGTTTGCCGGGCGTAAGCGGAAGGTCGCTTGTCCACTTTACCCGCTTCAGGTCAAGCAGGTTCCACAGGAAGACCGGCTTGCCCTTGAGCAGGTACATGCCGTATCCGCCGAACCGCCCGCCTTCGGTTACGATCATGCCGTCGCCGCCGCCTTGCGGCACGTCGATATCCGCGGTGATCGTGTAGGATGTGTTGAGGACGTTTGGCGCCGTGTCATCCGGTATCCCGGCGACCGGTTCACCCGTATAGGTGAACACCTTGCGGCCTGCCACGAGAGTTGGGCGCGGTACCACTAAACGCGTCGCGACCGATGCATCCAATGGCAGCACCTGATATTTGGCAAACTCGCCAAACATGAGGTCTGTCATCTCACGCACTTTGCCTGGATTAGCCGCGGCGACATCGGTGTATTGCGTCCAGTCGTGTTGGACGTCGTACAGCTCGAACTTGTACGCTGTGGCCGGGTCTTGGATCGCCGTGCCCAGTAATTGCCACGGCGCCCGAATGGGCACCGCACTGAGCATCCAGCCGTCGCTGTACAGACCCTGCAAGCCTAACATCTCAAAGTACTGGGTGTGGTGCGGTGACGGCGCGCCGGCGTTAGCCTTGTCGAAAGTATAGGCCAGGCTCACGCCCTCGATCGGCTTCTGCGCAATGCCGTCGACCATCACAGGCGCGGGAATACCGGTGACCTCGAGCAGCGTCGGAACGATGTCGATCACGTGGTGGAACTGCCAACGTATGCCGCCTTTATCGGCAATCCGGGCTGGCCAGGAGATCGCCATGCCTTGGCGCGTGCCGCCGAAAAATGACGGCACCTGCTTCGTCCACTTGTACGGCGTGTCGAACGCCCAGGCCCATGGCACCGCCATGTGGTTGTAGGTCAGGTCGGTTCCCCAGGCGTCGTAGAACTTCATCTGCTCGGCGACTGGCAATTCCACACCGTTGAACTGCAAAACTTCACTCGGTGTACCGTTCGGCGAGCCCTCGGCGGAGGCGCCGTTATCGCCGCTGATATAGATGATCAGCGTGTTGTCGAGCTTGCCCATGTCCTCGACAGCCTGGATCACGCGGCCGATCTCATGATCCGTGTAAGCTAAATAAGCCGCATAGACGTCTGCCTGCCGAATATAGAGCTTCTTTTCTTCGTCGGTCGCTTGATCCCATTGCTTAAGGAGCTTATCGGGCCACGGCGTGAGCTGGGCATCCTGCGGAATTACGCCGAGTTTCTTCTGATTGGCGAAAATCTGGTCGCGCAGCGCATTCCACCCCTTGTCGAAAAGGTGCATGTCGCTGATCTTTTTGGTCCACTCCGGCGTCGGCTGATGCGGCGCGTGGGTGCCGCCGGGTACGTAGTAGACGAGGAAAGGCATCGACGGGTCGATGTCATTGAGCTGGTTCATCCAGTGAATGGCATCATCTGCCATCGCGGTGGTCAGGTTCCATCCCGGATTGCCGAGATAGGGATAAATCGCGGTAGTGTTGCGGAACAGGTTCGGCTGCCACTGGCTGGCATCACCGCCGACAAAGCCATAGAAGTACTCAAAACCCATTCCCGTCGGCCATTGGTTAAACGGTCCGGCCTGACTCGCTTGGTAGGTCGGCGTGTTGTGGTCCTTGCCGAACCAGGACGTGCGATAACCGTTCTCCAGCAAGATACGGCCAATCGTTGCGCTGTCTCTGCTGATGACGCTGTCATAGCCGGGATAGCCAGAGGCGGCCTCCGAGACGACGCCGAAGCCAACCGAATGGTGGTTGCGGCCGGTGATGAGCGCGGCGCGCGTCGGCGAGCAGAGCGACGTCGAGTGGAAGTTGGTGTAGCGCAGTCCGTTCGCAGCAATACGATCCAACGCCGGCGTCGGAATAACGCCGCCGAAGGTGGACGGCGCAGCAAAGCCCACATCGTCTGTCATGATCAGCAGGATGTTGGTTGCGCCCTTCGGCGGCACCACGCGCGCGGGCCACGCCGGTTTCGATTGGGCGGCGTTAAGATTGATCTCGCCCCGGAACGGTTGCGGAGGCGGTGGAAGATAGCGGCCATCGATCGTTGTAGTGGCATCGGGCGAACCCGGAACACCCGTGACCTGCTGAGCCGACACCGAGATGCAACTAAGGGCGAGTAATCCCGCTCCCGCAAGCATACTGATTTTCATCATAAAGCTCCGCCGCGCCCCTTAGAGGGACTCATCCATGTATTTGCATTGAGCGGGCCCCACTTTGACTCAGATCAATGTGGGTTTGGTGAAGGTCAGGACGCTTTACTCTAGGGCGAACCGCCCGTGGCATGTCCGTTGTGGGTCGATGCTGTCGAAAAAGGCGCTGTTTTCTCGGAATAATCCGTTGCCCGATTTGATGAGGCCCGAGGCCTGCCGCCTACTAGGTTGCGAGCTGTAAACCTTCACTTACGCAAGCGCTGCCGATTGAAGCATGTTAGGAGGCTTGAGGGCTCGCAGCGCCAGCGTTTTGAGGTTCTGCACAATGGCGGCGAGATGGAATTCGTCGCGCGCGCCGGATAGACCTCGAAGTCGCATGCGTTCGAATCCATGGTGGATTTTAAGGTGAGCAAAACGCATCTCGACGCGCTTTCGCTCATCGCGTGACTTTAGGAAGTGCTTTGTCCCCATAAGACGACGTGCCACATCGCGAGCGTTTTCTTGCAGATCGCGGGGAACATGCCGCGCCGGCGTCTTGGGACAACACTTCATCTTAAGCGAACAAACATCACAATCGAATTTCGAGGCGCGATAGCGTAGTAAGGTGCCATCGTATACAGTCCCGGTGGTATGCATCACTTTGTTGTTCGGGCAGATGTAGACGCCGCGCCGTCTGTCCCACCGGAAATCACTGCGGGAGAAGGTGCCGTCATCGCGCTCGCTTGCGTCGCGCACCGGGATATGGGGCGCGATTCCGCAGCCAACCAGCCAACCGAGGAAACGGCCTGTCCCATAAGCCGTATCGGCGGCGAGCCGTTTCGGCTTCAAGTGAAAGCGCTGCTCAGTTCGAGCCAGCATCGCTTTTGTGGACTCTACCTCATCGTAGGTCCGTGCCGGCGTCGGCTCGACATCGACG
This sequence comes from uncultured Alphaproteobacteria bacterium, assembly GCA_963759345.1. GTDB lineage: Bacteria > Pseudomonadota > Alphaproteobacteria > Rhizobiales > Xanthobacteraceae > BOG-931. The sequence goes on from CAVWYW010000009.1 coordinate 222,285, forward strand.
ATGACCGCGTTCTCAAGATCGATGAGGTAATTGAGGCCGTATCCAAACTGCACCCGCTTGTTGGCCTTGGCGGTCCACGCCGAGCAGGGATCGCTTGGCGAGATCACCTTCGGTAGCTTGCGGTCAGGGTTGGGCTGCACGTCAGCTTCGAGCCTTGCAAGATATTCCTTCACCGCACGCGTCTGGCGCTCGGGCTCGGCCCAATTAATCTCGTCAGGCGCCTGGCCGTGATAACGGCTAGCGTTGGCTTCCATCACGCTGGCATCGACGGCAAAGCCCTCGCCCCCGACCAGTCCGGCCGTCATGCAGGCTGCAACGACGCGTTCGAAGATGTGGCGCAAGACATCGCTATCGCGAAACCGGTGAAGCCGGTTCTCCGAGAAGGTCGAATGGTGCGGAACCGTGTCATCGAGGTCGAGCCGGCAGAACCACCGATATGCCAGATGCAACTCGACTTCCTGCGTCAGCCGCCGCTCGGAGCGAAGACCAAAGCAGTAGCCAATAATCAACATCCGGATCAGCAGCTCGGGATCAATCGATGGCCGGCCGATCTCACTGTAGGAAGGCCTCAGTCGCCCGTGGATATCCGCAAGGGCAGTCGTGACAAAACCATCGATACGTCTGAGCAGGTGATCCTTCGGCACCCGATCGTCGAGCCGGAACTGATAGAATAGGCTTGCTTGATTGCCCCACCGCCGACCCATCATCGCACCCTCCAAGGCTCAGATCATGGAATCACCGGAATCATTGTTCGCCAAAGTTCTCAAGCCTTTTTCGACAGCATCGGTCATTAACGTCCGTTTCGCGATGTCCGTTATTAGGTCCGCTCATAACCCGATAGCCGACTCAAAGTGGACATTGCGGCACTTCGCATTTGGGCCAGGAAGCGACATCGCCGCGGTCGGGCTGGGATAGGCAACGATCCTAAAAGAACAGCGCGTCGGCTTTGATCTTTGCGATCATGGCGCGAGCCGACGCGAGTAGTTTGGATCAGGTCTTATCTAAGAGTTACCCGTGTCCCGCCAGCGAGGCACTGGGGACAAAACTGACCAGCGTGCCGTGCGCCCCGTCGCTCGCGAGTGCAAAGTTCGCGGTCGTGTAGCTGCCGGCCAAATGAAGGTCGGCAACATGGGAACCCTGTTGAACCTGAAGCAGGCCGCCGGCGCCGCTTGGGGCAAAGGTCTCAGTCGTCGCGCCGGTGAACCGGATCTTTATCAGGTCCAACTCGTCCGATCCGCCGAAGTCTTTGATAGTGCCCTTGAACGAGTCTTGTTCAAGTATCAGCCAACCGCTGTTCATGATCGTCAGGCTGGCATGCGCTTGAAAGTCTGCGCCGGCATCCAGTATCAGCTGTCCACCGTCGATCCTGGTCGTGCCCTCGACCGTGCCGCCGGACGCCACTTGAGCTACGGCGGAGACAGCCGGGTCATTTGGATCATTGATCCTAAGCGCACTGACGACACCGCCGGACGACACATTCAACGTGCCGCTGGCACCGACCGATGTTTTGTCGGCACTGCCACCGGCAGATACATCAATTGTTCCGCCGTTTACCGAAGAGCCGCTGTCCACACCGCCGGAAGACACGTTCAGCGTGCCGCCAGGGCCCACTGTTGCACCTTTGTCCGTGCCGCCGCTTGAGACGGTTAGCACGCCGCCATTAATGACGTCGCTACCAGACGCGGTGCCGCCGCTAAAGACCGTTGCGGAGCCGCCGTTGACGGTCATCCCGATGGCAAGTCCGGTGCCGATTAATTCCTTCCCGCCGGTAAATACCTCAGCTCCGGAAGTCACGCCGCCATTACCCACCCCCTCTATGCCAGCGGAGGCGATCAAGGTGTTGACCGCCGTGCCAACGACAAGCTGGATACCATCTTGCAGCGTCGTAGCACTCGCCGTGCCGCCGCTTTCGATGGACGTAAAGCTGCCATCGGTGGCGACATTATTGGCGATCGACCCTCCGCTCTCCACTATGAAGCCGCCGGGCGCAATAAGAACATCACCGCTGGAGCTTTGGCCCGCGGTCACGCTCACTGTTGTATTTATGATTGCCATCAGTTCCTCCCGTTACTAAACCTGTGCTTTGCCTCAGTGCAGTACTTCACATCGGTCTCGTACGTCTTTCCATTCTCATTAGCAATGAGCGACGTGCTGCACCTAAAAACCGTTGGCGGGTAACGGGGTGTGGACAATCAGCAAATTTGATTAAACACTCGCGTCAGTATCGCATCGCCACGCCATCACGCGCTCACCACCCGCTGCGGAAATGGCGAACTGCTACTTCAAACCATTTGCGCTTCTCAATCGGCGGCTATTTTGGAACTAACAGTTTAGCCGAGCCTATGTCGCTCATGGGTCTTGGTCGTGTAAAAACGCGCTGGGGCGACCCGTTAGCAGTCGTTCGTTGCGAGGAGTTCGGCTCTTGAGCCTGGCTACGCTCTAACGGCGGCCATCAGGGGCTGAGTGCCCACGATGTTCATGACCCGTGTAAGATTGTAGGCGAGCACGTGCAGAGCCATCTCAGTGGCCACCTTTGGAAGACGCTTCATTAAGAAGTGGGTCGCTCCCATCCTCATCTTTAAAGTGCCGAAGGGATGTTCGACCGTCTCGCGACGCAGGCGCATGGCCTGCGGGTTTTTGTCGAGGCGCTTCTGTGCGGCCTCCAACACATGCTCATGCTCCCATCGCGTGATCCGTCTCTCCTTGCCAGTAGTACAGCGGTGTTTGATGGCGCAGCTCTGACAGGCATTGGTCCAGTAACGGCGTAGAGCCAATCCATTCTCCTCATTTGTGTAGTGGTAGGCGAGCTTCTCTCCAGCAGGACAGCGATACACATCCTCCTCGCCGAGATAAACGAAGTCCTGCTTGCCGAAACGACCCCTTGCCTCAATGCCGGAGGTCATCGGTTTGGGAAGCGTCACGGCAACGCCGGCTTTGTCGCAAGCGAGGATTTCCTCGCTACTGTAGTAGCCCCGATCGGCGACGGCTTCGAGTTCGTCGACACCGAGGGCTTCCTTCGCCCGGCAGGCGATGTTTGCAAGTTGCGCTCGATCTGAGCCGTCATTGGTGACCTCATGTGTGATGATCAGGTGATGTTTCGTATCGACGGCGACCTGCACATTGTAGCCGACCACGCCGGAGCCCCGGCCGCTGGTCGCCATCGAGCGGCTGTCCGGATCGGTGAGCGAGATCTGCTGATCGGGTGACGCCAGCATCAGCTTCTCCATCGCCGCTAGCCGCCGCATCTCGCTTTCCAGCTTGACCAGCTTCTCCTTCAAATGCGCCATCTTCGCTGCCAGCTCTTCCGATGGCTCCTGCAAGTCGGCGGTGTCGAGCTGCGCAAGATAGCGCGCCACGCTCTTCTCCAATTGGGCGCGGCGCCGCTCTACTTTCCCGCGCGTGAAGTTCTTGTCGCGGGTGTTGACGGCCTTGAACTTGCTGCCATCGATCGCAACGCTCGTCCGCGTCAGGAGCCCCATCAGGCGGCATAATTCAATAAATTGCACGCAGACCTGCTTGATCGCCGGCCCACTATCCTTGCGGAAGTCGGCAATCGTCTTGTGATCAGGAATCAGCCGACCGGTCAGCCACATCACCTCGACATTGCGTCCAGCCTCACGCTCAAGCCGCCGGCTCGACTGAACCCGATTGAGATAGCCGTAGATGTACAGCTTCAGCAGGACCGCAGGATGATAGGAAGGTCGCCCCGTGGCCTCAGGTGCCACTCCGTCAAAGCCCAGCCCCGATAACTCGAGTTTTTCAACAAAGGCATCGATCACTCGAACCGGATTGTCCTCATCGATCCAGTCCTCCAGGCATTCCGGAAATAGCGTCGGTTGTCCGCGATCGATCCCCTCAACGAAGCGTCTCATCTGATCCCTCCGCCAAAAAGCGGCGGAATCATACAACGCGAATCAAATAACCAAGTGCGTTTTCACACAGCCAGGGTCAAACTGCGACATCGGGCGATGTCTGCGTCATGTCCGCTATGGCCTGGTGGTCTCAATCGATCGACGCAACACTTTATCTTAGAGAGAAAAGATGGAGTGTTGGAGATGGATCGGAGATTTCATCGAGGGTTCACTGCGGCGGAGAAAACGGAGTTGTGGGATCGCTGGAAGCGCGGAGAGTTGCTGAAGGCGATTGGACGAGCTTTTGGTAAACCGTCATCGTCGATCTATTTCCTGGTGGCGCCGCACGGTGGGATTCGTCCTGCCCTGCGGCGTCGCTCAAGGCTGGCATTGACGTTGCCGGAGCGCGAGGTGATTTCCAGGGGCGTTACAGCACATCAATCCGCACGATCGATCGCTAAGTCTCTTGGCCGCTCACCCTCGACGGTGAGCCGGGAAATGAGGCGCAATGGCGGCTGTGATCGCTACCGAGCGACCCTTGCAGATGAGAATGCCTGGGCGCGAACTCGTCGTCCAAAACGTTGTAAATTGGCGAACCGTCCATGGCTACGGCAGGCAGTGGCGGGGAAGCTCAGATTGGATTGGTCGCCCGAGCAGATATCCGGTTGGCTTAAAAGAGCCTATCCTGGAGACCAGCGTTATCACGTGTCACACGAGACGATCTATCGCAGCCTATTTGTTCAAGCCCGCGGGGTGCTTAAGAAAGAGCTGCTTAGTCATCTCCGATCGAAGCGCACGATGCGTCGCTCTAAGCCGATTGATCCGAATGGCGATAGACGGGGGCATATCAAGAATATCGTCTCAATCCGACAGCGACCGGCCGCGGTTGAGGATCGGGCGGTGCCCGGTCATTGGGAGGGCGATCTGTTGTCCGGGCCGAACAACAGCTACATCGCGACCTTGGTCGAGCGTCATACGCGTTACGTGATGTTGGCTAAGCTAGCCAACAAGGAAACCCATTCAGTCGTCTCGGCGCTTATCAAGCAGGCGAAGAAGCTACCAAACGAGCTGTATAGGTCTCTGACCTGGGACCGGGGAAAAGAACTTACGGATCATCGTCGCTTCACATTGGCGACCAGCGTCGACGTTTATTTTTGCGATCCGCAAAGCCCGTGGCAGCGCGGATCGAACGAGAACACCAACGGCCTGCTGAGACAGTACTTTCCGAAGGGCACCGATTTGTCGGTGCACTCGGCCTCGTGAGACCTTGCAATTTGAAACCCCAGCAGAGAGATTTAATGCCTGTGTTGCGTCGACCGGTTGAGCCGGCACCTCAACTTCGGACTTTCCCGCGTCGCACGAAGTGACGTGAAGGGAGACTCGCGACGTCAATTTTTAGTCTGTCATTCAATTTTTTGCCTGTCATTCGGCGTGCAATTTTGACACGTCGTGCCCGCTCTCTCCAGCACAGGGGATTGGGGTACCGGCGATGTTTTTGGAGTGCTTGGCTACTTGTCTCACTGCGCTTCGGCTGGCGCGGAAGTAAGGAACCTTTCAACTAGATCGGTGAGCGAACAGATTTCTTTGTTTAGCTCTTCGTCATCCGATATGACTGCCTTCCAAATGCAAGCGCAGTCATCGCTTGCTGTCGTGCACACTCTTGCCTCGCATGCGTTTCGGCCATGCCTTGAATGTGATGTGGATCGACGGGGTGCCGAGCCCGACCTTCTCGCCGTCGTCCAACCAGTGATCGTTTAAATTCGCGCTCAGGACCTGAATACCATCGATTCCATTGGCGGCGATGGTGGCGACGACGGCGCCATCGAGCAGCACCTCGACGATGTTTTTTCCGGCGATCACTCGGTGCGGCGCCATCCTGAAATCGATCATTTGTTGCGATACTCCTTAGCCTCGGAGAGCGCGATGCATATTGTTTGGTAGCCTACTGCCCATGATTTGTTAGCACAGTGCGGCATGCGACTGTGATCTTCTGTCGGTTTCGCTGTAAGCAGCCTACGATAGCCACGGTATCCGAAACGTCCACATCAAGCTCGTGATTGTAGTACTTCACGACGTCGGGTGCGCAGGCGGTCTGTTCCTCCTTGGTGCCGGTTCCTAGTGGGCTTGCCGCCGCGGGAGGCTGTGGAGGTGAAGTCGATTGCGCGGATGCTGTCGTTCCCATCATGAATACAAAAGCAACCATCAAGTAAGACCGCGCCATTATCTTATCTCCATCGCCGTTTCCAGGAGCACCTATAGATTACCGGTGCCGCATCGGCGCGTTGACAAATGTTTTTGAGTGCTCGGCTACTTGTCTCTTCGCGCCTCGGCGGGCGCAGAGGTAAGGAATCTCTCAACCAAATCGGTAAGGGAACGGATTTCGCCGTAGGCCGGCTCTCCCGCCCAGTTGGAAACGGTAAAGCCGCTCGAGAAAGCGCGAATGAAGGCCGTCCGGTAGCCGATCGGTAAGCTCACGTGTTCGCCGAAGGCGGTCAGTTCATCGACGAGTTGCTGGCCTTCAAGCGTGCGCCGGTCGACGCGGTTTGGAACCAAGATCAGCCGTGGAACTCCATCCGGACGAATGCGTAACGGCACTGCAACGCCTAGCCGCGACTGAGGTATGACATCATCGGCCACTCCGGTTTTGCATTTGCGGCAGCCTTTGGAGCCAACGTCACGAGTTTTCCGTCGCGGTTCTGCGTGACACCATTCTTGACTTTGTCGTTTTGGCCCTTGGCGTTGAACTGGATACCGGCGCCGATGCTGACGTTGTCGGTAATATTTGTTGTGCGGATAGCGTCGGCCAGCGCGTTGGGATCGGTCGAGCCGGCCCGCTTGTATGCGTCGGCGGCGACCAACAATGCTTCGAACGTGAAGACTTGGTTGGCGTTCAGATTGACGCCCGGATAGGCCTTTGCCAATTCGGCTTCGAGTACCGGAGTCAGCCTCTTGTTGGGATCCTGCCAGGGATTGAGGCCCATTGGACCATCGGAGAGCTTGCCGAGGATCTTGAGATATTGATCCTCGTACCAACCCGGTCCCATGCTGAGAATCCCTTGCGGCGTCCATCGCTGTTTGACTAGCTCGCGCGTTATCAAAATCGCATCATTGAGACGGCTGGTGACGAGTATGATGTCGGCGTTGGATGCTTTGGCTTTGGCCACCTCGACGGAAAGATCGCGCGCTACCGGGTCGTAAGTGATCTCCTCAACAATCGTGTACGGCATTTTGTATTTCGGCATGATCGCGCCGATGCCCTTCGACATGGCCGTGCCGAACGTATCGTTCACATGCATGTAGACGGCCGTCTTCGGCGCGGCGCCGGCGATGGCAAAGATCTCCTCCTGGTTGGCGAAGGCATCGTTGAGGATCATTGGCGCGGTGGGAAAATTCCTGAACACGAACCTGTAGCCCTGCTCGGTGATAGCGGGTGAAGCCGCGATATTGATGACGAGCGGCACACCTTTCTGTTCGGCGACCTGGGCGACGGCGGTCGTCTGCCCGGAATTGAAGGCGCCGACCAGGAGCTGCGCGCCTTCGCCAATCAGTTTTTCTGCCCGTGCACGCGCAGTATCGACGCTCGATTCGGTGTCGGCGTTCATAATCACGATAGTGGGGAGACCCAGCGACTTTAATATGCCGGGGGCGATTTCAACGCCACGCTGGCAATCCTGGCCGATGCTGGCCTCGTAGCCCGAGCGCGGCAAGAGGACGCCAACCTTCAGCGGATCACTCTCAGCCCGCACGATCGCCGGCGTGGCAAGGGTAATGGCGCCGGCGGCGGCGCTTCTCATCAGGCGGCGGCGGTTGAGCAACACGCGTTCGCGAGTCATGGCGGTATCCTCCCGGAATTATCGAAGCGCCGACGCCAATTTTGCAAAAGGCGGAGCCAAACAAAGGATATATTCTGCTATCCCAACAGCTCACGGCCGGTCTAGATTCCAGTTCGTATACAGGAACTGGTGCACGATGCTGCAATCAGCTAAGGAGCCAACCGTCAAGTCGGCGGACCGGGTGCTCGACCTGCTGGAATTACTGTGTTCCGCCGGCCGTCCGCTGACCCATACGGACATTTCCTCCGCACTTTCGATCCCCAAAAGCAGCATGTCCCAGCTACTCGGCAATTTGCGGCGGCGCGGCTATCTCACTTTCCAGGCGGGGCCGAACGTTTATGAACCGGGGCCGGCAGTTGCCAAACTTACGGAAGCTTCAAAGTCCTCTTCAGATTTCCTCGACGTCGTGCAAAACGTCGTTGACGTCATTGCCAAGACGACGCGTGAAACAGCATCGTTTTACCAACGTCGCGGCGATCAAGTGGAGCGAGTCGTTGTCGCGAATTCTCTGCGTCCGCTGCGATATTGGATGCAGGTGGGCGAATCGATGCCGCTGCACGCGACATCCGGGGGGAAGGTCATTTTAGCCTCCCTTCAGCAAAGCCAACGAGACAGAATCCTGTCACGCACGAGACTTACAAAGGTGACCGCAAATACGATCACCTCCCACGCGAAACTCAGAGCAGAACTCGCGGCAACAGTTAAGACCGGCCTTGCCTATTCGCGCGAAGAGTTCGAGGAGGGCGTCATCGGCATCAGCGTCGCCATTTTGAATCACGATCATCAGCCGGAAGGTTCGCTCAGCGTGGTCTTTCCAACAGTCCGGGACACGGCGAGGCATCGAAAAAACATTATCGACGCGCTGCGCACGGGAAAAGCGCGCCTGGAAGCCGAGCTAGGACATCGCGCTACGGCCTCTGCCCGCTCAAGATCGGGCAAATCGCGCGTCTAATGCGGCGCACCGGGAATGCGATCAGGTCGGATCGATGAGAACTTTTAGCGAGCGTCCGGCCAAGGCCTCGGCGAAGCCGTAACGCGCTTCGTTCAGCGGCAGAACGTGGCTGATAAGCCGTTTGAGATCGACCCGCCGATCATTCACCAGGCGCATGGCATGGACCCAGGTTGCGAACAGGCGCCGCCCATGCAGGCCGCGTACGGTCAATCCGCGGTGAAGCCAACGTTCGATATTGAGGTTGATCATTCCCGCGGGGGAGCCAATGAGGCGAATTTCCCCGCCGCCGGCAACAACGTCACCCGCCACCTGTATCGATTCGGCCGCCGCGGAGAAATCGAGGAATACATCGGGGCCATTCGGCAATGCCTGTAGGATCTGGGTTTTGAGATCCCCCGCATCGACGTCGATGCAGAAATCCGCCCCGCATTTTGCCGCCTCGCCGAGTCGCATGGTGTTTCGGTCGGTGGCGACGATGGTATTGGCGCCTAGCGCCCGCGCCGCCATGATGGTCATCAGGCCGATCGGTCCACAGCCCGCGATCACCACATTCATACCGGCAACGCCGGTACCGTCCATTGCCGCGTGGACCGCAATACCGAACGGCTCAAACATGGCGGCAATATCAGCCGGAACGCCACGGTCAACGACCCAGAGAATCTGCTCGGGCAAATTCGTATACGCGGCGAATCCGCCATCGATGTGGATGCCCGGATAGCGGGTGTTCTCGCAGACATGGGTGAACCCGCGCAGACAATTGTAGCAGCGGCCGCACGAGATATGACTCTCGACTGAGACGAAGTCACCGACCTTGACCCGGGTGACGCCTTCACCGATCGCATCGACGATGCCGGAAATCTCATGACCGAGCACGATCGGCACCTTCATGTGCCGCAGGAAGGGCGCCCAATTGAAGATAGCCAGATCAGTCCCGCAGATGCCCGCTTTGTTGACCTTGATTTTTGCGTATCCCGGCGGCGGCGACCCAGGCGCTTCGATCTCATCGAGAGAAAGCCCGTCGACGACACGCTCAACTTTCCTGAGAGCTAGCATGGTCAAACATTATAAATGTCGAGTACGGTGGGGATCAGGTCGTTGAGAACAACGATTTTCTTTTTCTCGATAAGCAACTTCTCGCCCTCGCGAGCCAACAGGTAGGAATAGCGGCCGAAAAACGTCGTGGTCTCGTCGAAACGATAAGAATGCGTTTGCCAATTTGCTACAACGCCGCAGTGCCGATCGTCGACTTTGCTGATGCGGATATTTGACACCATGTGGCAGGTCCGCGGCATTGGAATAGAAGCCGACGATTGCTTGAGACGAAGACGAAAAATCCGATCCTCGAGACCCGACCTCGACGAATAATATATCAGCGAAATTTGGCTGGTCGGATCATCGACCAGCTCATGCTCACCATTCCATGCCGGAATCCAGTATTCGGCATTGGGGCTGAAGAAACCCAGCCAATCGTCCCAGCGCTGTTCGTCGATGGCGGCAGCCTCCGCGAACAGAAAATCCGCGATCGAATCCGGCGGGAAATCAGACATGCTCGTCTCGCGCCAGACCGCGGGTCAATAATTGGAGCCAGTACTCAAATTGACCGAGGTAAATGCCTTCATCGTCGATTCGCGCCCCGCTGCTTCGCGGATTGATGCCCAGATCTTTTGCGTACTGATTGGGCCCGATGATCCGCTGCTTGGCGCCACGACTAAAGTCGCTTTCGCCGAGCGCACGTCCCTGAAAACCCATCTGCGAGGCGTTGAATTCGGACAGATCGTCGGGTGTCGCCATGCCGCTGGCGTTGAAAAAATCTTCGTAATAGCGAATGCGTTGCGTACGCTCGGCCGGCGTCTCTCCGCGCGGCGCCACGCCAAAGATCGTGACCTTGGTCCGGTCCACGGCAAGGGGTTGGATGACCCTTATCTGAGAACTTTGCTGGTCCATCAGGAAGACGCTCGGATACAGCAACAGATTGCGCAGCCGTCCCACCACCCAGTCGGCGCGCAACTTGCCCATACGCTCGGCGAACTCGCCGTGCCTCGAATAATTGAAGCGATCCTCAGGGTTGGTCCAATCGCCCCAGATCATGGTGTGACCGTGACCGAAATCAAAATAGCCGCCGGCGGCGGTCATCGGATTCATGCCTATGACTTTGTCGCCGGCCGCGTCCGTCTTGGCGCGATGCTTTTGCGTGGCGATGAAGTTCCAGTGAACCGTGCTCGGGTGATATCCATCGACGCCGTTCTCGGCCTGGAGCTTCCAGTTTCCTTTGTAAACGTAGGAGCAAACACCCTCGAGAATCTCAAGCGACGGTCCCTGATCGGCCAACATGTCAATGAAGCAATTGGCGTCTCCAAGATATTCATCGAGCGGTTCGATGTCGGCGTCGAGGCATGCAAAGATAAAGCCCTTGTAAGACTCCACGCGCGGAATCCGCTTGAGCCCCAGCGATTGCTTGTCGAAGCTGTCCGGATACGCGCCGGTCGATTCTTCCTTCGGTGCTATGAGATTGCCGTCGGTGCTGAACGTCCAGCCATGGTAAGGGCACGCGAGAATGCGGGCGTTGCCGCGTGAAAGTCGGCAGAGCATCGCACCGCGATGCGAGCAGGCATTGACGAAGACGCCGATGTCGCCCTGCTTGTCGCGTATGGCAAAGATAGGCTGCCTTCCGAGCGATCCGGTGACGTAATCGCCAGGCTTCTTCAATTGACTTTCATGGCCGATGTAGACCCAGACCCGCTCCCAGATGTACTTCATCTCAAGTTCGAAGATCGCGGGGTCGGTATAGACGCTTCGGTGCACCCGGCTGCGGCCGGTTCGATCAAGCCTCACCAACGCATTGAGCGACTGCTCGGAGATGACCAGCCGATCAGAAGCGCCTTGATGAACGGGTTTTGGAATATTGAGCATCTCAATGGCCTCTTCGGCAGGGCTTCATCGCACCGGCGTCGACCAGAACTTGGCCGTCCTCGACGCGCAAAGGATAGAGCGCGAGGCAGCCTTCTCCCGGCATGATATTCTCACCGGTTTGCGCATCGAAGCTCCAATTGTGAGCGCCGCAGGTTAGCTCATTTCCGATCAGGCAACCATCGATCAAGGGAAGACCCTCATGAAGACAATGCGCTTGAAACGCACGCAAATCTCCTCCTTCGGGCCAGACGACGAGGATGGTATGGCCCTGCAGCTCAAACTCGCGCATGTCGCCCCGAAGCAAATCGGCAATGCCACAGAGCCGCAAAAAGGCCATCGACGTCTCTTTAGAAGCTATCCCGCGGGGCCGGCCGACTTGTTCCAGAGGTTGAACTTGATCATGTTTATGAATTTGAGGAGAATGGGCGTCAAGCCGTGGCCCAAACAGCAACGCCACGGCAGCTGACTTTCCGTACGCGATGATGCTCAAGGATTACGTCCACAAGCTCGCCTATAATCAGCACGGCGGGGTCATGGGCTACGTTCGCGACGCCGCCGGCCTATTCGAGGGGCCACGGATATTGGATGTCTTCGTGGTGGACCAGAAGCTCACATGCCCTGAGCTGGAGAAAGTCGCAGCAGCGGGCGATCACGATGAACTCGACCGGGAGATGGGTTTTCGCGGTAGGGTGATGACTTGGGACGGCGGACCGCTCCTTCGATTATTGGATTGCGGAGATATGCTGATCGGTCTGAATGATTAAGACGGCCCGCTAAGCGGTAGTCTGAACCCCGCCCAAACCGCTGAGGAAGTCCCAATGCGACATTTCACGGCGCAGCTCGCCGTCGATGACGGACTTTAGGCCGATCTCCACATGCCCGTGGTGTTTCTCGCGTGGTAATTTTGGCGGTCACCTAGCAAGAAAAAATGTGGTTCTAACAATTTGAATAAGTTCCTATATTCAAACTAGAACGTAGCGTCCGAGTGATGTTGCCGATGCGACTACAGGCGGGCCTCTGACGTGCAAGACCAAGGCCCATCGGGCTACGCTGGGGGAAAGCGATGGCAACCAAAGCGACGGGTGGCGCGGCGGAGTCGCATGACGCGGTTGTCTCCCGGGTGCGGGCGCTGACCGCAGGCATTCGCGAGCGCGCCGCCGCGGCGGAAGAGGCGCGGACGCTGCCGCGAGAATCGATCGACGCACTGCTTGCCGCCGGTATCACCCGCATCCTGGTGCCGCCGCGGTTCGGCGGCTACGCGCTTGGCCTCGACACCTGGTTCGAGGTGGTGCGCGAGATCGGCAAGGCCGACGCGTCGCACGCCTGGTGCGCCAGTCTGATGATCCATCACCCGCATTACGTCAGCCAATTCGCCGAAGACGCACAGAAGGCGGTCTGGGCCGACGGGCTCGATGTCCCGATCGCGGCTTCGATCCTGCCGTCGGCTCGTGTCACGCCGGCGGCAGGAGGATATCGAATCTCCGGTCAGTTTCCGTTCGCCAGCGGCATCAACCATAGCCGATGGGTCCTCCTCGGCGGCATGGTGGAGGCCGGTGGCCACCCGGAATGGACCTTCTTTCTCGTTGGGCCCAAGGACTTCAAGGTCGTTGATACCTGGTTCACCGGGGCGATGCGGGCGACCGGCAGTAACACCGCGGTCTGCGACGAGGTCTTGGTGCCCGAGAGCTATACGGTGCGGCTCTCGGACCTGCGTGAAGGCAAAGGCCCGGGCGGCGCGCTGCACGCCCATCCGATCTATCGTGCGCCCTTCATCGTCTACGCGCCGTTGACCTTCGTCACGCCGATGTTGGGCGCGGCGCAGGGCGCCTATGAGATGTTACGCGACTGGACCAGGACGCGGCGCGGCACGGGCGGCCTGGTTCTCGCCGAGATCACCAGCATCCAGATACGGCTGGCGCGCGCCGCTGCCGATCTCGACGCTGCCGAGCTGCTGTTGCGGCGCGCCGTTGACACCGCTCAATCGCCGACGCCGCCGTCGCTGCAGCTGCGCGCGCGCTCGATGCGGGACTTCTCGCGCGCCGCCGAACTTTGCGTTGGCGCCATCGATACGCTTATGGCGATGAGCGGCACTGCCGGCTTCGCCGCCTCGCACCCGATCCTGCGCGCCTGGCGTGACATCCATTTCGCCGCGATGCATGTGAGCCTCAACCTCGAGCAGAACTTCGCCCATTTCGGCCGCACCGAACTGGGCGTGCCACGCGACTCGCACCAGCCCTTCTACTGAACCCGAAAGGACCGCTGCCCGTGGATCTTCATGAAGAGATCGGCCAACTCGTCGCGCCGCTGCTGCACCGCACACTCTTCGTCTGCCTAAGCGAGCCGGTTGCCCGGCCGGAGGAGATCCTGCCGCACATCCCCGATCACCTGCGCTATCTCGTTGCCATGGAAAAGAGCGGCGTGCTGCTAGCTAGCGGCCCTTTCCTTGAGGCCGGCCAAGTCGGCCTGCGTGCTATGATGATCATCCGCGCCAAGGACCTCGCCGAAGCCCGCGGGATCGCCCAAGAAGAAACCCTCCACAAACTCGGCCTGCGCCGCTTCACGATCGAGGAATGGCAGCTGAACCAGGGCCGTGTTTCCGTGCAGATTGACTTTTCCGATCAAAAAGGCGGACTGGACGAAGGCTAGGGACCGGGCGCACGACAACCGACGCGACGACTTGCCCTGCGGCCGACTTTCGGCGGGGCGCATGAGTTCTCGTGATCTCAACGCGAGGCGGACTATTGTAAGCCGCCCCAGCGGTAATCGAATGAGGTGGCCGGCACTTTGGGTGGCGCGCTCTCTATGTTGTGGCTCGCGGTCTGCGGGGCCACGTTGGCTTCCTGCAGTGGCGCAGGTATTGGCTGCAACGCGGCGGTCTGTTGCGGTTTGCTCACAGGCGCTTCGTTCTTGGGCGCTTCGTTCTTGGGCGCTTCGTTCTTGGCCGGTTCGTTCATACCCGGCTCGCGGGACATCGGGTTCGCGGCCGCGGCGGCCTCCATCTGCGGCGCGGGCTTTGCTGTTGGCGTGGCAGTAAATTCGGTTGTCGGCGAATTCACGCCGGGTTCCTGCGTTGCCGAATTGGTCGGGGCGATTTGCGCCTTTGGGGCGGGCTTCGATCCGAACAAGGCGCCAAACAATTTACTCGCCAAGGAACCATCGTTGTCGACCCAAGCGACGGGTGGCATTTGCGGCAGTCGAGATCCGGTCGTGAGCACCCTCGATAGCGGTATTATTTTGCCCGGGAACTCGGCGAGGAAAACCTTGTTCATTCCGCCGTCGAGTCCGCTATAGATTGGGGCGACTGACACGCTAGCTTTAACCAATTGCGCGTATTCGACCTCGTCGGCCTGTTGCTTCTCCCCTGCCGGCAAAGCGATTTGCGGGGCGACGACAAAGGCGGGGCATTTACCGTTCGGATCGAACACAAGGGGCTTCGACGAATTCGCGGGGTGCTGCGCATCGAATACATAGCGACGTTCGCACACCTCCACCTTCGGTTCGAGATGCGTCGCCTCGAAATGATCGTTGCCGATCTTAAGCATCTTCCAGAAGGCCATGTGCGGATTAGTGCGATGTCGCGCCAGATTCGCCGGCGTCAAGCGGAACGGATAGGCCTGGATCTGGAATGACAGCTTACCGCCGAGGAGTGAGTTGCGCGCCAGCGAATAGATCTCGCCGATCTGCTCGTCGGTCATGGCATAGCAGCCGCTCGACGCGCAGTCGCCGTGGATCATGAGAAAGGAGCCGTCGCGGTTGTTCGCCTTGTCGAAGGTGTTGGGAAAGCCGGTGTTGATCGCGAGATAGTAGTTGGAATTCGCATTCATCAACTCGGAAGTAATCGTATAGAACCCCTCGGGAGCCTGACGGTCGCCTTCGTGGACCTTTGGTCCGAGATCGCCCGACCACCGACAGATCGGATAGATCTTGAGGAACTGGAAATGGCCGGTGGTGTCCTGCTTCCAGACTTCGAGTTCCGCTTCCTCCTTGAAAATGCGCACAAGGATCGGTGAATGTTTCGGCATATTCTTTTGTTGGAGCAGCGAGAGCAGCGTGGGCGAGAGCTCCTTCGTTGCCTGGGGCGGCAACTGATAGGCGTCCTCGCCAAGACACTGGACTGGCGTCAAAGAACCGGCGAAAGCCGCTGATAGCACCAGCGCGCGGACCAGCGTGACGCGGATCAATGCTATACTCCCCGGGACCGTGAGACCTTTTCCGGATATCTGGTTATTTGTAACAGGTGGCTTCCGTAAGGCAACCTGACGCCAGTGGAACGAGGACTGTCCTCAATTGCCGGCTACTTTTTTCGTTCTGCTTTACCCCGATGGTGAGCTCGACGATCCGGATGCACGGATTTGCCGACGACAGCGCTGCATTTGAACTCGATCACCTCGTCGACTTCGCGACGCCACAGGTGTCGGCCAAGTTGAAGTCGGCGACGTTTATGCGCTCGAAGCTGCCGAAGACGGCGGAGCACGCCTTCCGTGGGATTTTACCGCCTTCGGTAGACCGATGCGTCAAGGCCCGATAAACGCGATATTGCGACTCATCGTGACAGCTGTGCAGCCGGCGCCGAGATCTGCATAAGCGCGCGGCAGTAGGCCTCTGTCGTCGTAACCCACCCGAGAATTGTCTCGACATTGAAGACCGTGGCGGCCTTCACAAACGATGGCCCGGTTTCGTTAGTGGCGTCCTCGATAAGCAGACACAGGTAATCTCGATAAAGGCCGTCGCGCAGGGTGGCTTCGACACAGACGTTCGTCGCGATCCCAACGAATGCGAGAAAATTTATGCCGCGAGATCGCAGCATCGAATCCAAATTCGTTTCAAAGAATCCGCTGAGCCGGTTTTTTGGCACCAGGAAATCACCGTCTTGGGGCGCCAATTCGTCGATAATGGCGTAGTCCCAAGTGCCGCATATCAGGGCGGTGCCGGCGTGATTCGAACGTTCGCGCATGAACCGCCATGCTACGGACTTGTGCCACATGCCTCCGTGCGGCGCGCCCGCGTCGTGCATGTCGGCGTGCCAGCCCATCTGCAGGTAGACGATTTGCACGCGATTGCGTCGGGCTGCATCCACTGCAGACCGGCAATTCTCAATCGTCGCCTGTGCTCCGGAGATATCGAAACCGGCGCGGTCGAGAAAGCCGCCCTTCGCTGCAAATCCGTTCTGCATATCGACCACGACCAATGCGCTTTGCTGCGGATCGAACTCCACCGCCTGGGGCCGAGCGTCGACAGTAACGCGATGAAGTGCAGTCATCCTTTCTCCGATGCTTGCCCTTGATGGCTCGGCGCCCGATTTGGCGCGGGCTGGAAACAAGTTGTGTGGTGCTTGCGATCCGGAATTGTCGTCTAGCAGCAAGCCAAACTTGTGAAACTGCGTACGGGCGATTACTAGTTTCCTGCCTGGTTGAAGCGGTTTTAGTCGAATGAGTAATCTTCGAATTGAGGTAGGGTGAAGTCAAGTGAGGCGGGCGGCCTCCGAACGGGCCGCACCTCGCGGTCAGACGCAGAAGGACGTTTTCATGAAGTTTCCGACCAAAATAACAGTAGCCGCTGCGGTCGCGACGGCATTGGTATCGTCTGCGCACGCCGAAATCAGGATCGGGATGACTCTCGGAACAACCGGACCAACCGCGTCGGCGGGGATACCCTACTGGAAAATCTTTGCACATTTACCCCAAACCGTTGCCGGCCAACCCGTCAAATACATTCTGTTCGATGACGCCGGTGACCCCTCCAGCGCGGTCAGGAACGCGCGCAAGCTGATTGGCGAGGACAATGTCGACCTTCTGGTCGCCTCGACGTCGACGCCAACATGTCTAGCGGTCGTCGATGTCGCCGTCGAAAACAGAATACCGCAAATCTGCATGTCGCCAATCGTCGTGCCTGAGCAGAAGCAGCCGTGGATCTTTACCGTGCCGCAACGGGTGCCCGTGATGTTCGGCGCCGTGGTCGAGCACATGAAAGCGAACGGTGTAAAATCGATCGGCTACATCGGGTTTGCTGATGGCTGGGGCGATATCTGTTTACAGGCCGTCGAGAAGCTCGCTAGCGATGCCGGCATCAAGATCGTCGCCCGCGAGCGATACAATCGGGCGGACACGTCGGTGACGGCGCAAGCTCTCAGGATCATGGCGGCCGGACCTGACGCGGTTTTCGTCGGCGCCTCGGTTTCGCCCGCGGCCCTGCCCCACATCACGCTGCGGGATCATGGTTTCGAGGGGTTGATCTATCACACGCACGGCATTATTGGGCCGGACTTTCTCCGTGTTGGTGGTAAGTCGGTCGAAGGAGCCATCGCGCCGAGTGGCCCGCTTGTTGTCGTTGATCAGTTGCCGGACGGCAGTGCCACGAAGCAGGTTTCACTCGCCTTCATAAAGCAATACGAGCCGACCTATCCCGAGGTCCGCAACAGCTTTGCCGGTTATGCTTACGACACGTTCCTACTCATCCAGGCAGCGATACCTGGCGCCGTGGCTAAATCGATGCCCGGCACACCGCAGTTTCGCCAGGCGATGCGCGACTCACTCGAAAACCTCAAGGAGGTGGTCGGGACCCAAGCTGTCTATACAATGTCCCCGCAAGATCATAATGGCGTCGACGAACGCGCCCGCGTGTTGGTGCAAGTTAAAGATGGCAACTTCACCCTTATGCACTAAACTACCGACTTGGTCGGATTGCTCACCAGCTTCGCGGCCTCGCCCGCCAAGAACTCCGGAGTTAGCCTCGGCGCCTGAACCAGGTTATCGCAACTGGCGGGAAGTTGCGCGGTCGCCCGCGGCCAAAGCTATTGCTGGAGATTCAGGCTTAGCGGTCGAAATTAACGGGGCAATGCCCATGATGAGTACTGTGGCAAAGTTGGTTCGTCGCGCATTGGATGAACGGCGAGGCGATGAGGACGCGGCTGCTATGATCGAAGTTATCGGCGCGATGCCAGAATCACAGACTAACGGCCGATTTTACCGATCGACCACAGTGAAGGCGGTCGAACCGTGCAGGTGCGCGATCTTCCAGCCATCGGCGGTTTCTACGATGACCAAACTACGCCGTCCGACCGTGCCAGCAGGGCCGCTTTGCAAAATGAAGGTCGCGACCGCTGCTCCGACAAGTTCCTGAACAACAATGTCCTGGGGCTGCAACTGCATGTATGGCGGTGCGGTCTTTCCGGAAGCCGCTCGGATTGACCCGAAGACAGTCTCCCAGGCTGCGTCAGTTTCTATTCGCCCGGCGGCTCGGCGCACTTGATATTGTTGCGGAAAGAATATGGTTGCGTCATCGCGGAACCGGGCGCGGAAACTTGGCCAATCCAAATTGTTGAAGTCCTCTATGAATCCCACGAGGAATGCAGTTATCGCGGAAGGTGCGACGTTCAAAATCTGTGCCTCCGTTAAGTGATAGGACCAGGACCCTACCTTCTTCCGAAATTGGATCTGCTTAGGTTTCCAGCGTGAGGCAGAATCATCTACCCAATCCCAACACCAGACATTTTTTAAAAACGCCGTACGGCAGCGAAGGGCTAAGAACCGAAATCACGCACTTCAATCGTGCGCCATCGCATCGGCGCGTTAACTCATTGCGCTTCGGCTGGCGTAGAAGTAAGGAACCTTTCAACTAAATCGGTGAGCGAACAGATTTCGCCGTAGGCCACGGCTCCAGCCCATTTCGAAACGGCAAAGCCGGTGGAGAACGCGCGGACGAACACCGCCCGATCGCCAATCGCCGGACTGACGTATTCACCGAACGCGGTCAGCTCGTCTATCAATTGTTGACCTTCCAGGGTGCGGCGGTCGACCCGGTTGGGCACCAGGACCAGGCGCGGAACGCCATGTGGAGGGGCGCGCACCGCATCGACGATCTCGAGCGCAATTCTTGGGCCCAAATATTGGACTGTCAAGCCAGGTGAGCGTTCGCTACACTTCATCCGTTCTCACTCTTCGAATGGGCAGAAGGCCCTTGCGTGAGTGAGCATACATCTAGGACCGTTAGGACCCTTGATCGACCGCTCGACCGATTGATTGTGGAGCCTGTCCACAATCGCAAGGGCCGTTCCACTCTGTCCCCGGGATTGAACGCGCGATACCCTTCCACTCGAAAGAAGCCTATGATCGGCGTGGAAGGGCATGTCATGGCGACTAAACGTCGACGCGCATTCGATACAAAATCATTTCTCGCCCGGGTTGGCGAAGGCCGGAGCATCGCCAAGTATCGCAAGGGCCAGGTCGTCTTTTCACAGGGAGACGCTGGCGATGCGGTCTTCTACATCCAGCAAGGCAAGGCCAAGCTCACCGTGATTTCCGAGCAAGGCAGCTGCTTGCGCCTGGCCTGAGCAAGCCCGGAGTGAGCAATTTTATACAGACGCGCTGGACGTATCTGACTTACATATGCTCGGCGCCTAAAGGCCGCCAACAATAAAGGATCGCCGATGTTCACCGCTGATCAATATCGCGCCAAAGCGATCGAATATTCCAATTTGCTGAAGACAGCGAACGGCCACAACCAGGAGCGTGAATTTCAGAGACTGGAACGAAGCTTTGCTGAACTTGCGGACAACGCCCAATGGGTGACGAAAAATCACGGGAAGATCGTGCAGGCAGTCGAGCCAAGGACCATCGCGCGCGAATGATCGATGCCGAGCAGGAGATTTCGCAATGTCACTGACAGCGCTGGCCGTTGACGAAGGGCCGCACAGCATGGACGGACTGCTGCTTCACGCCTGGGACGGGTCCGAGAGGGTCGAAGCATTCATGGGCAGGCGGGTCATGCAGAGTTGGGTTGATCCGATTAAGCCCTATCGCGGGCGGAGAAGCTTACTGCGCGCGCAATACAACGCCCTCGCCAAGCGCAATCTCGCTGCGATCGAGCGGATCGTCGCTTCCAAGTACCAGCGTGGCGCAGCTCTTAACCGCCAGCATCCATTCGTCGATATTCTGCTGTCCGACATCATGGAGAGCGGAGAAGTGCTCGATACTACCGAACTGGTACGCGAACCGCCGCCGCCAGATTTTAAACGAATGTCGGGTTCCAGTGGGTGATGACCGTCTCGGCCTTGTAGAACTCCGACTGCCGACGCCCGCAACAATTCGGTTCGCTTCATGCACAAGCGAACCAAACGCAAAAGGCGTCCCAGTGCCAACCCCAAGAGTGAAATACATCCTGTCAGCATCCGAGATTCCTGCCGGCCAGAATTACGTGCTGGTCAGATATGGCGAGAAATACGAAGAAACGAAACATCAGTTGGGCTTTACGATTACGGTCGCTCGACAAGAATCAAAAACCGTAAGCGAGCTCTCGTTTTTGACGGCTGTTCGCACTGCCAAAGGGATCGGCAAGCGGGAGGGACTTTCCGAGATTTTTGCTTGCAGATAGCTCCAACGGCCAGTGTGTGAACTCCACCAACGGACCCCACTCCCAAAGGACCCCCATGTCTTTGGACCTTTTTATGAATGATACCTGCCCGAGATGCCGTAAGCCGATAAAGCTCGCCGTTATCGAGCAGCATCCAACTCGCCGCGATCTTTCGGTCCACAAGTTTGACTGTGCTGACTGTGGGATAGTGAAAACCAAAGTCCTTTTCCGAAAGCAGGTCGTCGCCGCCTGATGGTGCGAGACCGCTCCGGAAGCGGGCCACAATCGACCAAGCGTTAGGAGTCGACACACGGTGGATCTTGGCGCAGTTGCGCCGATTGGTGATCGTCTTCGGTCTGAGCTCAAGGTTCATAATGTTCCATGGCATAACGTTGTTTCGGCGTCGTGAGGCCTAAATGGTACGAATCAGGAAAATGCACACGCTAATAAACTAATCGCGGCACGAGAAAGAATGATTGAGGATCGTCGCAATCTCGCCGATGCGTTGGCGTGTGAATACAAAGGTGGGCACACGGAGAGAATGCGCGACAGCTTCATCATCACCCAAAATTCCATCGAGGCCATCGACCGCGCTATTGCTCACGAGACGCTCATGGCAAGGGAAAAGCCGGGATCGACAGTAGCTCCCATCCTGTTCGGTCTCTCTGGTCCTGAACGATTCGAAAAGTAATTAGATCTGAGTTCCGGCGAGCTCGTCGAACGGACCGCCTCGTGATTGAGACTTCCTCGGACGAAGCGAAGGCATTCTAATGGGAGGACTTTGACTGCGACTGATTCGTGCCGTGCTCGCGTTCTTCCGCGGCAAAGTCCTCTCGTTCAGCATGACCGATCATGCCAAGCCACGACTCTGACATGTCACGCCACATGTGCTTCTCCCGCGCATTTTTTGTGCTGTTGGCCATACGGCGGCAGTCTGCCGCGTTGGCTCGGTACTCATTCACCTTACTCATGACCTGGGCATTACGCGCAACCCGCAAGGAATGGCAACGACAGCACCCTTTCGCGCCTCTCGTTTCTGACGATCATCATCAATCCAGGGTCACTGTGTTTGCCGCCTCGCTGGAGTTCTCCAACCATCCGAATGGCATAATCGAGGGCGGCAGCATCGTCGGGCAATGACGTGCCGAGCCGATCACTGTCCTCGTGGTCGGGCCACCGGATGGTGAAAAAATATTGAGACATCGTGCACCCTCCCCAACATCCCATTCAGGTGGGAAATTGAGGCGCAGTTACAAGAGCGTTTTGTGCCCGTGAATTTTTTTAAGGACATGTGTGGGCTGGAAATGACCGCCGAAAGCCGCGCATAAGCATGTTAGTTTGAAATCCTCGTCGGTCACCGCGCCCGACTTTGCTGACGTCCGCCGTCTCGCCATTTTAAGAGGCAGCCGGTTTAACAGTTTACTCGGCCTCTCTTGCTAAAGACACGATTGCCGCTCGGTGCGGCCACTATTGGGGTGCTGGTGGTGACAGCCGCGATTTGGCGGCTGACGCACAGGAATCAAAATGAAAAACGCACACAACAAGGCGGCGGAACTCCACGAGTCTGCTGCAAAGTCGCATCGTGCCGCTATCGAGTCGCACGGCAAGAATGACCACGGTAAGGGTAAGGAGCATGCGACCCAAGCCCAGCAGCACGCGCAGAACGCAAACGAGCAATCTAAGACGGCGAACGCAAAAAGCGCTCAACAGAAGTGAAAAACCTCCACCGGGACGCCGACCGTCACGTCGGCCTCACGGTGGACTAATTTGTAGAAAAGCTGACTGGTCGGCCTAACTTTTCCGTGGACGCCGGCCGCTCCAAACTCATGGCGCCAATAGCGCTAAAGTGGTAGCGGCGCCTCCCGCGACGACGGACTATCGTCCGTGGTGCTTAGTTCCGCAAGCGGTGCGGCCGCCGGTCCGGCATTCCGCTGAGCTTGCGAAAGAGGAACTTATTTCCGCGCAATTAATGCTTACATACGGACATATTCTTCGATCAAAATGCAACATTGATCAGTCCAACAAATGACCGAGCATATTTGTGGCATGAATAGCCAACAGGAGATATTCACCGATGAATTCCGATCAGGCCCGACAACGGGCAGAAAGAAGTTTCAAACAGGAAGAGCGCGCGCACGACGCTCGAAAGGCAATGACGGAATATGAATGTCAAGCCTTCGCCACTCGTGAAAAGACCGCACGTTTGAAAGAGCTGCGATTAGCAAAGGAAGCCCAGGCGCGATCGGTAATAATTCTTTGAACCTCGGAGTTCTGCATCCGAGTATGTTACCAACTTGAGCTCTGCGGCTGCTTGCGCGGGCTTTTTGATTAAAGCGTTAAAGCAAGCCGGAGAAGCTGTTCGAGCGCACAAGAAAAAG
Organism: uncultured Alphaproteobacteria bacterium; assembly: GCA_963759345.1. Lineage (GTDB taxonomy): Bacteria > Pseudomonadota > Alphaproteobacteria > Rhizobiales > Xanthobacteraceae > BOG-931. The sequence goes on from CAVWYW010000009.1 coordinate 245,557, forward strand.
GCCCGGAATAAGTTTCCGGACCTTCACCATTTTGGTTGCGGGTGGCCTCAATAGTCCATACCGCCCATGCCACCGCCAGGCATAGCCGGTGCCCCACCGTCCTTCTTCGGCCTTTCAGCGACCATGGCCTCTGTGGTGATCAGTAGCCCGGCGATCGACGCGGCATTCTGAAGGGCTGCCCGAACGACCTTGGTCGGATCAATAATGCCCTTAGAAACGAGGTTTACGTACTCGCCATTCTGGGCGTCGAAACCGTAGGCGTACTGATCCTTCTCAAGGATTTTGCCGACGATCACCGAGCCATCCTCGCCGGCATTGGACGCGATCTGGCGCGCCGGAGCGGAGAGGGCTTTGCGGACGATCTCGACGCCGGACTTCTGGTCGTCGTTGTGCGTGCGCACTTTTTTCAGCACTTCGCTGGCGCGCAGGAGAGCAACGCCGCCGCCCGGAAGAATACCCTCCTCGACCGCGGCTCGGGTCGCATGCATCGCGTCGTCGACGCGATCGTTGCGCTCCTTCACCTCGACCTCGGTCGCGCCGCCGACGCGGATCACTGCGACGCCGCCCGCAAGCTTGGCGAGACGTTCCTGCAGCTTCTCCCTGTCGTAGTCCGACGTGGTATCCTCGATCTGCACTTTGATCTGGTTTATCCGAGCTTCGATGTCGGACTTCTTGCCGGCGCCGTCGACAATCGTGGTGTTCTCCTTCTCGATCGTCACCTTCTTGGCGCGGCCGAGCATGCTCACCGTGACCTTGTCGAGTTTGATGCCGAGATCCTCGCTGATTGCCTGAGCACCGGTGAGGATCGCGATATCTTCAAGCATAGCCTTGCGGCGATCACCGAAGCCTGGTGCCTTCACCGCCGCAACCTTCAGGCCACCGCGCAGCTTGTTGACGACCAGCGTAGCCAAAGCCTCGCCCTCGATATCCTCGGCAACGATGACGAGCGGCTTGCCGGTCTGCACCACCGCCTCAAGTAGCGGCAACAATTCCTGCAGGGCAGAGAGCTTCTTGTCGTAGATCAGGAGATAGGGATCATCCATCTCTACGCGCATCTTTTCCGCGTTGGTGATGAAGTAGGGTGAGATGTAACCACGATCAAATTGCATGCCTTCGACGACGTCTAATTCGGTTTCGAGGCTCTTGGCCTCTTCGACCGTGATGACGCCCTCGTTGCCGACTTTCTTCATCGCGTCGGCGAGGAACTTGCCGATTTCGGAGTCGCCGTTGGCAGAAATCGTGCCGACCTGGGCGATTTCCTCGTTCGAAGTGACCTTCTTCGAATTCTTTTTCAGGTCCTCGACCACCGCTTCGACCGCGAGATCGATGCCGCGTCTAAGATCCATCGGGTTCATACCGGCGGCTACGGACTTGACGCCTTCCCGCACGATGGCATGCGCAAGAACCGTGGCGGTCGTCGTGCCGTCACCGGCGTAGTCGGATGACTTCGAGGCGACTTCGCGCACCATCTGCGCGCCCATATTTTCAAACTTGTCTTCGAGCTCGATCTCCTTGGCGACGGTAACGCCGTCCTTGGTGATGCGGGGTGCCCCGTAAGACTTGTCGAGGACCACATTGCGACCCTTCGGTCCAAGTGTCACCTTTACCGCATTGTTGAGGATGTCGATCCCGCGCAACATGCGGTCGCGCGCATCAACTGCGAATTTAACTTCCTTGGCAGACATTTTGCTACTCCGTGAATTTTTGTTTCGGTGATGGAACGTTCAAGCGGCCTTCTTATGGGCCGCCGTGTCCTGGAGCACGCCCATGATGTCGCTCTCCTTCATGATCAAGTAATCGACGCCGTCGAGCTTGACCTCGGTGCCCGACCATTTGCCGAACAGCACACGGTCGCCCTTCCTCAGGTCGATCGGAATAAGCTTGCCGGCTTCGTCGCGGCCACCCGGACCGACGGCGATGATCTCGCCCTGAGAGGGCTTCTCTTGGGCGGTGTCGGGGATGATGATGCCGCCGGCGGACTTCGCCTCGGGATCAATACGAGCGACAACGACTCGATCGTGTAGTGGGCGGAATTTCATGCGTTCCCTCCTAGGGTTTGTTCCTGTTATTTCGGACGATAAAGCGAGGCTCACTACGTGCCCCAATCTGAAAGAGCCAATATGAAAGCTGCCTCTGTCTTCCATAAGTTGGTGTCTTTTTGGCACTCTTCAAGTGAGACTGCCAATTCGCCAAGAACTAGTCGTCCGAAATGCTGCTAACGCACTAAATCCAAGTGCAACTTTATTTCTAAGTTTGTCGTGTCCCGGATTAAACGCAACACGTTGACTGCACTGGCGGAGCCGGAAGTCCTCGCCAATGAATGGACCGTCGCAGGCTTTCTGATGCCCCGTGGGCCAATGCTGCAGCTTCGGGCAAGCTGACTGGTCGTACTTGCACGCTCTCGAACCTGACGTCTCTTGATGTCGCTCATCCGAATCCATGCGGAACGTGATCCACAGGCGAAGACGACAAGACGACTGCTAACCGGCTCGATTTGCCGGTGCAGCTTGAAGACGACGCCGCCAACTGAGACTGGCTCATGTGGCGCTGAGCGCACCGCGGCTGTTGCGATCACTAACGGCTGCTCGCTTGTCAAATCGCACCCAACTCCGACCCCAGTTCGCGTGCAAGAACGGCTCTGACGCAATCTCGATGATGTTCACCGCCGCTCAGGTCGCGCCGATCAATCTTGCCTGAAGGAGATCGATCTTTGCTCTGCCGTACATCTGTCGCTTGACGAGCTTGAGCTTGGTGATCTGGCCTTCGGTCTGGCCGTTCGACCACGGCTGGACCAGGGCAGCATGTACCGCGCCGATATCTTTGGTGACCCCCGAAGCGAAGGAGCCGAGCAGGCTGTTGCTTGCGGCGGCAATCCAGGGAACAAGATCAGCCTCTTTTCTATTTCGGATCATGGTGTGAAACCGATCGGTGAGTATTCGCGCGGCGATCAGCGTCGGCACACCGGCCTCGATAGCCGCTATCGTGACGGTATCGGCTTTGCTCATGTGATCACGCGCCGACGTCATCAGCCTTGCTATCGTTCGAGCCGAGGGCACCTTCTGCAGTTGCTGATCGCTGGCCTTTTCGGAGCGACGGCGTCGGGTCGCCCACTCGCTGACCACCCGCTGCGAACCGCGGAAGCCATCCAATTTGAGGCTCCGCCAGAGTTTGGCGCCGTTGCGACAGCCTCCAGCCCATTGTGCATCGAGCAGAGGCAGATGTGCATCGAGCGAGCTTTGCCGCGTCCTGAAGACGTCACCTCTATCGCCCCGAAGGACCTGGCGGACACGATTGCGACTGTGGCCGGTTTTACGAACGATCTGCTTGATGGCCGTGCCATCCTTGGCGAGCGCCAAGATGGTGGCAATGGTCTCCTCACGTCGCAAGTAACCCTCGTATTGCAGTCGTTCCGCGCAGGTCAGTAGCTCTGGATTGATCGTCGTTGCGCCGATCGCTGCACGGATCGGACGCATCGATTTACGGACGGCGCTCAAGAAAGCCGAGCTCGCGTTCTCCATAAGATGCCAGCGATCGGCAACCTGTATGGCGCTAGGCAATGCCTTCGAAGCTGCTTCGCCGTATCCGCCGCCACGATCGCGAGAGAGGACCGTAATGTCGGGATGATCAGCGAGCCAAGCCTCAACTGTCGCCACCTCTCGATCTGGCAACAGCGTCACGATGCGTCGTCGCTCCAGGTCGCAGACGATTGTTCCATAGCTGTGGTTACGTCGGAAGGCCCAGTCGTCGATGCCAACCACGTTCAGCGGTTCGGTGCGCGGGCAAGCGCGGGCTCGTACCACACGGAGAACGGTATCATTGCTGACTGGTAGCATCAGCCGTTTGGCGAAGCTCGCTGCCGGTCTGCCGCCCAGAGCTAACCCGAGATGATGGACGATGCAGTCCAGCCGGCTGGTCCGGCGTGACCGGACGAGAAGTACCGTCTTGTCAAAGCGTTCGGCGAAGATCCGTCTCCGACAATGCTGGGTGTCGCAACGATACCGGCGTATCACGACCCGAAGCCGTACGCTCCGGCCTGAGCACGGCAGGTCCGAAACCTCACGAACATACCAACTGTGAACGCGTCGCGAAGGCGATCCACACAGAGGACAACTCGCCACCTGGATACCGGCCCGAGCGGTTACAAAGATGGAATCCTCGAGTTGGGCCACGCTTACAACAATCAGACCCACGGGGACGAGAGCAGAAATCCGAAAATTGATTCGCATGGCGCTGATTCCTTTTGGAGAACAGCGCGATTGCCATCAGTAAACTTCATCGAGATTGAGTCAGACCCCAAGAACTTGGGCTCTGACGCAATCTCGATGATGTTCACCGCCGCTCAGGTCGCGCCGATCAATCTTGCCTGAAGGAGATCGATCTTTGCTCTGCCGTACATCTGTCGCTTGACGAGCTTGAGCTTGGTGATCTGGCCTTCGGTCTGGCCGTTCGACCACGGCTGGACCAGGGCAGCATGTACCGCGCCGATATCTTTGGTGACCCCCGAAGCGAAGGAGCCGAGCAGGCTGTTGCTTGCGGCGGCAATCCAGGGAACAAGATCAGCCTCTTTTCTATTTCGGATCATGGTGTGAAACCGATCGGTGAGTATTCGCGCGGCGATCAGCGTCGGCACACCGGCCTCGATAGCCGCTATCGTGACGGTATCGGCTTTGCTCATGTGATCACGCGCCGACGTCATCAGCCTTGCTATCGTTCGAGCCGAGGGCACCTTCTGCAGTTGCTGATCGCTGGCCTTTTCGGAGCGACGGCGTCGGGTCGCCCACTCGCTGACCACCCGCTGCGAACCGCGGAAGCCATCCAATTTGAGGCTCCGCCAGAGTTTGGCGCCGTTGCGACAGCCTCCAGCCCATTGTGCATCGAGCAGAGGCAGATGTGCATCGAGCGAGCTTTGCCGCGTCCTGAAGACGTCACCTCTATCGCCCCGAAGGACCTGGCGGACACGATTGCGACTGTGGCCGGTTTTACGAACGATCTGCTTGATGGCCGTGCCATCCTTGGCGAGCGCCAAGATGGTGGCAATGGTCTCCTCACGTCGCAAGTAACCCTCGTATTGCAGTCGTTCCGCGCAGGTCAGTAGCTCTGGATTGATCGTCGTTGCGCCGATCGCTGCACGGATCGGACGCATCGATTTACGGACGGCGCTCAAGAAAGCCGAGCTCGCGTTCTCCATAAGATGCCAGCGATCGGCAACCTGTATGGCGCTAGGCAATGCCTTCGAAGCTGCTTCGCCGTATCCGCCGCCACGATCGCGAGAGAGGACCGTAATGTCGGGATGATCAGCGAGCCAAGCCTCAACTGTCGCCACCTCTCGATCTGGCAACAGCGTCACGATGCGTCGTCGCTCCAGGTCGCAGACGATTGTTCCATAGCTGTGGTTACGTCGGAAGGCCCAGTCGTCGATGCCAACCACGTTCAGCGGTTCGGTGCGCGGGCAAGCGCGGGCTCGTACCACACGGAGAACGGTATCATTGCTGACTGGTAGCATCAGCCGTTTGGCGAAGCTCGCTGCCGGTCTGCCGCCCAGAGCTAACCCGAGATGATGGACGATGCAGTCCAGCCGGCTGGTCCGGCGTGACCGGACGAGAAGTACCGTCTTGTCAAAGCGTTCGGCGAAGATCCGTCTCCGACAATGCTGGGTGTCGCAACGATACCGGCGTATCACGACCCGAAGCCGTACGCTCCGGCCTGAGCACGGCAGGTCCGAAACCTCACGAACATACCAACTGTGAACGCGTCGCGAAGGCGATCCACACAGAGGACAACTCGCCACCTGGATACCGGCCCGAGCGGTTACAAAGATGGAATCCTCGAGTTGGGCCACGCTTACAACAATCAGACCCACGGGGACGAGAGCAGAAATCCGAAAATTGATTCGCATGGCGCTGATTCCTTTTGGAGAACAGCGCGATTGCCATCAGTAAACTTCATCGAGATTGAGTCAGACCCGGACTTGAATGCGAAAATCCCCCTCAGGGGGTCAGTATTGTCCGCGATTTTGCAAATCGCCAATGTACAGCCGTCGGCGCCGTGCTTCGAACATGCAGTCGAGGGTAAAGCTCTTCCGGCCGGTTTCGCGGACTTCGACTCCGAACCCGATTACCTCGTCATCCATGAAGATCGGCGACTTCCGGCCTTCCGTCGTGGCCGATTTCACGAAACGGCCGGTCAACTTAAGCCGCTTTAGTTCTAGCTGCATGGCCCTGCTATCCGTTACGAACCGCCCCTCCAGTCAGGGCGGCTCACGTACCGGTCAGCAAGGTGCTTCCGACCGAATTCTGCCGGAGAGGCGCAATACCGGCATAATTCGGGAACACTCGGATCTGGCTAATGCGCCGATATCAACGTCTGAAAGGTGTGGCCGACCCCAAAAGCTAGCGCTGCAGCACTCAGTCCAATTAACAAGTTGTTTAGCCCAGATCGCCACCACTCAATCCGCAAAGATCAACTCTTCATTACGCCGATGACGAAGAAGGACGATGCAGCCGCGAGTGTGCAAACGGTTAGCCCTGCTGGGTATGCGACAAGCGGTATCAGGCCGCAACCTGTACACGCTGTAAATGTCACGCCCGCGGCTTCCAAGGGAGATTTTGTTGGGAAAAAAGGGTGCTTTTTCGAAGCAATGAAATTTCTTGCTGCCAGCGCAAACCCGTTGGCAAGCAGACTGGCAAGCCCCACCACCAGAACCGCCGTCGACTGCAGATCGGCACCAACCGCTCCGGCCACGATCGCGAAGGTTGTTACAGCTCCCCTGGTCGCCCCGTAAGTCCAATCGCGGAAATGGCCGCCTGGCAGCGTTCGCGTGTCGTGTGCGCGAATACGCTCGGACGGCTCCCTATGCTCCGCGTCGTTTTGCACCATTGTTTCACGCTGGCCGCTGGTGGGCGCCCCTGCTCAGGCGGCGAAGCCCGCGTAACTCAACCACAAGCCGAACAAGATCGCGATGATCGCCGCCGCGTGATATTGGCTGCTCCGTTCGAAGATAGTCAGCACCTTTCGTTCCGCGTCGGCTGGTAGCAGCATCAGAGCTATACCGCGCAACAGCGTGATCCAACCAATCAGCGTCACCACGATCGCAAGCGTCCCGCGCCATTGGTTGTGGGCCAAGACGATAGCCAAGCCGATTAGAACGCGAAGCATAGCCAGTATGAAAATCAGAGCGCGCTGTTCGATGATCGCGGTCGTAAGTTCAAGGATAGCCTTGCGCCTGACCATCATTACAATGCCCATCAGAGTGATGTAGATTCCGAAAAATCGAGCCAAATAGACTGTCAGTGCCATGAGTGGTTTCCCAACGGTGGGCGTCTGGCGCACCCTAATATTAGATGTAGATTCGACGGGCGCTTCCCTAGCCGCATTGATCCAGGTCAATCACAGTCAGGACCCGGTTAATGTATTTTAAGGTTCCCTACGAGCTATCGTTGAATCTTGGTGACGAGGGTCAGGCGGCAGCGGCTTGATCTTGCGATCTGACGACCTCGATTCCGTCGGCGAACTTTACACCGAGGATGATTTTCGGCAACTGATTGTGACCGTTGAGACGACGCCAACTTTTCTCGGCAGCCTCAGCGAGCTTGAAGATCATAGCGAGCGCGGTCTTATTCGAGAGACATCCCTTCGAGCGCGCCGTGCGATGGCGGATTGTTGCGAACGAGCTTTCAATGACGTTGGTTGTGCGCAGATGTTTCCAGTGTTCGGCGGGGAAGTCGTAGAAGGCCAAGAGGGCATCGCGATCTTTGATCAAGCACTCGACGGCCTTCTCGTATTTGACGCCCCAGGTCTCGACGAAAGCGTCGAAAGCTGCAAGTGCATCCTTTTTAGTCTCGGCCATCCAGATCTCCTGCAGCGACCTCTTAGCTTTCGGTTGCTGGCTCTTCGGCAGCTTATTGAGGACGTTGGCGGTCTTGTGCACCCAGCAGCGCTGACCGCGGGTTGCCGGCCACACTTCCTCGATCGCTTGCCAGAAGCCAAGGGCGCCATCGGCGACCGCGAGCTCGGGCGGCATCGCAAGTCCACGCCGCTTCAGGTCGAGGAGCAACTCCCTCCAGGATTGCGCGCTTTCGCGCGCGCCGTCGATGAGACCGACGAGTTCCTTCTTGCCCTCGGGGGTGGCGCCGATGATGACCAGCAAACACTGCGCGGCATCCTCAAGCCTGGCCTGCACGTGGATGCCGTCGACCCAGAGGTAGACGTAGCGCTTGGCTGAGAGATCGCGTTTGCTCCAGCGCGCGTGCTCCTCGGACCAGGCGTCCTTGAGCCGCGCGACGGTCGAAGCCGAGAGCCCGCCGGCGTCCTTACCGAACAGCGCGACCAGAGCCTCCTCGAAGTCGCCAGTGGAAACACCCTTGAGGTAGAGGATCGGGATCAGCACTTCGAGGCTTTTCGACCGGCGCGCGTAAGGCGGCAGAACCGCCGATGAAAAGCGGATGCGCTCGGAGCCCTCGCCGACGCGGTCGCGCACCCGCGGACAGCGCACCGCGACTGCACCGATGCCGGTCATAATCTCGCGCTCGGGCAGATGACCGTGGCGCACCAGTCGCGCCCGACCGTCGTCGGTCAGCTTGTCGGCATGTCCACTAAGCAAGGCCGCAACTTCGGCCTCGACGGCCTGCGTCAGCAACGCTCGCGCACCACTGCGCAATACCTCGGTCAGCGGGTCGGCAAATGTTCCTGGCTGTGAGAGTGGGAAAACATTAGTCTTGGTCACGGCGTATCACTCCTTCGGTGGAGAAGTGGAGGCGTCAAGCACCCCCACGATACGCCGCCTTATCCCTTCATGCCGTCACCAACTTTCGCGAATAGCTCGTTCCCTACTCTCGATCTGCAGATATTCAGCCTCCGGGTTACACGGAGCTTCATTGCAGATGGGGAGCGTTTGAAGCAAATAAGGGGAACTCATGCAGCGCAACAAGCGATCAGGCCAGAGAGCATCGCAGTGACCGAGTTCAAGATTGCGGTCGTGTTATTCTTTATCGTTTTTGTCCTCAATGTCTTGCCTGCTTTTGCTCCTCCAACATGGACGACAATGTCGTTCATTGGTCTCACAGTCCCAACCAACAATTTTATCTTATTGTCTATAGTCGCCGCGACAGCTGCCACCTCCGGGCGCATTATATTGGCGAAATTGTCGCGGGCACTCGTGCGGCGCAGATTGCTGAGTGAAGAGACGCGGCGCAACGTCGATACCATCAGAGTTGGCCTCGAAAGACGACCAACGTTAGCATTCAGCGCGTTCCTCGGTTACGCGCTTAGTCCGCTCCCATCGAATTACCTGTTTATCGCCTACGGTCTAACCTCGCTGCCAATCGCCTTCCTGTCGGTACCATTCTTTGTCGGACGACTGGCCAGCTACACGTTCTGGATAACGACAGCATCAACCATAGGCGACTGGTTGGACGTAGATGCTGATTGGTTTGAATCTGCGCCATATTTAATCGCCTACTATCTCATTTCTCAATTGTTGTTATTTCCCGTCATATTGGTTTTTGCCCGGATCGATTGGCACGCTTTGTTCGCTGAGGGGCGCCTTAGGTGGTTGGAACGGCCCAAATTGACGGCCGATTCGCCGACAGTGGCCAAGGTCGCGGATACCGATTGTCCGTAGGTGGAGGACGCAAATGAAGTGGGAATATCACCTGTTTCCCACCGGGCTCGACCGTGAGGAACACTCTATAGAAGAAACATTAAACAGTCTTCGAAAGGACGGATGTGACGTGGTGGCGGTCTATGAAGCTGGCGTCCGCGTGTTTGTGCTAAAAAGGCCGACAGGACAATCGTCGTCAGGATAACTGCGGCGCGAATTGTCGAGGCACCTACGCCCCGGTTGCGTGCTCGTAGATATCCTCTTCTTGCGCGTTGTGTATGCGTACAAGCGCCTCGATGGATTCAATTATATGCTGCGCATCTCTGATCAAATAATGATCGATGTCTGCCACTGATAGCCCTTCGGCCAGCCGGTGCAAAAGACGGGCGAGGTGAATAATTTCCCGATGCGCCCTACTCATGGCTCCGAGCCCATGGCGGTCGGCCAAAAACTTCGCCACGCGTGGATAGACGGCACTTTCATCGTCCCGCTCATGTTCGACGATTTGCCGCGAAACAATCTTATCCGCCTCAAAAATCAGTGTCGCCGCGTCTGCAGCGTCAGCCTGATCGATCTCATCCGCGATTTCCCGCAGGCGATCCAGCGCGGATTCTATCCGCTCATGATCCGCGCGCAATGTTGTCGCGGTCGTAGCTGGCATCTTTTGCTTACCGGTTTTGTGCCCGGAAGTCAGCGCCCGCAGCGCATTGAGGATAACCGCAACATCGATGGCCTCTTGGGTCAAGGCTCCTGCAATCGGAGGTAAGAAACCGACGGCGGCTGCGCACATCGCTACTCCGGACATGCCCATTCCGGCGATGATGCTTTGCAGCGCGATGCCGTGGGTGCGTTTCGCGATGGTGAGCGCATCCGAGACCCGATCGAGCCGGTCAACGAGTATCACAACATCGGCGGCCTCCGAGGAGGCGCTGGCACCCCTCGCACCCATCGCAATTCCAACATTCGCAGCCGCCAACGCAGGTGCGTCGTTGATGCCGTCGCCAACCATCACGGTCGGGTATTGGCGTTGCTCGGTTGCCACGGCGTCGACCTTATCCGCCGGCTCACGGTTCGAAAGGACTGCGTCGAGATCGAGTGCGGCTCCAATAGTTTCCGCGGCATCTGCGCGATCGCCGGTCACCATGACAATGCGCGACACACCCGCGGACCGCAGGGCCTGTACGGCGCGCGGCGTGTCACGTCGCAGCTCGTCAGCAAGCAGCACGGCTCCAATAATGTGTCCATCTACTGCAACGAAAACGCTCAACGCAGAACGCCACGCCGCGCGCCGCAAGGCTCGCACAGCCCACGTCTCGGGCTTGCGAGCGCCATAGACCAGTTGGTGTGATCCAACGCGGACGGGACGGCCATCGACGACGCCCTCCACGCCGGAGCCCATCGTCTCGCGCACTTCGGTTGGAACCGAGAGTTTGAGACCCTTCGCCACAGCCGCCTCGACAATGGTGGCCGCGACAACATGGTGGGACGCCTGCTCAATCGACGCTGCAATCCTCAGAATCTCGTCTGTGCGATGTCCGGGTGCAGCCTCGATAGCAACCAGTCGCGCCCCACCGACCGTCAACGTACCCGTCTTGTCGAACATCACCGTGTGCGTTCGCGCGAGCGCCTCAAGCGGCCCGCTACCCTTGATCAGGATTCCTCGCTTTGCGGCTTGTGCTACCCCCGCGATGAACGCCACCGGCGCCGCCAAAATGAGGGGACACGGGGTCGAGGCGACCAATACGGCCAGGCCTCGTACAGGATCACCGGAAAAGAACCACGCTGCTCCGGCAGTTACGAGCGTGAGCGGCAACAGCAGTAGCGCGTATCGGTCTGCCAATCGGATGAAGGGGGCCTTTGCTGTCTGCGCGGCGCCAACCATTCGTACGATCCCAGCATACGTACTCTCACTTGCCGTGGCGGACGCGCGGATTTCGAAAGTATCTCCGGCATTGAGCGAACCGCTCCGGGCCAGCTCACCCGCCTGACGGGAAACTGGGATCGGTTCCCCGGTCACCGCGAACTCGTCGATCATAACTGCTGCGCTCGATATGATGCCGTCAACGGGAATGACCTCGCCCGCACGCACCAAGATATCGTCCCCGACGGCGACTTGCTCGATCGGCACATCCTCGATCGTTGACGCCACCCTGCGATGGGCAACTTTGGGCGCACGATCGATCAACGACCGGAGGTCGCGCTCGGCCCGAGCAACAGCAAAGTCCTCCAAGAGGTTGCCACCAGAATACATGATGGCGACGACAATCCCCGCCAGATTCTGCCCAAGCACGAGCGCCCCGGACATTGAGACGAAAGCTACGGCGTCCACCCCTAAGCGGCCCGCCAGGAAGTCGCGGACCATGGAGACAAGTAGTCCAACAACCACCGGGATGGTGCCGCCGGCCCAGCACCAGCTCGCCCAATCGCTCCGACCAGCGAACCAAGCACCGAGGCCGATGACGAGACCGGCAAGAGCGATCACCACCAATGCCCGGCGAAACAGTCTTTCGTTAAGAAGTAATACTCGCTTTGGCGGTTTGGCGATCCATTTGGACCTGGAAGCCGGATGATCGCGCCGGCTACTTCCATCCGTCTTGAGTGTTTCTGAAACCAATGACCCGCTCGATCAATTGGAGAAGAGGCAGCAGATATCAGATCGCTGCAGCAGGCCACGCGTGACGCCGCCGAACACCCACTCGCCTAGTCGGGTGTGCCCGTAAGCACCGGCGACAATCAGATCTGCTCCTTCATTCTTGGCCACCCTCATGAGTTGATCCGCTGCCGATCCCTTCGGATGTATCACCGACTTGTTGCTCACCTCTACTTCATGCCGGCGCAGATATTTCTCGACGTCGTCGAGCTGCTCGTGAGCAGCTCTCCCCAGGACCTCCTCGGCGATTTCAACGAGTGCGATGTGTTTGGCCATTTTCAGGTATGGCAACGCGCCTTGCACGGCGTGCCGCGCTTCGCGTGTGTCCTTCCAGGCAACGATAACGCGTTGACCGGGATTGCCAGTTACCCCATCCGGCACGACCAGAACCGGTCTTCCGGCGCTGAGCAGCACGGTGCCGGGATCAAACGCTTGATAGACGTCTTCTGCGACCGCGTGCGAGCTGATGACCACCAGATCGGCAGCCCTCGCCTCGGCAGCGATCACCTCGCGCGGGAAATGAAAACTTCCTCTCCATTCCACGGCTCGGACCGCTCCGCCTGCCAGATTGCGAAAGCGTTCGGCTAATTTCTCCAGCTCCGCTAGCACTCGGTCGTTCCGATCTTCGGGCCGTTCCAATTCGGCAGTAAACCAGCCTCCGATTTCACGCCCAGGCAGCCAGCCTGTAACGCCGATGAGAGCAGCGCCGAATTTCGTGGCCCAATTCACGGCGATCTTGATTCTGTCGTCGGAGCCGGGATCGAAATCGACATAGACCATAATACTTGCGACAGCCGTTCCCAGAGCCATTCGGGCTGGAAGCTCGGCGACGTTTGCGAGTGTGTCGGTCATTGCGGACTCCAATTACTACAGATACGATTTAATGCTGACTTGCGGCATTGCTCGTTGACATAGGTCAAAGCCTAATGTCGGTCGGCTAAGAGCGTGCCACTGCAGCCGGTAGGAGCGCTCGAAGGCGCCGGAAATCTTCACATTCCGCATTTGGGTATTGCCCCTAAGGTGTCCGCAAAGTGCGACCCAAGCCCAAGCCCTAATGGCCACTGCTCGTTGATCTGTGTCAAAGATGCCGTTCAATGGCTCAGCACGTCCGTGTTGGTCGCGGATAGGAGCCGGCACATCATTCGGCGTTGACGTAAGTCAACCACCGCTCTAGGAAGCCGTCCGTGCACATGATTCCCATCCGCTGGAACCGGCTCTGCTCAACCGTCAATTCGCCGCAGCACGGTAGCGTGCGCGATAATGAAATGTCGGTGTCCATCGGTGTTTAGCATACGGGTCAGTAAAACCGGCTGTGCAGAAAGGGTCTAATGGGATGGTTGAGCAAAAAGGCCGCGGCTACGATTCGGTAGCAAATGCCTGCATTGGCTCATCCTCGCTCTTCTGATCCTCCAGTTCACGTTCGCATGGACAATGCCCGACATCGGCCGCACAGTTCCGAACAGCTTTCTTATCGATGGTCACGTGTGGTTCGGGGTTGCAATCCTCTTTGTTGCCGTGATTAGGCTGTTTTGGCGGCTGACCCACGATGAACCTGAACCGGAAGATGGAATTCCGCCATGGCAGGTTGCTACAGCGCGAATGATTCATTGGCTGCTGTATGCGCTGCTTTTCACGATCCCCATTCTTGGCTGGATGAATGCGTCCTGGCGGGGGATGCACGTCACGTTCTTTGGACTAGTGGAGTTGCCGAAACTACTCCAAACCAAAGTGCCGGGTTGGGACTGGACCGGTGACCTTCACTCGCTATTGGCGAATTACGCGCTGCTCGCTCTCATAGGAGTGCATGTCACCGCTGCGCTTTACCACTATCTGATCCGGCGTGACCGCGTGCTTCAGCGCATGTTGCCAATCTGAGCGCACGGTAGCCACTTGACGTTCATTTGTTGACATTGAAGTCGAGAGCAAATTGCCCCTTTTTCGCCTACCCACCGAACAGGGACGCCAAATAGAAGGCAGCACCAGCGGCCAACCCACCTACCAGCATTGTTTGAAGAGCCGACTTCAGCATGCTAATTCCGGTGAGCCTGCCCTTCACAGCGCCGAAGATAGCGAGCGCTATTCCAGTCAGGACGATTGAGAAGATAAGAGCCTGTCGCAATTGCAGACCAAGGATATACGGCATGAGCGGGATCAAACCGCCGACCACATAGGAGATCGCGATTGTAAATGCACTTATCGGAGCGCGGCGCGGATCAGGACGCTCTAGGCCCAATTCGAACCGCATCATGAAATCAACCCAACGCTTTTGGTCTGACGCTATAGCGCGAGTTACCTGCTCCAAAGCCGCGCCCTCTAGCCCATAACTACGAAAAATATCAGCAGTTTCTGCTAGCTCAATCTCGCGAAGGTTTTCCGTCTCGTCGTGCTCGCGCCGTTCCTCGGATGCATAGTGTTCCTGATCGGATCGGGCGGCGAGATATCCGCCGAGCCCCATGGCGATTGCTCCTGCCGCTACTTCCGCCAGGCCGGCCGTCACAATGACGTGGCTTGAGGTAACTGCTGCAGTGAGGCCGGCCGCCAACGCAAAGGGTACCGTCAGCCCATCGGCCATGCCGATTACGACATCTCTGACCAACTCGGAGCCGGTAAAATGACGTTCGATGTGTGGTGTTGCTGGCACGTGCGGATTCCTCCCCAGTCGGCAGGTCAAGACGGGCAATTGAGCGATAATGCTCAGCTCCAACTTCTGTCATGGCGCGCCGAATAAATTGAAATGCCTCATGCGGACGCGTCGGTCCGGGCAGGTCCGATCCCGAAGTAAGACCAATCGTTGCCACTGGCCCGGCAACCGGTCCATCGTGGACTGCCCCGTGCTGCCGAAAATGGCGAACACCCAAAGAGCGCAGCCATTCTATTCCATCGCGGAAAGAGAGAGCGAGGCACCAGCGCAAATGTGCCGACAGCGTTTAGCGTCGAGCGCAGCAGAGTATGCAGACCGCTTCGTGCCGGAGGCGACATTCAGTGGTGACCGCGACACCACGCTGCGGCTGACGCGCCGATTTTTCTCGCGTGCTCCGAAGCGAGCAATACCGCGCCGTCGAGCGAGCGCCGCACTTCCACCGTATCGAGAGCAAAAGCAAGCCCATGGGGCGGCGTAAACGCAAAACTGTGATGACCGGTGCCCACAACGGCGCATTTGAGGTCCGCGCAATAACGATTGGCCAGAACCTGGCCGATCATCCGACCACCGGCGTAAATGTCGAGACAAACCGGCGCCTCGGGATGGTCGACGTTCTGCGCCCAGCCCTCGATGACATGCGGCGTGATCCGATCGATGAAGCCGCGCAGCTCGCCCGCTGACGCCGAGGTCTCCTCCGACACCAAGCCAGCACGCAGCGCAATCCGCCGCCGCAACGCTTCCACCTCGTAACCGTCCTGCAGCCGCGGCGCGCAATATTGGGCAGATACAGTACGCGGTATTCGGGCGCATTGTGAAACATTCCGCGGCTGTCGTCGTCGAAAAAAGTCTCGGAGAGAGCGCCTTCGGCGAAGATGACATCGTGCGTCTCAAGCTCGACGTGAAAATATTCCACCTCGCCGGTTCGATCGGCCTGCACGATCGAGACCCCGTTGACGAGGTCTTTCGCTTCGATCAGGACGCCGGCGAGGAACATTGCGTGATGCGGCGAGATCCAGAGGTCGCGACTGGGCACATTGTCTTCAAGCGCACCGGCTTTGATGCAGATCGGCAGAATATCCTCGCGGCCAAGGATGAAGCGTCCGCGATAGCTTCTCCGCCCGATCCAAATGATAGGACGCACCTCGCCGGAAGCGGTCACGACCTCGTCGCCGATCATCAGATCCTCGACCGCGATATCGCCACGCACGGTGCGGATCAAGCTGCCGCGGCAGAAGCAAGGCGGGTTGGCAACGACTGAGGTATTCTGATTGTCGGCGGTTGTCGCGCCGTCAAAGGCGGCCAGATCGAAATATGTCGTTACAATCGAATTGCTGTCCGTTGGAGTAAATACAAGGGCGTCGAGTTCTGAACTGACGGCCGCCGTAGAACCGGGCGTCAGCGTGTAGGTGCCAATGCCGGTCTTGGTCAGATCCGCGCCCGAAAGTGTGCCGTTGGCGTCGGTTGGGTGCAGATAGTCGCTGGACGAGTCGAAAAGCGTGATTGTCAGGTCTTGGATGGAAAGACCGGTCGAAATCTGTGATCGCGACTGAGCTGAATGGACCGATCGAATTTCCATCGGTGACTGGCTGGTTCGATGCCACCCCCGAAAAGATCGGCAGGCCGGCAAGAACCTCGGCGGTCGCTGTCACCGGCGCCGCGATGCCGTCTGAAACCGACATTGTAACATCGCTAATCGTATAGCCTGGCGTCGCAGATGGACCGGTCGTGAGCTGAAGCGCGTCAATCGCGCTGGTAACTTGTGTGGGGGTGCCGGCCGAGAGCGAATAAGTGCCGGTGCCCGTTTGCGTCAAAGTCATGCCCGACATTGAAAGCGATAGACTGCTCAGGCTCGGATCGGACACCGCAAACGTGACAGTCTCGGTCGCACCGAGGTCCGGATCAGTAACCGTTGCGGTCGGGAACGGGTTGAGGGGGACGTTCCAGTAACCCTCAACCAGGGTGCCAACGCCTGAGATCAACGGCGGGTCGTCGAGTGCCGTGATGTCGACCGTGGTCGCGGCCGCAGTCGACGTCATCACACCATCAGTCGCCGAGAGATTGAAAACGGTCGATACGGTCTGGCCGGGCGCGACCTGATGCTCCACCGGCGTAAAGGTAAGCCCGTCAAGCGCTGCCGTTACTGCGGCAGTGGTTCCGGTCACGGTGTAGATGCCGCGTGTCGCGTCGTAGCTTCCGCCGGACAGGTTCGACAGCGTGCCGTTAAGCGGCGAAGATAGCGTCAACGTGACGGTTATGGTCTGTCCCGCCACGAGGTCAGACACGGTCACCCCGGAAAGCGGCGAGAGCGGTGTTTGGTCGTCGCCGGCAACGGTCCCGGTGCCGGAGATGAACGGCGGGAAATCACCGTTGATGTCTGTCGCCGTCACCAGCGTACCGCCGCTGTGGTCGGTGGCGACCGAGAAGGTCTCGCCGGTCACGTTCTGCGCCGGATCGAGATGTAGTTGAACCGTCGAACTGCCACCGGAAATGGTGAGCACATTGCCCGCACCGGGAATGGCGCTGGTTGCGGTGCCGATGCCCTGGAGGTTGATGACATCGCCGGGCAAAAATCCGCTGATGATATTGTTGGGAACGTCACCTGCGCCGATGACCAGCTCCGCGGTGTCGCCATAACCGAAGGTGATGGCGCCACCACCGCCGGCGCCCGGCGCCTGCAAGGATAATGTGCCGGCATCGAGCGCGGCGCCGCCCGTGAAGGTGTTCGCGGCCGACAGCATCACCGTCCCCGCGCCATCGATCATCAAGCCGGTCGCGCCGGCGTCGCCGGAGCTCGCACTGTCGGCGATGACATCACCGATGCTCAAAGTCTGCCCGGCAGTCGGATTGAAGGTCAGCGTCTCGTTGCCCTGAGCAAAAATGCCGCTGCCGAAGGCGGCGCCGGAAGTGCCACTGCCGCTGCCTTGGCCGCCCGCAACAGCCCCGCCGGTCAGAGATCCCTCGGCAATTGTGAGTGAACCCCCCTGCTGGACAAACACCGCTCCGCCGGCACCGAGACCGCCGCCGGCCCCGCCGGTGAGGCCTGACCCGCCGCCAAAACCACCCGCCGCTTCGCCGCCGCCGCCGCCCCAGCCGCCGGCGCTGTTCGCTCCGCCACCACCGAAACCGGCGGCCTTGCCGGCGCTGGCGCCGCCGCCGAACCCACCATTAATTCCACCGCTGCCAGCCGCGCCGGCGGCGAATGTCGGATGAGGGTCTCTACCGCTGCCACCCGTCTCGATCGTTCCCGAGGCGCCGCCACCGCCACCATCGGCGGCTCCGCTGCCGCCTGCAGGCTTTCAATTACCCATATGTTGGTCCGCCGCGATGTCGGCGCCGAGCCTGATGTCGGTCAGGCGAGTGAGTCCGCGCCAGACGACAGTGTTTCCCGGCGGTGGGTCAGCTGCCCTTGCGAGGTATCCGCCAAGTCGGGCGAGTTTCGTCAGATAGAATATCAATGTGCCGGGTTTGGTTTTGCGATTGCCGACGTCGCCCACCAAGCGGTCAAGAAGGACAACCTCCGCGTCGGTCAGCGCCACCGTGGGCGGCGCGTCAGGCGAGGTTCGGGCGAGCATAGTCAGCCACAATACGCGCCAGCTAATGATGCAGAAGACTGAGACCAGGTTCGCCAGGCGTTCGGCGGTGCGCAGTTTTGCATCCTCGGCTCGGCAGCCGGATTTTAGGATCTTGTGGAAGACCTCGATCTTCCAGCGCATCGCGTACCATCTGATTTTCTCGACGGCCTCGGCGCAACTTGAGACTGGAAGATCGGTGAGCAACTTCCATTCAATGCGCTTTCGTCCCTTGGGGACGGCCGGTTCGACAGCGTGAATCACCGTCAGGTCCAAGGAAGGGTAACGCTTCTGCTTTCCGATCGGCGGCAAGACCCTGATGCGCCTGAACCGAACGTCTAACGCGACTTTGACCAGCTCGCCGGCGTCATCGCGTACTTCGATGATGTGCTGGCCCGCGGCGTCGAGGTCACTCATTTCGGCCGCGACCGTGTGGCTTCCGTCCCCAGCCAGGCGGTCGACGCAGGTGCGAACCACGAAGTGCGTGCCTAATTCCTGGGTGAGGCAGTAGAGCTCGTAAATATCGCTCTCGCGGTCGCCGACGTGAACACATCTGTCTGGCCGTCCGAGGCGGCCGATGGATTGGCCGAGGTTTTCAAGCCACCGAACGCTTTCCTTCTTTTCGATCGGGACGCGGGTCGGGTTGATCTTGCGCTTGAGCGCGGCGGTCCCTTTAAATTTATCGCGATTCCAGAACTTCACCGACGAAAGACCGAGTGGAAGCCCCTCCACGGTGACCGCCAGGCTGGAATGCATCAGAATTCCGCAAACGGCGTGGTGGCGCAGACGCCCCTCCTTGTCGCGTCCGCTGTTGATGCTCTTGGTGAACCCGACGTCGTGGGGGTTACGTCGCTGGTAGGTGAACTCCGTCGTGTCCTGCAGCAGCAAAATGGGGCCGTCGCAGGCGTCATACCTCGCGCGAGTGGCGGCGAAATGCCCGCTCAGAATATCGCCTTCCTCCACTTTCGCGTTCGAGAAAAACCTGTAGGCCGCTTTGGTATTCGCCCAATCTTGGCACGCGAAGGGGATCGAGCCGCCCATTCCGTCGCCCAGCTGCTTCAACAGATCGGCAAAACGGCGACCAAGCCGGGCGTCCTTGAAGGCCGCCTCATCGACCTCTTGGTCGCTCCAATGCGCCGAACCATCGTTCCGAACCGACATCTCGCACCCCGTCAAACGAATCAGGTGCTCGACACAGAATCACAAGGGATTCATTCGATTCAACATTTCCGCCTTCAGGATCTCTATTGGAGTCAGCGACTTATGGGTAATTGAAAGGCCTGCAGGGTGGTTACCGGTGCCGTTCATTCCTCCTGCGGCGCCGACCACGATGCCGACGCCACCGGAGCCACCAACTGCCGACCCACCAGCGGCGTTGGTGCCGATGCCGCCGCCGCCGCCATCGTAACTTCCGGTACCGGTGCCGGTCGCCCCAGCACCACCATCCCCGCCAAGTCCGCCGCCGCCACCAACTCCATTACCAGCGGCGCTGCCGGCCGCGCCGCCGACCGCTTGATCATTCAGGAAGGTCACATTATTGAGGGTCGCCGCTCCCTGGCTCGCGATAAACAAGCCGCCGCCGAGTCCGGCACCGCCGCCGCCGGGGATGGCGCCCGATCCGCCGGCACCGCCGCGCGCCACCGCGTTCTCGATCGTCAGGTTTTCCAGGGTAAGACCGCCGGCATAGTCGAAGAACCCGCGATAGGCACCTGCACCGTCGATGGTGTTGTTGCCGCCGTCGATCGTCAGTGTGTCGCCGGACTCGAGATTGACGGCGTTGAGATCACTAGAAAGCGCAAAGCTCGCCGTGAGCACGATGGTGTAGGCAACACTGGGCGCGGCCCATTTGCCGGAAACGTCGATCGAGGCGACCGCCGTGTTGAGCTCGGTCTCGCTGGCGACCAAAAAAGTGCTTTGCACGACGCTGACTGCCGTGCCTGCTGCCGGCCCGGTACCGGAATCCGCGGTCAGCACAAACGAATCGGCAGAATAATTCTGCGCAGGATCGAGATTGAGCGTTACCAATCCCTGGCCGGCGGTGACAGCGAGTTGGTTGGTCGAAGACAGCGTGCAGCCGAGCGGCGATCCGATCCCAACAAGATCGATGGTGTCGGTGTTCGCATAGCCGGTCACCGCGTTCGGAACGAACCCTTCGATCAGGTTCGTCGGCACGTCGCCGGCGCCGACGATCAGCGTTTCACCAGAAGGATTTACCAAGCTGATCGGGCCGGTTCCGGCCGCGCCCGGCGCCAACAGTGAAAGCGAACCGGCGGTTGGCGCATTGCCGATTTGCGTTCCGCCGGTGTAGGTATTGGTCGCGCTGAGAGTGACCGCTCCCTGGATGACAACCGAACCGGCGCCGGCACCGAGGCTTGATCCGGACTGGTCGGCGATCACCCCCGTGACTGTGGTGTTGGCGAGCGTGATGCTGTCGTTGCCCTGGATGAATATGCCGTTTCCGGCTGCGTGACCGCTCCCGGAGACCGATCCCCCCGTGACATCGAGAGCGCCGCCCTGTGCGACGAAGATGGCTCCACCGGCCGCGGTGCCGCCCCTTGCAGAATCCCCATTGAACGTGACCGCACTGGTCGCGACCGATGCATTCGCGCCAACATAAAGTGCGCCGCCCCCGGCAGGATTGCCTGGTGTGCCGCCGGGGGCGGTCATGCCTGTGAGGGACAGATTGTTCAGATTGACGGAACCGGTAGTGACGACAAAGCCGCGGTAAGTGGTGTCGCCATCGATTTGCGCTGTGGAGCTGTCGTTCGCCGGATTGCTGCCCTGAATAGTGAGCGTGTCTCCGGCCGCCAGATTGATCGCGTCAATGTCGGCGTTCAGGATGAAGTCGAAAGTAATGGTGATCGTGTAACTGGTATTGGCAGCGGACGATGCGCCGCCGACATTGATCGCGGCGATCGCGGCGTTGAGTTCGGCTTCCGATGTGACGGCGAAGCTGGTTTGAATCATCACCCGCTGTCTCCCCCTGCACGAGCGTATATTTATGATGATATGTTCAGGTGCTGCTCTGAATCAATGCTCGCACTAATTTGGCGCCGTACTCTTGCTTAAGACGTGCGGGTGGCTGCATGCGCGTAAAGATTGCGATGGAGCTTGATGATGCGTCGCCATCCGGGTCGTCCGCGCCTGGTGGCATCGCGCGCAGTTGTCCAAGGATCAGATGCGCCTGGAACTCAAGATCGCCAGGCAACTTCTCGGCCGAGGTCCGAAATGGCCTTGCTCGTGTCAAAACGCTTTGCCTGACTGTGGCGTAGAGGTTGTCATCTCACTGGAGGTGACGATGCGCAGTCATTTCGGGAATTTGACTATGCCCTCATCGCGGCCATGAGCGGCTGGATACCAATGACCGTTAGCGACGAGTTCGCTTTGCCCCCGATTACAGACGTTTTGCTGTCTCGCAACAAATGACGTGGCCGCGTCTGAGCGGCGTACTTGTGCTGAACTCGCGCAACGGATTTCTGGAAGGTTTGAACCTGTAGCGGCGCTCTGTTGAGCCGCGGATGGGGATTGGTTGTTGTTGCTTCTGGCGTGCGAGGTCAACAGAGCGGCTCCGCTCTCAGCGGTCATTTCTGCCGATATTCCTGGAGGTGAGTGGAGCGTAGGCCGGGAAGGCCGTGCTGCTCAATCGAGCGTTGCCAGGAGAGGAATTCGTCGACCGAGAGTGAATAGCGACTGCAGGCTTCCTCCAGCGAAAGCAGGCCGCCGCGGACGGCGGCGACCACCTCTGCCTTGCGCCGCATGACCCAGCGTTTTGTTCCCGGCGTCGGCAAATCGGCGATCGTCAGTGGGCTATACTAAGCGCCGACACCTAAAAGTCGTGAGATGATGCCCTGCACAGCGTCAACGTGGAATGTAGCGCGGTGCCAAGCCGATATAGAGAATACCGGCGATGATGGCATAGGCGGCAATCACCCAGACGAGGGCGAGTGCGCCCGCACCTGGCTGTGCCACAATGGCAACGCCAAAAAGCACTGAGATGACGCCGCTCAGGATCGACGGACGTTGAGTTTGAGGAAGGTGAACTGACCGCAAGTTTCGACGGCCGTTCGGTCACCTACAGCTTCGGCGAACTCGACACCCTCGTGCCGGCGTATGCCGCAACCATTCACAAGAGCCAAGGATCGGAATATCCGGCGGTGGTCATCCCGCTTATGACGCAGCATTACGCCATGCTGCAGCGTAATTTGCTTTATAGGCATCACACGCGGCTAGCGACTTGTCGTCCTGGTGGGCCAGAAGAACCGTCGCCATCGGTGCGCAGCGTCTCAGGCCGGCGGCGTTGGTCGAAGCTACAAGGATTGCTTAGCACTAAAGTATCGAAGCGTTATGCCTGATCTGAAATCCTCACCGTGCCGCTCCAGTCGCGGTTTGATTTGCGGGAAAAAATATGAGCGACTATTCAGTCACGCCGTTTCGAGCAAACCCAGCCACTTCCGCTCTTCGCCCAGAAGCCGACATTCGGTTGCAGCGCGATATCTGTCGCTGTGGGCCATCAGCGGAAGTCAGCACTTCACTCAACCACCTTGTCGGCACGGATCAGGAACGATTCTGGCATTGCGAGCCCGAGCGCCTTCGCGGTCTTGAGGTTGATCACTAGCTCGAACTTGGTCGGTTGCTCGATCGGCAGATCGGCAGGTTTGGCGCCGCGCAAGAGCTTGACGAGCTGGTCGGCCATTAGCTCCCGAAACACTTGGACAACACGCGGACCGTAGCCGACAAAACCGCCTTCCTCCGCTATTTCCGGAAATTGATAGATGGCAGGCAGGCGCAGCGCCGCGACGCGTTGCATAATAATCTGGCGATTGCTGTAGAGCACTGGTGACGACAAGACGTTTAACGCTGCGGGGCCCGACGCCTTCGCCGCGTCGATGGCTGCCGGGATCTCATCGGGTCTGGCGATCTGGTGAATCGAAAGCTCGATGCTGCGCGCGCGCGCGGCGTCTTGCAGTACCTGAAGCCGCGGTGCCGCGGTTCTGTTGGAATCGGCAATGGCCGCAATCCGGCGAAGTCCGGGCACTGCCTCGATCAGGATTTCCTGCCGCTTGCCGTCAAGGTCGGCCGCTAGGATGCTCGTACCTGTTGTATTGGCCCCGGGCCGTGCCAGCGAGTTCACCAATCCCGACCCCACCATGTCGTCGGTAGTTCCGAGGATCGGGATCGTTGTCGTCGCCCGTTGTGCCGCGCGAATTGCAACGTCCCCGATGACTACCATTACGTCGACACGGGTTTTGACAAGCTCCGACGCCAATTCCGGAATCAGCTCAATTCCCGGTCCATATTGGCGCCAATCGATTATGAGATTCTGGCCCTCGATAAAGCCAAGCCGCTTGAGTTCATCGAACATCGCGGCAGCACCCTGCGAATTGCGCGGAGTGACCGACAAGCCGCCAACGCGATAGGTCCGCCCCGCCTCCTGCGCTCGCGCTGCGCGCGGCCAAGCCACGGCCGCGCCACTTACCAATGTGATGAACTCGCGCCGTCTCACTCGATCACCGCGTCGGCGAGCACAAGCAGGTTATGTGGAACAGTAATGCCAAGAGCATTGGCAGTTTTGACGTTGATGACCAAATCGAATTTGGTTGGCTGCTCCACCGGGATGTCGCCCGGTTTTGTCCCACGCAAAATTTTGTCAACGATCTCGGCGGCGCGCCGGAACATATTCGGGAAGTTTGGCCCGTAGGACACGAGGGCGCCAGCTTCGGCAAATTTGCTTGATCCGCTCGCCACCGGCAGCTTGGCGTCGAGGGCGAGGGCGATGATGCTGGTGCGATTACGGTCAATCAGCGCGTTCTCTACGCAATAAACTGCACTAATCCGGCCTTTGAAAGCACCAAAAGCAGGCGCGATATCGTCAGCGCTCTGCACGCCGACTGGCATGACCGCGAGTCCAAGTTGGCGAGCACAAGTCTCAACATTGTCAGCTTCGCGCGCGCTTGCGGCATAGGTGGCATCATACAGAATTGCCAAGGTGCCAAGACCTGAAACAATTTCGCGCAAAAGTGCGAGCCGCTTGCTGGCGACGTCGGCTTGCTGGTCAGACATTCCCGTGACGTTGCCGCCTGGACGCGAAAGGCTGGCGACCAGTCCGATTCCAATGGGATCAGTCGCGGGTGCAAAAACAATGGGGATTGAAGCGGTCGCCTGCTTTAATATGGCGGCGGCGCTTCCATACGTGACAATTAAATCAACCCTCTGGCGGACTAACTCGGAAGCGATCTCGGCTACGCGCTCTGGACGTCCTTCGGACCAGCGATATTCGATTTGAACAGTGCGACCGTCTATCCAGCCAAGTTGATTCAACCGCTCGACAAGGGTGGCCGCCCATGGACCGTAGTCCGCCACCGTATACCCGATGATCGCGATTGTCCGAGGCTGCTGTTGCGCTTCCGCTTTGAGCGGCCATATCGGGGCTGTGCTCCCAAGAAGCGCAATAAATTCGCGCCGTCTCATTACCTCCCCCAAGGCTCAGGACAGGGCATTGCGCGAACCTAGACTAGCACGCGGTAGTCGCTGCGGGCAGTGCCAGTTGAGTGGCCCGCGGATGTCTCTGTTGGGTCAAATTCGGTCCTTTGGCGATGTCCCGAGTCATGTCCGCTTTTTTGTTAGCCGACTAAAAGTAGACGTTGCGGCACTTCGGTTTCGCGCCAATTCCGGACTTATGCACCGCAGCAAACAACCTCTCTATTCGATCACCTGATCGGCTCGTGCAAGCAGCGACGGCGGCATGGTGAGACCAAGCGCCTTCGCGGTCTTGAGATTGATCGCCAATTCGTACTTGGTCGGTGCCTGCACCGGCAGGTCGGATGCCTTCTCGCCCTTGAGGATGCGATCGACATAGGTCGCCGCTCGTCGAAATTGATCGGTCGAATCAGGCCCGTAGGAGATCAAGCCGCCGCTGGTGACAAAGGAGCGGAAAGGATAGACCGCAGGTAACCGGTGCCGAGCTGCAAGCATGGTGATTAGTTCGTGATGGAGGGACGCCGCCGAACTCGCGGTCACAATCAGGCCGCCATTCGGCTCGCGCGCGAATGCAGCGACAGCGCGCTCGATCTCGCCGCCGTCACGCACGCCGATCGGGCTCAACTCCACCCCGAATGCCATGGCCTGGATCACGGCGAACTGACCGATCCCGGCGGCTGTTGCGGGATCGCGAAGGATGGCAATTTGCGTGAGGTTGGGCCCAATCTCTTTTAGCAGTTCGAGCCATTTTCCGCTTAGGCTGTATTCAAACAGCGTAAATCCCGTGGTGTTGCCGCCTGGGCGCGCCAACCTCGCGACGAAGCCAGCCCCGACCGGGTCGACGATATTCGCGAACACAATCGGCACGGTAGTGGCTGTTTGTTGCAACGCTGCCACGTTCTGGCTGCTAGCGGCCAGGATGACGTCCGGCGCGAGCGCGACCAATTCCGCCGCGTATGTGCGAGAGCGGTCGGCATCGGCCGCAGCCCAACGGTAGTCGATCCGCACGTTGCGGCCCTCGGTCCAGCCCAACTCTTGCAGCCGCTGCCGGAACGCCACGAGGCGAGCCTGCTCTTCGGGATCGTCTGCGACCCGATTCACGAGCACGCCGACGCGACGCATCCGGTCGGCCTCCTGAGCGTGCGCAGCAAGCGGTAACGCGGCTGCCACGTTTCCGAGAAGCGTGATGAAATCGCGCCGCCTCATGGGTCTCCCTCATTCAAGGACCACACCCTATCACAACGTTGAATGAGGCAGCATTCTGCATCACAGCAAATTTGCCCCGCCGACGGCAGAGATGGGTCATCTTCGACCGATTGATGATGTCTGCGCGATGTCCGTTTCGCCCCCAACTCCGGACGTATTGCTGTCTCGCAACAAATGACGTTTCGGGCCAGGAACGGAAGTCGTCGCCTTGCCTTTCCAGCTACTTCAGCGCGGCGAGCAGCGTTTGAGCCGCAGCGATTTCCGGAAACTCTGGGGTGGGCGAAAAGCCTTCGAGCGCGGGCGCAAGCACGGCGTGCGCGTCTGCGGCGCGGCCGCTCGATTGATAAAGCCTTGCCAGCGACAGCGCCGCGCGCAGCTCGAAACCTCGAGCCTTTTGCTGTCGTGCGACGGCGATAGCCGCCGAGAAGGCACTCTCTGCTGCCTCCGTACTTGCCGGATTGAAATTCAACAAAATCTTGCCGCGGATGTGGAGCAAGAAAGCCTCGCACCAACGGGTGCCCATCTCGCTCGTGAGCGCTATCGCCTCATCGATTCGTTTAAGACCCGCCTCTGAGCCCCCTTCTCGTCCTTCAATCTCGGCAAGAAGACCTTGGAAAAATGGAATATATACTCTGTTCCCCTGTTCAATGTGCGTTGAGATGCACTCATTGAGCTGGGCAATTCCGGCTTTTCGATCTTCGAGCTCCACGCGGGCCCATCCGAGATAGCCAATTCCATCGGAAAGAAATACTGCAAGTCCATGCGCTCGGCTAACTTCGATGCAGAGTTCTGCTGCTCTCTGCGCCGCCTTCGCATCACCGCGCAGCGTTTCGAGTATAGCCTCGACAACATATTGCATGGCCAGGGCTGGAGCATGCGCAGACTCAATAGCACGCCGTCGCGCATCCCCGATAACTTCGCGCGCCTTCCTCGACCTCGCCAAGGAGCCAGTGTGCTATAGCAAGGTATTGCGCGCAAAAGCGCCAGATATCAAAGAGAAACTTTGCCTCGCGGTCACGTTGCGGATCGTAAATTTGGATGGCATCTTGCAGATGTGTAAGCGCCTTTCCAAAATCCCCTTGCATAAAGCAGGTAGCGCCAAGCACCGCCAGGGCAAATGCTGTTTCCGTTATCCGAGAGGCGTTCTCCGCGTCGCGCCAAAAAGTCTCTGCGATCTCGCGAGCTGACGCTACATCGCCGTGCGAGAATGTCGTGAGCCAAAGCCCCGAATAAGTGCGATATCTTTCGCTGGGATCATCGATTCCGGCTAACAGCTGCTGCGCTTTTGTGAATGCGGCTTTGGTCTCATCTGACGTAAAACCCCGGAACATGGCAATCGCGTGGCCGTAGCTCGTTTGAAGTCTTAGGCGACGATCCAGCGAAGTCGGCGCGGATTGAGTTGATCGCTGCGGGGATTCCGCATCCTTGTCCGCCATCTCGATCGCCTTGCCGAGGTGTGCGATCGCTTCCTGGAAAGCGGAACGGCGCAGAGCCTGATCGCCGGCCTTACCCCACCAGTCGATTGCGGCCTCAGTCATGCCCGCCTGGGTGAATTGGTGCGCCAGTAGTTCCGGCTCAGTGGCGGCGATCGCAGTGAAATTATCGCGCAAAGTCTCCGCTGCGCGCCGGTGCAGGGTCTGGCGGCGGCTCTTGAGCAGATTCTCGTAAGCTGCGTCCTGAATGAGCGCGTGTTTAAACCGATAATCCGCCTCCGGCGGCGATCCCTGCACCAACAGGATGTCGGCGTCCGCAAGTCGTTCCAGTTCCACTTGAAGCGCAGCGTCGTCCATACCAGTGACCGCCCGTAGAAGAGCGTAGGAGAAGCCTCGACCTATCACCGAGCCGATTTGTGCCATTTCGCGCGCCGGGCCTAACCGATCCAAACGCGCCATCAACGACTGTTGCAGGGTCGGCGGAATAGCCTGCATGCCGCCTTGATCGCCACGTTCCAACAACAGCCGAGTTACTTCTTCGATAAAGAGCGGCACACCCCCGGTGCGGGCCGCAACGTCGTCGACCACATCTCGCGGCAGCGCGTGACGTGCGGAAAGTTCTGCGACCATGTCCCGTACCTGGGACCGATCGAGCGGGGCAAGCGATATAGTGCCGTGGTGCGAGCGCATGCTCCAGGGTGCGCGAAATTCCGGCCGCGCCGTTGCCAATACCAATAACGGCACCAGCGCGCCCCGTTCAGCTAAGGCGCGAAGGACATCAAGGGTCGTCGGATCGGCCCACTGGAGGTCCTCGAACACCAGCACCACCGGCTGCACCTTGGCACCAGCCATCACCCAGTTGGTCAGCGCGGCCAATTGCCGACGCCGGAATTCCTCCGCCGCGAGCGCCGGGGCGCGCCCGGACGGCAGCGGAATATCGAGAAGTGGCGCGAACAGCGCGCTCTCTGCCGGATCGAGCTTCAGCTGCGCCAGGGAGCTTTCCAACTCCGCAAGGCGCCGCTCCGACGGAACGTCGGCGCCGCCGAAACGCTGACGACCCCATTCGGCTATCGGATGCAGCGGCGTGTTCTGCAGAAGCTGCGAGCAGGTCCACTCGATCCAGGTATGCGGCATGTCAGAGAGGCGCGTGCGCAATTCGCCGATCAGTCGCGACTTGCCCAAGCCCGGCTCGCCGACGATCAGCATCAATTGCCCGTCGCCCTGCGCGCGCCCGCTCCCAGCGCCGCATGATCATCATCATTTCGTCGTCGCGGCCGACGAGCGAGGTGAGCTGGCGCTGGCCGGTGCGGCGGCCGCCGCCGCTCGCGCGAACGAGCTGGAACAGCGCCATTGGCTCTGGGACGCCTTTGAGCGTGTGCACGCCTCGATCTTCCGCCACAAACAGATCCGGCGACTTGCCGCTGCACACGCGCCGTGACCAGCACCGCGCCCGGCTCGGCCGCGACTGCACCCGCGCCGCCACGTTGGCGACGTCGCCGTAGATCTCGCCTGCGGCATCGACCACCGCCGGGCCAGTTTCAAGGCCGATGCGGGCGTCAAGCTCGGGCTTGCCGCGTTCCTCGTTTTTGCGGTTGAGATCGGCAAGTGCGCGCTGGATTGACGAGCGCCGCGCTCGCTGCGCGTTCGGCGTCGTTCTCGTGCGCCAGCGGATAGCCGAACAGCGAGATAAGCCCGTCGCCGAGCTTCTTGGCGACATGGCCGCCCATCTCGGTAACTGCAGCCGAAGCGGCATCGAGATAGGCGCCGACGAGGTCGCGCCATTCCTCGGCATCGAGCTGCGAGGAAATCGCAGTCGAGCCGACCAGATCGCAGAACATCACCGTGAGATAGCGACGCTCACCAATCGGCCCAGCAGCGTCGATCGGCGGCGCGGGGATTGGTGGAGCGGCAGACGGCTTTGGCGCCTCAGCCGACCCGTTCTGGGCAGCACGGCCGCTATTGAGCGCGGCAATGGCCTTTAGAATCTTGCGGCGGTGGCCAAGTAAGACGCCGATCTTCTCAAGGTCTTGGTCAGTCAGATCAGGGAGGACGTTTAGATCAATCGCGTTGTCAGCAAAACGCTGCGCGTACTCGGACAAACCGAGCTTTTCGAGCCAATCGGCAATCCCGTGCATCGGCGGTACCCGACCGATCTATTTGGAAAGGCGAGGTGAGATCATAGCAATATTCACCAGCCGCTTGTAGCCACCGACAGGCGAGGCCGCCTAAAGCCCCGATGCTGTCCAAAGGAGCCGGCCCGGTACGTGCCGCGATCGATCTATGAAGGCGCCCGCGACATGGCACGCCAGATCGCAAGCTCGGGGGAAGGCCGCACCGCACGACGACTGCGCAAGAAAGTTGAAATGCTGTTCGCCCATCTCAAACGCATTCTCAAACTCGATCGGCTCAGACTAAGAGCCCATCCGGGAAGTTTGGATTCATGGCGAGGGGTTTGCAGCAAGTCGCCTGAGCATGATGCGGATCATGGCGAGGCGAATGAATGCAGCGACGGTTGTGGTGTAGCGCTCAAAGTCGCGGGCCAGGCGGCGATTGCGACTGATCCAGGCAAACGTCCTTTCGACAATCCACCGTTTGGGCAGCACCTCGAAACCGGCAATGTCCGATCGCTTGACGATTTGCAAACTCCAGGCACCGGTACGCCGCACGGTCAACGCCATCTTGCGTCCCGCGTATCCGCCATCAGCAAAGATGCGTTCGATGAACGGGAACAGTCGTCGCGCTCGACGCAGCAAGTGGAAAGCCCCATCACGGTCCTGAACATCAGCGGGATGAACGATGACGTTCAACAAGAGGCCCAGTGTGTCGACCAGGATGTGCCGCTTTCGACCTTTGATCTTCTTGCCCGCGTCGTAGCCCGAAGGATCGAGCAAAGCCCCCCTTTTTGCGCCCCCTTCGCGGTCTGCGAGTCGATGATGGCTGCGGTCGGGCTCGGCTCTCGGCCCTCCTGCTCGCGCACCGCGACGTACAGTTCGTGATGAATGCGCTCCAACGTGCCGTCCCAGTTCCAGAGCTCGAGATAGTCATACACCGTGCTCTTGGGCGGCAGGTCCTTGGGCAAGGCCTTCCATTGGCAACCGGTCCACAAGATGTAGAAAATCCCGTTCAGCACCTCGCGCACATTCACCGACCGTCGCCGCCCGCCATGTCTCGCAGGCGGAATCATCGGCTCGACAATCCCCCATTCGGTATCGGTCAGATCACTCGGATAACGAAGGCCGTTGCGATCCGCAGAACGGCGGTGTTCAGGCTTCCACATCGGGCGCTCCCAAAAGAATCAAGCGCCCAATAAGGAATCACATCCGATTCATTCAACTCAAGAAGTTTCCGGATCGGCTCTAAGAGGACCAAATGGTGCGCGCGATGAGTTCCTACTCGCCGCAACCGCCCAAAACCTCCGAAAGCTGGCGAAGCTGATACCGATGCCAAGCCCTCATCCAGCCTGAGAGCTTCAGCGGCTCGCAATCGAAGGCCTTCGAATGGCCAGGCGGATTAATCTCAAATTACTCACCGACTTCTTCAACAAAATCGGCCATAAACAGACATCGCTAAGTTTGCCGTGCTCGCTTCTGCCTATTTCTCATCGCTTCCTAAAACTCTGCCAGTTTTTGGATCGACCCAATGCAGCCCTGTGCAAGCGATGCAGGGAATGGCTTCAAATTCCCCGTCATCCTCATTCGGATCGTCGGCGGAAAAGCCTTGAACTTTCTGGCCGGTTTTTGGGCAGCGGTAGAGGAAAGTAGCCATTTAACAGATAAACGGCGTGGCTTATAGTCTATCGTTTTGATTTACGGGCATCCAATTTTGGAAATGGATGTCCAGAAACACAAATTCCCCTGCGAGCCACTCAGTCACCAAAGACTTTGAACAAGGCTATTATATAGCTATGCAAAAGCTACTTTTTAGCTACCTTGGCGACGACGGCTCATAGCAGGTCGCGGTGGAGGGTCCCGCCGCTTCGTTGTGGCCAAGGAGGACGTCGTGGCAAGGCGGCGGCAAGGCGGCTGTCTTGGAGCCGAGTTCCCGCGGCCATGTCGATCCTTGCCTTTGCTGACCTCCAGGTGAACGGCAGCGCCGCGTGTCTGTCCGGCCCGATGAGGGACAGCATGCGGTTTATTTTGTTCATAGTGTCGGCGATTGTTTTATGCCTCGTCGGCGGCATGTCGGGAGCCGTGCTCGCCGAGCCTGCTGACCAACCGGCCGTCAATGACAAACCGGTCGCCAAAAAGGCTCGGAAGACAAGCGCGAGCAAAGCGAAACCTGACAAGGATCAATATTGGCTTTTGAATCCGGTCCCGGAAGACCAGATGCGCAGCTTCAGCACTGATCGGCCCACCAAGTCAAACGTGCCGTATACGGTTGACGCCGGCCACTTCCAATATGAAACCGATCTGGTCAACTTTACCCATCAAGTCAGTGGAACGACGCGTACGGACTCTCTGTTCGTGCCGAACCCAACCTTCAAGGTCGGGGTGACCAACAATGCCGATGTTGAGGTCAATGTGCCGTTGGTCGGCGAACGCACCTACACTGCAGCCGGCGGACCATCGACCTCGCTTTGGGGCATCGGCGACACCTATTTGCGCTCGAAAGTAAATCTGCGGGGCAACGATGGTGGCGACACCGCCGCGGCGATAATACCGTATGTAAAAGCCCCATCGGCGCCGATCGGCATCGGCGATGGCGCGGTCGAAGGCGGCCTGATTGGGCCGGTAGCGTTCAGCTTGCCCAACAGCTTTATGCTTTTGTTGGTGCCCGAGATTGATGTCCTCAAGGATAGCCTCGACAAGGGCTACCATGGGAACTACGTCTTCGATGTAGAATCTGAGCCGAGAGGTGATCAAGAATGTCACGGCTTACGTCGAATTATGGTCAGACTACAGGGCTGACCCTACTGCGAAGGCCACGCTGATGAGCTTTGACACTGCGGTAGCGTGGGTTTTCCTCCCAAACGTACAAATCGACGTCGGCGCAAATTTTGGCCTCACTAGTGCAACGCCGGTGGTCCAGGTTTATGCGGGCCTGTCTCAGCGCTTCTGAGCTACGGTGAATTGAACAGCGCTAGAAGCGGCGGCAGTGCAAAGAACGACCCTTCATCGCCGCCGCACTGGTAAAATGCCGGCGCTTGCTGGGACTACAATCGCGGCGTGGCAGCGCAGCCCCGATCGACCGTGAAAACAGCGGAATGTCCGAAGTGGGGTTCTGCGTTCAACCGGTCAGTGCAACACCGCTTGTAGTTTATCGGCTGGCGTTTGGAAGCCCAAGGTCTTTCGCGGACGTTGATTGAGCCGCAGAGCAATCGCGTTCAGATAACTCTGAGAGATGCGCGAGAAGTCAATTCCTCTCGGGAAGTACTGACGCAGCAGGCCGTTGGTGTTCTCGTTTGAGCCGCGCTGCCAGGGACTGCGCGGATCACAGAAGTAGACCTGGACGTTGGTGGCAACCGTGAAGCGCTTGTGGGCATGCATCTCTTTGCCTTGATCCCAGGTCAGGGAGCGTCGCAGCTCCTCAGGCAGCTTGCCGATGTGCTTGGCAAGCGCAGCAACAACAGTCGTCGTGTCCTTGCGGGGAATCTTGACGAGCATCGTGAAGCGGGTATTGCGCTCGACGAGGGTGGCGATGTGCGTGTCGTTCGCTCCGGTAAGAAGGTCTCCTTCCCAATGCCCCGGCACGGCGCGATCCTCGGGACTGTCAGGAATCTTGTGTGAGGTCATGATGATGAGAATCGAAGGAGCATCACATGGCTATCGAGAAAGACCTACTGGACCAGCTTCTGGCCGGCCGCGATCCAAAGGATGTATTCAATAAGGACGGATTGGTTGACGAGCTGAAGAAGGCGCTCTCCGAGCGGATCTTGAACACCGAGCTTGAGGAGCATCTTGACGCTGACAGCGTTGGGGGCAAGTCAATTCACCGCAACGGCTATTCGAAGAAGTCTGTTCTGACCGGCACCTCGAAGATGACGCTTTCGGTGCCGCGGGATCGGGCCGGGACGTTTGACCCCAAGCTGATCGCTAAATACCAGCGCCGGTTTCCGGATTTCGATGACAAGATCATCTCGATGTATGCGCGCGGGATGACGGTCCGCGAGATCCGTGGCCATCTTGAGGAACTCTACGGCATCGAGGTTTCGCCGGACCTGGTTTCGGCGATCACCGACGCGGTGCTGGACGAGGTTGCAGAATGGCAGAACCGGCCCCTCGATATCTGCTACCCGCTGGTGTTCTTCGATGCCATTCGGGTCAAGGTCCGCGACGAAGGCTTCGTGCGCAATAAGGCGATCTACATCGCGTTGGGTGTTCTGCCGGACGGCACCAAGGAGATTCTTGGCATCTGGATCGAACAGACCGAGGGCGCCAAATTCTGGCTGCGCGTCGTAAACGAGTTAAAGACCCGCGGGGTCCAGGACATTCTCATCGCCGTCGTCGACGGCTTGAAGGGTTTTCCCGAAGCCATTAATGCCGTCTTCCCACAGACAATCGTGCAAACCTGCATCGTCCATCTGATCCGCCATTCCATGGATTTTGCCTCCTGGAAGGATCGCAAGAGCCTGGCGCAGGCGCTGCGGACTGTTTATCGCGCGGCCGATGCTGCTGCTGGCCAGGCTGCCCTCGACGCCTTTGCGCAAAGTCCGTGGGGCGCAAAATATCCGGCAATCGCGCAGAGCTGGCGCCGCAACTGGGAGCTCGTGATTCCTTTCTTCGCTTTCCCCGAAGGCGTGCGGCGAATCATCTACACCACGAATGCCATCGAGGCGCTAAATTCCAAACTGCGCCGCGCCGTCAGAACCAGAGGACATTTTCCCTCTGACGACGCCGCGACGAAGCTGTTATATTTGGTCTTGAACCGCGCCACTGCGGAATGGAAACGACCGCCGCGCGAGTGGGCCGAGGCGAAAACGCAATTCGCCGTCATGTTCACCGAGCGATTCGTGAACTCATGACGGATAACCGGCCTCACACAGAAATTCTGATAGTCCCCGATCCTCAATCTCGGCGGGCCGCTCGCGGATAGAGACCATATCGAGGATATGCCCCTGTCCACTCTTCGCGTTGTGGCTCTTGGGGCGACGCATCCGCCGCGCGGTACGCAACTGCGCCGTCAGCTCCTTCTTCAGCACGCCGCGGGTCTGGATGAAGAGGCTGCGATAGATCGCTTCGTGAGATATCTGCATGTCTTGGTGGGTTGGGAACTCCTGCTTCAGCCAGCCGGAGATCTGCTGCGGCGACCATTGCAGCGCGAGCTTCTGCGCCACGCGCCATCGTAGCTCCCTGTACAGCGCCAAACGACAAGGCTTGGGGCGCAACGCTTGCTCCCAGGCTCGCCGATCAGCCTGGTTTGCACGATAGGCCTGACTGCCGCCGTTGCGCCTGATCTCCCGGCTTACTGTCGATGGCGCCCGTCCGAGGCCCTGAGCGATCTGCCGGATCGACCGGCCCAGCGCTATGCCACGGGAAATCTCTTCGCGTTCCTCAAGCCTTAGTGCTGCCAAGGCTCTCCGGCGCGGCGCCGGCACAATCCCTCCATGGAGTACCACGATCCGCTCAACGCCAGTCTTGTTCTTCCTTTCCAGCGCCCGCGAGATGGCCGCAGCACTTTGCCCGTTCTTCCATCGCTCCCACAGCTCGGCCTTCTGCGCTGCCGTAAACCAAATTCGTGATGTCACCATGGCACACCTCCTCACCTCGTAAGATTAGAAGGTGTTGCGCTGATCGGTTGAATCCGCCGGTCATTAACGTCCGTTTCGCGATGTCCGTTATTAGGTCCGCTCATAACCCGATAGCCAACTCAAAGTGGACATTGCGGCACTTCGCATTCGGGTCATGATTGGAAGTGACGCCCGGGACCTTATGAGCTATTTTTCGAGATACTCATCGAAGAACGCGCCTACTTCGGCGAAGTGTTCCTTGCTCTCCGGAGAATCCGGGGCGAACAAATATTGAGCATGTGACAGTCCTTCAAACACTATCAGATCGGCCACGACGCCCGACGCACGCAGCTTGCGATGCACCCGCACGGTATTGCTCAGAAAGAGATCGCGCGTTCCCGATGTCAGGATCGTCGGCGGAAACCCTTGCAGGTCGCCGTAGATCGGCGACAGCATCGGGTCCCTGAGATCGTGTCCGTTAGCGTAAAGATTGGCGGCGTCACCAAGCCAGCCATCGTTGCTGACAAGGACATTGTCGACCATTTCGTTCGTGAAGTAGGTGTCTCCGGTCTTGGTCATGTCGGACCACGGCGTGCCCGGTGCGATGGCACCCGGAAGTGGCAGGCCTTCCTTTTTGGCGCGCAACACCATAGCCAGCGTCATGCCACCGCCCGTCGATGTACCGAAGATTCCGACCTTCTTGGGGTCTGTAGTCTTCACAACTTCCTTAAAAACAGCCACGGCGTCATCCATCGCTGCGGGATAAGGGAAGTCGGGCGGCATGCGATAGTCGACGGAGATCACCTTTATGCGGGCACGACCGGCCATCATGATCGCTTCTGACGTACCGGCCTCGCCGGGACCCAACACATAAGCGCCGCCGTGCACGTGGATTAGAACCCGATTGCGGTTCGCTTCCGCCACGTCGCTCGGTGTGACGATGAACGCTTTCACCCCGCCGATTATGGTCGGCTCGGCCTTGACGCCCATTTTCTCGCGCAGAGTCGGGAGCGTTTTCAGCGTTACATCAGCGCGTTGCTGTACGAACTCCTTCCATTCTTGGGCCGACTTGGGATGCTTGTTCCAGAACGGCGGCAGCGGCGCGCCGATCACCGCTTGGAGGGCGGGACTTGCGGTCTCCGGCACTGGTAGGGCGCGCGCAGGAACCTGACGAACGTTTTCTAGCGCGCTACCCGAACTAACTGCGACCGCGGTCGCAACAACTAGCAAGTACATCAGCCGCGCGGATCCCATGGCCTACGTCCTCCCTGACAGCGATTTTCTTTCCGAGATACCGGACCGCACCGCGTCAACCGGAAAAGGCTAACAGACTATCGTCAGCTCAGCGCTCGAGCGAAGTGTCATCGTACCACTTTACGCGCCCATTCCGATAGCGGGACACGTTCGACCTCGGAGCAAGGCCATTGAAATGCTGCGCAAGTCATCAGCGGTTGTGGGTGGACAGTGGGTTGACGAAGGATTGGCATCGGCCCGGCGCGGCGAGACCGCAGCATCACTGGCCCGCCCTCGCAAATACCGCCTGAGGCGGCTACCCTGCAACAAATGCAGGCGGCCATATCTATCTGGAAGACTACTAGAGAGCGCACGATGTCGCATCAATCGATTAGCGGAGGGACGTAACCGTGCTTGAACTCTACCATTACGAACCCTACGCCAACTCAATGAAGAACATGATCGCCCTCTACGAAAAGGGAATCACGTTCACCAGCCGCTACGTCGATATCCTGAAGTTTGAACAGCACGAAGATTGGTTCATCGCCCTCAATCCTAGCGGCCAGGTACCCATCCTGGTCCATGACGGCATGGTGATCGTGGAGTCCACAGTCATCAACGAATACCTTGAGGACGTCTTTCCTCTGGTGCCGCTGCGTCCCGCCGATTTTTACCTACGCCAGCGCATGCGCGTCATCAGCAAGTGGACGGACGAGGTTCTGATGCCATCGGTGAGCATGCTGGGCTGGCACACCGAGCTATTCGCGAAAGTTGGTGACGGCATGAAGGGATAAGGCGGCGTATCGTGGGGGTGCTTGACGCCTCCACTTCTCCACCGAAGGAGTGATACGCCGTGACCAAGACTAATGTTTTCCCACTCTCACAGCCAGGAACACTTGCCGACCCGCTGACCGAGGTATTGCGCAGTGGTGCGCGAGCGTTGCTGACGCAGGCCGTCGAGGCCGAAGTTGCGGCCTTGCTTAGTGGACATGCCGACAAGCTGACCGACGACGGTCGGGCGCGACTGGTGCGCCACGGTCATCTGCCCGAGCGCGAGATTATGACCGGCATCGGTGCAGTCGCGGTGCGCTGTCCGCGGGTGCGCGACCGCGTCGGCGAGGGCTCCGAGCGCATCCGCTTTTCATCGGCGGTTCTGCCGCCTTACGCGCGCCGGTCGAAAAGCCTCGAAGTGCTGATCCCGATCCTCTACCTCAAGGGTGTTTCCACTGGCGACTTCGAGGAGGCTCTGGTCGCGCTGTTCGGTAAGGACGCCGGCGGGCTCTCGGCTTCGACCGTCGCGCGGCTCAAGGACGCCTGGTCCGAGGAGCACGCGCGCTGGAGCAAACGCGATCTCTCAGCCAAGCGCTACGTCTACCTCTGGGTCGACGGCATCCACGTGCAGGCCAGGCTTGAGGATGCCGCGCAGTGTTTGCTGGTCATCATCGGCGCCACCCCCGAGGGCAAGAAGGAACTCGTCGGTCTCATCGACGGCGCGCGCGAAAGCGCGCAATCCTGGAGGGAGTTGCTCCTCGACCTGAAGCGGCGTGGACTTGCGATGCCGCCCGAGCTCGCGGTCGCCGATGGCGCCCTTGGCTTCTGGCAAGCGATCGAGGAAGTGTGGCCGGCAACCCGCGGTCAGCGCTGCTGGGTGCACAAGACCGCCAACGTCCTCAATAAGCTGCCGAAGAGCCAGCAACCGAAAGCTAAGAGGTCGCTGCAGGAGATCTGGATGGCCGAGACTAAAAAGGATGCACTTGCAGCTTTCGACGCTTTCGTCGAGACCTGGGGCGTCAAATACGAGAAGGCCGTCGAGTGCTTGATCAAAGATCGCGATGCCCTCTTGGCCTTCTACGACTTCCCCGCCGAACACTGGAAACATCTGCGCACAACCAACGTCATTGAAAGCTCGTTCGCAACAATCCGCCATCGCACGGCGCGCTCGAAGGGATGTCTCTCGAATAAGACCGCGCTCGCTATGATCTTCAAGCTCGCTGAGGCTGCCGAGAAAAGTTGGCGTCGTCTCAACGGTCACAATCAGTTGCCGAAAATCATCCTCGGTGTAAAGTTCGCCGACGGAATCGAGGTCGTCAGATCGCAAGATCAAGCCGCTGCCGCCTGACCCTCGTCACCAAGATTCAACGATAGCTCCTTTAATACCCTCAGCTGATTATGCGCCGTTGCCTATCGCAACGGATGCCAAAAATCGACACCCCAATCGAGATAAAGGATCCCATAGAGAAGAAGGATTCCCGCTAGCCAGACGAACGATGGCCACGATTGCCCAGATCGCCCACCTAAAATAAGTCTTGATGCGCATCTTCAGGGCAGCTCCTCAAAGGGTCAGGTTCTTTTCTGTTGCCGCTTCCGCAGCCGGACACCCGGGCCGCCGCCGTTCTCGTCGATGAACTCGACGCCGGCTCCCTCTAACGCCCTCTTCTGCGCAGCTACCGTCGACATGTGCGCAGCCATTATTCCTGGCGTCAATTCGATGATACGGGCCGCGCGTGCTCTCGTACGCTGGGAGCAGCGCGATCTGGCCCGCGCCTCATCAGTCTCGCTTCCGACGATAGGGCGCGGAACAGGGAAGACAACAAGGAAGTTGCCGCCACCGCCTGATCTCGGGGGCGAGCAAAAAATGAGATTAATCAGGACGATACGACGACGACGCCGAAATTTCCCTAAAAACGAAAACAGGGGAGTTTTTTGGGATAACAGGCAAACGTCGTGCCTCCAGCTAGCGCCGACGCACTCGATGGGCATAACCCTGCGGCAAAACGGGTCTGACGCTACCCTTGGTTTTGTCAAGACAGGCTCTGGGAGTGACGCGTCCTGACGGCCGAGCGCCCTGCCCCATTGGGCTCTTGTTCCCTGGGTTTACTCGCCTCTCGATGTCACCGGCTCAGCATCAGCGGGCGATATACCCCCGCTGGTGGTGACGGCTCAGCGCGCTTTTGACCAGGACAAGCCTAAGCTGCCGGGCGTGGCGCAATATTGCGCGCCGCGCTGTGATGGTGGCTATGAGCTTGAAGCGATCCGCCAGCGCCTGGCGCTGCGCGCCGGGAAGACCGTCATACGCGGGCTCCCGCGCCGGCCCGCGCGCTTCACGGCTTCGTCGATCGGGTCAGTGCGCGGCGCATTGAACGCTGGGCGCAAAATGTGAAACATCCCGAGGCACCGGTCTGTCTCGACATTTTCGCCGGCGGCGAGCTGATCGGCCAGGTTCTGGCCAATCGCTATCGTGAGGACCAGAAACACGCGGACATAGGTAGCGGTCACCACAGTTTTTCTTTCACGCTGCCGCCGGAACTTGCCTATGCGCTGGATGCTGTGGAAGTGCGGCGCTAGCTAGATAGCGCAGCGCTTGGCCTGACCGTGCAGGCCCGGCGCATGCTGCGGCAGAGGCGATATCGGGGGATGCTCCGCCGCGGCGTGACGTCTCACGCAAATGTCGCCGAATGGACGTCGGTTCAACAGGATCGCTCTGACTTCTGTTATTAGAGCAAGAGCCGACGTGAGGCGCGCATCGCTCAAACGGAGCTGATCACCGTGAACCGACAAAGCTCAAGGTCTGTTTTGAAGTCCGTCTAAGGCAAAGCGGACCATCCGCCTCGACATGGACCTCCGGCCGCTTTA
Organism: uncultured Alphaproteobacteria bacterium; assembly: GCA_963759345.1. GTDB lineage: Bacteria > Pseudomonadota > Alphaproteobacteria > Rhizobiales > Xanthobacteraceae > BOG-931. The sequence continues at coordinate 285,663 of CAVWYW010000009.1, forward strand.
GCGTTGCCAACAAATGGGAGGCGCTATGTGGCCAAGACAGCAGTGATCATGAAAAAGGGCGCCTCGAATGAAACGGCGACGAAAAAATCGACGATGAAAGCCAGCGGCCGCAAAAGCGCAGGCCCAAAAGTGACCAAGAAGGCTTTGCCGCGCAAGTCTGCCAAAGTGCGCCTGCCCAAGGGGCCGATCTGGCAATGGTCAGCATTAGAGACAGCGGCTGCAATCCGCTCCGGCGCGATCTCCGCGGTCGAGGTCGTGCAGGTTCATGTCGCGCGTATGCGCGCAGTTAATCCAAAGCTCAATGCAGTTGTGGTCGATCTGTCAGAGGAAGCACTTAAGGCAGCGAAAGCCGCCGATAAGGCGGAAACAAAAGGGATCAAACTCGGCATGCTGCACGGCGTGCCGATCACCATCAAGGAAAACGTCGACTACGAGGGAAGGCCGAACCCCAACGGCGTACCAGCGCAAATGAACATAATCGCCCCCTCCGACGCACCGGTCGTGCGCAATCTCAAGAAGGCCGGCGCAATCGTCATCGGTTTGACCAATACGCCCGAATTCTCGTTCCGCGGCTTCACCGACAACCCCCTGCACGGGCTGACGCTGAACCCGTGGGATCCCGACATCACTTGCGGCGGATCATCCGGCGGCGCCGGCGTCGCGGTGGCGGCCGGTATAGGAACGATCGCGCACGGCAATGATATTGGAGGCTCTTTACGCTGGCCGGCGCATTGCAATGGGGTAGCTACCATCAAGCCGACGCAAGGCCGTGTCCCCGCCTATAACCAGAGCGCCGCGATGGAGCGGCCGATGCTCGCTCATTTGATGTCCGCACAGGGGCCGCTGGCACGCAGTGTCGGCGACCTCAGGATCGCGCTCGAAGCTATGAGCCAACGCGATCCGCGGGACCCTTGGTGGGTCGCCGCGCCCCTGCTCGGGCCGAAAACAAAAAGGCCGATCAAGGTCGCGTTTGCAAAGCTGCCTGCGGACATGGACGTCGATCCTTCGGTGCACGCGGCGCTCAGGCAGGCCGCTGACTATCTCGAGCGCTCGGGCTATCGCGTCAGCGAGGTCGAGGTTCCCGACATCAACGGCGTCTGGCAAACTTGGTGCGATATTATCACCAATGAAACCGTCGTGATGCAGGAAGCTGCGATGCTAAAGGTGACCTCGGTTGATTTTCATACGGCGTGGAACGGCATAAAGGCAAAGGCGAACACGCTCGACCTGCAGGGCTGGATGCGTGCGACGGCCGCGCGCAGCGCTCATATCCGCGCCTGGCAATTGTTTTTTGAGGATTATCCGGTCGTGCTGGCCCCGACAACGGTGAAGCCGACACCCCGCCCGCGCGAGGATACAATTAGCCCGGAGCGCGTGCGCGAGATTTTCTGGAACGACATACGTTTCATTTCTGCAATCAACGTACTCGGCCTGCCTGTCGCTGTCGTGCCTGTAACGCTGCACGAGGGTAAGCCGATCGGTGTGCAGTTAATAGCGGGGCGCTATCGCGAGGATCTCGCGCTTGATGCAGCGGCGGCGATCGAGAAGCGAGCCGGAATGCTAGTGCGCCTGCTCTGGGAAAAGATGGGCTGAGCGGCCCCGCGCAATGGATTCTCGTGACACGATCGGTCAACAAGATTATTAAGGTGCTCATCGCTGAAACTCTTTGTTGAGCAACCGTCTTCCTACCCACTAACAAGCAATCTTCAAACCGCTAGTCCCTATGATTGCTGGGCCTAAAGGTGGCCCGTCATGCGATATGCAACGGTACGAGGTTTAAGCCGGCTGGCCGGCACAGAGCCTCATGCATAGGAGACGGGCCACCTTTAGGCCCAGCAATCATAGGGACTAGCATCGAGAATATTGATTCAAGTACTCTCGATTTCGGATTTTATTATTGCCTATTACTCCCCGTCGGACATTTATAGGCCGACTTTTTCGACAGCATCGGTCAACAGCGTCACTTTGGCGATGTCCGCCTCATGTCCGACTTAGCCGCAACACCAGACGTTCATTAGGTTGTTCGGCACGGCAGTAAAGCGCCAAAAACCTTCGCCCAACCCGACGAGCGGCTGCGAGATCGATAGCAGATAGGAACTAATGCGTGCCCTTCATTCAGCCACCCGGGTCGTTATCGGGCCGGCTCTGCCCGGCGCACAATCCATAAACAATATCTCTTTCGGACGAGCAGGGTGAGCTCACCCCAGCGATCGCTTGGCGCAATGTGCTTCGAGTTCGCTGCGGAAGGGGTCGGGAGTTCTTGCAACACTGGCCGACTTGGAACTATGCTTAGTTGGCGGCGGCTCATCCAAAGATACAAAAGAGTCGCGCAGATATATAATTGGGGAGGATCGTCCATGATTTCGCGCTTCGCAGCCGCGTTCTGCGCCATGGCGGCTATCGCGCTCGCCGCGTTGCCTGCAGCCGCCGAGGACAACGTTAAGATCGCCTACGTCGATCCCCTGTCCGGCGGTGGAGCAAGCATCGGCGAGGTCGGCCTCAAGACCTTCCAATATCTTGCCGACTGGACGAACGCCCACGGTGGCGTGTCGGGCCGCAAGCTCGAGATCGTTGCCTACGACAATAAGCTAAATGCCCAGGAGACGCTGCTTCAGGTCCAAAAGGCGATTGACTCCGGCATTCGCTTCGTCACCCAAGGCAACGGCTCGGCGTTCGCAGCCGCGATCGAGGACTTCGTTACCAAATACAATGAACGCAACCCGGGCAAGGAAGTGCTGTTCTTCAACTATGCGGCGGTCGATCCGGTGTTGACCAACGATAAATGCAGCTACTGGCATTTCCGCTGGGACGCGAACTCGGACATCAAGATGGCGGCGCTTACCAACTACATGAAGGCGCGGCCGAATATCAAAAAGGTCTATTTGATCAACCAGGATTATTCGTTCGGCCAGGCGGTCCGCAAAGAAGCGCGCGCGATGCTCGGTGTCAAACGGCCGGATGTTGAGATTGTCGGCGACGAGGTGCATCCCTTGCTGAAGGTGACCGACTTCTCGCCCTACATTGCCAAGATCAAGGCTTCCGGCGCCGACAGCGTCATTACCGGCAACTGGGGTCAGGATTTCGCCTTGCTGCTCAAGGCGGCGGCGGACGCGGGCCTTCAGGTCAACTGGTACACCTACTACGCGGGCGGCACCGGCGGTCCGACAGCGATAAAGCAGGCGAACCTGCCGGATCGCGTATTTCAGATCGCCGAGGGCGTGGCAAACGTGCCGAATGCATCATCGCAGGAGTTCGAGAAGGCGTTCCGCGCCAAGCTCGGGATCTCACTATTCTATCCCCGGGCCGTCAATGAGATCCGCATGTTCGTCAAGGCCCTCGAGGAAGCGAATTCGTCCGAGCCGACCAAGATCGCGGCCAAGCTTGAGGGCATGAAGGTAACGGTGTTCAACGGCGGTGACGGCTTCATGCGCGCCGAGGATCATCAGTTCTTCCAGCCGATGTACATCGCCAACTTGGGCCCAATCGGCAAGGACCAGCCGTTCGACGAGGAGAATACCGGCTGGGGCTGGAAGGTGACGGGCAAGATCGACACCCAGGACACCATCATTCCGACCAGCTGCAAGATGAATCGGCCGAGCTGATCCGGCCGACCCGGTCGGCGTGCTGGAGCTCGTCACCATATCGACTTTGAACGGCGTGCTATACGGCATGCTGTTGTTTTTGATGGCGAGTGGCCTGACGCTGATCTTCAGCATGATGGGCGTGCTTAACTTCGCCCACGCCAGCTTCTACATGCTGGGCGCGTTCTTCGGCTTCCAGATCAGCCAGATGCTCGGCTTCTGGCCGGCCTTCTTCGTCGCGCCGTTCCTGGTTGGCGGCATCGGAGCGCTGGTCGAGCGTTACGGTCTGCGCCACGTGCACCGCTACGGCCCGGTGGCGGAACTGTTGTTCACGTTCGGGCTCGCCTTCGTCATTGAAGAAGTCGTGCAGATGATCTGGGGTAAGGGGCCGGTGGATTATCGGGTTCCGGCGGCGCTGGATTTCAGCGCGTTCACCGCGTTCTCGACCAACTATCCCGCCTACAAAATGTTCGAGCTTTTGACTGCCATCGCGATTTTCGCGGTGCTGCTCGCAGTGCTCACGCGGACACGCGTCGGGCTCATCATCCAGGCCTCGCTGACCCATGCCCGCATGGTGGCGATGCTCGGCCATAACGTGCCGCGAGTGTTCATGCTGGTGTTCGGCGTCGGTACCGGACTTGCGGCGGTCGCCGGCGTGATCGCCGGGCCGGCGCTGGTGACGCAGTCGAACATGGCCGCGGCGCTGGGCCCGATCCTGTTCGTCGTCGTGGTGGTCGGCGGGTTGGGATCGCTGGCCGGCGCATTCCTCGCTTCGCTGCTGATCGGCCTCGTCCAGACGTTTGCGGTTTCCGTCAACCTCTCGGTCGCGGATGTTCTCGGCGGTCTCGGTGTTGCGCCTCCTTCCGCTGGCGTGCTGGCCGACGTCTGGAACGTCACGGTGGCGCAGATTGCGCCGATCATTCCCTATCTGCTGCTGGTGCTGATCCTGATCTTCCGGCCGACCGGGCTGATGGGGACGCGCGAACATTGACCAACGCGGTGAACGAAGTCGTTGGCGTGCCGGTTCGCGGTAACCTCAATCCGGCGAGGTCCGTGACGTTCATTCGTCTTGCGACGCCGTGGATTGCGCTCGCCATCATTTTCGCGATGCTGCCGGCGATCTTCATCTCGGGCAGCGCGCTCACGATGCTGAGCCTGATGGGAATCATGATTGTGTTCGCGCTGTCCTACAACATGCTGCTCGGCGAGACCGGTCTGCTCTCGTTCGGTCACGCCGTCTATTACGGCCTCGGCGGCTTCATGGCTGTACACGCCATGAACACTGTGATTCACGACCGGCTTCCGATACCGCTGCCGCTGATGCCGCTGGTTGGCGGTTTCAGCGGTCTTCTGTTCGGCGTCATCTTTGGATCGGTTTCAACGCGCCGCGCCGGCACGGCGTTCGCCATGATCTCTCTCGGCCTTGGCGAACTGGTCGCCTCAAGCTCGCTCATTCTGCGCGGCTTTTTCGGCGGCGAGGAGGGGGTGAGCACCAACCGCACCAAACTGCTGCGTCTGTTTGATTTTAATTTCGGCCCGCAGATCCAGGTTTATTATCTCATTGCCGGTTGGTGCCTGTTGTGCATGGTCGCCATGTATGCGCTGACCCGCACCCCGTTCGGCCGCATCTGCAACGCGGTCCGCGAAAATCCCGAACGCGCGCAGTTTGTCGGTTACAATCCACGCACCGTGCGCTTCATCGCGTTTTCGCTCGCTGGATTGTTCGCAGGCATTGCCGGCGCGTTGGCCGCTATCAATTTCGAATTGGTCAATTCCTCCGCGGTCGGCGCGGCACAGTCCGGTCTTGTGCTGCTGGCCGCCTTTATCGGGGGCATCAGTAATTTCATCGGACCTGTGGTCGGAGCAGTCCTGGTCACCTGGCTCGAGGTCATGCTCAGCGACGTGACCGAAGTCTGGCAGCTTTATTTCGGGCTGCTGTTCATCGGCATGGTGATGTTTGCGCCAGGCGGCATTGCTGGTCTGCTGATGATGCACCAGCCGCTGTGGCAGGCTCGCGCCTACAAGTCAATGCTGCGGCTTGCCTTGGCTTACCTGATCGCGCTTGCACCGGCGCTCGTGCTGCTCACCGGCCTGATCCTCATCATCGAGATGACCTACCATCTCAGCGTCAAGGCATCCGAGGGAACGGCGATCTCCATCTTTCACGTCGCGCTTGATGCTGCGAGTGGGGCGCCGTGGGTAGTGGCGGCAGTGTGTGTCGCCGGGGGCTTCTTTCTGTTCCGCCTCACATGGCCGGTGGTGGGCGCCGCGTGGGATGATGCGCTTGCGCATGTGCACGGCGCGGAGCAAACAAAATGACCGCCGCCGCGATCAAGCTCGTCGACTTGCACAAGGATTTCGGTGCTACCCAGATCATCCGTGGCGTCAGCCTGAGCGTGCCAACGGGCGAACGCCACGCAATCATCGGGCCGAACGGGGCCGGAAAATCCACGCTGTTCAACCTGATCAGCGGCCGGCTGGCCCCGACCTCCGGGACGGTGCTGCTCAACGGCGAGGATATCACCGGGCTGCCGCCGCACCAAGTCAACCGGCGTGGCCTCTCCCGCAGCTTCCAGGTCACCAACATCTTTCCGCGGCTGTCGGTGTGGGAAAACATTCGCTGCGCGGTGCTTTGGTCGCTCGGATACAAATACACATTCTGGCGCGGGATCGAAGGACTCGCCGACGTGCGCGATCGGACCGAAACCATCCTCAAGGCCATCGACCTGATCGACCGCCGCCGTGTCCAGGCCGGTGTACTGGCCTACGCCGAACAGCGCGCGCTCGAAATCGGCATCACCATCGCGGGTGGCGCCAGCATCGTTCTGCTCGACGAGCCGAGCGCTGGGATGAGTTCCGCCGAAGCCGCGCGAGCGATTGCGCTGATCCGCAAGGTGAGCGAAGGCCGCACGCTGATCATGATCGAGCACGACATGGGAGTCGTGTTCGACCTTGCCGACCGCATTTCCGTGCTGGTCTACGGCCAGGTTATCGCCAGCGACGTTCCGGCGCGCATCAAACAGGACAGTGCGGTGCAGACGGCGTACCTAGGCGCTGCGGCATGATTCTCGACGTACGCGATCTGCATGCTTTTTACGGCAAGAGCCATATCCTGCGCGGCGTATCGCTGAACGTCGGCACTGGCGAGATCGTCAGCATTCTCGGCCGCAACGGCGTCGGCCGCTCGACCACCCTGAAGGCCATTATGGGCGACGTGCCCCCGCTCGGCTCCATCGTCTTCAAGGATGAAGCCATCGCCGGCCTCAAGCCGTTCGAGATCGCGCATCGGGGCATCGGCTATGTCCCCGAGGATCGCGCGATCTTTCCGACACTGACCGTCGAGCAAAATCTCATCCTCGGCATTAAGGCGGGGAAGAAGACGGCACGCTGGGGCATCGGCGACACCTATCGGCTGTTCCCCAGGCTGGAGGAGCGCGCCAACACGCCAGCCGGCGTGATTTCCGGCGGTGAGCAGCAGATGCTGACGATCTGCCGGACGCTGATGGGCGATCCCGATCTCATCATGATCGACGAACCGACCGAGGGTCTGGCGCCGCAAATGGTCGAGCGCATCGCCGATCTGCTGCAGAGCATTGCCGAACGGCACATCTCCATCCTGTTGGTCGAGCAGAAGCTCACCATCGCCATGCGCATCTCGCACCGCGTCTATGTGATGGGCCACGGCCAGATCGTGTTTGAGGGCTCCCCGTCCGACCTCGCCGCCAATGCCGCGGTACGGGAAGCATGGCTCGAAGTGGGTGTCGCACGCGAGTCGACCTGATAGCGGGTTTCTGGTGCGCCGAGCTACGGCCGATCGAATATTTGATGACGTGCGGCACGCGAACAACATCAATCTGGCGAATGTCAGCCGGCAAGTCGTCAAGGACATCACGCTCTACGTCGAATTCTGGTCCGACTACAACGATGATCCAACCCGTCGGAGCCCTCGGTATAGCATCAACACGGCGCTTGCCTGGTTGATACGTCCCAATCTGCAATTCGACGTCGGAGCAAATTTCGGTCTCGCTATCCAGCTCTACGCAGGCATGTCCCAGCGGTTTTAAAGCTTGTGACGGGGCCAGACCCGTCTCAGCGCTCGCCCGTTGCGACTTCCGAAATGGGTCGAAAATACGACCTCGCGTGACGTCTGTATTTCTTCCGTTATGGCCTCAACTTTGGACATTCGTTGTTTAAGCTGGACGTTTACCCGCGAAGCCATCGAGCAACGCCAGCAGCTGAGGAGCTTATTGCGGCACTCGCGGATGCTGGTTCAAACGATCGAATGTTCGGCGATCAACCGCACCGCAGTCACCGACTGGATCTAAGTCTAAAGCCACTTCGTAATGAGCGGCTTCTGCACGTCCGAGAAATTGGGTTCGTTTCGTAGGCCGCATCTTCTTTGCTTCGCGAGAACGGTTGAATGGAGAACCTTGAAGCACGGTATTCCTGGGCTTTAATACCCTCAGCTGATTATGCGCCGTTGCCTATCGCAACGGATGCCAAAAATCGACACCCCAATCGAGATAAAGGATCCCATAGAGAAGAAGGATTCCCGCTAGCCAGACAACGATGGCCACGATTACCCAGATCGCCCACCTAAAATAGCTCTTAATGCGCATTTTCAGGGCGGTTCCTAAGGGTCAGGTTCTTTTCTGTTGCCGCTTTCGTAACCGGACACCCGGGCCGCCGCCGTTCTCGTCGATGAACTCGACGCCGGGCCACTTGGAAAAAGGCCCAAGTGGAATTTAACGAGCAGCTTTCGGGACCCTGATTAACTCCCCCCGATAAGGCTTTTTTCCATCGCAGTTTTTGATTCTCAGCAACAAGTGGCGGTCGGCGGCGTTCCGGTAAAGCTGCGGAATGGCTGCGGAATAGCGAAAAATTTCGGAACCGCAAGCGGCTAAGGGGTCGCGGACTGCAATGGGGGAGGAAGGCGCTTTGAACTGAAAACTCGCTCGGTTTGGTGCCGCGGCGACAAGTCTTGAGTGGCAGCGGCCGGGCGAGCCGTTGGCGGCGGGTAACCCTCCGGCTTGGTTGGGTTCCAAGTATATCCTCTTCACACCGCCCTGGTGGGGCAAGCTCACAATTGCCGTAACAGCAAAGTATGCATGCTGAAGCTGACGACCTGCGGTCTTCTTGGACTGTCTTTAACCAATCCGCCAATCCCGCTCCAACAACCAATCCGCCAATCCGCTCCAACGGCCAGCCCCCCCTGGCCTGGCGAAACCGCCATGCGCCAAAGCAACAATTGCCTTTGCGTGGGCCCCTCGCGCCCGCCGCGACCGGGCCGTCCCTGCAGCCAAACCCGCGCCAATAACAGCATAATTTATGCGGCAGCACAGATTTACGGGCCCAAACGGGCCGCCGATTAAGAAGTTGTTAAGTCCGGCGCGCGTTGCAACAGCCTCAACAACCGGCGGTCGGTCGCTTGCCTCCAAAATCGGCCGGCGGAACCGCCCGCGGAATGCAAGGCAGGCTGTGGGGGACGGAGATGATCGGGTGTCGGCTGCCAGTCAGGGTCTTGTGAAGTGAACTGACCCCGTTGGCTAAACGGGTGGCAACGGAAGAGTGAGCAAAGCGGAAATCGCGGGACGCAATACGCAAGTCCAGTGAACAAGGTTTCGGCATCGATCCCCTCCAAAAATCGAAACAATACCGCTAAAGTCCCGCATTCATAATTTGAAAGGAATCCCCGAATTCAACGCAGCTGAAACATGCTCTAATAGCCTCCTGATGATTGCGCCTTCCACATTTCAATGCAAAACGCCACTGCATCGTTCGAATGGCCAAGCTCACACATACCCTATCGCAGGCGTTCAGCCGCGCCGTTTCTGCGTACAACGCAGGAAAGCTCGTTGAGGCCGAGCAATTATGCCAACAAATCATAAATGCCAAACCTGCTTTCTTTGATGCGCTTCATCTTCGAGCCGTCGTACAATCAAGCCTAGGCGAGAAAGAGGCGGCGCTGGCGAGCTACGACCGCGCCCTCAAAGTGCGGCCGAACTATGCCGAGGCGCTTTCCAACCGTGGCGTCACCCTGCAGGAGCTGAAGCGGTTCGAGGAGGCGTTGGCGAGCTACGACCGCGCCCTCAAAGTGCGGCCGAACTATGCCGAGGCGCTTTCCAACCGTGGCCTCACCTTGCAGGAGCTGAAGCGGTTCGAAGAGGCGCTGGCGAGCTGCGACCGCGCGCTCACGGTGCGGCCGGACTTTGCCGAGGCGCACTCCAACCGTGGCCTCACCCTGCATGAGCTGAAGCGGTTCGAGGACGCGCTGGCGAGCTACGACCGCGCGCTCACGGTGCGGCCGGACTATTCCGAGGCGCTATTCAATCGCGGCAACACCTTGAAAGAGCTGAAGCGGGTCGAGGAGGCGCTGGCGAGCTACGACCGCGCGCTCACGGTGCGGCCGGATTATGCCGAGGCGCTTTCCAATCGTGGTAACACCCTGAAAGAGCTGAAGCGGTTCGAAGAGGCGCTGGCGAGCTACGACCGCGCGCTCACGGTGCGGCCGGATTTTGCCGAGGCGCACTCCAACCGTGGCCTCACCCTGCATGAGCTGAAGCAGTTCGAAGAGGCGCTGGCGAGCTACGACCGCGCGCTCACGGTGCAGCCGGACTATGCCGAGGCGCTCTCCAACCGTGGTGTCACCTTGAAGGAGCTGAAGCGGTTCGAGGAGGCGCTGGCGAGCTACGACCGCGCGCTCACGGTGCGGCCGGATTATGCCGAGGCGCATTGGAATGAGTCCCTGTTGAGGCTCCTCATCGGCGATTTCAGTCGTGGGTGGGTCAAATATGAGTGGCGCTGGAAAAATGAGTCCCTGGCTATCCCTAAGCGCAATTTCTTACAACCGCTTTGGCTCGGCGCTGATGCTTTAGATGGCAAGACCATCTTGCTTCACAGCGAGCAGGGATTTGGAGATACGATCCAATTCTGCCGCTACGTGCTATTCGTCGCCGCACGCGGCGCACGCGTGATTTTAGAGGTCGAAAGGTCGCTCCAGGAGGTTATGACCAGCGTTGCAGGTGCGACACAGGTCATTGCCAAGGGCGACCTTCTTCCTGATTTCGACTTCCAATGCCCCTTGCTCAGTTTGCCTTTGGCATTCGGGACGCGGCAGGACACGATTCCGTCGGCAACACCCTACCTGGGCGTACCGGTCCAGGCTGCAAAGAATTGGCAAGCGCGGCTAGGACCTAAAGCCCGATCCAGAATTGGACTTGCTTGGTCGGGGCGACCGGAGCATAAAAATGATAAAAATCGTTCGATCAGCTTGCGCTCTCTCATACCGCTTTTGGATATCGAGGCGACTTTTGTAAGTTTGCAAAAGGATGTTCGCACCGACGACGCGACTGTCCTACAAAATCAAACCAATCTTCTCCATTTCGGCGAAGCGCTGCAGAATTTCTCCGACACGGCAGCGCTCATTTCAAATCTGGACCTGGTGATCTCCGCGGATACCAGCGTCGCGCACCTCGCCGGTGCGCTGGGAAAGCCGATCTGGGTGTTGTTACCTTTCGTGCCTGACTGGCGCTGGCTGCTTGATCGCAACGATAGCCCATGGTATCCAACAGCCCGCCTGTTTCGGCAGGATGACGCGCGCACATGGGAGAACGTCATCGCGCGCGTTCATGCCGCCCTGCATGAATTCGTTCAATGCCGTTGATGAATTACACTTGATGCGCAACGCGCCCTCGACATGACAGCTAATGGAATGGTTCTGCCGTTCTCTGGCCAGTGAGAAGATCGACGGCTTCACTATCAAGGGCGAATGAACCTTCGCAACGCGGCAATTGACGGCGGCGAATGTTCGCAGTCCAAAATGCGACCTTGCGCAATGTCTGTGTCACTTCCGTTATGACCCCTCAATTTCGGACATTCGTCTTTCAAGCATGGACGGTTTACCTTCAAAGCCATCGAGCCACGCCGGCAGCTGCGTAACTTATTGCCGCAATCGCCGATGCTGGTTCAGACCATCGAGTTCGCCGACCGTCTCAAAGCCTTAAGCATTTCGCAATGAGCGGCCGACCCTTCCCTGATGTCCAATCCTATTGGTCGCGGCTTCTGTATGTCCGAGAAATTGGGTTCGTTGCGTAGGCCGAGTCTTCTTTGCTTCGCGAGTACGGTTGAATGGAGAACCTTGAAGCACGGTATTCCCGGGCTTTAATACCCTCAGCTGATTATGCGCCGTTGCCTATCGCAACGGATGCCAAAAATCGACACCCCAATCGAGATAAAGGATCCCATAGAGAAGAAGGATTCCCGCTAGCCAGACGACGATGGCCACGATTGCCCAGATCGCCCACTTAAAATAGGTCTTGATGCGCATCTTCAAGCGGCTCCTCGAGGGATCAAGTTCTTTTCTGTTGCCGCTTTCGTAGCCGGACACCCGGGCCGCCGCCGTTCTCGTCGATGAACTCGACCCCGGCTGACTTCTAGCGCGTGACGAATCACTCGATCGTTAGAGCTCGTCAAACGCGTTTCAATTTCTTTCAGTTCAGCTCGTCGGATAGTCGTCACGCCGTTGTGGCGCCAGATCGGCCAAATGCTGCTCACGCTCGACTTCTTGCGGCGAACCGCCGCCTAGGACGCCAATGCTTGGGGCTGCGGCGCCTTCGCGACCAAGTTGTTTGTCGCCGTTTCAAGTCGCTGTAGCAACTCGCAGCCTTCGGCTGAGAATTCGAGTGCCTCTCCGTCGAGCGAACGACGCACTTCCACTACCCCGGGGGCAAAAGCCAGCCCAGCTGGCGCCATAAACTCGAAGCTGTGATGGCCGCTGCCGATCCCAGCTCTCTCAAGGTCCTCGCGATATCGGTTGGCCAGAACCTGAGCGATCAGCCGACCGCCGGCATAGATGTCGAGGCATACCGGCGCCTCGGGATGATCGGCGTTCTGCGCCCAGCCGGCAATGCGCTGCACGTCGACGCAATCGATATAGCCGCGCAGTGCGCCGATGGAAGGACCTCTAGCCTGGCTCTGGAGGCCTGCGCGCAGAGCGATGCGCCGGCGCGCGCTTTCAACTTCGTAGCCATCCTCGGAGCGCGGCGCGCAGTATTGCGCCGGCATCTTGACGTGGTCAGGATAGAGCGCAGCATATTCGCGCGCGTTGTGAAAGACGCCGCGGCTATCATCGTCGATGAAGCTCTCAGACAGCGCGCCTTCAGCAATGATCACATCATGCATTTCGAGTTCAATGTGGAAATACTCCACCTCCTCCACCCGCTCGGCCTGCACAACGGATACGCCGTTGACGAGGTCCTTGGCCTCGATCAGCTCGCCGTCGAGATACATTGCATGATGCGGCGAAATCCACAGATCGCGCTCCGGCACATTGTCGTCGAGCGCGCCGGCCCTGATGCAGATCGGCAGGATTTCTTTTTGCCCCATGATGAAGCGGCCGCCATAGCTGCGCCGGCCGATCCATTTGATCGGACGCGCGACGCCGGACATGGTCATCACCATGTCGCCGATCTTGAGATGTTCGACCTGCGTCTGCCCGCGCTGCGTCTGGATCAAGGTGCCGCGGCAATAGCATGGCGTCGAGGCGTCTTCGAAAAACTCGTTGGAGCCGAGAAGTGTCGCAACGATTGTTTGGTCAGTAGTCCCGCCCTGGTAGAGGTTTGTGTAGTAGGTGCTGTCCGCGGCCGTTGGCGCACGGCCAAGGAATTTCTCGAACCACCCCGACACATCGTCGCCAATGTGCTCGGCGGAGGTCAAAAAGCTGAGCGCAACCTGGGTTGGTGTCAGCGCGTGAGATTCGAGTTCTTCTACCCAAGAGTTGGCTTCGCCCGGGCCTGGCGCCCGGCCCAGCAAATCCTGATAAAGGGCCGTCACAAAGGCGGTATCGGTGCCGCCGGCGTCCTGAAAAAACTCCGGACTGCCGAGAATGTTTGCCTGAACCTGCTCCTCCGTCGCGCCGGAGAGCAATTCGCTCGTGAACGTTGCCAGCCCGTTGTCGTCGGGTGCGCGCTCTAGATATTGTTGGAACCAGGACGTCACCAGGTCTTGGTAGGCCTCGGGCGACGTCACAACCTCATAGGCGATCTGTTCGTTGGTCACGCCCTCGGCCAGCTGCGTTTCGTAATAACTCAGTGCCGTCGGATCGATCGGCCGGTCCAGAATGTCCTCATAGAGCGCATTGAGAAAATTCCGATCGGCCGATGCCGGCAAAGGCGACACGGTGATGGCGGTGCCGCCGCCGCTGTCGGCCGCCAGATCAAAATAATCGCCGGCAAAACTCTGTGTCGGATCGAATTGAAGATCGTAGGTAGCGCCGCCCGCGCTCAACTGCAGTTCGTTGCCGGCCAAAAGTTGAGCGGTGGCGCCGCCAATATAGTTGATGCCGGTCAGATCGATAGTGTCACCGTCGGCGAAACCGGTGATGGTGGCGGAGAGTGGCGCCGTATCGTCGATCTCCAGGGTGCCGCCGATCGGGTCGCCCTGCGGCGGGCCGAACTGGATCGTGCCGGATGCCGCGGCGCCGGTGGCGAGATCGAGCACGCCGCCGTAATCGATGACGCTGTCGGTGATGGTCGAGCCGGCATCGGCTTTGAGTTCGCCGCCAGTTTCGACCGTCGTGCCGGTCGCGGTGGCGCCGGCGGTAACGGTCAAACTGCCGCCGGAAGCGACCACGACATCGGACGTGGTCTCGCCGGCCGGAACGGTGACCGGCCCGGTGAGCGGCACCTGGCCAACGGTAATATCGGTGCCGCCGGCGGCCATATCCGGCGACAACAGAAAATCGTGACCGACATAATCCAGCGTCGGATCGAGGTCGAGGGTGTACGGCGTGCCGTTCTCGATAATTTGCAAAACGTTGTTGGAACCGGGCTCAAGCCCAGCGCTGCCAGCCGGATCGTACGCTACGCTCGACAGATTGATGGTGTCGCCGACGGTGAAGCCGGAGATCGTCGGCGGATTTGGAAGTTGCGCGGAATCGAGCGTGACGCTGTTTGCGCCGTACGTCGCACCAAGAACGTAGTCCGTCCCGCTACTGTTATTAAAGCCTTGGCCGACGACCGTTCGATCTTCCAGGTTCGGCAGCGCAAAGTCCGTTACCCCGTCCCCGCCATAGGTGGTGCCGAGAAGGTTGAACAAAGGCGCATATTCGTTGATCGATAAAAGCTGTCCATCACACGGCAGCCAGCCGGTATTCTCCAACGAAGAGATTGCACCACCACCCCCGGCAAAGGCGACGATCTCACCGATATACGCGGTATTCGGATCCAATGCCTCGCCGTCCTGCGACGGAAAAATCCCCTGCGCAGAGATCAGATAGTTCATCACCAAAGACGGCTGTTGGTTGTCGAACGGCGTCCCGGGATTGCCGTTGGCATCCGGCACCTGCGCGTTCGACAGGCTCACCGAGGGCTGGCCGAGATCCTCGCCGACAAATGCGCCATCGCCGACTCCGACGATGGCGCGACCCTGCAAATTCGGCAGTGCGAAGTTCGTTAGTCCATTGCCGCCATAGGTCGTACCGACAAGTGAAAACAAAGCCTGGTACTGGGCAATCGGCAGAGACTCTCCATCCGCAAGCATCCAACCCACGGGGGCAAAGTTTCCGGCAAATGGAACGACCGTTCCGAGAACGTTTTGGTCGGCCGCAACGCCGCCGGGGAAATCGCCGCTGACATTGATGATGTAACTTACGCCCAGCGAGGGCTGATAATTACTGAACGGCTGGCTGGTGCCACCGAGATCGGGCGGCGTGTTGGCGCTCGTCAGCGTGACGGTCGATGCGCCAGACTGCTCGCCCTCGAGTTCGATCCCGCCGGGGCCCTCCCCGGCGCCAATCATGGTCACGCCTTGCAAATTGGGGAGCTGAAAAGTCGTCGTGCCGTTGCCGCCGTAATTGGTGCCGAGCAGGCTGAACAGGGCGGTATTTTCAGAAATAGGAATAGTCTGCCCGTTCGCCAAATCCCCGGCCGGACTGAAATTGCCGGCGAAAATTCCGATTTCGCCGAGAAACGCGCCGGGGTCCCGGGTGGGGAAAATGCCGGCGAAAGGCACAAATTCCGACAGCGCCAGCGACGCCTGAATGTTGGAAACGGAGCTTGCCGGCACCGCTAAGCCCGGCACCGCTTGATCGAGCCGCAATGTGCCGGTGGCGCCGGCCGCAAAGCTGGTATCGTCGGTGAACGTCGACTGAAACTCCAGCACTCCGGAGCCGCTGATGACGGCCTCGCCGCTGCCGCTGACTGCGCCGGACAGCACAAGCGTCCCGCCAGCGGCATCGATCTCGCCTTTGTTGGTAATATCACCGCCGATGGTGCCGAAGCCGCTAATCTTGCCGCCGGCATCGATGGTGATCGTATTGGGCGGATCGAGCGTGCCGCCTGCCATCACAATGTCGCCATTGCCCCCGACCTCGACCGAATCCGTGGTGAGCGTTCCGCCGGTGTCGAGCGTGACGGTGCCCTTCCCGGCGACGCCCACCTGCACCGTTGTTGCCGAGACCGAGCCGCCGGGGCCGATCGTGAGATTGCCGGTGCCGCCATCGCCGACCAGAATTGTCGCGGCGGACAGCGTGCCGGTCTGCACATCGTAGTTGCCGGTTGCGCCGGCATTGGCGCCAAGTTCCAGGGTTGCGGTGACGGTGTTGCTGCCGCCAAGTTGGGTGAAGGTGCTGTCGGGGTTCGTCGTGGTGCCGACGATTTCATTGCCCGATGCCGTCACGGTCGAGGTGTCGTCAAGCTCGAAGCTGTTGAAGCTGGCGGTGCCGCCGTCGAATTCGAAAATGCTGCCGCCGCTGACGTCGATGCTGTCGGCGCTGAGCGTGCCGCCTTGCAGATCGTAGGTGCTGCCGTCGTCGAGCATCAACGCGCCGGTTACGGTGTTGCTGCCCCCGCCCGTGGCGAACACGCTCCCAGGGCTTGCCGCGGTGCCGATGTATTCGTTGCCCGACGCCGTCACCGCCCCGTTATTGTCGAGAGCGAAATAGTTGAAGTTGACGGTGCCGCCGTCGAAATTGAACTGGCCGTCGGCGCCTATCTCCACATAATTCGCCGTAAAGGCGGCGCCTGCGGCGATCGTCAGGCTGGCGGTGGCGGCGGCGCCGACCACGACGTTGCCGACCACTTTGAGCGATCCACTGATGACGATGTCGCCCTCGGTCAGAGTCAGCCGGTTGAGCGTCAAGGCCGCGATGTCGTCGTCACCGCCAGGATTGTTCGAAGCGGGAATATCGACATCGACGATCGCGTATGGGGTCGGCAGCCCATTGGTCCAGTTCGCCGCATTGCTCCACAGATAAGCCGGAGCGCCGCCAGCCGTGCCCTCGATCACCTCCTGGAAATTCGTGACTTGCGAGACGCCGACCGTGATGTCGGTGCCGGTTCCGCCGCTGTCGGGCGCGAGATTGAAATAGTCGTCGGTAAAATTCTGCGCCGGATCGACATCGAAATAATAGGTATTGCCGTTTTCGTTGACGACGATCGCCGGCTGACTGTCATTGGGGTCGAAACCAAAGTTCGCCGTGCCATTGCCGTCGGTTACGTAGGGAACGTCGGTGAGATCGATGGTGTCGCCGGCAGCGAAGCCGAAAATCGTGGCGACCAGCCTGTTACTGTCGTCATCGATTTCGAGCGTGCCACCGACGCCGCCGACGGCCAGGCCGAAATTGATGTTCCCTAAGTCAGCACCGGAAACGACTAGATCGAGCAGGCCGCCGCTTTCAATGAACGTATCGTTCATGGTGACAGAGAAATCGGTCACCGCCAGTTTACCGCCGCTTTCGATAAACGTGTCATTGATTGTGGACTCGACATTGCCAACCAATTCGCCGCCGCTCTCAACTGTGGTGCGGTTGACCGTGGCAAAGGACGCCGTCAATTCGCCGCCGCTCTGGATGAATGCGTCATTGATCGTGGAGCCGATATCGCCGATCAGCTCGCCGCTGTTCTGGACGATGGCGCGGTTGACGGTGGCATTCGATACGTCGACCACGGCGCCATCGGTCAGCACGATGCCGTCGGCGGTCCCGGAGTTAAACCCAAGGACAGGTTCGAAATAGTTCGCGCTGATGTAATCGAAAGTGAGCGGGGGTTCGACGACGGTCAGATCGGTGCCATTGCCGGCGTCCGGATTAAGCTCGAACGTCGGCGGAGTCAGAAAAACCTGACTCGGATCGATATCGAGATAATAGGTCGTGTTGTTCTCGGTGATTTGTATCGCCGGCAGATCATCGTTGGGATCGGTGCCAAGTCCGGCGCTGCCGTTGGGATCGTAGGCGACATCCGTCAGGTCGATCGTATCGGGCGGCGAGAAGCCGTAGATCGTGCCGGCCATGGCCGCGGTATCGTCGAGCGATAGCGTGCCGCCGATGCCGACAAAGGTGATGGTCTGGCTCGCCGGCACCGCGCCGTCGATCGGGGTGGTGATGCCTCCGCCGATCGTCAGCGGCCCGGCGCCGGTCGGGCTGGATACTTCCACCGTGTTCACGCCGACCGCGGCAAGCTCGGTGAACTCGGCCGCCGTCAGGCCCTCGATTGCGGTCTCGGGGCCGGCAACGATCACGCTGCCGCCGCCCAGCACCGAAATCCGCACCGGGTCGAACAGCGCCAGAGCCTGTTCCACCGAGAGCGTGATCGACGTGCCCTGCACCGTGATGGCAGTGACGCCGATCGACGACAGCCCGGCCAGTTGCTGCGCCGACATCCCCATAATGTCGCCGGGGGTGCCGGAGAGGGTCACTGTGGCGCCGGGCGGCTGCGCCGTGATGGCAACGCTGAGGCCCGCATTGGCATCCGCGGTTTCGAGCGTCTCGGCCTCGCTCACGCTCAACGCAATCGAGCCGTCGGTCGCCGCAATGCCGACGATGGCGAGGCCTTGCAGGACCTGCTGCACCTCGCTCGCGCCGAGGTCCAGAAACGCCGTGATGTTGGACGCGAAGTCGCCGATGCTCACGCTGTCGTCCGTCGGCACGGAAAAGCTGAAACCGTCCGCGGCGGCGGCCTCGGCCTGGGCCGTGCCGAGCGCAACCGAACCGTCGGCCATGATCGCCGTCAGCGTCACGTTCGGCCCCTCGGCCAGGTCAAAATGAGCCAGCGTATCGATCTGTTCGGCGGTCAGCGTCTTGAAATCGGCCACCGTGTCGGTGATGGTGACCGCGAGGCTCGGCAGCTCGGTGTTAAGCTGAACCGTACCAACGATTGCGACGGCCTGGTCGAGCGAGAATTCGATCGTGGAGCCCGCGTTGACGGTGATAGGCGCTGGATTTAAGACCCCGCTCGCCTCATAAAGGGAAGTGATCTCGTTCGGGGTCAGAGTTCTGATCTTTGTCGCCGTATCAACAATGGCCAAACCTGAATATGAAGTGAAGTCTGTGAAGTCAGTACCGTTGCTTAGGAGCTGATGGAACGCCGCCCACTGATCGACGCTTAGTGTGGTCGCGCCGGTGCTCGTGAAAAGAGGTATAAAGCCAGGCGCAAGGTCGAAGAACAGCCCGTCGATCTGCTGTGGCGTCAAGCTCTCGAACTGCTTCGGCTCGTCTGTGACATACACTACAAGGCCCGGCACATACCCTGTTCCGGTTGCCTGAACGATCGGAATTCCAGCGTTATAGAGCGCTAGGGCCGTTTGGACCCCTAGTTGGAAACTACTAGACGTGGCGATCTCGGTGACGCCGAGCGCCGCGGCCTCCTGGACCGTCGTCGCCGTTATAAAGTTACTTATGTTACTCGCGCTATCGTCGATGATTACGGTCAAGGGAGGAGAGCCCGTCTCCTGAACGATCGCGATCCCCGCGCCTATGAGCGCGAGCGTCTGTGCCATGGTGAGCTGCAAGTTGCCGTACGTGGCGATCTGGGTAACGCCGATCGACGCGAGCCCGCCAAGCAACGTCGCGGACGTCGGCTCAATGTCGGCCGGGCTGTCGACGACGGTTACGGTCACCGGCGGAGAGCCCGCCTCCTGGACGATCGGAATCCCCGCGCCTTCGAGCGCCACCGCCTGCGCCATGCTCAATTGCAAGTCGCCGGTTGTGGCGATCGCGGTGACCCCGATCGCGGCGAGGCCGCCCAGCTGCGCCGCAGGCGTCGACTTGATATCGTCGGGGCTGTCGTCAACGGTGAAAACCAGAGGGGCCGCGCCCGGCTGCGAGAGGATGAGGACATTCTCGCTTTTGAGCGCCAGCGCCTGTTGCATGTCGAGCTGCAAGTCGCCCGATGTCAGGATCGCGCTGACGCCGATCCCGGTGAGTTTGCCGAGGAGCGTATACGGCATCCCCTGAATAGCGCCGGCGCTATCGAGGATAGTCACGGTATCGCCCGGGGGCGTCATGACATCGACCGAAAGTTCGAGCGCCTCGGCCTGCTCGACCGTCAGCTCGACGGAAGCATCCGTCGATACGATCGCCTCGAGTCCGATCGCTTGCCCGGTAGTGATCTCGGACGGCGTCAGCGATTCAATATCGAATGCAGTATCGGTAACGACGTAACCTTCGCCGGCGGGCGCGTTGCCGCTTCCCGGATCGATCTGGTTGAGCGTCTCGTCGACAAGCAATTGACCGACGGTGATCGATTTCAGCGGTCGGGTTTGTGATATTGAGGGCGCTTATGTCGGTAGGATCAAATCCCCCCGGACGAGCCCCATTGATGCCGGTGAACTCAAGGCCGGATGCGGCGAGAAAAACCTGGCTACTGGAGGCGTTGAACGTTTGCTCCCAGAACGGTTCCGCAGGGGTGTTGGTCACCAGTTCCCAAAGTTCGGTTTTGCCTGCGGCGTTGACACCGCTGAAATAGACGTTGCCGTCGAAGACGGTCATGCCGGTGGGGTCAAAGCCGCTGCCGACACTGCTGGGTTCCGCATCGGGAAACAGGTCCAGCGAATTCGGGTAGGCTTCGCCAGTTGGATTTGCATTGGTGGGATAAGGATTATAGACACCGGCGACCAGGTCGGCGTCCGGCGTCGTCGGACTTTGAACGACGTTGCCGTCCTGCGTGAACTGTACTGCCGTTTGCGGCGCAAACGCGCTGTCCATCCACAGGTCAAGTCCATCAAGACCTGCTCCAAAGTCGGCTCCGCTATACAGCAAACTTCCGTCGACGGACGTTATATCGGAAATGCCACCCGTACTGTTACCATCGCCGGAGTAAGTCGTTCCCGCCGCTGTGCCATCGGTTTGATAAATCAGATCGCCGCCGGTGGAATTTGGCAAATATTGAAATGAAGGATCAGGAATTCCATAGAGCACGAGATTGTTGATCGCCTGACTTGATACGAGCTCACCGTTGTAACCCGGCGCTGCGTAATAGGTGACGCCGGAGTCAGCGCCGGTGCCATTCACCATGCCTCCGTCAAAAAGCCCGGCACCTAGCACCTGCAGCGATGTCCCATTCCAAGCAAACAGCAGCCGTGCCCAGGCTGGTGTTTGATCTTGAGTCACGTTCTGGAGGATGACCGTGCCGCTGAACAGAAGCTTGCCGTTCACGACATCGAAGCTACTCGGGTCAAAGTTAAAGCCGCCGGGATATGCGTTGGGCCCGGGAGCGGTCATGTTATATGTGTCGCCGGCGAGGTAGAGAGTGTCGCCGGTGAACAAGTTGCTGACAGGGTCGAATTGGCCGATCGATGAGGCCGGCGCGCCGGCGATTTCGAGGGTGCCGCCTGACGTGCCGTCGGTCTTCCACAGACCGCCGTCGGTGCCGGTGAAATAAACCTCGTTGTCGTAAACAGCCATGTTGCTGGCGGTCAGCCCCGGGATCAGCTCCTGCGTCCCCGCCGCCGTGCCGTCGGTTTCCCACAGTCCGATATTGCCGCTTGAATCCTTGCCTTCGAACCAGACCTCGTTGCCGACGACCGTCAAATCGGTCGGATCGAGGCCGCCCTGCGCCGCGCTCGCGGCATTGGCGATGCCGGTGATTTCCTGGGTTCCCGGTGCCGTGCCGTTGGAAATCCACAGGCCGTCATTGCCGTAATGATCGGCGCCGTTGAACAGAATGTTGCTGCCCAGGACCGTGATGTCGCTCGCGGTAACGATGTCGCCCGCGATGCCGTTCACGCCGACGAGCTCCTGCGTGGTGGCCGCCGTGCCGCCGGAGATCCACAGCGCGTTGTTGCCGTTGGCGTCCAAGCCGTCGAAATAGAGCACGTTCTCGAGCGACGGCAGCGCCGGCGTTTCGGAGGGACTGGCGAGGCCATAGCCGAGCACGTTCATCAACGTGGCATCGGGAGCGGTGAGCGGGTTCACAAACCCCCCATAGCTGGCATCGTTGTAAGCGTCGGGCGTATAATTTTTGCCGCTTGAATCGGGAACGCTGGGACTGGCATTCTCGGAATTTCCATACTCGGCCAGATCGGCCTTATCGCCGCCGCTGTCGATTTTGTTGTTGTTCCAATAGGTCAGCGGCGTGGCGCCGCCGTCGAGGGAGAAGTAGGAGGGGTTGGCGCCGGGCGTCAGCGCGCGGTTGTCGTTCGTCCCGGAAAAGCGAAACAGATCGATCGGTGAATAGTTCGTCGTTGTTCCGCCGGATCCATCGTTATTAACGACAGAGACGCGGCCCATCCCTTCCGAGATCTCATGCTCCGCCACGCCGATGAGATCGTAGGTGTTGTTTGATGGGGTCTGGTTGGGGTCGGTGCTGGAACCGTAGAGTGCGGTGTCGGAGAAACCGATTTCGGCGTCGGGACTGCTTGCGGAGTCAGCGGGCGCGCCCGGTAGCCCCAAGGCCAGTGCCTCCGAATCGCGCACGATCAAATTTGCGCCGCCAGTTGGATCGGTTTGCGGCATATCTGCAACGGCCAACTTCTGGGCGGCCGATTGGGCATTGTTTTGCAGCGCGGTTAGGAGCTGCGAATAGGACCATGTCCCAGCAGGCTCATTGAAAACGTCATGTGATTCGCCGAGGTCGCCACTGCCCAGCGCCCCGCCGTTCACTTCACCGAAGCCAACATTGTAGTAAAGCGTGATCGGGTTGCTGTACTCGTCGGCATAGAACTGAAATGCTTCCTCGACGTCGGTTTTGAACGTAGCGGGCGCCGACGCGACCGATAAGTCCCAGGTGATGTCGAAGGTCAGGCCGCTCCCGTTCGGGCCGCTGATGACGGTCGTGCCGTCGTTTTGGGTCGAACCCGGAGGCGCGACGACGGCGACCGACGCGAGGCCGAGCGCGTTCATCTGGGCGGCGCTGAACATTGGCAGCGTATCGCTCGCCGCGATCGCAGGGACTCCAATTGCGCCCAGCGCCTCTAATTGGTTGAGGCTCATATTCTCGAGGTTGCTCGCGATGTCGACGACCGCTACGCTATCGCCGGAAGGCTCAGTCACCGGGAGCGCGGCGTTTTCGAGAGCCTCGGCTTGGGCCACAGTTAAAACGACCGACCCGTTGTTCGACACGAGCGAGGTGATTTGAGGCGACAACGTCTGAAGCGTGCTGGCACTGGCATCGTGGATGTCGGTTGCGGTATCGACAATGCTGTAAGTGGTGCCCGGCAGGAAATCGTAACCCGGCAATTGAGAGAGGTATAGCGGGGTAACCCCGACGGGCTCGTTCACCGTGATCGATGCCACAGCGATGGCGTCTTCCTGCGCCAAGTCGAACACTGGCCGAACGTCGTCGTTGACGGTGAACGCGGTCACGCCGAGCTTGGCCAATCCGGCGATGACGCTCGGATCGAGCTCTTGGAGATCGGTCGCGGTACCGACTACGGTCACCGAATCATTGGCCGGCGCGGTGATTGTGATATTCGGCGCGTCATGTACGAAATCCGTGGCTTCGAGCGTGCTGAGCACAACCGAGGCGTCGCTCGAAATCGTCGTTACGCCGATCGCTGCCAAACTCTGAATCTGCGATGCCGTCAGGTTCTCAATAATATCGGCGGCGATACCGGTGACAGTCACCGTATCGCTAGCCGGCACGACGAGATCGATTCCCGCGTTCACGAGAGCCATAACTGCAGCCGCCTGAAGCGCGACAGCGGTTTCGGTTGACGTGATCGTGATCGTGCTCACGCCGAGTGCTGCAGCAGCCTGGATCTGGGAGGCACTCAGGTTCTCGATATCGCCGGCTGTGTCGACGATGCTGATCAAATTGAAACCACTCGACTTCAGATTTTGGATATCGGAGGGAGACAGAGCCAACACTGTGGTCGCCTTATCGGCGAGTATCACCTGGCCGCCATTCGACGCGGCGAATAGGAATTCGTTGGGTGCGGGGATTGAGTTGTTCTCGAAAGCGCTGAACGCGGCATTCTGGATGGCGCTGGCCTGGGCATAGTCGAGAACAAGCGTGGCGCCGGTCCACGTGATCCCCCCCAGTGGACCGGTGATCTCGCTCGCTGGCAGGCCCTCGATAGCTTGCGCCGAGCCGCTGATGTAATAGGTTACGCCCGGAGCAAATTTGTTCGGAAAGAGCCCCTCCCAGTAGGCAACGTCACAGGCCTCATCGCTCATCGCACTGTCTCCTGTCGGTCGATCCCGCCTGCTTCGCGTTCGGCGGTCTGGGTCGGCTTCAGGCTATCGTTCGCGGCTTTGTCGCTGCTTTGTGGGGTCACCGCGCCGCGGCGCCCGGGTCGGCTATCGCGCAATTGATCGATGCTTGGCCGTCGCGGAATAAGCATTCTACGACGGCAGCAGGAGCGGCTTCGTCATCGTTTTTGGTGACGCCAGGCCCTGCTTTTTATCCCACGGTAAGCACTCATTTGTGCAGCACCGGATCGCCGACCGCGTGGCGGTATCCGCGGAGGGAAAATAACGATCGCAAGGCGCACCCGCTTATATTCATGGGCAACGACGGCACGGCGTGATACGTTGAAACCATCAGGTTCACGGAAGCCAATTTATGGCCCAAAGCGATCGGCTCATCGCGGCCATTTCCCGTATCCATGCCGCGGGCCTCGATGCCGCCGTTTGGCCGGAAGCACTGTCGCTGGTCACGGATTTGATTGGTGGCAACGGCGCTTCGCTGGAGTTTCTCAATCGGCCATCGCTGCAGCCCCACGGCATGTACACACACGGCCTGCCCGATGTGAGCCTGAACCCCTATATCCAGCATTACGCTGCCGTATGCCCGCGGCTGCCTTATGCGGCGCGGCAGCCGGTCGGCGCGATTTGCCACGACGCGCTCTGCACCAGCGAAGCCGACATGGACACCAATCCGTTTTACGCGGAATTGCTGGCGCCGCTCGACATGCGCTATTTCGTCGGCGCGGTCATCGCCACCTCGCCGCAAGAACTTGTGATCAGCGGCGTTCAACTCTCGCGCAAGCAAGGGCATCCCGGCGCCGCGAAAATCAAGATCATGGCGGCGCTGGTGCCGCACATTCAACAGGCGACCGACGTCATGCGCCGGCTCGGTAATCTGTCGAACCTGCAGCGCTCCTTTGAAGATGCCTTGAACTGGCTCGCCGACGGCGTGCTCAAGCTCGGCGCCGACGGCAGCGTGCGCTACGCCAATCTTGCCGCGCAAGCCATCGTCCGCCGCAATGACGGAATCGCCATCCGCCGCGGCACCGTCGAATTTCTTTCCGCGCAGGCCGGCCTAAAATTCAACGCGGCATTGCGGGCGGTTGCGCAGCTGCGCGACGCTGACGTAACGCCGATGAGGGACGCCGACTTCATCGCCGAAACACGCTCCGGCGCGCCGCCTTTTTCGATTTCGATCCGCCCAGCATCGACCGCGAAGAAGACGAGCGACGACGTTCTCGCGCTAATGTTCATCCACGATCCCCTGACCCGCGACACCGCCGCGACGGAATTGCTGCGCCAGGCCTTTGGCTTGACGCCGGCGGAAGCCGACGTGGCGAAGGGGCTGCGCTCCGGTCTGTCGCCCGACACCTATGCGCGCGAGCGCAACATCAGCCCCAACACCGTCTATACCCATATCCGGCGCATCAAGGGCAAGGTCGGCTGCACGCGCATGGCCGAACTAATCCGCAAGCTCGACGATATCCAGGTCACGGTCGTGCACAAGCGCTGAGGCTATTTTCGGTTCGCATCAATCCCGTGATGATTGATCGTCGCTGAATGAACCGAGGGTCCTGCAGTTCGGAAATGACCGCTTTGGGTCTAATAATGCGACCTTGGGCGATGTCTGTATCACTTCCGTTATGACCTCAACTTCGGACATTCGTTGTTCAAGCATGGACGGTTTACCCGCGAAGCCATCGAGCAACGCTGGCAGCTGCGGAACTTATTGCGGCAATCGCGGATGCTGGTTCAAACCTCGAAGTATTCGGCGATCAACGGCACCACATCGCCGACTGGCTCGAAGCCTAAAGCATTTCGCAATGAGCGGCCGGCTCTTCCCTGATGTCCAATCCTATTGGTCGCGGCTTCTGCACGTCCGAGAAATTGGGTTCGTTTTGTATACCCGTCCACGCCGCTCAAAGAATTTACCGGTTAAAGAACCGCGAAGGCATGGCGCCTAGCCTCCTTTCTGCTGCCGCTTTCGCAATCGCCGTTCTCGTCGATGAACTCGACGCCCCGGGGTCGCTCGGGAAAAGGCCCAAGCTGAATTTAACAAGCAATCGGCACTAAGGCCGTTCGGCCCATCGCTTTCGAGCTTTCGATGGGTGGCAAGTCGCTGAAGGCGCCATAGGTACCGAAACGACGACGCTTGCCTTCTCCGGCGTCACGGGCACCGCGTCTAGGTGGTCTTTAAGGCTCGGTTGGACTGAAACCGCCACGCTCTGTTGGGATGTTGCCTGCTTGCCGTCCGGCTGCGTGGACCTCAGCGTCAACTTATAATCTCCCGGGGGAAGTTGGGAGGGCGTCATGACGAACTGTCCAGATTGATCTGCGACCACTCGATCTTGAAGCTCGCCGTTGCGCAACAATTCCAAAGTGGCGCCGGGCGCACCCGTACCGGCAATAACCGCGTCACCGGCTCGCCCAATGACTGCAACGTCGAAGGCCGGCTTGGTCCCTTCGCCTCTTGCAGGCAAAGGGGGCGGAGCCGCAGGTGCGGGTGCCGGTTTGGGGGCGGCCGAACTTTCATCTCTCACGCTTGATGCAGGTGCCACAACCGCCGGCGCGGCGGTCGCGGCTTTGGTCTCAATCGGCTGCTCGCGCCATATGTGTGGAATGCCGAAAAAAACTATTGCAACGCCCCCTGCAACAAATGCCAGCGACGGAAGAGCTATTCGGCCTATCGACGTGATGGTCATGGATGCGCAACCATTGGCAAGATTGTTGGCTTGTCAGCACCCCTTAGACGATCTCGCCTCGTTTCATTCCAGCCTCATTATAGCTCGTTTCGCACCGTCGGGAATATTGCTTAATTGCGCTCGGTCTCGAAGTTGCGAGGCGCGAATATCCACCAAATCAGCAGGTAGCATTGCGGTAATCCATCGCGTAACGAAGCTTTTACTCGCGAGAAATTGGGTTCGTTTTGTAGACCGCGTCCACACCGATCAAAAAATCTACGGTTAAGCAGCTTCAGATCGAAGGCATGGCGCCTAGCCTCCTTTCCGCTGCCGCTTTCGCAATCGGACGCCAGGACCGCCGCCGTTCTCGTCGATGAACTCGACGCCGGGCACTCGGAAAAAGGCCCAAGTGGAATTTAACGAGCAGCTTTCGGGGACCCTGATTAACTCCACCGATAAGAGCCCATCCGGGAAGTTTGGATTCATGGCGAGGGGTTTGCAGCAAGTCGCCTGAGCATGATGCGGATCATGGCGAGGCGAATGAATGCAGCGACGGTTGTGGTGTAGCGCTCAAAGTCGCGGGCCAGGCGGCGATTGCGACTGATCCAGGCAAACGTCCTTTCGACAATCCACCGTTTGGGCAGCACCTCGAAACCGGCAATGTCCGATCGCTTGACGATTTGCAAACTCCAGGCACCGGTACGCCGCACGGTCAACGCCATCTTGCGTCCCGCGTATCCGCCATCAGCAAAGATGCGTTCGATGAACGGGAACAGTCGTCGCGCTCGACGCAGCAAGTGGAAAGCCCCATCACGGTCCTGAACATCAGCGGGATGAACGATGACGTTCAACAAGAGGCCCAGTGTGTCGACCAGGATGTGCCGCTTTCGACCTTTGATCTTCTTGCCCGCGTCGTAGCCCGAAGGATCGAGCAAAGCCCCCCTTTTTGCGCCCCCTTCGCGGTCTGCGAAGTCGATGATGGCTGCGGTCGGGCTCGGCTCTCGGCCCTCCTGCTCGCGCACCGCGACGTACAGTTCGTGATGAATGCGCTCCAACGTGCCGTCCCAGTTCCAGAGCTCGAGATAGTCATACACCGTGCTCTTGGGCGGCAGGTCCTTGGGCAAGGCCTTCCATTGGCAACCGGTCCACAAGATGTAGAAAATCCCGTTCAGCACCTCGCGCACATTCACCGACCGTCGCCGCCCGCCATGTCTCGCAGGCGGAATCATCGGCTCGACAATCCCCCATTCGGTATCGGTCAGATCACTCGGATAACGAAGGCCGTTGCGATCCGCAGAACGGCGGTGTTCAGGCTTCCACATCGGGCGCTCCCAAAAGAATCAAGCGCCCAATAAGGAATCACATCCGATTCATTCAACTCAAGAAGTTTCCGGATCGGCTCTAAGGCTTTTTTCCATCGCAGTTTTTGATTCTCAGCAACAGGTGGCGGCCGGCGGCGTCTCGATAAAGCTGCGGAATGGCTGCGGAATAGCGAAAAATTTCGGAACTGCGTCCAACGGCTCGCCCGGCCGTTGCCATTGCTCACTCAAGGCTCGTCGCCGCGGCGCCAAACCGAGCGAGTTTTCAGTTCAAAGCGCCTTGCTCCCCCATTCAGTCCGGAGACCCCTTAGCCCCTCTTCAGCATGCCTACTTTGCTGTTGCAGCAGTTATGGGCTTGCCCCACCAGGGCGCTCCGAAGAGGATATTCTTGGACCCAACCAAGCCGGAGGGGTTACCCGCCTAGCTGACGACCTGCGTTGTCTTCTTGGACTGTCTTTAACCAATCCGCCAATCTGCTCCAACGGCCAACCCCTCCCTGGCCCGGCGAAACCGCCATGCGCCAGGGCAACAATTGGGTTGGCGTAGGCTCTTTGCGCCCGCCGCGACCGGGCCGTCCCTACAGCCAAAAACCGCGCCAGTAACCCCATAATTTATGCGGCAGCGCAGATTTTACGGGCCCAAACGGGCCGCCGATTAATAAACTCTTAACTGTGCGGTTCTTTGAGTAGCGGCACAACCGGCGGTCGATCGCTTCGCTGCAAAATCGGCCGCCGCCGGCGCCGCCCGCGGAATCAATGGGCGGGTTGGGGTGGTGATGATCGGGTGTCGGCTGTCAGCCCCCGGTCTCGTTGAACTGAACTGACCCGGTTGGCTGAGAGGGGCAACGGAAGAGTGCGCAAACCGGAGATCACGGAACCAGCAGGGTAGGGAAACTTGAGTGGCTGGGGCTAACGATATGAACCAAACATGGGGCCGTTCTCCAGGCCTAAACCGCGCCAAAAACTGGATAATTTATAGGGCAGCGCAGGTTTACGAGCCCCGAACGGCCCGCCGCTTAAGAAACTTTTAAGTACGCGGTTCTTGAGTACCAACACAACCGACGGTCGGTCGCTTCGCTGCGAAATCGGCCGCCGCCGGAACCGCCTGCGGAATGAACGGCAGGTTTGGGAGCGGAGATGATCGGGTGTCGGCTGTCGGCCAGGGTGTTGTTGAACGGAACTGACCCGGTTGGCTAAAGCGGTGGCAACAATTGAGGGCAGAATGGAGATCGCGGGAACAGGACTGTAGAGAAAGTTGAGTAGTGAGGTATCGATATGACCAGACAATGTGGCACATGCCAGCACGTCAAGCGTGTCGAGATCGACCGCCGGCTGGCGGCAGGCGAACCGGGCAGTCAGATCGCCCGCGATTATCAAATCAACCCATCGAGCCTTCACCGTCATCGGGTCAACTGCCTGGGGCTTGGCTCGTCAGGCGACATTATGAAAGAGACGGCCCGCGGGACGGCGGCGGTCGCACTGTTGCCGTCCAAAGAGACGCTTAGCGGCGCCTACTTCGAACTGCGGCAGCGGATCGATCAGATTGTGGCCCAGGCCAAGGAGCAAGGTTCGCTGGCAGTTGCCCTCTCCGGGCTCAATTCGATCCGCCATACCCTCGACAGTCTGTCGCGGCTTGCCGGGCATGATCGGGCTGCGGGCACTCAGGTCAACGTCGCGGTGCAGACCAATATCAAATTCGATCAAAGCCAGATCGTCGAACGCCTGATCATGCAGTTTGACCGCGAGCCGGAGATCAAAGCCCGGATCGCGAACGCCTTGGTGGAGATCGATGAGGGGGTCGGTCATGAGCCAGCTGCGTGAGATCGCCTATCGCATCGATCCGGCGCTGTGGGTGCGCGAAGTTTTAGGCGTGACCCCAACCGCATGGCAGCAAGCCTTCCTGCGCTCGCGGCGCGGCGCTTCCATTCTGGTGTTGACGGCGCGGCAAGTCGGCAAGACCACAACCGCCGCCTGGGCCATTGCGAAGGCCGCTAAGGCGATCGAGAAAATACCATAGCTGCAGAGTTGCGTATTTGATCGCTACCGGGGTCGGGCGTTGGCACCGATGGAGTGGACCATCAAGCTGATAAGCCGCGCCGGTTACCCTCGCGCGATGGATCGGCTTCGTAGGTCCGCAACTGGGCGACGCTGATATAAGTCACGCTCATGGTAGTCTCCCGAGACTAGAGTTGGCCGCGGCGTTAATTGCGTGAACTGAAATCGTGCATGCGATAGGGTATCAGCTTAGCGAACGACGAACGGACCGTCGATCCCACCTTTCGACGAACACCGCGTCAAGATCGAAACGGCAGCCGCGCGCCGGTCGCCGAAGACAATGGCTACCCTCCGTCCCGCTCTCGCAAGGTGGCATGCTGCGCAAACCCTTTACATCACCCGATCGGGTGGTATCGCGCGCCCGCACGCGGGTGTCTTCGATGATGTCTTCGGTGATGCCTTGGTGGAGTTCGGTATCAATTCGGAAACGGGGGCGATTTGCGTGGCAATCGGTATCACCGTCATGATGTAACGCGTCCTCAACTTAGCAATGGAGCATCACAAGGCCGCATCATTTCCATCTATCTGCAAGGGCTGCTAGCGCGCGGCGATCACCTGCCTGCCGATTCCGAAACCACAGCGGCTGCGCGCCGACGAGGTAATGGCGGCGGGCCGGGGTTGCCCGCGCAGATTGACATTGTTTCGCGTGCCGCGGTGCACACGCGATGTCGTACATGGGGTCAGGAGCAGACTCATGCACCGCAGCAAGAGGCGTGCGAGTCGCGATTGCGCCTGTCCCCCGTTATCAGGTCGGAGATGGACCTACTTTACGCGACGCTTATTTTTGCCCGGATGGACCATATCCTATAGCTTGTAAAAGTGCGGCAAATGACAGCGCTTGCTTAAGACTGGCTTGCTGAACTTGACGGGCTAAGTTGTTGGCGTCGTCTAAATCTACAACGAAGCGCTCGACCAGCGCATTCAGCTTAGGTTTATTAGGATCATTGGGTAATAATTGCATGATCTGATCCTTAACAGCCTTCTGAATCTGACGTACGGCAGTAAGAGCCTCCGCTTCAAGTGTTGCAATATCGACCACGTTCTCCTCCGTATGCTGAGGTTGATTCTCTATCTTGACCCGAACTGGCAGGCCCAGAAGTTTTGCGCCCGGATTATCTTGAGCTTGAACCAGGTGTAAGACGACACGCTGCGGGATTGATTCTTACAATTTGCCCAGTACGGGTGTTAACACAAGTCGTCGCGCACCAATACCGTCCCTCCTTTTGATTGAAGTTGCAATTATACCAAGATGGTATGAGAGTTTTAGCTGAACTCAATGACGGGAGTGCAATGACACTAGCGACGACGATAGTGGCAATTGCAATAACAGTTCTTGACATAGATTTTCTCCCTAAATCGGCCACTGAGTCCTACTACGGGTTTCATGGACAGCTAATTATAGATGATTACTTTGCTGTTAGATGTCGCGCCGAACGCACCGCGCACCATCCGTAAAAGTCTTCTCATATCTGCATTAAATCCACCCCCTAAACTGGGGGGGTCGTTACGTCATCTTGCCGTCACCCTTTGGTGCATGCTGCACAGAGCCTAGCGGCCAGCATTCGGAGACACCGCATGGTGATTGGCGATATACTGTTGCGGTGCACAGCCCACTTCCGAAGTGGGTCATCGGACTAAATCGCTCGCGCGATAGCTTGCTGCGGCGTGCGTCTGGGCCAGCGCGGTATTGGGATGGGCGCGTCCTGTCTTGAGGATTGGGGTGTCAACCTCACCCAAGACAGGAGCTCCCCATGACCAACGAGGCGATGAGCCCGTTACGTCGGCGCATGATCGAGGACATGACGATCCGGAACTTCGGGGCGAAGACGCAGCACGACTACATCCGCAGCGTCAAGAACCTGACAATGTTCCTCGGCCGATCGCCCGACACGGCAACCAGCGAGGATGTGCGTCGCTTTCAGTTACATCTCTCTTCAGATGGCATCTCTGCGGCGAGCATGAACAATACCGTTTCCGGGCTGCGGTTTTTCTTCCGTGTTACGCTCGGCCGGGCCGATATCGCGAGCCATCTGCCGTTCGTCCGCCAACCCCACAAGCTTCCCATCATTCTGAGCCCGGAGGAGGTCTCGCGTTTCCTGGAGGCGGCGCCGGGCCTCAAGTACAAGGCGGCGTTCAGCGTGGCGTATGGGGCTGGCTTGCGCGCGGCTGAGGTCATATCGCTCAAGCCCACGGACATCGACAGCAAGCGCATGGTCATCCGCGTGGAGCAGGGCAAGGGCGAAGGACGCAAGGATCGCTATGTGATGCTGTCGCCGCAACTGCTCGAACTGTTGCGCGACTGGTGGCACGTGGGGCAGCCACAGGGCTGGCTGTTTCCGGGTCGCGTGCTCGGGGCGCCGCTCACGACACGCCAGCTCAATCGCGCCTGCCACGCCGCCGCGCAGATTGCTGAGCTTGAGAAGCCGGTGTCGCTGCATACGTTGCGCCATAGCTTCGCCACGCATCTTCTGGAACAGAACATCGACATCCGGGTGATCCAGGTTCTGCTCGGGCACGCCAAGCTCGACACCACGGCGCTCTACACTCAGGTGGCCACCAAGACGATCCGGCAGGTCATGAGCCCGCTCGATCAGCTCATCAGGAAGAGCAAAACAGGCGCGCCGCCCCCGTAAAGCGCGACGCACGTGTCGCGTCCAGCTCTGGAGGTCGCGGATATTTTCCGCGACCATGGGGCCGCTTGGCGCAGAGCCAACGCCGGCCATGTGAGCCTCGGCCAGCTCAAGGTTATGTCTGCCATCGAGAGCTGCCGCACGGCGGCGCTCGGCGGGCATGTCGAGCGTTGCGAGGATTGCGCCCACACCCGCATCGCCTATAACTCCTGCCGCAATCGGCATTGCCCGAAGTGTCAAGCAACAGCGGCGAAGGAATGGCTCGCCGAGCGCGAGGCCGAGCTGCTGCCGGCGGCGTACTATCATATCGTGTTCACATTGCCGGCGCCGATCAGCGACATCGCCTACCAGAACAAGTCGGTCATCTACGACCTCCTGTTCAAGGCGTCGGCCGAGACGCTGATCACGATCGCGGCCGATCCTAAGCACCTCGGGGCCAGGATCGGGGTCACCTCTGTACTGCACACCTGGGGCTCGGCGCTGACACACCATCCGCATGTGCACATCATCGTGCCAGGCGGCGGTCTCTCAGTTGACGGCAAGAGTTGGATTTCGTGCCGGCCCGGCTTCTTCCTGCCGGTTCGCGTGCTCTCGCGCCTGTTCCGGCGATTGTTCCTCACAATGCTGGTCGCAGCGCACAAGGCCGGCCGCCTCAAGTTCTTCGGCAATCATACCGCGCTCGCCAACCGCGACGCCTTCGCCACCTATCTGGCGCCGTTACGCAAGATCGAATGGGTGGTCTACGCCAAGAGGCCATTCGGCGGACCCGAAGCTGTGCTGGCTTATCTGTCGCGCTACACCCACCGCGTCGCCATCGCCAACAGCCGACTGATCGCGCTCGATGACACCAGCGTCACCTTCAGGTGGAAGGACTATCGCCTCGAAGGCCGCGCGCGGTTCAAGCTCATGACGCTCGCCGTCGATGAGTTCATCCGCCGATTCCTGATCCACATTCTGCCACGCGGGCTCCACCGCATCCGTCACTACGGCCTATTCGCCAGCACTGGCCGCGCCAACAATATCGCACGAGCACGCCAGCTGCTCGGTGTGCCGAAGCCCCAGAGCGATGCCCCCGACGCCGGCACCCTCGAGCTACCGCCGACGCTCGCGCATCCCTGTCCCTGCTGCGGTGGCCGCATGATCATCATCGAGATCTTCGAGCGCGGCTGCTCGCCACGCTATCGGCCCGCGGCGCCGACCGTCGCGATCAGGATCGACACCTCATGACGACCAAGCTCGAGTTCCGACGCCGCAAATCTGCTCGTCCTTTTCACTGGTTTTCGACTGGCCACGATCTCGCTCGCCCGAACGCCGGGCCTGGGTTTCAAATCAAGTCCCGATCGTCATCGTCTGCCGTGGCCCGACACCGCCGAAGTGACCAGCTCAGCTGCGCCAACGCCGTTGATCATCGCGCTCGACCCCAACGGCTACCATCCGGCGCCCCACGCCAAGCGACCAAATCGCCATAAAGCGTCCGGCAACGCCATCTTATCCCTTCCCGCGATTTCCTCCTGGAGGTTGAAGGACCTGGAGGTTTTCGAACGCCGACCCCCAGCCTCGGAGTTCGCGGCGCCGCCCGTCATGGGCCGGCATCCGAAACCCTTCACAATAGGCGACCAAGTGCACCGCAACCAAAACGATCGCTATTCAATCACCTCGTCGGCAATGGCGAGCAAATTCGCCGGGATAGTGTGGCCGAGCGCCTTGGCGGTCTTGAGCGGGAAGTTCGTCGGCTGCACCACCGGCAACTCGACGGTTTAGCGCCGCTGAGAATACGGCCGGTGTAGGTACCTGCCTGCCGGTAACCGTTAGCGATGTTGGGGCCGTAGCTGTTCAGACCTCGGCCACTTTGCGGTGTAGCTCGAAGATCTCTTGCACGGTGTGTGGCCGCGCCGCTTCTTGCCGACTGGGCTGGGCCAAGCCGCAAAAAGCAGCTACGCCGAAATCCGGGATTACCGTAGCGGCCGCGGTGATCCGGCGCGCCGCTCCCTCGATGCCGTCGTCCATGTGAATCACGCCGAGATAGAGTTTGGTTTCGGGGTGGAGTTTTAATCCCCTCAATGGCGCGAAGTCGGCGACGTCGTGTTCCGGAATAGTCGGGATATGAATATAGCCGATTGGACGGTTGATCTTCTTTGACAAAGCGTTGCACCAGTCGACATGGACGTTGTTGTCTTGCCCTTTGCTTTGGTCGATATGCCAGATGGAACACAAGTGAAAGCCGAGCTCGATTTGTGGTGGAATGCGATTGGCGATATTCGCGACAACGGTGGCTTGATCGTCCAACGTCCAATCGACGCCCTCGTAAACCGGCATATCGAAGTCTTGCGGGCGTCTCTGGTACTCCTCAAGTTCGACTTCAAAAGCCAAGTCTATTTGGATCGCGAGATCATTTGCGGGAATTGCTTCGATGACAGCCGCGACTTCATATGCGGTCGCCTCTTCAGCCAGTTGAAAGAGTTCTTCCTTCGCAAGCTCAACAATGAATGCACAGTCCAGCGGTCCAGGGATAGTTGCCTGAAAACGCGCATCGCTTGGAATCTCTCCGGCGTCTTTCATTTGTTTGAATTGTTTGTATGAACTCGATGGCGTTTTGGGCGATACCATATGGGCCAAGGGTCAAACCCCGCCTTTTATGTTCTGGTCTCACTCTGTAATATTGAATTGCAAGTCTTCTAAAAAAATCGGTCGAATTTCGAGCCGCGACGAGCGGGACCTTTCTGGTCGGCTCAAGCGCTGGATTTTGTGCCATGCGCTGCCAGACACCGGGAAGCCAACCCACCTGCTCTCCATCTGGAAACCTAGTCATGAGCCCAGACAGATGTTTGGTCGCGCATCGAAAAACCTCCCTCGCCGGTTTAAGCGGTACGCTGCCGACGAGTAGAACCGACCTTGGTTTTTCTTTCATTTGATCTCCTCCCTGGCTTCCCTCCGGCTTTCGTCAGACTATTGTCGTGAACACGCATTGACGCGTCACCATTTTGCACAGGACGAAAGCAGTCAGCAGCTGAGGGGGCGACTGCGCCGGGTCCGTCGTGTACCCCGGGTCGGGCTGCACGCAATTACTTCATACGCGGTAGCTACCAGCGACGGCGCGCGCATTCGCGACCGCGGAATTGAGCGGCGGGAAGGCGTCGAACAAGTACCCATCCGGAATCATGTGATCGGGATTCCAGACGTTCAGCGACCCCTGAGAAACCCTCCATTCGAACGGGAAAATATCGGGCGAATACAGCATGTAACCGCCCGAGAACAGCTCGACGCGCATCCCGCCGGGCTCGCGGACATAAAGAAAGAAGTTTTCGCCGACCCCGTGCTTGGCGGGACCGTATTCGATGGTCAGCCCCGCCTCCACGTAAAGGTCCGCAGTCCGCAAAACATCCTCTCTGCTGTCGACCCAGAAAGCCACATGGTTGGCGCGTCCTTTGATGCCGCTGAGCTTGCCGGTTCGGTCCACGGCATCGAGCACGAGCCCGAGATCATGCGACATCGGCGTGGACGAAACGAACGCAGTCACGACGACGTCGGCGTGATCCAGCTTTGCGTATTCCATGAACCGAAAGCCAAGAGTTTCATGAAACCATCGCGCATCGCGCATCGGATCGTCGGTATTGAAGGTGACGTGATCGATGCGCCGCGCGCCCGCCCCTCGCGTAATGTAATGCTGCGGCCGATCGGGCACCTTCGGCGCGAGCTTCGACGGCGCGACATAGCGCTCCGACTCCCAAAAAACTTCGTGGATTTGGCCGCCCGGCGCGCGAAACCGGTATGCCGGGCCGTGACCGACCGTAGGCTTCTGCCAGCCGATTCCGCAGCCGGCGGCGTCCAGGCGCTTGACGCAGGCGTCAAGCTCATCGGGCCCTTCCGTGCGCCAAGCCGTATGCGCGATCGCGGGCGCCGAGCCTTCCGTTAATTGCAGCGAGTGGTGAAAGAATTCACCCCAGCCACGGAAATACACCGATTGCCCGGCGCGGCCCCATTGTTCCAGTCCGAGAACGTTCTTGAAGAACGCCGCCGACTGTTCGGGCTTCGGCGTGATAACTTCGGTGTGAGCGAGGTGGGCAATGAGACGTTCAACCATCAAATTTTCCGTTTGTACGGCGCTACCAACTCATCCAATGCGAACTGCCGGGACTGATCGCGGGCTCATCGCTGTAACGCAGGCTTGGTCGCGCCATGATCGGCTTAAGTGAACGGTCCGAAGGAGGCCCACCCAACATGACTTGCCCGTAGCTGTAGGCCGGCATTTCCCAACCAGCCACGATATGGCCCTGGAGGGCCTGCAAGTCAGCGTAGGCACGCTGGACGTGATTGCCCTCATACAAGCCGCGGCCAGCCGTCGCGGAAAACAATTTTTCGGCTGCCTGTTTCGCCATCATAACCGAGAAGCCCTGGTCACGGCGACTGCGGGCGCGGTGTTCAATCGAAATCGGCTCGTGCCCCATGATTTTGTCAATCGTTTCACAAAACGAGCGGCGATAAAGCAGATCGGCGGCGTCGATCATCGCGGACGCCTCGGCCACGGTGAGCTGGATGCCCGGCTTTTTCGCCAGCGGCGAATGGTCGTACGAACCCTCCCGCACTTTCATGTCGTCGATGAAGGCGTCGAGCCCGCCGCGCGCCATGCCATTGGCCGGCGACGAAATCGTGAATGGAATGAGCGACCAGACGGGAGCTTTGTACAACGGTGAGTTATGCACCAGAGAGCCGGGTGTGGTGCCGTTAAATTTCCGCGAGGCCGAGGATGCGGCGACTTGGCACAAAGACGTCATCGACGGCGACACTCTTGCTGCCGGTTCCGCGCAGGCCGAACACGAACCAGTCGTCGATCACCTTGACCTCCCGGTGCGGGATCATCACGTAGCGGATGTCGGGCATTGGTGAACCGGCCGCTCCTCGGACCGAAGAAGACACCGAGCAGAAGCCAATCGGCATTGTCGACCCCGCTGCAGAACGTCCACTTCCCGGAGATCCGATAGCCGCCGCTTGCGGGCGTGGCCTTGCCCATCGGCGCGAAACTCGAGGCAGAAAGCGTGTTCTTTGCCCAATACTCTTGCTGAAATTCCTCTGGCCACAGCGCGGTCATCAATAGGTCATGAATGGTGAACACTGCCCAGATCCAGCTTGTCCATCCGTCGCCGCGTGCGAGCTTGCTCGCGACCATTAACGCAATATCCGGCCGAATCTCCGGACCGCCAAATTTCTTGGGCTTGAGCGAATACCAGAGACCCGCGTCCCAAACCAGCTGAAATTGTTTCGCCGGGAACGCGGCGGGCTTTGTTTGTCGCTGCGGCACGCTCCCGCAATATTGGCGCGACCGCGCGTGCCTTCTGCAACAGCGTTTCAGCCATATCACCGGCTTTCGGCACGTCGACGAAAACGCGCTGCGTCGCTGTCATCCTTTCCTCCCCGAATATAATCGCCCGTTTCGGCTCTATTTTGCCGCGACCGACGAGCTAAGTCATGCGCCGTGGGCCGATAAATGGAATGTTTGGATACCAGCTTTCGGCAGCGCTTGTGGGTCGGTGTTGGCCTTTAGCCGCCACGTTGTCATTTCATTTCGTTGAATTGCTGCGCGACCCAATCGACGATGTAGCTACGCGCGGGCTCCATATTGTCGGCGCTGACATGCTCTATCCCCCCTTCGCGCTCGGTGAAAATCTTCAGCTCCCGCATTGGGCTGTTGACCGCTTCGTCAAAACTTTGTCGCGCATAATCGAGCGGGATTTGCCGATCGTTCGCACCGTGAGCGACGTAGGAACGGGACTTTAATGTTCTGTAGCGTCACCGACCAACGAGATGCGCGGCGCATATTCCATAAAGGCTCCAAGGCTGTCCTTACCCCAAACCCACAAGACGTGATCCCAGTAGTGCGGCACCGGGCGGTCGCCTTCCTTAGCTAGGCGACGGCGTTGCACCTCGCCCCAGTTATGATTTGCGCCCCAAGCGACGCAAACTTTGAAGCGCTTTTCGAACGCTGTTGCGCGCGGCGCGTAATAGCCGCCGAGCGACCAACCCATCATTCCAATACGCCGACGGTCGACGTCCCTCTCTGTCCCTCGAGGTAATCGACCGCAGCTGTACGCCCAGCGTTCACTGTCGGCAATGGCATGGAGACCACGCGAGTCGCAACGCCTCGCCGACACCGGGCTGGTCGACCATCAGGCAGGAGACGCCGCGTTTTGCGAACTCGTCCGGATCGACAGGTAGATCATCTCCTTGACGCTATCGAGCCCGTTGCAGAACACCATGCACGGGCGCAGGCCGGCGCCCAAACCCCGCACAAAGAGGCGGCAAAACTTGCATTTTCGTACGGAATCTCGACCCGTTCGCAGTTGAGCAACCGCCAGCGACGATCATCCCATCCATGGTTTCCAGCATGGTGCGGTAAGCGAGCTTCCGCGGCACGTAGTGCCGGCTTTGCATGCGTTCGGCGGTCACGTAATACGCGGTGGCGCGGCCATATTTTTCGGCGGCACTAGAAAGTGACCCGCCGCCGCGGCTTCGTCGGCGAGTCCGGATCACGCCGTCGGCCATGTCGATCCAAGCGGAGAAG
>CAVWYW010000010.1:0-231598 GCA_963759345.1 uncultured Alphaproteobacteria bacterium
CGGCATGCCAGCGTGGGGCACGCTCATCGCGCTGACACGGCGCGGCGAGCCGATCTACGGCATGATGTACCAGCCGTTCACCCGCGAGCATTTTACCGGCGACGGCAGTGCGGCGAGCTATCGCGGCCCAGCCGGCGATCGCGAATTGCGCGTGCGGCCATGCGCCGACCTGAAAGATGCGGTGCTGTTGACGACCAGCCCGCTGTTGATGCGCGAGACTGACCGGAAGATCTTTCAGCGCGTCGAACAGGCGGTGCGGCTGTCGCGCTACGGCGGCGACTGCTACGCCTATTGCATGCTCGCCGCCGGCCACGTCGACCTCGTCATCGAGACCGAGCTTAAGCCGTATGACGTGCTGCCGCTTATTCCGATCATCGAGGGCGCCGGCGGCGTGGTCACGACGTGGGATAATGAAAGTCCGAACCAAGGCGGCCGCGTCATCGCCGCCGGCGACCGCCGCGTGCACACGAAAGCGCTGGAGATGTTGAAAGGTTAAGCTCGTCATTGCGAGCGAAGCGAAGCAATCCAGTCTCTTTCAATACAGCGGCGTGCCGGGGACGAAGGCGTCGAAGGCTGCCCAAAACTGCGAGCGGTAGCGATCCTGCTCCATGAGAATCTCATGCTGGGCGCCGGTCACGACCAGGTGCGAGCCGGCGCGCAACAGCATGGCGAACTCTTCGATCGCGGTATTCGACGCAATGGCATCGCGTCCGGCGGCAACAATGAGGATCGGCTGACGGATGCGCGCGGGATAGCCCGGATCGTGGAACGCCCGCATGGCGCGGAACGCCGCGTCGCACCAGGTCACGGTCGGTCCGCCTAAACCAAGCTCGAGGTCAGCTTCCAGAACCGCGGCATTGCGGGCATAGCGCACCGGATCGCTGGTCAGAATGTTGCCGGGGAAAGGGCGCAGATCGAGCACGCCTCGATAGCGACCCGGCACATAAGCGTCGCCGAAGCCGGCGAACCGCGCAAACTTCAACAGCGTACCCGCAACCGCCATCGAATTGACTGCGGCAATGCCGATCATCGGTGCGGAGAGAACGATGCGATCGAACCAGCGATGGCCGCGCTGCACCGCGCGGATCAGAACGGCCGCGCCCATCGAATGGCCGAGCGCGAAGATCGGCGGCGGACAATCCGGCAGCACCACCTCGCGCACGAAAGTCTCGAGATCGATGTCGAACTCCGAGAAGCTCCCGACGTAACCTTTGAGGCGATCGCTCAGCGCACGATCCGACAGGCCCTGACCGCGCCAATCGAGCACCGCGACGGCAAATCCGCGATTGCGCAGGTCGCGAACGGTCTCGAAATATTTCTCGATCCATTCGGTGCGGCCGGGGAAGATACACACCGTGCCGCGCCGGCCAGCGGGCGGCGCAAAGCGCGCAAACCGCAGCGAAACGCCATCGGGCGTTTTCAACATGCCGGTGACAGCGTTGTCAGGAACCGGATTGGCCGGAATCGAGATGAGTCTCATAAGCCCTTGTTTACCGGGGTTTTAGCCCCTCTTGCAGCGATCGTGGGGCATCCCCATGTGACATTTGCGCAGGCCAGAGACGGCTGCGTTTCTTCCATAGGCTTGGCCCTAAAGGCAGGCCCCCGCATGTCGCTTCAGAAGGAGGATATGCCATGCGAACTTTCGATCTAGCACCCCTATATCGTTCGACCGTCGGCTTTGACCGGCTGTTTTCGTTGCTTGACCAAGGCATCGAGGGCGGCGCTCCCGGTTATCCGCCGTACAACATTGAGCGGACCGGAGACAACGATTATCGCGTCACCGTCGCCGCCGCAGGCTTTGGCGAGGACGAGCTTTCAGTCGTAGCCAAGGAAAACACCCTGACCATCCGCGGCGAAAAGAAAGCCAAGGAGCAGGAGAAGCGTGGTGAAGTGCTCTACCAGGGCATCGCCGCGCGCGCGTTCGAACGCGTATTCCAGCTTGCGGACTTCGTCCAGGTGAAGGCCGCGAAGCTCGAGAACGGCTTGCTCCATGTCGACTTGGTGCGCGAGATTCCCGAGGCTAAGAAGCCGCGCGCGATCCCGATCGGCAACGGCAAGACCGTCGAGCAGAAACAGGCTGCGTAAGTAGCCCCATATCCTGCAATCGGCTTGTGAACTTCAGCGCCCCGGATTTCCGGGGCGCTTTTTGTTTGGCCGTGATCAGCGGGCGATGGCTTCGAGGCGCCGTTTGGTGACTGCGGGTCCGAAGCCGCCGATCACGATGAACACGATCACCATGGCGCCGGCGATAAAGCCGAATACGCCGATGGTGCCGTACCGGCCGAGGAAGAACGCGATGATGAAGCCGGAGAAGATCGCGCTGAACCGGCTCCACGAATAAACGAAGCCCACGGCCTGGGCGCGGATGCGGGTCGGGTAAAGCTCCGCCTGATAGGCGTGGAAAGCAAACGACAGCCAGTTGGCGCACAGCGTAATCAGAAGGCCGCAGACGATCACGCCGACTGCGGTGCTCTGCTGGGCAAACAACAGGCCGAAAGCGGCGATGCCTATCGCGGCCCAGGAAATCTGCCACTTGCGTTCGAAACGGTCGGCGAAATAAACCGCGATCAGCGGAGCGACCGGAGCCGCCACGGCGATGATGAAGGTATAGGCGAGCGATCTGGTGACCTCGATGCCTTGCGAAATCAACAGCGCCGGCACCCAGCTGGAAAACCCGTAATAGCCGATAGTCTGGAACAGATTGAAGATCACCAGCATGATGGTGCGGCCGCGGTAGGCGGGACTCCAGATCTCAGCCCAGGCGCCGGTCTTACTCTCGACTTCGCCGGCCACGGTTTCCGGCGGCGGCAAGTCGTGGCCGATTTCCGCGCGCGCATGCTTCTCCATGTCCTCGACGATGCGTTCGGCTTCGGCAATGCGTCCGTGCTGGGCCAGCCAACGCGGCGATTCCGGCAGACTGCGGCGGATCCACCAGATCACGAAGGCGCCGACCGAGCCGATGATGACGACCCACCTCCAGCCGTCGAGGCCGAGGATCGTGTGCGGCACCAATTGCCAGGCGAGGAACGCGACAATCGGCACGGCGGTGTACATGATGAACTGGTTGTAGGCGAAGGCGGGCCCGCGCTGCTCCTTCGGCACCAGCTCGGACAGATAGGCGTCGACGTTCACCAGTTCGACGCCAAGCCCGATGCTCGCAATCAGCCGCCAGAGATCGATCATCTCCGGCGATTGCTGCAACGCCATGATGAACGCGCCGACCGAATACCAGAGCAGCGCGAAGGTGAAGATCGAGCGGCGGCCGAAACGGTCGGAGAGCCAGCTGAACACCAGGGTGCCGATGAACATCCCGGCAAACGCCGATGCGACGAAACTGGCGAAACCGTGCAGATCAAACAAACCCTGCGTGGTCGGCTTGAACAGGCCTTCCTTGAAAAGGCCGATGGCCACATAGGCCGTGAAAAACAGATCGTAGAATTCAAACCAGCCGCCGAGCGATAGCAGCGTTACGAGCTTGCGCGTGTGACGCAAGGGCGGCAGGCGGTCGAGACGCGCCGCCACCGTGACCGCAGCATCGCCAGCCATGTCGTTTCTCCCCAGAACCGTCCGCAATGTGACGTGGCGGGACTTGAACGTCCCACATAATCATTCGGGGTGCAGAGTGTCATTGGGCGCGGAGCGAGGCAAATCGAGCCTGGCGGCCGAGCGAACTGCTTAGTCGGGAAGCTGAGGCGGCGGCTGTTTCGGCGCTGTTGGCGCGGCCGGCGCAGCAGTGGTAGCCGGCGATGTGATTTTGTCGGCGGACCTGGCGTCGGCGGCGGCTTTGCGCGCGGCAATAGCGGCCGGACGTGGCCGCGGCAATGGCGGCTCCCACAGCAAGGAACGCGTTGCGGGATAAGCGGCGGCGGGAGCCGGCACGATCGGCAAGTCAGCCTCCTCGCCCGGCACCATTTCAGGTAGTTCGAATTCCGGCGGCGCGTATGGTGGCGGTCCGATGTAAGGCGCCAAAGCACCAAAGGGCGGAGGGACGCCATAGGGCGGCGGCAGCATGCCGAGCGCACCGTAAGTGCCCGCATCGGAGACGATCCGATTGACGGCGCGGACGGCGCCGCTGCGGGCATCGACCACCACGCGCATCAGGATGCCGCGAAAATCGGTAGCCCGGATCACGTAGGTGGTGCCCTCCCGGAGCGGCGGCGCCAGCGGATCGAAGCCGGCCAACCGCACGATCCGGGTAATTTCGTACGGCGGCACAAATCCGGGCAGCGGCGGGGGCGGTGCTGTCTGCGCCCCTCCGGGCCCAAGGGCCAACAGCAGAACAGTCAATGATAAAGCGGCGCGAAGTATTCGATCAGGCACCAGTGCAAGTACGCCTGCCCCCACGAGAGGACCTCCTCACGTCGCACGCCGAACGCCGGACACATGGATGCAGGCAAATTCAGGCAGCGCTTTGACGCCGGTTAAAATTTTTGCACAGATTCTCGACGCGGTCGATGACGCAGCTTGCGGCAGGTGAAAGTTCTCAGACGTGAGCCGGGGCGGGCTTCTTCATGCGCTCAACTGCCACGGTGACGAGGCGTTGGGTCTCCTCCGAGAACCATTGGTCGACGAGTTCGTCGAGATGGGCGTCGTCAAGGGCGTGCATTCGGGACGCCAGGGCCTGCCGCGAATAGCGTTTGAGCCGGCGATAGCCGGTTGCAGGTTTTCCGGCCAGTGTCCGGGCCCGTGCAAATGCGCGCTCCATCAACTCGTTCGGCTCGGCCACTTCATCCACCAATCCCAACGCCAACGCGCCGTGCGGCGAAAACCTCTCGCCCGTGAACAGGACGCGCTCGGTGAGCCGGCCGCCGACAAAGTGCTGCAGCATTTCCACGACGCCGATCGGCGCCGCGAGACC
The DNA here is from genome assembly GCA_963759345.1 of uncultured Alphaproteobacteria bacterium. GTDB lineage: Bacteria > Pseudomonadota > Alphaproteobacteria > Rhizobiales > Xanthobacteraceae > BOG-931. The sequence continues at coordinate 4,859 of CAVWYW010000010.1, forward strand.
AACGTCGATCTCCATCATGCCGAAAGCAAAGCTCCCGTTCGCCATCACGCGGTAATCGCCGCCTAGCGCCATCATGCAACCGCCGGCAATGGTGTGGCCGTTCAGGGCGTACACCTCGGGCTTGGGGTAAGCGACCTTGCGCCGGACGATGCCGGTGAGCGCGTCGTAGAACGTCCGCATCTGCGGCCCCGAACGGCCCATCAGCGACGGCAGATCGACGCCGGGACAGAAGATCGACTTGTGCGATGACGTAACGACGAGTGCCCGAATGGCCGGATCGGCCTCCGCCTTGTCCATCAGCTCATGGGCCTCGCGGATAAAGTCATCGTTGATGGCATTATTGCGCCCGGCGTCGATATAGAGAATGCCGACCTGATCCTGACGCTCAAGTTTCATGGCAGCCTCCGCGGCTGGCGCGGCTATTTATGCGCGGCCGGATCGCGATGGATCGGATCGACCCACAATACGGTTTGGGGCTTCTCGACCGGCTCGATGTCGAGGTTGATGGCAATGGCTTCGCCGTCGCTGCGCACCAGCACGCACTCCAGGATCTGATCCGGGCTGGCGTTGATCTCCTGATGCGGCACGTAGGGCGGGATAAAAATGAAATCGCCGGGATTGGCTTCGGCGGTGAACTGCAAGTGCTCGCCCCAGCGCATCCGCGCCTTGCCGCGGACCACGTAGATGATGCTTTCGAGGTGGCCGTGATGATGAGCGCCGGTCTTGGCGTCCGGCTTGATCGTCACCGTTCCGGCCCACAGCTTCTGCGCACCGACCCGGGCGAAATTGATGGCCGCCTTCCGGTCCATGCCGGGGGTCGAAGGCACGTTCGGGTCCAATTGGTTGCCCGGAATAACGCGGACGCCATCATGCTTCCACCGATCTGCATCGTCATGGGACGCGTGATCGTGTCGGTGAATCTCATTCATGAGTCCGGCTCCGCCTTGGCCCGAATTTTCTCTCCCTCAAGCGTAGCGATTTGTCGAGTGCGATTGAAGGGCTCGAGCGAGCCCGTCGCCCCACCAGAGAGCGCTCGAGGTTACCAACACTTACGGTCGCTTTCAGCCGCCTTCAATCGACGACTTCCATAAGTCGGACTTTTTTCGCGGCGGCAATTCGACGCTTTGGCTTGCCGATCGGCGATGCAGGTGCTTCCGCGGCCGCTCCGGCTCGCTGCAAATCTCTCATAAGTTCTCCGAGGCTTGCCTTGAGGTCACGAGCGGGATCGGTTGGTGTCGGCCGGCGGCGAGCCGCCGCGCGCGTTGCCGACGCGCTGCCGCTCCCGATCGTGTCTGCCTTGTTACCTTGCGGGGCATGTCCGCTGACAGCTTCAGGACACAACGGGACAACGTAGATGCGGCGAGCACGAATATGTCGGAACGCCCAACCAGCCGCGAAGACGAGCGCCATTGCGGCCCCTCCGACCAGAAACGCCGGCGGGAGCGGGAATACCGACGAGTCCGGTGGCGCGCTGACCGCTTCCACAACGGGCCACGTCACTGGTATTTGCGGGGGCTCTTCTTCATCGGCGCTATTATCAGCATAGCTGCTACGTAAGCCCGAAAGCTCTCGCCCGCTCAGATCCGCAGACGGGGCAACTCCAGAGCTTGCGTCCTGAAGGTTGGGGAGATCGGACCAGCGCGCGGCGAAATCCGCGGCGTTCTGTTCGTCGCGAACCGGTAGTTCGACGTGCGGCACCGCCGCGGTTGATGCAAGCTGCGGCGGCTGGACGTTCGCAACTTGCCCCGGCGGCGCTTGCACCGTTTGCAGCGCGACCGGCTTCTGTGGCGGAACGGCGGGCGCTGAAGCAACTGCCGAAGTTTCAGATGTATCGGATGTGTTTGTATTTGCGCCGGCCTGCTGGCCTGCGCTCGCTAAACCCAAATACCAGCAGCGCCGCTTGGTCACGTGGTCGAAGCGGTAGTACCAGTGAGTGCCCCGGGCCGCAGACAAGCCCGGCTTGGTCTTGCATTGCTCAACCGCGGGGGCGCTTTTGCTCGCCTGCGCCGTGGCGACGATAGCTGCGGGTATGACGACAAGAATGGCCGGCAAGATCCTCTGTACAAACATCGGTCCCTCTGTCGCTGTCCATGATGACGCCTGTCGATTGTTTTGATTGCCAGTGAGGGTCACAGCGGATTTGGGCTGCAATGGGTTTCGATTGTGACGATTTGCCGGAACAGATGAGGCAGCGTTTCCACGCGCATAAGACGAGACAGGCTCATTTCGGAGGCCAAAGGATTGAGTACGAGTTCGCGCTGTAGGCGCGGCGAATTCACTGCGGATGATGAACTGCCGGATGATGCTTGTGCTTGTGTTTGACCGGCGGCTTTTCAGCAGTCTCCGGCGCGATGATTGAATACGATGAATCAGGAAGCCCGCCGATTCCAGTCCCCGGCGCAACAATGCCGTTGCCGAAGCCCGGTGATACCGGAACCTCCGGCGCCGACGGGATGACGAGCGGAGTGCTGGGATTAAATTGAGGCGTCGGCACGGGAACCGGAGGCGGCACTTGCGCACCGGCGCCAACCGCTGACAGGAGCGGCATCGTCAGGGCAAATAATGCCGCTTCGCGCCGCAGCATCGCGAAATCCAATTGTGAAATATCCTAAGCCACTCACAGAAACTCACGGCGCGAGCGACCGTTCCGTGTCAGTCGCCTCTAAGCCGCTGCGGTCTCCGGCACAGCGCGGCGGGCGATCCGGCCGGCATCGAGATTGGCGGCAAGCTCGCCGAACTGGCCGGCCCAGCCGCCGCCAAGGCGCGTGGCGATGAATGCATCGGCTATGTTCTCCGGCGCGTAGCGCAGCAACAGCGACGCCGACAACACCAGCGCGAGACGCTCAACCATGCGTCTCGCCTGGCCTTCGTGCTTGCGCAGATCGGCGAGGTCTTGCTGCAGGGCCGCAACCGCGGCATCCAGGATCCGGTCAGTTCCCTTCGTGGTGTTCAGCTCGTCGAACAACGCCGGAATGCAATCCGGCTCGCGGGTCATGGAGCGGAGCACATCGAGGCAGATCACGTTGCCGGTGCCCTCCCAAATTCCATTGAGCGGCGCCTCGCGGTAGAGCCGCGCCATCAGATGATCCTCGATGAAGCCGTTGCCGCCATGGCATTCGACCGCCTCGGCTGCGACCGCTGGCGCGCGTTTGCAAATCCAGTACTTGGCAATGGGAGCGCCGATCCGCGACAACAGCCGCTCGGCTTCGCTCTCCTTCTCGCGGTCGAGCGCGGCGACGAAGCGGAACGCCAGCCAGGTCGCCGCCTCAACCTCGAGCGCCATGTCGGCGATCACGTTCGCCATCATCGGCTGATCGATGAGGCTGCGCTGGAACGCCCGGCGATGCGCGGCGTGATGCGCCGCCTGCGCCAGCGCCTGCCGCATCAGGCCGGCGGAGCCGACCGCGAAATCGAGCCGGGTGTAGTGGTTCATCTCGATGCCGGTGCGAATGCCGTGCCCTGGCTCGCCGATCAGATGACCGATGGCGCCGCGGAATTCGACCTCCGATGAAGCGTTCGACTTGTTCCCGCACTTGTCCTTGAGCCGCTGGACTTGCAGGCGATTGCGCGAGCCGTCCGGCAGCCAGCCGGCCACCACAAAGCACGACACGCCCTTGTCGGTCCGGGCGAGCGTGAGGAAGACGTCGGAGTGCGGGACCGAGAAGAACCATTTGTGCCCGACGATCGACCAGGTGCCGTCGCCGTTCGGGCTGGCATGGGTCTGGGTCTGGCGAAGGTCCGACCCGCCCTGCTTCTCGGTCATCGCCATGCCGACAGTGGCGCCGGTCTTGGCCGCGGCGCCGACTTGCCTGCGGTCATATTGCGTCGACGTAACCAGCTTGCCCCATTGCGCCCAGCGCGCCGGATCGCGGCGCAAAACCGGAATGGCGGAATAGGTCATGCCGATCGGGCAGCAAATTCCGTTCTCGCCCTGGTTCCACATGTACGACAAGGCCGCGCGGGCCACCTGCGCGCCGGGACGCTCCGCGGTCCAGCTCAGCGCGTGGGTCTCCTGCCCAATCGCCAGCGTCATCAGCTCGTGCCACGCCGGATGAAAATCGATGCCGTCGATCCGGTTGCCGAAGCGGTCGTGGGTTCGCAACTCGGGCAAATAGCGGTTGGCTTGCCGCGCCAGCTCCTGCACGCACTGCGAGCCGACTGTTCGTCCGGTGTCGTGCAGGCGTTGCTCGGCCCAGTCCGCGCCGAAGGTTTTCGTCACCGACCGCAATGCCGGATCGGTGTCATAGACATCGTAATCGGCAAGCGCCGGCGGCTGATTCAGGACGTCGTGGGTCGCGTAGCCGTAAGAGTCATCGATCGTCATAGCCGGGCTTTCCTTGCCGAAAATCCTCGCATACGCGAAGAAAGCTTTCCACCTCCTCGTCCTGCGTTGCGAACGAAGTGACGAGCCGCGCCAGAACATGGTCGGCGCCGATACGGAGAGTCTCGCTCGGCCGCAGATAATAGTTCGCGCCGGCGGCCTTGAGCCGGGCGTCGAGCGCGCGGGGCAACAGTACAAAGACGAGATTGGCCTCAACCGGCCAGACCGGAGGAAGGCCGAGCGCTTGCAGTCTTTGCGCCAGCCGATCGGCCATCGCGTTGGCGTGGCGCGCGAGCGTGAGCCACAGGTCGTCGGCGAGATACGCTGAGAACTGCGCGGCGAGGAAGCGGTGCTTCGAGAGCAAATGACCGCCGCGCTTGCGGCGCTCCGCCATGAAGACCGCGCGGGCCGGATCGAACACCACGACCGCCTCCGCGGCGAGCGCGCCGCCTTTGGTGGCGCCGAATGAGAGTACGTCAATGCCGGACTGCCACGTCAGTTGCGCCGGCGTCGCATTGAGGCGGACGAGCGCGTTGGCGAAACGCGCGCCGTCCATGTGCACCGCAAGCGAACGCTGATGCGCGATCGCGGCGAGCGCCGCGATCTCGTCGGGCCGGTAAATCGTGCCGGCTTCGCTCGCCTGGGTCAGCGAGAGAGCCGCCGGGATCATCTGGTGTGGCGCAAGATCGCCGTAGCCGGCAAGCGCCGTTTCCAGCGTATCCCGCGCAAGCTTGCCGGCATCGCCGGGCAGACCCGCGAGTTTCAGACCGCCGCCGAAGAACTCCGGCGCGCCGCACTCGTCGGTCGCGATGTGAGATTCGACATGGCAGAACACGACGCCCCAGGGCGGCGTAATTTGCGCCAGCGCCAGCGCGTTCGACGCCGTGCCGGTGGAGACCAGAAACACCGCGACATCGCGCTCGAAAATTTCCGTCAAGCGCCGCTCGACGCTTTGGGTCAAGTCATCATTGCCGTAACCACGCGCGTAGCCGTGGTTGGCCTGCGCGATGGCATCGAGAATGGCGGGCGCCACCGGCGCCGTGTTGTCGCTAGCGAAATTCACGTCGCGTAAAAGCCGCTGAAGGATCAGATCGCTCGCGTCACGGTACCGAGATGCGGGGTTGGTTTCGAGGGGGATACGTCGAAATTGCTTTGGCTGGCTCGGTGTGGTGGCCGCATGTGAAGCCGGCGCGAGTGGACCATTGCGCCCACGCGCATCCCGTGGTCCACTTGCCGCGCAGGACGTTGCGAAAAATCCGAGCCGAAAGGCGCAGCACGGCGCCTTCACCGCCCGCGGGGAGCGGTGCGCACTTGTGTTTGCGCCCGGAATTTGCCATGTTCAGCATAGGACAGTATTGCTGTCCTAATTGGTGGCCAGAGCGCGCGCGCCCCCTCCCTATCCTCCAGCCGCACTCGGGGGAGGAAAACGGCGGGGAAAGATGCGCGGGGGCCAGCCGCCGAAGGCGAGGGCGCGTCGGAAGGCGGCACAAAGCAGCCAAGGCCGGCTAGCGGCACGAAGGTTGCCTCCAAGAACAAACGGTTCGCCCTCGGGCGCAACTCTTGCTGCTTCGTTTGCGGCAGCAGGAGCCGGCGCGAGGAACGAAACCTTCGCGGGCCGATCGCGGCGCCGCCGGGGAGCGCGAGAATGACGATGGGCGCGCAAGCGTTCGGCCTGTTCGATCCGGCGCAGGAAAAAGATTCCTGCGGGGTTGGATTCATTGCCGATATCAAGGGTCGCAAATCCCACCAGATCGTCGAGGACGGGCTGACCATCCTGCTCAATCTCGAGCATCGCGGCGCGGTCGGCGCCGATCCGCGCGCCGGCGATGGCGCCGGCATTCTTGTGCAGACGCCGCATAAATTCTTCGCCAAGAAAGCCGCCGAACTCGGCTTTCGCTTGCCGCCGCCCGGCCATTATGCCGTTGGCGCGCTGTTTTTGCCGCACGACAAGGAATGGCGGCAGGAGATCATGGACAGTTACGCGGCGGTGGCCGCGCAGGAAGGCATGACGCTTATCGGTTGGCGCGATGTGCCGACCGACAATTCGACGCTCGGCGAATCGGTCAAGCCGACCGAGCCTTGCCACATGCAGGTCTTTCTCGGACGCGGACCGAACATCAAATCGGAGGACGACTTCGAGCGTCGGCTCTACATCCTGCGCAAGACCATCTCGCAGCAGCTTTACACCACGCGCGAGCGGCAGACGTCGCACTATTACCCGGTGTCGATCTCTTGTCGCACGCTGATCTACAAGGGCATGTTCCTTGCCGACCAGCTCGGCACCTATTATCCCGATCTGCACGATCCGGATTTCGAGAGCGCAATCGCGCTGGTGCATCAGCGCTTTTCCACCAACACCTTCCCGGCGTGGTCGCTGGCGCACCCCTACCGCATGGTCGCGCATAACGGCGAGATCAACACGCTGCGCGGCAACAACAACTGGATGGCGGCCCGACAGGCTTCGGTATCGTCGCCGAAGTTCGGCGATGACATCGAGAAGCTGTGGCCGATATCCTACGAAGGCCAGTCCGACACCGCCTGCTTCGACAACGCCCTCGAATTCCTCACCATGGGCGGCTATCCGCTCGCGCACGCGATGATGATGTTGATTCCGGAAGCGTGGGCCGGCAATCCGCTGATGAACGAGGAGCGCCGCGACTTCTATGAATACAACGCCGCGCTGATGGAGCCGTGGGACGGCCCGGCGGCGATCGCGTTCACCAACGGCCGGCAGATCGGCGCCACACTCGACCGCAACGGCCTGCGGCCGGCGCGCTACATCGTCACCCGCGACGACCGCATCATCATGGCCTCGGAAGTTGGCGTGCTGCCCATTCCCGAGGAGGACATCGTCACCAAGTGGCGGCTCCAGCCGGGCAAGATGCTGCTGGTCGACCTCGAGGAAGGCCGGCTCATTCCCGACGAAGAGCTGAAAAGCACGCTGGCGAAGAGCCACCCCTACCGGGAATGGCTCGAGCGAACGCAGATCGTGCTTGAGGACCTGCCTTCGGCCTCCGAAGCGGCCCCGATCTCGAACCTTGCGTTGCTCGATCGGCAGCAAGCGTTCGGTTATACCCAGGAGGATCTGAAAATCCTGATGACACCGATGGCGACGACCGGCGAAGAGGCGGTCGGATCCATGGGCAATGACACGCCGATCTCGGCGCTGTCGGAAAAGCCGAAGCTGCTGTTCACCTATTTCAAGCAGAACTTCGCCCAGGTCACCAACCCGCCGATCGACCCGATCCGCGAGGAACTGGTCATGAGTCTGGTCTCGATCATCGGACCGCGGCCGAACCTGTTCGATCTCGAAGGCACCTCGAAGACCAAGCGCCTGGAAGTCCATCAGCCGATCCTGACCAACGCGAATTTGGAAAAAATCCGCGCCATCGCCGAGGTCGGCCACGATCATTTCAAGTCGATCACGCTCGACACCACCTGGCCCGCCGAGACCGGCGCCCCCGGCATGGAAGACGCCATTTCGGCACTGTGCAGCCAGGCGGATGCGGCCGTACGGGACGGTATCAACATCATCATCCTCTCGGATCGCCGCGCCGGCGCCGACCGGATCCCAATTCCGTCGCTGCTGGCCTGCGCAGCCGTGCACCATCATCTGATCCGCGTCGGTTTGCGCACGTCGGTCGGGCTGGTCGTGGAATCCGGTGAGCCGCGCGAGGTCCACCATTTTGCCTGCCTCGCCGGCTACGGCGCCGAGGCGATCAATCCTTATCTCGCCTTCGAGACCATCGTGGCGATGAAGGATCATCTGCCGCAGAAGCTCGACGATAAGGAAATCATCAAGCGCTACATCAAGTCGATCGACAAAGGACTGCTCAAGGTGATGTCGAAGATGGGCATCTCCACCTATCAGTCCTATTGCGGCGCGCAGATTTTCGACGCGGTCGGTTTGCGAACCGAATTCGTCGCCAAATACTTCACCGGCACGGCTACCCGGATCGAAGGCGTCGGCGTCGACGAAATCGCCGAAGAGACCGTGCGCCGGCACCGCGATGCATTTTCGGACGCGCAGGTCTACCGCGCCATGCTCGATGTCGGCGGCGAATACGCCTTCCGGGTGCGCGGCGAGGATCACGTCTGGAACGCCGCGACAGTTTCGGCGTTGCAGCACGCGGTGCGCGGCAATTCCCGCGAAAAATACCGGCAATACGCCGAGATCATCAACGAGCAGTCAGAGCGGCTCTACACCATCCGCGGCTTGTTCCGCCTCAAGTCGGCCGGCGACGACGGCCGTGAGGCGGTGGCAACCGAGGAAGTCGAGCCGGCGGTGGAAATCGTCAAGCGCTTCGCCACCGGCGCGATGTCATACGGCTCGATCTCGCGCGAGGCGCACACTACGCTTGCCATCGCCATGAACCGGATCGGCGGCAAATCGAACACCGGCGAGGGCGGCGAGGAATCCGACCGCTATAAGCCGCTGCCGAACGGCAATTCCATGCGCTCGGCGATCAAGCAGGTTGCGTCCGGCCGCTTTGGCGTCACCGCCGAATATCTCGTCAATTCGGACATGATGCAGATCAAGATCGCCCAGGGCGCTAAACCCGGCGAAGGCGGTCAGCTGCCGGGCCACAAGGTCGACAAGACTATCGCCAAGGTGCGGCATTCGACGCCGGGCGTCGGCCTGATCTCGCCACCGCCGCATCACGACATTTATTCGATCGAAGATCTGGCGCAGCTCATCTTCGATCTGAAAAACGTCAATCCCGACGGCGACGTTTCGGTCAAGCTCGTCTCCGAGGTCGGCGTCGGCACGGTCGCGGCCGGCGTATCGAAGGCGCGCTCCGATCACGTCACCATCGCGGGCTTCGAGGGCGGCACCGGCGCCTCGCCGCTGACCTCGATCAAGCACGCCGGCTCGCCGTGGGAGATCGGGCTTGCCGAGACCCATCAGACGCTGGTCGCCAACCGGCTGCGCGGCCGCATCGCCGTGCAGGTCGATGGCGGCATCCGCACCGGCCGCGACGTCGTCATCGGCGCGCTGCTCGGCGCCGACCAGTTCGGCTTCGCCACAGCGCCGTTGATCGCCGCCGGCTGCATCATGATGCGCAAGTGCCACCTCAATACCTGCCCGGTCGGGGTCGCCACCCAGGACCCGGTGCTGCGCAAGCGCTTCACCGGCCAGCCCGAGCACGTCATCAATTTCTTCTTCTTCGTCGCCGAAGAAGTCCGCGAGCTGATGGCGGCAATGGGCTTTCGCACCTTCTCCGAGATGATCGGACAGATGCAGATGCTCGACGTGCATCAAATGGTCGATCACTGGAAGGCGCGCGGGCTCGACTTTTCCCGGCTGTTCACCAAGCCGGACGTGCCGGCTTCGGTCGCGATCTACAATTGCGAGCAGCAGGACCACAAGATCCACGACATTATCGACCGCAAGCTGATCGCGCAGTCGCAGGCGGCACTGGAAAACGGTGAGTTGGTGCGGTTGAGCCTGCCGATCACCAACACCGACCGCACCACCGGCGCCATGCTGTCCGGCGAAATCGCCAAACGCTACGGCCACAACGGCTTGCCGCACGACACCATCGTGGCGCGCTTCAAGGGTCACGCCGGACAGAGCTTTGGCGCGTTCCTGGCGCGCGGCGTGACGTTCGAACTTGAGGGCGACGCCAACGACTATGTCGGCAAGGGGCTTTCCGGCGGACGCATTGTGGTGCGGCCGCCGGCGGAGGCCAGCATTGTGCCGGAAGAATCCATCATCATCGGCAACACCGTGCTCTACGGCGCCATCGAGGGTGAGTGTTACTTCCGCGGCGTCGCCGGCGAACGCTTCGCCGTGCGCAATTCAGGCGCGATGGCCGTGATCGAGGGCGCCGGCGACCATTGCTGCGAGTATATGACCGGAGGCGTGGTGGTCGTGCTCGGCCGCACCGGGCGCAATTTCGCCGCCGGCATGTCGGGCGGCATTGCCTACGTGCTCGACGAAGACGACACCTTTGCTTCGCGCTGCAATCTTGCGATGGTCGAGCTTGAGCCGATGCCGCAGGAGGAAGTGCTGAACGAGCGGATCTACCATCAGAGCCGCGATCTCGAAGCGCATGGGCTGGTCGAGGTCATGAGCGATATGAGCCAGTTCGACGCCGCGCGGCTTTATTTGCTGATATCGCGCCACGCCCGCTTTACGCATTCGACCGTCGCGGCCAAAATCCTCGGCGAATGGTCGACATGGTATCCAAAGTTCCGCAAAGTCATGCCGGTCGAGTACCGTCGCGCTCTCAACGAACTCAAGGCGCAAGCCACCGCCATGCAGGCCGCCGAATAGGCGCGCGATAGAGAGCGAAGTGGGCAAGGTAACCGGCTTTCTCGAATACCAACGCGAAGACCGCGACTATGAGCCGGTCGAGCAGCGGATTCGCCATTGGCACGAATTCGTGCAGCCGCTGCCCGAGGCGGACTACCGCACCCAGGCAGCGCGTTGCATGAATTGCGGCGTGCCCTATTGCCAGGGCACGGGCTCGCTCACGCCCGGCACGCCGGGCTGCCCGGTCAACAACCAGATCCCGGACTGGAACGATCTCGTTTATGCCGGCAACTGGGACGAAGCGGCGCGCAATCTGCATTCGACCAACAATTTTCCGGAAGTCACCGGTCGGGTATGCCCGGCGCCGTGCGAAGCCTCGTGCACACTCAACATCGACGAGAACCCGGTCACCATCAAATCGATCGAATGCGAGATCGCCGACCGCGCCATCGCGAACGGACTTACGCCCGAGCCGCCAACGATGCGGACCGGCAAGAAAGTCGCGATCGTCGGATCGGGGCCGGCGGGCCTCGCCTGCGCGCAGCAACTCGCCCGCGTCGGGCACGATGTGCATGTATATGAGCGCTGGGCGAAGGCCGGCGGCCTTTTGCGCTACGGCATCCCCGACTTCAAGATGGAGAAAGACCACATCGACCGCCGCGTCGTGCAGATGCAGGCCGAAGGCGTGGTGTTTCATTACGGCGCCGATGTCGGCGTCAATGTGGCGGCGCGAAAGCTGCTCGACGAGTACGATGCCATCGTGCTCACCGGCGGCTCGGAGAAGCCGCGCGACCTGCCGGTTCCGGGGCGCGAACTCAACGGCATCCATTTTGCGATGGAGTTTCTGCCGCAGCAGAACCGGCGCGTCAGCGGCGAGCCGGTCGGCGAGGCCGAACCGATCCTGGCCGGCGGCAAACACGTCGTCGTCATCGGCGGCGGCGACACCGGCTCCGACTGCATCGGCACCGCGATCCGCCAGGGTGCGCTGTCGGTGACCAACTTCGAAATTCTCCCGGCACCGCCGGCGCACGAGAACAAGGCGCTGACCTGGCCGAACTGGCCGTTGAAGCTGCGCACGTCATCGAGCCATGAAGAAGGTGCCGAGCGCGATTTCGCGGTGACGACGACACGCTTCTCCGGCGCCAACGGCTTCGTGAAAAAGCTGCACTGCGAGCATGTCGACGCCAGCCTGAAAGCCGTTCCCGGCAGCGAGTTCGAGATCGACGCCGAGCTGGTGCTATTGGCGATGGGCTTCGTTCATCCGCTGCACGAAGGGATGCTCAAGGATCTCGATCTGGCGCTCGACCGGCGCGGCAACGTTTCCGCCTCCACCGACGACTATCGCACCTCAGTCGACAAGGTGTTCGCCGCCGGCGACATGCGCCGCGGGCAGTCGCTGGTGGTATGGGCGATCCGCGAAGGCCGCCAGGCCGCCTACGCGGTCGATGAGTTCCTGATGGGCGCCAGCCTGCTGCCGCGGTAGCGGCTTTGCTAATCCGGTATTTCGAGCAAAACTAATCCCGGCTCGGTGCAAGCGGCATAGGCGGCCGTGGCGGAGCGCCATCGAGCGCGGCGCGCGGCTGTCCAGGATGCGCGGGCGGCGGCGCGGCGCCTGGTGTAACCTGCGTCCGCGCGGCGCCCAGCTTCCTGGCGTCGTTCTTGTTTGGCTCGGTTTTGTTGGTTTCGTTTTTGTTGGTTTCGTTTTTGCCGCCATCACTCTTGGCAGCGGGCTTCGCCGCCGGCTGCCGCGAAATTTCGGGCGGCGGGCTCGGCGTTGCATCGGGCGCCGACGCGTTGACGTCGGTGCGGGGCCAGGAAAAATCGTCGGCACGGCCGGACGGCGCTGCGAGCGCTTCGCCATTGGTGAGCACCCGCGTCGCAACCGGATCGGGCTCGTGCTGCGTCGGATGATTGCCCGCGCCGAGGAGATCGCCGCCCTCGCCGCCTCCAGTCGCGGTGAGCGGAACGACCGGTCCGATTTCCGGCCGCACATTGCCTTTCGGTTGCTCTTCGGGACCGGGCAGCGCCACCGGCACGACGGGATTGGTCATGACGCGGCGCAATTCGTGCTCGACGTAATGCGCAAGCTTCTCCGCGCCCGCTTTGGTGAAATTGACGCCGTCGTAGGTGCGCAGCCGGCGAGTCTGGCCTTCAAAATCCGGGCCCTGCGCGGCGAAATTACCTTTGTCGTCGACGAAACCGTCCCAGACATCGACATAGGTGATGCCCGACTTTTCGGCGCGCGTCCGGAAGAGCTCGTCGAGATAGCTCATGTCGCTGGTCGAACGGGTCCCGCTGACCGCCGGCAAACCGACCCACAGTATCGGCGCGCCGATCGATTTGAGCGCAGTAATCATCTCTTCGATGCGCTTGTCGTAAAGCTCGGCCCATTTGTCGGTGTGAAATTCATAGATCCCGCCCGGCGGCCGCCGCTCGGGCGCCGCGGCCGGCTGCTCGTGGTCATGACGGGCGGCATCGGCCGGCGATTGAGCAAAAGTTCTTGCGTCCTGACCCTGAGGCGATGTCGTCGGGGCTTTCGCCGGCGGCGGGCGATCGCGCAGCGGAAGGCGGTCGTTCAGGCCAAGCATGACAACAATGGCAGCGGGCTTTTCCGGCCCGATCAGATCCTTGACAGCCTGCGACCACTCCTGCACTTCGCCGCGCGCCGCCTCGTAGCGTATCAGGCCGGAATACGGCTTGATCTTGCGCACAATGCCGACTTCCGGCGTATCGGTGAACGCTTCCTCGAGACCGTAGCTGAGCCAATCGGCGAGCCCGTCGCCGATAACAACGACGGTCGAGGTGCGGCGGCGTCTCCACCTTGCGCGGCGGCGGCGGCTTGGTGGCTTCGTAGGCCTGCGGCACGCGCTGCGGATTGGCCGGGCTGGGATTGAAGAAGTTGCCCTGCCCGCGGCCGCCACCGCCGCCGCCAAACGGGAACTGGAAGAAATCACGAAACTGGATCAGCTCGGCGCCGGGCCGGTCGTCGAATGCCGAACGGCTGCCGGAGAACTGCGCGGCCGCGGGCGCAGCCAGCATCACGGCCGCCGCCGCACCACCTAGCCCGATCGCAAGCACCCGGTTTCTATGCATCATCAAACAAGCCTGTTTAGCCTGCCCACGAACATCCGCGTAACTCGGCCTCTTCCGATTTGTGGGCCCAAGCCACGCACATAATAGTCAAAAATGTCAATGTAAGGATGGCGCCATACTTCCCACGCGCTTCTCGCGCGCCTCAAATCAAAGAGCTTTTATGAATAACCGGCACGTCCAGGTGGCGCGCGCCGCGGTTGTTTTTGCATCTGCGATTTGCGCTCCGTGCGTGCATCATTTCAGATTTCAGCAAATGATTTGAACCTTCGCCGATCATCGGCTAGCGCGATCGTCGGCGCAACGACGCGGGTGGTATCGTCCGGATCTCGCTTCTGAAAACATCCGTGCCAACAAACGCAATGTATGGTACGATTTTTTTGCGTACATCGGGTGCCCGCATCTTAATTCGCGCGCCTCGCGGTGCACCAAAAAAACGGGGGCAGAAGCCCACGACAAAAATTCAAAATCTAGGAGGAACTCATGCGACGACGCGAATTGCTGAAATATGCCGGCGCAACGGTGCTGGCTGCACCGTTTGTGCGTGCTGCGAGAGCAGACACGGGAATCGTCAAAGTCGGCGTGGTCGGTGCAAAAACCGGTCCGTTGGCTCCGGGTGCGGCAGTCACACACTTCCCGCCGTGGAAGCTGTGGGCCCATCAGGTCAATGCCGCTGGCGGTCTTAAACTCAAGAGCGGTCCTCACAAGGTCGAGTTGATCGAATACGACGACCGCACCCAGCCGCCCGAAGCCATCAAGGCCATCGAGCGCCTGGCCGCCGTGGACAAGGTCGATTGGATCGCGGGACTATACGGCACCGGCTTCAACGTGGCCGCGGTGCCGACTTTTGCCAGGCTCGGCTACCCGCAGATCCCGGTCGCCTGCGTTACCGAACTCGGTCCACAACTGGTCAAGAAATATCCGCTGCTGTTCTTCGGCAACGGCACGCTCACCGACTATTCGCACGACCACGATCAACATCCTCAAGAAGTTCCGCGAGAGCGGCCAGATCGGCAACAAGGTCGCCATGGTCAATATCGCCGACGAGTACGGCATCGAAATCTCCAACATCAGCAAGACGCAGTTCCCGGCGGCCGGCTTCGAAATCGTCTATAATAAATCCTACCCGCTCGGCACCCAGGATCTGTCGCCGGTCATCAAGGGCGCCAAGGCGACCAATCCGGACGCGTTCATCGCCTGGTCCTATCCGCCGGACACCTTCGGCTTGACCGAGCAGGCCAAGATCGAAGCCTTCAATGTGAGGGTGTATTTCAACGGCATCGGCTGCGCGTTCCCGGGTTACTACGGAAAATTCGCCGCTGCCGCGGAGAACATCATCGGCTGGGGCGGCGTCCCTGACAACCCGGAGGTCCGCGCATTCTACAAGCTGCACAAGGAGGTCACTGGCGTCGATGCCGACTTCAATGGCAACCCCTTGTATTACGCGAATAACCAGCTGCTCACCCAGGCCATCGAAGGCGTCGGCTCCATGGATCGCGAGGCCATCGCCAACCACATCAAGACCCACACCTACAAGACCTTGCTGGGCGAGTACGACATGCGCAATCAACTGCTCAACAGGCTCTACACGGTCGGCCAGTGGCAAGGCCCGTGGTTCCACGCGGTCGGCGGCGTCGGCTATCCCGACTCCGATTACGTGCCGGTCAAGCTGAAGACCAGCTGGGCATAAGTCATGCTCAAGGTTCCAGCGGCGGACTGACGTCCGTTTGCTGAGCCGAAATCCGTTGCGGTGATTGTCCCCGGCCGGCGATGGGCCGGGGGCAACACATCCGCAACGCGAACACCTCCGCAAACCTGCAAATCACAAACTGCAAACTCAAAACCGCACAGGGAGAAATTGAAATGCCCGTTCGTACTACTGTCGTCGGGTCGTGGTGGCTTCACCCCGAAATGGAAAAAGATCTGGCCCGCCATCATGCCGGCAAGTGCACGCCGCAGGAAAGCGAAGCGATCCTTAATCGCGCCGCCGCGAAAGCGATCCAGGAGCAGCGCGATCTCGGTCTCGATGAATGGACCGGCGGCGAGTATCACACCGACGATTTTATCGAGCACATGCACAAATGTCTGACCGGCTTGGAAGTCGACAAGCCGCGGGCCGACGATCTGTTTGATTACGACGACATGACCCATGCCAAAGTGGTCGGCAAGGTTACAGCGCCGAACGGGCTCGGCTATCTGGAAGCCTTCCGGCGTGAAAAAAAGCTGCCGGGCGGCGTGCGCAAGGCGGCAGTCGTCGCGCCCTACGAGGTCATCGTGGCGGGCCGAGACCAATTCGAGAGCCTAGCTTCGCAAGTGCCGGCGATAACCAAGATCGTCAATCAGGAACTGCGGGCGATCGCGGACGAAGGCTGTGCGAACGTGCAGCTCGACGCGCCGATCTTCGGTGGCGAAGTCAACATGGGGATGATGACGGCGCAACAGGCGGCCGACCTGATCGCGCCATGCTTCGAGGGCGTCAAGGCGAAGAAGTCGCTGCATTTCTGCAACGGCAATCTGCGCGGCCGGCCGATTTCGCACGCGCTGCATTGCGCGCCATGGGTGGACATTTTGGAGCGCCTCGACGGCGTCGTCGACATCGCCGCCTTCGAAGTCAAATACTTCTTCCAGTGGATCGAACGTGACGCCTTCAAACGAATGCCGAAGAACATGCAGCTCGCCGCCGGCATTGTCGACGAAGGCAGCTACTGGATCGAGACGCCCAAGAAAATCCGCGAGCGCATCGCCGATTGGGCGCGCGTTGTCGGCGAAGAGCGGCTCTGGGTCTCGCCGTCTTGCGGCTTCGGCCGCCACCCCTCTCGCAATAACCCGGTGCTGCGGGCGAAGGTGGAAAACATGGTCGAGGCGGCTCGCACGCTCTGACGCTCTACCGCTCTGATGCAGGGTGCCCGGACGGCGCGACGCGGCGTCCGGGACCGCCACTCAGGCGTCAGGCCAAGTCAACAGCGGCGCCGATTTCGAGCCGGTATCCAGGAACAGCGCGTCGATATCGAAAGTTGAACGGCGATTGACGTCGTGAAAATGGCTGGTGAACTGCCGCGGAATAGACGTTCCAATCGAAGTCTTCACGTCTCGTTATTGTGCTTTCGTCAGCGCCTCGCTGCCCGCCGCAAGCTCGATAATTTCCGTGGTGATTTCCTCTTGCCGGAGCTGACGCTCCCGCAATGAAGAGACGTATTGAGCTTGGTTGCGATGTTGGTCTTGGCCGATGTCATGGCCATCATGCGAGCTTCGTTCTCCGCTTCGAAAGCGAGCATGGCGGCTTCGCAGAGCTGGGCGTATACGTATTCCGCGGCAAGCCGTTCCAGCAATGGCTGAGGCGCGAGAGTGGTCAGCGGGGCCTGCTGCTCGATCGGCCGCGCAAAGCGCCGAAAGTCGATCGGAAGCAGGGAATGCCGGTCGATTTGGATACCGCTGCCGGATACCGAGCGGGGAAAGATAACGTCGACCTCCGCGACGGCGCCGCTTGCGACGTAGCCATACAGAGCGTCGGCAAGCCGATTGGCAAAGCTCGGAAGGGCATCGACATGGGCGGCCATCGGCGCCGACCACGCCGCCTTGACGCCGCGCTCGCTGGCGATCGCTGCACCGCGCGTTCCAATAATGAGGCTCGTCGCATCGCGGATGTCGCCCGCTGCTGCGTCCAGAACTCGTTCGCTGAACGCCCCGGCAAAGCCCTGCTCGGCACAAAACAGAATAAGTCCGCGCCTCGCCCGCCGCCGCGGAGAGGAAGTCGCTGCATCTGGCGGCAGCAGGGTCAATGCCTGTCCGATGGCGCGCGAAATCACCTCCGTATAGGCTTCGACGCCGGCAAGGAGCGATCGGCTCTGTTGCGCCCGCGAGGCTGCAATTCCGCGCATCGCCGTCACCACCGCCTCAAGTTGGCGCACATTGCGAAGTTGGGTGACGACGTCGGCGAGCCGCTCAGCCATCACACAGTCCCCGGCTCGGCCGCGGCAGGCGGCGGCGCGAGCTGCGTGACCAGCCCGGAAACGCTCGTCTTCAACAAGGCGCTGCTCGCGTCGTCGAGGCGTCCGGTGCGCTCAATCCCGGCGACAATCGATGCCGCAGACCGATCGAGCCAGCCCGGCAGCGCGGAGCGGAACTTGCCAATGTCCTCCAGCGGCAAACGATCGAGGATGCCGCCCTGCAATGCGAGGGCCAGCGCAACTTCGTCTGCAAGCCGCAGCGGCTGCGTATTGGGGTTGCGACAGGACGGCGCGGATACGCTGGCCGCGCGCGATCTTGCTTTTGACCTGCAGATCGGTGATGCCGCCGAAGCGCGTGAAAATTTCGAGTTCCAAAAACTGGGCGTAATCCAGCCGCAGCATTTCCGCCGCATCCCGCAAGGCCGGCGCCTGGGTCTTGCCGCCGACCCGGCTGACGCTGGTCCCGACATCGACCGCCGGCTTGTGACCTTCGTAGAACAGCCGCGAGTCGAGAACCAGTTGGCCGTCGGTGATCGAGATCAGATTGGTCGGAATGTAGGCGCTCAGATTGCCGGCATCCAGTTCCGCGATCGGAAGCGCGGTCAACGACCCGCCGCCGGCGGCTTTCGAAAGCTTGGCCGCGCGTTCGAGCAACCGTGCGTGTACATAAAACACGTCACCCGGGTAGGCCTCGCGCCCCGGCGGTTGCCGGGTGAGGAGCGCGATTTCCCGATGCGTTGCGGCGTGTTTGGTCATGTCGTCGACGACGACCAGCGCATGTTGGCCGCGATCGCGGAAATATTCCGCCATGGTGAAGCCCGAGAACGGCGCGAGCCATTGCAGCCCGGGAGCGGCCGAGGCGCTGGCGACGACGAAGATGCAGCGTTCGGGAGCGCCATGAGCCTGAACGGCGTCGATGACCCGTTTGACCGTAGAGGACTTCTGACCGATCGCGACGTAGACGCAAACAATGTCGCTGGTCTTCTGATTGATGATGCAGTCGACCGCAATCGACGTCTTGCCGATGGCGCGATCCCCGATAATCAGCTCGCGCTGGCCGCGCCCCAGGGCAAACATGGCATCGACGACGAGTAAACCGGTCTGCACGGGTTCGCTGACGAAGTCGCGATCGATGATTGCGGGCGCAGGTCGCTCCACGGGGTCATAGCCTTCGGCATCGACAGTCCCGCTACCGTCGAGCGGACGGCCAAGCGGATCGACGGTGCGACCGAGCAAGGCCGG
The DNA here is from genome assembly GCA_963759345.1 of uncultured Alphaproteobacteria bacterium. GTDB lineage: Bacteria > Pseudomonadota > Alphaproteobacteria > Rhizobiales > Xanthobacteraceae > BOG-931. The sequence continues at coordinate 23,718 of CAVWYW010000010.1, forward strand.
CCCTACCGGCACGCGCACCACTTCGCCGCTATTGTTGACGCGGTCGCCCGCCTCAACTCCCTCGGCATTGTCGAGCAGCACGCAGCCGAGAACGTCGCGGTCGAGCGTGAGCGCGAAGCCAACCTGACCGCGTTCGAAGCGCACAACTTCGTTAAGTCGAACATCGGGCAGGCCGGAGACGTGCGCGATGCCGTCGGCGATCGCCACGACACGACCCACCTGCTCGGTTGAGGGCGCGAACGTCGCCGCCTTGACGCGCTCCCTTGCGTCCTTCAGCCAGAGGTCAAGATCCGCTGGGGGGCTTGTCACGGTCCAATTCCTTGCGGATTTGATCAAGATCCGCGCGCCAGCAATTGCGCAGGATGGTGTTTGGGCTGCGAAGCTCGATGCCGGCAAGCAGCGCCGGATCGGTGCGAAATGCGAACAGCAACTGCAAACCGAACGCTGCCGTGAGCGCATCACGAACGTGTTCCATCTCGTCTTTCGAAAGGGGCACTGCGGTCACCACTTCGATCGGATGCTCGGCCGAGGTTGTCGACGCAAAGCTTGCTCTTGCATCGGACGACAGTGTGCGCAGCTCGCGACAGAGCCCTTCGAGGAACGCGGAGAGAGCAACATTTGGCGGCAGGCGCTCAAGCAGGCGCTGGGCGATGTCTACGGAAAGTTCGCTCGCCCGCGCCACTATAGCTTGTTTGGCGGCACTCAATTCCCGGGCGTTCGCCGCTTCGGCGGCGAGGCGCTGCTTGGCGATCTCGTCCGACGATTGCGCTAGCAGATTGGCCTTCTCGGCGGCCGCAGCTTTGTGCGCGTCCGCGATCAACCGCTCGCGCTCTGCGCTGATCTCGGCCAGCGCCTTGTCGGCGTCGGTGCGCGCATCGGCGGCTTGTTGACGCGCCGCAGCCGCATCGGCCAAGACCTTGTTCGCCTGCGCTTGCCGCTTGGCGACGATGTCCGCGACCGGCCGAAAGAAGAACCGGGCAAGAATCCAGATGAGCACAAGGACATTGACGGTCTGGAACGCCAGCGTCCACCAATCGATATGCATGGCCTCAATGGATGAACGGGTTGGCGAACAGCAGCAGCAGCGCGACCACCAGACAATAGATCGCCATGGTCTCGATCATCGCGAGACCGACGAACAGCGTCCGCGAGATGGTGCCTGCGGCCTCCGGCTGCCGGGCGATCGCATCCATCGCGGCCGCGACCGCGCGTCCTTCGCCGAGCGCAGGCCCGATGGCGCCGAACGACACCGTCACCGCCGCCGCGACGATGCTGATAATCTCGATATAGTTCATGATGTCTCCCTTTGCCTGTTGCCGCCGGGCGGTCCTGCGCTGGCGGCACTGCCGATAAAGACCATGGCGAGTACTGTGAAAATGTAGGCCTGGACCGTTCCGGTGAGGAGGTCGAGCGCCATCAGCGGGATCGGCACCAGAAGGCCCGCAAGCGAAAGCACAATGCCGATGAGAAAAACGCCGCTCATGACATTGCCGAACAAACGCACGATCAGAGAGAATGTGCGGGTGAATGTCTCGATCACATTGAGCGGGATCATGATAAACGTCGGGTCGGCAAAGGTTCTCAGGTAGCCGCCGACGCCCCGCGAGCGAACGCCAAAATAGATAATGGCGAAGAACACGATCAGGCCAAGCGCGGCGTCGGTTTCGAGGTGAGCGGTCGGCGGATCGATCCCCGGGATCAATGACGACCAATTTGCCGCCAGGATGAAAAGGAACAGCGTTCCGATCATGGGAACGTATGGCTTTGGCGTCACACGCATCGTGCTTCTGATCTGATCCTCGATGGTGCCGACGATCAGCTCAAGCACGGCCTGATGACGGGATGGCGCGAGTGTCAGAGAGCGCGTGGCAAGAAAGCCGGCGAGACCGAGCGCCACCATGAGACCCCAGGTCACGACGACCGGCTCGGTGATCGGGACCGGTCCGACCGTGAACAATATTTTGGTGGCAAGGGGCGATCCGATCATTATCGGACTCCAGGCCGAAGGACCGCGGACCGCGCCGCCAGGATGCCGGCGGCGGCGGCGAGCAGCGGCAACGCACCGAACTGGCTAGCGATAACGACGAGCAAGCAGGCAACTAGCGCGAACCGAACGAGTTGACTCAGCGATGCAAGGAGGAGCGATCCGCCGGCCACGAACATTTGCACGTTCCATCGCAGCGTCATGAAGTGGAAGACGCCGATGAGCGCTCCGACGGCGATCCACGCGCCTGCATCGAGGACGTGCGAGAGCAGGTCGTGTCCGGTGACATACGAATTCGTCATTGCCTATGCATCCATCGCCAAGCGGACCAATAGCCAATGACCACGCCCACCAGCAATAATGGCGCACTCCAGAAAATACCGGTGCCGAACTTGTGGTCGAGCCATCGTCCGATGAACAATCCGATCAGCGTTGGTGTGACGATGATCCAGCCAAGAACGCCGATCTGGCCGACAAACCGCATTGCCGACGGTTCGCCTTCCTTCGCCCAGCGTTTACGTTCGCGTTGCGTTTTGACCGCATCAGCCATGCCGTCCGGCGCGTTCGGCTCGGGCTCGACGGTCTTGGTATTCACGATCCGTCTCCGAATATACTCGACCGCTGCGGCCGCATGTAGCGCACGATCTGCCTGATGGCCTTCATCTGCAGTTGCAGACTTTCGGTGCGCGCGATCCGCTCTGATTCAGCGGCTTCCAGGAATTGCGCCAAAACCACCTGCTCGAGCTGATCGAGATCATCGCCCGGCACCGCCTGGCGCGTCGCCAACGCCACTTCGTTTCCCTTGGTCACCGACAGGACGCCGCGGCGCACGGCACAGAACCGTTGCCGATCGTCCGCGCGGTGCCAACTTACGACCGATACGGTCAATGCGGTGAGGAAATCGGCATGGCCCTGAAGAATACCAAAGCCGCCGCTCTCGTCTTCGGCCCGCACCGCCACGACGTCCGGATCGTCAATGACCACATCCGTGGGGGTCGTGATCAATAATCTCATGACTGTGTTGACCGGAGATTCGAGGTATTTTCCTTGTCTCGGGCCTCGTCGATGGTGCCGACCATGTAGAGCGAGCTCTCATCCCACTTGTCGCTCACACCGTCGAGGATCGCCCGGCACCCCTTGAGCGTGTCGACCAGCGGCACCGACCGGCCGGGTTTGCCGGTAAAGGCCTCCGTGACCGCAAAGGGCTGAGTGAGGAAGCGTTGCAGCCGCCGTGCGCGCCCGACGATCAGGCGATCGCGGGCGCTCAGTTCCTCGACGCCAAGAAGCGAGATGATGTCTTGGAGTTCCTTGTAATGCGCGATCGTCTCGCGCACTTGTTCGGTGATGCGGTAATGCTCCTCGCCGACAATTGTTGGATCGAGCAGAATCGAGGATGAGGTCAACGGATCGACGGCAGGATACATGCCTTCGGCGGCCATCGATCGAGACAGCACAATCGCGCTGTCGAGGTGGCTTGAAATCGCGGTTACCGCAGGATCTGTAAAATCGTCCGCCGGCACATAGACGGCCTCGATCGCCGTAACGGAAACTCCGGAGATCGATGCGATACGCTCGTGCAGAGCAGCGACTTCGGTGGTGAGAGTCGGCTGGTAGCCGACGCGTGACGGCAAGCGTCCGAGCAGGCCCGAAACTTCGCTGCCTGCCTGGACGAAGCGAAACACGTTATCCATCAGCAACAAAACGTTTTGCCGCTTCTGGTCACGGAAATATTCCGCGATCGTGAGCGCAGTAAACCCGACGCGCCAGCGTGCGCCGGGCGGCTCATTCATTTGCCCGTATACCAGCACGCTGCGATCGAGCACGCCGGATCGCCGCATTTCGCTCAAGAGTTCGTGGCCTTCCCGGGACCGCTCGCCGATGCCGGCAAAGACCGAAATGCCTTGGTAGCTTTCGACCATCGCGTGGATCAGCTCCATGATCACGACCGTCTTGCCGACGCCGGCGCCGCCAAACATGGCGGCCTTGCCGCCCTGAGCCAGCGGAGCGAGCAGATCGATGACCTTGATGCCGGTCTCGAATATGGCCGTAGCCGGCGTCCGGTCTTGCAGAGGCGGGGCGGAGCGATGGATCGGCGAATGCGGCAAATCAGCTGGCAGCGGAGGGCCGTTGTCGCGAACGTGGCCAGTAACGTCGAGCAGACGACCGAGAACGGAATCACCGACAGGAACGGTGATCGGGCCACCGGTGGCGCGCACCCGTACTCCGCGCTTAAGTCCTGCGGTCGCCTGAAGAGCGACACCGCGGACAGTGTTCGCGTCAAGATGCGCCTGGACCTCAACGATGAGGGTCTCGGGCTGGTCCCACTTGACGATCAGGGCCTCGTCGATTTGCGGCAGTTTGTCGCCTTCAAAGGCCACATCGACCACCGCTCCGCGTACGGCCAGAACCTTTCCGCTAAGCTGAGTAGGCTGTGTCATCGCGAAGACCACGCACTATGTTTCTTCAACTGTCGTTCGCCGCGATGCTGGTGGGTCCAGCATTGCGGCGCGAGCCTTCTCACCCATTCTCCACGCATGTGTTCACCCCAACTGCGAGGTGATCGCTTTGACGTAGAACAATAATCGCGTCACGCCCCGGCAGGTGCAGTGCGGCGCATGGCCCAATTGCAACCTCTTAAGCTGGAGTAAGTACCCTAGTCCTCGGCGACCGCAACGATTTCGACCTCGACCAGAAAGCCCGGATTCGACAGCGCCGTGACGCCGATGAGCGTGCTCGGCGACGGGCAGCTCGGATCCCATGGGACCGGCAGCGTCTTATCGTTGAGGACTTTCATGAACTCCGGCACGCCGACGACGTACATGCGCCGGAACACGACGTGGTCCCAGGTCGCTCCCGCCGCCTTGAGCTGAAGCGTCAGCCCGTCGAGCACCGCCAGATATTGCCCCCGCAAATCCCCAGGATGAAGTGGCTGATAATTCTCATCAGAGGGCGTCTGGCCAGCGATGTAGATCAGCTTCGACGGCTTCTCGATCGTCAGGACGCGCGTGTAGTTCGGATGCTTAAACAGGCCCGGAGGATTTATATATTTTCGCGGCATGACGTTTCCCTTCCACGCGCGACAATGACCAAAATAGATCGCGCCGGATCATAACATCGACTAGGCTGCGCGCCGAGGCAGATCGCCACGCAAAGACACCAGGAGCTCGAGGAATGAACGACTCGCCCGCATATGTGCCGCCGACAGTCTGGACATGGAACAAGGAAAGTGGCGGCCGGTTCGCGAGCATCAATCGCCCGATCGCGGGACCGACCCATGACAAGGAGCTGCCAGTCGGGTGCCATCCGCTGCAACTTTATTCGCTGGCCACACCGAACGGCGTGAAGGTCACGGTGATGCTGGAAGAACTGCTGGCGCTTGGCCATCGCGGCGCCGAGTACGATGCCTGGCTGATCCGGATCATGGAGGGCGATCAATTCGGCAGCGGGTTCGTGGCCGTCAATCCAAACTCCAAAATCCCGGCGCTGATGGACCGCAGCGGACCAAAGCCGATCCGGGTATTCGAGTCGGGGGCGATTTTGCTCTACCTCGCCGAGAAGTTCGGCGCGTTGCTGCCGGCCGATGCACCGACGCGCGCCGAATGCCTGTCGTGGCTGTTCTGGCAGATGGGCAGCGCGCCTTACCTTGGCGGCGGCTTCGGCCACTTCTACGCCTACGCGCCAATCAAGATCGAGTACGCCATCGATCGCTTTGCCATGGAGGTGAAACGCCAGCTCGACGTTCTCGACCGGCGGCTGGAGCAGTCGGAGTATCTGGCCGGCCCCGACTATACGATTGCCGATATCGCCGTCTGGCCCTGGTATGGCGGCCTGGCGAAGGGCCTGCTCTACGGCGCGGGCGAATTCCTGCAAGTCGAGGAATACGCCAATGTGCAGCGGTGGACCGACGCGATCGCCAAGCGCCCCGCCGCGCAGCGTGGGCGCAAGGTCAACTGCACCTGGGGCGAACCTTCAGATCAATTGCACGAACGCCATGACGCCAGCGATTTCGAAACCAAGACCCAGGACAAGGTTGGGGATGTCAAAACTCGGACCAGCGCCTGAATTGGGCCGCTTCTTCCGCCGCCAAACATACTCACGCACTCGCACCGACGCCCGAGGCAAGAAGTGAGGATGACGCGTTCGCTCCCGATCAGAATTGGCTATATTGCTCAATCACCGCACCAAGATCCGGAAAACGAAGAATGAAATTGAGAGATAGCAAAAAACCGATCAGACAAAATATCATGATTGCGAGCAGACTGGGATTTGTAATCGCCGAAACGAGCCGAGACCGGGCACGCTCGATCGCTTGATTTCGGCGGCTCGCGGCGAAGAGCGTATTTGCGGTTCTCATCCCTACCTCCATGCCCAACGACAATCGCCAGTCTACGCGGTGAACCGCAGGAGGCGATGTGACCGGCAACACGCCTTGATGTTTTTCCGGCGTGTTGCGCCACGCGCATCCTTTGCCGGTTCACGGCAGCAACATTTTCCGACGTATCGCTGGGTCGCAAACCCCGACGCGAGCGGCCAGTTCCGCGCAGGCGCGGTGGAATTGTTTCTGGTTAGTAAGGGCTTTCGCCATTAGCTAAGATTGCCCGCAAGATCGTCGCGCAATGTTGAGGGTTGTCACGCCACCCTACCCCATTATGTCGGCGACACAAGACCCGATTGGCATTGCAACTTTCGGCGTCCAAGGCATCATGCCGACGACGGCAACGTCACGGCGGGTCAGCAAGCGCAAGCTTGACGATAAGCGCAACGCTGAAAACGCACGGTCGGAATCCGATCAAGCCTCACCATCGCTGCTCCCGTCCGGCACCGGCCGATTAGTAGACAAGGCGGTTTAGCGGACGGCGTTTGTACCTTTCCAGTCCGTTCCAACGCCGCTCACGCGATACGTTCAGTAAGCGCCAATAAGTGTTGTGATTAACACCTTGCGCGGCATGTTTTGAGGCGTTCGCGGCAGTAGTCAAACGACCTGTCGCGGTATCGGCAATAATTGAACTGCTGGTCGCAGCGCGTGTTGCAATAATCATCGGCTATTTTGATGTCCGCAGATGGCGACGATCCGCGGTCGGAAAAGCAGGCGCTGTGGGCCACAGAACAGAACGGCGTCGAGGTATAGCCAACGGGTATTAAATCTTGAGCCGGCGATCGAGAAACGTCGGCCATGATTGCGCAACCTATTCCGGTGGCCAGCAGAAAGACGAAGGGGGCTTTCATAGGTCTATCTTACGAGCGGGTTAGGCGGACAAGAAGCCGCCGCGGAGTGCAAGCATGTCACGGTACGCAAACTGAAATATCAGATCGCCACGTCAGGCGTTGATCTGCGTCAAACAGTTTTGACGCGATTTACGATGTTATTGCATCGTTCTGTAGGCGCAAAAGCGGAATTTTGAGACAAGAATAGTGCCTTCTTATGAAGGCAAGATTGGGGAATATCAGCCGAAAATTTTGATCGGCACGACTGGGAGGAAGATCCGATGTTCGAGGTCATCTACCTGTTTGTGCTGGCGTTGGCAGCGCTGCCCTTGGCTCTGACCCTGATGCAAGGGGCGGGCGGAGACCACATTGCGTTTGCGCACCGGCTCTACCGCGATGCTGCGTACATTTTCGCGGCTGTCGTCGGGATCGTTATCTGTGAAGCAGCGCTCGGCATCTCGCTTGAGAACTACTGGTTTGCAGAACTGGGACAAAGCCATCGCTATTGGCTGTCCCTTGAATATCGCGCGGCAATTTTCGTAGTAGTCTCGCTTTTAATCGGCCTGTTCGTGGGCGCCAACCTGCGCGTACTGTGCCGGCCGTATGCGATTGTTCCGGCAAGCGCGCCCTGGATTGCCGGATTTGTACTTGCCGCCATGGCTGGATTTCTGGCTACGTCGTTGTGGATTCCGCTCATGCGGTTCCTCGGCTCCACGCCGGCGGGCGTGGTCGACCCTGTGTTCGGCAGCGACCTTTCTTTCTACTTGTTGGCATTGCCCCTCTACGACGACATTGTCGAAATAACTATCGGGATTCTTTGCGTTGTGATCGCGCTCTGGGCCGCGATCGGAATGGTGGCGCGCAGCGGAACGGCTGCGTTTGCCTATCGGCCCAATCCATTCGGTGCCTCTTATCCGCACCAGAGCGTCGCTGTTTTAAATCCGAGCCGGGCGGTCTGGGTGAGCTGGCTGCGGCAAGGCTTGGTCCTCGGCGCCCTCTTGTGCATCGCCTTCGGTGCCAGCCGGTTCTTGGCCCGGTATCACCTCGTTTTGGGCGGGCATTCAAAGGTCGTAGCCGGCGCGTCCTACGCCGACGTCAAGTTCTGGTTGCCCGGATACGACCTCACCGTTGCATGCTGGTTCGCGGCCGCGCTGATCCTGGGAGTGGCGGCGGCCAGTCCTCGCGTTCGCAACTGGCTATTGATGCGTCAGTCGCATTGGCTCACGCCGCTCGCGGCGCTGGCGGTGCTGCTCGTCGGAGCGTACGCGGTTCCCGCCAGCATCGAGGATTTTTACGTAGGGCCGAACCAGATCACGTTGGAGCTGCCGTATCTGCTTAGGAGCATCGCCGGCACCCGCAAAGCATATAACCTTGAGGGTCCCTCGGTTGCGGAGCGGGAATTTGCAGTCTCCGCAACGCCGTTAACAGCTGCCGACCTGACGAAAAATTCCGCGACGCTGCAGGACGCGCGCATCTGGGATTGGCGCGCGCTCGAGCCGCAGCTGCAGCAAATCCAGGGCTTGCGGCCCTATTACACGTTTCACGGCGTCGATATCGATCGCTATGCAATCGATGGCGCCGTGCGGCAGGTCATCATCACGGCGCGGGAGCTCGATGTTACGCGGCTTCCGGCCCCGGCCCAGGTCTGGGTCAATCTTGCCCTCAAATACACCCACGGCTACGGCATCGTCGCGGTTCCAGTGAACGAGATCGATGCCAGAGGCAATCCAGTTCTCTGGGCGCATGATATTCCAGTCGACGCTAAGAAAGACCTGTCCGTCACCCGCGGCCAGATTTATTTCGGCGAACTTACCGATGACCGTGTCTATGTGCACACGACCGAGAAGGAACTCGATTTCCCGCAAGGCCAGGCCAACGCCGAGACCGTGTATCAAGGAACTGGCGGAATCCTGCTTTCTAACTTGTGGCGCAAGCTGGTCATTGCCCGCGAATTCGACGGTCCGCGGCTTTTCATCTCCGGGTATTTCACGCCGGAGAGCCGGGTGATGCTGCGCCGGAATATCGTCGAACGGGCCCGGACGCTCGCTCCATTCCTGAGCTTCGATCACGATCCTTATATCGTCGCCGATACGGACCATTATTCCTACATTCTCGACGCCTATACGACCTCTGAAAATTATCCTTACAGTGAAGCTTATGATGGATCGCTTGCCGCTTTCCGCGGGGACAACTACCTGCGCAATTCCGTCAAGGCGGTGATCGACGCTTATAACGGCTCGGTGACGTTTTACGTCTTCGATCGGCGCGATACGATCATCAATGCCTATCGGCAAGTGTTGCCTGAACTTTTCAAGGACGAGCGCGAGATGCCGGAGAATCTGCGCCGCCATATCCGCTATCCGGAGGATATCTTCACTGTGCAGGCGGAAATGTACGGCACCTACCACATGACCAACCCGACCACCTTCTACAATCGCGAAGATCGCTGGGAGGTCCCCCACGAGCTCTATCGAAGCCGCGAGATCACGATGTTGCCGTACTACGTGACCGCGCAGCTTCCCGGTTCTGAGAAGCCGGAGTTTCTGCTCATGTTGCCGTTGTCGGTCGCCGGCAAGAACCAAACGGCGGGTTGGCTCGCCGGTCTTTCCGACGGCGACAACTACGGTAAGATGGTCGCCTTCCGTTTCCCGAAAGGAACTTTCATCGACGGCCCGGCGCAAGTCGAATCACGGATCAGCTCTGACAGCCGGTTCTCCGGCGATCTGACCCTTTGGGATCAGCATGGCTCCCAAGTCATTCGCGGTAATCTCATCGTGCTGCCGCTCGTTGACAACCAGCTCATCATGATTGAGCCGGTCTATATCGAGGCGGAGCAGACCAAGATCCCGATGCTCGCCCGCGTGGTGTTGGGGCAGCTGTTGCCGGATGACCGCAAGATCGAGTGGGCGAGCACGCTCACGGACGCCGAGCGCCTTCTCGTCGGCGTGTCAGCGCCGACATCCATCGCAGCCGGCGCGCCCGGTATGGGTACGGGCAACGAAATGCTGGAGCGTGCGCGCGTACTGTTCGGTGAAATGCAGCGGGAATATGCCTCCGGCAACTTCGCGCGCTACGGCGAGCTGCTGCAACAGCTTGGAAAGCTGCTTCAGCCGCAATAAGGTTTTCAACCGTGACGACAAGCCGGCCCGGCGCGGGCAACAACGGAACGTCAGGAAATCGTCCGTGCTGCCGGTTCAATCTGCAAGACGGAAGTCTTGCGAGCCTCCCCTTTCTTTTCTTGAGCGGCTGCCAAACCTCTTCAATTTTGCTTCTTCCGCCGCCAGCAGGCGAATAAGCTTACGCCGCTGCTTCCAGAATCTCTCAATCGCCAACTGGCGTCGGTATTGCTCGATTTTGAGTTCCGCAATACGTCGGTCCGTCATGGTGCGCCTGGATTCGTCGGCTCCACATCCCGGAGGAAGCCCACCAAGCGTACTGCCCGCTAGCTAAACGTTTGATGTCTGCCGCATTACGTTTCGTTCACGAAGTTCGCAAAGCGGCGACGTTGACAACCGTCTTTGCGGTTATTCGGGCCAAGGGTGGTTCGGCGCCAATTCTGGGCCGGCTGCGGTGCGAAGGACCGCGGAGAATAAAAATGCAGAAATTCGAACTCGCGCGCTCGCTTACGATTGGCTTCGAGCACACAACCAGACAGTGTCGCTGCACGCATTCGCTTGGCGAGATTTCGAGCTTCTTTGCCGAATTTGCATAGCGCGGACATCGACTTTTGGACAGAAAACCAAACGGACAATGAGCCTGGTGGGACCAAGGGAATCGGTCGAGCTGCGTCAGCGACCGTGAGCCTACGCCGGATCCGGACGGAAATTTGGGGGTTTAGGAGTCTCGCCATTTCCGGCATTCGGCATGCCAAAGACTACATGCCAAGACAATTTGTCTAGGGTTGGAGCACCCCTCAATATACATTCGGCGCGTGGCCCTCACTTGCCGACCAATGGCGCCATGGGGGGAGAGTCATGCTGGGGTATACGCGACGGCATCTGTTCATGGCCTTAGCCGTGACGATGTGTGTTGTGGGCATCGTCTGGCTCGCGCTGGCGATGTTGATTCCCGCACCACCGTCAAAGATTACGATCGCTGGATCTTTCAAAGGCGGTCACTACCAGTCACTCGCGCTTCGTTACAAAGCCATCCTCGCGCGGTCCCACGTGGCGGTAGACGTGCGCACGACCGGCGGCGCCATGGAAAACCTCAAGCTTCTGAACGATCGCAATTCCGGAATTCAAATCGCCTTCGTGCAGGGCGGTGTCGCGAACGGCGATCAAGCGCCCGACCTGCTGTCGTTGGGGCGCATCGACTACCAGGTTTTCTGGCTGTTTTATCACGCCGATGAAACGTTGAGCGATCTGACCGAACTCAGAGGCAAGCGTATCGCTGTGGGGCCGCTGGGCAGCGGGACGCGAATCGTTTCGCAAAAGATTCTCGAAGTCGGCGGTGTCACGTCCGAAAATACGACACTGGTGAATCTCACTCCGCAGCGCGCGGCCGAAGCGCTGAGCGACGGATCGATCGATGCGGTGTTTCTCAACTTTTCGCCCAATTCGCCGATCCTCGATGGGTTGCTGAAGAACCCAAAATTCCGTCCCATGAGCTTTTCGGACGCGGAGGCTCTTACCCGCATTTTTCCCTTCCTGGTCCGATTGGTGATGCCGCGGGGCGTGACCGATTACCAGAACAAAGTTCCAGCTGCCGACGTGATTCTGATCGCGACTACCAACGCTGTGCTGGTGCGCAAGGAAATTCATCCGGCAATCATCGACCTGCTGGCACAGACGATTATGGAGGTGCACAGTTCACCGGGAATTTTTCAGCGGATCGGTGAATTTCCGACGCAAGCCGATCCGGAATATCCGATGGCGGAGGAAGCTCGGGATTTTTACAAAAACGGCCCGTCGCTGCTTAACCGCTACCTGCCCTTCTGGATCACCAACTACGTGAAGCGGGGTATTGCGCTACTCGTCGCGGTCATAGCGATTATCATCCCGATGTTCAGCTATGGGCCGAACCTTTATCGTTGGCTGGTGCAATATCGCATGCGCGCCCTGTACCGCCGCCTCAGGGTGATCGAAGCCGCCTTGCAAACCGCCGCGACCGCACCGGAGATCGCGGCGCTCGAAGGCGAGGTCGAGAGCCTCGACCGGGCGATCCATGGTCTCGGCGTGCCGATGAAACACTCGGACCTGTATTTCACGTTGAAATCCCACCTCAACCTCGTGCGCATCCGCATCGGCTCGCGCCACACCGAATTGCGCGGCAAAAGGACCACCGCCAGCCTGGTGCGTTAGGCGCCAGTGCCAAACCGCGGTATCAGAATTTCTCCGGGAACAAATTTCCGCCCCGTCAATGACTTCTGGTCGTCGTATTTGTCCCGAGTGGATCGTTTTGGCAATTTGACCTTGGGTCGCGATACTTTCTTATAAGGAATGAGTTCGAGGATCTGGGCGATGCAATTCAGGCGTGCCCGCCTTTTGTCGTCCGACCTCACAATGTGCCACGGTGCATAGTCGACGTCGGTGGCTTTCAACATGGCGTCGCGCGCTCGCGAATAATCGTACCAGCGCTCGATACGATTCCAGGTCCATCGGACTTAGCTTCCATTGTCGAAGCGGATCGTTGATGCGGGCGAGAAAGCGCCGCTCCTGTTCTTCTTGCCCCACCTCCAGCCAGAATTTGATTAGAATGATGCCGGCGTCGGTTATGTATTTTTCGATTTCCGGACAGAGGCTGAGAAAGCGCTCCACCTCCTTGCGCGCTGGCAAATCCCATGACGTTTTCAACGCCCGCCCGGTTGTACCAGCTCCGGTCGAAAATCACGATTTCGCCGGCGGCAGGAAAATGCTCGATGTAGCGCTGGAAATACATTTGCGTTTTCTCGACGATCGGACGGTGCAGGCAGGGCCACGAGCCTGAAGACGCGCGGGCTCACTCTTTCGGTTATGGCTTTGATCGTGCCGCCCTTGCCGGCGGCGTCGCGGCCTTCGAACAGAATGATGGCGCGCTGCCCCTTCGCTTTCACCCAATCCTGCACGTAACAAAGCTCGACTTGGAGCTTGCGCAGCTCCTTTTCGTAGAGCTTTCGCTTCATCTTGCCGTTGTCGGCGTCTTTGACCCGCGCCATGCGATTTAGCTCCCGAAAATGACGCGCCGGAAGCGGCTCATGGCGACAGCGAAGTAGACCGAGCCAATGATCAGCATCGCCAGCAGCGGTCGCCAGACCAGCGAAAGATCGGCGCCGCGAAACAGCACTGCCTGAGAGAAGGCGACGAAATGCGGCGTCGGGCTGATCGTCTTCATCACATATTGCAGCCAGATCGGCATGCTCTCCATCGGAGTGCTGCTGCCCGAAAGCAATTGCGTGACGATCAGCACCGGCATGGCGAGCAAACCGAACTGGCCCATCGTCGTCGACAGCGTGCCGAGCAGGATGCCGAGAGCGGCCACCACCAGAGCGTAGAGCGCCGCGCCCACGCAGGAACAATACAATCGACCCCGCAATCGGCGCGCCAATCCACAGATGGACGACGAATTCGCAGCGACAGCATCGCCGCCACAAGGATAACCAGGCCGTTGGCCAACATTTTCGCCAGCATGATCTCGGCGGGCACAACGGGCATGACCAACAAGTGTTCCACCGTGCCTTGCTCGCGCTCGCGGATCAGCGCAGCGCCGGTCAGGATTACGGTCAGGAGTGTGATCTGATTGATCACCTGGGTCATTGCCGAGAACCAGGCGGTCTTGAGGTTTGGATTGAATTTCGCGCGGACGACAAGATTGATCGGGTCGCTTAACGGGTCCCCGCGTTTGGAGATGAAATTTTGCACCTCATTGAATATGGCGGTCCTGAGATAGCTGGCGCCGTTGCCGGCCTGGGCCACCGCGGTCGCGTCGACGTTGATCTGGACCTCGGTCTTTCGCTGGGCGAGAACATTGGCCTGGAAGTTCGGAGGAATCTCGACGACGAACAGCAGTTCGCCTTTGTCCATTTTCGCGTCGATCTCGGACGCCCTAATCTGCACGGCACGCTGGAATGTCGGCGGAGCCAGCCCTTCGGCAATCTCTCTCGACAGGTCCGAACCGTCCTCGTCCACAATCCCGACCGAGAGATTGGTCGCTTCGGTCACGGCGCCGGTCGCGACGGTGTTGACCGAAATGCTGAAAGCATAGGCGACAAGGATAAGCATTGTCGGGTCCGCCCGGATACTTCTCAGTTCCTTGATCACGAGGCGGAGGATATTGAAAATATGATCGCGCAGCGTCAGCGTTCTTGCCTTGGCCAATTTTGGACCGGCATTCGCGTGTGGGCGAGGACACGTCACGCCTCCTGCTTGCGAAGGAGTACGAGCGACAGGATGAGATAGGCCAGCGCAATGATCGTGATCGCGGCGATATTTCGCCAAAGGTCGGTCATGCCGAGCGCCTTGGCGAAAACCCCGACGGTGACCGGCTGGTACCAAGCCGACGGGAACGTCAGGCCGAGAATTTTCGCTCCGCCGGAAAGGGAAGAAACCGGCGCGAACAGTCCCGAGAAGTTCACGGCGGGCACAATCGAAAGGATCGCGGTCGCAAACACCGCCGCGACCTGCGTGCGGGTGAAGGACGAAATCAACTGGCCGAAACCGGTTGTCGACACGACGTAGATGACTGTTCCGATCAGCAGCGTGAGAAACGAGCCCTTGATCGGCACGGCGAACAAGAAAATCGCCATCAAGAACAAGAAAACGAAATTCACCATGGCGACCGCGGCGTAAGGGAGTTGCTTGCCGAGCAGGAACTCGAGCTTGGTAATGGGAGTGGAGCGGAAATTGGCAATGGAGCCGGTTTCTTTCTCCCGCACCACCGCGATCGCCGACATGATGGCGGGGATCAGACAGAGCATGAGCATGAATACGCTCGGCACCATGGCGTTGACGCTGAGAAAGGCCTGGTTGTAGCGAAAGCGAGTCTGCGATATCGCCGTCACTCCAGGCGTTCGGGCTTCCTGCGCGCCGCAACTGCTTCTGGAGCTCCTCGCCCTGCTTCCTGACGACGCCGGTGACATAATTTCTCGCAGTTTCTCCCCGGAACGTCATGGCGCCGTCGACCGACGCGTCGACTTCGGGCCGCGAGCCGTTCAGCAAATCGCGGCCGAACCCGCTGGGAACTTCGACGACGATTTGGGTGTCGCCGCTTCTCAGGCGCCGCTCCCCTTCGGCCGCTGAGGTGATAGGCGGCTGCACCGAGAAATACCGCGAGCCGGAAAAGCCTTCGAGCAGTTGCCGGCTTTCCGGCGTGTTGTCCTGATCGAACGCCGCCATCTGCAGGTTTTCGATATCGAAGGAGATGCCGTATCCGAAAGCGAGCATCAGGATGATGGGGCCAAACATGGCAAACGCTAGCCTGATCGGATCGCGCAACAGCTCGACAGTCTCGCGGCGTGCATATGCCCACAGCCGGCCCAAATCGAACCGCTTCGGTATCCGCGCCGCTTCCGCCTCGGCCGGTACCGCCGCAGGCGCCGGCGCCTCGACTTTCTTCGAGCGGTCGATTCCGGCCGCGTCAGCGAGATAGCCGACGAACGTGTCTTCCAGCGAGTCGCTGCCGCGCTCCTTGACCAGTTCGAGCGGCGCGCCGACCGCCAGCACCTTGCCCGCATGCATGAGGGAGATGCGGTCGCATCGCTCGGCCTCATTCATGAAGTGGGTTGAAAGAAAGATCGTAACGCCGTCGTCGCGGGAGAGATCGATCAATGTGCGCCAAAACGCGTCGCGCGCGATCGGATCGACGCCCGAAGTCGGCTCGTCAAGGATGAGAATGGCCGGCTCGTGCAGCACCGCCACCGCGAGCTGAAGTCGCTGCTTGATGCCGAGCGGCAGGCTCTCGGGTTTGGCGTTGGCGACGCTTGCCAGATCGTAGCGTTTCAAAAGCTCCTGGATGCGGCCTTCGATCTTATCGGGCGGCAAGTGATAAAGCTGAGCGTGCAGATCGAGATTTTGCCGGACAGTAAGTTCGCCATAGAGAGAGAAGGCCTGCGTCATGTAACCGACGTTGCGGCGCATCTCCATGTCGTTCGAGCCCATCGGGCTCCCAAAGAGCTTCGCCCAGCCCTCAGTTGCGGGCAGGAACCCGGTCAACATCTTCATCGTGGTCGATTTGCCGCAACCGTTGGAGCCGAGGAAGCCAAAGATTTCGCCCGGCGCGATCTTGAAGTTGACGTGATCCACGGCGACGAAATCGCCGAACCGCCGCGTCAGTCCCTCGGCTTCGATCGCCGGCACTTCGTCCGCCGAAGCTACCCGCGGCCGCACGATCACCTTCTGATGAAGCGCGCGCTTTTCCTCTGGCATCAGTGCGATAAATGCATCGTCGAGCGTGGGTTCTCCGGTCCTTTCCAATAATTCCTTCAGCGTGCCATCAGCGATGATCTTTCCGTCATCCATCGCCATCAGCCAGTCGAAGCGCTGCGCTTCGTCCATATAGGCTGTCGCCACCACGACACTCATTTGCGGGCGTCGCGCCCTGATCGTGTTGATGAGGTCCCAGAATTGGCCCCGCGACAGCGGGTCGACGCCGGTCGTGGGCTCGTCGAGAATGAGCAGATCCGGATCGTTGATGAGCGCACAGCAAAGACTGAGCTTCTGCTTCATGCCGCCGGACAGCTTGCCGGCCGGGCGAGCCTCGAACGGATCGAGCGCCGTAGCGGTCAAGAGCTCGGTGATGCGGCCACGCCGCTCGGACGCTGATTGCCCGAACAGCCGGCCGAAGAAGTCGATATTCTCGAAAACGCTGAGTGTCGGATAGAGATTGCGGCCGAGCCCTTGCGGCATGTAGGCAATGCGGGCGCGGAGGCTCTTGAGGTGCGCCGCGTTCGTAAGATTGCCGTCGAACACGACAACCTCTCCGCTCTGGATGATACGCACGCCGGAAATCAGCGCCAACAAGGTGGACTTGCCGACCCCGTCAGGCCCGATCACTCCCACCATCTTGCGTGCGGGGATCTCAGTCGTTACATCGTCGAGCGCGATCGTCGCCCCGTAACGGTGCGAGACGTTCGTGAGCCGAGCGACGACGGCGTCGGTCATTGCGGCAGCTTAACTTGGAGGTCGTCCGGCCACGCCGTCGCGACATTCGTGCGCACGATCCCGATGCCTCGCACGCCGGTCTTTACCCTCCGCGAGAACTTTTTCAGAAGTTCCGCGTCCAGTCTGAGCTTGATACGAAACATCAACTTTTCGCGTTCCTCGGTGGTCTCTACGGTCTTCGGCGTGAACTGCGCGTCAGCCGCGACAAAACTCACTGAAGCGGGAATGACGTATTGCGGAACCGGATCCAAAATGATGCGGGCCTCGCCGCCGATCTCGAGCTTGCCGGCAGTCGCCGCCGGCAGAAAGATCGGTCATGTAGACGTCCTGCAGGTCGAGAATGGTCAGAACCTTGCCGCCGGCGGCAATAACCTCGCCGTTCCGTGCGAGCTGGTATTGCACCCGTCCCGTTCCGAGGCGAGACAAGAACCAGGTCGTGCAACACCGACTCGATGCGCTCGACCTCGGCCTGCGCGCTCTTGATGGCCGCGTCGGCTTGGTCTCGCTGTGCAGTCGCTCCCTGAACGCTTGCCAGGGACCCTTCGTAATTGCGGCGGCGCTGATCGAAAGTTTGTTGGGTGATAATTTGCTTTTCGACCAGTTGCTGTCCGCGTTCGAAATCGGATTTGGCCGCCGCCAGGGTGGCATTACGCTGGTCGATGAGCGACTGTGCCTCAGCCATCGATTGCTTGGCGCGCTCCACGTTGGACTGCGCCGCCCTAAGCTGGGCTTCATATTCCGGCGACGATACGCGGCCGACGACCTGTCCCGCTTTGACTTCGCTGCCTTCCTCTACGGTGATATCGACCAGCCGGCCAGGATATTTCGCCGCGACGTCGACTTGTGTCGCTTCGATGCGGCCATTGGTCTTTACGATGCCCTCCGGCATCGTATTTGCCGAGCACGCGGTCAAGCAGACTGCGAACTTTCGACTTCGCCTGCGCGGTGGGAGCCAACAACCCTCCAACGGAGGGATACCGATGGGGCACTAGGCAGCGGCACACTCACGGCAGCGAACAGGAACACCAGCAGGGCGCCTGCGAGAAGACGAATAAACATTGCAAGTGTCCTTTCGAAAGGTCGTGAGCGGACGACTATGTGATCCCCAAATGGTCCGCGACACAAGAGCAGCGCACCAAGTCCTTCATTGACCAAGATCAATCGGGCTCAAATGCCCTGCGTCTTTGATCTTTGGTCCGCAAGATCTGCGGTGAAAATTGAATTTACCCGCACGGTCTCACCTCTGAGAAGTGAAAACGTATGTCGCGCGATCATCAGCTCTTCGTCGGTTGGAACGATATAAAGCCCGACCTTGCCCTCCGGCCGCGATATCAGCGATTTGCCCGTCTCGTTTGCCGCCGCATCAAAAATGGCGCCCAAGCCAAGCAAGTTTCTCGGCGACGCGGGCCCGTATTCTGATCGAGTTCTCGCCGATGCCGGCGGTAAAGACAAACGCGTCGAGCCCGCCGAGTGCGGCGGCGAGCAATCCGGCATTCAATCCGACGCGATAAACAAAATAATCGACCGCCAGCGCTGCGCCGGGGGCGTCGCTTGCCTCGAGTTCACGCATATCGTTGCTGATGCCGGAAAGCCCTTTCAGTCCGCTCTCGCGATAGAGCAGATTTTCCATCGCCGCCGGAATCATAGCCTTTTCGGTCATCAGATACAGCAACACGCCTGGATCGATCTGTCCCGGCCGCGTGCCCATCGGCAGCCCATCAAGGGCGGTAAATCCCATCGTACTTTCTATGCTTTTTCCGCCAGCCAGAGCGCACATCGAAGCGCCGCTGCCAAGGTGCGCGACGATGACACGCCCGTTTGCGAAAGTCGGTGCAACTTCGCGCAAACGGCCGGCGATGTATTCGTACGACAATCCGTGAAATCCATATCGCCGTACACCCTCGCGATAGAAATGTTCAGGTATCGCATAGTGGTCGGCGACCGCGCTGTGACCGCGATGGAATGCGGTGTCGAAGCAGGCCACCTGCAACAGATCCGGGCGAGCGCGTCAGCAGAGAGCGTATCGGCGCCAGATTGTTCGGCTGATGCAGGGGTGCGAGCGGACTTAATCGCTCGAAATGCGTCAGAACGTTCGCATCGACGACAATCGGCCGATCGTAGTCGGGCCCGCCGTGAACGACACGGTGGCCGACAGCGACCAATTGGACGTTCTGCGTTTCCTGCAGCCAATCGCCGGCGGCCACCATCGCCGCGGGAACGTCGGCGATTTGCCCCGGCGCATAGGATTTATCGATCAGCTGGACGCCGTTGCTTGCTCCGACGCGCAGCCGAGGCTGCGTGCCGATCCCGTCAAGCTGACCCTTGATCAGCCGCTGCGGATCTGTGCCAGGAATTAACGTCAAATATTTGAAATTTGACGCTTGAAGAGCCCGCGTTGACGACAAGCACGGCATCCATGAGCGCGTCACGCCGCCGGAACCGAGGCCCTGGCCCGTCGCGGCGGCGGCATAAAGGACCGCAACCGCACATGACGCCATCCGGCTACGCACGGAGTCCGCGCGCGAGGTCAGCACAATCGGCACGCGCGCGCCAAGCACCAGCCCCGCCGAGTTAGCCTTCGCGAGATAAATGAGATTTCTTGGCCAGCATGTTGCCGGCTTCAAGATCGGGCACCACCAGGATCTGCGCTTGGCCGGCGACCGGCGAATGAATACCTTTGATCCGCGCCGCCTTCGAGGTCGATCGCGTTGTCAAAGGCGAGTGGACCGTCGAGGACCGCTCCGGTGATTTGGCCGCGATCGGCCATCTTGCACAATGCCGCCGCGTCGATGGTCGACGGTATTTTGGATGTGACGGTTTCGACGGCAGAGAGAATGGCGACGCGCGGCTTGCCGAGCCCCACCGCGGTAAACAGGTCGATCGCGTTCTGAACAATGTCGTGCTTGGCGTCGAGGTCGGGAAAAATGTTGATCGCGGCGTCCGTGATGAACAACGTTTCAGGGTGCGTCGGCACGTCCATGACGAACACGTGGCTTATACGACGAGCCGTGCGCAAGCCAGTATTCGCGGCCGTGACGGCGCGCATAAGCTCATCGGTATGCAGGCTGCCCTTCATCAGCATTTCGCCTTGACCGGCGCGAATGAGTTCGACCGCCTTGGCGGCCGCCGCATCGCTGTGCGAGACGTCGACGATCTCATACCCGTTGACGTCGATCTTATACTCGCCGGCGACGTTCTTGATTTTGGCGACGGGCCCGACCAGTAGCGGAATGATAAGTCCCGCCTCCGCCGCATCTATCGCGCCGCGGAGCGATGTCTCGTCGCACGGATGCACCACGATCGTCTTTGCCGCCGGCACTTTCTTTGCTTCGGCGATCAGCCGGTCGTACTTCGATTCAGCGCGGCGGGCGGTCGAACCGGTCGCTGGCAAGTTCACGGCAGTCATTTCCGTCACGACGCTTTGGCCTGAAGTTTGTCCTGGTCGCCCGCGGCAATGGCGAGACTTCTCGGGCCCTTTCAACTGGGCATCGACGCCAAAGAGTTCGCCCACCCGCTCGATGCGGCCCCGATCTTCGGCTGAGTATTCACCGCGGGCACTCAGAACCCCGGAAATGAGCTCGAACGCCTTGCTCCTTGTTTCGATATCGTCCGGGAGCATGGATGGGATCGCGCCGAGCGCGCCTTCGGTGTCGATCAACAGCATCGAAAATTGTTCGCGCACGGTTGCTTTGAACACAGCCAGCGATACGTCACTGAACCGCTGACGGATCCGCCGCACCATTTCGAAGCCGCGCTCGTCCACGGCGGCCCGCCCCATACCGGCAAACAGAAGCCCGCGGATGATTGCCTCGCGCAATCCGCCGGACGTCATCCGCGACTTCAGCTCCGCAATTCGCTTGTCGATGAGTTCCTGATGGAGCGCGCTTTTGGCGGCCTTTCGTAGCGGCAGCGTGGCGCTGGCGTCGATACCGACAGCTGCCTGCAGCGTGGGCGAACCGTAGGTCGTCATGAACAGACGCTCGGCGAAGGCTTCACAGCCATCGCGCCAGGCGTCGAGCGCAGCAACAATTTGGCCCGACACATTCTCCTGCATGGCGATGAACGGGTTACCGCCCGATGCGGGTCGCCGGTTGCCTCGAACTTGCTCGGCCAACGCGGCGATCGGCGCCATCAGCGGGTTCGCATTGGAGAACAATTCGTACTGCAGCCGTAACGGATGAAGGTGCCGCATCAAATCCGCCAAGACGGGATTGGCGAACGCTCGAACAACGGGCTGCATGAACGTGCGATACAGCGCAAGATTGGTCTGCGACACGCGGTCGACCGCGGCGAAACGATGTTCGTCTGCGATGTCGTTGCCGCCAAGCGCCCGAATGTCGTCGAGTGTTCTCGCCTCGCAGCGCATCACCCAGTCGCCGACCACAAGATCTGAACTCGCGGTCTCCGCGGTCTTTGGCTCGAAAACCGCCTCGTAAAGCCCGGGCGGCAGCGTGTCGATCAGATCGATATTGCTGGAAAACTCGTCGTGTTGCTTTCGGGCGACCCCGCCGGACACGAAGATGCCCAGATGGCCGACTTTGTCGTGGATCGTATAGATAATCGTCTGTCCATAGGCCCGGATTTGATCCACGTCCTGATACAGATCGAGAATCCACCCAAGCGCCTGCTGTGGCGGCGTGACGTTGTCGCCCTCGGAGCAAAAAACCACGATCGGTGAACGGATATTGCGGAGATCGATTGCCAACCCTTCCGTCGTTTGGATTTTGCCGGCGGCAAGATTGTTGCCGACGAACAACTCATCGACGATAAACTGAATCTCCTCGGCATTCAGATTGACGTGACCGCCCCACCAGCGCTCGAAGCCAAGATAGCGGGGCGCTTCCGTATCGATCTTTGAGTAGAGATTGTATTGCTTGGTCCAGAGCGTATTGGCGGGATTCTGATTTTCGAAGTTCTGCACCAGCCACGCGCCGTCGAACTTACCGTGGCCCAGATCGCTGGCAAACGCGGTCAGCCAGCTGCCGCCGAGCAGGCCTCCCGAATATCGCATTGGATACTTGCCGTGGACGCCTTGCCAATATGACAGCGGCGAGCCGGCTATAATGATCGGGCCAAATAGATCAGGCCGTATCGCGGCGAGCATCATGACCGCCCAACCGGCCTGGCAGTTGCCAATGACACAGGGTTTGCCATCGGCCTGAGGGTGCAATTCCGAGACTGTTTTCAGGAATACCGCCTCGGCGCGCGCGATATCCTCGATGGTCTGGCCCGGCATGGGCTCCGGCAGGAAACCGATAAAATAGCACGGGTGACCGGCTTTAAGAGCGACGCCGATCTCGCTGTCGGCCTTGAAGCCGCCAATACCGGGGCCGTGTCCGGCGCGCGGATCGACGATGACAAACGGCCGGCGCGTCGGATCGATCTCGATACCGGCCGGCGGGATAATGCGGACAAGACAATAGTTGACGGGCTTGTCGAACTGGCGGCCGTCGGCAACGAGTTCCGCTTTGTAATCAAGCACGTGAGGAGCAGTTTCCGCCAAATGCTCGCGATATTGATTGCCGCGCTGCCGCATCACATCCCAGAACAGGATGTTCCGCTGCGCGGCATCGACGAAATATTCGATCGCTGGGAGAAAATAGATCAAACAGCGGCGCGGCCGCTTTTGTTGATGACGATAGAAGGCTCGGTGACCCTGGCATTGCTCTCGATCCTTCTGGGTTCCCTAACGCAAGCGGCGAGGGAACATCGCTCCCTAACACAAGCTGCCAGGGAACATCAAAAACGCCTCCTTGCCAACTAATGATAACAACGCTACGCTCACGCATTGCCTCAGGTCAAGCTGAAGCCTTGCCGTCAGGTCAACACGTCATCGGATTGTTGCGTTTGTGACATAAACTGCTCGCGGGCGGCTTTGATCTGCGTCAATCGCGATGCGCATACTGAATTCTAAGAAGAATAAAAAGCGACCAACAGGAGGATGTCATGGCAGCAAAGGAATCGCAAAGCGAACCGCTGGAGAAATTCTCATCGTTCAATCCCGCAGAGTTCGCGGCAATTGGAAAGAACTATATCGACGAATTTAGCAAAGTGCAGATCGATTTATTCGAGAAACTTCAAGATATAAATCGGCAATGGCTCGACCGCATGAATTCGGAGGCGAACTTGGCGTCCGAATTTGCTTCCCAAATGACGTCGGCACGGTCGATACCTGAAACCATGACTGCTTGCCAGGAATGGAGCAGCCGCAGGTTTGAAATGATGGCTGAGGACGGCAAGCATTTGCTCGACGATGCGCAGAAGCTTGCAGCGACGAGCACGCGCCTGTTCTCGAATGCTTGGCAATCGAAGAGCTCCAGTATCAGCTCTTAATTGATCGGCGTATCGTTCGCGATTAGACTGGGACTTTGCTGAGCCCCGAGAGGGCGACGGGTTCAAAAAAATGACATGGGAGTCGTAATTGCGACGGTTTGTTTTGACTCCGGTTCCTCGATCGGTTGAGCGCAGTGAACTCAAACAGTGCGCAAAGAGCCGCAGGCGGAGGTTCGGAGCATTGACGATCATGGTGAGAGCGCTCGCACTTGTATTTTTGCTCTTAATGATCGCAGGCGGCGATCAGCGCCAGCTCAGACGCCAAACTCCCAGACGCCAAGCTCGACGTCGTCAGCCGACCAATCGGGCCTTCTCAAGCCGGAACAGCTCGAAGCTCTGGTTTCGCCCATCGCGCTCTACCCCGACACTTTGCTCGCGGAAATTTTCATGGCTTCGACCTATCCGCTGGAAGTCGTCGAGGCCGAACGCTGGGTCCAGGACAACAAGAGCCTAAAGGGCGAGCAGCTCAAAGCAGCGGTCGACAAGCAGAAATGGGACGATAGCGTAAAGTCGCTTACGGCCACGCCGGACGTGCTTGCAATGATGAGCACGCAAGCTCGACTGGACCCGGCAGCTCGGAGACGCGGTCCTGGCGCAGCAGGCGGACCTCATGGATGCCGTGCAACGCCTCCGAACCAAGGCTCAGGCGAACAAGAAGCTCACCTCGAACAAACAACAGACGGTGTCGACGCAGGAGCAGAGCGGTAAGCAGGTCATCGTCATCCAGCCGACAGAGCCCGATACAGTATACGTGCCCTATTACGATCCAGGCGTCGTCTATGGATCATGGCCGTATCCAGAATATCCGCCGTATTATTTCGGCGCGCCCGGATATATCGCGGGCGGACTTCTCGCCAGCGGGATTGCGTTCGGCGCGGGATATGCGCTTGGGCGATGGGCCACGGGCGGTTATCGCTGGGGCGGCGGAGTCAATTGGGGCGGCAACAACATCAACATTAACCGCTCAATCAACAATATCGGCAGTGGGAATTGGACCCATAACTCAGCGCATCGGCAGGGCGTGCGCTATAACAACGCCAACGTAGCGCAAAAATTTGGTGGTAATCGCAATGTCGGCGGCGGCGCGCAAAATCGCATGGATTTCCGCGGCAGAGGCGGGCAGCAAGTGCTGCAACCCGGTCGCGGGGCGGTCGAGGCACAAGGCGCTGGGGGCAATGTGGGCGCTGGCGCCGCGGGACGGCGGAATGCCGGCAGTGTCTGAACCGACCGGGTGGCGGCCGCCCGGGGGGCGGCGCAGGCGCTCGCGCGCGGTAACCGCCCCGGCGGCGGCGGCAATGCATTCGGCAATGTCGGCTCCGGCAGAGCTGCGAATCTGCAGGGGAGCCGCGGCCATGCGAGTATGGGTGGCGGAGGCCGAGGTGGTGGTGGGGGTTTCGCTGGTGGCGGTGGCGGAGGTTTCCGCGGTGGCGGTGGCGGAGGCCGGGGTGGTGGCGGAGGCCGGGGTGGTGGCGGAGGTCGGCGGTCCGACGTAAATCTTAAGCACGACATCAGTCTTCCTTGGCCGCCTTGACAACGGCATCGGCTTCTATCGCTTCACCTACAACGGCGGCCAGACGGCCTATGTCGGCGTGATGGCGCAAGAGGTACAAGCGATCATGCCGGCAGCGGTCGTGCGCGGAAGCGACGGCTATTTGCGGGTCTACTACGACAAGCTCGGCCTGCAGTTCCAAACCTACGACGAATGGATTGCATCTGGTGCGCGGGTGCCGACCACGCGGCCGGCTAACGCACTGACGTTGGGCAAATCGACGACTGGGATCGAAACATCAGCGCAATAGTGCAATCGAGGATGCCATGGTCACAAACCGGTGCTTCAGTCGTTCCTGCCACAGACCGCGCCTGGCGTTGCTGGCGTCGTTAGCCACGGCGATTTTCTTTTTCTACGCAATCATATCGGCCGCAGTCGCGCAGGAGGACTACGCCACACCGCACGAGCGCCGTTGACGCACTGGTGGCCGCGGCGAGAATTGGCGACGAAAAGGCCTTGCTCGTCGTGTTCGGCCGCGGCGGCGAGGACATCATCTCGTCCGGCGACAAAGTCGCCGATGATGCCCTATACGCACGGTTCATCGCCTTCTATGACGCCAAGCATCAGATAACGATGCAGGGTGACCGCAAGGCCATCCTGGTAATCGGTGATACCGACTACCCATTCCCGATCCCGCTTCTGCGCGTCAAAGGCAAGTGGTCGTTCGATACCGAAACAGGACGCCGCGAAATCCTTTATCGGCGGATCGGTCGCAACGAGCTCGACACCATCGAGGTTTGCCTCGCCTATGTGGATGCGCAAACAGAATACGCCGACAAGGATCGCACTGGCGCAGGCGTCGGCGTCTATGCTCAGCGCTTCATCAGCGAGCCGGGCAAGAAGAACGGACTGTATTGGCCGAAGGCCACCGGCGAGGAGGATAGCCCGCTCGGCGAGTTCTTCGCCAAGGCGTCGAGCCAAGGCTATCGCACCGATCAAGGCCGTTCGCCGTATCACGGCTACTATTACAAGATCCTGACTAGCCAGGGCCCGGCGGCGCCGGGTGGCGCTGCCCATTATATCGTTGGCGGCAAGATGATCGGCGGCTTTGCGCTGGTCGCCTATCCGGCCGAATATCGCAACTCAGGCGTGATGACCTTCATCGTCAGTCACGCCGATATCGGTGTTTCAAAAAGATCTTGGGCCGAATACTGCCGAGATCGCCGAAGCTATGACGGGGTTCAATCCGGACCCAACCTGGCAAAAAGTCGAAGGAAACTGAGACCGCAAATTGAAATGCCGCAACCTTTGCTGCTGCGTTCGATCGGCACGGTGATGCTACGGAAAGAACTTCGACGGCTGTTGTCACGGCAGTTTGCATCGCGGCCTAAAACGACTGAAGACCGCGCACGTCAATTGTAACGAGGCGTTGCGGGGCCCCGCTTCAATTCCGCCTGGAGGACGCCGACCCAAACGCAGGATCCCCCTTCACTCACACTTTCCGCGATCTCGTCGGGCTTCCTTGACGTCCCTGTTCCGCGGCCTCCTGCAACTGCGGGTGCAGCTTCGGATTTCTATTTTGCCACCTGCGGGCCGCGCTCATTGCGGAGCAAACTGCCCTCGCTTTAGAGCCCACTGACTGTTCCGTTTCAAGTACGCGCATATCATTCCGCTCGAACACTTCCCATCGCCAAACTCTGCGGCGCACCGGGAGCATTCGATAGCCGATTATCGAGACGATCCGCGTTGAAAATAGCTCCATGGTGGAAAAACTTCGTTGAATGAGTAATCTCTTTATTCAGCGTTCGTCGCCTGTTACCCCGCGCCCCGGGTAAGCAAACAATAACACACGCGAGCACACGCCCACCGTTGATCCCAATCAAGAGGTGGTGATGCGCGGTAGCTCTGTCTTTTCGCCGGGGTTCGAAAAAAGGCAAGCCTTCCTATGCCGGTCAGCCGAGGGGGCCCGACCTGAAGAGGATGCTGCAAAACATCACAAGGCCGAGGAGCCCGATGAAGGACGCCACGATGAATGTCAGGTCCCGCAGCTTGTGGCGACGCGCCGGGTTCAATTTGTTCATGTAAGTCCAGTGTTGAACCGAGGCGGCAATAACCGCGAAGGTTCCAAGACCGATGAGTGTGAGTCCGAGGTTGCGGGGTGCATCCGGCCGTAGAACCGGTACAGTGCTTTCCTCCTGAAGAAGCCCCAAAAACTTGTAGATGGTAAACCCAAAAGTGATCATGGAGAGAGCTGTTCGGACCCAAGCCATCAGGGTGCGCTCGGCCGTCAATCGAGTGCGGTCTAGCGCCATGTCGTCCTGGCTGAGTTTCGAGTCAGTCATTTGCAGCGTTTTGCGTAAAGCGCATCGCGGCTTCCTCGTCATCAAAGGAAATTGCAGTTGTGTGACGAATTTTCCAGATCGCTCTCTGACACTTAGTCATGTTTTAGAAGTCCTACAACAGCGCTGGCAGATGCCGCGCTGCGTTGACATGGATCAATCAGTAAGCGTAATCATTGTGCGAAATATTTAATTTCGAATATTAAGTCGATAGGCCTAACGTGCAAACAATTTCTCTCGAACAATCGGTTGCGATGATTCCCGATGGCGCGAGCCTGATGATCGGCGGTTTCATGGCCGTAGGCACACCCGAGAAGATGATCGACGAGATTGTTCGGCAGAATAAGCGCAATCTCACCGTGATTGCCAACGACACCGCATCGCCCGGACATGGAATTGGCAAGCTCGTTGCGGCCAAGCGGGTGCGCAAGGCCATTGTCAGCCACATCGGCCTCAACCCGGAAACGCAGCGACAGATGATGGCGGGCGAGATGGACGTCGAACTCGTGCCGCAAGGTACGCTGATCGAACGTATCCGCGCCGGCGGTTACGGCTTAGGCGGCGTTCTGACGCCGACCGGCGTCGGCACGCAAGTCGAGACGGGCAAGCAGCAGATTAAAGTCGATGGCAGAAGCTATTTGCTCGAAGTTGCGCTTCGTGCGGATTTTGCCTTGGTGCAGGCATTCCTTGCCGATTACGTTGGCAATCTTAGCTACGCGCTGACCGCGCGCAACTTCAACCCGATTATTGCTATGGCGGCCGATACCGTTCTCGCAAACGCAGACAATATAGTTCCCGTTGGAGTGATTTCCCCCGACCATGTCATGACGCCGGCGCCGGTCGTTGACTACCTCGTCGTGAATCCCTGAGGCACGAATGGAACCGCAGGTAATCATCGCCCGCCGCATTGCCCGAGAGCTTTCTGCCGGCTTGCTCGTAAATCTCGGCATCGGAATCCCTACGCTGGTTGCGAACTATTTGCCCGAAGGGGTGAATGTCTTCTTTCAGTCTGAGAACGGTCTGATTGGAACCGGCGCCCCTCCCGAGGAGGGAATGGCGCATCCGACGTTGACCGACGCGGGCGGGCGCCCGGTGACGGCACTTCCCGGCGCCAGTACGTTCGATAGCGCCATGTCGTTCGGACTTATCCGCGGCGGCCACCTTGATCTCACCGTTCTTGGTGGATTGCAGGTCGACCAGGAGGGACACCTCGCAAATTGGATGATCCCGGGCAAAATGGTACCCGGCATGGGCGGCGCCATGGATCTGGTAACCGGTGCCAAGCGGGTCATCGTGGCAATGCAGCACGCCGTCAAAGGCGCGCCGAAGATCGTCGTCAAATGCCAATTACCAATCACTTCGGTGCGTCCGGTGGATTTGGTCGTCACCGAATTGGCGGTGATTGAGTTCCGTGGCGGCGAAGCTTCCCTGCTGGAAACAGGACCGGGAATATCCGTTGCCCAAGTTGTTGCCGCGACTGAGGCAAGACTGAACATTCCCTCCCAAGTTCCGGAAATGATGTTGTAAGCAGCGCTTTATACAAGCGAGGGCCGGTGTAATGACTACGGCGAAGCGGGAGTAGCAAATGAAGGAAAATGCGCCCGTGGAAAAGGGCAGCGGCAAGAAGTCTCCGACAATTCCGGCCGTAAAAGCCAAGCTCCTTGAAGGCAAGAAGGGCCTCATCGTTGGCATTGCCAACGAAAATTCGATCGCTTGGGGCTGCGCCAGGGCCTTCCGAGCGTTCGGTGCCGAGATTGCCGTGACCTATCTCAACGACAAAGCAAAGAAGTACGTCGAACCGCTCGCAAGCGCGCTCGAAGCCCCAATTGTGATGCCCCTGGATGTGAACGTCCCTGGCCAAATGGAAGCAGTTTTCGAGCGTATCGCCAAAGATTGGGGCAACCTCGATTTCGTGGTCCATTCCATTGCCTTTTCACCGAAGGACGCGCTCGGGGGGCGTGTAGTCGATGTGTCGCGCGAGGGCTTTCTGACCACAATGGAGGTATCTTGCTGGACATTTATCCGCATGGCGCACCTCGCCGAGCCTCTGATGCGGCGGGGCGGTACGCTTTTTACGATGACCTATTACGGCAGCCAGATGGTCGTCAAAAATTACAACATTATGGGTGTTGCTAAAGCCGCCTTGGAAGGCGCAGTCCGCTACCTCGCCGCCGAGTTGGGGCCCAAAGGAATCCGCGTCCATGCCATTTCGCCGGGCCCCCTGGCCACCCGCGCCGCGTCCGGAATTCCAGAATTCGACGCGTTGCTCGACAAGGCGAAAGCGAAGGCGCCGGCACGACGCCTCGTCAGTATCGAGGACGTTGGGGCTGCCACTGCATTCCTTGCGCACGACGCCGCTCGTCTGATCACCGGCGAAACGCTGTACGTGGACGGCGGCTATCACATTATTGATTAGCGCAAGATCAAACGTGTGACTGTGTCTGCCCAGCTTGGCCCAACATATCCAGCATGGGACTGGCGTTCTGACCATCGGCAAGCCGGCTTGGCAGCGATCCGATCAAGCATCGCGCGAGGTGCCGGACGAACGCAAGAGGACATGAAGTTTGTCAGATACAGCCAATTATTCGAGTATCGAGCCGCTGCGCGACGGCCGTCTGATGGAAATCCGCGCACTTAGACCGGACGATAAGGACGAGCTCATCGCGGCCGTCAAACGCATCGGTGCCCAGTCTCTCTATCGCCGCTTCTTCGGCGTAAAGCGCGACTTTACCGAAAAGGAAGTCGCATTCTTCTTGAACATCGACTTCATCCATCATGTGGCCCTGGTGGCGGTGGTAGACGAAGGCGGTAAGCCGACGATAGTCGGAGGCGGACGCTACGTTACAATCGAACGTGGAAAGGCCGAGGTCGCTTTTGCCGTGATCGATCGGTATCAGGGACAGGGTATCGGTACAGCATTGATGCGTCATCTCGCCACGATTGCGCGCGATGCCGGACTGGCGGAACTGATCGCCGAGGTCCTGCCTGATAATCTTCCGATGCTAAAAGTATTTGAAAAAAGCGGATATAGTATCGGTACGAAGCGCGAAGCCGGCGTCATTCACGTTAGTCTTCAGTTGCCGCCGAAGTCCGCAGGCACCTGAGAGCTCACAACCGAATAATGACGGATTACTCGCGCCCCGCTCGCCACGCTTCAATCTGATAGCGATCCGTCAGCCCGAACTCTCTCTTCGAAGCGGCCAGCAAACTCAACAATTTCCCTTCGTCTTCTTTCGAATGTGCCTGATGGGCAGGCCTTGCATCAACGGCGCTTTGAAAGGCCGCAGTAACCAGCGAGTATAATTCCGCGTCGCGCATTGAGAAATGACCGGCTATTTCCCGTGTGTGCCTGGCCAGTTGATCGGGAGATATGCCGCCTTCGAAGTATCGCTTGAGGAGTTCCTGTATCAGCTGCCGTTTGGTGCTGCGTCGACGGCGCCAGTGGGCGAAGTAAATTGATACGAGGATTCCGACGAAGATCGCTCCCCCAACGACGCTACTGAGTGTATCACTGTCCATGGGACCCGCTTTCACGCTGCCAGATTACTTGTGACAATGTCCGCCCAGCTTGGCCGAATGTGAAAGCTCTGGCTAAGCTTTCGGGGCCGAATCTGACGTGTCGCGGCGAAAGTTATCGACAAGGATACTAAGGCTCACCAGAAATACCCACACCGGGAAAACAAAAAAACTCCAATTGATATAGTAACTCCCGAACAATAAAAGCAACGCCAGCGCATAGCCGAGCAACGCCAGCCACCGCGGCGCAATTCCGGTATAGAGAGCGATTGTCGAAGTCGTAATCATGAAAACGCCGGCCATTTTTACCAAGTAAACGTTCACGGTGACATACACGGCAGCTCGGGCGAAGTGGAACGTTGCCGAGCCGATCAGTTCATCCGGCTTTGCCGCGAAGGCGATTAAAAGACCGCCCACGACCCCCGCGGCGAGAAACAGCATAGCCAAGAACAGGAGACCGCTGCCGAAAAATACTGTTGCAAAAAAGCGATCTTCCCGCTGACCAAGCCGATCGCGCAGCACGCCGATAAACCACAAGAACGAAATTCCAGCAAAAGGCACCAAATTCAGCGCAATGGCCACGTCGTCCGAACTGGCATGCAGCCATGAACCCGACTCCTGGGGATCGGCCGGAATCGAAATGCGAAGAAGCCAGAAAGCAATGATCAGCAGGCAGGAAAACAACAAGCCCGCGATGGCGGCAGCGCTTGGGGTCTTTAGTTGTGCTCTCGTGACGGTATTTCCTGCTGTCATCTTGGACCTGCCGTCGTTTTTAGGGTTTCGGACAGCGAAATGAGGCTATGCGGAAGTACGCGAATGATTCCGCCATGCGGACTGTCGATGTCGGCGATGAGCAAGAAGGAAATTGAGACGATTATTGGCAGGACAAGAAGCAGAAGCGCGCCCCTCCGACGCTCGCCATAGCCGAGCAGGAAATTGCAGGAGATTGCAATCAGTCCCATCAACGACCACGCTGCAACGGGGATGCGATTCCACCAGGCTCCCTGCGTGCGCGATTGCGAATTAATAACGTCGTTCATGCCCGAAACTGCAAGGACGATCACTAGCGAGGGCTGCGCGTTCGCGACGGGCAGAATGCCGGCCCAAAGCGCGGCCTGCAGTCTTGCAATTTCCGTGTCGGGCTGACCGGTCAGATATTGGTCACGTTTTAGATAAAAAGCTATTCGCTGATCCAGATAAGTTCTCAGCAAATCACGTATTTCGGACGCTGTTTCAGCGGGCAGCAAATCCGCCCGTACGTATTCGGTTCCAATGGCATTCGCTTCGGCTTCTTCGTAATTTTTTCGTAGATCATAGCGTGTGACGGCCATGGAGAAGCTAAATCCAATGATGAGAGCAAGGAGAGTCAGAGCGGCCGCTTCGACGATAGCAAGGTCTTCTTGCTCGTCTTTCCCCACCGGTCGTCTCCGCCCCCGGAGGAAGTCGCCGACATAGGCCGCGGCCCCTTGGGCAACGAGAGAGATAACGAAGACGGTAAACGGGCTGTCCAAGAGGCTGCTCATCGTTGTTCGCGCCACGTTGATAGATTCGAGGGCTGGCGTGTCCGCAATCCAATCATCATACCGGACCAACGCCCCGTTGATCTTTGTCAAAAGTAAACCTCAAATCCTCGAAACCCAGCGCAATCAACGCGCTTGTTGCGCCGCAGCGAATTGCGCAGCAAAAGTACTACTGCCAGCTCGGTGCGTTGACGACGACGGCCCGGGAACGCCTCGGGTCATTCGCGACCGAACCAAGCGGTCGCGCTCGCATCGCAATATCAGACGTAGCGGGCCAATAGCGCTTACTCGATTACTTCGTCCGCGGTCGCAAGCAGCGTGTTCGGAACGGTGAGATTCATCGCCTTTGCGGTTTTCATGTTGATCACGAGCAGATAGCGCGTCGGCAGCTCGAACGGCAGGTCGGCGGGCCTGGCGCCCTGGAAAATACGCGCGGCGAGCGCGGCGGCACGATCGAAGGATTCGCGCGGGTCCGCGCCGTATGACATCAAGCCGCCATCGCGAGCCATGAAGTCCTGTTCATAGATCGCCGGCAGCCGGTGCTCGAGCGCGTAATCAAACACGCGCTTGCGGTTGAGCAGCGTGAGCGAGTCGGTGACCATCAGAATGGCGTCCGGAGGATCGCGGTCCATTGCCTCGAAGGCCTCGTTGAAATCGTCGGGCGCGCGCACGCCAAGTGCCTGGACCGTGACGCCGATCTCCTCCGCGGCCTTCGCCGATGCGTCGTAACGCTGCGACATGCCGAGGTCGTCCTTGTTCCACAGCATGGCGACCCGGCCAAGCTGAGGCGACATCGCCTTGAGAATCCCAAGGCGTTTGGTGGATAGCGCCGCGGCGTCGTCGGATATTCCGGTGACGTTGCCGCCCGGCCGCGCCAGGCTCGCGACCAGCCCGGTCCTGACCGGATCGCCCGAGCCAGCCGCGATCACCGTAGGAACCCCCGATGCCTTGGCGGCCGCTGCGGCCGGGTAGCCGATGGTCATGACCACGTCGACATTGGCGGCCTTCAGGTCCTGCATCAGATTTGGCATCTGGCCGATCTTGCCCGCAGCGCCACGAGGCTCGTACGCGAGGTTTTGGCCGAGCGTGTAGCCGCGCTTCGCCAGCCCGGTGATGAGAATCGCTCCCTGGCCGGCCGTGGCCGGGATCGGCGGGCCGACGGTGAGCGTACCGAGGCGATAGACCTTGGAGGTTTCGGCGATAGCCGCCCGCGGCGCGGCGATTGCCACGCCGCCAAGCAAGGCGATGAACTCACGCCGTTTCATCGATGCCTCCTGTCGAATACTACTTCAGCTTAACGGTATCACATCCCGACACGACCGTCCGGGGCTCGGAACAGAGTGACGCGCCGGACCACTGTGAAGCCAGTCATCGACGCTGGCGGCGTGGTTCGGCGTAGAATAGAAGCAATGCAGATGGCCCTCCCTATGGTGACTCGATCGTGAGAATGCTGATGCGCTTGCTGCGGCGTTTGCTCATCGTGGCGCTGGGCATCCTTTGCATATGGTTGATCGTCTTCGTCTTCAGATTGACCGACAGCAGGCTGCCGACAGTTCTGGCTTTGGCCCTGACTTACGGAATCGCGGCGTATCTCATCCTGCCGCGCGCGGTCCGGATGGGCCTTAAGGTCCTCCAGCGCAAGCGCGTGCCGAGGTTCACCATCACCGGCGACGGGTTGCCCGGCGACCCCATCAATGTCGTGCTGATCGGAACGATGCAACAGTTGCAGGCCGCCTTTACGACCGCCGGCTGGTCGGTCGCCGACCGGCTGAACGTGTCCAGCTCGTGGCGCATGGTCCGGGCGTTCTTGTTGAATTCGCCCTATCCCACCGCCCCGTTCAGTACCCTCTATCTTTACGGCCGCGGCCAGGACATCGGCTTCCAGAAGGCAATCGATGACAGCCCGCGAAAGCGCCACCACATTCGCTTTTGGGCTTTGAGTCTGGCGCGTGCCGAAGACGCCCTGGGCGGCGCCGACTTCTGGCTGAACACCGACCGGCCGCCGGACAGCGAGCACGTTCTTTGGGTCGGCGCCGGCACCAAAGATACCGGCTTCTCCTTAACCCGGCTCACATTTCAGATCACCCACGCTACCGATTCCGACACCAATGCCGAACGGGACTACATCATTGCTGAGTTGCAGAACCATCGAGTCATCGGGACAGTGAGTTCGGTTCGATCCGGCCAACATCTGCCCATCGAACGCGTCAACCACTACATGACGGACGGTGAAGTCACGGTGGCGAGCTTGCTGGCGGTCTCTCAGTAGGCGCGGGCATCAGGCCCGGCCCGCAAGTTCGAGCGTCACCAGCCTTGCCAGCAAGGTCGCCGGATAAAGCTGGCCGATGATCATCTCGATATTGCAAAGACTGCGTGCCAGCGGATGCACCGGCACAATATCGCCATAGCCGGTCGATGTCAGCGTCACGAAACTGAAGTAGATCAATTTGCTGGCGAGCGCCGGACTATCTTCAAACGACAGGCCGGAAAATCCGTTGGGAACGAGCAAGCTGACCAGCGCAAATATAGCGACAAACGTGATGGCGATGGACAGATAAAGCAAAATTGCGCCGACGACCCGGTGATAAGTGACGCGCCCGCGCGCAAAAACTGCATGGGCAACCACCCAGCCCAATGTAATTCCCAGTAGCAGCCACGCACCGGAAAACAGATAGATGTCGTGAATCGATGGCGCCCTCAGACGAAAGACAACGCCCGTGCCAGCCATGCCGACCGCGATCAGCATCAAAATAACTGCCGTTAAACTTCCCGACATGACAAAAACGCCAGCCACGAGCACCAATGCAAAAACGAATCCGAACTCTGTGAAAACGAAGGCCCCCATGGCTTGCAGCGGGGCGATGACGAACATCAAAAATATCAGCAGAACTGTAAGGACCGTCAGAAGCGGATCGCGCCACCGCTCCCGTAAACTCTGGATGCGTTTATTCATATCTCGGCCCTATTTTCGCTGTCGCCGGATCAGTAAAGGTCGATCGCGGCAGATGCCAATATCATGAATTTACTTCCGCTTTCGGCGATATTGCAGACACGCAGTGCTTTTCGGCGCCCAACGATCTGTAGCGATTGAACTCGAAGCGGTCATACTTGGCTATTACGGACGCTCCAGCGGGGCGCGCGCGTATCTTTCCGAAACTGCTAGTGACCGTGTTCGCCCCCAGCTATGTTCGCGCGCCCGAAGCTATGCCCCCCGATCAAGGACACCGTCATGATCACGAAACGCCAACTGCTCGGGAGCGCCGCACTTGCGGCCGCTGCTGCGATACCCAGTTTCTCGCCGGTCAAAGCGGCGCCCAGCTGGCCAAGATTCCTCGCCGCCAAGGACATCGCCGAGGCTGGCTTCATCTTCGGCCTGCCCATCGTGATGAACTACGGAGTCATGTACGACTTCGTGATCAACAAAAATTCGGGGCAGTACAAGGCCCCGTTCAACACTATCAACAACGCCGCCGACGTGTTCACCTACAAGGACACGGCGGTCGTGACACCGAATAGCGACACACCCTATTCCTTGTTGTGGCTGGACCTGCGCGCCGAGCCCATGGTGATCTCGGTGCCCGCGATTGATCGGCAACGGTACTATTCGGTCCAGCTTTGCGACGGCAACACGTACAACTACGGCTATATCGGCACTCGTGCTACCGGAACCGAAGCCGGCGATTACATGGTGGTTGGACCCGACTGGAACGGGATTACCCCAGCGGGCATCAAGAAGACGTTCCGCTCCAGCACGCAGTTCTCGATCGCGATCTTTCGCACGCAGCTCTTTGGTCCCGCCGACCTCGGCAATGTAAAGAAGGTACAGACCGGCTACGCCGGGCAACCGCTATCGGCCTATCTCAAGCAACCGACACCACCCGGCGCACCGGCTATTGCGTTCCCGAATATCAACAAGGACCTCGCCAAGAAGAACTTCTTCGAGTATCTCGACTTTGCGCTGCAATTCGCGCCTGCAGCGCCGAACGAGGCCGAGATTAAAGTCAAGCTTGCCAGCATCGGCATCGGGCCGGGCAAAACTTTCAGCTTCAAGGACCTGCCGCTAAAGCAGAAGCTGGAAATAGGCCTTGGAATGAAGCAGGGCCAGAGCAAAGTCGAAAAAGCCGTCGCCAATGCTGGCGCTAACATCAATGGTTGGAATGTCAGTGGCGTGCCGGGCGACGGCGCCCACTACAACGGTGACTGGCTTCTTCGCGCCGCCGCCGCCCAGGCCGGCATTTACGGCAACAGTCCGGAAGAAGCGATGTATCCATTCACGCGCAAGGACAGTACCGGCAAAGCGCTGGATGGAAGCAAGAGTAACTACACCATCACGTTCCCGGCCGACCAGCTTCCGCCCGTGAACGCCTTCTGGTCAGTGACCATGTACGACGGTAAGACCCAGTTCCTGATCAAGAACCCGATCAACCGCTATCTCATCAATTCGCCGATGCTGCCCGGCATGCAGAAGAACGCAGACGGGTCGTTGACGCTCTACATCCAGAACAAGTCACCAGGTGCCGAGCGCGAAGCGAACTGGCTCCCAGCTCCGGACGGGCCAATCTATCTAGTGATGCGCCTCTACTGGCCGAAGGAAAGTCCGCCATCGATCCTGCCAGCCGGCAAAGGAACGTGGCAGCCGCCCGGCGTGGTCCTCGCAGCGCACTGACGAACAGATCAATCTGAGCCATTCAGCTTGCGGCCTGATGTCTCTTGCTGGCAATATTTTGTTGAGTCGCGGAATTTGGTCGCTATCGGCGTAGACTCGATCTCAATCAGGCGCACCAATCCAGCTCGATTTATGAGTTCGCGTCCTAACAGGACCGATGACAGGCTTTTTGATCCGACGCCGCGTTTGCGCC
Source organism: uncultured Alphaproteobacteria bacterium (assembly GCA_963759345.1). Classification (GTDB taxonomy): domain Bacteria; phylum Pseudomonadota; class Alphaproteobacteria; order Rhizobiales; family Xanthobacteraceae; genus BOG-931. The sequence continues at coordinate 61,039 of CAVWYW010000010.1, forward strand.
GCTGGCTCACTTAAGGTTGGCGCAGGCGGTCGAGGATTGAGCTAGAGGCGAAGCCGTCCGGAATCTGGCCGGTCGCGACCTGGAACTTGCGGATGGCGATGCGCGTACGCGGTCCGAGAAGGCCGTCGGGCGCACCGACATCGAAGCCGCGGCGCGCCAACAACTGCTGCATCTCATAACGCTCGGCGATGGAGAGGACGCGCTCGTCGCGCGGCCAGCTCGCAATGAATGGCCCGCCGCCGGCGAGCCGGTCGGCGAGATGGCCGATGGCAAGCGCATAGGCCTCGGCCGGGTTGTATTTCATAATGACGCGGAAATTCGGCAGCAGCAGGAAGGCCGGCCCGCGCGCACCGGCCGGCAGGAAGACATCGGCGCGATCAGAGAGGTGCGGGACCCACGGCTCTGTGCGGGGGGAGGGTGGGGGTTCGCCCGCCGGATTCCGAGCGCCTGCCATTGCCCAACCGACAACTGCCGCGACCGGTCGGCGAGGAGATAGTCGAAGTTTGGCGGCAGGACGACCTCATATCCCCAGCGCTCCCCGCTCGCCCAGCCGTCCGTTTTCAGATTGTTCGCCGTCGAGCCGATGACGTCGGGAATAGAGTCGACCACATCGCGCCGGCCGTCGCCGTCGAAATCGATCGCAAATCGTTTGAACGACGTCGGCATGAACTGGGTCGGTCCGAAAGCACCGGCCCAGGAACCAACGAGACGATCGGGCGCAACGTCGCCGCGCTGCAGGATATCCAGCGCCGACAGGAACTCGTCGCGGAAATAATCGCGGCGGCGGCCAACGCAGGCTAGGGTTGCAGTCGAGCGCAGCACCGAGCGGTCGCCGCCCATGGTGCCGTACTTCGATTCGACGCCCCAGATCGCCGCGACGATGTGACGATCGACGCCATAGGTGCGCTCGGCAGCGGCAAAAACCTGCGCGTACTGCGTCAATAGCTCGCGCCCGCGCGCGATGCGATCGTCGCTGACCAGCAAATCGAGATAGTCCCAGGTCGATTTGTTGAACTCCGGCTGGGCATCGAGCAAATCCATAATGCTGAGGTCTGGCGTCAGCCCGGCGGTGTAGCGTTCGAAATTGGCGCGGCTGACGCCTCGCCGCTCCGCCTGCGGCCACAATCCGGCCAGGCAATTGCTGAAATCGGCAGCAGCGGCGCGAATCGCGTCTGCCGTCATTAACGGATGGCCCGACGCGCCCGATTGGCCGCTCCATTCTCGCGTTCCAGCCGCCGGAGCCGGAACCGCGGCGGTTGTCGGCGATTGGAGTAACCGCGTCAGCCAATTACCGGGTTTGTCCTGCGCCACCGCGGCATCAGCCATGCTAATTGTAATTAGCGCTGCCGCGATAAGGCGAAAGAGTGGCGCAAGAATTGCCATGAGTGACTCTGATCGTCTCGCCCAAGGTCGAGTTCGCCCTGCAGGCGCAGCAATGGACATCGGTTATGTTACCGCCACTTTAACATCTAATCCTCTGCAACCGGACCGCGACAGGTGCCGTTCATGGACCGGCAACCTGCTTGCGGTAATAGATGGACGCGAGTTCAAGAGTGTTCCAATGCAGGTTTGCTTTTCGCTTGCACAACGATTTAGGCAATAAAGCGTCTCACCCCTCCTGCCCTTTTGATCGCCAACAGCAAAACATGAAACTCGTCCGCAAAGCCGTCTTTCCCGTCGCCGGGCTCGGCACCCGCTTCCTGCCCGCGACCAAGGCAATGCCGAAGGAAATGCTGCCGGTGGTCGATCGGCCGCTCATTCAGCACGTCGTCGATGAGGCCCGCGAGGCCGGCATCGAGCATTTCATCTTTGTCACTGGCCGAAACAAAGGCGTCATCGAGGATCATTTCGACCGCCAGGTCGAACTGGAAATGACGCTGTTGGAGCGGCAGAAGCAAAAAGCGCTCGACCAGCTGCGGCATGATCTGCCGGCACCGGGAACGACCAGTTTCACGCGCCAGCAGGAGCCACTCGGGCTCGGCCATGCGGTATGGTGCGCGCGGGAGCTGCTCGGCAACGAACCGTTCGCGCTGCTGCTGCCGGATGTGCTGGTGCAGCACGAGCGCGGCTGTCTGGCGCAGATGATCGACGCGGCGCGCGAGATCGGCGAGCGCGCCAACATCGTCGCCGTCGAAGAAGTACCACTCGATCGGGTCGACCAATATGGCGTGGTCGGCGTCGGCGCGTCCAAGGGCAAACTGTTCTCGATCACCAGCATGGTGGAGAAGCCGCCGCGGGAGCGGGCGCCGTCGAACCTCATCCTCACCGGCCGCTATATCCTGCAGCCCGAAATCCTCGATCTGCTGGCGACCCAGGACCGCGGCGCCGGCGGCGAAATTCAGCTCACCGACGCGATGATCGCGCTGTCGCGAACCCAACCGTTTTACGGCTTGAAATTCGACGGCCGCAGCTTCGACTGCGGCTCGAAGGTCGGCTTCCTCGCCGCCAACGTATCATATGCACTGGCGCGCGACGACATCGCACCGGGCATTCGCGAAGAGATCAAAAAAATCCTCGGCTAGCGCTGCCAGCGCAGACCGAGCAAAATCGATGTCGCGGTGTAGGAGTTGCCTGGTTGCGAAGCGGTCTGCCAATCCTGCCGCAATTCCGTCCGCAACCACCACTCGCGATTTAATTTGTAGGTCGCGCCGATTGAGACGAAGTAGCGATTGTCGGTTAGACCTGAGCCGGCATAATCGTCGGTGCCATAGCCGAGTTTCAGGATACCGATGAGCCAGGTCCGAAACGCGTGATCGACTTCAAGGTTGAAGTCATGGGTGAAATCGCCGGACGCGTTGTCCACGGTGGTTTCGTACACCTGTGACGCGGCGGTGAGCTTGGCGGTGGTCAGCGCTGTCGCCTGCCAGATCAGCGTGCCGACGGCAATCGGCCCGGTGATGTTCGGCAGCGTCGGGTCCTGATACCGGCGTTCAAGGTAGCCAATTGCCATTTCGCCGGTGAGCGTGCCGAACAGATCGACCACGCTGCCGACTTTCACCGAAGTGCCGGTGGAGTCGCGCTGCAAGTCGTTGCGATCGAACTCTTCATCGTGAATCCGCTGGTCCTCCTGGACTTCCAGGAACGGCTTCATGCCGGGATCGATTTCATAACCGACCCGCATGATTGCGGCATACTGATCGAAGTTGCGATCGGCGTTGGTCGAATACTGGCCGTTCGTCAGCAGCGAGGGGTCGTACGTGGCGCGATCGATCGTGCCCTTGAGCGTAAACGTCAGCCGATTGATTTCCTGCGCCAGCCCGAGCGTGCCGCCAACGTCCTGGTTGATCGGCAGCTTCGCGAGCTCGGTCTGCAGGTTCGGGCTGCCGGGGTTGTCGGTCGCAACGATGAAGCGGTTCTCGAGCAGGATCTGGGTATCGCGGGTGACGTCGATGCGGCCGTCGATCTTGGAATTGAGAAACGGGACGTTGAGCGAGGGCACCAGGCTGCCGGAGGTATACTCGCTATAGGAGCCGAGGATATCGGCGGTGAGCGCGTGGCGTTCCCAATCGGAGGCGACCTGCAGTTCCGGCGCTGCGACGAAATACGCAGACGGCGGTCCGGTCGGCGAGCCATGTCCTGGATTGGTGCTGTAACCGCCGGACAGATCGACCGACGGCAGCAGGACGAACGATCCGGCGCGGACACCGACCGGCGCAAACGGATCGTTGCTGGCAAACGGCAGCGGCCGTTGCGGCAGCGTTCCCGGCGCGAAGGTGTTGAGCGGCAGCAGCGTCGGCGCCGGTGTGGCCGCGGAATAGTCGAAGTATTGGATCGGCGGAACAGTCAGCGCGGCGCCGGGCCGATTTGCCGCCGACAGGGGATGCACTTCAGCCGGCGGATTGTTGATCGGCAGGTCCTCAGGCGGCGGCCCGATGATGGCGCCCGGACGCCGCGCGGCGTTTTTCGGATAGACCTCCGGCAGCGGCGTTTGCAGCGGCAGAGGCGGCGGCAGCGGCGGCGGCAGGGCGTAGTTCGGCACCGGCGCGAACGTCGTGGTCGATTGGGAACCGGCCGCAGCGCGCTGCGCCGCGCGCTTCTTTCTCTTGCTTTTCGGGGTGTTCATCGAATCGTAGCCGCTGTCGCCTTCTCCGAGGCCCGTGGGACTCCCGTAATTGGGCGTCGCGCCGATGCGCGAAGGCGCAACAAAGGCGTTGGTCGGCGGCGGCTGATTTCCGGGCGGTGTCGCCTGGCCGAGTTGTTGAAAACGCGGCGGCGTTACCGGGTTGCCTTGCAACGACGGCTGAAGGAGATCGGTCGTGGCGGTCGTCGTTTGCGCCAGCCCCGGCGCCGGCACGAACGTGACGGCGAATGCGAGGACGAAACCGGTGGCGCCGAACACCGCTCGATTGGTCGCCGCATAAGGCCGCCACGCCGCCAAGGCGCGCGCCATCTCCGCCGTCCGCCTCACCTCGGAAGCTGTCAAAGCCAACCACCGTCAGGGAGCAAGCCGGCGCGCGGATTATCCCGTGCAGCGGCCGCGCGATGACCAGCACGGACCGCCCAGCGGCGCCCCGAATGGTTAACGGAATTAGAACGGCTATGGTTAACGAGAGGTTGATGACAGCCAGGCCACCCTCTCTTCCCCGCGAAAGAGGGGATCCAGCTTCAACGGCCGGACCTGGATTCCCGCTTACGCGGGAATGAGCGGTTGACGAGCTAGCCCGGCAATCACACCCAGCCCTTGAGTTCGCGCATGGCGAGTTGCCAGATCATCAGCATGCCGGCCTCGCTGTCGTTGAGGCAGGGTATGGCGGCGAAGTTCTGACCGCCATAGCGCTTGAACACCTTGGCGTTCTCGACCGCAATCTCTTCCAGCGTCTCGAGGCAATCGGCCGAGAAACCGGGCGTGATCACGACCACGTTCTTGACGCCCTTCTTGGCCAGTGCCTTCACCGTCTGGATCGTGTAGGGCTTAAGCCAGCGGCTGCGCCCGAAGCGCGACTGATAAGTCATCATCAGCTTGGCTTCGTCGAGCTTGAGCTGCTCGCGCAGGAGCTGCGTGGTCCTCGCGCACTGGCTCTCGTACGGATCACCCTTGTTCACATAGTCCTGCGGCATGCCGTGATAGGAGGCGACAATGACCTCAGGTTCGAACGGCAGCCCTTTCAGCTCCGCCTTGAGCGAGGAGGCAAGCACCTCGATGTAATAGGGATCGTCATAGTACGCCGGCATGATGCGCAGCGCCGGCTGCCGGCGCAGCCCCATCAGAAAACGGAACACCTCGTCGCAGACCGTCGCCGTCGTCGGCGCCGCATACTGCGGATAGAGCGGCATCACCAGAATGCGGTCGCAGCCGCGGCCGACCAGCGCTTCAAGCCGCGAAGCGATCGAGGGCTGCCGGTAACGCATCGCCCAATCGACAATGACATGTTTGCCGAGCGGTTCGAGAATGCCGGAGAGTTTTTCCGCCTGCGAGCGAGTGATGGTCTTGAGCGGCGACTCGTCCCTGTCGTTGTTCCAGATTTTTTTGTAGTCGCCCGCTTTGCGCCGCGAACGCAACGGCAGGATGATGCCGTGAAGCACTACCTTCCAGAGCAAGGAGTTTTTCTCGATCACGCGGGGATCGGTCAGGAATTCTTTGAGATAGCGGCGCACCGCCCGCGGCTCGGCAGCATCGGGCGTGCCCAGATTGACGAGCAGCACGCCGATTCCGGACGTGGTCGGGATCGCCTCGGCAAACGCACCGGTTTTTAGGACAGGGTCCGCCGGCGCCCCCGATGCCGGGGTAACAGCCGCGGGCGCCTTTTCCTCTCCTGGCGCCGCGGGCTTTTCGGCGGTCGGCGGCTCAGCCGGGGTCAGTGCTGGAACCTTCATCGAAGCCTCGATCGGCAGAAAAGCCGAAAGCTTAGCCGGCGCATCGGTCACGGCCGGCAGCGTCGAGTTTAGCAAGTCTGCGCCGAGAGCATCCGGCGGCGCAGCGGACGGCGCAACTGTCGGACTTTCAAGCCGTTGCGGCAGCTTCGCCAGCTCGTCGGCGGGCCCGCTGCCGGCCCCTGGAATCGAAGCCTTATCGTTCATTGTTCCAACATATGCGTTTAGGGGTTGGCTTGCATGCGGGCAAGCGTCACATCGCAAAACGTCCGGGCGCTGCGGGTCGCCGGACTAGGCGGGGACCCTTATTGCCGCCGGACATCGGAGGCCGAGTCTCAATACCGCCGCATTCCACACATCTGTGACCGGCTCACAGCACAAATCCTGGCGTTTTAATAAGGAACAAAATCATGGTTCGCAGTCTTTGCCTCGCCTCAGCCTTGTTTTTTCTTTCCACGGCCGGCTGGGCGGATAATGGCCAATCGCCGCAAAACGACAATTCGGCTGAGGCACGAGCCTGTCACGGCGACGCGCACCGATTCTGCCGGGAAGCCATAGGCGACGAATTTCGCATAGCGTCTTGCCTGATCGAGCATCGCGAAAAGATCAGCCGCGCGTGCCGGGCGATGCTGGAAAGCCACGGCATGTGAGGCGTCATTCGGCGGCTTTGAGCAGCGCCGGCGATCCGGTGTTGAACTGTTCGAGCAAAGCCGCTTCATCCGCCTTGGCGGCGGCGAGATGGCGCTGTTTGACATGGCCGAAGCCGCGGATTTTTTCCGGGATCGCGGCAAGACCGACGGCAAGCTGATGATTGTCCTGCGTCAGCGCGGCGAACACGTGATCGAGCATCGCTTGGTAATCTTCGATCAGCTTGCGCTCGGTGCGGCGCTCGGCCGAACGGCCGAACGGATCGAACGTCGTGCCGCGAAGGAATTTCAGCTTCGCCAGTAACCGGAACGCCGGCATCAGCCACGGACCGAAGCTCATTTTACGCGGCAGGCCGGTGGTCTTGTCGCGGCGGGCAAGGAGCGGCGGCGCGAGATGAAATTCGAACCGCAGCTTGTCGCCTGAAAACGCGCTTTCGACCTGGCGGAGGAACGAGCCATCGGTGTAGAGCCGCGCTACTTCGTACTCGTCCTTGTAGGCCATCAGCTTGAACAAATAACGGGCGACCGCGTCGCCAAGCCCCTCTTTGCCCGGGGCGCGCGCAGCCTCCGCCGCCCTCGCCTTCTCGACCAGATTGCGATAGCGCGCCGCATAGGCGGCATCCTGATAATCGGCGAGGAATTTCACCCGCCGCTCGACGGTCTCGGCGAAAGATTCCGACAGATGCTGCGCATCGCTCGTCACCGCGGCTGCGGGCTGGGCCAGCTTTTCGACGGCCGCGCGATCGACCGCCATACGGCGTCCCCAGTGGAACGCCGCCTGGTTCATCGCGACCGCCTCGCCGTTGAGCTCGATCGCCTTCTCGATGGCGGCAGCCGACAGCGGGATGGCGCCGATCTGGTAGGCATAGCCGACCATGAACATGTTGGCGCCGAGCGATTGCCCGAACAACGCGGTCGCAATGCGCGAAGCATCGATAAAATGGGTCTTGTCGCGCCCGGCATCGGCCGTGATGACCCGCTTCAGGCGCTCGCTCGGCAGCGAGAAATCGGCGTTGCGGGTGAATTCGCCGGGCAGAAATTCGGCGGTGTTGACGACCATTTCCGTCGCGCCGTGCTTGACCGCGGCCAGGATCTTGCGCGTGCCCGCAACCACGATATCGCCGCCAAGCACCAGATCGGCGCGTCCGGCTGCAACCCGGATCGCATGAATGTCTTCGGGCTTTTCGGCGAAGCGGATGTAGCTGAACACCGCGCCGCCTTTTTGCGCCAGCCCGGCCATGTCGAGCACACCGACGCCGCGGCCTTCGAGATGTGCGGCCATGCCCAGGATGCCGCCGATGGTAACAATGCCAGTACCGCCAACGCCGGTGACGATGATGTTATAGGTCTGCGCAATCGCCGGCAGTTTCGGGTCCGGCAGGACCGGCATGTCATGATCGCGGGCAACGCCAGTGCCCTTTTTCAGCTGCGCGCCGTGCACGGTGACGAACGACGGGCAGAAACCCTTAACGCAGGAAAAGTCCTTGTTGCAGCTTGACTGATCGATGATGCGCTTTCTGCCCCATTCGGTTTCGAGCGGCTGCACCGAGACGCAGTTCGACTTCACGCCGCAATCGCCGCACCCTTCGCACACCAGCTCGTTGATGATGACGCGCTTATCGGGATCGGGAAACGTGTGGCGTTTGCGGCGGCGGCGCTTTTCCGCGGCGCAGGTCTGGTCGTAGATCATGACCGTGACGCCCGGGATTTCGGCGAGCGATTTCTGCACCTCCATCAGGTCGTCGCGATGATGGACGGTTAGCCCGACCGGCCACGACGTGTCCGGCGCATACTTGTCAGGCTCGTCGGTAACAACGACCACGCGCTTGGCACCTTCGGCGGCGACCTGGCGGGCGACCTGCGGCACCGTGAGTCCGCCATCGTTGGCCTGCCCGCCGGTCATCGCCACCGCATCGTTGAACAGGATCTTGTAAGTGATGTTGGTCTTCGAGGCGACCGCGGCGCGGATCGCCATGTAGCCGGAGTGATTGTAGGTGCCGTCGCCGAGATTCTGGAAAACGTGATTGCGCGTCGAGAACGGCGCTTCGCCAACCCAGTTGGCGCCCTCTCCGCCCATTTGCGTGTAGCCGAGCGTCGAGCGGTCCATCCATTGCGCCATGAAATGGCAGCCGATGCCAGCATAGGCGCGCATGCCTTCCGGCACCACGGTCGATGAATTGTGCGGGCAGCCGGAACAGAAATAGGGAATGCGCTGGGCGATGTCGCGCGTTTCAGCCGCGATGCGCTGCGCGTCCTTCAAGCGCGCGACGCGCTGCGCGATCTCGTCGTTGCGATGATACTTGAGAAGCCGCTCGCCGATGCAGATCGCGACATCGTTGGAGTCAAGCGCACCTTTGACCGGAAAAAGCCAATTGCCCTCTTCGTCGCGCTTGCCGATGCAGACCGGCTGATTGGCGGTGCCGTACAGTTCTTCGCGCACCTGGACTTCGATCAGCGAACGCTTCTCCTCGACGACAATGATGAGGTCGAGCCCGGCGGCGAACTCGGCCAGCTCGCGCCGGCTGATCGGCCACGGGCACCCGACCTTGTAAAGCCGGATGCCGAGTTCGTTGCATTTGATCTCGTCAATGCCGAGTTCGTCGAACGCCTGGCGGACGTCGAGATAGCTCTTGCCGGTCGTGATAATGCCGATCTTCGGATCGCGCCCGCCCGAGGTAATGGTGTGGTTGATCTTGTTGGCGCGCAGAAACGCCAGCATCGCGTCGCGCTTGTAATCGTGCAGCCGCGCTTCCTGGGCGAGGATCGGATCGTTGAGGCGGATGTTGAGGCCGCCTTGCGGCATGACGAAATCGGTCGGAGTGACGATGTTGACCCGATCGAAGCTCGCGTCGATCGCCGCTGTCGACTCGATCGTCTCGTGCATGGTCTTCAGCGCCACCCAGGAGCCGGTGAAGCGCGACATCGCCCAGCCGTAGAGGCCGTAGTCGAGAACCTCCTGCACGCCGGCGGGGTTCAGGATCGGGATCATCACGTCGATGAAGTGGTATTCGGACTGGTGCGCGGTGGTTGAAGATTCCGCGGTGTGGTCGTCGCCCATCAGCGCCAGCACGCCGCCATTCTTCGCGGTGCCGGCGAGATTGGCGTGGCGGAAAACGTCGCCGGTGCGATCGACGCCGGGGCCCTTGCCGTACCACATGGCAAACACGCCGTCGTACTTGCCCTCGCCGCGCAGCTCGGCCTGTTGCGTGCCCCAGATCGCGGTCGCCGCGAGGTCCTCGTTGATGCCGCCCTGAAAGCGGATGTCGCTTTTGCGCAGGAATGGTTCGGCGCGCTGGAACTGGCTGTCGAGCCCGCCCAGCGGCGAGCCGCGATAGCCGGTGACATAGCCCGCGGTATTAAGGCCGTTACGCCGGTCAAGCTCCTTCTGCATCAGGCAGAGCCGCACCAGCGCCTGAAATCCGGTGACGAAGACGTGGCGGTGGCCGAGGTCGTACTTGTCGTTGAGCTTGACGTCGCGCAGCGCCATCGGGGGCAGTCTCCGGAGGTAGTCTGCCCTCCGGATCGCGATTCCGCCAGAGGGCTGGGGATTACCATGAGATATAGGACTTGCGGCCCTCGGAGCAATGCGGCCGCCGCGCCGCCGGGCGTCACATCGCGAGCCCGAATACAACTTGCGGCGCGGCGAAACCGGCGACCGTGTGTTCACCTAAGCGCCGAAATTCTCCCTCGAAGTGAGCGGCAAAATCCGCGGACGCCACGACGGTTTCGCCGAGCTTGGATGCGACCTTCTCCAGCCGCGCCGCCAGATTCACCGCCGGTCCGATGCAGGTGAAGTCGAGGCGGTTGCCGCCGCCGATATTGCCGTACATCACTTCGCCGACATGAAGTGCCAACCCGAATCGGATAGGCTCGTCGTTCTCATTTTTTCGCGGGAGCTCGGCGACGCGCTTTCGCACATCGAGCGCGCCCGACAGTGCACGATGGCACACCGCGCCGGCGTCATTGTCGCCGGCGATCGGGAAAATCGCCAGCAGGCCGTCGCCCATAAATTTGAGCACCTCGCCGCCGTGTTCGAGAATCGCCGGCACCTGGCACTCGAAATAACGGTTCAGCCGATCGATCAGAGCTTGCGGCGGCAATTGCTCAGAGAGCGTCGTAAATCCGCGCATATCCGACAGCCAGATCGCGGCGCGGATCGCTTCCACGTAACCGCGGCGGATCTTTCCGGACAGAATCCGCTCGCCGGTCTGATGCCCGACATAGGTGTCGATCAGGTTCCCGGCCGTGCGCCGTAGCGCGCGGATTTCCGCGACCCGCGCCAGTGGCGCGATGACCGCTTCGAGATCGGCAAACTGTTTAGGCGTGAACCCGCCCGGCTGTTGCGTGGACCACGTCGCCACATGGATCGTGCCATCGGTGAACGTCAACGGAAACGCGGCGTAGTCGGTCGCGCCTTCGGCGCGAATATCGTGCAGGATCGCAAAGTCCATCGGGCAATCAGGATCGGCCAGGTGCCGCCGGAGCGGCTCGCGGGTCGCATAGACGGTCGTGAACGGGCTCTTGCGATAATCGTCCGTCTCCATGATGGCGAACAGCGCGTCCGAAGTCGTCACGCCCGAACTACCCTGCCACAGGAATCTGCGGCCCATGATGTCGGGATGGAGCGTCGTGACAAACACAGCGACCCGCCAGAGCGGTATGCCGCATTCGACCATCCGCTGGCACAATTCAGCCAGCACGTCATCGGAATTGGCGCCGGAAAACGCGCCGCCCGCGAGCCAATCGAGCGCCGATCGAATATCCTTCATCGCAGCTTATGCCTTGGCGCTGGGACGCGCAGAGACCTGCGCGTGCCAGCGGCGCAAATGCTCGCAGCTTTCAGGAACCGAAAGCTTCACCCAACGGGCGAAGTCGACCGCAATCAATGTGGTGATATCGGCGACGCTGTAGCGCGGGCCGGCAACGAACTCGTTTTGCGCCAGCCGCGCGTCCATTTGCTCGAAGAAACGCATGATGCGGGTGCGCCCGCGCTCGGCCAGCGCCGGGATCTGCTCGTAATCGTCCGGCCCAGGCAGCGCGCGTCCCTTGAGGCCCGGCGTTGCGTTGCGCAACGCGTCCATACCCGCATAAAGGCCATTGCGCTCCGCCGTGCGCTGCCACGTGGCGATGACCGCTTTTTCTTCAGCGCTCTCACCCATCAGCGACGGCTGCGGTTGGATCGCCTCGAAGTAAACGCAGATGCCGATCGCGTCGGTGATCCGCGTGCCGTTGTCGAGTTCAAGCACCGGCACCGTGGCATCGGGATTGATGGCGCGAAACGCAGGCGTTAGTTGCTCGTTGTTGCGCAAATCGACCTGGACGGTCGGCACGCTGATGCCTTTCTCAGCCAGAAAAATGCGAACGCGGCGCGGGCTCGGGGCGGTGGTGCAGTCGTAAAACTTCATTGTAACTGTTCCTTTGCGTGGAACGGGCCCGCTTGCGATCAGAAGAACGGCAGGTGCGGATCGCGCGGCAGGCCAAATTCCAGCCGCCCGAAATGGGAAAAATTCTGTTCCGGATTTAGCGCCACGTGCATGGCGGCGAAGTGAATGTCGCGCCAGGCGCGCTGGATCGGATGCGAAGCCGCAAAGCCGGCAGTGCCGCTCATGGCCATGAGAGTATCGATCACGTCGACGCAAAACTCGGCGGCCCGCGTGCAATCGCGCATCGTGCGCGCGCGGACGTCCAGAGAAGGCGGCACCAGCTCTTGCGCTGCGTCAATCGCGCGGCGCAGGAGGAGTTCGGCGGCATCGAGATCGGCGGCGGCGCGGGCCATGCGCACCTGGACACCGGTGAGTTCGGCGATGGCGCCGCCGCCGCGGCCGGCACGCCGGCTTTTGGTCCAGTCGCGAAATATCTCATAAGCGCCTTGTGCCGCGCCCAGCATCGGCGTCGTAAACGTCAACGATGCGTAGCTGATCCACGGCGCGCGGTAGATCGGATGGGAGTGCAGCTTGCCGCCCGGGCGTTTTGCCTTCCCGAACATCGGACAATGCCAGCGTGTGACTGCCAGGAACAAAAACATCCTCGCACAGGATAGTGTTGCTGCCGGTCGCCCGCATGGCGCTGGTGAACCAGGTATCCTTGATGCTGAAATCCTTCGGCCCGATGAGAAAGAATTTCGCTTCCATGCCGCCGCCGGGCGCTTCGACCAAACCGCCGACGATGACCCATGGGCTGTGATTGACGCCGCTGGCGAACGAAAATTCGCCCGAGACGCGGTAGCCGCCTGCAACCGCCGCCACGCGACCGATCGGCTGGATCGAAGCCGCGATCGACACATCAAGTCCGTCTGTCCAGACCGCTTGCTGCGCCTGTTCCGGAAACTGGCTGAGATAATGCGGGTGATGAATCATCAGGCTCGCGCACCAACCGTGCGATGCATCGGCCTTGGCGATCTCGCGCACCACCTCGAACCAGGTGTCGAGGCCGAGGCCGTAACCGCCGAACCGCGGCGGGATAAGAATGCGGGTAATTCCGGCGCCGAGAAGAGCATCGACCGATTCCCGCGGCAGCGTGCGCGCTTCCTCGGCCGCGGCGGCGCGGTCGCGAAAGCCGGCAGTCAGTTCGCGCACACGCGCCAATACTGCCTTGTGGGTATTACTCGCTGGTGCCTCGCCGTTGTGCATCATCAGTCCCGGCTGCGCTTGGTTGCGTTAATGGCATTTTCGTACCGGAAAATCTTTCCGGCGCGGCTCCATCCGAAAGCACATTCTTATCGATAAAAGCAAAGCGGCGCATACGCAATTCTTCTGTAATGTCTAAGCGATGCAATTCATTGCGGCATAAGCCACGAGAACCTATTGTTTCAGTCACGGCGGGCGACGAATCCATCGCCCGCAAACTGAAATGAGCCACGAGGCAAAGTCATGGCCAATTTTACGCCCATCTCCGCTGCCATTGGTGGCGCGCTGATCGGGCTTTCCGCGGTATTGCTGATGCTGTTCAACGGCCGCATCGCCGGTGTTACGGGTATCGCCGCTGGCATACTCGATCCGCTGAGCAGCGATCGCGGTTGGCGCACGACGTTTGTTGTCGGCCTCATTGCCGCGCCACTCTCGGCCGTGCTTCTCGGCTATTCCTTGCCGATTGTGCAGATGCCGGCGAGCTACGTCACCATTGCCGTCGCCGGCCTGCTGGTCGGGTTCTGGCACCCGGCTCAGTAATGGCTGCACGTCAGGCCACGGCATCTGCGGCATAGCGAGGCTGTCGCCGCGATCGATCGTCGCCACCGGCATTTTCATGGCCGCTGCGATTGTCGTCGTCGCCATAACACGACACGGCTTTGGAGGCTGAACCATGCGCGCGCTGGCAAGTCTTATTTGCGGCTTCGTGTTCGGCTGGGGCCTCTTCATCTCCGGCATGCTGCTGCCGACCAAAGTCCTGGGCTTCCTCGATTTCCTCGCCATCCCGAGCGGGAATTGGGATCCGAGCCTCGCCGTGGTCATGGCGGCTGGTCTGGCAGTGACCGTTGCCGGCTACGCGCTGCTGCGGCCGCGCACGCCGCTGTTTGAATCGCAAAACCAGTGGCCGACGCAAACCGCCATCGATACGCCGTTGGTCGCCGGATCAGTTCTGTTCGGCATCGGCTGGGGCCTGGTCGGGCTATGCCCCGGACCTGCAATCGAAAATCTGGCGACTTTGTCTCCCGCCGTCATCGTATTCGTCGTGGCGATGGCGATCGGCATGGCAGCGCATAATTTCTGGCAGGCGCGCAGTTCTGCGCCCGCGGCACGGACGCTCGCGCATGCGAGCGCTACCGACGGGTAGTCGTCATTTCACGCCATTGGATCACGCTGCCGCCATCAGGCGGTCGGCCCGTGTCTGCATCAGCGGCTGAATGAACCTGCCGAACTGCTCGATGCCGACGACAAAGTCGTCGAAGGTCAGCATCAGACCTTTGGTGCCCGGCACGCGCGCCGCCTCGTCGAGCAGTCGCGCAACGGTGGCGTATGAGCCGACCAGCGTGCCCATGTTGAAATTAACCGCCCGCTCGGGAAGGTTGATCGTCGCCGCGGTCGAGCTGGCGTCCGCCGTCTTGTCCTTGCCGCCCTGATCGGCCATCCAGGCGAGCGCATCGACATCGACGCCGTCTTTATACTTCTGCCATTTGGCGAAGGCGGCATCGTCAGTCTCGTCGGCAATCACCATGAACAACACATAGGCGCCGACGTCGCTGATTGCCGGCGGCATGGGCCGACGGCGTGTTGACGCCGCTGGCGAGCAAGAAGTTGTAGTCGGTATGTTCCGCGGCGAAATTCATGCCGACCGGGCTCTGGCCGGCGGCGACGATCTTCACCGTCCCGGCCGGCCGCGGCTGCATCCGGCAATCGTTCATGGTGAAGTACTTGCCCTTGAAATCGGACACGCCTTTCGCCCACAGCTCTTTCAGAATTCGCACGTACTCCGCCGCATATTCGTAGCGGTAGCCGAAATATTCGTCGCCCGGCCAAAGACCCATCTGATCGTACTCGGCCTTGTGCCAGCCGCTCACGATATTGACGCCGAATCTGCCGCCGGAGATCGAATCGATGGTCGTCGCCATGGGCGCAACAATGGCCGGCGGCAGGGTCAGAATGGCGGTCGATGCAAACAGCCTGATCTTCGAGGTGACCGCGGCGAGCCCCGCCATCAGCGTGAAGGATTCGAGGTTGTAGTCCCAAAATTCGGTCGTGCCGCCAAAGCCGCGCAACTTGATCATCGAGAGCACGAAGTCGAAGCCGTAGCGCTCGGCTCGCTGGACGACTTCTTTATTCAAATCAAACGTCGGCTTGTATTGCGGGGAGCTGTTCGAAATGATCCAACCGTTGTTCCCGATCGGTATGAAGACGCCCATATCCATGGCAGCTTGACTCCGTTTGGCCGGCGACGCGGTAAACTCCGCTCGCATACTTCGTGCCAAATCAGAGGCTGGTGTTGCGTTATCGACGCGCCGACGCCTCCGTGCCGCAGACACATGCATAGGCCGTTTTCGCCAGTGCGGCTCCAGCCGCAAGATTCTTTAAGCGCTTAGGCGGGGATCAATGCCTTATGCGCAGGCGGCGGTCTGCCCAAATCTTGTAACCTACTTGCTCCGAAAGTGCGGCATCACCTCGGAGACGAACAGGTCGAGCGAGCGAGCGCTCTGCTCGAAGGTCAGATTGCCGTAGGCGAAGCGTGTGATGAAATAATTGGCGCCGGTCAGCTCAAGCTGACGCGCAATCTCCTCGCGCATGGTCTGCGGCGAGCCGGTGATGATGCGGCCGGCGTCGCGGCGCAGCACATCCTCGATCGCGGGCGGCGGCCGCGGGTCGTATTTCTGCCACAGCCAGGCGAACTTCTCGAACCAGGCCTTGTAGCCTTCAGTACCTTCCGCGTGCGCGATCGCATCGGTGTCGGCGAGATATAGATGCCGGGCGATGCCAACTTTGGCGGTCGGCCGCGACGCGTTTTCTTTGTTGGAAGCGCGGCCCTTCTTGTAAGCATCGACGAGCACCTTGGCTCGCGGCGCAGGCGCGAGAAAGGCCACGTTGTGGTTCTGGCTTCCAGCCCAGGCCGCGCCCTCTTCCGAGCCGGTGGCGTACCACAATGGCGGGTGCGGTTTCTGATACGGCCGCATCTCGATCGGCACATTGAAATATTTGAAATAGTGTCCGCGAAAGTCGACGGTCTCACGCGTCAGCGCCATCATCAGCACTTCGAAGGCTTCGTTATAGATCGACTGTGATTCGAGGTGATTAATGTTGTGGAACGCCAATTCATACGGCGATATGCCGCGCCCGGTTCCGATCTCGAGGCGGCCCTTGCTCAGGTGATCGAGCATGCACAGCTCCGCTGCGAGCCGGAGCGGATTATAGAGCGGCAGTATCAACACCAGCGGCGCCAGCCGAATGGATTTCGTGATCCGCGAAGCCGCCGACAGAAAAATCAGCGGCGACGGCGCGAGCCCAAGCGGCGTGAAATGATGTTCGGTAATGTGGAACGTGCTGAAGCCGGCCTGGTCGAACAGCTCCATCAGCTTGAGCCGGCGGTCGTAGGTTTCGTGGACCGGTACGTTTTGTCGATCCAGGTGATCGACCACGCCAAATTCGACGGCCATGCGGATGCTCGTTTCTGTCTTGACTGGCGCCGTTCAGGATTCCTGCGCGTCGATCAGCACGAAGGCGATGCGGCACGGCTGGGTGCCGCGATTGACCCAGGCATGATTGGTGCCTTGCTGAACGAGCACATCTCCGGCTTTGAGGTGAACTTCCGAATCATCGAGCAGCATGTCGATCTCGCCGGACATGACGATCGCATAGTCGATGCTGCGGGTGCGATGCATGGCCGGATGGCTTGGCGCCCAGCCTTTTGACGGTGCGTGATCGGCGCCAATGCTGCGCGTCATGTAGTCGACCGGCAACTTGGTCGCGTCGAACGGATGAAACTCGACGATTCGGAAGACGCTGCCGCCGGGCGGCGGCGGGATACCGATGGTGCGATCGCCGCGATCCTGCGGTCCGCTGATGTCGGCGGGCGTCCTATCGGTGGCCCATAGGAGCCACGACTTTGTCCCACTCTCGGGCCGCTCCCGGATCTTGGCCGGCGCGCCGTCGAACAGCACCACCGCTTTGCCGTCCGCCTCGTGGCTGGTGACGACGCGTCGTACTCGCCTCTCCATCGCGCTTATTTCATCCTCCCGGCGCCGCTGAGAAGGTCCGCATCTAACAAACTCGGCAAGTGCGCCGTCAAGCACAGGCTCGCGATTGCCAGCATTGCGCGTCACGCTCAGACCACAGACAATTTGGCCGACGACGTTTTGAGGATACCCGCACTGATCGCATGGGGCCTCGCTTTGCGTCAGATGCGCAGCGCCACCACCTGACCGCCGTCAGCGACGACGGTCGCGCCGGTCATGAAACGGCCGGCGTCGGACGCCAGCAGCAGCAGCGGCCCGTCAAGGTCGCGGTCCTCGCCGAAGCGGCCCATGGGGATTTGTCGTTTCATCGCCGCTCCGCGTTCGCTGGCGAGATAGTCGCGATTGATTTCGGTGACGATCCAGCCCGGCGCGATGGCGTTGACGCGAATGCCTTTGAAGGCAAGCTCGATGGCCAGCGCCTTGGTGAGCTGGATCACGCCGGCCTTGGCCGTGGCGTAGCTCGCGACTCCATTGTCGGGATTCATGCCGAGGATCGAAGCGATGTTGATGATGGCGCCGCCTTTGCCGGCGGCGAGCATGCGGCGCGCGGCCTCCTGCGCCCAGTAGAACACAGCGTCGAGATTGGTCGCCAACACCTGCCGCCAGTCCTCCTCGGTAATTTCGACCGCGCGCTTCGACTGCACGTTGCCGGCGTTGTTGACCAGGATGGTGACCGTGCCGAAGGCTTTTTCGGCGGTATCAAAAGCCCGCTGCATCGCGGCGCGATCGCGGACATCGGCCTCGACCACGAGCGCACGGCCGTCAGCTTGTTCGATCCGCGCCTTGACCGCGTCGAGGCGATCGGCGCGCCGCGCCACCAGCACGACCGCGGCGCCATTTTCCGCTAGCACTTGCGCAAAACGCACGCCGAGCCCGCTCGACGCACCCGTTACCAGCGCCACCTTGCCGGTGAGATCGAAGATTTGTGCAGCGGTCATATGTTCTCCCTTGCGAAACCTCTCGCCCGCGAGCGTGTTTGCTCATCGACGACTAAGAAGTAGCGCGCACTCCTTTCGGCGTCACACGCTCAGGCAGTCGCGCAAAAGTATCAGAGGCGGATGCGCGCTGCGTGCCAGTCATTTTTTTGGCATGCGACGCTTGACAGCGGCTGGCGCGCTTCTATACTTAACCAGATGGTTAAGTTAAGTTCCGAACCGCTTGATCGTACCTTCGCCGCGCTTGCCGACCCGACGCGGCGGGCCTTGGTGGCGCGGCTGGCCGAGCAACCGGATCTTTCCGTCAGCGTGCTCGCCGAACCGTTCAAGGTATCGCTGCCGGCAATCATGAAGCACCTGGACGTGTTGTCCGATGCCGGACTGGTCAAGCGCACCAAATCGGGCCGTACCGTCACCTGCCAACTCAACGCCGAACCGATGCAGAACGCGATGGCCTGGCTCAACCGCTACGAACGTTTCTGGTCTGGGGCCCTGCAGCGCCTCACCGCTTTTCTTGAGGAGGAAGATTCATGGACGTCGACACCGCAGTCAAACCAAGCCTCACCCTCAAACGACGCCTCCAAGCGCCGCCTGCCAAAGTCTTCGCCGCCTGGACCGACCCGGAAAAAATAAAGCGCTGGATGGGACCAGGCGAGATCGCGACCGTGCGGGCCGAGAGTGACCCGCGCGTCGGCGGCCGCTACCGCATCGAGATGCGCTCGCCGGATGGCAAGCCGCACAATGTCGGTGGCGTCTATCGCGAGGTGGTATCCAACGAAAAGCTGGTTTTCACCTGGGCCTGGGACGCTGCACCGCCCGACGAGCCGTACGAGTTTTTGGTCACGGTACTGTTCAAACCGGAAGCCGGCGGCACGCTGCTGACCATTACGCATGAGAAACTGTTCGACGAAGCATCGCGCAACGGCCACCAACACGGCTGGATCGGGGCGCTCGACAAGCTGGAAAAATTCGTCGCCTGAACGACACGATAAGGGAATACGAGACTGCAATACGACCCGATCACCAACGCAGGAGTAAGTGCGATGACCGCACACGGTCAATTTCACTGGAACGAGCTGATGACGCGCAATGTCGAGCAAGCGAAAAAGTTCTACGCTGAGACGATGGGCTGGAGCTACAATGCCATGCCGATGCCCGGCGGCGTCACCTATACGATCGCCATGGCCGACGGCAAGCCCGCGGCCGGTATCTTCGACATCAACGGACCCGAATACAAAGGCGTGCCGGAAAGCTGGATGCCCTACATCGCCGTCGACAATGTCGACGAGCGGGTGAAGAAAGCGGTCAAGGCCGGCGCCAAGGTGATGAAGCCGGCGTTTGACGTCCCCAACGTCGGCCGCATCGCTATCCTGCTCGAGCCGGGCGGCGCCGGCATCGGCTGGATGACGCCGGCGTCTTGATCATTGGGTGCATGAACCAAGGGCGGATTATGCTTGGCTAATCCGCCCTTTTACCAGCGGAGGTCATGATGGAACCGCACAAGATCGTCCCGCACGCGGAATGGATCGCGGAGCGCAAGGCTCATCTCGCCGAAGAGAAGACCTTCACCCGCGCGCGCGACGCGCTGAGCCGCAAGCGGCGCGAGTTGCCCTGGGAGAAAATCGAAAAAAATTACGTCTTTGACGGCCCGAACGGCAAGGAGACTTTGGCCGATCTGTTCGGCGGCAAAAGCCAGCTGATCGTCTACCACTTTATGCTCGGTCCCGATTGGGAGGAAGGCTGCAAGAGCTGTTCGCTCCTTGCCGATCACTTCGACGGCTCGGTCATCCATCTTGCGCAGCGCGACGTCGCTTTCGTCGTGGTGTCACGCGCGCCGCTTGCGCAAATCGAGAAGTTCAAACAGCGCATGGGCTGGCACTTCAAATGGGTGTCGTCATTCGGCAATGACTTCAACTTCGACTACCAGGTGTCCGCCACGCCGGAGGAGAAGGCCAAGGGGATCGCAAACTACAATTACGAAGTGACCGAATTCCCGAGCGAGGAGCGCCCCGGCGCCAGCGTGTTCTACAAGAACGCCGCCGGCGAGGTTTTCCACACCTATTCATCCTATGGACGCGGCCTCGACATGCTGATCGGCGCCTACCACTTCCTCGACCTCGCCCCCAAGGGGCGCGACGAGGCAGGCTTGGCGTACGGCATGGCGTGGGTACGTCATCACGACCGGTATGACGGGACTGCCGTCAATCCCAATGAGACCTACCAGCAGCCGAAGACATCGGACTCCTGCTGCGATTGAGAACGAGGGGCGTGTTGGTGGATCCAGCCCACGTCGGGCCGGAGAGAACTCTGCCCAGCCCGCCGCACAGTTTGAAAAGGTGATCCCGGAAGCCGGCGATCCGGGCTACAAGTGTCGTGCTTTAGGGAAATAAACCACTTTTGAGGGAAGGGAAATTTAGATGTCGCCTGAACTGAAATACCTGGCACTAACGGCTTTGCTCTCGGGGTCGCTGTGGATTCCCTACGTCATCGCGCAAGTCATGACCAACGGTTTTCTGACCCCGCCGAATTACGTCGATCCCGAGCCGCGCCCGCTGCCGAACTGGGGCAAACGCGCCGACCGTACCTACATCAACGCCGTGGAAACATTCGCGCCGTTCGCCGCGCTTGTGGTCGTCATTCAGATTGCCGGAAAAAATGACTCAATGACCGCGTTCTGGGCGATGAGCTACTTCTGGCTCCGGCTCGCGCACGCCGTCGTCTATCTGATCGGCCTTCCCTACATCCGCACGCTTATTTTCGTGCTCGGCTATGTGTGCGTTATCGGCCTATTCGTCGAACTGATGAAGTAACCGCCATCGCTACGTCGTCTTTATTGCCGGCAGCGGGCGCCCGTTCAGGCGCCCGCTGAGCCGCAAGCCGTCACGAATGTTGAGTGACATCAGCGCGAGATTGACGGCGCCGGCGAGGAGTTCGATCGCCTGGATCGAATAAAACAGACTGTCGAATTCCAACCGCGTGGCGAGCGCCGAGAGGCTGAGCGCCGCCGGGATCAACACCAGAATGCCGTTGCCGGCAATGAACGGCATTCGCCGCTTCTTGCGTAAGACGCGCGGGTCAGTCGACGCGCCGGCGAGACGAAAGCCGGTCGCACCGGTGATTGCCAGCGCCGGCACCAGTACCAGCAGCCCCCATGGAATTGCCTGCTTCACGGCGATTACCGCATCGATCGGAAGGAACAGCTCCGACACGGCGGTGGATATCCAGAACGTCAGGATGGTCAGAACGGCAACAATGCCCGCGATCGGATGAATGCGCTTAAGCATCGTCAGCTCCCGCTTGTTGTTCGAGACGTTGCCGGATGGTCCGAAGCGTCGAACTGGCAAGCTTGATGTCGCGTGTGCTGAGACCGGCGACGAGCGAGTTTGCCCACGGCCCCTGCCGTTCCATTGCGGCCGCAAAGGCTGTGTTTCCCTTACGCGTCAACAGAACGAGTTTCGCCCGGTTGTGGTGCGGATTGGGCGCGAATCGCACCAGCCCGTCGCGCTCCATGTCGTTCGCCAGACGTTGCACGGCTTGCCTGGTCAGCCCCATGTTCCGCGCGATATGGGCAACCGGGAGAGGCACCGGCGATAGCGAAATCGCGCCAATAACCTGCCATCGCGCGCTGGTCAGCCCGAGGTCGGCGATCAGCGCATCGCCAGTCGCGAGCAGACGGCCGTTAAGCCGGAACGTCTCCAAAACTAGCTCGGTGACAGCATCCTGCGAAATCATGGCAGTATATTGTCATAGCGACAATATATTGTCAATTACTGAATTGAGCGGCGCGCTCGGCTCCGCTCCTGGCAATGACGGTAACGCGGCAGTCCGGCAAATCAGTTTGGCCGCCCGGTGATGACAATGCGCGTGAGGATGTCAGTGCGTTTGAAGAGATGGTGACGCAGCGAGCGTTTCATGGATCGCGGTGTCATGGCTCGTATGGACCCGGATTGCGGTTGACTTAGTGACCTGCTCAACGGCGAATCCCGCATGGATTCGTCTAAAGCAGTTCAGCAGCCGGAATCACGCGTGACCACGTCGGGCCCGAGTGACTTCAGACCCATTCATCTCGTCCGCGAGCATCGGCGTGCGGCAGATTCGGCTCGCCTGCGGATTGGTTCTGTTTTGTTATTTGCTTTCGCACTACATCAATCATGCGCTGGGCAATATTTCGCTCGACGCCATGGAATATGGACTCGGGTTCCACGCGACGTTCTGGCATAGCGCGATTGGCACGCTTCTCCTCTACCCGGCGCTCGGCGTCCACGCCTCGCTGGGATTGTGGGCGCTCTATCAGCGCCGTTATTTCCGCTGGAAAATTGCCGAGGTCGTGCAGCTCGTCCTGGGACTGAGCATCCCGATATTGCTGTGTACGCATCTGATCGGCGAGCGCCTGGGTGTGACGTTGTACGGGTTGCAGAGGAGCTACGCGCAGGCTCTGTACAATCTTTGGATCGTGCGGCCGGACCTGGGAATGATGCAGGCCACCGTCCTGCTCATCGCCTGGATCCACGGCTGCATCGGAGTTTACTTCTGGCTGCGGCTAAAGCCGTTCTTTCCGAAAGCCGCAGCTGTCCTGTTTGGGCTCGCCGTTCTGTTGCCCGTGCTTGCGCTCCTTGGCTCCTACCAGCAGGGAAAGGCAGTAAAGCTTCTGGCGCAGCGGCCCGAATGGCGCACCGGGATAATGTCTCCTGCCCGCACCGGCACGGCCGCCGAGCGCGCCAACCTCGAGCGGCTGCGAAATTATTTCTTATGGGCTTACGCCGGAGCGATCGTCGCGGTGTTCGCCGCCCGCGGCATTCGCCGCTTCAACGAGCGGCGGCGCGGCATGATTCGGCTCACCTACCCGGACCGGATGATCCGGGTGCCAAAGGGCCTGTCGGTCCTGGAAGCGAGCTACCGTCACCACGTGCCGCACGCCAGCGTTTGCGGCGGCAAGGGCCGTTGCTCAACCTGCCGGATTCGCATCCTCGGCGATCACGACGGATTGCCGCGGCCATCGGCTCGCGAAGCTTACGTGCTTGAGCGAATTGGCGCCGACGCCGATCCCTCCGTGCGGCTCGCCTGCCAATTGCGGCCGGCGACGGACCTCACGATCGTCCCGCTGCTGCCGCCGCACGTCGGCGCCGCATTCGTGCACGCCAAAGGCCGCGGCCAACCCGGCGAGGAACGCTATGTGGTGAGCATGTTCGTGGACATGCGCGGCTCGACGCAGATGGCGGCCGATCAGCTGCCGTTCGACACCGTGTTCGTCGTCAATCGTTTCCTCGGCGCAGCGTCACGGGCGGTGACGCAGGCCGGCGGCAAGGTGAACCAGTACCTCGGCGACGGCATGCTGGCTTTGTTTGGCGTCGACACCGATCCGCCGACTGCATGCCGGCAGGCTCTCGACGCCGCCGCGATGGTGGCTGAAAACATCGCGCATCTGAACCGGCAGTTCGCCGAAGCCGGGCGCGACCCCATCAGATTCGGAATCGGCATCAACGGCGGCGAAGTCATTGTCGGCGACATCGGCTACGGCGACCACATCTCCTTCACGGCGCTTGGCGACGCGGTGAACGTCGCCGCGCGGCTTCAGGACCTGACCAAGGAACTGGCCTGCCAGATTGTCGTCTCCGACGAGGTATATGGCACCGCCGGATTACCCGACGACGCGGTGCCAGTAAGGGAGATCGCAGTTCGCGGCCGCGCCGCTCCGGTCGCCGTGCGAACGATCGCCGACGCGGAAAGCCTCGCGGCCATGCTCGAGGCGACAGACGCAACCTCTGCCGCTGCGGAATGACCTCGTTTCACACCGGCTCCCCACGCTGATCCGCGGCTGCACCAACTGTATCGCCGCGCGCAGCCGCTATCGCTTCGTGAAGCGTGGCGAAAATCCGCTTCTCGCCGATCGCGCCTGCGATGCGATGCCGCTCCATATCCGATCGAAGATATGGCGTGACGCGCGCGAACATGACGCCGACTTTTCGATGTGCGAGTTCGTCGAGCAGGTCGCGCATGGTTTGCGCGGCGGAGTAGTCAATGTCGGTGATCGCGCCGGCATCGACGATGAACCAGCGGACCGGCACGGGCGCGCGGTCGACGAGATCGCGCACCTGGTCGGCAAAGAGGTTGGCGTTGGCGTAAAACAAATCCGAACCGAAGCGATAGACAATGAGCCCCGGTTCGGTCTCCTCGCCCGGCGTCGCCGGCACCGGCATCCAGCGGCCGGTCGGGTCCGGCGCAAGCATCATCCGGTGCGGGCTGTAACTGTGGCGAACGTGCCGAAACAGCGACAATGCGATCGCCAGCAGGATGCCCTGCTCGACACCGACCGCGACGACCGCCGCCGCGGTGCTGGCGGCAAGATAAAACTCGCCCGGGCTTTCGCGGCGAATGTCGCGCAGCCCGCTCACGTCGATCATACCGACCGCAATCGTGAACACGATGCTGGCCAGCACGCAGCGCGGCAGGTACTGAAGCGGCCCGGTCAGGAACAGCAGCACCAGAAGCACAACGCCGGCAAAAACCAGCTGGGCGATTTGGCTGCGCGCCCCCGCGCGATCGGCCATTGCGGTCTGCGTCGGGCTGCCGTTGACCACGAACGTGCCACTGACCGCGGCAGCGGCGTTCGCGGCTGCAAGCCCGAGAATGTCCGCATCGCCGTCGACCCGCTCGCGATAACGTAGTGCGAATGCGCGCGAGGTCGCTGCGCTTTGCGCGATGATCATCACGAAACAGGAAGCCGCTACCGGGAGCACGGCCAGGCTTTCGCTCCAGGTCACGTCGGGCCACGCGAGCCGCGGCAGCCCCCCGGGGACCGGACCAATGATCGCAATACCATGCTCGGCGAAGCCAAACGCAGCGCTCGCCGCGATGGTTCCGACAACGGCGAACAACGAAATCGGCAATCGCGGAACGAAGCGTTTGCCGAGCAGGATGCCCGCCGCCACGAGGGCGGACAACGCCACTGTCGGAAGGGTCAATTCCGGCAATCTGTGCAGGATCTCCCAAGCCTGGACCAAAGTCCGGTGCGAGTTGATCGCGACACCAAACATGTCGCCGAGCATGGCAATGCCAACCTGAAACCCGACGCCGGTGAGAAACCCGACCAGCACCGTGCGTGACAGGAAGTCGGCGAGGAATCCCAATCTGAAGATCCATGCCAGGAACAAAAGCCCCGCCGTCAGCAGCGCCACCATGCCGACCAGTGCCATGTACTTCTCGCCGGCCGGTGCCGCCATGCGCGATAACGGACTGGAGAAGATGACGGCCGTTGCCGAGTCGGCAGCCACCACGAGGTGGCGGGACGAGCCGAATATTGCGAACGCAACGAGCGGCAGCAGCACGGTATAAAGCCCGGTCACAACGGGCGTGCCGGCGATGCGGGCATAACCCAGCACCTGCGGGATGTTCATGGACGCGAGCGTTACGCCCGCCAGAATATCCCGCGCCGCCGTGCGGAGGTTGAGAGGGCGGATCGCCCCGAAGAGAGTAAGCCGCATTCGCTGTTCACCAGAGACGGGATGGAACGCCGGCAAGCCTCGCGGCCATAGCTCAACTGTGCCTCAGCCCCGGCATCACACGTGACCCCCTCCAGGCATCGCGCGGATCGGCAATGATACTAGTACCGGGCGGCTGAAACTTCAGGTACTGCGGCCCAAACGACGCAGCGCCTCAGGTCTGGGGGCACCATGCAACTCTCGTTTCTACTTGAACGCGCCGCCGGCGCGTCGCGCGGCGCTCACCCGGTACGAGACTGCACCATAGGTCGCAACGCAATATGGAACCGCATAGGTCAGGACAATCTTTATCAGATTGACGTGACCGGGTCCGAAGAGGCGTCGCCCTGATTGATCAAATTGAGAATCGTACCGACGATCACGGCAAGAAAAAAGGAGCGCCGGGGCACACCGTCCGATACGCAATACCGGAAAATCTGTGACAGCGGCAATGGATCGCTCCCGGTTGGTGACCCCGCCAGCGACTCAAGCTTGAAATCCGCGCATTAGCGCGGTACTTCGATTCGTAGAGGACGCGGTAGATTTTGCGAGAAATCCTCCACCGTGCAACTCAGGCCGTCAACAGAACACCGGTCGCGTCGATGACGCTGAATAATCTTCGCGACCGTTCAGGAGGGCTTGCCGCCGGCTTTTTTGCACTTTGACCTGAACTTCTTGCGGGCGTCGCCGTGCAAACCTTTGGCATTCGCCTGATCCGTGCAGGACTTGGCGATCGCTGCCTTGGCAGGGTCGGTGGTCTTTGTCTTCGTGTCCATCTGCGTTTTCGTATCCGTCTTAGTGTCCGTCTTTGTATCGGTCTGCGCCAGCGTCGGCCCGATGCCCACTGTGAGTGAGATCGCAAGGGCCACAAAAATCGATTTCATCGCATTGCTCCGTGGATTCTCCGGTAGGGTGGGTTTAGTAGTGAAGGTGCGCTGTCGAAGCAAGCACTAATCCTTGAACAGATATCCCAATCGGTGCAGAACCCGCGGCTCGACTTGGGTCAGAATCAAACGTAACGCGGTTGCCGCCAGCATCGGCCGCTTAGAGCGCCAACTTGGTTTGCGTCGCGCCGATCAATGCACCGATGACGAGCGCGATCCCGGCAATCTGAATGAGCGTCAGCGCCTGTCCAAGCACAACGACGCCAAGACCGGCGGATATCACCGCATCGGCGTAGGAAAGGAGCGACGTGCGCACCGGCCCGATCATCGACACGGCAATGAAAAAGGCAATCATTGCGAAGCCGTACAGCGTAGAGGCGGCCAGGAAACCGATCCACGCGGAAGCTGTCTGCGGCGGCGCGAAGTCGCCACTCACGGCACAGAGTATCAACAACAGAACGCTGGCAGCCGCCGCCATGTAGAGTGTCAGCGGCCGCGCATCGCCCTTGCCAAACACGCGGCTGGAAACAACGATGACGACGGCTAATCCAATCGCGGCACAAAAAGCCAATGCCACGCCGCCGATGTTGAGGTTGCCGCCGCGCACGTCGAGTGCCAGCGCCAGCCCGGCAAGGGCAAGCACAATCGCTGCCCCGGTTTTCCAGGCAAATTTCTCCCAGCCAAAGCCGGCGACGATGACGGCGGCCATCAGCGGGAACAAATAGAAAATCAGTATCGCCAAAGCGAACGGAATCGAACTGAACGATCGAAGCAGCGCCCAAGTGTAGAGCGCAGTCACAACCCCGAGCGCAGCAGCAGCAAATGCGTCGCGTTTCGGAAGAACGAGTGAAACGCCACTGACGCGCAACCAAACGATCAGAGCAGCCGTCGGCACAAGAAACCGCGTCGCTGCGAGCGTGAGTGGGTTACTGCCGCCCTGATAGGCGACGCTCGCCGAAGTATTGGCGAGCGCAAAGCCGGCGGCCGCGGCCAATGCTACCGCGATGCCGACCCGCGCGCGCCGATGAGAAATCGTATCGATTGCAGACACCGCCGCGCTCCCCCAATGTGTTCGGCCGGTGTTTGAGCGTCTCTTCCCGGCCTTGCTTATAGGCGTGGATCGCGGCGGTGCGTTTACGCCAAATCTTCCGACCACTACGCTACACGCAAACGATGTAGATGAGAAATCGAGCGATTTGCGACGCTGCTTCAGTGGTCCTGTGATCGCCGTGTCGATAGCATCGAAGCGGACTGGTAGTTCTGCGCCTTGAGCGTCGGCGTGGTTGAATGCGCGCCTGTTGCACAACCGCAACATGCTGACTCTTTTTTACCTCCGGCCGCGGCTTTAACCGGTCGTTGCGAAATCTATGCGTTCCGTATGAGGCAACCTCAAAGGAGGTCGCCAATCATGCGCATTGTTTGCTTGCTATTCGCGAGCGTAGCCGTCGCGTTGGGCGGCTCGCCGGGCTACGCAGCTGATCTTGCTCCACAGCCGGTCTACTACCCGCCACCCCCGCCGCCTCCGCTCTACAGCTGGACCGGGTTTTATTTCGGCGGCAACGGCGGCTTCGGTGGCAATCAGTTTCAATATCCGGTCACGGTTGGATCGACCACCGGCACCGCAAGCTTGAACTCGAGTGGATTTTTTGGCGGTGGCCAAGTCGGCTTCAATTGGCAGCTGGCGCCGGCCTGGGTCATTGGCGTAGAAAGCGACTTCGACGGCGCCGACATTACAGGTAACGCGACTGCAGCGGCGACCGTGGGCGCCACGGCGACCGCGGGCACCAAACTCGACTGGTTCGGCACGGTGCGCGGCCGAGCGGGCTTCCTCGTAACCCCCAGTGCGTTGCTCTATGGCACCGGCGGATGGGCCTATGGCCACACCACCACTTCAGCCACCGCCACCCTGACCGGCGTGGCGAGCGCCGCGACTTCGCTCGGGGCCGAACAAAACGGCTGGACTGTCGGCGGTGGCCTGGAATACGCCTTTAACCCCTGGCTGTCCTTCAAAACCGAGTATTTGTATCTCAATCTCGGTACGGCAGGCTTGGCCAGCGGGACGGCCGCGGGCGTGCCGTTCTCCGTCAGCGAGAAAGCGACGTTCCAGACCGTCAAGATCGGCCTCAACGTAAAACTTGGAGGCTGGGGCTCGGGCTGGGGCCTGCCTAGAGCGCAATCGCTTCAGATTAAATCGATTGGCGCTCTATCATTTTGGTGGAGCATGATCTTTTCGGAAAACCGGCTGCCACTTTTCCGGATCATGCTCTAAAAGTTCGTGCGGTGTTGTTATCGGCCGCCGCGGACGCGAACGCCCGCACTCCAATTTTGAAGAGCTGACGATCGTTCAACTTGCCGACTTAGCGGGTCGGTACCGGCTTCTCGCCGCGATAGTCGTAAAAGCCGCGCTGGGTTTTGCGGCCGAGCCAGCCGGCCTCGACGTATTTCACCAGGAGCGGGCATGGCCGGTATTTTGAATCCGCGAGCCCCTCGTGCAGCACCTGCATGACCGAGAGGCAGACATCGAGACCGATGAAGTCGGCTAGCTCCAATGGCCCCATCGGATGATGCGCGCCGAGCCGCATCGCGTTGTCGATCGCCTCGACATTGCCGACGCCTTCGTAGAGCGTGTAGATCGCCTCGTTGATCATCGGCAACAGGATGCGGTTGACGATGAAGGCGGGGAAATCCTCCGATACCGCAATCTGCTTGCCGAGCTTGCTGATGAACTGCTTGACGCTGGCGAAGGTTTCATCGTCGGTGGCGATGCCGCGGATCACCTCGACCAATTCCATGAGCGGCACCGGATTCATGAAGTGAATGCCGATGAAGCGCTCCGGCCGGTCGGTCGAGGCGGCAAGCCGGGTAATCGAAATCGAAGAGGTGTTGGTGCCGACGATGGTCTCGGGTTTGAGTGTCGGGCACAGCGCGGCGAAAATCTTGCGCTTGACCTCTTCTTTCTCGGTCGCCGCCTCGATCACCAGATCGCAATCGCCGAGGTCCTCCAGCGTTTTTGCCGGGCTGATGCGCTTGAGCGCAGCCTCGCGCTCATCGTCGGTAATGCGCTGCCGGCTGACCTGACGCGCCAGGTTGCCGCTGATGGTGGCGAGCCCTTCGGAAATGCGTTCGGCGACAATGTCGTTGAGCAGCACGTGCAGGCCTGACAGCGCGCAAACATGGGCGATGCCGTTGCCCATCTGACCGGCGCCGATCACGCCGACCTTGCGGATGGCATGAGCCTGTGCCTCCGCTGTGGTCGCCGCGCGTCTTCGGCCGCTCCTTTACTTCGACCATCTTGGCTTACCTTCTGCGAAGGATCATGCGGCTACCTTGCGCCCACCGGGTCAACGACCGCGCTTTTCCAACTCCTGGGCCAGCTCCGGCAAGGCCTGATAGAGGTCCGCCACCAGTCCATAGTCGGCAACTTGAAAGATCGGCGCTTCTTCGTCCTTGTTGATAGCGACAATGACTTTCGAATCCTTCATACCGGCCAGATGCTGAATAGCACCTGAAATGCCTACAGCGATATAGAGGTCGGGGGCCACCACCTTGCCGGTCTGGCCCACCTGCCAGTCATTCGGCGCATAGCCGGCGTCGACCGCCGCGCGCGAGGCGCCCATCGCCGCGCCGAGCTTGTCGGCGACCGGCTCTATATACTTGGTGAAGTTCTCGCGGTTTTGCATCGCCCGACCGCCGGAAATGATGATCTTGGCCGAGGTCAGTTCCGGCCGCTCCGACTTCGACAGTTCCTCGCCGACGAAGCCGGAAATGCCGGGATCGGCCGCAGCGGCGACCGTCTCCACCGGCGCCGCGGTGCCGCCTTCGCCGGTCGCCTGGAACGCGGCGGTGCGCACCGTGAGGACTTTCTTGGCGTCCTGCGAGCGCACGGTCTGGATGGCGTTGCCGGCATAGATCGGCCGCTCGAAGGTGTCCGGAGCGATGACCTTAGTGACTTCGGAGATTTGCATCACGTCGAGCAGCGCCGCGACGCGCGGCATGATGTTCTTTCCGCTCGTGGTCGCCGGCGCCATGATGGTTTCGTAGGTGCCCGCCAGCGAAACAATCAGCGCGGCGGTCGGCTCGGCCAGCATGTGCTCGTAGGCCGGCGCGTCGGCGAGCAGCACTTTCTTGACGCCGTCGAGCTTGGCCGCGGCGTCCGCGACCGGCTTGCAGTTATGACCGGCGACGAGGATGTGCACGTCGGCGCCAATCGCCTTGGCGGCGGTCAACGCCTTGCTGGTCGCGTCTTTGAGGGATTTGTTGTCGTGCTCGGCGAGGAGAAGTGTTGGCATCAGATCGCCCCGGCCTCGTTCTTCAGTTTATCAACGAGTTCGGCGACGCTCTTCACCTTGACGCCGGCTTTGCGCACCGGCGGTTCCGTGGTTTTGACGACTTCAAGCCGCGGCTTGATGTCGACGCCGTAATCGGCCGCGGTCTTGTCTTCGATCGGCTTTTTCTTCGCCTTCATGATGTTGGGCAGCGACGCGTAGCGCGGCTCATTCAGGCGCAGATCGGCGGTCACGATCGCCGGCATTTTCAGCTTCACGGTCTGCAGGCCGCCGTCGACCTCGCGGGTCACCATCAGCGCATCGGCTTCGATTACCACCTTCGACGCGAACGTGCCTTGCGGCCAGCCGAGCAGCGCGGCGAGCATCTGGCCGGTCTGATTGCTGTCGTCATCGATCGCCTGCTTGCCCATAATAATGAGGCCAGGCTGTTCCGCGTCGGCGATCGCCTTGAGGATTTTTGCCACCGCCAGCGGCTCGACGATGCCGTCGGCTTTAACCAGAATGCCGCGGTCGGCGCCCATGGCGAGCGCGGTGCGGATCGTCTCGGCCGCCTGCGCGGGGCCGATTGAAATCGCGACGATCTCGGTTGCTTTGCCTGCTTCCTTCAACCGGAGCGATTCCTCGACCGCGATCTCGTCGAACGGATTCATCGACATTTTGACGTTGCCAAGTTCGACACCCGAGCCATCAGATTTGACCCGGATTTTCACGTCCTTATCGATAGCCCGTTTCACGGGCACAAGAATCTTCATGGCCAATTTCGATTTGTTTCGTATTTCCGCTGCTTTAAGTCCCGGAGATGCTGCGGTGCGAGAAAGTACCGGTGGGCGCGCTTGCGGTCAACGGATCGGCCGGACGAAAGGCAGTGTACTGGAGAGCCCGCCATCGACCGGAAAAGCCTGGCCGTTGACATAGGACGCGTCATCGCTGGCCAGAAACAGCGCCATGGCAGCTATCTCCTCCGGCCCGCCGGCGCGCTGCAGCGGATTGAGCTGTCCGATCTTGTCCTGCGTACGGCGTTCGCGCGCTCGCTCGAAAATCTCTCGAGTCATCCCGGTCTCGATCAGACCCGGGCAGATCGCATTGACACGGACGCCGGTGCCGAGGAGCGACGTGGCCGCGGTCTGCGCGAGGCTGATGACGCCGGCCTTGCTCGCGCTATAGGCGGCAGCGCCCGCGTTCGCGCGCAGGCCCGCGACCGAAGCCGTGAGCACGATCGAGCCGCGTCCCTTCGCGATCATGTGCGGGGCGGCATGTTTGATGGCGAGGAAGGGCCCGATCAGATTGGTTTGAAGAATTTGCAGCCAGTAATCGACCGTTTGCTCGAGGAGCGGCGTGAGGCCGCCGCTGATCCCGGCATTGGCATAGACGACGTCGAGCGCGCCGTAGGCCGAAAGCGCACGATCAACGAAAGTCTTGACGTTCTCTTCGCGGCCAGTATCGGCGGTCAACGCCTGCACGCTGCCGCCATGCCGCGTAATAGCACTTGCGGTCTCGTTCAACCCATCAGTGTTTTGATCGACGATGATCAAGCGTGCGCCTTCACGGGCGAACAATGTAGCGCTGGCGCGGCCGATGCCGCTTCCAGCGCCGGTGACGATTGCAACCTTGCCTTCGAGCCGGCCCATGGCCCCCTCCCCTTGCAGTTGTTTTTTTGTTTTGGATTACCGGTTCTGGCCCGGCTGCCAAAGCTCGTCGCGCGCGCCCTTGTCGTTGGCGTAACGGGCGGCGACGAACAAATAATCCGACAACCGGTTGACGTAATGCAGCACCTCGGGCGTGACGCTTTCGCCCGGCTGGTCCATCAGTTCGGCAATCAGCCGCTCGGCGCGCCGGCATATGGTGCGGGCGAGATGCAGGTATGCCGCCGCCGGAAAGCCGCCCGGCAGCACGAACGTTCGCAGTGGCGCGAGTTCGGCATTGAGCCGGTCGATTTGGTTCTCGAGCCACGTCACCTGCGCCGTAGTCGCCGTGAGCCGTGCGCCGCCCGGCCCCTTACCCTTGTCCGGCGTGGCAAGGTCAGCGCCGAGGTCGAACAGATCGTTCTGGATGCGCGACAGCGCATGATGGATCGCGTGCTCGCCGCTGGTATGCAGCCGCGCGATCCCGATTGCGGCATTGGCTTCGTCAAGCGTGCCGTAGGCGGCGACGCGGAGGTCGTATTTCTTGCGCCGCGCGCCGGTGCCGAGCGCGGTCGTGCCGTCGTCTCCGGTGCGGGTGTAAATCTTGTTGAGGACGACCATGGCTTATTTCGCCATTACCCAGATGGTGAACATGATGATGACGATGGCGACGAATTGCAGCAGCACGCGCAATCGCATCAGCTTCTGCGAAGTGTTTCCAGAGCCGCCGCGCATCATGTTGATGAGGCCCAGCAGCAAAACGACGGCAACGGCGCCGATGGCGACCGGGACAAGGCCGTGAGAGAGGAACTCGGACATAGGCGTTCTTGTAGCCCCGATTGAGCGACTGGGCTACGCCGGATTTCGCGATACCGGCGGGCATCAGACACGGAAGCGCGCGGCGCAGGCGTCAGGCGAAATCCCGCCCGGATTGCACAGCGTCCATCCCGTGCGGGTAAGCTGCGCAGGCTTGGGCTCGTCGCCCTTCCGTGAAGGAGCGCAGCGTCATAGTTGGACAAAGCGAGCGCCATATCGAGCGCCACGTATTTGTCGAGTGTCTTGATCAGCAGGCCCTTGGTGAGCACGGGCAGATCGGATCGGACAATGACGTTTACAAACTCAATTTTCAGCACCATGTAAGCGGTGATGTACGACGTAAGCTTCAAACCGACCTCCCGATGCTGGAGGCCCATTCGCCGCGCGCCAGTCATGTATTGTTCGTCGAATTGCGAGTGGAACAGAGATTCCCAGTGGGCTTTTTTGCTTGCCTTTGAGCCGCAAAACGGTGGCTTCAGATAATCGTGGCTCAATGCCCGCGAGATGAACCTTCCGATAAAAGGTATCGAGCATCGAATTGATGCTCGGGGCCAGGACCTGCCACAACTGCTGGCCATGTCGCCGGGTATCGTCATTGATGTCGAGAAATTGCAAAAGTTGCTTAATCACCCCATTGCCCCGCAGCGCTGCCGCCCGATGCGAGTAGCCTGTACTCTGATTCGTAAAGCATTCGAAGCCGTCCCCTCGGTGTTCGGAAGTCCGCCTGAAATGCAAACGTCTGGTCCGGCACTACGACGGCCTAAAAAATTTGGGAATGACCCAGCCGATCTGGCGGCGCACTGTGATTTGCGACCTAAAATGACCGGTTCGATAAAACAATTAACTAGTCAATGATTTACGCCCTCCTCAACGGCGTTGACGCGATCTAGCTAATTTCGATATTCGGAGCCCTCCACGGCACGGGCGCCGCCGTTTCACCTCGTGAGCATCAAGATCCCAAAATCCATGAAAGTCATCCCATCCTCCGCTCCTGGCTCCGATTTTCCAACTAAGCAAAAACCGGGATGTCCGGGTTGCGCCATGCGCGGGTTGGGCCTGTGTCGCATCTTGATTGACGCCGGTATTGAAGCTCCAATTTCAAATCGGGAGCCGCTTGCACAGTTTGAGAAAGACATCACTGCCCGACGACGCATGTTCCGCTCGAAAGAGCAAACCGACAGCGTCCCGGTTATCTGCGACGGCTGGGCCGCAGCAGTCGAGTACTTACCCAGCGGCCGGCGCCAAATCCTTTCATTCCTATTGCCGGGTAATTTGGTTTCCACCAACATACTGTTCGAGAACCGGGTCTATCATGACATAGAAACCATCACGGCGGTTTGCTACCGTACCTTTGACCGCGCTGGACTATGGGATGCGCTGGTTACACGCCCGGAACTGCTTGAAAGTTTTGTGAGGAATTGCGTCGAGGAAAGGCATCGACTCGACCACCTGATCCTCGACCTTGGCCGGCGCAAGGCCGATCAACGCGTCGCCCGTTTGATCTTGGAATTGATGGACAGGCTCACGAAGCATCGCGCCGTGCGCAATCAAACCGTCGATTTTCCCCTGCGGCAAACTCACATCGCTGACGCGTTGGGCGTAACGGCGCCGTACGTCAATCTGGTGCTCAAGGCATTCCGCAAGAAACACCTGATCAAATTCGACAAGCGATCGCTGACAGTTCTCGACCCGGCAAGGCTTCGGCGCATGGTGGAGCAAGATCAGGTGCCGGGCCCACAGCCAGATTTCAGTTAGACCGATCCAGCAGGCGCGCTTGCCAGCGTTCGAGAAGATTGGCGCGAGCCGTTCCTTGGCGCGGATCGATCGGTCTGGTGGACCAAGGCGCGATCAGGAAAAGGTCGCTGCGACGGCTTAAGTTCCCACCGCACTGATTTTGCCGATTGGAAAGTGCTTCCGCGCGTCCACGTGGCGGAGGGCTGCTTGTCGTTTGGCGGACGCGCCAATTCATGAAGCCAGCAAAAACTTCCAGACGTCGCACTGCTCGGAGTTCATCGGATTTCGTTACATCCGCCATGCGATCAAAACGATCCGTATTTTCATACATTGAGAAGGAACTGCCGGGTCGCGCACACGAGAAAGTGAATATGCTTGCCTTATAACTGAAATACTGCGGAGCGAGCATCCATAAAATCTTGATTGAACAGGGAGGCAGACATGGGTTTGCTCGACGTTCTCAATGGCATGCAAAACGGACCACGCGGACAACGCACGTCCGGCAGCGGCAGCGGCGGTATGTCTCCGATCACCATGGCGGTGCTTGGACTGATAGCCTACAAGGCCATCAAGAGCTTCAGCGGCGGTCAGTCAAGCGCTCCGGCTGGGGCGGCCGGTGCTTCGCCCGGCACGAACGCCGGGACGCAAGGCGCTAGTCCGGGCGGCGGCGGTCTCGCCGATCTGCTGAAAGGCGGACTGGGAGGTCTACTCGCCGGAGGTGCCGCCGGCGGCGTCTTGAGCGGCGGGTTGAACGATCTGCTCAAACAATTTCAGCAGACCGGCCAAAGTGACGTCGCCCATTCCTGGATCGGCTCCGGGCCGAATAAGGCGATTTCGCCGAACGATCTGGCGAGCGCGCTTGGCGCGGATCGGATCAACAATCTCATGGCATATTCCGGGATGTCGCGCGACGAATTGCTCAATGGCCTCAGCGAGCAGTTACCCGGTGTCGTCGATCAATTGACACCAACCGGACGGCTGCCAACGGAGCAGGAAGCCGCGCGTCTGGTCTAACGTGGATTGAAGCAATCTCCCGCGCGAGAACGCCCTGCGCCGGAAGACCATTTGAGAATGCCCGCGGGTACATCTCCGCGGCCACAGCGCTGGTGCGCGAGCGAGTCCAAACCGTGGGTATCATCTGGATTATCGTCATCGGGTTGGTTGCCGGTATCGTAGCGCGCCTACTTTCTCCGGGTCCCAACAATCCATCGGGTTTTATTCTCACCGCTGTTCTCGGCATAGTGGGAGCGTTTCTAGCCACATTCATCGGCCAGATGATCGGCTGGTACCGTCCCGATCAGGGAGCCGGATTCATTGGCGCAACAGTGGGCGCCGTGATCGTGCTCTTCGTGTGGAACCGGCTGGTTGCCGCGCGAGTCATCTCTGACCCCGGCGGCGGCCCGCGAAGCTGATCTCGTGCAGACCCCCGATGGCTGGCAGTGCTGTGCCACAGCAGCCTCGGGGGAAACATCTCCGCGACGAAAGGAGCAAGCCATGAGTGTATTCGGAAATATCGTGTCCGCCATTTTTGGTCACGCGGCCAAGGCGGAGCCGGCGCCAGCCACAGCAGGTGCCTCCGCCGGTTCAGGCGCATCCAGCTCAACTACCAGTTCCGCGGCGCCTTCGGTTTCGCCGCTATCTCAAGTGGATGTTGAATTGGTGCTGGTACAGCTCGCAAGCCGGAGCAAAGAGAAACTCGACTGGCGTAAATCGATCGTAGACCTGATGAAGCTGCTCGATCTCAACAGCAGCCTTCCAGCGCGCAAAGAGCTGGCAAATGAATTGCACTATACCGGCGATACGAACGATACCGCGACTATGAACATCTGGTTGCACAAACAGGTCATGATCAAGCTCGCTGAGAATGGCGGCAAGGTGCCGGCCGAGCTCCGAACCTGATAACGTTTTGCAGCATTCGCCTGGCGGTCAGGCTTAGTTGCTGCCATCCAGCAGACGCCGGGCGATCACGTGCGCCTGGATTTCGGCGGCGCCTTCGAAAATGTTGAGAATGCGGGCGTCGCACAGAATCCGCGAAATCGGGAATTCAAGCGCAAAGCCATTGCCACCGTGAATCTGCACGGCGTTGTCGGCGGCCGCCCACGCGACCCGGGCGGCGAGCAGCTTTGCCATTCCGGCTT
Source organism: uncultured Alphaproteobacteria bacterium (assembly GCA_963759345.1). GTDB lineage: Bacteria > Pseudomonadota > Alphaproteobacteria > Rhizobiales > Xanthobacteraceae > BOG-931. The sequence continues at coordinate 98,047 of CAVWYW010000010.1, forward strand.
CGAGATCGCAGCGGCGGCCGGAATCCTTCTGCCGCGCGGCATAGTAGGTGAGCTGGCGCGCGATCATGATCTCGACCGCCATCATCGCCAGCTTGTCGGCGACGCGCGGGAAGTTGGCGATCGGCTCGGAGAACTGCACGCGGGTGAGCGCATAGCTGCGCGCTTGCTCGAGCGCCGCCTGCGCCACGCCGACGGCGCGCGCTGCAGTCTGAATGCGCGCGGACTCGAAGGTCGCCATCAACTGCTTGAAGCCCAGCCCCTCGACGCCGCCTAACAGGTTCTTCGCTTTGACCTCGAACCCGTCAAAGGCAATCTCGTATTCCTTCATGCCGCGATAGCCGAGCACTTCGATTTCGGTGCCCGTCATGCCGGGGGCCGGAAACGGGTCCTGGTCGCGTGCCGCGCGGCTTTTCCGCGAGCAGCATGGACAGGCCGCGATAGCCTTTCTCGTTCGGATTGGTGCGCACCAGGAGCGTCATCAGATCGGCGCGCACTGGATGGGTGATCCAGGTTTTGTTGCCGTGCACCTTATAGACGTCGCCGTCGCGCGCCGCCCGGCGTCTTCAACGAAGCCAGATCGGAGCCGGTATTCGGCTCGGTGAACACCGCCGTCGGCAACACCTCACCGGAGGCGATCTTCGGCAGCCATTTGCGCTTCTGCTCTTCGGTGCCGCTGCCGAGAATAAGCTCGGCTGCAATCTCGGAGCGGGTGCCGAGGCTGCCGACGCCGATATAGCCGCGCGACAATTCCTCGGAGACCACGCACATCAATTCCTTGCCCAGCCCCATGCCGCCGTAATCCTCGGGGATGGTGAGCGAGAACACGCCGAGCTCTGACATTTGTGCAATGACGTCGAGCGGGATGTACTGGTTGCGCAGATGCCATTGCTGCGCATGCGGCACCACCTGGCCTTCGGCGAACTTGCGCATCTCCTCGCGAATGGATTCGAGCGTGTCGTCGAGACCGCTGGCGCCGACGGTCGCGTCGTGTTGTCCAAACTTCATCAGCTCGACGAGGCGCGCGCGGCGCGGCGCTGTATTGCCTTGGGCGATCAGCTGCTCGACCGCGGGCGTGATCCGCGCCGCGACTGCCGCAGGCGTAAGCCCAAGGTCCGCGAGACGCACGATCTCGCCCTGACTCATCGGAATCCCGCCCAGGATCTGCGCCAGATATTCGCCGGCGCCGATCCGCACAATGTGGTCTTCGACCTCGCCGAAATGGTCCGCCTCCGTCAGGCGCTCGGCATAGGCGGCAAGCTGGCGGATCGCCTCGACGTAGGTCCCGAGCCAGGCCAGACCGTGGGCGGCGCGCTGTTCGCGATCGAGCGCGCGCGGCGCCACGCGGCCGTCGCGCGTCACCCGCTCGGCTACGATCCGGCGCGCGTCGGCGAACAGGGCTTCGACGGCTTGCACCGCCTGATAAAGCGTAGCGATCAGTTCATCGCTGGCAGGCGCATGGGACTCGGCTACCGACATAGACGGCTCCAATGATTTAGCTTTGGACGCCCCGGACCGTCCGACCCAAGCTTACGCGTGCAGTGCACAAAAGCCAATTCCCGGTCCGCATTCAGCGGCCTGGCGGCCGCCACACATTATGATAGGCGGCGATTTCCCACCGGCCCCGCTCCTTGATCAGCACCATGAGCAGGCAGGTGCGAAACGAGCCGTCGGGCCAAGCCGTAACACCCGGCGGCTGAATTTGCGCGCCGAACAAGCCCGCGTCGACATCGAGTGCGGCAACGTCCGGACGAAGGAAGCGAAGCTGCCTGATGTCCATGGTCAGCCGGGTGCCCTTGAAGATCCCGCGAAACACTTCGTCGTGGCGAAGATCGAATTCTTCATGTCCGACGTGAAACGTGCCGAACACGTTGGTGAAAGTGCCGTCGGCCTGATAGTGCGCGCCGTAAGCCGTCGCGTCGCCTCGCGCCCAGGCGTCAGTCATCTCGTCCAGCATTTCGCGGATTTCCGTCTCTTCTGCGCTCGCCATGTCACCCTCCGGATCATCCGGGCAAATTAAACCACGTTGACAGGTTCAATTCCCTGCCCTTGTCTTGCGCCCGTCCTGAACACTATCCAAAAAACTGGGGGAGACGTCGTTGGCTCAAGGCGCAACTTTCCGCGGCGATCGTCGCGCGCTCAATCCGGCGTTCAATCGCCGCAAGGTGAAACTCGGCACGTTCCAGTCCAATCTCGACTACGGCTGCCTGATGGCCGACGTCGAGGGGCGGCTGGAAATCAGCTGGCCGAATACCGTTGCGCTGGCCAAGCTCGCCGACGCGATGGAGTTCGAAGCGCTGGTGCCGGTCGCGCGCTGGCGCGGCTTCGGCGGCAAGCTCAATCCGCAGGGCCCCGGCTTTGAGACTTACACCTGGGCCTCGGGCATTGCCGCCTCGACCGAGAAGGCCGGCGTGGTCGCCACCTCGCATTGCTCGATCAATCATCCGATCATTGCGGCGAAGCAGTCGACGGTGATCGATCACATTTCCAACGGGCGGATGATCCTCAATATCGTCACCGGCTGGAACAAGCCGGAGATCGACATGTTCGGCGTCGAGATGAAACCCCACGCCGACCGCTACGACATGGCCGAGGAATGGCTCGCAATCGTCAAACGGCTGTGGACCGAGGACGAGGAGTTCGACCACGAGGGCAAGTTCTACAAGATCGCCAAGGGCTATTTGCAGCCGAAGCCGATCCAGCAGCCTTATCCCGCGGTGATGAATGCCGGCGGCTCAGAGCGCGGCCGCCACTTCGCCGCCAAATACTGCGACCTCGTGTTCACCGCGCTCGGTGCGCCCGACTTCGAGCAGAACAAGGCGCAGGTGGAAGGCTATCGCCGGCTGGCGCGCGAGGAATACGGCCGCGATATCGAAATCTGGACGTCGGCGAACATTGTTCAGGCCGCGACTGAAGCCGAAGCGCGGCGCTACGACGAGTACATCGTCAACGAGAAAGGCGACTGGGAAGCGGTGACATTCGCGCTCGGAACCATGGGCCTCAATGCCCAGACCTTTGCGCCCGAAGCCTTGCAGCATCTGAAAGGACTTTTCATCGCCGGCTGGGGCGGCTATCCGCTGATCGGCACCAAGGAGCAGGTCGTCGACGGGCTCAAGATGCTCTCCGCCATGGGACTCGACGGCGTGCTGCTGTCATGGCCGCGCTACGAAGAAGGCATGCGGGAATTCAAGGACGTGACCTATCCGCTACTGCTGCAGGCTGGCTTGCGGTGACTGCAACCGGCCTTCGCGCCAGTTTCCCGAGCGCGGTGGACCAATCTTCGGCGCCGAAGCCCACCGCACGCCCGATCGTCAGCCGCTCCAGCAGCACTCTGCCGTAGGCAAGGTCGACGTGGCACCGCTCAGCGGCAAGCAGCGCCAGACCAACGTCTTTCAGCGGCATGCTCAAACCGAGTGCCGGCAGCGGCGCGACGTCGGCGACAGAGGGCGCATAGGACCGGTAGATAGGCGACGCAAACAACGTCTTCGACATCATGTCCAGGAACGCGGCGTCATCGGCACCGTGCGCGCGCAACAGGCCGGAGCACTCAGCCATCGCCTCAACCGCGCAGCCAATCAGGAAATTCCCGGCGAGCTTGGCGACATTGGCGTGACGCGGCTCGCTGCCCATGGGCCAGGTTTGCCCGAACAGGCGCAGTATCGCATCGGCCCGCTGCGTCGCTTCCGGCCCGCCGGCGACGAGAATTTGCAATTGCGCTTTGGCCGCGTCCTCAGGACGGCCCAACAGCGGCGCGGCGACGTAGCTGATGCCGTAGCGCTTGCAGGCGGCTGCGAGCTCGGTGGCGAGCTCAGGCGAAATTGTCGACATGCAAATGTGCAGCAGGCCCGGCCGCGCCTCGCTTAACAGCGCATCATCAAGCAGCCGTTCGCGGACCGCCTCATCGTCAAACAACACCAAGATGACGACGTCCGACCGGAACGCCTCCGCAACCGTGGCCGCTTCCCGAGCGCCCTCGCCGACCAGTCGTCGCACCGGCTCCACGCCACAACCTTGTGGTTAGCGCGCAACAGATGCAACGCGATGGACGAGCCGATCGCACCCAGTCCAACCACGGCAATTTCCATAATGCCTTTCCTATCGCCTTTCAAAAAATATCTAAAAAATAGCGAACGCTCCGGAGCGCGGACTATGCCTTCTTGCGTTTTGCCGTTTTGCCTCTCGACTGTCGCCGGAACTCATTCCCGAGCGAAGCCGGTGATGCAACAGGCGTGCCGAAACGTATCCCGGCGGTCAGAAACGCGACCATGTGCGCGACCGCCGCGTCCTCGTCGTCAGGACGGCAGAGGCCCTGGCTCAGCCGCGCGATACGGCCGGTGTCGGCCATCACGAACACCATCGCACCCAGCATGAACTGATAGGCCCACTGGATATCCCGCGCTGATCGATCGGGAAGCGCGGTGGCCAGCGCTGCCAATATCTTGCGTGCGACCGGATCGAACAGGTGGCGAATGATGCCGCGCGCCCCGGAATTCGGATCAATCAACTCTTGCGCCACGAGACGTCCGAAGCTGGGATCATTGTCCCGGGCGCGAAGGCGCAGCATCGGCATCACCAGCGATTTAACGATGAGTTCGAGCCTGCGATTGAGGTCTGGCTCACTCATCGCGATCGCTAGTCCCGCCTGGCGTTGTTCGACGACCGTCGGCGCGCGGCGATTGAACACCGCGCGATACAGCCCGTCCTTCGAGCTGAAGTGATAGCTCACCAGCGCGACTGGAACTCCGGCCGCTTCGGCAATCTGCCGCAGCGAAGCGCCGTCATAACCGAATCTGCCGAAGACCTGCTCCGCCTTCTGCAATATCCGCTCCGGCGCCGACGCGCCGGCAGCGTCGCCGGCAAGGCCAGCCACGGTTTTGTCGCGCTCCGCTAGGTTCAGAGTCATCGCCTTTGCAGGCTTAATGCGGCGCATGCCATTGCGCTATTTTATCGCGTTTGAACGATCGTTCAAGATACTTGTCAATTCGATCAAAGCATTTTAGCGTTGGTCCAATGGTGGCGACGACGCCGGAGCCGAACAAGCTCCGCCGCCGCCACAGAATGTCGATAAACGAGCGCCACTAAAAGAGCGTCGCTAGACATGCAGGGAGCGAAACTGTGCCGAAATGGCAATTCACCCGTGGCCTGAAGGATCTCGGCAACGGCCTGTGGGCTTATCTGTTGCCCGATGGCTCGTGGGGCTGGAGTAATGCGGGCCTCATCGTCGACGGCGATCAAACACTGCTGGTCGATACCCTGTTCGATCTGAAGCTGACCGCGGAGATGCTGGCCGAGATGCGGCGCTCGATCCCGGCTGCCGCCCATATCGGCACGCTGGTCAACACCCATCACAACGGCGATCACACGTTCGGCAATCAGCTGGTCGAAGGCGCGGTCATCATCGCGTCAAACGCCACCAAGGCCGACATGAAACCCGAGGAGCCGGCGCACTATCAGCACATCAAGGCCGAGGCCGGGAAACTTGGGCCGGGCGGCGCGTTCATCTCAGAGCTGTTCCGTCCATTCGACTTTTCCGGCATCGACATGCGCATGCCGGACAAGACCTTCAGCGGCGAATACGATCTAAAAGTCGGCGACAAAACCGTGCATCTGATCGAGGTCGGTCCGGCTCACACACGCGGCGACACGCTTGTTCATGTACCCAAGGACCGCGTCGTCTACACCGGCGACATTCTGTTCAACCAGGGAACGCCGATCGCCTGGGCCGGCCCCGTGTCCAACTGGGTGCGTGCCTGCGACCGCATCCTGGCGATGGATGTCGACGTCGTCGTGCCCGGTCACGGACCGATCGCCGACAAGCAGGCCGTGCGCGACATGCGCGGCTATTTGCAATTCGTCATCGACGAAGCACGCAAGCGCTATGACAAGGGCATGAATGCACGCGACGCCGCGTTCGACATTCCACTCGGACGCTATGCCGATTGGGCGGACGCAGAGCGCATCGTCGTGACAGTGTGGAATTTGTTCCGGGAGTTCAAGGACGAGCACACCGAGCCGGACATTTTCGCGCTGTTCGAGATGATGTCAGACTTCCGCGACCGGCAGCGCGGTCAAACCCACGCTCACGCCCATCGGCACGCTTGATACATCGGCTGTGTTTAAGAAGGCCGTACCAACACTACCAGGGGAGCTAACGATGCAAGAGAGACTGCAGAGATTTTCGGCTTACGGCCTCGGCGGACTGAGTGCATTCCTGCTCGCCGGACTTGTCGCTGCCGGACCCGCCATGGCCGAGGATCCGATCAAGATCGGGTTCGACCTGTCCCAGACCGGACCGCTCGCGCCCAACGGCAAGCAGGCGCTTCTCGGCGCCAAGATCTGGGAGGAGGAAGTCAATGCCAAGGGCGGGCTCCTTGGTCGCAAGGTCAACCTGATCGGTTATGACGACCAGTCGAACCCGTCGAATGTGCCCGGCATTTACGCCAAGCTGCTCGACGTCGACAAAGTCGATCTCATCATGGGTCCTTACGGCACGAACCTCGTGGCGCCGGCGATCCCGGTCGCCATGCAGAAGGGAAAAGTGATGATCGGTCTGTTCGCGCTCGAAGTGAACAGCCACTTTCACTATCCGAAATATTTCTCGATGGTGCCGTACGGGCCGGACCCGAAGGTATCATCCGCCGAGGGCTTCTTCGATGTCGCGGCGGCGCAGAACCCAAAGCCGCAGACCGTGGCGATCATTTCGGAAGACTCCGAGTTCGGCCACAACGGCGCCGACAGCGCCGAGATCAACGCCAAGAAGCACAGGATGAAGGTCGTCTACAACAAAAGCTTTCCGCCCGGCACAACGGACTTTGCGCCGGTTATTCGCGCTGTCGCCGCGAGCAACCCCGACATCGTGGTGGTGTGCTCCTATCCGCTCAGCTCGGTCGGCATTGTGCAATCGGTCAACGAGCTCGGCTTCAAACCAAAGATGATCGGCGGCGAAATGGTCGGCCTGCAGGCGACCGTGTTCAAGGACCGGCTCAAATCGAAGCTCAACGGCTTCATCAATTACGAAACCTGGGTGCCGTCGCCGAAAATGATGCCGCGCGCGCAGGCGTTCTTCACCAAGTACCAGGAGCGCGCCAAAGCCGAAGGCGTCGATCCGCTCGGCTACTATCTCGGCGGCTGGGGTTACGCCGTCTACCAGGTGCTCGGCGCGGGCGTCGAAGGCGCAAAAAGCCTGGACGACTCCAAGATCGCCGATTGGCTGCACCACAATGAGGTTCACACCGTCATCGGCGACATCAGCTTCGGCCCGGAAGGCGAGTGGACCAAGCCCGGACTCTTTCAGGTTCAATATCACGGCATCACCGACGCCGCGAACCTCGAAACCTGGCGGGGCATGAGCTATCAGACCGTGGTATATCCTCCCGACCAGAAAACCGGCGAAGCGATTTATCCATACGAAAAGGCCAAATAGCCGCGCCGTCGCCGCTGGCGGAAATCAACGCGGTAACGGCGTGAAAAACGCCGGCGGCGACCTTACCTGAGCCTTTGCGCGGGCAGCGCGGAATCGCGTATTTAGATCGCGCCCGCAACCGCCGCAGAGGCAGCCCGCATTGCACACCGCCCGCCTGTGCCTTCGCGTCGTCACCGAGGCCTTCCTTCGCTTCAGCCGCGATGACGGCTGGGCGATCGCGAGCCACATCTCGCTGTCGATCCTGATGGCGATGTTTCCGTTTCTGATCGTGGTGACGGCGCTCGCCGGCTTCATCAACTCCGCCAACCTGGCCAACGAAGTTGCGCGCCTGATCTTCGCGGTCTGGCCGAAGCAGGTGGCCGGGCCGCTCGCCAGCGAGATTCACAACGTGCTCACCACCACGCGCGGCGGCGTGCTGACATTGGGCGCGGTGTTCGCGGTCTATTTCGCTTCCAGCGGCGTCGAAAGCCTGCGCATCGGATTAAACCGCGCCTATGGCCTCACCGAGCAGCGCAGCTGGTGGCTGTTGCGGCTGGAATCGATCGGCTACGTGCTGGTCAGCGCAATCGCATTTCTGGCGCTGGCGTTTCTGGTGGTGCTCGGCCCGCTGATCTTTCAGGCCGCCGTCGCCTACGCACCGTGGATGGAGCCGCTCAAAGCCCACTATGACGTCGCCCGCTTCGGCATCGGCGGCCTGGTGATCGCCGGTTCGCTCGTGATCCTGCACCTGTGGCTGCCGGCCGGCCGGCGGCAACTCGGTAACGTGTGGCCCGGCATCGTCGCGACGTTGGTGCTGTGGCTCGCCTGCGGGTTTACCTTCGGGCGCTATCTCGCCGACTTCTCCCAAGCCTACGTCACCTATTACGCGGGGCTCGCCTCGGCGATGATCGCGCTGGTGTTTCTCTATTACAGCGCCTGGATTTTCATCTTCGGCGGCGAACTCAACGCCGCGATCGCGCGCGCGCGAGACGGCGAGACGTAGCCCTCGTTATTGCGAGGGAGCGACCCGCCTACGCTCGCTGCTAGATGCTTCAAACGACGTTGCTGACCCGAAAGGGCCTTCAAAGCCTCGGCGACGACAGGTTCTAAAGGGTGTAGGGTCTTACCGCTGCCGGCGCGGGATTTACCCAAGCCCCGGGGCTGAAGGGTCCAATCGTGCAGCGCGATGTTGGGTTAGGGCCGGAACGCGAATGACGTGACTAGCCCACCCCCGAAATGACGTTGATGAGACCCATGAGCGACATTAGGTAGTCTTTTTGCTGTGCTGCACCCGGCTGCCATCAATGATAGGTTTCTCTGACCGAGGAACGCTCCGATGAGGCGACGGCACTTCATTTCACTACTCGGTGGCGCGACCGTAGCTTTGCCATTTGCGGTGCGGGCGCAGCAACCGAGCGCGATGCGGCGGGTTGGCGTGCTTATGAATTTTGCCCCGGATGAGCCGGAAGGTCGCTCGCGCGAAAAGGCGTTTGTGCAGGGATTACAAGAACTAGGCTGGCGCAACGGCGGCAACCTTCACATTGACAGCCGTTGGGCGGCGGACGATGCCGAGCTCTATCGCCGCTACGCCGCGGAATTGGTCGCGCTGGCGCCGGATGTCATTCTTGCCGGTGGCAGTCTGAGCGTGGTCGCGTTGCAGGCAGTTTCTCGCAGCGTCCCGCTTGTTTTTGCGAATGTCATCGACCCGGTTGGTGCCGGGTTCGTCGCGAGCCTCGCCCGGCCGGGTGGCAACACCACGGGGTTTAGCTTGTTTGAATACAGCATAAGCGGGAAATGGCTCGAACTGCTTAAACAAGTCGCGCCCAACGTCACTCGAATAGCGGTCCTTCGTGATCCCTCATTGGCAGCCGGAATCGGGCAGTTCGCCACGATTCAGGCCCTGGCCCCGCCAGCGTTAGGCGTGGAGTTAACCCCAATCGACGTGCACGACGCCAGTATGATTGAGCACACCCTCACCGCATTCGCGAGTGAGCCGAATGGCGGTCTAATAGTGACGGTCAGCCCGCTCGCGGTGACACACCGTGATTTGATAATATCGCTTGCGATGCAGCTTCTTCTGCCTAACGTCTACGCATTTCGATACTACCCCGTGGGCGGTGGTCTTGCCTCTTACGGGCCTGACCCCAACGACGATTTCAGACGCGCCGCCTCTTACGTCGACCGCGTCCTCAAGGGCGAAAAGCCGAGCAATCTTCCAGTGCAAGCGCCGACCAAGTACGAATTTGTCATCAATCTCAAAACTGCCAAAAAACTCGGTCTCAACGTGCCGGCGTCGCTCCTCGCCACAGCCGACGAAGTGATCGAATAGCGCGGGTCCTTGCTGCAGCTGCTCATAGCCGGCTTTGGCCCAAATGCGAAGTGGAGTAATGTCGACTTTAAGTCTGCTCTCAGGGTACCAACGGACTAATAGCAGATATCGCGAAACGGCCGTTGATGACCCCAGAGCCGTCATTGACGCCGTGAGATAGTGACCGCAGGATCCATCGTTCGCGAAACGGCCGTTGATGACCCCAAGGGCGACTTCGCCCCCGCGAAGAGCGACGCGCTGAGAACCATTCATTACGTTACCCGCGTGACGCGGGGGTACTGGTAATCGAAATTGAATTATTTTTGACACAGCGTGCGAAGCCTTCCTCGCGTCTTTGTGATGCTCCGTCAAACGTCCAAAGGATATCGTTCGTAGGCTGGTGCACTGCCCAGCGTGTCATTCAAGAAACGGACACTACGCCAATCAACGATTAGCGTTTTCGCAAGCTTGGCTTTCGTGACCAGCCCCGAATGGAAATATTCTTGGGTTCACAGGAGAGCGCAATGTCAAATCATTTCACTGGACTCAGTCTCGGCCCGCCACTGGGCGATCAACGGCTCGATCTTTGCGACCTGTACGCCTTCCAGTCACCCGGCGACAGGAACAGGACCGCGATCATCCTGAACGCAAATCCGAACGCGGACGCGCTTCATCCCGACGCGATCTATCGCCTCAACATCGACACCGACGGCGATTATTTGACCGACATCGCGTTCAGCTATGTGTTCTCGAAACCGCAGAACGGCAGGCAGACCTTCAGCGTATTCATGGCGGAGGGCGCGGAGTCACGATCCGCCGAAGCAGTCGGCACCAAGATTGTCTCCGATGCCGAAGTCTCTTTCGGAACGAAGCCGAACATCGTTACGGCGGGCCACCACACATTCTTCGCCGGTAGCCGCAGCGATGCGTTCTTTTTCGACTTCGACGGAATCAAGAACCTCTTCGACACCAGGGGTAAACGGAATTTCACCGAACCGCATCTCGGGGGCAAGTCGCCATGGACCGGGGTGGATTCAAATACGCAAGCGAACGTGTTCTCGACCGTGATCGAACTGCCAACGAGTAAACTTAATCCGAAGCCCGAAATGCACATCTGGGGGCGATGCAGTTTGCGACGCGACGCCAAGTTGCTTCACGTCGATCGTGCGGGCCATCCGAGCGTCAGCAGCTTCTTCAACACCGACGATACCAAGGAAGAGTACAACGCGAGTGAGCCCGTCAACGATCGCAATCGGTGGCTCGAGCAGTTTATTCATCTGATGGGGCATACCGGCAATTACACGCGCGAGGAAGCAATTGCGGCGATAGACACGGAGCGCACGCTGCCCGACGTGCTGAGTTTCGATCCATCGAAGCCCGCACAGTATCCGAACGGTCGGGTCTTTACTGACGACGTTATCAATTACCGGCTCGCCTTCCTGACGAAAAATGAGTGCCCTCCGACGGGCCTTAAGCCTCACACCGATGTCCTCAAGGAGTTCCCCTACCTGGGCACGCCGCATGTGAAGTAGCGGGAAAAAAATCCGCTACCGGTGCGAGGCACCGAGCCGCCGGCGGCTTTCAGGATAGTTTCGACGTTGCGCAGAGCCTGACGCGCCTGCTCCTGTATTGTGTCGCCAACGATGTCGGTGGGTCCGCCGCCCGGCCTCACCGGTATCTGGCCCGATACAAATACGAACCCATTTGCGACAACAGCATGTGAGTAGGGAGAATGGGGCGCCGGATAGTCGGCGACGTCGACGTAGCGCATCTCCGGCATAGGACCTCCAATTGCAGCTCGCGCTCGAAATGACCTGAATGACCCAAAAATGACATCGACAGGCTGTGTGTGTAGCACAGGTTTGATGAGCGGGCCGGAGAGGACCGAGGCAAGATGACAGGTGCACTCGAGCGATCTGAGAGCAAGGTTCCCGAAATCACGCTCGGGTTCTGGATCATCAAGATCGCGGCAACGACCCTAGGCGAGACTGGAGGCGACACCGCGACGATGACATTGAACTGGGGCTACCTTGCCGGAACAGTATTGTTTCTGTCGCTTCTCTTCGTACTTGTCGCCTTGCAGATCAGGGCAAAGAAATTTTATCCCTGGCTCTATTGGGCGACGATCGTCGCCTCCACCACCGCTGGCACCACCATGGCCGACTTTGCCGACCGCTCGCTCGGCATCGGCTATGCTGGTGGCTCGTCGGTTCTGTTCGCCTGCCTGATCGGCACGCTGGGCGCCTGGTATTGGTCGCAGGGTTCGATCGCAGTCGCCACCGTCAACGCGCCGAAGCTAGAAGCGTTTTATTGGGTCGCCGTTACCTTTTCGCAGACGTTGGGAACGGCGCTGGGCGATTGGACGGCCGATGATACCGGACTTGGATATGACGGCGGCGCCTTGGTCTTCGCTGCCGGATTGGCAATCTTGGCCGCAGCCTACTTCCTCACGAACACCTCGCGGGTCCTTTTGTTTTGGGCAGCCTTCATCCTCACGCGGCCGCTCGGCGCGACGGTAGGCGACTTCCTCGACAAACCGGTGAGTGACGGCGGTCTGGCCTTGAGCCGGCCTATCGCATCCGTCGTCCTCGGCGCCTTCGTCATCGTTTGCATCCTCGTTCTGCCCCAGCGGGCGGGCCAGCATCCGGGGCAATCGAAAATAGCAACGTGAAAGGCGCGCTCCGGACTGCGCCGCAAGTTGAGTATAGCGGAGCCCGTCAAGACGCCGACGGAATGTCTGTTTACGGGCTGCCGGTTCAAATGCGAAGTGGAGTAAGGTCAACTTTAAGTCTGCGCGAAAGGCCGTCGATGACCCCATCTGGGACATAGTTCGGCGCAACTTAGATCATTGACGGCGATGGGAAAGGGCGCGACGATCCAGGCGACGCCAGCTTAACTTTTGATCTGCACGTAGCCGTGCCCTCTCATGCAGCCAACGAAATCGGCGACCATGGTCTGGCTATAGCCGCCCTTATCCGCCTTGCCGCCGGCTCCCCCATCAGACCTCTGCGCGTCGTCTTTGCAATCGAGACTGTCGATATCCAATAATCCGGAGTTGACTGGCTGGCCGTCGGCACGAGACCACGCCGCCGGCAGTGTCAGCGGTTTGGCACAACCGCCGAGCATCAAGATCGAAATGAGCAAGAGCACACGCATAACGCCAACGCGCGTAGGTATCAGTTCCTTTGAGAAGTAATGGCAAAAATCCTAATATCTCGTGTGTCGGCCGAACCCACCGTCGCCGAGATCTTTTGGACCGCCATTGCGTGTACGCCTTGCGCTAGCACCCCGAGCGATCTGCATAAGTGCATGCACGACGGCTTTTCAGCCGCCATTCGGACAAGCCGAGTCCGTGTTTGTCCCCGATCAGCCAGCGCTGCAGCGCCCCCAAATCGAGCACTTCCGAATGGAACATTCCAGTCGAACTAACTCCAGATGAACCCGCGGCCGCGAACTGCTGACTTCAACAAAAAATACACGCCGAGAATCGCCAGTACAGGTCCATACAGCGCCAATGCCGACTCAAAAAGCCCCCATATCGCGTCGTCAAGGGCCAGCAGAACCATAATAGCCGCAAGGAACACAAACACCGGCCAGACGATCAAACGATCTTCGCCAGGCTTGCTGCCGAGTCGAGCCGCTACGGGAGAACCGCCGACCGTTAGGGGAAGTGTCTCCCGTGGACGCTGCAGTTTTTCATAAGAAAATCTGGCGACGCGCAGACCCGCTCCGACAACAAGCATCAGCGCAAACGGCAGGTAGAGCGGCCGAAACTTGCCGAGACCCTCCGCGTGTAGCGGGCCAACGATAAAATCGGCCGCGAAGGCGATGGCTATGTATTCAAGCGCAATTGTGCGGAACATCCGCCAGAGACGCGGCCCGAGTACGTCACGAAGCCGCGGCCAGGAGAAAAGCGCAAGGAGATAGGTGCAGAATATCCCGATCCAGAAGAAGACCATGGCGCCGCTTGGTCCGGTCGCGATGTGAATGATCCAAAGGACGAGCCCAACATGAACGAGTTGCGCCGAGGCGTAGGCAAGGCCCAGATCCCGCCCGCGGCGCGCCAATCCGTCAAAACGCGGCCCGCACAGCCACGCGATTGAACCGCCGACGTAGGCGAACCAGAACAGGAGGAACGACCATCTCGCCGTCGCCCGCAAGGCGATTGCCGTACCCCGCTCTCCGACGCCGAAAATAATAAGTACCCCTGCCGCCAGCACAAACGCGATGATGAAGGCCGCCCACATCCAATACGCTGGAGCAAGCGAGCGCCAACCAACCCCGACGGAGCCGAAGCTGCGGCAATCTGGCGAGCGAACGGGGCTCGTCTCCATCAAATGACGCTCCTTCAAATGACTTTCCTTACGGTTTCACAAACAACTGACATTCTAGCATTTTTATGGGAGCTTTTATGGCGCGCGCGTGAAATGCTCAAGCCTCCACTACCGGCCGCTGGGCGCGCGGAGAACCGGGTAGGCGACCTCGACGCGAACGTCAGCCGTAGCGAGGCCGCACATAAAACTCCAATTCAGTTGCGTCTTTGGGTCTCAGGAGCGTCGAAACGAACGCAATCCTGACACTTCCGCTGTTGGTCCGCCCCGGACGTATCGCCGCGCCGCACCAACTGAAGCGATGGGCGAATTCGGGCAATACGCCGCAGCAAACGGCCATCAACACAGGCCGCGAACCGGCGAAATCAGACGCGTCAGCCTCGGCCGGAAACGCGGTTCAGCGGCGGCGGCGACGCCGCCTCAAGCGCGTCGTCGAAATTCCGCAAGCCGGGACGCGGCGGAATCCCCAACCCGCCCTCGCTGCGGCAGCAAAGCGAAATCAATTCTCGCGACTTTTGGTGTTGTGGCTCGCCTGCGGGTTTACCTTTGGGCGGAACCGCTTTCGGGACTGTCGCCCCGAGGGCGTGGCAATTTCGCTGCCGGTCGGCCGTTAGATGATGAAATTCGAGTGATTCAAAGCGTGGACGTGCTCTACAAGGATCGTTCCCTGCGGCGTCACGACGGTGCAATGGTCGCCGTGAGCGGTGATGTCCAGTTGATTGAAATGAACGCCGGCTCCGCTGAGATCGATCTTGTCGACGCCGGGCTGGAAATCGGCGATCGTGTCGTGACCGAAGTTGGCGTCGAATTTGAACGTGTCGGCGCCGGGGCCGCCTTTGAGGAAATCATTGCCTGTTCCGCCGTCGAGGAAATCGTTGCCCTTGCCGCCAAACAGCCGGTCGTTGCCGGCAAAACCCTCGATGTGATCCGAGCCGTTGCCGCCGCGAATGATGTCGCCGGACGCGCTGCCGAGATAGAACGCACCCCTGCCTTCGAGACCGGGCGTGATGTCCTTTATGACTTGGCCGGGAGCGTCCGCCAGGATGATGATCGAATTTTGCGACATGTCATCCGCGTAAACCGATTTCTCCAGCAGGCCGAGCGCCTCGAAACCGGCGCTGCCGCCATGCGCAGAGAGGTTGAACGGATGGCGGCCGTCGTAATCGCCGCTCAAATATTCGGGCGTGGCGAGAACGAGATTATTGAGGGCGGACGACGAGTAGGCATAGTTGTCGAGCAGCTTAAAAACCGGGTCGTTCTCGGCGCCGATGTTGAGGATGCCGCTTGCCGTGGTGATGTTCGGCGAAGCGAAGGCGACAAACTTGGCGCCCGCGAAGTCGCCGCCATATTGCGAGCCGGCGACGTCAGCCATCTGGTTTGCGGCACCGCCGCCGAGGCTGGCGCCGGTGAAAAAGAATCTCGCACCATCGTGGGTGTCTGCGAGCGGGGACAAAAGCGGCTGAAAATTGTTGATGTAGGTGCCGTTGGCAAGCTCCGGGAACTGACTGACGTCGTTCGCGCCGTCCGTCCCGCGGAAGGCTACGATGAACGTATTGCCGCGCTCCAGCACAATGGCGCTGGCGCCATCATTGGTGAAATAGCTGCCGTCCCAAAATGCGGCCGCGACGCCAAGCTCACCCGGTGTGACAACAGTCCATCCGCGCGGGACGGCGCCCCCGATAAAAGCGGCTTGCGAAGCTTGGGCTAGAAGGTTGACCTCGGAGAGATCGACGTCGAAGTTATCCAACAGCGCCATTTGCGTTTATTCCGTGATCGAAAATTCTGATGACCGAATTTCACCGCGGCAAATTCCGAAGCCTGCCCCAATCACATGAAGCTAACCTGAATATTAGACTTAAAATTAAGACTATAGGGCAGCTTCGTCGCGCCAAAGTTCCCAGGATTCGGCGATACCTCGCCGGTGGTGTGCCGCTTTACACGTCGTCATCGGGCAGAATGCGGACGGCGGCGCCGTCAAGGTCGTCGTGTTGGCCGCTCTTCGGCGACCACAGGAACGCGACAAGCCCGGCGCGCAGGCGATCACATTCCGCTGTGCCTCGAAACCGGACCGAGACATCAAAATCTGTTCCTGACGCTTTGTGCCATAGCCGGCCGTCGCGGGAGCTGATTATGAAGGTTTTCGGATCAAAAAGTCACCAGTTCGGTGTCAACCACCCCGATGTCAGACGGATTGTTCTGCCGGTCGCGCAAGGGCTAAGATGCGGCGCAGGGCGGGTGGGACATCGCGGCAATGATACGTGGCGGAGTGATAGCGGCGTCGGCCACATTGGCAGCTGGGCTGTCGCTTGCAGCTTGTACGGGTGGTGGCGGGGACTCAACGGCCCAAGGCCTCCTGGGGTTGAGCCACATCCAGGACGCTAGTGGCATCCGTACGCGCGAGCTTCTGCCGGAGGAAAAGGCGGTGATCAGCCACGCCGTGGGCCTGTCGGTTCTCAATCCCAACGCGGCGCAATTCCGTTGGCCGCAGATCGCTGATACCGAAGACGGCCTGATCAACTACTGCGGGATGGTCAACGCCAAGAGCGCATACCCGGCCTATAGCGGCTGGCAAGCGTATATCGTCGAAGGCAGGATTTCCGGCGGCAAGATGACATCGGCGGTGGTCGGCCTGATCGCCGGGGGCAAGGACGTCGGGATCGTCCGCAAGATGTGCCAAAAATACGGCCTCAATCCCGGCAGCACGACCTGATCTCACCCAATGCAAAAGCACGTTGCGGGCCGCGCGAGTTCTTGCTGCGCACGGATGTCCGACTGGCCTGGGCGGATGCTAGCAGGCGCGCGGCAATGCGACGCCGAAGTGCCGCTCAATCACGTACCGAATGTTCTCGTAGCAAGAGCCCGCACGAACAACCTGCAAGGATTCCCACGTTGATCAACGTCGACGATGCCTTGTATGCGTGATATTTCTGCAGCCCATGATCGATGATGACATCGGCTATTGCGCTGATCTCCGGCTCGATGTCGTCGACCTTGAATTTGGTTCCGTTTAAGCTGCGATTGGCAGACGAACCCACCAGTAGATGCCCTTCCTCGAAACTCAGCCGCGTAATCGCCGCGTGGAATCTTCCGGCATTCATGAGCATTACGACCGTATCGTTGAGAGTGCTCGCCGCCAGGGTTTCTGCATCGAGCTTTCGCAGCAGCGGATGTTCCATCCGACAAGGCGCGATAGCGCCTAACGGCAAATCGTAATCCTCAGTAATGGCATGGACGATGTCATGACCTCTTTGACTGCAAATGTGCAACTCGCGGTGGATTTGCATATTTCCGACCATGGCATTGAGCTTGGAGGGCGCGCGGCCTTTGGTCTGGAAAATGAGCCGCAACGCGGAACCCGAGCCGCCGAGGATGGAATAGCCGACGTCATTTGGCACGATGGCGATACCGCCGGCCTTCATTGCATCGAAGGCTTTACGTGCATCTTCCTCAGCATTGAAAACGCGCAACGCTTTTCCTCAGCGGGGTTGGCTTCCTCGGCGGCTTCAGTTTGTGCGAAGCGCCGAAGGTGATCAAGCCAAGGGCTCTCCCACTTGAGCGTAGACTCCCCGGGGGTGGACGCCTTTGGCCACCATCACCCCCCGATTTTGACGACGACCGAAAGACAACAAAGCGCGCACGCGGTACAAAAGCGCCAGACGGCAGGAGCACCGGGCATGGCATTGAGTGACGCGGCGATCGTCGGCTACGCCGAAACCAAGATCGTAGAAAAAAGCGACCGGGACGTGTGGGAACTCGGTGCCGAAATCCTCGGGACCCTCCTCGATAAGACCGGTTTCGAAAAAGGCGAAATCGACGGGCTCATTCTGTCCTCATCCATGACCGGTGCCGGCAATTGCTTCTGGTCGCAAACGACGGCAGATCAGCTCGCGCTGGAGGTGGATCACTGCCAGACTGTTGATATCGGCGGCTGTTCGCCGCTTGGTGCGATCGCGCGCGCGGCTGCAGCGATCGATGCCGGCCTGTGCAGCACAGTGCTGTGTCTGTATGCCGATACCCAGGCTGCGGAAAACAACCAGCGCATGCGGTCGTTCCAGAACGAGTGGACGACTCCATTAGGATATATTGGTCCGCCGGCGGCCTTTGGACTCCTCAGCCGGCGTTACGAGCACCAGTTCGGCCTCGACTACGCCTCGCTCGGCAAGCTCGCAGTGGCGCAGCGCGGCCACGCTGTTCTCAACGAGCTTGCGGTCGAGAAATTGCGCAAACCGATCAGCGTTGACGACTATCTCAATTCGCGCATGATCGCCGATCCCGTCCGATTGCTCGACAGCGTGATGGTTTGCGACGGCGCGACCGGACTGCTCGTGACCGGCCGCAATGCGGCGGAGAAAAGAGGATTTTCGAGAATCGTCGTACCGATTGGCTATGGCGAGCGCACCAATTACCGCGCAGACGAGGCGATCGTCGACGTGACCGAGAGCGGACACTACGTCGCCGGCCAGCGCGCGTTCGCGCAATCCGGCCTGAAACCGGCTGACATCGCATCGTTCCATCCCTATGACGATTTCATCATCGCAATCATGCTGCAGCTGGAGATGCTCGGGTTCTGCAAGCACGGGCAGGGCTGCGGTTTTGTCAACGAGCACGATTTCACCCATTCCGGCGACTTGCCGCTCAACACCGGCGGCGGGCAGATTTCGGCAGGTCAGTGCGGACTCGCTGGCGGCGGCACCAACGTCGTTGAGGCGGTCAGGCAGCTCCTTGGTGAAGGCGGCAAGCGGCAAGTGAAGAACACCAAGAATGCCTTGGTCACGGGAATTGGCGGCATTCCCTATGGACGGAACTGGAGCAGTAGCGTCGTCATGATCCTGACCCCCAGCGCGTGAGGCGATGATGACCGCCCTGAACGACACCTTAACTGTCCCCCGCGAGCCGCCCCGGCCGCGCAGCTTCTCAAAGGCCTATTGGGATGCCACGCGCGAGAGGCGATTGATCGTCCAGTACGACAAGCGCAGCGGAAAGTATCAATTCTTCCCCCGTGCCACGAGCATCTATGACGGCCACAGGGATCTTGAGTGGCGCGAGGTCTCCGGCAAGGGTGAGGTGTTTTCCTACACGATTGCTTATCGCGCGCGGCCGCCATTCGAGGGTCATGAGCCGTTTGCGATCGGTCTCGTTACGCTGGATGAAGGTGTGAACGTGATGGCCAATATCGTGCATTGCGGCCGCGACCGGCTGAAGGTCGGTCTGCGCGTCAAGCCGTTCTGGGCGCCGCTGCCGAACGGCACGCACCTGCTGATGTTCGAGCCTGACTAGCAGAAGTGGTTTCGCATGCGGCGCTGCGCCAAGCTTCACAAAGCTAGTGGGCGAGCGTGGGGCACGCACCGTCTTCCAGCGGCCGGAACGCCTTGTCGCCGGGGATCGTCGCCACAAGCTTCAAATAATCCCACTCACCCTTCGACTCGGCTGGCGACTTGACCTGCACGAGATAGACGTCATGCACCATGCGGCCGTCGGGCCGTAGTTTGCCGTTCGCAGTGAATGCGTCGTCGATCTTGGTCTCTCGCATCTTGGCGATGACGGTTTTCGGATCGTCCGAATTGGTCGCTTGTACCGCCTTGAGGTAACTGCGCACGACCGAGTAGGTGCCGACCTGGAAGCTCCCCGGAGCGGTGTTGCGGCGCTTCAGAAACTTAGCGAAGAACGCCTTCGCCGCATCGTCGCGGTCAGGCAGCCATACCGAAACGAACATCATGCCCTGAGCCTGCTCCAAACTCGCAGCACGGATGGTGGTGAGCGAGTTCGAGCCCGAATGGCACTACCTTCTGTTTCTGAGCGATGCCGAATTCGCGCGCACTTTTCACAGCGTTGATGGTATCGTCGCCGCCATTGGCAAGTGCCACCACCTCGGCGCCCGACGCCTGCGCCTGCACCATATATGAGGAATAGTCGGTGGTGCCGAGCGGATGCCGCACCGAGCCCAAAACCTTGCCGCCGTTCTTTTCAATGGCCGCGGTCGTGCCGTCCTGCAGCGCGCGACCGAAGGTGTAGTCAACCGTGATGAAAAACCAGGTTTTGCCAAGCTGCGGCAGGGCTTGGCCGATGGATGCACCAAGCTGATAGGTGTCGTAAACCCAGTGCACCAAATTGTTGGGCGCGCACGCCTTGCCGGTAAAATCGGCGGAACCGGCGCTGGTCAGCAAGACGGCCTTATTGGCGGCTTTGGCGACCTCCAGCGTGGCGAACGCAACGCCCGAGTTGACCAGATCGGTGATCGCATCGACGCCTTCCAGATCGAACCAGCGTCGCGCGATGCCCGCGCCGATGTCGGGCTTGTTCTGGTGATCGGCGGAGATGATCTCAATTGGCACGCCGTTGATTTTGTAACCGAATTCTTCCGCAGCGATCTTGGCGGCCTCGACCGAGCCCAGGCCGGCGCCCGCCTCGTAGGGCCCGGATAGATCGGTCAGTACGCCGATCTTGACCTTGCCGCCGGACATTTCGGCCCTTGCGCTGGAAACGAGCAATAGGAACGCGCACATAAAGCTGGCGACGTGGCGCATGGTCTCCTCCCTCTTTCCGCCATTATACGGAAAGTCCGCGCACTTATCCACGAACTGTCAAGCTTCGTCCCTGAATATCGGCTCGGGCCGCGTTATATCGCAGATTTCGCCCACACCTACGTGACCTATTGTGCGGGGCTGGTGTCGGCGATGATCGCGCTGGTGTTTCTCTATTACAGCGCCTGGATTTTCATCTTTGGCGGCGAACTGAACGCCGCGATCGCGCGCGAGCGGGAGGTAACGTTGCCTCACACTGGCAGCGTCGCAGTTTGAACCAATCCGCAACCGCGCTCCGCGAAGCCGCTAATACCCTCAATCTAATTCCGCTTTCGGCGACACAGCTGACATTGCAGGACTCGCTGTTCGCTCATCCCTGTCGCGAATGACCCCGAAGGCGACATTCGGCTTGATCAGCGTCTAAAGCCGTTTCTCACTCACCACCCCGGCACAAAGTGCTACGCTTGAACACTGGACAGGGCGTGTTCAGAGGAGAGGGCATGCAGCGGCGCAAGTTCATAGCCCTGCTCGGCGGCGCTGCCGCCACGTGGCCGCTCGCCGCGCGCGCCGCGCAATCAAATTTACCGGTGATCGGGTTCCTGCACAGCGCGAACGCAAGTGGCTACGCACCAATGACGACCGCGTTCCGCAACAGCCTCCGAGAAGCTGGTTATGTCGAAGATCAGAGTGTTTCGATCGAATATCGTTGGGCTGACGGTCATCTCGACCGCCTGCCGAACCTGGCGGCAGACTTGGTGCGTCGCGGGGTGTCGGTGATGTTCGCCGGCGGCGGATCGGATGCTTGTCTCGCCGCAAAGGCAGCCACAGCCAGTGTCCCAATCGTCTTCGCCAACGGCACCGATCCGATCGAGGCCGGACTTGTCGCCAGCCTCGACCGACCTGGAGGAAACGTCACCGGCATCACATTCCTTGTCGACACTCTGGGCCCCAAGGAACTCGAAGTGCTGCATGATGTCGTGCCCAAGGCCGCGCTCATCGCCGTGCTTCTAAACCCCAAGCTTTCGACTGCCGCCGCGCAGTCACAGGACCTGCAAGAGGCAGCGCGCAGCCTTGGGCAGGAAATCCAGGTCTTTTATGCTAGCGCGGAAGGCGACGTCGAAACTGTCTTTGCATCCATGGTTCATCGCCAAGCGCGCGGGCTTGTAGTTGGTGCCAGCTCATTCCTGTTCAGTCGGCGTGATCACCTCGTCGGTCTGGCGAGCCACTATTTAATTCCCACTGTCTTCCCATGGCGCGAAGCCGTAGCGGCTGGAGGTCTTATCAGCTACGGAGCCAGTGTCACGGATGCTTATCGCCTTGCCGGCATTTACACGGGCCGCCTTCTAAAGGGCGACAAGCCGGCTAATTTGCCGGTTCAGCAATCAACCAAGACC
Organism: uncultured Alphaproteobacteria bacterium; assembly: GCA_963759345.1. GTDB lineage: Bacteria > Pseudomonadota > Alphaproteobacteria > Rhizobiales > Xanthobacteraceae > BOG-931. Next base: position 120,000 of record CAVWYW010000010.1, read on the forward strand.
GAATTGGTCATCAATCTTAAAACAGCCAAAGCGCTCGGTCTCACTTTCCCGCTCTCGCTGCTGGGCCGCGCGGACGAGGTGATCGAAAAACCGAACGCGAATGTCGCTGTTTGGCCCGAAACCGAATGTTTGCTCGAAGCGGCGCGACTGACCCCGAAGCGGTCCTCGCTGCGGTTGTTATTTGCACCGTATCAAAAACGGCTGAACGCTTACTCAAACACCTCGTCGGCGAGCGCGAGCAACTTAGCCGGGATTTCAATGCCGAGCGTCTTGGCTGTGATCAGGTTGATCACAAGCTCGAACTTGGTTGCTTGCTGAACCGGCAGATCGGCGGGCTTTTCGCCTCTCAAAATACGCGCGGTGTAGGCGGCGGCGAGGTGGGCGGTTTCAATGAGATTGTTGCCGTAGCTCATCAGGCCGCCCGCGGCGACATACTCGCGAAACGGATAGATCGTAGGGATGGCGTGCTGTGCCGCCAACGTGACGATTTGGCCGCGCCAACTCGTGAAAAAGACTTCGCCGGGGACAAGCAACGCGCCAGCGCGTCGGTCCATCATCGCCGCGAAGGCTGCGTCGATCTCTTCTGCTGTCTTGGCGTTCAGTAACAGGAGTTCCATCCCGTTCGCGCGCGCCGCCTTCTCTAGGTCTGATAGATCTGGAAGAACGGTCGGATTGTTGGGGTTCGTAAGCACGGCGATGACAGTCGCACTGGGAGCGATCATGTGGACCAGTTCCATCTGCTTCGGAACCAGGACTGGGACGAACACTGTCACGCCCGTGACGTTGCCACCTGGCCGGTTTAGGTTTGCGGCAAGGCCGCTTCTGACGACGTCCTGACCGACCATGAAGAGGATGGGGATGGCGGTTGTCGTTTTCATCGCAGCCTGGGCAACAATGTCCCCGCCAAACGCGGCGATCACGGTCACATGACGACGGGCCAACTCTTCGGCAAGTGCTGGAAGATTTTCGAAACGCCCGTCAGCCCACCGGTATTCGATGGCAACATTTTGACCCTCGACGTACCCTGCTACTCGCAATCCTTCGCGGTAGGCCGTCACCTGTTGGACGAAGCCCGCTGCCGATCCCCCGTGGAGATAGCCGATCACCGGCATCGCCGACTGCTGCGCGCGCGCCGCCAGCGGCCAGCCGACGGCCACACCGCCGAGCGCCGATATAAAGCGCCGCCTTCTAATGTCGGTTGCCATTTGATGCCAACCCAATGTGGGGGTCACACCGTGGAATATGGCGTAGACGATAGCACGCCTCAAAACCGGGGTCCGCGAGGTACTTCACGGTCCGCGGGGGCGCCGGCGGCATGTCTGGTGTCAGCCCTGAGCGTCGTTTGTTGCGAGACAGCAAAAAGTCCGAAGTTGTGGGCGAAACGGACGTAGCGCGGACATCGCGAATGTGACGCGTTTGACCCCCAAGAGAGACATTATGTCGGGATCGAAATTTCCTCACGCAGACATTTGCAGCGGCTTGCCCGCGAGCCAACCGGCGCCCCGTGCGTAGACGGCGTCAAGCGCGGGGCCGTCCAAGCCCGGCACGTCGGTCCGAACTTTCTGGCCGGCGCGGACCAGCGAGCAGGCAAGATGGCGATATCCCTCCGGGTAACGTGCGAGCAATTCACCGTCGAGCTTCAAGGTCGCCGACGGATCGACAGGATCGAGGCGATCCTTCTCCAGGATAGGCTGGAACAGCACAATCCCCCAGCGGCCTTTGCGCTTCTCTAGAAAGAAATAGAAGCGTCCGGTGCAGACCACATCGCATAGCACGCCGTCGATCGTGACCCGAGACGAGATCATCTGCTTCGTCTGAGCGATGGCGCGATTGCGCTTGAGGTCGATGGTGGTGCCGCCGAGGAAGTGCAGGAAGCGGACACCTTTGTCGTAGCCAGCTTGGCTCGCCTTGGCGAATTCCTCGAAACCCCCCTCGATCCACGTGGTGATCATCCGGCCTTCTTCGTGCCACAGCTCTCGAAAGCGATCCCACCTGCGCGCATCGCGCAACAACGCCCAGTTCTCAACGATTTCGCGGATTGTCAGTCGTTCCAAAAGCTCTTTTGCGCTCGCCATTGCTTCGCCTCCCATTAGATAGGAAAACGCCGATCAAGTTCGCACTTCTGCCAAAGGGGTGGACAAATGAATGCCACGACCCGGCGCATCTATCCTGATCAGATTATCGTGGCTCTGCATGCGTAGGTAAGGGGCAATGTCGCTTATTGGCGCGTTTCGACGTTTGTCGTGGTGCGGCGATACTTGCGTAGTTGGAGGTCAAGCCGACATTCGGGCATCGTCGATCTGAAGCGAATGACCCCAATCGGACATGAGCGCGGGTCGCCGGACGAGGCCGCGGCCACGGCCACGGCCGGCCGCAACCACAACACGACTTCTAAGCTGCGCCGAAAATCGTTATCATTCGCTTCAAGTTCAAGCGGTCATCCGGGAAGTCCCGGTTGGTGCTAGGCCGACCGGCGTTAAGCGGCGGCCACAGGGGGGCGACATGGCAACTTTCGTTCTCGTGCACGGCGCCTGGCATGGCGCATGGTGCTGGCGGCGGGTGGTGCGGCTGCTCACCCGTGCCGGACATGAGGTGTTCGCGCCGACGCTCACCGGGCTTTGCGAGCGCTCGCATCTGTTGACGCCGGCTGTCGATCTCGACACCCACATCCTCGACATTGTCAACGAGATCAAATGGCAGGAACTGAAGGACGTGGTGCTGGTCGGACACTCCTACGGCGGCATGGTGATTTCCGGCGTCGCCGAGAAGATGGAAAAGGCGATCGCGTCGTTCGTAATGCTTGATGCCTTCATGCCGGAAAACGGGCAATCGGTCGTCGATATCTGGCCGCCGGCGATGCGCGAGGGACTCCTGGCCGCGGAGCGCGGCGGTGCAACCACGGTGCCGCCGCGGCCGGCGGAGTTTTTCAAGGTCAACGAAAAGGACCGGGCTTGGGTCGATGCGCAATGCACGCCGCAGCCGATCAGATGCTTCCTCCAGAAATTGACGCTCGCCGGCGCGCGCGAGCGTATCGCCACGAAGTCCTATATTCGGGCGACCGGCGTCGCCATTCCGTATTTCGACGCCGGTCTGGCGAGTGCGCGCCAGAAGGGCTGGCGCACGTACGAGGTGCCATGCGGCCACGATGTCATGCTCGATATGCCGGAACGGCTCGCCGAGATATTGCTGGAAGCCGCCTGAAGCACGCGGCTTGGATGGCACAAAGTCCGGCGCCGGTCTCACAATGCTGCTGGGAGATACCAAGGGGCCTTTCGGGGATGCGAGAACCCGCGCGCGCCCTCAGTGCAGTCCTCGGCCATGCGCGCGCGTTCGGGACGAAATCCTAGAGGGCGCATGCGGCTTGGATGTCAGTTGTTGGCCCAACCCGGGCGTTCCATGATGTCCGCATTGCGGTCGTTATCAGGGGGGAAAGCAGCCATCCCGCGGACATCGCGGAAGTGAAGCGGTTGACCCATCTCTGCCATTCGGTGATCAATTTTGTTGCGTTGCACATTAGCGAATTTTATTCCACGGTTTAAGAATATCCGACCACGCGGTCCGATTGCGGCGTGGAGCAGGGAGGCGCTTGCAACTTACCACCGTTAATCACCTGCGCTACCACGAGCTGACGCCGGCCGACGTCTACTTCGGGCGCGGTCAAACAATTCTGCTGGAACGAGAAAGGATCAAACGCAAAACCATCCAACACCGACGCTTGCTTCACAAACCCTTGTTCGTCCTCAAACAGGACCGCCCGCGGGGCAATCCTCCCAAAGGAAATTCTTGGCATGGCCAGCGCCGGCCGTTCCGATGCGCCGCGTCCACTGTCGCCACTAAAGTCCGGCGACGCACTCCAGCGTCTTCCCGCCTTTACCTGAATCGCACGTATTTCTTTGAGGCGGGCACTAAGCTCTTGAGAGGGTGCAACCTCGCGCGCAAACTCTTGTTTGGCATTAAGCTCTTTTAGGAAATCATCTGTACGCGGGTGAAGGCGCTCAAAGGGATATCCCGCGAGAGAAAGCCGCTGTCCATAAACGAACCACGCTATATCGAGGACACTTAGACTGTCGCCCAATAGGTAACGATGCTGCTCCAATTGCCGATTTAGCTTATCGAACTCAAGTCGAAATCGAAGAACAGCGGAGCGTGCTCTTTCGTCACTGATCCCTTCCCGTGCAATCCGTTCCCAAAACTCAATTTGTGTCGCCCGCTGCTGGTCCGCAAAGCCCCGAACAGTCCCACTTCCGTTGGCTTTGTAGCTCTCCAGCATGTTGGGCGTTCTAGGCGGTCCATCAGGGTTATAGACAAAGCGAAAGCTCAGCGTGCGAAGCGCCAAGTGCAATTCGTTCTCATGCCTCAGTAAGTCAGCAACTCTCTCTTCGTAACCGACCGGAATCAGCCGCGGCACCGGAAATTCGGCTTCCAAATATTGAACGATGTCATTGCTCTCGATGTGTACCGCGCCGTCATGTACCAAAGCGGGTACCAACCCGCGCGGGTTTATCCCCAAGTACCATGGAGTGAAGTTAGCCCCGCCCACCAGATCGATTGGGTGAGACTTCCACTGCAAGCCCTTTAGATTGAGATAGATGCGAACCTTTTGGGAGCATGACGAGCCTTGAGAGTGAAATAAATTGAGGCCCTCCCAATTAAGTACCTCAGCGATTTTGATATCCTTCTCCAGAAGCTGAACCATTTTTGCTAGCAGCCGCCGAGCGCCGGCGGCCCCCTCTTCCGATCATCTTTTCTTACTAGTTTGTCACCTTATGGAGAATCTCAACCGCAGCAATATGGTCCTTTAGAATCTCATCCACGTAGTTGGTAGGCGCCTCGGAGCGTTCGGCAGTGAGCAATCCACCCGGCCTTTCGGGCGCACGACCGAAGCCACATGGCGCCGAGAGCCCGAAGTCAGGCAAGAATTTGCGTGCGGCCAGGATCTGCTCGCGGACATTGAAGCCGTTCAAGTGGTGAATCATCCCCAAATAAACGCGCGCATTGCCGATGCGAAGGTCAGTGAGCGGCTTGAAAAACTCATCCTGAGAGCTTCCCAAGGTCGGTATATGGACGAAATTCACCGCTCGATTTGATGAAGCCGCCGCTGCGTTGATGAGGAGAACCGAACCGGTAAGGTCCTTGGGCTGGCGCGTCGGCCAGCCGTCCAGGGTGCCGAAGCAGGTGTGAAACCCCAGATGCACGTCGCTGGGGATATAGGGCGAGAGGTCCCTATTCGGCGCGGTCATGCGTTCCGCTGCTTTTTCCGCAGCCGCCAGACCGTCTTTCGTCAAAATCGCTTCGAGATAGCGGTTCTCGACCGCAAGGTCCCATTAAATCGCCAACTCCGCGGGCGGAATTTTTTCCACGAGCTTCTGAACTTCCGTGCGCAGCGCCTCGGAGAAGCCCGGTACGACCCGCGCGTGATCAGCGGAGTCGGGAAAAAAGGGAGTCACCGCGCTGTAGGTCAACGGCAGGCAAACCTGAAACCGGATGCCGGCCGGGAGCACCCCCTCCTTCTTCAGGAGACGAAAAGCGTAATACGAGCCGATAGCGTCGCGCGTGTAGCCTAGGCGCCATCCGGGATCGCCAAAGCGCACCTTGTCAATTCCGGGCTTCACCCGAAACTGAAACTCGTCGTGCAAGCCGCGAGGCTGCCACTGCTCCACGCCGTTTTCATCCGGAGCCGGCCGCCGCAGCGTTTCAATTTCCGGATGTCCGTTCAGGACACGATACGCCAACCCATCGACCCAAAATCGACGTTCGCCGATCTCACCGTCCGGAATATACGCCATCCACTGCCCGAGAGCGCCGCCAAATACGCGGTACACCTCTTCCGCAGTTTCGAGAGGAATGCTTCCAACGAGCAATAGGTCCTGTTTCACCGGCTTTTCCTCCCTCAGTTTTCGCGCCGCAGTGTTTCTATCTGTGCGCCCGAACCGGGCTTTTGCGATTGTCGGATCACCGATTATACGGCCGCTCGTACGAAAAATCAAATATGCTCCTGCATGGTCGCGGCACGGGGCCTCTCCTACTCCGCAAGGATGCGGGACCGTTGCGCGCCCGAGCGGCGGTGATCCTGTGAAATCGGCGCGTCCCAGATTTGAGTTTTAATCGAGCGTCGCTTGGTTTATGACCATTGTGTGGTCCGCGTACGATTCCATTTCAGCTCGCGCGCAGTCTCCTGCATTCTGCCGATACCCGATCCCGGTGACGCCATAATCCGCTCACCCTACCCTGAACTTAAGCCTACCCCTTAGAGACATCGCACATGAGACGTGACGAACGAAAAGCCAGTCCGTTGCGAAAGCGCCCTGCGCAACCGGCATTGAAATCCTCACGGGGGCGTCCGCCACTGTTCGGCCGCAATGAAATCCTGCGCGCCGCAAAAGAGGCTTTCAGCCAAAACGGTTACGCAAACGTATCGCTGGAAGAGCTGGCCGCCAGGCTCAAAACCGGCAAGGGGACGCTTTACTACCATTCGAACCGCAAGGTCGATTTGTTGATTGCGATTTCACGCAGCTTGATCGGCGCGAGCGTTCCGGAGTTGCGGCGCATACAAAATTTGAAGGCGGCGCCGGACGTTCGTTTCATTATGGCGCTTCGTGCCCACATGGGATCGATCCTTTCCGACCTTCAATCTTCGAAAATCTACTTCGAAAACGAAGCGGATCTTCCCGTGGAAATCCGCAGAGAGCTGCGGGCCGTACAGCGGGAAATCGAAAATATCTTCCTCGCGATTGCCCAGGAAGGCGTGCGCAGCGGCGTGTTCAAACGCGAGCCAAGAATGGCGATTCGGCACACGATGGCGATTTGCGCGTGGCCTTACCGGTGGTACTCGGAAGGTGGTCCCTTGAGCAAAGACGAGTTCATCGATACCGCCGCCGACTTTGCATTGGCTGCAATGCGCGCGAAAAACAGCCTCGGCAGTGTCATGCGGTGGGCAGCGTCCCGGAACGCCGGCGTCACAGCGAAGGGCCTTTAGGATATGCGCGAGCGCGTCGACGCTATCGCAGCCACCCGCGCCGTGTTGGTGCGGCGCCTTAGCACACGTAGCGACCTTGCTTGCTCCAACCGGGATTTTGGGGCAATATATTTCGGCTGATCAGACCAAAATGCTGTTGGATCAAGGCAGCGGATACAACCAGAAAACATCGGAGGGAGCTCAAATGCTAAGCAGGCGAAAAGCGCTCATCGGGTCTGCGGCGGCCGTCTTATCGTCCCTGAATGCGCCAGCGGTCACACGGGCCGGCGCGGGGGATTACGGACCCGGTGTCTCCGACAAAGAAATTCTCTTTGGCCAGACCGTACCCTATAGCGGCCCGGTCTCATTCGCCGGCGCGAACGGCACCGGTGACCTGGCGTTTGTCAAGATGTTGAATGAGGAAGGGGGGATTCACGGTCGTCAGCTAAAATTGCTGTCCCTCGACGACGGCTATGCGCCGCCCAAGACGGTTGAGCTTACGCGTAAGCTCGTCGAACAGGATGACGTTTCGTTTCTCTATGCAAGCCTCGGCACCGGCCCGAACTCGGCGATCGCGAAGTACATCACCGAGCGTAAAGTGCCTCACCTGTTTTTCAACACCGGCGCGAACAAGTTCTATACCGACGAATATCCGACGATGGTGCCGTACTTCCCGAGGTACGGCTATCAGGCGGAGCTGGTAACGAAATGGCTGAAGGCGGAGAAGCCGACCGCGAAAATCGTTTTCCTCTACCAGAACGACGATTTTGGCGCTAATTTTCTTGACGGCGCCAAAAAGACGCTCGGCACCGCAGCGGACAATGTCATACGCGCCTTGACCTTCGAGGTTCGCGATCCGTCCGTCGAGTCGCAAGTCATTACCCTAGCGGATACGAAAGCGGACGTTTTCTTCATTGCCTCCGTACCGGGAAGGCCGGTCAGCCAAGCCATCAAAAAGGCGGCCGAACTCGACTGGAAGCCAACGTTCGTCGTGCCGAATACGACGAATGGCATAGAGACGGTCCTACGCGCGGCCGGTCTGCAAAACGCAATTGGCGCCGTTTCTGCGGTATTTATGAAGGATCCGACCGACCCGACGCTGCAGAAAGATGAAGATGTGCAGGCCTGGAATGCCTGGATGGATAAATATATTCCCGGCGCCGACAAGCGAAACAACAGCTATCACTTCGCCTACATCCGCGGCTGGATGCTCAAAAGCGTGCTGGAGCGAGCGGGCGACAATCTCACACGCGAAAACCTCCTGAAGTGCGCGAAAAATTTCCCGAAGATGTCGCTGCCGCTGCTCCTTTCCGGCGTCACGATCGAGGGCAGCCCGGAGCTTCGGCGAATGAAAATTGTACGGTTTGATGGAACGACGTGGCTGCCGATTACCGAGACCATGACAGCCGGCTAGGCGGTCGGCTTGCCGTACGAGAGCGGGATATCGCCAGTCCTGATGCTGTGCCGATATTGAAGCTGGAGGATATCAGTGTCGCGTTTGGCGGCATTTTGGCGCTCGACGGAGTATCTTTCGTCGTGGGCGCCGGTTCGATTTGCGGTCTTATCGGCGCCAATGGCGCCGGCAAGACGACGTTGTTTAATTGCCTGAGCCGCCTGTGCACGCCAACGCGCGGCCGTATTGTTTTTGACGGGCTCGATTTGCTTCGGCTGCCGGCCCACCAGCTGGCGGCGCGCGGTATCGGGCGGACGTTTCAAAACCTCGCCCTGTTCGGGTCGATGTCGGTTCGCGAGAACGTCCTTATCGGCTTTCACGCCAGGATGAAGAGCGGATTTGCCGCCGACATGCTACGACTGTCGTGGGTGCGCACCGAGCAGCAAACAGTCAATGCCGAGGCGGACGAACTGATCGACTTTCTAGATTTGGCCAACGTCACGGACATTCAGGTGTCACGCCTGCCGTTTGTCGTTTGCAAGCGGGTCGAACTGGCGCGGGCACTGGCCGCCTATCCAAAGCTGCTGCTCCTCGACGAACCCGCCGCCGGGTTAAGCCACGAGGAGGTCGAGAAGCTGCTCGATCTGATCGGGCGCATAAGGGACAGGTTCAAATTGACGATTTTATTGGTGGAGCACCACATGAACATGGTGATGCGCGCTTCCGACCAGGTGGTTGCCCTCAGTTTCGGCCGGGTTATCGCCGATGGCCGTCCTGCCGAAGTCCAGCGCGACTCCGCGGTCGTCAAGTCGTATCTGGGCGTGTCCTGATGGCCCCGCTGCTGGAAATCGAAAATCTTTCGGCGTCATACCGCGCCGTTCCAGCGCTGTTCAATGCAAACGTCGTCGTCAATCGCGGCAGCGTAACGGCGTTATTGGGCGCCAACGGAGCCGGCAAGACGACGTTGCTGCGGGCGATTTCCAACATGATGGTTCAGACTACCGGAACTATTCGGCTGGATGGCCGACGGATCGATCGCCTGAAAACGAATGCCATCGCTCGGTTCGGATTGGCCCACGTACCGGATGACCGGGGCACGTTCGTGCAACTGTCGGTCAGAGAGAATCTCGCACTCGGCGCCTACACGCGACGAGATCGCGAGAAAGTCCGTCAAGACTCGGACCGCGTCCTCGCCTATTTTCCGCGTCTTCGCGAACGGATGGACCAAGCCGCCGGAACGCTTTCTGGAGGCGAACAGCAAATGCTGGCGATCGGTCGCGCCCTTATGTCGCGTCCGCGATTATTATTGCTCGACGAGCCCTCGTTCGGCTTGGCGCCGCTCATGGTGCAGGAGATTTTTGCCATGCTTGGCGTCCTTAAGAACGAAGAAGGAATCGGCGTTTTGCTTGTCGAGCAAAACGCCGATCTGGCTCTTGCCTGCGCTGATTATGCATACGTTCTGGAGACCGGTCGTATTGTGATGGAAGGCGCGGCTTCGCGGCTCGCGTCGGACGATGCCATCCGCCGTGTCTACCTCGGCTACTGAGCGGCCAATTATGTCCGGTTTCCTTCATCAAATCGTTGCCGGGCTCGCGATGGGCTTCATCTACGCCAGCCTCGCCCTCGCTTTGGTTATGGTGTTCAAATCGACTGGACATATCAATTTCGCGCAAGGCGAAATGGCGATGTTCTCAACCTACGTTGCGTGGTTTTTGGCGCAACATGGCGTTCCTTATTGGATAGCGTTTGTTGCGACGCTGGCCGGCAGCTTCGTGATCGGCTTTGCCACGGAGCGTTTGATATTACGCCGCTTCGGCGATGCGCCGGTCTTGGCCGTCGTCATTGTGTTCATTGGCCTGCTGCTGCTGTTCAATTCATTGGCGGGATGGCTGTTCGGCTACGAGATGCAGACCATCGAGAGCCCGTTCCCGCAGCGGTGGGCCCTTCGCCTCGCTTCGCCGCACGAGCTCGGTGTCGCCGTCGTGACACTCGCTGTATTTGCCGCGGTCTACTTGTTTTTCCGACTGACCCCGCTTGGCCTCGCGATGCGCGCCGCGGCCTACAATCCGCGTTCCGCCCGGCTTGTCGGCGTTGATGTCGAGATGGCGCTCGCCGTCGGCTGGGGACTGGCCGGCGCTATTGGCGGCACGGCCGGCATTATGGCCGCGCCGATTGTTTTCCTCGAACCTAACATGATGTCGGGAATCATGATTTACGCCTTCGCGGCCGCGCTTCTGGGCGGGATCAACAATCCTGGGGGCGCCGTGGTCGGCGGCTTGCTGATCGGCGTTCTTGAGAACCTCATGGGCGCCTATGTCGTTGGCACCGAGCTCAAGTTTGTCGTGGCGCTGCTTCTGATACTGGCGGTGCTGTTGATACGCCCGGCCGGACTTTTCGGCGGATCGGCGCAGACGCGGGTATGAGGATGAGCGCCGAACCAGTTGTGACAACGCGACGCGTTGATAACAAACTTCCCGTTTCGGTGGTTTTCTCGGCGTCTGTTGTTGTTGTCGTCGCTGCTTTGGCGCTGCCTTTCGTCATCAGCGAATACCACCTGTTGCAGGCCACATTCGTACTGATCTACGCAATCGCGCTACTCGGACTCAATCTTCTCATCGGCTATAGCGGGCAATTATCGCTCGGCCACGGGGCGTTTTACGCGATCGGCGCTTATATCGTCGCGGATCTCATCAATCATGCAGGCATCCCTTATTGGGGCGCGATTCCGATTGCGGCGCTGGCGTCTTTCGCCTGTGGGCTTGTGTTCGGCCTTCCGGCGCTGCGGCTTGAGGGTCATTATTTGGCGCTCGCAACGTTTGCTCTGGCGCTTGCGGTGCCGCAATTGCTCAAGCATCCGCTCCTGGCGCGATGCACGGGCGGCTTCATGGGACTGTCGGTCAGCCCGGTGCGTCCGCCGCCGGGCATTCCGCTGCGGCCGGACCAATGGCTTTATTTCCTCTGCTTTTTCTGCGCGATTCTCTTGTTTTGGGCCGCAAGAAACCTGGTCCTGGGGCGAAGCGGCCGGGCACTTGTCGCGTTGCGGGAGCACGCGATTGCGGCGCGCACGATGGGAATCAATCCGTTTTTGTACAAAACCACCGTTTTTGGGCTGAGCGCGATGTACGCCGGCATCGCCGGCGGACTGAGCGCGCTGGCGACGCAGTTCATTTCGCCGGACAGTTTTGACTTCTTCTTGTCGCTCAGTTTTGTCGTTGGAGTGGTCGTGGGAGGCATCGCCACCATTTCGGGCGCCATTTACGGCGCGATTTTCATAGAATTCGTGCCCGACACGGCGAACCTGATATCGAAATCTGCAGCGTGGGCGGTATACGGAATTGTTCTGATCGTGTGCATGTATCTGTTCCCGAGCGGGATCGCGGGCGCGGTGCGAAAGCTCAGCAAGCCCAAGACATAAGGTTTGCCCGGCACGCTTAAGGTGGACTTGGTGTCGGATAATTGGCCTTTGCGCGACGAGACCCCGAAGGCGTCAGCCAAGTTGATTTTTCGGCCAAATGGCCGTATATGCGGGAGCTGCAACATTTTCTTGTGAAGTGCGACACTGTGCGGAACGCAAACGACGGTCAAATAAAGGCAAGAAAAGCCGATAGCGAGCGTCCTTGCGGCGTCTGCGTTTCGCACCTCAACGTGGAAGGTCGCGAGATAGGGAGGCAAAAAATGAAATACGACCAGGCGGAATCTCCACACGTTTGCTGCTGAGCTCGTCATGGCTCAGGCAACGCCAGACAGATCCGGGCACGCTCGTAAAAATGAAATTCGCCGGGTTGTCACGACTATCGATAGCAGCGGCAAATCAAGCGCGTTACTTGACGGCACGGTACCGTTGACGACCAATCCGACCGGCGAGTCGTTTGTGCCAATCTGGGTGACCGAAGCGAGCCCGGCCGATTTTTCGTGGAATAAAGATCGCGCGCAGACCTTGCGCGGCTTCGGCCCCCCATCCGGCGGGTCCGACATGCTTATCGTCGAGTTTCCGCCGGTCGGACCCGAGGTCAATAAGCTTCCCCTTGATACGTTGATGAACGTGGTCGGCACCGACGCTCCCAAGCGCGGCTTGCCGCCGAGCCACCCTTTGATGCATCGGACGCGCAGCATCGATTACGCGATCATCCTGTCTGGCGAGATCGACATGCTTCTCGACAGCGGTCCGATCCATCTGCGAACGGGCGACATCATCGTCCAGCAGGCGACCAATCACGCGTGGATCAACAGCAGCACCGAACCCTGCCGCATCGCCGTTGTGATGATAGACGCCCGCGAGCCATGAAACAAAAAGTGTTCGCGCAATGAACGGTTCGGCGAAAACGGTGCGTGCCGTCCTGCCTGGCTTCCCCGGCGGCAGCTGTTTTTCTCATCGCTGTGCGACGATCTTTGGAATTTTTTTGTTACCTGATGGGGTCACACACTGCCCGATAAAATCCTGACGACGCACGTCGGAAGTCTGATCCGACCCGCGGATTTGATTGGATTTCTCCGCCGCAAGGCCACCTCTGAACCGGTCGACGAAAAGGCCTTCGAGACCTGCTATCGGCAGGCCGTGGCCGACGTCGTTGGCCGGCAGGCGGAAATCGGAATCGATATTGTCAGCGATGGCGAATTCGGCAAGGCGATCAACTGGGCACGGTACGTGCTCGAGCGGATGAGCGGCTTCGAACGAAGGTCAAGACCGACCGAGCTCGCGATGCCGACCTCGGTGACCGGCCGCGACCGCAAACAATTTGCGGAATTCTATGCCGAATACGACAAGACCACGGATTTTGGCGCAGTGTACGATTGGGTCGTGACGGGGCCGATTACGTATACGGGGCAGAAGGCGATCGAGTATGATCTCGCTGTCTTCAAAGCCGCACTGGCCAAGGTACAGGTCGTTGCGGGCTTTGTCCCGGCTGTTTCGCCCGCAAGCGTCGCCCCCGATCGGAAGCACGAATATTATAAAAGCGCCAGCGAGAGCGAGGAGGCCATCGCCAAGGCGCTTCGTGCCGAATACAAGGCAGTCATCGATGCGGGCCTTATTTTGCAGCTCGACAATTCTTATTTTGCCAGCACTTATGATGTGCTCCCCTCTCTCCAGGAATACCGGACGTGGGCCAGCAAGCAGGTCGAGTACATCAATTATGCGTTGGAAGGCATTCCGGCGGACACGGCGCGCTTTCACGTTTGCTGGGGAAGCTGGAACGGGCCGCATGTTAGCGACGTGGAGCTCAAGGATATCGTCGATCTGATCTTGAAGATCCGCGTCGGCGGCTATTCGATCGAAATGGCAAATCCCCGCCATGAACATGAATGGCGGATTTGGGAAAATACCAAGCTGCCCGAAGGCAAGACGTTGGTTCCCGGCGTTATAAGCCACGCCACGAACGTCGTTGAGCATCCCGAGCTTGTCGCCGAGCGGATCGTTCGCCTGGCCAACCTTGTGGGGCGCGAGAACGTGATCGCGAGCTCCGACTGCGGCTTTGCGCAGGGACCATTTACGAGGCGCGTGCACCCTTCAATACAATGGGCGAAGCTGCAGTCGCTTGCTCAAGGTGCCGAGCTTGCGTCAAAAAGTCTCTGGGGCCGTCGCTGACCGACGGTTTCAAGGTTTTACTGATGGCCGCTTGCAATCCGCCAGGGCCCGATCGGATTGAAGGACAACAATGGATTTCGCGTTTTCGTCCGAACAGAAACTTTTGCAGGAGACGGTCCGCACGCTGATGCAGCGCATCGCTACGCCCGAGTATTTGCGCAAGCTCGACCGCGAGCGGCTCTATCCTTACGAGCTTTATGACGCGTGGGTCAAGGCCGGGTTGTTCGGCTTGCCTTTCGCCGAGGCGTATGGCGGCGTCGGCGGCAATATTGTCGATCTGGCGATCGTCGCGGAGCAAATAGGCCAATACAGCGGCGACGTCGTCATGGCTTTCGGCGGAAGCATCTTTTGCGCACTCAACGTGGCGCGCAAAGGCTCCGAGGAGCACCAACGATATTGGCTGCCCAAACTGATTTCTGGGGAAATCAAGATGTCGATATCGATGTCGGAGCCCGACGCCGGCTCAGACATTGGCGCAATGCGTACGCGAGCGCGACCGGACGGCGACGGGTTTTTAATCACCGGCCAGAAGATCTGGGCTACCGGCGCCGGCGCCCGGAACAATGTCATCAATGTTTATGTCAAGACCGATCCGCAGGCGCACTATCGTCAAGGGATATCGCTCTTTCTCGTCGACAACACCACACCGGGGCTCGAGGTGCGCCGACTGGACATGCTCGGACGGCGCTCCGTCGGTACGTTCGAACTTTTCTTCAACGACGTGCGGGTGGAACAGGATCGGCTGGTTGGTGGCAAGAACAACGGCTGGGATTGCGTTCTTGCCGGACTGCAGTCGGAAAGAGTGTTCGCCGCCGCAAGCGATTGCGGCAGCGCGCGCGGCGCGCTCGACATGGCGGTGAACTACGCCCGGGAGCGTCGGCAATTTGGGCGACCGATCGGCAGCTTTCAGGCCATCGCTCACATGCTGGCGGACCTTGAAATCCAGATCGAGGCCGCGTGGGCGTTGACGCTCAAGGCTGCCTGGCGGATCAGTCGCGGCGAGGACGCACTCAAGGAAATTACGATGGCCAAACTTCTCGCCGCCGAGACATACGTGAAGACCGCGGAAGCCGGCATGCAGGTGATGGGAGGCTATGGCTACAACATGGAATTTGACATGCAGCGCCATTTCCGCGACGCCCGAGCCGCCACGGTTGCCGCAGGAACTTCGCAAATACAGCGCAACCTGATTGCGGCTCACATGGGCTTGAAGGTTCAATAGTGGCCTTAAGGTCCAACAAAAGCGACGCAAGGCCGTTCCCGGAATGACCGTCGCCCTACCTCTCACGATTCCCAATTCCTTCGCGCGCGCCGCACGCTGGTTCGGCAGCGGCGACGCCGTCGTCGATTCCAGCGTCCGCATTAGCTTTGCCGAGCTTGACGACATGTCGCGTCGGGCTTCGGCACTGTTTGCCGCGCTGGGCGCCGAACCGGGAAAGCCGCTGGCCCTACTTTGCGTACCAAGCGTGATCTACCTTGTCGCCTGGACCGGCGCGGTGCGTCTCGGCGCAGTGCCGGTGGCGCTGCACACGCGGGAATCGGCGGCGACACTCGCGACCGTCTGCGCAAAACTTCAGCCGAGCCTTCTCGTGTACGACGCCTCGCTCGCGCCTCTGGCCGCTGACATAAGCGCTCGACATCCAAGTCTGCGCGCGTTGGTGGAAGCGCGGTCGGCACTGCCGCCCAAGCGCGAGGATTCGTTGCAGCCGGCTGCGCGCATCCCACAGGACCTCGGCACCGTTAATCCCGACGTGCGCCTAGCAACTCCTAGTGAAGACGACGCGGCGGTGATCGTTCTCTCTTCCGGCACGACCTCGACGCCGAAGGGCGTTGTGCATACGCATCGCAGCTTCATCGAGAATGCCCGAACCAATCTGTACCCTTATCACGGGCTATCGTCGCGCGACCGCTCGCTGGTTCCGCTGAGCACCGCCTTCATCGGCTGTTACAACGGCTGGTTTCCGTTCTTCAACGCCGGCGGCTGCACGATATTCATGGAGCAATTCAACCTCGAGGCGTTGGTGCGCCAAACCTCCGCAGAGCGCGCCACCCATGTTTTCCTAACGCCCACCCTTTGGCGCCGGCTCTTGAATTTTGAGCAGCCCGTCGACTTTCGCTCCGTCCGATTGATCGGCTTTGCCGCCGAACCTATGGATGCTTCGACGCTGAGCCGGCTGCGGGAAAGCATCAGCCAGAACGTCGTGCAGATGTATGGCTCGACGGAAACCGGAGCAGCCGCAACGTGCATCGTCGCTGATGAAATGGTCGGCGGGCGTCTGACAAGCGTCGGTCGGCCGATGCTGAATGGAGATGTGCGCGTTGTCGTGCCGGGCGGATCGCCGAGCGATCAGGTTGCGGTCGGCGAGATCGGCGAAATTCTGGTCTCGAGCCCGTCGCTTGCGGCCGGCATCTGGCGCGATCCGCAAGCTACAGCCGCCAGTTTTCTCAGTGACGGAGACCGCCGCTGGTGGCGTTCGCGTGATCTCGGCCGCATTGATGCCGACGGCTACTTGTACCTCGAGGGCCGCCGCGACGATATGATTATTTCCGGCGGCATCAACATTATGCCGGCGCGTATCGAGGAAGTTCTACTCGCTCACCGCGGCGTCGCGGAATGCGCCGTAATCGGTGTCCCGGATCCGGAGTGGGGCGAACGCGTCCAGGCCTTCATCGTTCGCAGCGATCCGGCGCTCGATGTGAGCTCGCTCGAATTTCACGTCAATCACAGCGATCTCTCTCCCTACCAGCGGCCCAAGGCTTACACGTTTCTCGCCGAGTTGCCGCGAACCTCCACCAACAAAGTTTTGCGCCGCGCTCTGCGAGAGAGCGTATTGCGCTGATCGCCGCATCGAAATCGACATCGTTCTCCGAGGGTAGGCAATGAACAAGTCTGAGCCGGTACTAATGATACAGCGCCAGGGACCGATCGCGGTTGTGACCCTCAATCGCCCGGGCAAGCGGAACGCGCTGAGCCAGGAGCTGTGGGAGACGTTGAAGGAAACCTTTGAGCATTTCGAGCCGGACGTGCGCTGTGTCGTGCTTGCCGGCGCGGGCCAGCATTTCTGTGCGGGCCTCGATCTCTCCGAGCATCGGCTCCGCGAGCCGTTCGAGAGCATTCTATATTCGCGCTACCACCACTCTATCCTGGACACGATTCAGTTTGGCGGCCGCCCGGTCGTCACCGCGATGCAGGGAGCGGTGATCGGCGGCGGGCTCGAGATCGCGACCGCGACCCATGTGCGCGTGGCGGACAAGACGGCATTCTATCAATTACCTGAGGGCCGGCGCGGTTTTTACGTCGGCGGCGGCGCAAGCGTGCGCGTAGCGAAGGTCATTGGTTCTGGCCGGATGGTGGAAATGATGCTGACCGGACGCATGCTCGATGCAGAGACTGGTGAGCGTCTCGGATTATCTCACTATATTGTCGAACCCGGTCAGGCGCTCGACAAAGCCATGGAGCTTGCAGCCACAATCGCGAAAAACGCGCGCATTCCCAATTATCTGATCGTTCAGGCTATCCCGCGCATCGAGGACATGTCCGCCGCCGACGGTTTGTGGACGGAGAGCGTTGCCCAAGCCGTGAGCCTCACGTCGGACGATGCGAGGGCCGGCATCGATGCCTTTTTCCAGAAGCGGAAGATAGAGTTTTGATGCGCGCGGCGCGAGCACTCGGCAAGTCTGTGACCCTCCTTCACGGCTCTCCGGCGACGACTAGGCTCGCTTTTTTTCTGCAATGCAAAATGTCGCTAATTGGCCCTTCTCGTCATTCGCGACCTGTCCGCGATTTGGTCGCTCTTGGGGCAACAGCAGACATTGATCGGCACCAGCGCCGAATGGCTCGGTAGCGTTTGACCCAGAACGGACCTCGCTGTTTTTGGCGAGGACTAAAATCCCGCCGATCCGACCTTGATTAAGACGGCCACGGCCCCGGGTGTTTCCCGGAGCCGTGCAGGCCAAGAGCGCTCATCGGGAGCCGCATTACCGACATACGGTCTGGATTTGTCCGTAGACGTTCACGACCTGTGCGCACACTGGTGCAACAACGACCGGCGCCGCCACTACCGCTCCATAAGGAGCATAGGCGCCGTAAGCACCGTACGCGCCATACGCCCTGCGGGTCGTGCGTCGCGCAACGCCGGCGTAACTCATCGGTGTGAGGGGACGGCCGATGATGGCGTTAGCCTCGGTAACGAGAGACCCCGGTTTGGTCTGGGAGACATGGTCGCTTGCGAACAGAGCTCCAACGCCGACGATTGTCGCTAAAGCGAAAGGCAAAACTCTAATTTTCCTGCGGGTCATTTCTTCTCTCCCTGCACGACGCCTTGCGGAATTTCGTCGAGGTTTGCTAAAGCCGAGACCTCGACTTTTTGCGAGCCGGCCGGCGGCATGAATGAAAATGCATCTGCGGCGACCGGAACATCGGTTTTCCAGTCTTTGATGCGAAGCGTATACTGCGGCGCGCCAGTTACATCCTTGCTGGTGATGACATATTTACGCGGGATCGGCCGGGTGCCGAGTTCGACCCAGAGCTGCCAATCGACATCGTGGTTGCGGAACGCAAGATGATCGCATTCGACACCATCGATGACGCCGCGACCGATGTGCGCTGCCTTGATCACATCGGTCGTTAACTCATCATAGGAACGGGACAGCATGATATCGGCGCCGGGAATTGCCATGCCCAATTGATCGCGTAGCCTCGCGACAAGCTCATCGACCGAGCCCGCGGCCTCCACCTGCACGAACTTATTGAGATTCTTGCCAAGCACCGTAAGAGTTTTGCCATCGAAGACCATTTCGACATCGGCATAGCCGCCCACCCGGCTGGCACGAACATTGTCCGGTCGGTTCAGCAGCATTTGACCGGAACTTGCGAACTGAATCTTTTGCAGATTGTCGGTGATCACCTCGATGTCGGTGTCATACGTTGCCGAAATGATTTTTTGGCTCGACACATAGTCGGTCATCGCTTTTAGGATTTGCATGGCATCGTCGCCCTGTTGCGCGCGAGCGCGTGGCGTTACCGATGCTGTGATTGTCACGAACAGGCAGACTGCGACCGCCAGCCATCCGAAAGTTCGGCGACTTGACCGCGATGATACATCTCGCTTGGTCATATATCCTCCTTGTAGCCAACTCGACGTTCGTCGTGACGAGTGCGGGCTGATGTTCCTAGACAAATGTGTCTCGCCTTAACTAACCCGAATAAGGGCCCGTTGATATGCGAAAATATTCGCCGCGACCGGAGCAAAAACACAACCGCGTCATAAAAAAGTCGCCGTGGCGAAACTGCAACGTGAGGACACCGACTGGCCGCACCAAGTGGTCCTGAAGGCCAGTGCGTCAAATCGGAGACGGCTACAAGCTCATCCAAGATTTCTGTCGGGACCTCTCGCTGCGCTCGCGTAGGCACGCCGTGTTCGGCACGCCGTGTTCGGCACGCCGTGTTCCATGACCTGTTGCCATCGCGCGCGCTGTCATGTCGGCAATCAGGTGATCAACGGACCTATTCTGTACATCGGGAAAACGACGTTCGTGAGACCCTTATGCGGCATTAGCTGCCGCCCGAGCGCCCCTTGCCAGCGATGCATTCGCGGCCGAGTATTTAGCGTTGATCTTCACGCATCGAGGAGTTGTCCAATGAGCTTGAGGCTGTTAGGCGGTCTGCTCACTCTGACGCTAAGTGTGGGCTTTGCTATTCCAGCTGCGGCCCAGGAGGTTTTGCCGTTTCCGCCGAAACCTTCCGGCAGCACGGCGGCGCGGACCATGCAGGAATCAATTTACAGTCCGCTCCCGCCGGTGAACCATCTACCGAAGGATGCGCCGAACATTCTCATCGTGCTCATTGATGACGTCGGGCCTGGCCAAACCGACACCTACGGCGGCGAAATCCACACGCCGACGCTGAGCAAGATCGCCAAAGAGGGAATTTCCTACAACCGGTTTCACACCACCGCGATGTGCTCGCCAACCCGCGCGGCGTTGCTGACGGGTCGCAATCATCATCGTGTCGGCAACGGCCAGATCGGCGAATTGGCGAATGACTGGGATGGATACCTGGGCGTCATCCCTAAGAGCAGCGCCACCGTCGCCGAGGTGCTCAAAGACTACGGCTACAGCACCGCCGCTTGGGGCAAGTGGCACAACACCCCCGCCGAGCACACCACTGCCGCCGGTCCCTTCGATGATTGGCCCGCCGGCTACGGTTTCCAATACTTCTACGGCTTTCTCGCGGGGGAAGCGTCCCAGTACGAACCGCAACTCGTCCGAAACACCGCCTATGTCGAGCATCCCCACACTTCGGGTGGCCACAACTATTATCATTTGAGCGAAGACCTTGCCGACGACGCGGTCGGCTGGTTGCGTGAGCATAAAGCTTTCGCGTCCGACAGGCCGTTTCTCATGTATTGGGCGAGCGGCGCGTCTCATGGCCCGCATCAAGTGCCGAAAGAATGGGCCGATAAGTATAAGGGCAAGTTCGACGGCGGCTGGGACAAATACCGCGAGCGCGTCTTTCAGCGCGCCAAACAAATAGGCTCGATACCGCCGGATGCGCAGTTGACCCCGAGGCCAGCCACGCTTGCTTCCTGGGACTCGATTCCCGACGACGAGAAGCCGTTCCAGCGCCGCCTGATGGAGTTGTTCGCCGGATTTACCGAGCATGTGGACGCACAGATCGGCCGCATCGTCGATGAAATTGACCTGCTTGGCTACGGTTACAACACGCTCATTCTTTATATTTGGGGCGACAACGGCGCCTCCGCGGAAGGGCAAGACGGCACGATCAGCGAGCTTCTGGCGCAGAATGGTATTCCCACCACCACGAAACAGCAGATCGCGGCGCTCAACGCGCTTGGCGGTCTCGAGGTGCTCGGCACGCCCAAAACGGACAACATGTATCACGCCGGCTGGGCCTGGGCGGGCAGTACGCCGTATCAGGCGACCAAACTCATCGCTTCGCATTTCGGCGGCACACGCAATCCGTTGGCCATTCGTTGGCCTGCGAAAATCAAGCCCGACGCCAGGCCCCGCGCTCAGTTTCTGCACGTAAATGATGTGGTTCCGACCATCTATGACATTTTAGGAATCAAACCTCCGCGCGTGGTCAACGGTGTCCCGCAAGACCAATTTGACGGTGTCAGCTTTGCCAGCACCTTCAACGATCCGAAGGCGAAGGAGGTGAAGAACACCCAGTATTTCGAGATCATGGGCAGCCGGGGCATTTATCACGACGGCTGGATGGCGTCTGCGTTTGGTCCACGCGTGCCGTGGCTTCCCGGCTTACCCAAAGGTATTCAGGAGTGGACACCCGACAAGGATAAGTGGGAACTCTACAACCTGAACAAAGACTGGTCGCAGGCCGACGACCTCGCCGACAAGATGCCGGCGAAGCTCGCGGACATGAAGGAACAGTTTCTTATCGAACTCACCAAGAACAAAGGCTTACCGATCGGCGGTGGCCTATGGATTCCCGTGCTCCATCCCGAACTGCGCGTGGTGCCTCCATACACATCATGGACCTTCCCGGGAGCCATCACGCGTATGCCTGAAGTTGCCGCCCCGGCCCTCGGCAACAAAGACAACCGCGTAAGTGTTGATGTGGACGTGCCAGCCGATCCCAACGGCGTGATCTATGCGTTGGGCGGCTTTTCCGGCGGACTCACGCTCTACATCAAGGATGGCACTTTGTCGTATGAGTACAATCTCTTTGAGATTCAGCGTACCCTCATCAAGGCCAAGGACAAACTGCCCACCGGCACGATGAAGATCGAAGTCGAGACTTCGTATGTCGAGCGCAAGCCGGCCGGGCCTCTTAAGGTGGTACTGAAAGTCGATGGCAAGGAAGTCGCGTCGGGCGTGGTGCCGGTCAGCGCGCCGCTGATTTTTACTGCCAACGATTGCCTCGACTTCGGCATCGATCTCGGTTCTCCGGTCGGGATTGAGTACTACGATCAGGCTCCCTTCAAATTCAACGGCAAGATTGAAGGTGCGCGTGTGGAATACCTCGGTGCTCCCGCTCAGTTGCAGGACGAGAAATTGCAAACGGATGGACCGATCCCGGCCGAGGACTAACAGGGCCGTCTAGACGCAATTTGCCGGAAGGCCGCACTTCAAGGTCTCGATTAGCTGACGCTAGCGAATTTGGACCGCGTGGGCAGAAATGTCTGCGTTTGGTCCGAAACTGAAGTGCCGCAATGTGGGCGTTTTGTCCGCTATCGGCCGACATGACTCGGGCATCGCCGAACGACCGAGTCTGACCCTAAGCGACATGAAGCAACTTTGTTAAGGGCTAAGGGGCGCAAGCGCGTTGCGTAGTGGCTCACTGGAAATCCTCATAAGACCGGTGAATGGCTGACCTAGTTCGAGGATCAGAAAGATCGCAGCAGACGCCGAGAGCGCAAAAATGCAAAGGGCGACAACGGTGGTTGCGTTGTTGTCAGCGAAAAGGCTGAAGCTGGCGAATATGATGGCAAGCCAGAAAATTAGCACCACAAGGAAAGGCACAGGGATTGCCGCCCCCGCCTCGGCGAACAAGAGTAGGCGGGTCTTTCCGATCTCCTGCAGAGTACCTATGGCTCTGGCTTGCAGGGAGCGTTGTCTCTCGTTTTGCGGCGACAGTTTCAGGAGCTCATCGAATAATGATAATGCTGCGGCGCTTGCCTCGAACGGTGCCACTTCCCCGGAAGGTGACGAGTTCTCGCGCCAAATCCGATCGGCCATAGAGGCGACTGCGCGACGCATCAGATTGCGGACCGAAACCGCTTCCGGCCCGTACTGCGCTAGAAGTTGGTCGAGCACAACAATATTGGCGGTCATCTGCTGGACTTGGCTGCTCTCAGTTTCAAAAGTGCTGTGTGCCGAAGCGATCAGTAATCCAAGCACAAGACCAGTGATCGTCCCAATCAGGCCCGTTCCCAGCTTTACGACATCCTTCGTAGCCTCGCTTAGGTGATGCTTTGGCAACGTATTGCGAAGAAATATGCCGAGAAACGCCCCGCCCAAGACGCATGCAAACACGATTACCGACATCAATAGGGGGCTCACCTTTTTTCCTCCGAGCCTGCGCGAAGATCACGTCCCATTTGACGTTTAGTAGCGATCGGAGCAACAGCCGAAATGCCAGATACGCGCTCGAAATCGAAAATGAACCCGAGCAGACATTATCAGGGCTGCTCCCTAGAAAAGTCGCGTTTGATCTGCATCAAAGTGGGGTTCGCTTAATGCAACTATGAGCGTGGGTCCGCTTTTAGGCGAGGGAGCTTCTTATCATGAAGAGCAGTCGCCGCGCTATGCTCGCGGGTGCAGGTCTTCTCGCCCTTAGTTGCGTCTCGGCAGTGGCTCAGCAGGTCACAGGCGTCTCAGGTTCGCCTGAGGCCACCACTACGATCGACGGGAAGCAACTTCCGCCTCCTGCTCCTCCATTCGGCGGGGTCATCAAGGAGAGGGCCTCGGAGTCGACGCCGTGGTGGCCCCCGCGCATCGTGCCGCCAAAGGGCGCTCCTAACGTCCTGCTCATCATGACGGATGACCAAGGTTTCGGTGCACCGAGCACCTTCGGCGGCGTGATACCCACTCCCACCATGGATCGCATCGCGAGACAGGGCCTGCGCTACACAAATTTCCATTCCACGTCGCTCTGCTCGCCGTCGCGCGCGGCGATCATCACGGGACGCAACCATCATTCGGCGGGCTTCGGGGTGGTTGGCGAAGTAGCGACAGGATTTCCAGGTTACAACTCGATCATCCCGATCGACAAGGGCACGGTCGGGACCATTCTCAAGGAGAATGGATACGCGACCGCATGGTTCGGCAAGGACCACAACACGCCTTCTTACCAGTCGAGTCAGGCCGGGCCGTTCAATCAATGGCCCAATGGCATGGGCTTCGAGTATTTCTACGGCTTCGTCGGCGGCGACGCCAGCCAGTGGCAACCGAACCTGTTCCGCAATACGACGGCGATATATCCATTCTTAAACAATCCCAGGTGGAATCTGGAGACCGCGATGGCCGACGAGGCCATTGGGTACATAAAGCAGCTCAAGGAGATCGCGCCGCACAAGCCTTGGTTTGTTTATTATGTGCCCGGCGCCACCCATGCACCGCATCATCCGACGCCGGAGTGGATCAAGAAGATCAGCGCCATGCATCTCTTCGATGAGGGCTGGAACAAAGTGCGCGAGACCATTTTCGCCAATCAAAAGCGCCTGGGCATCATGCCCGAAAACGCCAATTTGACACCATGGCCCGAGGGGGAGAAGGGGTTGCCGGAATGGAACTCCCTCAGTTTGGAAGCGAAGAAGCTCTTCATCAAGCAAGCGGATATCTATGGGGCCTACCTCGCCTACGCTGACAATGAAATCGGACGGGTCATCAAGGAGGTCGAGGACCTCGGCGAGCTCGACAACACCCTGATCATCTACATCGGTGGTGACAATGGTGCGAGCGCCGAAGGCATGCTCAACGGCACACCGAACGAGTTCACCACCTTCAATGGCATTGCTGTGCCGGTCAAAGATCAATTTCTCTGGTATCCGTTCTGGGGATCGGACCGCACGTTCCCACACTATGCGGCAGAATGGGCGTGGGCGATGGACACCCCGTTCAAGTGGGTCAAGCAGGTGGCGTCGCACTTCGGCGGGACGGCCCAGGGCATGGTGATTTCCTGGCCCGGTCACATCAATGAAGTGGGCGGCATCCGCCGTCAGTTCCACCATCTCATCGACATCGTGCCGACCATCCTCGAAGCGACCGGTATCCCGGCGCCCGACGCGATTGACGGCATCAAGCAGAAGCCCATCGAAGGCGTGAGCATGGCGTACACCTGGGACAAGGCGAACGCCAACACATCCACTCGACACACGACGCAATACTTCGAGATGCTTGGCAATCGCGCCATCTATCACGACGGATGGGTGGCGGCCACGACGCCGGTGACGCTGCCGTGGGAATTGAGCACCAAGACGCCGCCGGATGTGATCACCGGCTACAGCTGGGAGCTTTATAACGTCCAGGACGATCCTACTGAGTACAATGATCTCGTCACCAAGATGCCTGACAAACTCAAGGAAATGCAGGACCTCTTCTATTCCGAGACGAGGAAGTATGAGGTGCTGCCGCTCGACAACTCGACGCTAGCGCGCTGGAATACGCCGCGCCCTAGCCTCACGGCGGGACAGACGGTTTTCATTTATTCGGGCGAACTGACCGGCGTTCCAGCGAGCGCCGCGCCGGACATCCTGGACAAGTCGTACACCATCACCGCCGAGGTCGAGATTCCAGAGGGCGGTGCGGAAGGCATGATCGTTACTCAGGGCGGGCGCTTTGGCGGCTATGGCTTGTTCCTGAGCAAGGGAGAGGCCGGCTTTGATCGCGGGAGGGTGGTATTCCTCTACAATCTGCTCGACCTCAAGCGCACGATGTGGGAGGGGCCCGAACTGGAATCCGGCAAGCACACTATTGTCTTTGACTTCAAGGCCGACAGTCCAGGTTTGGGCAAGGGGGGTACGGGTGTGCTCTCCGTGGACGGCAAGGAAGTGGCCAGAAATTCCATGGACCACACCACCCCGATCACCTTCCCGGAAGACGAAACCTTCGATGTCGGCGAGGACACCCGCACCGGGGTCGCGCTACTGGAATATCGTTACGACGTTCCATTCAAGTTCACCGGCAAGATCGACAAGCTGACCTTCAAGCTCCAGCCGTGGCAGGACGCGAGCACGAAGCACTGAGCGAGCGGAGTAGCTCTACGGGAAGCATGAAGCCACTTCTAATCTCTTGGAGGTGATCGTGGCACGTCGGTCTTGGACACGCGCGCGAAAGAGACCGAGTGAGATGCGAACGATTAATTGAAAATGGGAACAATAAATAAGGCGCTGATTTTCGCCGCTGTTGCCGAAGCCGCTACCGGATTGGCTTTATTGATTGTTCCCTCACTGGTCGGGTTGTTGTTGTTGGGTGAGGAACTTACCGGCATTGCCATACCGGTTGCGCGCGTGGCCGGCATCGCCCTGATTGCGTTAGGGATTGCTTGCTGGCCGGGTCAGGCGCTCATTGGCATGTTGACCTACAGCACAGTCGTCACGCTCTATCTTGCTTACCTCGGATTGGCACTTGGCTTGACCAGCATCTTACTATGGCCAGCGGTTGCGCTTCACGCTGTCCTGTCAATCCTTCTCGGTCGCTCTTGGCTTGCCTCTAAGGCGAGATAAAAGCAGCAGATTTTCTGGTCGGGATTTGGTTGGGAGTCTGCTGTTGGCCCGGAACGTCGTTTGCTGCGAGACAGCAATACGTCTGGAGCCGGGGGGAGAACGGACGTCGCGCAGACATCGCCAATCGGTCGAAGATGACCAGAAGGCGACATCGGTCATGATCGCGAGCGGGCCGGCGAGCAAGCGGCGAGGCCGCGAGAGCCGCGGCTTCGGCGCTGCTGAAAAACCGCAGGAGCTGAGCAACATCCGCGCTTGCGCGCTCGCCGCCAACGGGCCGCGCAACGACCGGTCCAGACGTCCCAAGTCCATGGCCGTGGTTTACTTCTTCGCGTCAAGCAGCGCGCCTTCCTTGAACAGGAACCCCGCCGCACCAGCGCCGATCAGCGGCGCGATGATGAAGAGCCACAATTGCGTGACGGCCTCCGGCTTCCTCGCCACGCCGATCAACGCCGGGCCAATCGAACGGGCGGGATTGACCGAGGTGCCGGTGATGTTGATGCCGACAAGGTGGATCACCACCAAGGTCAGGCCGATCGCAAGGCCCGCGAACCCGGTTGGCGCGAAGGGATGCGTGACGCCGAGAATGCAAACAAGGAAAAGGAACGTGCCGACCACTTCGAACACGAAGGCCGAGACCATATTGTACTCGCCGAGATAGCCTGCGCCCCAGCCGTTCTGGCCGAGGCCACCGGTCCACCCCTGCGCCTTGCCCGACAGGATGAGGTAGAGCACGGCCGCGCCGAGGATCGCTCCGAGCACCTGGGCGATCCAGTAGCCTATCATTTCGCCCGCGCTCATGCGGCCGGCAACGAAGACGCCGAAGCTCACCGCCGGATTGACGTGGCAGCCGGAGATCGGCCCGATGCCGTAGGCCATGGCGACAATGGCGAAGCCGAAGGCGCTCGCTATGCCGAGCAGGTTGACCGCCGTCGGCCCCGAACCCATGCCTCCGACGACCGCCGCCCCGCAGCCGAAGAACACCAAAGCGAAGGTTCCAATAAATTCCGCGACTTGCTTGTTCATTGCGTTTCCTCCAATCATCGTCAATTCCCCCGACCGTTACAATGAACGATAGTCCAAAGCAGCCAAAATGGCACTGACTTCGACAAGCTAGATGGTGAGACAAGACCGCCAACGCAGCCGCAAGGTAAGCGTCTCGGCCGCTCATGGCCGCGATGAAGGCCTAGCCAACCTCGACACAAAGTTCGCTTAGCGCAACCCGATCGTGCTGCTTCGACACTTCCATCAAAGCGTTTCGACACAACCAAGACCCAAAGGCGATATGGTCAGTCGCTTCTCTCATCCCTTACTTGACACCTTCTAGGGTGCTAGTTTGACCGGGTACGATGCCCTGTCCTGAGCCTTTGCGGGAGGCAATGAGGCGGCGCGATTTCATCACGCTTGCCAGTGGCGCAGCACTGGCGTGGCCGCACGCTGGGCGCGCGCAGGAGGCTGGGCGGACCTATCGCATCGGCGGTGTGACCGGTAGTTCACGAAATGCGCCGTTCGCCGTTGCAATGTTCGAAGAACTTCGGCGGCTTGGCTTCATCGAGGGCCAAAACCTCACCATCGATTGGCGCGCATATGGACCTCGCATTGATATGATTCCGGCGCTCGTGGCGGAACTCGTCAAAGCTCGGGTCGACGTCATTGTGGTCATCGGAGATTTGGCGATTCGCGCGGCCCAGCACGCAACGACAACGATTCCGATCCTCGGCGCTACTGAAGATATGGTCGGGTCAGGACTGGTGAAGTCTCTGGCCCGGCCGGGCGGCAATACGACCGGTATCACCATCCTCGCGACCGAACTTGACGGCAAACGACAGGAAATCCTGATCGAAGCAATGCCAGGACTTCGTCGGATGGCGGCCCTGGCCGACACCAACACGACCAAGGCGCCGCAGCTTCAAGGATTGCAGGACGCCGCCCGCGGGCGCAGCGTCGAGCTTGCGATTCATCGGATCGCCAGAGCCGAGGAGATTCCGGCAGCCATTGAGGCGGCGAAGGCCTCGGGCGCCGAAGCGCTGAACGTTTTGGCGTCACCCGTCTTCTACGCCAACCGCCAGATTGTAATCCAGCGTGTCGCCGCGCTCCGCCTGCCGGCTATGCATCAATGGCCGGAGACAGCAGAGGAAGGCGGCTTTGTTGCCTATGGCCCGCGGGTCGACCAAGCCTTTCGCCAGCTAATGGCCCAGCAGCTTGTAAAGCTCTTGCGCGGCACCAAACCCGCCGATTTGCCGGTCCTGCAGCCGACCAAGTTCGATCTGGTCGTCAACCTCAAGACCGCGAAGGCGCTCGGGCTCAGAATGTCAGAAGCATTTCTGCTTCGCGCCGACAAAGTGATCGAATAGCAATGCCGTTTGCTGCATGTGCTCACGACCGGTTATGGCCCGTTTCGACGTTTGTCGTGGTGCGGCGATACTTCCGTAGTTGGAGGTCAAGCCGACATTCGGGCATCGTCGATCTGAAGCGAATGACCCAACAGAGACGTCGGCGGGTCACTCAACCTATCGGTGGCTCAGCGACTGCCGCGTGTGCTAGTCTAGTTCGTGCAATGCCCTGTCCTGAGCCTTGGGGGGCAATGAGGCGGTGCGAATTCGTCGGAGCGGCAGTCGCCTGGCCGCTCGCCGCGCGGGCACAGCGGGCGGGCAAACTGCCGACCATCGGGTTCTTGGGCTCAGCCCCCTCAGTATCTGTTGCATGGCTTTCTGCTTTCGTGGAGCGACTACGCGAATTGGGCTGGGTCGACGGTCGCACGGTCGCGATCGAGTATCGCTGGTCAGAAGGCCGCCCCGAGCGCGTCGCGCTTCATACGACAAGGGTCTCAATTCGCGGCGGGCGATTCTCAAGAGTTTGGTAGAGACGAGCCAGCCAATGAATAAGGCGGCATGGTACTTCGACTTCATTTCCCCATTCTCCTACCTTCAGCTCGGTAGGTTTAAAGATCTGCCGCAGGATCTGGAGATTGCGCTCAAGCCCGTCGTGTTTTCCGCTCTGCTTAATCACTGGGGACATATGGGGCCGGCAGAAATTCCGCCCAAGCGACAGTTTGTCTATCGCTTTTTCAGATGGCAGGCGAACCAGCGCGGGATGCCGTTCACCATGCCTCCGGTTCACCCTTTCAATCCTCTGCCTCCACTTAGGCTGGCTCTACTCGGCGGCTCAACTCCTGAAGTTGTTCGCGGAATTTTTAACTTCATCTACGGTGAGGGGCGAAACCTGGAGGATGAAGCCTCGATAACAGGACTAGGAGCGTCGCTAGGAATTCCCGACGCATATAAGCGGATATCGGAGCCGCGCATCAAGGAACAACTGAAAGAATATACTGACGAAGCGATTGCCGCAGGCGTATTCGGCGTTCCCAGCTTCGTTGCTGGCGGCAACCTTTTTTGGGGCGACGACGCAACCAACATGTTCCTCAACTATCTCCGCGATCCTTCGCTTTTCGAGGACAGCGAGATGCTGCGTATTTCGAGCTTGCCAATGGGGAGTCGTCGTTTGGCGCGAGACCGAAGCGACTAACGCCATTTCGAATTTCCGCTAATGAGCTGGGCTGTTTATCGGCCGCTAGGTCGCTGACGCCAACGCGCATCACCAGCGAGCCAAACAACCCATCTCGGCATGGGGAAGCCGAACACGCCAAGTCTGCGGCGACTCGCTGATCGCTGAATGCGACCGAATGTTACTGCAATCAGCAAAAACGCGCAATTCCCTGAACCTGGCGGCGCGATCCCGCGACGAAGACACATAGCGACTTTCAGCAGGGGAACCTCGCGATGACCGACACGACGTCTTTCGTCCCCTCAAAGCTCCCACTGTGGCATACGGCGAGCCGCAGCGCGCCCGCGGGCGGATTTGATGTAGCAATTATGTCAGTTGCAACGGCCCATCCGTCCTTTCAAATCAGTCAAGCGGAAGCGGCCGAGCGTGCCCGAGCGCTCGCTCCGCATCTTGAAGCGTTGTGGTCGCTTTACGACAACGCCGGCATCGAGCTGCGCTACCATTGCGAACCGACCGACTGGTATCTCAAACCGCATACATGGGAAGAGCGTACCGCCTCATTCCAGAAACATGCGCTCGATCTTCTCGAGGAGGTGACGCTCAAGACAGTGGAAGCAGCGGACATTGATCTCGACGCTATCGACATGCTCGTCGTCAATACATCGACGGGACTCGCCATTCCAAGCCTTGACGCCAAGCTGTTCAACCGGCTCAAGCTCGCGCCGACGATCGAACGGCTGCCAATTTTCGGGTTTGGCTGCGGCGGCGGCGTCGCCGGTCTTGCGCGCGCGACGCGCTTGACGCATGCGACCGAGGGTGCGCACGTGCTGTTCCTCACCGTTGACCTGTCCAGTCTCAGTTTACGCATCAACGATCCAAGCCCCGCGACGTTTATTTCTGGAGCACTGTTCGGCGACGGCGCGGCCGGCGTCCTGCTGCGCAATACGAAAGACCGCGCCTGCGGAAATCCGCGCATTCTCGCCGTTGGCGAACGGTCCTGGCCCGAGACTGAACACATCCTGGGATGGGACATCAAAAATGATGGCGTCAGTGTCGTGCTGACCCCGGAATTGCGGTCGCATATGCGCAAAACGCTGGCGCCGGCCGTGCATGGACTTTCTCGACCAGAACGGTTTCTGTCTGTCGGACTTTAACGGGTTCCTATTCCATCCGGCCAGCCGCGGGATTGTTGAGACGGCGGAAAAGGTGCTCGGACTTCAACACAGCCAACTCGAACATTCGTGGGAGGTGTTGCGACGCTATGGCAACATGTCTTCAGCGACCGCCATATTCGTACTTGAGCAAGCGGTGAATGCCGGTGCGCGCGGTCCACATTTGCTCGCGGCGTTCGGCCCCGGTTTTTCCACCTATTTCGCGGTGGCCGATCTGTGATGGCTTTGGGTCGGGCGATTCTCGCCGGCGGCGTGTCGGCCTTTGGCCCTTCGCGACATTTCCCTGCGCTGCAGCATTTGGTTGCTATTAGGGGGCATACTGGACATCGCGTACGCCAGCACCAATTAAGCTCGATTTAGTGAGTACGCGCCCTAGCTTCGCGGCGGATGATTGACGCCGAGCATGGAAAAGCTCGTGAGCAGCTGCTCGACTGTGTAGGGCTTCGCCAGCATCGCCGATTTGTCGACGAAAAGCGCCTTCATTCCGTCCGTCACTGTCTGGCCGGTCGCATAAAGTACCTTCAGGCCGGGGCGACGTTCTGCCGCTAATTTTGCCAGTTCGAGACCGGCCTGCTGATCGTCCCGCAGTCCTATGTCGGTGAACAGGACATCGATCTTGTCGGGGCGTTCAAGAACAGCTGATGCCTCGGCAAGAGTGCTGGCCGAGAATGTCTGATGTCCGTGTTCTTGCAGATACGATTCCGCCAGTACGAGTACTCTGCGCCTCGTCCTCGACAATTAACACGACTGCCATGCAATTCCCCGGCGCTTACCCACAAGCGCCGCGACAGTGCCATCGCTGCGCATCAGTCGCAATGACGGTTGCCGCTATCCCCGCCCCGACTCGCGGTTCAACTGCGGCAGTCGACGCCGCCTCAAGCGCGTCGTCGAAATTCCGCAGGCCGGGGCGCGGCGCGTTGACCAGCACCGCCATGTTGCCCGGCTTGTGCCGGTTGGTGCGCATCAGTTCGTGCGCGTGCGGGATCTTCTCCCACGGAAACACGTCGCTCATGCACGGATCGATGCGGCGGTCGATGACGAACCGGTTGGCGGCGCTGGCCTGTTTCAGGTGGGCGAAGTGCGAGCCCTGCACCCGCTTCTGCCGCATCCAGACATAGCGCGCGTCGAAGGTGATGTTGTAGCCGGACGTGCCGGCGCAGAACACCACCATGCCGCCGCGCTTGACCACCAGACAGGAGACCGGGAAGGTCGCTTCGCCCGGATGCTCGAACACGATGTCGACGTCGCGCTTGCCGGTGATGTCCCAGATCGCCTTGCCGAAGCGGCGCGCCTCTTTGGTCCAGACGTCGTATTCGGGCGTGCCGACTTTCGGCATCTGCGCCCCAGCATTTGAACTCGCTGCGATTGATCACGCCCTTGGCGCCGAGATTGAACACGTATTCGGATTTCGACTCGTCGGAGACAATGCCGATGGCGTTGGCGCCCGAGGCGGCGACGAGCTGCACGCCGAACACGCCGAGGCCGCCGGAGGCGCCCCAGACCAGGACGTTGTCGCCGGGCTTGAGGATGTGCGGCGGATGGCCGAACAGCATGCGGTAGGCGGTGGCGAGCGTGAGCGTGTAGCACGCCGCCTCTTCCCAGGTCAGATGCGCCGGCTTCTGCATCAGCTGGCGCGACTGCACGCGGCAGAATTGCGCGAACGAACCGTCCGGCGTCTCGTAGCCCCAGATGCGCTGCGACGGCGAGAGCAGCGGATCGCCGCCATTGCAATCTTCATCGTCGCCGTCGTCCTGATTGCAGTGGACGATCACTTCGTCGCCGACTTTCCAGCGTTTGACTTTGGAGCCGACGGCCCACACCACGCCGGACGCATCCGAGCCGGCGATGTGAAACGGATTTTTGTGCCCGTCGAGCGGCGACACCGGAATGCCAAGCCCGGCCCAGACGCCGTTGTAGTTGACGCCGCCGGCCATGACGTAGACCAGCGCCTCATCGTCGCCGATCGGCCAGGTCGGCAGCACTTCCTGCTGCATGGATTTTTCCGGCGGACCGTGACGCTCCTTGCGGATCGCCCAGGCGTGCATGGTCGCCGGCACGTGACCGAGCGGCGGAATTTCGCCGATGGCGTAGAGGTCTTTCAGCGCCGCAGCCGATGGTTTCTTCTGCGCGACGGCCATGATGTGCTCCGGTCGAGCTCGCTGAATTCGCTTTCGACCGTAGTGTGCCGCAGTTGATGTTGCGGCGCAATAAGCACTTCGGGGGTTCGGCGCTGCTGACACCGGAGCCGGCGTGCCGCTAAAGTCACGACACGCGATAGCGAAACAGGGATGGTCCCTGCTAGGGCGGCGCACAGGGGAAATTCATGCGGGTGGAAACCATTATTATTTGGCTGATTGTCGGCGCGATCGCCGGCTGGCTTGCCGGCCAGGTCGTCAAGGGCAGCGGCTATGGGCTGATCGGCGACATCATTGTCGGCATCATCGGCGCCGTGATCGCCGGCTGGCTCCTGCCCCGGCTCGGAATTTACATCGGTGGCGGCTTTATCGCCGCGATTATCGATGCCTTCATCGGCGCGGTGATCCTGCTGATCATTCTGCGGCTGGTGCGGCGCTAGCGTACTGTCACCGCCGCCGGAGCCGCATTTAAGGGTTCCTCAAGGCCGCCCGGCATAGCTTCGCCGCGATATCACGCGAGGCGCGGCCGGCGATGGCGCTATATGAAATGTCTTCCGCGCACGGCGCCGGCGCCCGGCTGGCCCGGCCGGTCGAGCTTATCTGCTTCGCGCTCGTGGTCGCGCACGCGACCTATCTCCTAACCGCCTATCTGCAAGGCATCTGGCTGGTGGCGCCGGACGGCAGCGGCGTGCCGTCGGACTTCGTCAATGTCTGGGCTGCCGGGCGCATGGTGCTCGCGGGCCACGCCGCCTCCGTCTACGACTGGCCGGCGCACAAACTCGTCGAAGAGACCGCCATCGGCCATCCGTTCGACGGCTATTTCGGCTGGCACTATCCGCCGACGTTTTTGTTTGTCGCCGCGGCGTTGTCGCTGCTGCCTTACGCGATCGCCTATGTCTTCTGGGTCTTCGCCACCTTCCCGGCCTATCTCGCCGCCATCCGCGCGATTATCGGCGACCGCATCGGTTATTTGCTCGCCGCGGCGTTTCCCGCCGTGCTGTCGAATTTCATTGTCGGCCAGAATGGATTTCTGACCGCGGGCCTGATCGGCGGCGCGCTGGTTCTGCTGGAACGCCAGCCGATCTGGGCCGGCGTGTTGCTCGGACTGCTCACCTACAAGCCGCATCTCGGTTTGCTGTTTCCGATCGCGCTGATCGCGGGCGGCTATTGGCGGACATTTTTCACCGCCGCGATGGTTGCAGCGTTGATGGCCGCTGCGTCGTGGCTCGCCTTCGGCAGCGATGCCTGGCAGGCGTTCGTCGCCAATATCGGCCACACCTCGCAGGCGTTCCTGTCCCAGGGCTTTGCCGACTGGAGCAAGCTGCAAACCGCTTTCGGGCTGACCCGCACGCTCGGCGGCAGTGAGGCGCTGGCGTGGAGCGTGCAGGCCACGGTGGCGCTGATCGCGGCGGCGGCGATCGCGGTGCTGTGGCGAAGCCGCGCCGCCTACGAAATCAAGGCCGCCGCGCTCGGCGCCGGCGCCATGCTGGCGACGCCGTATCTTTATACATATGACCTCGTGGTGCTGGCGGTGCCGCTCGCTTTTCTGTTCCGCCTCGGCCGCACGCGCGGATTCCTGCCGCACGAAATGGCCGGCATTGGTATTGCCTGCCTGCTGATCCTGATTTTCCCGTTCGTGAAGGCGCCGGTCGGTTTCGCCGCAGTGCTGATCGTCGCGGCGCTGATCGCCCGCCGTGTGTTCGTCCGTCAGAGCGCCGCCGCATGAGCGGCAAGCCACGCGCGCGCCGATCTTTCCGCCGCGACGGAAACCGGCGGAGAAAGCAGCCGCGCGCATCGTCGCTTTGATCGGGCTGATGCTGACGCTCGCCTATCTCGTCCTGCTCGGCGGCGCCTATCTCGACGGCAATTTCCTCGCCGACAAACAAGGCCGGCCGATCGCCAACGACTTCGTCAACGTCTGGGCGGCGGGACGGCTCACGCTCGAGCGGCGATCCGGCCGCCGCTTACGACTGGCCAAAGCACAAGGCCGCCGAGGAGCACGCCGTCGGCCACGCTTTCGCGAACTATTACGGCTGGCACTATCCGCCGACATTTTTGTTCGTCGCCGCGGCGCTGGCGATGCTGCCGTATCTGGTTGCGTTAGTGCTTTGGCTCGCGGCCACGCTCGCGGCGTACGCGGCAACGCTTCGAAGCATTCTCGGCGGACGCGCCGGCGTCTTCGTCGCGCTCGGATTTCCGGCGGCGCTGTGGAACATCACCGCCGGCACAGAACGGCTTCCTCACCGCGGCGCTGATCGGCGGCACGCTCGGGCTGCTGGAGCGTCGGCCGGCGCTCGCCGGAATTTGCCTCGGGCTGCTGTGCTACAAGCCACACTTCGGTTTGCTGTTTCCGATCGTGCTGATCGCCGACCGGCGCTGGCGCACGCTCATCATCGCCGCTATCGTCGCAGTCGCGCTCGCTGGGCTGTCGTGGCTCGCATTCGGCACCGCGACCTGGGAAGCGTTCGCGCATGCGACGCCGCTGACCAGCCGCATCGTGCTCGGCGAAGGCGGCGCGGATTTCGCGCGGCTGCAAAGCCTGTTTGGCTTGGTTCGCGCTCATGGCGGCGGCGAAGCGCTCGGCCTGGACGGTGCAGGCGAGTCGGCGCGCTCGCGCTGGCCGCGGGTCTCGTCGTGCTGTGGCGAAGCCGCGCGGCTTACGAGCTAAAAGCCGCGGCGCTCGCCGCCGGCGCGCTCATCGCCACGCCGTATCTCTACATCTACGACTTCGTCGTGCTTGCCGTCGCCGTCGCGTTCCTGCTGCGGCTGGCGCTCACGCGCGGCTTCGCCTTAAGCGAAATCGTCGGGCTGCCGATTGCCGGCGCGCTGATCCTCGCGTTCCCTTACGTGAAAACGCAGGTCGGCCTCGCGCGCGGCATTGATCGTGCTCGCGCTGGTGGCGCAGCGGGCGCTCACCGCAAACGTCAAGCCGGTCACACCACGCTATAACGGGCGCTTTCGCGCGTGCCGTTGCGGCGCATCAGAAAATATTTGAGGACGAATTGATCCTCGCGTGCGCGCAGCGGTTCGCCGCAGACGGTGCAGGCGATTTCGCTGTCTTCCGAGGTCGCGTCGGCCTCGACGCGAAGCAGCGTATACGGCGTGCCGCACTTGGGACAATCGAAGCGTGAGGTGGAGGATGCAGGCATGGTCGACACTTTACATCCGCGATTGATACAAGCCTATGACATTCGGACATTGCAGCTTTGAACGGGATCAAAGCTCAATGCGGCTAAGGGCCGCGTCAAAACGCGGATGAATAGCTAAGATAGCGCTGTTGGAACAAGCTGCTACCTTGGCGCCAGGGAGAGGAAGTCACTTTATGCCTTTGCAATCGTATCGGCTAAGCGCGGCCGCGGCCTATGCGGCCGCTGCTGCGCTGCTCATTTTCGCGGCAGTTCCCGCGTGCGCCGAAGATCCGATCAAAATCGGTCTCGGCATGTCGCTCACCGGCAAGCTCGCCAACAACGGCAAAATGGCGCTGCTCGGGATGCAAATCTGGGAGGACGACACCAATGCCCGCGGCGGCCTGCTCGGCCGTCCGGTCAAGCTCGTTTATTACGACGATCAGAGCAATCCGGCGCAGGTGCCCGGCATCTACACCAAGCTCCTTGACGTCGACAAAGTCGACCTGATCGTCTCCGGCTATGCCTCGACCCAGATCGCCGCCGCGATGCCGATCGCGATCGAGCGCAAGAAGCTCTTGATCGGCCTCTCCGGCACCGCGATCAACGATGAATTCCACTACCCGATGTATTTCGCCATGGTGCCGAACGGCCCGGCCACCAAGCCTGCCTTCACCCACGGCTTCTTCAAGGTGGCGGAAGCGCAAACTCCCAGGCCGCAGACCATTGCGCTTGCTTACGCCGACGCCGAGTTCGGCCACAACACCTGCGAAGGCGCGCGCGCCAACGCCAAGGCGTCCGGCTTCAAGATCGTCTACGACAAGAACTATCCGCCGGCGACGGTCGACTTCGCGCCGATCGTGCGCGCGGTCCAGGCGGCCAACCCCGATCTCTTCGTGGTCTGCTCCTATCCGCTCGACACCGTCGGCATCATCAAGGCGGTGCACGAAATCGGCTTCAAACCGAAAATGTGGGGCGGCGCGATGGTCGGCCTGCAATCGACCGCGCTGAAGGTCCAGCTCGGGCCGCTGCTCAACGGCATTGTCAATTTCGAAACCTGGCTGCCGGTCGGCCCGCTGAAAACGGCGGCCGCGGTCGAATTCCTCGGCAAATATCAGGAGCGCGCCAAGGCCGCCGGCGCCGACGCCATGGCTTACTTTCCGGTGATGGCGTATGCCGACCTGCAAGTGCTCGGCGAAGCGGTCGCCGCGACCAAGAGCCTCAAGGACGACGTGCTCGCCGCCTACATTCACAAGTCCGCGTTCGACACCGTGGTCGGCAATCTCCGCTTCGGCCCGGACGGCGAATGGGCCGAAGAGCGCATGCTCGCCGCGCAGTTCCAGAACATCAAGAGCAACAGCGCCGACGAATTCCGCGATCTGAAAACCGAAATCGTGGTCTATCCGCCGGACCTCAAGAGCGGCGAGGTCATCTATCCGTACGAGAAGGCGATCGGGCAAGTGATCGCTGGATCGGGACGTGAATGACTTGCTCGCGCCGCGCGCATCTATCCGCCCCCGCGAAGCGAAGCGCAGCGGCCGGCGAAGTGGCGGACCATGCGACTCGCATGGTGGAGGGGGCGTGCAGTGAGGACGTTCGCCTCGCCGCCGACGCCCCTTCCACCGCCCTTCGGGCGGTCCCCCTTCCCCGCTGCGCGGGGCAGGATGAAGCGTTTCGCCTCCCCGCTTCTCATCTGCGCCGCGCATCGCCGACCCTCGCCGGCTGCAGCAAGGACGCGCCGCCGCCGGCCGAGCCGACGTTCTATCAAGACCTGTCAAAGCCCGACACCGCGATCGACCCCGCCGCCGCCGCCTCGATGATCTCCGGCTATCGCAGCAACAACGGGCTTGGCCCGGTCAGCGTCGATCCCGAGCTGATGCGGATGGCGGGCGAACAGGCCCGCGCCATGGCCGCGCACGACAAGATGGATCACGACATCGGCCGCCCGTTCCAGGACCGGATCCGCAATTCGCCGTTTTCCGGCACCGTCGCGGTCGAGAACATTTCCGCCGGCTACCACACTTTGGCTGAAGCGTTTTCCGGCTGGCGCGATTCGCCGCCGCACCGCGCCAACATGCTCAACAAGAGCGTC
Organism: uncultured Alphaproteobacteria bacterium; assembly: GCA_963759345.1. GTDB lineage: Bacteria > Pseudomonadota > Alphaproteobacteria > Rhizobiales > Xanthobacteraceae > BOG-931. The sequence goes on from CAVWYW010000010.1 coordinate 158,166, forward strand.
ACCCGCATCGGCATCGCCGCCGCCTACGCGCCGAACTCGAAGTACAAACTGTTCTGGGCGCTCATTCTCGCCGGCGAAGGCCGCAAAACCGCGCGCGCCTATCGCTGGGATTGAGACCCAATTTCGCTGAATGTCATTCGGCAAATGACATCGACCGACAGGCAGCCCTCGATCGCCTCATGTATGTTGCGCAACAGTTCGTCCATCGTCTCGCCCCGCGTCGCGCAACCCGGAATGGCCGGAACCTCGGCCCAGAATCCGCCTTCTTCGGCGTCGTGCACCACCACTTTGATCTTCACGTCGGCGCTCCTATCCAACGCCCTAAGGATAAGCGCTCACCGGCGGGAAGCAAGTTCCGCAGGCCTCAGACAAGCAAGGGTAGGACTCTAAACCGTCATTGCCGGGCTTGACCCGGCAATCCATGCAGATTGCCGGCTTGCGTATTCAGCCGCTCAGTTTGGCTTATTGCATGTCAGCATGGACCACCGGGTCAAGCCCGGTGGTGACGACGTCGGAGAGCGCGTTCAGAACGCCGCCTTCGCCGGCTTGAACTTGTCGGTGACGTTGCCCGACAGCGCGATGTCGTTCGGGTTCAGGATCATCGCCGGCGAGCCGGGGGCAAGATTGAGCTTGAGGAGATCGGCCCAGATCACGTTCGGCGCGGTGGCGAGCTCGAAGTAATAGCGCTTGTCGGTGAGGTTCATCACCGTGCGGTATTCGGTGTTGTAGATGCCGAAATTCTTGTACGGCGCGCCGAACGGCACCGAGACGTTGCGGGCGATGGCAAACATGCCGGCGATGGCTTCGCGCTCGTCCTTGGGCGCCGGCAGCATCGACAGGAAATAGTCGGCGCGCTGGAAGCGGTCGCGGGGATTGACGTTGCCCGGCAGCGGCATGTCGCTCGACGGATGCGAGAAGTCGAGCGTCTTCAGCAGCGCGAGCTGCTGGTCATAGGTCGGATCGTTGGTCATGATGGTGAACTGGCGGCCGTGATGAATCACCGGCTTGCCGCCGATATATTCGATGATGGCGGAATCGCCGCTGGCATCCTCCAGCGCCAGATGGACGTTGGCGTCGTGGCCGCGCGCCGAGACCATCACCACCTGGACCTTATCCAGAATGTCGAGCGCTTCGCTCACGGTCGCGGCGTTGTCGAGCGCGTACTGCGCCCACAATCCGGCCTGCACGCCGGGCTTGCCCGCATCGCGCGGGCCGAAATCGGTCGCGGTCAGATAAAGCATGTGCGCGCCGAGCCCGCGCTCGTTGAAGCCGTCGGCGGTGCCGATGCCGTAGATCGTCGTCACCATGCTGCCGTACTTGGACGTCCACTTCGCCGGGTTTTTCTCAACCACAATCGCGCCTGCGGCACGGCCGCCGTCGCGGTTCATGCCGCGCGGAAACGCCGTGAGGATCGGATCGGTCGATTCCGGCCAGTCCATGGTGCGCCCGACGATGACCGCGAGCTTGTTGTCGTTCCACAGCACGCGGGTGCAGGCATCGGCGATTGGGGCGGCACCCAGCACGATCGCCGCGGCCGCAAGCGCGCCGTATACGGGTTTTCGACTCAGCATGGCTCAAACCTCCCGGTATCGTCCGTCGTTTTGATGGATTTCGGCGGGCGCGATCGATCCGGCGACGCCCCGCCCGCGACGCCGCCGACGTTAGAGCGCGGCGATGTACGTAAACCAAACAAAATCGGCTTAAGTTGATGCTTTGACCGTCACGAAGCGGTGACGCGCGCGGGCGTCAGGAAATCGGGGCGCCGCGGGTGTTGCCCTCGCCCCTTGCGGGAGAGGGCGACGCTAGAGGTTGAGCCAGCACCGTTGGGTGAGGGGTTGCGGGCCGACCCCTCACCCATTCTTGTCGTTGCACCGCCGAGCAGCCCTCTCCCGCAGGGGGCGAGGGCGCGAGCTTAAGTTGACGCGTTGACCGTCACGAGGCGGCGACGCGCGCGGGCGTCAGGAAATCGGGGCACCGTGGGTGTTGCCCTCGCCCCTTGCGGGAGAGGGCGACGCCGGACGTTGAGCTAGCACCGTTGGGTGAGGGGTTCGGCGGCAAAGGATTGAGCGGCCAGGATGTCGTCGTGGGTAAGCCGCGGGTGATCGGCCAGAATCGCAGCCGAATTCATGCCCGCGCCGAGTTTTCGCAGGATCGTTTCAACGGGAATGCGCGTGCCTCAGAATCACGGGTTTGCCGCCCATGATCGCGGGGTCGATCTCGATCCGTTCGTAGGCCATTGGCGCCTCCGCTAGCCAACGCATCACCTCACAAGTATCACAAGTCGGGCAAGGCGTGACGAAAACCGGGATCAGTAGTTAGGCGGTTCGGGTCACATCCGCGCATCCCTCCACCCGCGCGCAGCTACTTGCCGCCGCCGGCCGGGGCCGCCCGCAAATTGCCCCACGGATCGGCCTTTGGTTTGGCGTCCTGCGTGCGCTTGAGCATGGCCTTGTACGCCTCGTCGGTCGCCTTCTCATCCACCTTGTGTCTTTCGATCTCGGCCTTCTGCCGGTCGGACATCGGGAACTGTTCCTGCGCATAGGAAGCTTGCGTCAGCAAAGCTGAAATCCCCAACGCCGCGGCAAATGTTCTGACGAGAAGGCTCATTGTGCTGTCGTTCGCTCTCTTGCTTTTCTCGGCTTGCGTCAATCGGAACACTCAATTCGTCGTCAGTTTATTTCGCGGGCAATCAAGCGGAAGCAAAGCGTGGATTTCGCGACACTGAATTAAGCGTTGCGCATACGGCTTGCCATCCCACCCTATTGCGAAATGACCTGTTGCTTCTCGCTGATCGTCCTTTAGTTTGCTTCCTTCCTGATCCGAATGAACTCGGCCGCGAGGCTTGAGGCGTTCTTTTCGAGCGCTCTTCTTTTGCTTGGATCGAACGGAACGAGTGGGCCACCCCAATCTTCAAGCCACTGAGCACCAATAGGTGTCCCCGGATATTATAATGCCGTTGCTGGCAAGGTTGGGATAGGGTCGCTCATAAGTCCAAAAAACTTTTTCGAACTCTTTGCTGGAAAAGCAACGCCAATGAGCTGAATTTCCGTCGTCAGGCTGCGGTAGCCGCGGGTGATGTCGTTTGAGAAATTCGCCGACTAAAAGGAAATCGAATTCTTCCCAAGGATTGCCCTTCGTTGGCAACGCACGTACGGGACGATAATTATCTCCGAATAGCGTTTTGAGTTTGCGATCGTCAAACCTTGTCGCTTCAGAGTAGAATTCTTCCCAGAGATGCTTCCAAGGCTTTTTGTCGAAAAATTGGACTCCCTTCCACTGACTGTCTGCCGCTATGAGGGTGAGCTATCGTTAAATCTTGGTGACGAGGGTCAGGCGGCAGCGGCTTGATCTTGCGATCTGACGACCTCGATTCCGTCGGCGAACTTTACACCGAGGATGATTTTCGGCAACTGATTGTGACCGTTGAGACGACGCCAACTTTTCTCGGCAGCCTCAGCGAGCTTGAAGATCATAGCGAGCGCGGTCTTATTCGAGAGACATCCCTTCGAGCGCGCCGTGCGATGGCGGATTGTTGCGAACGAGCTTTCAATGACGTTGGTTGTGCGCAGATGTTTCCAGTGTTCGGCGGGGAAGTCGTAGAAGGCCAAGAGGGCATCGCGATCTTTGATCAAGCACTCGACGGCCTTCTCGTATTTGACGCCCCAGGTCTCGACGAAAGCGTCGAAAGCTGCAAGTGCATCCTTTTTAGTCTCGGCCATCCAGATCTCCTGCAGCGACCTCTTAGCTTTCGGTTGCTGGCTCTTCGGCAGCTTATTGAGGACGTTGGCGGTCTTGTGCACCCAGCAGCGCTGACCGCGGGTTGCCGGCCACACTTCCTCGATCGCTTGCCAGAAGCCAAGGGCGCCATCGGCGACCGCGAGCTCGGGCGGCATCGCAAGTCCACGCCGCTTCAGGTCGAGGAGCAACTCCCTCCAGGATTGCGCGCTTTCGCGCGCGCCGTCGATGAGACCGACGAGTTCCTTCTTGCCCTCGGGGGTGGCGCCGATGATGACCAGCAAACACTGCGCGGCATCCTCAAGCCTGGCCTGCACGTGGATGCCGTCGACCCAGAGGTAGACGTAGCGCTTGGCTGAGAGATCGCGTTTGCTCCAGCGCGCGTGCTCCTCGGACCAGGCGTCCTTGAGCCGCGCGACGGTCGAAGCCGAGAGCCCGCCGGCGTCCTTACCGAACAGCGCGACCAGAGCCTCCTCGAAGTCGCCAGTGGAAACACCCTTGAGGTAGAGGATCGGGATCAGCACTTCGAGGCTTTTCGACCGGCGCGCGTAAGGCGGCAGAACCGCCGATGAAAAGCGGATGCGCTCGGAGCCCTCGCCGACGCGGTCGCGCACCCGCGGACAGCGCACCGCGACTGCACCGATGCCGGTCATAATCTCGCGCTCGGGCAGATGACCGTGGCGCACCAGTCGCGCCCGACCGTCGTCGGTCAGCTTGTCGGCATGTCCACTAAGCAAGGCCGCAACTTCGGCCTCGACGGCCTGCGTCAGCAACGCTCGCGCACCACTGCGCAATACCTCGGTCAGCGGGTCGGCAAATGTTCCTGGCTGTGAGAGTGGGAAAACATTAGTCTTGGTCACGGCGTATCACTCCTTCGGTGGAGAAGTGGAGGCGTCAAGCACCCCCACGATACGCCGCCTTATCCCTTCATGCCGTCACCAACTTTCGCGAATAGCTCTATGAGGGTTTCAAATCCGTCGCGAGTTAAATACATTCCTAAATCGTGAAGTCCTACTGCAACAACAAGCGAAGCAGCGTCAGCGCCTGTCAATAGATTTTGAGCTTCGCACGTTGCTAGGTCGACGGCGGTTTGTAGCGTTGACTCAACGTGGGAAATGCTGTGGTTGGTATATTCAGGAAAAATACGATCGGATTAGCTTTGAGATGTCCGTCTATCCGAGCGATCGACGTTGACACAAACGAGCCGAGTTTGTGTTCGCCTTGAAACTTGTTCTCTAAGATATTTGGAATCTTCATGTCGCTAGGCGTATAAGACGGTTGAAAGATTCGTCAAAACCACTTGAGGGATATATCTGACGCTCCAATTTTTCCAAGCGATGACCGCGTTGGGCGCAGAGCCCCCGTCGCCATAACGGAGATTTTGCTGTTGACATTTGTCCCTATTTCAGGTACCTGATGTAGCGAATCTCGCTCATCGAGGACGCCTTCGGCCGAGGGTACTCCTGAAGGTGGAGCGAGTGCGGTGCCCGCGCGCGGAACGATACACTCCGCACCCGGGCAGCTTCGGGCATCATGCTGACCGGCACTACGACCGGTCCGGGAGGTGCGTTCCCTGGACTGGGACAGGCGGGCGCGGGTAACGCCCGTGTAAGAGCGCGAGGTCTTCGCTCCCCGGTTGGAGCGAGCTTACAGGATCGAACGTCCTGCCACGTCCCAGGAAGCCTGGCCTGGAGTTGCGCCCAAGGGCCGAAAGCCCTGACGGTAAGAGCCGTGGTGGAACGCCGATAGGCGAGCGCGTGTAGCAGATTTTGTGTGCGCAGACTTGCGTACACTTGCTGCGGTGCACGCGCCGCGCCCCTCCCTACCCTCCCCCGCAAGCGGGAGAGGGAAAAGAGACAAGGGCGCGCGCCGCGCCCGAAGGCGCGGAGGTTGGCTGAACACGTCTGTCGGCGTTCCGCTTCCTTTTTTCTTTGTTGTCGTAGCCCGGATGAAGCGCAGCGTAATCCGGGGAGCAGCACTCAAGCTGCTACGCCGTTCCCGGATTTCGCTTCGCTTCATCCGGGCTACAGTTCGTACCGTATGCAAAACTCGGGCGCGGATCGCGTCGCGGGAACGCGTACCGCTTTCCCGTCACCCGCGAGGTGCGCGGAGCGGCGGAGGCGCCGATTGCCGGTCGAAGGGCGATGAGGCTCGAGTGCGGCGGGGCCGTGCATCCTTCGAGGGCGCGCGCGCGGTCCCCCTTCCACGCTTCGCAGGGCGGGATGGAGGGCGGGCCGCGGGGCGTGCGGTATTGCGGTATTGACTAACTATTTTGTGAAATTGCGGCGGCGTTCGGCGGAACTCTCGCGCTTGATCCTCGTCATATGGATGTGCGTTAATTATGTTGGGCTACAGACGGCATCGTCGTAACCAATTCCATCGGGTGAAGTCATGCGTTGTGGAGCGTTGTTCGGGGCCTCGCTGATTGCCGGGGCGCTGGCGACGGCATTTGTGCGGCCCGCTGCCGCCGAAATCGTGGTGCGTATCGATAAGGAAACGCAAACCATGACGGTCACGGTCGACCGGCAGGTGCTCTATGTCTGGCCGGTGTCGACCGGCATGATCGGCCGCGACACACCGAGCGGCACGTTCCACCCCAACCGCATGGACGCCGACCACCACTCGCAGGAGTGGGACGGCGCGCCGATGCCGAACACCATCTTCTTCGACATGCACGGCCACGCCACGCACGGCTTTGCCAGCATCACCCACCTCGGCAATCCGGCCTCGCACGGCTGCGTGCGGCTGGCGCCGCCGAACGCCGCGATCCTGTTCAACCTGGTGAAGATGGAGAAGATGGCGAATACCACCGTCATCATCACCGGCACGACGCCGACACAGCAGGCTATGGCCAAGCTGGGCCTTCCCATCCTGGCCGCCGCCAACGCGCCGCTGACCCGCGAAGCGCTGACCCACCGCAGCAGCGATCAGGCGCAGCCTTACGACAACGCGGCGGCGGATCACATCAAGGAAGCCGCGGCGTTGCAGCCGCCGCAGACTTTGGCGTTTCAAGATCTGATACCGACGCCGACCTTTGCCATGCCCGGCGCCAAGTGGCAGCGCCGCCTCGCCGCCATGCAGCTCGCGGCGCTGGCGGCGGTGACACCTCCGGCGGAGCCGGTGCCGCTGTCGCACGCGGCCGACCGGCAAGCGCACGAGCCGGCGATCTCCGGACGGCGGCAGGCCGCTTCGGCGCTCGTCACCGCACTCAACGAACAGCCGCGGCCCGCCAGCTTCGAACAGCTGGAGCCGACACCGCAGCCGGTCGCCACCGAGCAGCCGCAGCCGCACGCCGCCGACGCACAACCGCACCGGCCGGCGAATAACGGAAGCCGCCACGCCGGTTCGAGCCTCGAGACCGCGGCCGCCGAGCCGCCGGCCGAGAGCGAACCGCTGGAAGCGACGGCGCCGGAAACGAAGGCAGCGGAAACGGACGCAGCGGAAACGAAGGCCGCGGAAACGGACGCAGCGGAAACGAACGAAGCGGAAGCGCCGGTGGTCAGCGAACCGCGGGCGTCCGCCTACCATCGCCAGCCTTACGCGCTGCCGCCCGCGGTCCGGCCGTCGGCGCAACTGCCCGCGTCCTATTACCGGCAACGGCCCGCGCCGCCGGCATACGCGCGGCCGTATTATTCCCGCCAGGCCGGTATCTACGCGCCGCGATATTATTACGTGATGCCGCCGACCTACGGACAGCAAGTCTATTATTATGTGCAACAGCCGGGCTACGTGCAGCCCGGCTATGCCCAGCAGGTTTACCCGCAGACCCAGTACTACCTGCTGAACGGTCAGTACTAGACTAATACTACCGCGTCGAAAACTCGGCGCTGCCAGCTGTGCCCTCGCCCCTTGCGGGAGAGGGCGTCGCCGGACGCCCCCTCCCCACCCTCCCCCGCTTGCGGGGGAGGGTGGGGAGGGGGAATCGGTGAGGGGTTGCGGCCCAGACCCCTCACCCACCCTTGTCGTTGAAGCGCCGAGCAGCCCTCTCCCGCAAGGGGCGAGGGCACGCAAACGAGCGCCCCGGATTTTGTGACTCAGTAAGACTAAGCGACCAGGTTGCGCGGCTGATCCAAACGGCTTTTCATCAAAGGCTTGGTGAACGGCAAAGCGCGCGTGTTGCGTCGCAACAAAATCCGCGTCACAGTAATGACGCCGGAATGCGTGCAAAGAACTTGTCGTTCAGGATTCTGGAACACCGATGGGCGAAGAGCCGCGCCACACTAGAACACCACGCACCAAGCCTCTACGCACCAAGCCTTGGATATTCCGGACCTATGCGGGGCACTCGACCGCAAAGGCGTCGAACGAGCTTTACCGCAAGAATCTGAGCAAGGGGCAGACCGGGCTTTCGGTCGCGTTCGATCTGCCGACCCAGACCGGCTACGACAGCGATCATCCGCTTGCCAAAGGCGAAGTCGGCAAGGTCGGCGTGCCGATCTCGCATATCGGCGACATGCGCAAGCTGTTTGAGGCTCGATCCCGCTCGGCGAGATGAACACCTCGATGACCATCAACGCCACCGCCGCGTGGCTGCTCGCGCTCTACGTCGCGCTCGCCGACGAGCAAAACGTTCCGCGGGGAAAACTCACCGGCACCACGCAGAACGACATCATCAAGGAATATCTGTCGCGCGGCACTTACGTGTTTCCGCCGGCGCCGTCGATGCGGCTGACCAAGGACGTGATCCTGTTCACGACCAAGGAAATGCCGAAATGGAATCCGATGAACGTCTGCTCCTATCATTTGCAGGAAGCCGGCGCGACGCCGGTGCAGGAGCTTGCGTTTGCGCTCGCCACCGCGATCGGCGTGCTTGATGCGGTCAAAGCGTCAGGCGAATGCGCGCCGGAGGAATTCGGCGAGGTGGTCGGGCGGATTTCGTTTTTCGTCAATGCCGGGCTTCGCTTCATCACCGAAGTCTGCAAGATGCGCGCGTTCACCGAATTGTGGGACGAGATCACGCGCGAGCGCTATGGCGTCACCGATCCCAAGCAGCGGCTGTTCCGTTACGGCGTGCAGGTCAATTCGCTCGGACTGACCGAGCAACAACCGGAAAATAACGTCGCCCGCATCCTGATCGAGATGCTCGCGGTGACGTTGTCGAAGAATGCCCGCGCCCGCGCCGTGCAACTTCCCGCCTGGAACGAGGCGCTCGGCCTGCCGCGACCGTGGGACCAGCAATGGTCGCTGCGCATGCAGCAGATCCTCGCCTACGAGACCGACCTCCTCGACTACGGCGACATCTTCGACGGCTCGCCGGTGATGACCGCGAAAGTCGAGGAACTGAAAAAGGCGGCGAAGGAAGAGCTGAAACAGATCGAGGAGATGGGCGGCACGGTCGCGGCGGTCGAATCCGGCTATCTGAAACATCAGCTCGTTGAATCCAATTCGCGCCGGGTCGAGGCGATCGAACGCGGCGAGCAGATCGTGGTCGGCGTCAATCGCTTCGTCGAAACCGAAGCGTCGCCGCTCGCCGACGCCGCCGACGCTGTCCTCACCGTGTCCGAGGCAGCCGAGACCGGCCAGATCGAACGGCTGAAAGCCTGGCGCGCCGCGCGCGACGCCAAAGCGGTCGCCGTCGCGCTCGATGCTTTGCGCAAGGCGGCGAAGAGCGGCTCAAACATCATGCCGCCGTCGATCGCGTGCGCCAAAGCCGGCGTCACCACCGGCGAATGGGGCTTTGCGCTCCGCTCGGCGTTCGGCGAATACCGCGCGCCGACCGGCGTCGGCACCGCCATGCGCAATGACGCCGAAGGGCTCGACGACATCCGCGCCGAAGTCGACCGGGTGTCGAAGAAGCTCGGCCGGCGGCTGAAATTTCTGGTCGGCAAGCCCGGCCTCGACGGCCATTCCAACGGCGCCGAACAGATCGCCGCCCGCGCCCGCGATGCCGGAATGGACGTGGTCTATGACGGCATCCGCCTGACCGCTGAAGCGATTGCCGCCGCGGCCGCCGAAAAGAAAGCCCACGTGGTCGGGCTGTCGATCCTGTCCGGCTCGCATCTGCCGCTGGTCGCCGACGTCATGGCGCGGCTGAAAGAGGCCGGCCTCGACGAAGTGCCGGTCGTGGTCGGCGGCATCATTCCGAAGGAGGACGAAAGCGCGCTCAAAAGCGCCGGCGTCGCCGCGGTCTACACGCCGAAGGATTTTGAGTTAAACCGCATCATGTCCGATCTGGTGCGGATCGTCGAAGGCGCGGCCGAAGCCGCAGAGTGATTCCGTCACCCTGAGGTGCGAGCCATCAGCGCGGTTACGCGCGTCTTCGACGCGCTATGGCGAGCCTCGAAGGGCGACAGCCCGGGCGCCTCGGCCGCATCCTTCGAGGGCCGCTTCACGGCCACCTCAGGATGACGGACGTTGTTGCGAAACCCCCGCAAGCGCTGCGCTGAGCGCGCTTGGGCTCAGCGGCTTGCGCAGATAAATGTTCATGCCGGCTGCGAGCGCGGCGCGTTCGTCGCCGGCTTCGGTGCGGCCCGATATGCCGATGATCGGGACGCGGCTTGCGGACGCTTCGAGCGCACGGATGAGCCGCGTCGTTTCCAGGCCGTCGATGCCGGGGAGCGTCACGTCCATCAGTACCGCGTCGTAGCCGCGGGCCACCGCCGCGACCGCTTCCTCGCCGGAGCCGACGAAATCGGCGCGGTGACCGAGTTCGGTGAGGATGGTGTTGAGGATGACGCGGCCGTAGGGGTTGTCTTCGGCGCAAAGGACCGCGAGCGGCCGCGCCGGAATTGTTGATTGTTGCGCGTGCGTGTCTGAAGCCGGATCGGCGCGCGCAACCGCGAGCACGACAGAGAGAGAAAAACGCGAACCGTGTCCATATTGGCTGGTGACAGTGAGATCGCCGCCCATCAGCCTGGCGAGCGTCTTGACGACCGCGAGCCCGAGCCCGGCGCCGCCATAGCGGTGCGCGATCTCCGCGTTGGCCTGCGCGAATGGGCGGAACAGTCGCTTGATCTCGGAGGGTTTGAGGCCAATGCCGCTGTCGGTGACGGTGAAGACAAGACGCACGCGTCCGCGCGTCACCCGCGCGCTGCGCACTTCAAGGCGCACCGTGCCGCGTTCGGTGAACTTCACCGCATTGTCGATGAGATTTTCGAGCGCCGCGCGCAGCCGGACCGTGTCGCCGACCAGCACCTCCGGCAACGTCTGGGCCACCGTCACTTCAGTGGCGAGGCCTTTGGTCTCCGCGCGTGCCGACAGCGACTCCGCCAAATCCGCGATGAAGCGCCGGGGCCGAAACGCTTCCTGCTGCAACGTCAGCGCGGTCGCGTCGGCTTTGGCCGCATCGATCATCAGCGTGGTCAGCGAGGCAAGGTGCTTGGCGCTGCTCTTGATGCCCGAAGCCCAGCGCCGCTCGCGTTCACCGAGATTGGAGCTCGCCAGCAATTCGCCGAGCGCCAGGATGCCGGTGAGCGCCGTGCGAATGTCGTGCGCGTACGCCGCCAGCGAGGCCTCGGTGCCGCGCGTGCCCGGCACCGGCCGTACGCGCCGCTGCTTACGCCTGCGCGCCGGTTTGCCGCTCGATGTTTTGGCCTTCAATCGCGCCATGGCAGCCCCCCGCCGCCAAACCCACCATGCCACGGCATGGAATCAAACAAAACAAGCCCGAAACCAATCTTCAGCGTCCGAGCCCCACCATGCGCCTGATATCCACCGCCGTGGCGCCGCCGGCGCGCAGCTCGCGCAAGCTCGTCGCCAGCGTCGATTTCGACAGCTTGCGGCCGGCGGCGTCGACGATGAGGCGATGGTGGTGATAGACCGGCTCCGGCAGGCCGAGCAGCGCCTGCAGCAGGCGGTGAATAGCCGTCGCCCAAAACAAATCCTGGCCGCGCACCACATCGGTCACGCCCTGCAAGGCGTCATCGATCACGACGGCAAGGTGATAGCTGGCCGGCGCTTCCTTGCGCGCGAGGACGACGTCGCCCCAGACTTGCGGCGCCGCCATCACGCGGCCGGTTTGACCCTGCGGACCTGCACCGGTCTCGGTCCACGTCAGAACTCCGGCGCGCGCAACGGCTGCATCCATCGCCGAGCCGCAGCGCGAAGGGATCTCCAGCCCGGCGTCGGCGCTCGCCTTCGGCCCGCGACAGCTTGCGCCCGCGGCCGGGATAAAGCGGCACGCCGTCGGGATCGCGCGGCCACGGACCCTGTCGTTCGCGTTCGGCGACCAGCGCGTTGATCTCGCTGCGGCTTTCGAAACTCGGATAAATGAGCCCGTCGGTTTCAAGCTTTGCCAGCGCGGCCTGATAATCGTCAAAGTGCTCGCTCTGCCGCCGTACGTTCTGCTCCCAAACGATGCCGAGCCAGGCAAGGTCCTCGTAGATCGCCGCCTCGTATTCCGGCCGGCAGCGCGCAACGTCGATATCTTCCATGCGCAAGAGGAGCCGGCCGCCGGCCTCCCGCGCCATGTCGTGATTAAGCAGCGCCGAGTAGGCGTGGCCGAGATGCAGATAGCCGTTCGGGCTCGGCGCAAAACGGAAGATACGCGTGTACATCGACAGTTCGGTTTTACGCCGGGCCGGGTTGACAGTGCGGCCGGTCACTCAAACAACTAGGCGGCATGATCGGCTTTTCTGAGGTCGACCCTGGAAATAGCCCGGACCCAATGGCCCAGTCACGCATCCATACCGAGGCGGATCTTGACGCCGCACTTGCCGCGCTCGGCAAAGCCGATCCGCGGTTTGTCCCGCTGCTGGCGAAAGCCGGACGGCCACCGCTACGCCGGCGGTCAGATGGGTTTGCCGGCCTCGCCGCGATCATCGTAGCGCAGCAGCTTTCGACCGCGAGCGCCAACGCCATCTGGGGACGGCTCGCTGCGGCTTTCGATCCGCTCGACCCGGAAGCAATCCTGCGCGCACGCCCGGCGCGGCTGGCACGGCTTGGATTGTCCGCCCCCAAAATCCGCGCGCTGAAGGAAATCGCCCGCGCGGTCAAACGCGGCGACCTCGCTCTCGCAGCGCTTGGCGAGCTGGCGGCTGAGGAAGCGCATGCGGCGCTTACCGCTGTCCACGGTATCGGGCCATGGACCGCGGACATCTACCTGTTGTCCTGCCTCGGCCATGCCGACGCCTGGCCGGCCGGCGACCTTGCGCTTCAGGAAGCGGCCAGGCTGGCTTTCAAGTTATCGGCCAGGCCAACCGCCAAGGAGATGTTGGCCTTGGCCGAACGGTGGCGGCCTTGGCGCGCCGTCGCGGCACGAATCTTATGGTCGTATTATCGGACCGCCATCACGACCGCCAAAGCATCCCGCGCCAAAAAGGCGCGATCTTAGGCCGCGCTATCTGCTAGGAACTGTGTGGCTGCAGACCCGCAGGGCAGAATGCAAATAACTTCCGGACCATCTATCAGAGCTTCTGCGATATGCCCACGTAAAAGCCGCGGCGCGCGCCAAATTGCGGAGCGAAGACGCCGATGCCAGTGCCATTGCGAAGCTCGTAGACCTTGTCGAACAGGTTGACGATATCGAAACGCAGCGTCAGCGGCTTGGTGTCCGGCGACCAGGTGAATTCCCGCGACACGCCTGCATTCACCACGACGTATGGCGGGTTACTATCCTCGTTGGCAAAACCGGAGCGCAGGCCGCTGCCATAGATCAGGTCTGGTCGTGATCAGATTGCCGTTCCAGCGATACGATACACCGGCCGAGCCGGTCATGAGCTGCATGTCGTCGGTGTAATGCCAGTTGGTGAGCAGATAATTGTAGGTCAAGGCATCGATGAGATATTGGTTCGATATGACGTCGATCGCTCTAGTTATGTTGTAGGAGAAGTTTGCATAGGCACGGAAGTTGCCGTTCACATACTTGGCCTTGACTTCGCCGCCTTCGCTGTAACCCTCAGCATAGTTGAACTGGGTCAAGACCACGGCCTGGCCGAACTGGCCATCGTCGATCATGTCCCGCGCTGCCTTATAATAAGCGTCGCCCCCGACGGTCAGACCTGGCAGCACCACCTGGTCGACGCCGACATCGTAATAGTTCGAGCGCTCCGGCAGGACCGGATTGTTGAGCGGCACCTCCGGCTGATTGGTGGTGTTGGTGAACAGCGCGATATTCGATGAGTACGCCTGCGCCTGATACGGTGGCGTGAAATAGCGCGCATAACCGGCGTGGAAGGTGGTGCCGTCGAACGGCTTATAAACCAGCGCCACACGTGGACTGAACTGGTTCGCATTGACGTACTGATACAATTGATCAAAGCGCAGACCCACGTTCAGCGTCAGCTCGCGGGTGAGTTTCCACTCGTCTTGAATGTAGCCGCCGATGTTCCAGCCAAGCTTCGAGTTCGGATCGTCGATGGCAAACGGCGTCGGCGAAATGGCACCGGTAACGGGATCGACCGGCAGGACCGTGGAAATGTTGTTGACGTTGGTCTGCTCTTCGGTCACGGCAAAACCGCCGCGCAGGGTATGGGCACTGTTGACGTTGTAGGATGTATCGGATTGAACGCCGTTGAGCAGGCTTTCGCGGGTCACATTGGACGCCACGTCGTTGAACACCAGATCGCCGAAAACGTCGGGGACGAAGTTGACTTTGGCATAGCGGGAAAAAACCGCGAATTGCGTATCGCCGTCCGTGCCCTTCTTTTGCAGCGATGCAATGTTGACGACGTAGGTATCGTATTCGTTTTCATTAAGAGACAAGGAATTGTAGTTCGCCGGGCCGAAATCACCGAGCGGCACCTGATTGGGATTGTTTGGTATCTGGAACGCGCCGTAGGAAGCGGCCGAGATCAGGCTAAAACGCGTCGATTTGTCGAGCATGCTGGACGTATAGCCGAAGAACTTGCCTTGCTGGGTGTAGTCGTGATTGGCGTTGATGCTCGCCGTCGGATTTTCCAGCCCGAGCCCATTCCAGTTGCCGCGCGCGGTGACAAAATATTCCGTGGCGCCAAAGCTGCCGCCATAGTCGAAACTTGGCGTGATCGTCTGGTGACTGCCGCCATACAGGCCGACTTCGCCGCCGGGCGTGGCAAAACTTCTGCTGGTGATGTCGAGGACGCCGGCGGTGCGCAGCCCGTATTGGGCCGGCAACGTACCGGTCAGAAGCGACAGGCTGCCGATGAAATTGGTGTCCAGAACCGGGCCGAGGGACGAAACCCCCTCCGGAATGACAACCCCGTTGATCCGGTATTGGACGTTGGCGTATTCGTTTCTGACATGGAAATCGGGATTGGAAACGGCTGAGTCGTAGGACACGCCGGGCATTTGCAGGATGACTTTGTCGATCGGCGTGTTGTCGCCTTGCGGCATGTCGACGATCGCCTGGCGGCTGATGGTGTAGGTCGAGGCTCCGATCTTGGGCAGCAGGTTTTCGCGCGCCTGATCCATGCCGCTCATTTTGGCGTCAAGCGCGGCCTGCGCAGGCGTTGGCGCGTTGGTTTGCTGGGCAGTGCGTTGTGCGGCCTCCGCGTTGGGCTTCGGCTTGGCTTTCCGTTTTGGCCTCGACGCCGTTATGACGATCGGCGGGAGCTCGGCTTCGCTGCCGGTCCGCGCTTCAGCAGGCGGCTGCCCTGCGGGCTGCTGTGATTTGCGGGCGTCTGCGTTGGTGGCGTTTGTTGTTGCGTTGCCGGCCCGTGGTCCTGCACTGTTGGGGACTGCGCATTGGCGGGTAGCGTTGTCCCAAGAATAGCAAGCACCCCACTCAGGAGCCGAACGCGTACCGGGCGCGACGGCAAAATTTCTTTTATCGACGGCCGCGGCATCGCACCAAGTACTCTAGAATTATTAGAAAGTATAAATCGTCGTTCTTCTATTTCTTATAAGTTCGTCGGTAAGCGCCAAACAATCACCTTATTGCAACACTCTCAGTTATTTTGCTTTTTTACATTTAAATAATTCAAATCTACAGTATAGAAACATCCGTCGCGTCAGAAAATTTTTCGATGGGTTTGGCCCGACCTCAGTGCTGCTGCACTTGCACCGTGACGTGGGACAAAGCGCGAAAGCGGGTGAGGAGTGACCGATAATACTCCGGTCCGCGCCCCCGCTGCGTCGCCACCGACACGATCGCGCCCAGATGGCCGGGACCGAGGCGCCACAAATGCAGATCGGTCAAACGATCGCCGTCGGTCTCGATCATCGCCCGCATGCGCTCGGCCATGCTCCGGTCGGGATTCATATCCAGCAGTATGGCGCCAGTGTCACGAATGAGACTGTACGACCAGGCTGCGATCACTACGGCGCCGGCCAAGCCAACCGCAGGATCCATCCACGCCAGGCCGAAGAAGCGTCCAAGCAAAAGGCCGACAATGACCAGAACCGAAACCCCCGCATCCGCCAAAACATGAACGATGGCGGACCGCATATTGTTGTCGCGTTGTGCCGCGCCATGCGCGTGCTCCTGTTCCTGGAAATCGACCGAATGCACTTCACCGCCGCGATCAAGGGAGATGCGAACGGTGAAGGCATGCGGCTCCGGGATTTCGTCAAATGATTCGAGATAGCCGCCCCGCGCGACCATGGTAAAGGACTGGTGCGCGCCATCCGGGCGCACGGTTTCGATGACCACGTCATCCGCGTAACTATCCTTACCCGCCAAAGTCAGCCTGAAGCGCGGCGGCACACCCTCCTCGAATATTTCAACCGTCAAGGGGCCGGCACTGGTTTGCACCGTATGAGCCTGATCGTGCTCGTGCTCATGGCCGGCATGAGAATGGCCGTGAGAGTGGCCACGATGACTGCCGCCACTGAGCAGGAACACGCTCCCGACATTGACAATAAGTCCCAGCACCGCAATCGGAATGGCCTCGTCGAAGTCGATGGGAACCGGCCAGATCAGGCGGGTGACGGCTTCGTAGCCGATGAGGATCGCGATCATGGCCAGCACGATGGCGCTGGTGAAGCCGGCCAGATCTCCCAACTTGCCGGTGCCGAAGCTGAAACGATCATCTTCGGCGTGACGGCGCGCGTAGCTGTAGGCCAACGCTGCGAGCAAAAGCGCGCTCGCGTGCGTCGACATGTGCAGGCCGTCGGCGACGAGCGCGATCGAGCCAAAGATCAGGCCGCCGACGATCTCGGCGATCATCATGAAGGTACAGAGCGCGATCACCATCCAGGTGCGGCGCTCGTTCTGCTCGTGACCCTCGCCGAGAAAAACGTGCGAGTGGGTGCCCGGGAAGGTGTCGGCCATGGCCAGCCTCCTACTTCGGTGCAGGCGGATTTACTTTAAGTACGCGCGCACAACCTCGATCAAATCGTCCGCCCCCTCGGCGCGCTTGTTGGCCCCAAGCGCCGGCGCAATCACGTGGCAGCGGACATGCTCCTCAATGACCTCTGCCATCAGGCCGTTCACGGCGCCGCGGACGGAGGCGAGCACCTGCAGAACATCGGCGCAGCCGACCTCGGCTTCAAGGGCGCGTTCGACGGCTTCGACCTGCCCACGAATGCGCCGCACCCGCGCGAGCAGCTTCGACTTTTCGCGAATCGTGTGCGCCATCACAACCTTCCTGCTGATTATATAGGGGGGTACACTATATTACGGTATCGCCGCAATGGGCGAAATATAGCAACATACTTCGCGACGATGACCGCGGTCTCCCCTACGTTGTCGCAGATCGCAGCGGAAGTCATCATGCCGCTCAATCGTGAGCGCGGGAGCCGGACAAGCTTCCGTGCGCAACTCGTGTTCTTTCTCGATGATGTGCTGCCTTCATCACTCGGGAAATCGCAACTGAGCGACCGGCCTAGTCGAAGTCTTGTTGCCTGGCGTTGCACTGCGTAGCAAGCGAAGGTGCTGAGAGCGTGAGGCCAACGGGGCGGGCCGGAATGGCAAAAAGCAGGGCCAAGATATGGTTGTTAGCTGCTGCGCTCTTGTGTGGCGGGGAGGCGCAAGCCGAGGAAAAGGAACCCTCTGCTGAAATTGAAATCGGCGGCGCGAGCGATTGGAACGTCCGAGGCGCCGGCATGAGCTTCGGCCCCGCCGCAGCTATAGAGGTGACCCCGCTCAGGGACTTGCTGGAAATCGAAGCGGGCGTTGCACCCCTGTTCGGCGTCGGTCGTACAGAGTGGAACACCGATCTTCTGTTCAAGAAACCGTTCACCCTGTCAGATACTGCAGAGTTGACGATCGGTGCGGGACCGGAATGGACCTACACAGCAGGCGGTGTTGGAAAAATTGGCGGCGAGGTGGCGCTCGATTTTCAATTCTGGCCATGGCACGAACGACGATACGGTTGGTTTCTGGAGCCAAGCTACAGCTATTCTTTCGGTAGTGGCCACGAACAATCGATTGGCGTGAGCGTGGGGTTGCTCATTGCAATTCCATAAAACCGCCATCGACCGGCTGATTTGTTGCCAGCGCTACTTACCAACTTATACCAACGCGCGGAGTGGCTGACTTCTCCGGGATTCCCAAATCGTCTGCGAAATGATTCAAGGTGGCAAACGGAGGGTCGTTTGCCATGGGCCAGGCGATTGCGGTGAGGGCTGATTATACGGCGGGCGAGGTCCGCGGGTTTGCCAAGCGGGCGAAAGACGGCGCGCAGGCGCGGCGGCTTTTGGCGATCGCAGCGGTGCTCGATGGAGCATCGCGGACGAATGCGGCGACGATAGGCGGAATGGACCGTCAGACGTTGCGGGACTGGGTGATCCGGTTCAACGAGCAAGGGCCGGACGGTCTCATCAACATTCCTTCCCCGGGCGTGCCGCCCAAGCTGGGCAAAAAACACAGGGCCTTTCTGGCTCGGCTCGTGGAGGAGGGTCCGATCCCGGCGGTGCATGGTGTGGTGCGCTGGCGGGCGTGCGACCTGATCATGCGGCTGCACGAGGAGTTTGGGCTCTCGGTCTCGGACGACACGATCTATCGTGCTTTGAAGAGCCTGGGCTTCACGCATGTGAGCGCACGGCCGAAAGCCTACAAGCAGGACCCTGATGCCTTGGAGGCGTTCAAAAAAACTTTGCCGTACGCGTGGCGGAAGTCCGCGCCAAGCTCGCGCCGGGCACACCGCTAGAGGTCTGGTTCCAGGACGAGATGCGGGTCGGCCAGAAGAACAAGCTCACCTATCGTTGGGCCAGGAAGGGCTCGCGTCCCCGCGCCGCGCATGATCAGCGCACGCAGTCGACCTATCTGTTCGGCGCGGTTTGCCCTGAACGCGGAGCTGGCGCCGCTCTCGTTCTCCCGTTCTGCAACACCGAAGCCATGCAGCTTCATCTCGACGAGATCGCTACAAGAGTAACCGCCGGCGCGCACGCCATCCTGATCCTCGATCAGGCCGGCTGGCACGGCGCCAAAGACCTCAGGATTCCCAGCAATGTAGCGCTCCTGCCGCTGCCGCCGCGTGCGCCGGAGCTCAACCCCCAAGAAAACATCTGGCAGTTCATGCGCCAGAACTGGCTGTCGAACCGAATCTTCAAATCCTTCGACGACATCGTCGATCACTGTTGCTACGCATGGAACACACTGATCGATCAGCCCTGGAAAATCATGTCCATCGCACGCCGCGACTGGGCCGCCGTCGGTCACTTAATCTGAGGATTGGTATTACATCGACACTTTCGATCTACTTTAATTCCAA
Organism: uncultured Alphaproteobacteria bacterium; assembly: GCA_963759345.1. GTDB lineage: Bacteria > Pseudomonadota > Alphaproteobacteria > Rhizobiales > Xanthobacteraceae > BOG-931. Next base: position 177,413 of record CAVWYW010000010.1, read on the forward strand.
ACTATAAAAGTTGACGCGGAGGCGTCGATCAGATGTTTTGATCTTCGATTATCCAGGTTTGCGCGCCCGAAGAAGTCTAAAAGGCGTAGGCGCTGGCCAAGTTGCCTGTAGTTGATGTTGCAAAGTGTAGCTTAGGTTATATACTGTTGCCATTGCTTCATACAAGGCTGCGGCGGCGTACCGATGAAGGGACTGCTCGTTGCTGGGGTATCGTTGATCGCGCTTGCAAGCCGCGCGTACGGCGAGGACCCCTCCGGCGCCATGGCAATGAAAGCTTCGGCTGCACCGGTTCCTTATTATGATTGGACTGGCTTCTATGTCGGCGGACACGCCGCCTATAGTTTGGGCCGCGCGAACAGCACGCTGTCCGATCCTGATCCGACGGCTTCGAGCAATTCATTCAGCAGCTTCTATGGCGGCCTGCAGGCAGGTTATAATTACGTTTTGCCTTCCCGCCTGCTGCTCGGAATTGAATCCGATATTACGTTCCCGTATTTTTTCGAGAATGGCACGATCTTTACCGGAGGAACGCCCCAAGGCACAACAGTTACCGACCAGATCGACTACATTGCGACGCTGCGCGGTCGCTTCGGCTACGCGTTCGATCATTGGCTGATCTATGCAACCGCCGGGTTCGCCTGGTCGCAGGCGCGATTCAGCGAAACTCTCGGCGTCGACAGCGATAAGGACACGATCCTGCTCACGCGAACGGGCCCGGTCGTCGGCTTCGGTGCCGAGTTCGCGATCGCGCCGGGCTGGACGGCGCGGATCGAATATCTCTACGACCGCTTCGGAACTATGGCCGGCGTCTTTCCATCGAGTACGGGATATCAGTCGGCCTTCGATATCCAAACGCTGCGGCTCGGGCTTGACCGCAAGCTCGGCCCGGACTCCGGCTCCGCAGCGAGCGCAAGCGGCGATTCGTGGCCGCTCGCACCTGGAAGCTGGAACGTCCACGGCCAATTCACATTCATCGAGCAGGGCTATCCAGCTTTCCACTCGCCATACCAAGGTCCCAACAGCCTCACCGGCGCCGGCCAAGCCAAGGATACGGCCAGCGCCACAGCATTCATCGGCTTTCGCCCGTGGAACGGCACCGACATCTACATCGATCCGGAACTCACGCAAGGCTTTGGGTTGAGCGACACCGTGGGCGTGGGTGGCTTCCCGAACACGGAAGCGCAAAAGGCAAGCTTCCCGATGCCGCGGTTCAACCCGGCACGCGTATATGTGCAGCAAACCTTCGGCCTCGGCGGTGAGCAGGAAACCGTTGAGGACGGTCCCAACCAAATCGCCGGAAAGGAGGATATTTCGCGGATCACCGTTATCGCCGGCAAGCTCGCGGTCACCGATTTCTTCGACAACAACGCCTATGCCCACGACGGGCGAACGCAATTCTTCAACTGGCAACTCTATTGCTGCGGCTCCTACGATTGGACCATGGACCAAATCAGCTACACTTGGGGCGCCATGGCCGAACTTAACCAGAAGTTCTGGGCTTTTCGGGCCGGCTACTTCCTGGTTCCCAGTGTCTCCAACAGCGACGACTTCGATATGCGTTTTCCGGACGGCGAGTACATCGGCGAACTTGAAGTGCGCTATTCGCTCGTCTCGCAGCCGGGCAAACTGCGATTGATGGCATGGGCCAACCGCGCCAACATGGGGACTTACGCAGCGGCGCTTGCGGAACCAATCACAACCCCAAACTATCCCGACATAACTCTCGTACGCGAAGTGCGAACTAATTACGGCTTCGCCGCCAATCTCGAGCAGGCGATCACCAGCGAACTCGGCGTCTTCTCGCGCGCGAGTTGGAGCCCCGGTCTCGACGAGATCATCGGCTGGACCGATTGCAACCAAAGCGTTTCCGCCGGTGCCGTGCTTAAGGGAACTTCTTGGGGACGCCCGAGGGACGCGATCGGCGTGGCCGGCGTTATCGACGGCCTCTCGCCCGAGGCCCGGGCCTACTTTGCCGCCGGCGGGCTCGGAATATTGATCGGAGATGGCGCGCTCAATTACCGACTGGAGAAGATTTTCGAGACCTATTACTCTTACAGTCTCAACCCGTGGTCCAGCATCACGTTCGATTATCAGTTCGTCGCCGATCCTGCCTATAACGCCGACCGGGGGCCGGTCCATATTTTTGCCGGCCGGTTGCACGCCGAATTCTGAACCGCATACTTCCTGAGCAACGATGTGGCCGTCATGACACGTCTCGCCGTTTCCGGCGATCGGGCGGCACGGCGGCATGGCGCTAAGGCCATGGTTCGGCTAGGCGATCTGTGGACGTTCGCTCCGGAAATCCAAATGTCACAATGAATCTTAAAAATGGCCTGGGCGCGAGGTGGGGGTGGGGTGAACAGGTTCGTTGCGGGGGCGGTTATTGTCGTTCTGTTCGCGACAGCGCAACGCGCGCTCGCGGCCGACGACATTATGGTGACGAAGGCTCCAGCAATACCGTACAGCGCTGCCTCGGCTTATGACTGGACTGGGTTTTACGTCGGCTCTCACCTCGGTTACGCCGGCGGCAGCTCGCATTGGTCGGCGACACAAGATGGGGCGACCACTCCAAGCCTCGCCGGTTCTCTCGATTTTTTCAACATGTACAATGCCTTCAGAGGCACCGGCAGTGACCTTCTGGGGCTCCAGGTCGGCTACAATTATATGTTTCACTCGCGCTTTCTCGTTGGCGTCGAGGCCGACGTTTCGTTTCCTGCCGTCCTTGGCGGCAGCCAAACGCTCTCCTCTGCGCTGATCGGTCAGGCGAGCTATCAGGAGCAAGTACAAATGTCCGGCACGGCGCGCGCCCGCGTCGGCTACGCTCCCGGAAACTGGCTCTTGTACGCGACCGGCGGCTTCGCCTGGAGCTACGACCAATTCACCCGTACGCAACTTGCGGGCATGCCGGTTGGCGGCACGGCGCAACCCGGCCAGGTAGAAACGCTGCTCATGGTGCCGCGGATCGGCGGTGCGGTCGGCGCCGGCGTCGAACTCGCGCTGGCGCCGAGCTGGGTGGCACGGCTCGAATATCTCTACACCGATTACGGATCGCGCGGCGTCACGTTTACCGACGCAGCCCAGCGCTTCGATTCCGACCTCGCTGTTCAGACCCTGCGGCTGGGACTCGATTATCGGCTTGGGAGCGACGGTATCAATCCCGATGTTTTCACTAAAAGACCGGCCGCGCTCGACATGGGCTGGTTCGCCGTGCACGGGCAAACCACCTTCATCGAGCAATACGCCGCGCCGTTCCGTGCGCCCTATAGCGGCGTGAACAGCCTCGCTTCGAATGCCGGGCGCGAGACTTGGGATGCCGCACTCGCCGCAGGCTTCAAGCTTTGGCAGGGCGCCGAGCTCTGGATCGATCCGGAGATCGATCAAGGTTTCGGGCTGAGCAACACCGAAGGGGTCGCCGGCTTTCCGAGCGGGGCCGCATTCAAAATGGGCGCCTCGGTTCCTTACCCGCGCATTCAACGGACCTTTATCCGGCAAACAATCGATCTCGGTGGCGAAACCCAGAAAGTGGACGCCGACCTCAATCAGTTCGCCGGTTCGCAGACCGCCGACCGGCTGGTTATCACAGTCGGCAAGTTCTCGGTTTCGGATGTGTTCGATACCAACAAGTATGCGCAAAATCCGCGCAAGGATTTCATGAACTGGGCGCTGATCGACGCCGGCACCTTCGATTACGCCGCCGACGCCTGGGGTTACACGTATGGTGCCGCCGCCGAGTGGTATCGAGGAAACTGGACGCTGCGTGGCGGGTTGTTCGATCTCTCAATCGTCCCCAACAGCACCGAGCTTGATCCAACGTTCGGGGAATTTCAGTGGATTGGCGAGATCGAGCGGCGCTACGACTTTTGGGGACATCCCGGCAAGATCGCGGTCACCGGTTTTCTCAGCCGCGGCCGCATGGGCACCTTCGAGGATGCGATTGCGCTGGCGGCTATCACCGGCGGCCCGGCCGATATCGCGGCTGTTCGCGAGTATCGCGGCCGCGGCGGCGTGAGCATGAACCTCGAGCAGGAAATCACGTCCGATCTCGGCGTGTTTATGCGTGCCGGCTGGGCGGACGGCGACATCGAGCCTTATGAATATACCGATGTCGATCGTACCGTCGCCGGCGGCCTTTCGCTCAAGGGCGGACAATGGAACCGGCCCAACGACACGGTCGGATTAGCCGGCATCGTCAACGGCATTTCACCCGAGCACGCGGCCTTCCTCAATGACGGCGGCCTCGGCATCCTCGTCGGCGACGGCATGCTGCCGCATCCCGGTCTCGAGCAGATCATCGAGACCTATTACAGCTACGCCATTTCCTCCTCGACGTTTCTAACGTTCGACTATCAGTTCATCGTCAACCCTGCCTACAACACCGATCGTGGGCCGGTGAACGTTTTTGCCGGGCGCTTTCATACCTCATTCTGACGTAGACAGGTCATTGTTCCCGCGGCTAAGCAAGAAACTTGGCTACGGGCGGCTCCAACTTGCGTTTGTTCGTAGTGCCAGGACAATTGAAAAAGGTAATCTGAATGGCCGTTGAGCTTGATGGTCCGCGGCTTTCGCCGCGCTCCGGGGGTGCGCGTCAGCTTGTGGTTTTCCTGCATGGCTACGGCGCCGACGGCAACGATCTCATTGAGATCGGCCGCGTCTGGCAACAGATCCTGCCGCAGGCAGCGTTCGTTTCGCCGCACGCGCCTGAACCTTGCGGACAGGCGCCAGTCGGGCGGCAATGGTTCGCGCTCACTTTCCGCGATCCCAACGAACGCTGGGTCGGCGCCAATAAGGCGGCGCCGGCGCTTGAGCGCTTTCTTGACGCCGAACTCGCCCGCCATCAATTGCCGCCTTCGGCGCTGGCGCTCGTCGGCTTCAGCCAAGGCACGATGATGGCGCTGCACGTCGGTCTGCGGCGCGCTGTGTCGCCCGCAGCAATCGTCGGCTATTCCGGATTGCTCGTGCTGCCGCCGGACGGCAATCCGGAGACACTCGCCGCCGAGATCAAATCGCGCCCGCCGGTGCTTTTGGTACACGGCGACCAGGACGAACTCATTCCGGTGCAGGCGCTGTTTCAGGGGACGCAGGCCCTGGCGGCAATGGGCGTGCCGGTGGAGTGGCATGTGTCTGCAGGGGTCGGCCACGGCATCGACCAGGAAGGGCTCCGCCACGGCGGCGAATTCCTGGCGCGGGCCTTTAGCGGCAAACGCTGATTTCTCTAACCCTCAGTAAGGGCTTCACAATCCTGTCATGCCTGCCTATAAACTGGTAGCCGACGCCGCAGTGCGGCATGCGAGTCGGTAGGAATGAACGCTCACGTATCGCCATCGGGCTTTCCAGCGCTGGTCCTCAATGCGGATTTTCGTCCGCTCAGCTATTACCCGCTGTCGCTTTGGTCCTGGCAGGACGCCATCAAGGCGGTGTTTCTCGAGCGGGTGAACATCGTCGCCAACTACGACCGCGCCGTCCGCAGCCCTAGCCTCGAAATGAAGCTGCCGAGCGTGGTGTCGCTCAAGACCTACGTAAAGCCTTCGACCCATCCGGCCTTCACCCGGTTCAATGTGTTCCTGCGCGACCGTTTTTGCTGCCAGTATTGCGGGGCTCGGGAGGACCTGACCTTCGACCACCTGCTGCCGCGCTCTCGCGGCGGGCACACCACCTGGATCAACGTCGTCGCCGCCTGTTCGCCCTGCAACCTGAAGAAGGGCAACCTGACGCCCGAAGAGTCCGAGATGTGGCCGTCGCAAAGGCCGTTCCAGCCTTCGGTGCAGCACCTGCATCGCAACGGCCGGCTGTTTCCGCCCAATTACCTGCACGAGAGTTGGCTCGACTATCTTTATTGGGACACCGAACTCGATCCGTAAGGATCGCGCCGCGTTTTCATTCGCGGCATATCCGGTCGGCACTCGGCTTGCCTCACGGACGTTTTTTGCGACGGCTTGATAGAGATGGCTCGCATCGCCCAAATCATCTCGACCGCTCGGTACGTCCCCGAGCACGTGATCACCAATGCGCATCTGGCGAAACGCCTTGCCCCCAGAGGCAATGCGGGCCTGATCGAAAAGTTTGCAGCCGCGACCGGCATTCTCCAGCGCTATTGCGTGCCGGATGACTGGGCCACCTCGGACGTTGCTCTGCCCGCGGCCAAAGAGGCGCTTAAACGAGCCGGCCGCAAACCTGAAGACGTGAGCCTGATCATTCTCGGCACGGATTCGCCGGACTACATCACGCCCGATACTTCGGTGGTTCTCCAGCACAAGATCGGCGCCAAGAATTCCGGCACGTTCGATGTTGGTTGCGCCTGCGCTTCGTTTCCTGCCTGCCTCGCCATCGCCTCCGGACTGATCGCCACCAATCCGGATTTGAAAACGGTCCTGGTCATCGGCGTTTATCTGATGCGCAAGCTTGCCGATCCAGAAGATCCGGCCTGCTTTTTCTACGGCGACGGAGCGGGCGCCGCCGTTCTGGAAGGCGGCGACTCGCACGGTTTTGTCGGCGCGGCGTTCCAGGCCGACGGTGCGTACGCAACCTATTGGGGGACATTTGCCGGCGGTACGGCGGAACCGGCGAGCGTGGACGCGGTAGAATCCGGGCGCACGAAAGTGCGGCGGCTCCTCAACTATCCGGCCAATCTCAACGAGCAAGGCTGGCCGCTGCTGTTCAAGCGTCTCGCGGCGCAAGGCGGCTTTGCGGCCGAGGACGTCGATCAATTGCTGTTCACGCAGATCAACAAACACTCGATCGCCATTGCGGCCGAACGGTGCGGCGTCCCGGTCGAGAAATGCCACACCATCATGGAGAAGTACGGCTACACGGGCTCCGCCTGTATTCCAATGGCATTGGATGATGCCATTGAGCTCGGCAAGATCAAACGCGGCGATCTCGTTGTCATGATCGGTTCCGGCGTCGGCTACAACATGGCCGCCGCGGCCATTCGCATGACGCTTTGACGTTGCGGGCGTAACCCGCCGAAGCTCCCTTCGCCGCTACTTCATCGGACACTTGTCGTGATAGCGATCCTGATGATCCTTGAGGATCGTCGTTACGGTATCGATCTCGTAGCCGCCGTCGGGTTTCTTGACCACCTTTTGCAGATAGAAATTTTGAATGGGAAAGTGGTTGTTGCCGTATCGATACGGCCCGCGGACCGACGCATAATCGGCCTGCTCCATCGCGGCGCGGATTGCGTCCTGATTTGACAAATCGCCTTTGACGGCAACCACGGCGCTATTGATGAAATTCGCCGCATCGTAGGCTTGCGCGGCGTAGAAAGCCGGATCGCGCTTGTAGGCAGCGCGGAAGTCCGCGACGAATTTCCTGTTTGCTTCATTGGGCAGATCAATCGCCCAGTGCCCGGCAGTCGCCACGCCCAGTGCGATATCGCCCATTCGATCGAGCGTCCGCGCGTCGATCATGTATGCCGTGTAGAGCGGGATTTGGCCCTTTAGCCCGGCTTGTGCGTATTGCGTCAGAAATTGGTTGCCGGCGGATCCTGGAAAAAAGGCGAAGATGGCGTCCGGCTTTGCCGCGCGCGCCTTGGTGAGTTCGGCCGAGAAATCGAGCTGACTAGGCCAAGCCGTGTACTCTTCACCCACTATTTTACCCTTGAAATTCGCTTTCACCCCGGCGGCGACATCTTTGCCGGCGGCATAGTTGGGATCGATAATGAACAGTGTCTTGACGCCGTTCTGGTTGAGGTACTCGCCGGTCGCCTGCGCCGCCTGATCGCCCTGCCAGGACACCGAGAAGAAATACGGCGAACACTGCTCGCCCGCGATCTGCGAGGGACCGGCGTTGGCACTGATGATGAAGGTCTCGGCGTTTACCGCAGGCAACAGCGAGGCGAGCAGCACGTTGGAGAAGCCATAGCCTGTGAGGAAGTTGACGTGATCCGATTCGATCAGCTTGTCGGTTTTCTGCTTGCCGACTTCTGGCTTTGACGTGTCGTCCTCGTAGATGACTTCGACGGGATGGCCCGCCATTTTCCCACCGAGATTCCGTATCCCGAGATTGAACCCATCGCGCATGTCGTTGCCGATGGACGCCGGCGGGCCGCTGAACGTGCTGACGAAACCGATCTTGATGGCATCAGCGGCGCAAGCCGGCGCCGCCACAATGCTCGCAGCCGCGAGCCCGACAAGTAGGCGATTTCATCGTTTCCTCCCTCGCATGCCGCGAACGCGCTTTGATTGGCTTTTTCTTTGCTTGCTTTGCCAGCCGGCTTGCCTTCTTCCGCGACGCCCCGCCGCGCTTGGCCCAAAGCTTCCGGGTCGCGATTTCGGCGCCCTCACGCATCGCCTTGAACTTCTCCCAGATCACCGTCGGATGGACTTCGGTGGTGTACAAGGCCTGCGATGAGAAGCCGCAATCGGCGCCGGCGATGACGTTCTCGCGGCCGACCAGATTGGCGAAGCGCATAATGCGCTCGGCGATCAGTTCCGGATGCTCGACAATATTGCTGGCGTGGGTGACGACGCCGGGAACGAGAACCTTATCCTTCGGCACTTTCACGTGCTCGAAGAGATGATATTCGTGCTCGTGGCGCGGATTGGCCGCTTCGAAACTGTACGAGCCGGCTTTGATTTGCAGCACGTAATCGATGATCTCGCTGAGCGCGGCTTCGTGGATGCGCGGGCCTTCGTTGATGCCGTAGCAGGTGTGGAACCGGACCCATTCAGGCGGAATGCCCTTAAGCGCTGAGTTGGTGGCATCGACGTAGATTTGGGCGCGGCGTTTTTTCTCCTCGGCGTCGAGGCCGAGCTCGTAGAAGAGGTCCGGCAGGAATGGATCGTCGATCTGCACCAGAATGCCGGCGTTGTAGATCGCGTGGTATTCTTCGCTCATCGCCGCCGCGAGCGCGTGAAAGAAGTCCTCATATGACTTATAGTACTCGTTGATGCCGATGCCCGACGGCGCAGTTGCCGGCAGAAAGACGTGTTTGTTGGGAACACCCGCTGCCGCGGCCGCCGCCTTTACGTTGGCGATGTCGGTCTGTACCAGCTTATGGCCGCGATATTTTACAGGCCCCACGCAAACGACCGGCGCCAGCGAGACGACCGTGCCACCCATCATCGCCTGCTTGAAATACTGTTCGTAATATTCCGGAAACGCGGCGACCTCCTGTTCGAACAGCTTCACCTTGATGCCCGGGCGCGATTCGAAGCCTTCGAGCCTTTCGCGGATGTAGGTAAAAAAGCCGGGCTTCGACAATTCGCCGTCGGTGATGATGTCGATGCCGCAATCAACCTGTTTGCGCACGAGGTCGGCGACAGCAGTGCGCAGTGCCTGCTCAAAGGCCGCCTGGTCGTAAGGTTGACCGGAATATTTTGCCTTCATCGCGTCAAGCAGATGGTGCGGCCGCGGCAGGCTGCCGATATGTGTGGTCTGAATACGGTTGGTATTCTGCTGTAGCGTCATCGAGCGTTTCCTCTGTCGCCGGCCTTATCGCGGCCGCGTTGTTCATCCTGCCGGGCGAACCCGGCAGGACGGCAGCTATGCTGCGTGTTTTTTGGCGCCGGCGAAAGCCGGTGCTACTTCGGCCATGAAGCGCGCCATCTCGTCCTTAACCTGATTATGCGGCTTCAGGCCGACATTGAAATAGAGGATGACCTCGACAAAGCCGGCGGCTTCGACCTTTTTCAGGGTTTCGATGATGCGAGCCGGAGAGCCGAGCAGAACGGAATTTTCCGTCAAATCCTCCGGCCGGACTTTCTGCAGCCGCTCGACCATGTCGATGAAGTAGCGGTAGCTCGGCGGTGCGGTTTTTGGATCGCCCGGGAACGCCGGGATCACGCATTCCTTGTAATAGCGGATCTGGCGGGCGCGCTGCGCATCTTCCTGGGCTTTGTTGTCGGCAAAATGGGTGAAATAGCTGCACATCAGGCGGCCGGGCTTCTGGCCGTAGCGCGCGCAGGACTCGTGATAGAGATCCGCGACCTGTTTGAGACCGCCGAAGCTGAGTGCGGCGGCGAACGGCGCCACGATCAATCCGCAACCCAGTCGCGCCGCCAGCTCGATCGACGGTTTCGAGAACGATCCGACATAGGTCGGTATCGGCTGCTGCACCGGTTTCGGAGTGATCCGCACGTCTTCAAAGGAATAGTGCTTGCCGTGATGGGTGATGCGGCCGTCGGCCGACCAGAGTTCGCGCACCAGCTCAAGCCCCTCTTCGAAGATTCCTTGGTTGTCGGCGAACGAAACGTGGAACGGCAGATATTCGCGCTGGTCGTAGCCGCGTCCGCAGGCAAAATCGACGCGGCCTCCCGAGAGCAGGTCGAGGGTCGCCCACTGCTCCGCCACGCGAATGGGATGATGCAGCGGCAGCACCGTCACCGCCGGCGCGAGCCGGATCCGGGTCGTGTTCGCGGCAACGTAGGTCAGCACGAGGTCCGGGCACGACAGGACGCCGAGCGAATTGAAGTGATGCTCGCCAATCCAGGCCGAATGCATGCCGAGCTTGTCGGCGTACAGTGCCTCAGCGGTGATGTCGGCGACGAACTGGTTCGAGGAGCGCGGATTGTTTTCGTAGTGATTGTCGCTCAGCGTGAAGTAGCCAAAATCCATGTTTTCCTCCCTGGAGGCCGGTCACAGGCTACGCTAGACCACGGCAGAATAGTTGACGTTGCATCTGTTGTAAATGCAATAATCCAACCGTATAATTCTCGTTGCCGCAGGCTAGATTGGCTGGGAAAAAAGGGAGTCGGGTCAGACGCGGCCGCTCAGTCGGGAAAGAAAAACCGCCGTGAAGAACTCCGCCAAGCTCGATCTCGACGACTATCTGCCGTATCTGGTCAATCGCGTCGGCACCATCATCGCCGACCAATACGGCAGTGAGGCGCTGGCGCCCTACCGCCTGAGCATCCCGATGTGGCGCGTCGTGGCGGCGCTGGCGAGCAAGGGCAGCCTGCGCCAGATCGATCTCGCCGACCTGACCAGCATCGAGGTGTCGACGTTGTCGCGGATCGTAACACGGCTGGTGCGCATGGGTGTGGTGTCGCGCACGCGCTCGGCGAACAGCACGCGTGAAGTCATCGTCAAGCTCACCGCAAAGGGCAATGCGCAGGTCGCCCGCCTGATCCCGATCGCCCGTGCCTATGAAGCAGCCGCGATTGCCGGGCTTCGGCCCGATGAGCTCGCGGTGCTTAAACGCTGCCTGCGCCGCGTCTACGCCAATATGAAGAATCGGGCGGCGTCGATGAACGCGATACCGCGGCGCCGGCCGCCTGCCGCCGCCGCCGAATAGGGCGCCGGGAACCGCCCAGCTTCGTCGGAAGCCTCGCTCGCAGCCAGCGCCGCCAAAGTGCGCCCGAATGCCCGCTTTCCTTCGCGCCGACACTCCCCTAACCTTCCGGCGCGAGTGCCTGACTCGCCGACCAGTGAACCAACAAGCATTGCAATAATCCGCGAGGGGACGAGATGACCGGCGAGGCGGAAATTCAAGTTTCGCGTCTCTTGGATGAGCGCGGGCTCAGCGCTTTCCAGATCAAGATGCTGCTGTGGACGATCCTTGTAGGAATCATTGACGGCTATGACATCGGCGCCATCGCTTTCGCTGCGCCCCATCTCGTGCAGTCCTGGGGCATCCCGCGGCATGCGCTTGGTCCTGTACTGACCGCGAGCAATATCGGCGTCCTGTTCGGTTCGCAGCTGATGGGTTTCATCGGCGACCGCTACGGCCGCAAGACGGCGCTGGTCGCCTCGAATCTGCTGTTTGGCGTCCTGACCTATGCGGCGGCCTATTCGACCGACCTCACGCAACTGTTCTGGCTGCGCTTCTTCGCCGGGTTCGGAATCGGCGGCGTCATTCCGAATCTTGTCGCCATCAACGCCGAGTCGTCGCCGCGGCGATTACGCGCGACGCTCGCCATCATCGCCGTCGGCTGCGTGCCAATGGGCGGCGCATTTGCCGGCTTCGTCAGCGCGACGCTTGTTTCGCATTACGGCTGGCCGATCCTGTTTCAGATTGGCGGCGTCGCTCCGATCGTCTTTGCGCTTGCCGCCAGCTTCGGCCTTTCGGAATCCATCAAGTACATGGCGCTGCACGAACGCCAGCGGCCGCGAATGACGCAACTGCTCGCTTCGATCCGGCCCGACCTGAACGTGCCGCCCAACGCCCGTTTCGTCATCGAGGATGAACAGCAGGCTCCCACTTCTAATCCGATCTATCTGTTCCGCAACGGGCTCTGGCTTATCACGCCGCTGGTGTGGTTGCTGTTTTCGCTCAACCTGATGGGCTTCTTCTTTCTCATCAGCTGGACGCCGACGCTGCTGTCGGCCGCGCATGTGTCGCAATCGATGTCGGCGCTGGCCGGGGCAACATTTCAAGTTGGCGGCACGGTCGGCGCGCTAGTGCTCTGCTGGTGGTTGCAGCGCAGCCGCTTCTTCGCCCTTGCGATTCTATTCGTACTCACGGTGCCGGTGGTCGCTTCGATCGGCTATGCCGGCCTGACCTCGAGTGCGACGTTGCTCGCGACGACGTTCCTCGGCGGCTTCCTGGTGCTCGGCATTCAGGCCGGCCTCAACGTCGCCGGCGCGCTGATCTACCCGACGTCGCTGCGCGCCAGCGGCTCGGGATGGGAGCTCGGCCTCGGCCGGCTCGGCTCCATCATCGGTCCGCTCCTCGGCGCGTTGTTCGTCGGGCTGTCGGTCGAGAAGCTCTATATGTGGTCGGCGCTTCCTTTCGCCGCCGGCGCCATTGTCAGCTTCGCCGTGCATGTTCTGAACACCGCGCGATTGCGGGCGAATCCGGAGCTTGCCAAAGCGCAGTAGCGGACCGCGCGACTTTCAGAACGGCTCGTAGCTGCGCAGCGCGGGGATCACCTTTTCGCCGAACAGTTGAATTGAGCGCAGCAGATCGGACTCCGGTAAATCGGCGAAATTGAATTCGCCCATGAAGGTATTGAAGAGGCCTGCTTGCGCCGCGGCGCGGATTTTAGCCGCCACGGTGTCCGGCGAGCCGACGAAAACGAGGTCGTGTTTGAGAAGGTAGTCGGCGTCGAACAAATTGACCATGATTTCCGACGCGCCAGGCTCGCCGCGGCCAACAAACATTTGAGCGTAGCGGCGGGCGCGTTGCTCGAAGGATTCGCCGGACTGCGGCGGCGGGAGGAAGCCCTCATAGGCGCGGCTCGCACGAAACGAAGCTCTCTCCATCGCCCGTTCGTCAGTTTCGTCGACGTAGACGACGGTGCAATAGGCAATGTTCGGTTGGCGCGGCCAGCCGGCCTTGCCCCAGTCTTCCAGGAATTTGCGGTAGCGCGGCGCGGCGTCGGCGCGCGGATAAACTAAAAAGTAGCCGGGATTGATGCCGTTGCGCGCGCAAAATTCCAGCGTCTGCGGATCGCGGCTCATCATCCACAGCGGCGGATGCGGGCGTTGTGCGGGCTGGACCGAAATCTCCGCGCTGTCGGTATGAAACTCCTGGCCGTGGAACGAGAACGGCTGCGTCTCGCCGAATGCGGCGCGCATGTAATCGACGAATTCCAGCGTCGGCGACTTCCGCGCGGCATAGTCGAGGCCGAAGGGCCGGAAGAAATGAGGATTGATTCCGGGCACCAGCCCGAGCTCCATGCGGCCGCCGAGCATCTGATCCACGATCGCGATCTCTTCAGCAAGCCGCAGCGGATGATAGAGCGGCACGATGTAACCCATCGGTCCGATCCGCAGCCGCCGCGTCCGCGCACCGGCGGCGACGGCGTACAGGCTCGGCGACGACATCCAGCTTTCGTCCGGCCGAAAATGATGCTCGACGCAAAACGCATGGTCGAAGCCGACCTCGTCGCACACCGCAAGCTCGCGCCAGAGCTGCTCATAACGCTGGTGCGGCGTCATTCCGGGTTTCGCCCAAATGTGGGAAAAATGCGAAAACTTCATTGGATCAGAATGATCCCTTCCCTGTCGTTGAAACCATAAACGAGGATGGTGCCCGTGGAGGGAATCGAACCCCCACTCCTTGCGGAACACGATTTTGAGTCGTGCGCGTCTACCAGTTCCGCCACACGGGCTTTTTAGTGGTGCATGATCGTATCGGAAAACCGGCTACCGCTTTTCCGGACCACGCTCCAGGCCGCCATCTATATCGCCGGCATCCGCGCTCGGCAAAAGAAAATCGGCACGCCGCGACTGCTGCCGGCAAGCAACGCGGCGGACTTGCAATAGCCTACAGGATCAGCAAATTGCTGCGCACCGCGAATAGCGCGGCAGCGAGGTCGGGATGAGGGATACCCTGATCAATCGGCTTCGCCGGGACCCGGCTGCTGCGGCCGCATTTGCGGTCTTTGTGCTCAGCGGAGCGACCATCCTGGGCGCGTGGTACTTTCAGCTGGTAGTGAAGCTGCCCCCCTGTCCGCTCTGCCTCGAAGAACGCATTCCCTACTATGTCGTCATCCCGCTTTCGCTTTTGACGGCGACCGCGGCACTTGTGCGGACGCCGCGCAAGCTTATCGCCGTTGGCCTTGTGGCGATCATCGCCGCGATGCTCTACAGCGCCGCGCTCGGCGCCTATCACGCTGGCGTGGAATGGCGCTTTTGGCCGGGGCCTACCGACTGCTCAGGACCGGTCACCGATTTCACGAAGAAAGGGTCACTGCTCGATCAATTGCAATCGGTCCAGGTGGTGCGCTGCGATGAGGCGGCGTGGCGTCTGTTCGGCATCTCGCTCGCCGGTTACAATGTGCTGATTTCGCTGGCGCTGGCAGCGATCGCGGCTTTCGGCCTGCGCGCCCGCAAAGCTCCCTGACGGAGCATTTTAGAAAAGTTCTCCGAGACCGACGCCAGTTTCGATTGTGCTTGCCTCTGGTGTGGGCGTCGCTGTTCGACTAAGGTCCACGTCTTGGATTTGACATGACTCGCACATAGCGTTGCCTCATCTCTCCCATGAGAGCGCAAAGTGAGGAGAAAGATATGGGCCTGTTAGACAATTTAGGTCTTGGTGACGTGCTGAAAGGCGCGTTGGGCCAGGTAGAAGCGGCCGCTCTTCCGGCACTCGTCAACGGCGTGCTGGCCAAGACGCAATACCACAACCTCAACGGCCTCGTTGCCGCGCTGCAAAGCGGCGGCCTCGGCACCCAGGTCCAATCGTGGCTTGGCCCGGGCGCGAATTTGCCGGTCACCGAAGATCAGCTCAAGGACGTACTCGGCAACTCGCAGGTACAGGAATTCGCGCGCCATCTCGGACTGCCGGTTGACCAGACGCTGAAGGTGCTGGCGCAATATCTGCCCGACATCGTCGACAAGGCATCCCCGAACGGAGTACTCAAGCCCGCAGCGTAATCGCGGGTTGCCGTCGTCTTGTGTTGATTTTCTCAAGCTCTGAATTGGGAGGAGCAAATGAAGGCGTTCACTACAGCTACTGTTCTCGCTTCAGTATTCTGTGTCGTCACCGCCGCCCAGGCCGCTGACAGTTGCAAAATGCAGGCAGGCGCCAAAAACCTGCACGGCGCGGCCCTGGCGAGCTTCGCGAAAAAGTGCTGCAACGACCAAGCCGCCGCCCAGAATCTGCACGGCGCGGCGCAAACAAGCTTTACAAAGAAATGTATGGCGGACGCGGCCAGTTGATCTGATCCATTGCATGCGCCCTAGGGCGCTTGGTTATTGACAATCCAGGCATAGGAGAATTGCCGTTATGAAAACCGCCGTGTTGATTGCCTCCGGAGTTTTTCTCGCCAGCCTTGCCGCGATTCCCATGCCGGCACAGGCACTGACGGCGAAGGAGTGCAGCGCCAAATACCAAGCGGCCAAGGCCGCCGGAACGCTCGCTGGCATGAAATGGAACGACTTCCGCAAGGCGCAATGCGGCGCCGATGCCACGGCAGCGCCGCCGCCCGCGGCACCGCCCCCGCCGGCACCCACGAAGGCAGCGGCACCACCACCCCCTGAGAAGACCGCCGCGCCCTCTCCGCCGCCGGCCGCCGCGCCTGCTGAGAAAAAAGGCTCACCCGGCAAACAGGCCTATCTCGCGCGTCTGCATGCCTGCTCCGCAGACTGGAAGACCCTGAAGGCGGACGGCAAGCGTCCGGCAGGAATGAAATGGCCGCAGTTCTGGCACGAGTGCGACCAGCGTAAGAAAGCTGAAGGAATGTAGCTTTCGACGGGGCAGCAAACTAGCGCCGACTGGTGGGCGGTGCAGGGATCGATCCTCGAACGCCAGCGGTGCTGAGCTTCCGGCAGAACCCCTTGCAATTCATCGCACCCCTTTACCCGTGTCGATTTGAACGCCGCAAGGACGGTTTTTAGACCTTCTGCCCGTTCCGCAGGCCATGAGTGGGAACCGTAATCACACGGCGCCCATCATGATCGATGCGAATTCGCGAAAGATGGCCGTCTAAGCAGCTGCACGACACACCGATTTTTTGTTGGATCGCCAGTTCCATATTCTGGTCGCGGTCTGACTGCGATTATGAACGTCAAACGGCGCCCGGGACGAGCTATGCCCATGCTGTTGCGACCGGCGCTTCCGCGCGAGGCGGAGGCAACTAGCCGCGTAGAAATAGCCGCGCGCATCCGAGCACCGACCGTTTCGTTGGCTACTCGCTACGGGTCTGTTGCGAACGCCAAAAGCGCCGGCACGCGCGACTATTCTCCTCGATCAACGAGGCCGTTTGGGTTCGTTCTGCTTCTGGAAGAAAGGCCGACCCTCAGGAGGCCACTCCCTAAAGCAACCTTATGGCCACGTATCCAAGGAGACCTATCCAGGCCACTGTCGTAATCAGTGCGACAGCTAGACCCGCAACCGGCCAAACGTGACGAAAAATGGCGAGCATGACCCTGATCCCTGTTTCTCGTTTAGGCGCCCTAAGCCGCAGAACCAATCAGCTCCCATGACCGAATGGCGGGGTAGGCCGCTGGCTTACTATCTAGCCCAGGGCAAAAATCCCTACAGTGATTTGCAACACAAATGGCTTTCCGTCGTCACTTGATGTCCAGCGGCTTGCCGTCCAGATCCTCGGCACGTTCGACCTTGATGAGCACTCCGAACCCTTTCTTCTGCGGATCGCGATCCTTTTCCGGCTGAACGAGCCGTTTCCAGATTTCTTCGTAGACCGGACCCGAATTATGGATCTTCGCGGTTCCGTAGAAGCGCGCGATGCCGCCCTTCGGCAGCAGGCCCAACTCGCGCAGCGCAATCTTGCGTAGGAAAATCGTGACCTTAGTTCCGTCCGTCAGATTGGCGTTAACGGAGCCCTTACCCCGCTCCCACAGGGCCAGATGCTCGTCATCGTACACCATGGTGCTGCCACGCGGGCTGACCTGCGCGAACCCGTCCGGCAACACGGTGGCAACCAGGCACACATTGGCCGGGAATGCCGAATTGATGTGGTCTTGCAGTGGTTTTGGAATCATGGCCAAGGTGAGCTCCTGATTGTGGCGTTGCGAGCATCTACTCTAGTGTCGCGCGCTGGAGCCATCTATCCCTATCGTGTGCTGCTTACGAAACTCCGTCGTAATTCATAATTTCACGCATCAGCATTCAACAGTTTGTTTTGGAGCCAAAAGCGCATTCCTTGAAGTTCACGCGCAGCCCGTCCCCCGAACCCACATGACTTCGATCTTGGCCCCGATGTGACAAAATGATCACACGTAACCAAAAAGTGGATGAGGTGGAGCGTTAGTCTCATCCCGCCACGGTTCTGCCCGGCTCGCCTTGTTGGATTTTGGCTGGCGGGGATAGCGACATGTCTTCCAGTAGTGGCGAGAGAACCGCGCATTGTCTGAAAGCAGTTCGGCTGCCTATCGCGGCTCTGACCGCGATGACCCTTGCAGCCTGCGCTCAGTCCTCTGTTATTGGCAGCAAAGATGCGCCGCTTGCCGCCCGCCAACAGCTATCGCCCGGACCCAACCGAACGGCAGCATTTGTAACGAACAGCAGAAAGGCGGCAGGATCACCAGATCGACTGTACGGGCTTGCCAGCTTCTACACGGAAGGCTCGGAAACTGCGAGCGGCGAAAAACTTGATGGGCACAGATTGACCGCCGCTCACCGGACGTTGCCGTTCGGCACAAGAGTGCGGGTTACCAACGTTACCAATGGGCGATCGGTGACGGTTCGGATTAATGATCGCGGCCCCTTCGTTCCCGGGCAAGTCGTCGACGTTTCATATTTCGCGGCAGAAACGCTTGGAATGACCGGAACGGGTGTCGCGAAGGTCAAACTCGAAGTCGTCCCATAAAGGCGCTCGAACACTCCTGATCGAGCCGAAATTATTGTCGTTTTGTTGGAACCAGGGTTTACCCTCGAATTATCGTAGGTGCGTTTACGGAGTCGTAACCCGCGATACGGAATCTTTGGTTGTTATGTTCCGCGTTGTGGCGATAGCTCTGGTCGCCTTGGCGGCCTTCGATTTGTGCTTCCTTGACGGCAGTCACATACATGCCGTCACGGCAATGGCTCTTTCACTGCTACAACATTTTATCAAATAGGCGCGACCGTTCTTTGGTCGCCTCAGTTCGGAATACGGGTCTATGTCCGCGGGGCACGCGCCTAGATAAACTTGATGCCTACAAACCGCGTGGCGGTCCACACAACTTCGCACTTGCGCTGGACGCTGCCGTCTTTGAAAAACAACAAAGTGAAGGTGCGAGGCAGGTCCGCCAATGGACGAGCAATGGTAAGGCGCGCACCGCCGTCTGAAAGGTCCCAGATCACACACGGCACCGGAGGTTCAAGCGCGCCGAAGATTATTTCTGCCGCACGACGCCTCGGGTAGCGCGGGCTTCTTCGTTGTTCCTGACGGCGCGGAAGCATGGTTGCCACTTCCAAGAACCGACCGCGATTCTGATCGCGAAAAAGTTAAAAACCAGGCAACAACGTCACTGTCGCACAAACGCCGGAACTGTTCTGGTGCGGATCGTGGTAGCGGTGGCTCGCATTTTCAGTACAGACGGGCCGGTCATAAAGAAGGAGGCTTTGTGGTGGTCTGGCTTATGGTGGAAACTGGATAAGGAACCCAATCGTCTTTCAGGTGCCGGTTTTCGGCCCTTCTTGCCCCTTTGCAGCCTCGCATGGAGGGCTTCTTTCTGCTCAACCAGCCAGCGAAAATCCAAGCGGCGGCACGTTTACCCCCCCAATTTGGGGGGATACCTGCGGACGTGAATGCGTGCGATGCGGTGGGGATGCACGCTGATACAGTACGATTCCTGCGCGAACATGCTCAGACCTGCACGCGACTAGCACGCGATTGCCCTGATCGGCCAACCGCGCATGGCCTTGAAGAAGTCGCCATCAGCCTCGCGGCCAAAGCCGAGGAGCTGGAACGTGAATTCGAGCTGCGTTCCTAGGACGTCGTGACTTCAAAACATTCAAAGCCGGGATAACGCTCAAAGCCCGGTCTTCGTGGATTGTGGCATTTTCCTTTCGACGTAACTGCGAGCTCCGCGGTGCGGACCGAGCCGCACTTTGCGCGCCGGACGTCGGTTGCAGAAGTCCGATCAAGATTGGCCATCTCGGCAGGGATGCGGCACTCCGAAAATTTGCCTTTCGAAGCACGGCCTTCCGTTCAAGCCGGCCTGAGCGGCAAAGTTGCGCCGACATGTTCCAACGACTACCGGACGACAAGCGCCGGTTGCGCCGGACCAAGATGCGCGCAGGGATCCGGCAACGCTGCTCTAGCGCGTTAGCGGGGTCGTAAGGCGGCGTATCGCTTTTTCACTATTCTGCAAAACGCGCTTGTTTCCAAACCCTTGGTAGCACTCATGCGCGCGCTTGGGCGCCGTCCCGGGCGTGCTCGAAATTTACCCGTCACACGCGAAAGTCGCGTTCGGGATCGCGGCTTTGACCCCGTTTGACCGGTTTGGAGGTTTGACTCCAAAAGCCCAAACGCGGAAACTTGGCCGCTCAACGCTGTGCGTATTATTGACTATATTTACGAGTATCGTTGCTTCCCATCGTCGGGAGCAGACGCCTGGCGACAGACGGCGAAATCCGCCACTCGGTTGAGCCTGGTGTTGACGGCATGCAGGGCAGGGTCCGTCCGATGAACAACAGTGACAAAAGCCCGAAAAACAGTTCTGCAGAAGCCATTCATTTCGGTGAGGTGACGGCGACGGAAGTTCGCGACGAAAAATGGCTCACCGAAGCGTATTCAATCATCGAAAAAAAGGTCGAAATACAAACGGTTGTGACCGAGCTTCGTGATTTCCTCAACATCGATCATCTCGTCTACTATACGTCCAAGCATGGAGGTAGTCCGTCCGTTGACCCCTACATTCGTTTGACTTTTCCCGCCTCTTGGCTCGCCCGCTACCTGGGAATGGGGTATGCCGACGTTGATCCGATCCTCCGGGAGGGCTTTCAGCGCAGCCTCCCCTTCGAATGGCGTGAACTTGCTACCAGCGGCAACGCCGAGGCTGCGTTTCTGGCGGACGCGGCCGCTCATGGCGTTGGGCCCCATGGTTACTCTATCCCAGTTTCGACCAAGCACGGGCACCGGGGACTATTAGCAGCATCCTTTTCGGGCTTCGAAGGAGAATGGACCAAGTTTTTAGCGACCACGCAGCCGGGCTTAATCCAAATCGCAAACCGGCTGCATCGCCGGGTTGTTGCGGACCTTTTTGGCGAGGATCGGCCACACCTGACACCAAGGGAGCTTGAGTGTTTGCGCTGGGTCGCGCTTGGCAAAGATGCGACCGAAATTGCCGCAATCTTGAATATTTCTCCGCATACCACGCGGGATTATTTGAAATCGGTTCATTACAAACTGGACTGTGTCTCCTCGGCACAGGCAGTCACCAAGGCAGTAAAGCTCGGCCTTTTAATCGTATGAGCAAATAAATTGCGATCTGTTTTTTCAATCGGTCCGTAACTCGCACTGTTCCATAATTTATTTAGCCGGTCTTCTCGGCCCGCGTCGATGCGATCTCTAGCCAGCTGCATCACGCGTGAAAGGTCTTTGCCGCCCGGACTGCAGATTATTAAGGGAGTTAGCGAGGTGATTATCGTTGTTGAAAAATCGACCGCGCATCGGTATGCGAATTTGCTCGATAAAATGTTTCGGCAACGAGCCCGATTCTTTCACGATCGGCTTAACTGGGAGGTGCAGGTTACCGACGGCAAGGAGCGTGATCGGTACGACGATGAAGGACCCGTCTATATCATCTACACTGACAATCTCCGCGGTGAAGTGAAAGGCAGCCTGCGTCTGCTACCCACCACGGGCCCCACTCTTGCTGCCGATGTGTTTTCGGATACGCTCCCCGATGCCGTTCATCTCAGCGCCCCTACCATCTGGGAGTGCAGCCGGTTTTGTCTCGATCAGAGTATTCTGGCGAGTGGCATAGAGGGAGTAGTCTTTGCCTCCAGGGTTTTGATAGCAGCGTTGGGCGAGGTCGCAATGGGCGCAGGGATTGAATCGATCATTGCCAATTTTGATGCCTCGAAGCTTCGGCTCTACCGGCGCATCGGATGCGAGGTCGAGATTCTCGGCTCGACGTCAAGATACGGCAGCCCCATTTATCTTGGACTGCACCACGTTTCGGAAACGATCGTGCGCAGGGTGTGGGGAAAGCTAAGGGACGATCGCTTGGCATCGGCGGTCGCGCGCGAAATGGCCGCGTAGGGTCCACGGATCCGTTGCGCCGCTCATCACTTTTCCCATCGGAAGGCATTGGGGTGGCGTTTCCTGGCGCTAACACTTTCGAAAGCAAAGTGTGCCTGAATGGAATTGTGGAGCGGAGGCTGGGGAACAGCAGTTTCAGTTTTGGAAGTCCGCTCCATTCGAGGCACCGCACGGTCCTGGTGCCTCAGGGGCCCAGATGCCATGCGTGCCAGCCGAGTCGAGCTTGAACCTCAACGGTCTAAAAATAAAGCGGCACCACGGCGGATCGCGCGGCGGCAGCGAGAGCGTTGGACGATCGTCGCCGTTTCATTTTGCCTGCTTGGCACAATGGCTGTGGCAACGATGGGCCTCTCTGGGCTAGTCGGTTCGATGAATTCTAAAGCGCCGACTGCAACCGGATCCACGTTCGACGAAACGCACGTGGGTAAGATCGTTCTGCAAGCCGGGACCGGTAAGTGCAAGCAAATAAAATTTGATAACGACAACGGAGGGTTCGCCGAAAGCTCGGCGAACTGCGACGAGAAGATTATTTTTGACAAGCATGGTGTGCCGGTACCTCAGGGCACGGTTCGTCGGCTCGATGCAATTAGCAAATCGTTTGCGCCGCACCAATAGGCTTAAGCGGTTGGGCGAACCTGTCTGCGGCGTGGCTCGGCAGGGCCACCATCGGAAATTTACTCTGCTGGCTGCAAGCTAATAGGCAAAAGCGCTGGTCACGCTACTTGAACCGACGCTCGTCCGGATGCATCTTCGCAACGCGTACAATTCCGGCCGGCGCGCTTTGCCTCATACAAAATCGTGTCAGCCCGCTCGAGCATGGTGCGGGGACGTTCACCCCATCGATAAGTGGCCACGCCGATTGACACGGTTATGGCACCAAGGCTCTTTCCAGTGGAGCGCTCCTTAAGCTCGCGATCGATTATTCTTGCGCGAATCTGCTCGGCCAGCGACGCCGCGCCCTTCAACGTCGTTTCCGGCAGGATGACCGCAAACTCCTCGCCGCCATATCGAGCGGCCGTGTCCCGACCTTTGATTGATTGTTTCAGCGTGGCGCCGATCAGGCGAAGCACACTGTCGCCCATCAGATGCCCAAAGCGATCATTGAAGATTTTGAAATGATCGATATCGATCATGAGCAACGAAAGTGGCTCCCAATTATTGTTAGCGGCCTGTGTGGCATCTTCGAGCGCACTATCGAATTTGCGACGAGTAGCCAGACCGGTCACTACATCCAGGTTCGCTTCGGCCGTCGCAGCCGCCAGAGCCTGCTGAACGGTTTCAATTTCACGTTTTGACGCAATGAGCCGCTGCTCCAAGGCAGTATGCTGCAACTCGATTGCTCGTAATGATGTGATGAGAGCATCGGAGATTGCGCGTATCGCTTCCCGATCGGTCGAAACTGCCAGTTGGTCTGACGCGGTGGCACAATCGGTGCGTCCGCGCGCCGTCGACAGGATCAGCTCACCGAGCAGTCCGACAACCTTGTCGACCTCGGTGAAAACTTTAGTGCTGACATTTCCGAGCGCAGAATCAGTGCGCGTGGCCAGCAAAAACTCTTTGTAGACGTCGTCGAGTTCGCCGACTGAGAGGCCGCCATTGTTTTCAATTAGGCGGTTGATACGGCTGTTTAATGCCTCATTGCGGCCGCTGACGTAAGTGTACCAGAGTTCAAATCCGGTAGGATCCGCCGGCAATCCCAGAGCCTTGATCCGTTCGATCGCCTGTTCCGCCATTTGCAAGGTGTAGCGGTGATCGCGATTAGACATGGCGTCACGCCGCCCCGAGACACGGCGGCGCCGGCGAAACCGGCCTTGGCCCGCAGCCAATAGTCGTCAACGCCGTCGCAATCTTCGCGGCGAAGCCGGCGCCCGGTGCCTCGTAAATTCGCTTGGACATCTCAACGGTGCGGCGATTGCTAACGCTTAGCGTGCAGGTATCCGCAATTTTTGTTAAAATTTCCCTCGCGGGGTCGGCAAGACGGTGATTCGCGATGGTTCTTGGGCTTTAGCCATTAAGCCCATCGCACCAGCGTGTGACGCAGGGTGAGTTTACGGTTTATTGTATTTATTTAAAGTAACATTAGCAGCTGCTTGCAGCCAGTTTGTTGAACTCCAACTGCTTGGCCGATACGTCCGATGGGCGCGACCGGGTCGCTGATTACCGAACTTGAAACTGCAATGGAGAGCGGCTCCCGGGAGACGCGGGTCGAAACTTTGCGGCGCGTTACGGATTCGCTCCTGGTCGCCGCGGGCGGTCCAGACAACGATTTGTTTGACGACCTTCTCTGTCGCCTAATCAAGCGGATTGGAAACGAACTCTTGGCTAGTTGCAGCTCGCACCCGGTCGACAATGCTCCATCAACTCCAATCCGGCGCCAAAAGATGACCGATAATCTCACAGCTGCTTCGCATCAGCGGGAGTGGTGAAAGCATGGCGAGAGAAAATCGAGGTAAGACGCGCCGGCACGTCCATCAACAGGTACGGCTTTTTGTCGACAATCGCCCAATTACCGGCGTTTGCACGATGCTGGACGTCTCGGCAACAGGAGCACAGCTAAGGCTTGATGCAACGGCGGATTTGCCCGACGAATTCACCCTGGTTCTATCGAGAGGCGGGGGCGTGCGGCGACAGTGCTGGAAGGTCTGGCAACATCAAGAGCGAGTTGGAATTCGGTTTGCGAAGCCCAATCGCAGTGATCATTCACCTAAGGTTGGAGCCGGTGCAGCACTCGCGGATCGCACGTGAATTGTAAGAGCGGTCCATTCAAATGGGCCGGTTCATATGACGTCGCCTGGCAAAGAGGTCCGGTTGCGTACGGCCTGCGTCCGTACCGCGACTGTCGTCCTGCCGGGACAATGCAACGAACCCATCGCCTCCTTTCACATGTAAATGGGGGCGTTCCTCGGAGCAGCTTGAAAACGTTCTCGTCGCGGCCGAGCAGAAAGCTACAATCTGATGGCGCGTTATGGTGGGCTCGCGACGCATCGAACGCCTTTTACGGATGCGATCTCGCCGACACATCGCTTGATGTAACGGTGTATGGAGAATGCCGCAGGGGCGGCCCGACGGAAAATCCATTACGCTGCCCCATGGGTTAGCCTTGCGAGGTCTTTGCCGTGGCACTCGACCCGTCAGCACCTGTACTTCTCGTAGATGATTCAGATGCGATGATTCAAATCATCCGCAGCTTGCTGCAAAAGCTCGGTATCGCCAATGTTGACGACGCCACCGATCCAACCTCGGCACTCACCAAAATGCGCGCCAAGCGGTACGCCCTGGTGATCTCCGATTGGAACATGCAGTCGATGTCGGGATATGATTTTCTGCGGCAGGTTCGAGCCGATCCCGATCTGAAGCACACGCCGTTCATCTTGGTAACTGCGGACACAAAAACCGAGAATGTCATCGCAGCAAGAAAAGCTGGCGTGAGCAGTTATATCGTCAAACCGTTCGACGCGTATACATTGAAAGCAAAGATCGAAGCAGCGGTCGCGACCAAGCACGGTCACTCTTAGAAATCAGCAGAATGCCCGGCTACCGTCTCCAGGATGTTTGGCCGCGGCCCGACTGCCGCAAAAACCTACCCCGGCGCTACCCCCGCTAACATGATCGAATTTCACAAGTCGACTTAAGCCATTGATTCTAAATGGTGGGCGGTGCAGGGATCGAACCTGCGACCCCTTCCATGTCAATTACGTACACCACTTCCCGCTAAGTTCCTGATAGCGCGCATACTTGGCCGCGTCGGCTCCAAAACGTTAATTATGTCAAGCGTTTTCGATGACACCCCCGGACATTCACGGCACACTCAGCGACGACTGCGTCAACTGATAGCGCGGACACGGTGCGGACACAGGCGATTGCGATGCGCGAGAAACTTAGCGAGGAAACAGTTAAGCGACTGCCGGTCCCGGACAGAGGCAACCGCATCACCTACTTTGCGGGGGTCACAATCCAAGGCGCGAAAGCGCCGCGCGGCTTCGGGGTCCGTGTCACGGCCGGTAGTGCTCGTTCTTTCATCCTCAACTACCGCCTGCGTGGGCGCGAGCATCGCTTGACGATTGGAGCTTGGCCAGATTGGCCCGTGCTCAAAGCGGTCCGAGAAGCTCGCAATTTGCGACAGCGTGTAGACCGGGGGGAGAACCCGCTTCAAGATCGAGCCCCGCCCCCTGCAATGAAGGCTGTCTCCGCTATTCTCGACGAGTTCATCACACGGTATGTCCGCAACAAGGAAAAGCCGTTGCGGAGCGCCGATGACATTGAAAGTGCGTTTAATCGGCTCGTGAAACCACGTATTGGCAAAGTTGGCATCTATGAGTTACGGCGGTCTCATATTGCAGAAATGACGGACTGGATCGAGGACAACGCCGGTCCGGTTATGGCCGATAAATGCCGCGGCTATACCAGAAAGGCATTGAGTTGGTACGCCGAACGCGACGACCAGTGCAACATTACAGCCGCCTTCGTGCGGGTTAAGCCACGAGCGAACCAAAAGGAGCGTGCGCGCAGCCGCGTACTTTCAGACGATGAAATTCGCATCATCTGGCCCGTACTTGGGAAATCCGGCACGTTCGGAGCCATGGTCAAAATGCTGCTTCTAACTGCGCAGCGACGCGATGAAGTTGCACACATGAGCCGCAATGAGGTCGACAAGGATGGGATTTGGGTGATCCCCGCCGAGCGTTACAAGACGAAGCGGCCGAACCACGTTCCATTATCGAAAGCGGCGCTCGCTCTTATAGAGGCCCAGCCGAAGGTCGGTGATTGCGATTTGATTTTTCCGTCGCGTGCTAAGACGCCTTACTCCGGTTTCGCCAAGAGCAAGGCTAAGCTGGATAAAGCCGTGTTTGCGGCGATGAACACGTACGCGAAAGAAGGTAAGACGGTCAATCCTTTGCCAAATTGGACCCTTCATGATCTGCGGCGAACGGCAAAGACCTTGATGGTTCGCGCCGGCGTGCGGCCGGATATTTCCGAACGTGTGCTTGGGCACGTCATTGCGGGCGTCGAGGGGACATATGACCGGCATTCGTACGCGGACGAAAAGCGAGACGCACTCGAAAAGCTCGCGGCGATGATTGAACGCATCCTCAATCCGCTGCCCTCGAACGTCGAGACACTCGGCGAGCACCGCGCAAAGGCGCGGCCATGAGCGACGCCGAAAAGCCAACCCCTAACGCAGGGAAGAAAGCTGTCGAGGCGGAAATTGCGGCGCACGAAACTAACTTCAAACGGCACAAAAAAGAGCTTCTCGATATGCTGCGCAAAGTATATGAGCGCAGTCCCAAAGCTAAGCCCTTCGATGAGAACAAAGCGTGGCGACATCTCAGTTTTTTAGCGTACGTATATCTTCGAAGGGAGGCGGAGATTAGCCAAAAGCAAGTGATGATGACTGCTGGCGATCGCGCCAAACTACTGCGTCAGCTTGGAGGCGCCTTGCACACCGCCCACCGCAAGGCTGATGAGGCGATGAAAACTGTTCGCGGCCACTGGTTCGTGGAATGGGCCGAAGCGAATGGCAATCCAGATTTCACTAACCCAATCATTGATCGCTTTGAAGAAGAGTTTGATAAAAGGGTCGCGGGTCTGGCTGCCCTGGAAACAGCCGCCTTCCGGGCTGCTGAGACGGTTCGTAAGAACAGGGGGCGACCGCCTGGAACCGCAGTTCTACCACACGACTTCATCGTCACCTTGGAAAGCGCGTATCGAGATATTACGAAAGGAAATTCGGGGGCTGGCCCTGGACCATTTGCTCGATTTGTAAAAGAGTTTTTGAACGCCCTCGGACGCACATACCCGCAGCAAACCGTGATTGAGGCTATCAAAGACGCGAAGAAGC
Source organism: uncultured Alphaproteobacteria bacterium (assembly GCA_963759345.1). Taxonomy (GTDB): domain Bacteria; phylum Pseudomonadota; class Alphaproteobacteria; order Rhizobiales; family Xanthobacteraceae; genus BOG-931. The sequence continues at coordinate 204,797 of CAVWYW010000010.1, forward strand.
GGGAAGAAAAGCATCCGGCGACTAGTAAATGGGGACGAGATTTATTTGACGGCATAGGGGGAAAAATGCTCGCCAGTTCGCGGCAATTTTCCCTCTTAACTGGCTTTCTCTGAATGGCGATTTGTGCACGCAGAACAGCGTACAGGAGTTCGCCATGTCTAACTCGGAACCGATCCTCTCAGAATTTCTAACGAAGGAAGAACTCGCCGTCGAACTGCGGCGCAACCCGCGCACACTCGACCGTTGGGATGTGCTTGGCATGGGGCCACCGCGGACCCACGTCGGTCGAAAGGTGCTTTATAGACGCGCGAGCGTACAGAAATGGCTCGTCGCGCAAGAGCATCAGGGGAGCGCGCCATGAGCGCGACCGGCAGCAATGGCCCCGCAACAGCCCAAAGCAATTACGGTGCGGTGGCCGCCGAGCCTTTGGACCTGACCGCGTTGGAACAACAGGAAGCGCAGCGGCAGAAAGAACACCGTGATCGGCGGCTCTACGGGCCAGCGAAGACGCCCAACGGCGCAGCGACTGTCACTTCGCTTTCTGGTGATCGGGTTGAAACTGGCATCAACGCCGCGGGAACGGCCAAGACAGAGGCCGAACTGCTGGACCGGGCTTCGCCGCGTCACATGCTCGCTTTGCATCGTGACACACCAGTGATCTGTGCAAACCCGACATGCGGTCGGCGGGTGAAGCGCCGCTCTCGGCAGCAAAAGTATTGCTCTGATCGATGCCGACAAATGGCGCACCGCTATGTGGTAAAGCCAGCTTTGGGCAAAGACACTAGGGATGACCGCAACCCCCCAAAAAACGTCAACGTTTCCAACATTCTGCGCGGGACAAAATCAAGGTCCATCCTCATCCGTAACGCGGTGCAAACCGAGTTTTCTGATGGTCGCGAATGGCAGCGTGTGGTCAGCCCGGATGGCGTCGTTGCCTTCATGACACAACTGCGGCGACCCTCGTACTCTAGGAGAGTTCCATGAGTACGGCCGAGGAAATGGACGCCGGGCGCAAACGACGCAGGGATTGGGCGAACCCTGGAGCAAGTTCCCCGCAAACGAAGCCTGACCTTAGTGGTCAGGGCAGCGGTATTGCAGCGATGAAAAACGGACGACCAACGTTATCCCGTTTGGACCGACCGGGAATACGGACGTGCAGTGCGGTGGCGGGGGTACTGGCCCGACGGGGAACGTTTGGCCGACCGGGAATACCGGACCGACAGGCGCGCAGCCTAGGCCAAACGCCAGTCAAGCGGCCGACGACCGCGGAGACAGCTTACGGCGGCCCATCCCAATACTGCCGGAATTTGCCAACTTTCCGGCAGAACTCACATCACTGCCTAACTGGGTTCTTTGGCGGTACTTGCCGCCGAAATCCCACGGTGGGAAGTGGCGCAAAGTCCCTTTCCAGCCAAATGGCAAACCAGCAGACACTACTGATCGCTCGACGTGGAGCGGGTTTGAGGAGTGCTGTGCCGCGTATGCTCGGTGCCGGTTTGATGGACTTGGCTTCGTATTTGATGGTGAGATAGGGGCGGATGGCCTCTGCTATTGCGGGGTCGACTTCGATGGGTGCATCGAAAACGGCAACATTCACTCGCTTGCCCGGAGCCGAATAAAGCAGCTCGACACTTATACCGAGCTTTCCGTCAGCGGCACCGGACTTCATTGCATCACCCGTGCCAAACTATTGGATCGCATTGTTAAGTTCGATGGCGTCGAAATCTACACCAGTGCTAGATATTTTACGTTCACAGGCCGCTCCTTTGGACAGATTAAACCTGCTCCCACCGAGATTTCTGCGCTCGTCGATGAAGTGCGGGCCAAGGAAGCCGCAACTAAACAGCAACTACAATCCGGCTCCAATACTGACCGCACGGACCTTTTTAAAGACGGGCCTGCTAAGGCTTTTGCCGCACTTGATCCTCAAGAGAGCTTAGCTGATGGGATAAAAACTACTCGATGGTTCGAGACTTTGTCTCCGGAGATGAAAGATGAGGTCGTCGATCATGCGTTGGGGGTCATTGCGAAAAATACGCGACTTCTTGAACTTGAGGCGGACGGCGGAAATAACGCTGAGTACTACAAGCTGACCACATCAGTGGCGAGGTCCGGCGCTCCCAACGCCGAGGACATCTTCGTCAAGCACGCTTCTAGCGCCAAGAACGCAGACCCCAATGAAGCACTTCGGCAGCATTTCTCTCGCTGCTGCGCGAGCCAACCTTCAGGTAACAGAGAGATCACCGTTGGCACCCTGCTGCTTTTGGCGCAACAAAATGGGGCCAATTTTGATCAATGGAAATGCCAACTGCCAGGCTTGCCGCCATTAGAGCCATCATTTGTGGACCCCTACGCTGAGTTCGTCGGGCCCGCATTTCCTCTCGACGTGCTTCCTCCAACGCTGTCCAAGTTCGTGGAAGCAGAACATCGCTCCATGGGCGCCGATCCTTCGGCAATCGCAATGGCGTCACTTACGACGGTTGCAGGCGCGATGCATGCTGAAACACAGGTGCGCGCTGGAGAGGGTTGGATTGAGAGACCAATCTTGTGGACGGCCTTAGTGGGGCAGCCATCCACGATGAAATCCCCCATCATTGAGAAAACGACGAGGCCTCTTGTGCGCATTGACCAAGAGCGGAAAAAACGTTGGCGTCAGGAGCATGCAATATGGCGACAGCTGCCGAAAGCTACTAGAGATAAAACTCCTCCGCCGCCAAGGCCGCTTCGTTGCATCATCAATGATGCCACGCCCGAAAAGGTTGCTGAGATTTTATCGCGTGACCCAAGCGGCTCGCTCATGGTTCATGACGAACTGGCAGGCTGGTTGGGTGGTTTCGACCGATATAACTCTGGCCAGTCCTCCCGGGCATTCTATCTCACCTGCTGGAGCGGTGGTCCCTATACCCAGGATCGCGTCGGCAAGGGAAAGCGCGATGCAGACGCGGAAATCGACGTCGATAATCTGGCCCTCTGCATATTGGGAGGCATCCAGCCCGACAGGCTTGCAAAGCTATCTGATCTCACCAGTGACGGGTTACTGCAGCGCTTCCTGTCGGTGCTGATGGCATCGGCTGAACGCGGAGATGGGTATCATTCCGTCCAGCACGCGGAGGCCGACTACGAAAAGCTGATCAAGTTGATAAATGGCGCGCGTCCGCAAAACTATCATTTCGCGGATGAGGCATTCGAAATTCGTGACCGTGTGATCGACTATCTCCACAAACTCGAAATGGTGGATGGATTTTCGTCAGCATTGATCGGCGCCATTGGCAAGCTGAAGGGATATTTCGCCCGCATCTGTCTTATATTGCACGTTGCCCGGCAACACGACCCAGCGAGCAGCAATGAGCTGCTGCTGGAGGATTCTGTCCGTATCCAGAAAGATTTTCACGTGAGGAAGGCGAACGCCTTTGTAAACTACTCGGGGTTGATCCCAATGAAAGCCTGTCAGCCGGTATAATTACCAGTACGGCCATTTCGCGCCCGACCACGGAAGCGGCGGAGAAAGTACTCCATCAATTTTTGCTTCCGCATACTTTTGGCCTCTACGACGTGGTGGTAAGCGGCGGCCAGGATCGGGACATGGTTCGCTCGATAGGTAACTTCATTCTCGCGTCCAACAAAGACCGGCTTCGTCCATCTGACATTACGGCCGGCGTTCGCGCCCTCAGAGGCCAACCCGAGCAGAAGATAAGGGAATGGATGGGGCGCTTCTGCGCTATGGGCTGGGTCCAGCCAGAAGAAGAGAAGCCGGGCGTGCCGCCCAAGGCGTGGCTGATCGTGCATGGTTTGCGGGAGCATTTTGCTGAACGCCGCAAGCAGGCCCAGGCCGCAAGGGCAGAGGCGCATGCGATCATGAAAGCTGGCGGCTCTCGTGGGCCATTAAACCGCGTCTGACAAATCTCCTTGCGCGCACGAGCCGTCCATAGGAGTTCCCCCCGCAGTGCCCTGGCAGCGCTTAGCTTTATTAAGAAGAAGAATGTCGATCAATCTGTACCTTGCACGCGCAAGGAGATTTGTCAGAAACAGGTCGCTGCCTCTGCCGGACTTGGCCCTTGGAGGGCCGAGATAGGCAAAACTCTGCCAAAATGCACTGGGATCGAGCGCAATAGCCCCTGTTGCAGCCAATTTTTGAGCGATTTACTGTTTTCTTCCCCGTCTGCCCTGGGGTTTTCGTCTGACATGTCTGACACCGCGTGTCAGAAATGTCAGAAAATTATCCGCGCCAGTTTATCGGCTCCCCTGCAATCAGGCAGCACTTGCCAAGCGCACCGATTTTTAGGGTGCCGCTAAAAAGGTGTCACGACTAAATTGGTTAATCCGCCACGAGCCCTGATGGGCCCTGTCGAGTGAAAGGTCGCATGGTTTGGCGTTGGACGACCCGCCAACCACCCCCAATTACCCGGCACTACACACCTACCGGGTAGGGGTATTACCGTAACAACACCGGTGCGGACGCTGGAGGACCCGCCTCTGTGTCACGGCGCTCGCCTCCCACCCTTCAATCGTCACACGTTGAACCGTTGCCGGTGCTCTTCGCCACTCCTTAAGCGGTTTTAACCAATGCGCTGTAATACTACTCGTGGACAGATCGACCCGCCGAAAAGGACCGAAAAGTGCGTGGCCGCATTGGAGAGTGTTATGTCGTTCTTCTTGGAGCGCCTAGAAAAAGCGCAAGCTGAACTGGCTGAACATAGCGCCGACCCCCTTCGCGCGAAGGTGGAGGGCATTGTGCGTGGCATGGAGGGCGTAAGCACATTCGCGGTGCTCGATCTGCTCGGGCTGCCGAAGACGACTGGCTATGCGCGTCGCATCAGCCCGACCATGCGCTCGCTGGGATTTATTCCAATCAAGTCGCGTCGTCTGATGCCGGGCGGCTATCGTGACACCGTCACCCGCGGTTGGGCGCGACCCATTCGCGAAATCAAATCGAGCCGCACGATGAAACCAATCCCGGCGCCGCCGGGTGTCAACCAAGGGGGGATAATATGAGACACCAAATTCTGCTTGCACCAAGGAACAACGGGTTCGACATCGTCCACGTCGAATCGAACACTCACATAGGCTACGCGGACGTGCGCGGCGCAAAGTATTGCGTGCAGGATTTTGAGTGTGATGAAGTCGCTGTCGTTAATTCGATTAACGAGGCCATTCCAGCCCTTCGGGACTCGTATGAAAAGCATCCGCGGCGGTGGCGGCGTGACAATCCGACACTGTATTCCAAAATCTCGGACTTCGGAGTGCTGGAGGTCGAGCAAGATCAATTAGGAAAGTGGTTCGCATATCGCAGTGACTACCCTTTGCTGCGTGACGGAAAGCCAGCGATCTTCCCTACGTTTAAGGAAGCCCAACGCGCAGCCGATGCCCACCTGCGTGATTGTCGGCCTTGGTCCGAGCCGATCAACGACGGCTTTTCGTGGGGCGCTGAGGTCGATGCTTCGCGGCGCGTTGAATAAGTCGGCGTGATCTTGCGGGTAAAAGGGTGAAAAGCATCGGATCGTACGCGCCGTTAGGTACGATCTCGATATCCTTGATCTGATCAGGCCTTAGGGTTGAGCCATCGCGGTATGCACTCGGCGCGTCAAGCGGACATCAGGTTCCAGCGCAACATCTGTAGCGATGGCCAAACTGCGACATGCGCTTCAGCAAAACCCCGATGCAGGCATGCCGATAACAAAGGAGAAAAGTGATCGCAGCCTGATCGCGTCGAACCTGCAAAACTCCCCGAACCGCTCGCTGGTACTTACCCTCCCTGCACAACAAACTTTGCCTTCTCACGCAGAAAAATGAGCGCATCCCGTATCAGAAAATACAGGGCGTGAAGTTCTAAGCCACCCAAATCTCCCTCCAAGCCCAACGGACGAGTAATGAGGAGCGCGTCGGGATTTTCCTCTTTCGCCTTCTTTACCCATCGCCGCGTCCCGTGCTTGAAGTGCAGCGCAACTTCAGCGATGAGCATGAACGCTTGCGATTCTGCTACCCATTGCTGCGTCAGATCGTGTGGGTCATCTGGATACGCCGCTCGGTCAACGGCATGATATATGACCAAGCAAGCCAAATAGGCATGCCGAACAGACCCGGAGTTTCTTTTGAACTCCGCGTAGGTCGGCTCGACTATCAACTCCGTGTACTGAGCTAACGAGTTCATCTGCGGACGCCTCAGACGTCGCCATGTACATCCAATACGATGCCGAAGCTGATCCGCCGCCACATGAACACCCGTGGACTGGCGCCGAGAGCGGACCGCAAGCGCATTATCACAATTTCATCGAACGTCCGGACTTTATCCCGGAAGTGCTTGAAGACTTCAAACCCTTCGCCGCCCAAGACGCTATCCACGGGTTTTACGCCTTGCTGCGCTCTTTAAACAGCCCATCATGACCATTCGAAACGAACGATTGCGGGCTACGGCCGCCACGCCGCTTGCTGGCGCGCTTAAACAGCCGATATAGCGTTACGGGTCCAAATAGCTCATGTATTCCACGAACATTTTTGCATACATTGGGCCGTATTCGCCGAGGAAGTCTTTGAACGTTTCGACTTGGTGCAGGTCGCGTCCCTCGTAATGCAGGAGCGGCGGTTTCTGCTGACGCGGCCGACGACCTTTACGTATGGGCACTTTCAGGAGCCAAAAATGACTGCACCGATTCCGAAGGGTATTCAGTATAGAAAGTCGCTTGCGTCTCCTTTCCGAGATCAGACGCAGCGATACTGCCAAATCAAGCTTTTGGTCGAAACCAAGGCCTTCCGCTGACATCAGCAGTTTGCGGAGGGATTTGCCGCGCGGCGACGGCATCAACTTCATCCGACCATATCCTGGTACTTCCAATACTCGGCACATAATGTACTCGTTCAACACGCTTTCGATCGACGTATGAATTTGCAATACCGCTGCGCGAATCATGTCGCCGCGCTTGCGCTCTAGCATCGACGCGTATTGTTCGGGATCACCGTCACTCTCGAAGAGATAAAAGGCCTTGTCGATTTCGGCTATCTCGCGCTCTAGCCGCTTTATTTTACGTTTCACGTAAGCTGCCTTGGCCATTCTCCCTGCCTCGCGTTGCCGACCGGACCCAGCACGGTACAATATGTCCCGCGATTGGGTCATTCGCGACCGGGGCGAGCTAGTAGAAAATCAGGCCATGTCCGCTATGCCCCGAAAGCGACCGACAACCGTTTCAGGGCCGCATGTCGTGACGGGCCATCAACGGTCATTCGCCCGAAGCCGATCAATTGGAGGGGCGAGTACGCGACGTTACACCACCGTACAACGGTGCGGCAGAAAAGACGGTGCGGGCGATGGAGCTTGCACGCCTTTACGACGTGCGCCCCCACGCCTGTGCGCCGATCTTCCACCCCTCGCCGTGTTTTGAAAACGTATACGCAAGGGTGCCGTTCCGAACGGCGGTTTGACCCTTAATGGTTACCGAGAGCGCCCCCGCTATGACGGCATACGCAGCGGAGCCCTCCACATTCCAGAACCCCATCTTGTATGACAGGTGTTCGTGCGTGACCCCAAGGTCCTGACGCCACTTTTCTACGTCGGCAAGCCAATTGGTCGGCGCATTCGGGCTCAACCAACGATAAGGTGCGATGCCATCAATGATGATCGCGGTATCGTCAAAAATGCCGAGGAAAACATCGATATTTTGGGTGTTGAACCCGTTGATGTGCTTCTCGATAAGGGTCTGGATTTCTTTTGGAGGGTCCTTTGTTTGAGCCGCTCCAGATTGAGAAAAACCCGAAGCGGCCACCATGCCGGTTGGCAACAATGCGATTGCTTTTCGTCTTGTGAGCGTCATGAAGCGAACTCCTTGCGTTGTGAGTGACAGTAATTCCCCAGTAGCCAGGCTGTTTCGCATGCCCGCCTTAGAGCGAAGCCCATCGCTTATAGAGTGCGGGGGTTTCTTTGTCGTCAGAGATTACCCTGAACCCTTCTTGCAGGCTCTGAGGTCATCAAACGCGACTTCCGAATTGGGTCATTCGCCACCGATGCGTACGCCGCCGGCGTCGCATCCGAAATAGTCTAAAAGCGGACTTAAAGGGTGGCACGATAAAACCGCATACTCGCTCGCGCACCATCGAATGAAACCTTGCCGATCCTAACGCTTTTCGCCCGCTAACACCAATGAGGCAAAAGGGTCTGCTCGTTTGCGCTTAACACGCGCCACGCAGCGGTTTCGGCAGCAACGCAATGATACGATCACGCCCGTCGGTATCCGCCTTTTCGTGCTGACCACATTCCCGCCCGCGGTGGTCAGGCAGCAGTCGACAATTGCTCTTTGTGCTGTGCATGCGCTGATCGCATCAGCGAAGCTCCATCCAGCGAGCGCCGCACTTCCACCGCATCGGGAACAAGCACCATCCCGGCTGGCGGCGCGAACTCAAAGCTGTGGCGCCCGCTGCCCATGCCGGCTCGCTCGAGGTCTTCGCGGTAGCGATTGGCCAGGACCTGGCCGACTAAACTGCCGCCAACGAGAATATCTAGGCAGACCGGCGCCTCTGGGTGGTCAACGTTCTGCGCCCAGCCTTCGACGGAGTTTACACTGATAAGATCGAGATAGCCGCGCAGAGCGCCGAGCGTCGTCTCTCCATTCGACGTTAATCCGGCGCGCAGCGTAATCCGCCGACGGATCGCCTCAAGCTCGTAACCTTCATCGACCCGCGGCGCGCAGTAATGCGCCACGCCCGCCGTCGCATCTGGATACATCGCGGCGTACTCGTGCGCGTTGTGGAACAGTCCGCGACTGTCGTCGTCGATGAATGTTTCCGACAATGCGCCCTCGGCGACGATTACGTCGTGGGCGTCAAGCTCGATGTGGAAATACTCGACCTTGTCCACGCGTTCGGCCTGCACAATGGAGACGCCGTTGACCAGATCCTTGGCCTCGATCAGCATGCCGTCGAGATACATGGCGTGGTTGGGCGAAATCCACAGATCGCGCTTGGGGACATTATCTTCGAGCGCACCGGCCTTGATGCAGATGGGCAGAATGTCCTTACGGCCCATGACGAAGCGGCCGCAGTAGTTGCGCCGGCCGATCCATTTGATCGGTCGCGCTGCGCCAGACGCGCTCATCACTTCATCGCCGATCTTTAATTTCTCGACCCTTTTTTCCGACAGGTTGGTCTTGATCATCGTTCCACGACAGTAGCAGGGAGCCGAAGGATTGAAGAGCGATTCCTGTGTTAGAATGTTCACGTAATCTGCAGGCGTAATCTGCAGGTCGTAATTATTCGAAACGTGGATGCCTATCGCGTCATATTGGTTCCCATTGGCGACCCATACCGGACCACCACTGCCACCACCGCCGAAATCCACCGCCAAAGGGGGATATTGCAAAATTCCAAGGGTGCCGACTATCCCAGACTGGACCAAGTTCGCGAGCGGCACTACGCCCGTTCCAGGATAGCCGCTGATATTTGCAACACCGGAAGCAAATCCCGGCTGCAAACCAAATTGACCAAAAGCCGTTAAGTTCGTAACGCCAGGAGGAAGTAGGGCGTTTGGAATGTTTATGAGGGCGTAATCATTTGCCGCGTTAGATTGTGTTTCAGGTGCGCTTGGGTCGTATGCTGGATTTACGTAGACGTCGCTGACTGGAATTGGGATTGGGTAACCGTCCACACTTATCGTGATATGCGAGACTGGACCCAACGGAGTCTCTTCGGTTGTGACAACGTGAGCTGCAGTTAAGATTGTATTCGGACCTATAATAAATCCGCTACCGTAGTTCTCGTATGTTAGATTTACATCCGTAATGCGCACAATCGCACTATAAGGATTACTGGCTAACGAAGGGGGGGGAGAAGGGGTTGTCGAATATCCCGTTACTTCATTAGTTTCAAGCTGAATGTCAGTGCCGTTTCCTGAACTGTCTGCTGAAAGCTGAAATCCGATAGAGGTTTGAGTTGTAGAAAACAACGACTGGTCGAACTGCAGTGTGTACGGGACACCGTTTTCAACGATTTGCAATTCGTTATTTGTTTCCAACACCGTGTATTCGGTAGCGCTATCATAGGGAACGCTTCTAAGATCGATCTCGTCGCTTGATGAAAACCCGTCGATCACATTCGTCGGCATCGCAGTGCCATCGATCTGCAAGTGTTGGGTCCGCGATTTGAAGCAAATGTAATTGATCCTGTGCCACCGGCAGTTGCGCTCGTCAGCTCTAACGTTGCTGAACTAATTGTTATCGGGCCAGTAAAAGCCATCGCCACCGCCCAATACTAAGGTTCCGCCGCCTTCGACGGTCAGTGAACCACTGCCTGTCAAAGTGCCATTGAAAGTGTCCGTGCTCGTGACATCAAAAACCAAGCTGCCGTTATCTACGATCGTACCACTAGCACTGCCTCCGCCGTAAACGGTCACGGTGCCGCCGTCGTTGATGGTTGTGCTTCCGGTTACGTTTAATGCGCCGCTTACGGCAACGTTTCCATCGTCGACGAAATTGCCGCTGATCGTTCCTGTGCCTGGCGACTGTGCGAACGCCCCATCAGCCCCGACGTGAACGGCGCCGGCGATCGAATCCGTATCGGTTCCGATGTCGACGGACCCGCCACTCGCGACGTTTATAGTTCCGGTGAAGAGGCCGATTGTCTGGTCGGCCGTTACGGCGCCGTCTGCGGCCACATTAACGGTTCCCGACCCACCCGCACCTGCAGCCGTGCCGCCAATGCCGATGCTGTCTGTTTCAACGCTAATTCCCTGATCAATGTCTAGTTCGCCGGCGCCGCCGGCAACAACTCCGAGAGCGATGAAACTGCCCGGGTCAAATGTTGCCTCATCCGTAACCTGGAGGGCGCCCGATCCTTGGTATCCGATAACTGTTCCCGACGTTGCGTCGTCGTTGGGATCCACGGTGAAGTCAGTGTCGGAGCCAGTGATCTCTAGGCCGCCGAAAGAGCCGCTCTGATAACCCAGAGTTAAACCGCCGACAGTGACCTGGGCGCCGTCTTGAACTAATAAGCCACCAGACCCGCCAAGGCCGATCGTGAGATAGCCGCTCACATTGACCGTGGCGCTGTCGAACGTAGCTAGGCCGGTAGCGCCCAAGGCCCCGCCAAGAATCAAACCTCCAGCCGAGAGAGTGGCGTCCGTTTGAACTTTGAAGCCGCCAGAGCCGCCGGATTGATTACCGACAACGATACCACTGGCAGACACCGTGGCGCTGTCTTGAATCGTTACCCCGGCTGACCCGCCATCACCAATGGTGATGTAGCCGCCGACATTTACTGTCGCACTGTCAATGAGTCCGCCCGCAGAAGCGGATGATTGATAGGCAAAATCAATTGAACCTGCTGATACGTTTGCTCCACCTTGTATTGTAATGTAGCCAGAACCAGTGCTTTGGGTGCCAATTATGAAGCCGCCGCCGGCTGACACCGTTGCATTGTTTTGGATGGTCAGTTCGCCTGAGCCGCCGTCGCCGACGAAAATGTACCCGCCGACGTTTACTGTCGCGCTGTCAAACAGCCCGCCGCCGTTGGCGGTTGATTGATAGCCAAAATCAATGTTGCCGGCGGCTGAGACGTTCGCGCCGTCTTGGACGCTTATGCCACCGGAGCCGGCATCACCAATGGTGATGCCTTGCGTCAAATTAACCGTGGCGCTGTCAACGGTCAGCCCGCCACTCCCGGAAGATTGCTCGCCGATGTCGATCCCGGCCGCTGATAGGGTAGCACCATCCTGGATGGTGAGGCCGCCGGATCCTGCATCACCAATCGTGACGTAGGTCCCAACAAGCACTGTGGAGTTGTCGAATAAGCCGCCGCCGTGGGCGGATGCTACATAACCGAAATCAATTGAACCCGCGGAAACGTTGGCACCGTCACTGATACTCAAGCCACCGATGCTGCCTGATTGAAGGCCGACGGTTAGGCTACCGGCCGAGACTACGGCTCCGTCAATGGCGAGTCCGCCAGAAGCAACGGCTCCAACGTTTATGTAGCCAGCGGAGACCGTCGTTCCGGCTGCCAAACCTAGGCCTGCGGTAGCCTCTGTTGCGATCTCCAGGCCATTTGTACTCAGATATCCCGTGATCTGATAACCGCCACTGGCCAGCCCCACGTAGGCGAAAAAGCCGGTCGCTTGCAGCCCGCCTCCACCCGTGAAGTAGGCACCAGTCGTAGGGTATGGCGCTTGGGAGTATGTGTTTTGCGAGGGATCGTAGATAAGCCAGTCTGCTGGATCGTTTAGATCACCACCGCCAGTCCATTGACCGTTGCCGTTGTAAAGCATCCTCGCCCCCCAGCGATATGCGTGTACTACTGCAAGCTCATGTTCCAGTAGCTCTCAGCAGTTGATCATTTTGATTGCAAGTCCGCAAGACTAAAAGCATCGCGTGTAAAGAAAAAAATCAGAGCGGATGGTTCGGAAGAATTGCGCGCGAAGTATCGTGGCGGCTGCGGTACCAAAAGGAACGTAATCGTCTGCATGGTCTCTTTTTTCAAATAAGCTGATCAAAAGGATCAATGAAGAATTTGACAGCCCACGGTGCCAATCAAGGTGGCGCCAGATGATCAAATCCCGAATTGTCTTCGCGGAAACGTGGCAATAACAGAGCTCGCCTGTTCCTCAGTGGACATGGTCGCAGCAATCGGCGTCACGCGCTCGTTTTGGAGACAGGGATGTCAGTTCGGGGTCGATCGTACCGATACGTGCGCGCTGGCGAGGTCCGAAATAGAGGGTTTCTGGGAGCAGCCCGACACCCAGGCGGAGTTACAAACCAGTGTCAGCGTGAGTGGGGCAGTCCTAGAAGTAATGATCCGACCTAATTTTCCTTCCGCCAAATCACCACACCGCGGACGCGGGCGCCGGGGAACTTCGGATGATACGGTGATGAAACTGATAGGGTGTCTACATACAGCTTAAAAAACACGTCTGCTCGCTGCCGATCCGCCGATCCAAGCCGGATGCGACAACTATCGACCTTCGTTATGAGGCGATCATCGCCCTCCAAACGGTATCGCCCCGAATACGCCATCATGGAATTTCAACACCACAGATCGACACGCAAACTTTGAAATTTTGCCTGACCTTTTGCTTGACGGTGGAATTAGTGCCGCCGGCGACCGCCTGCATCTTGATCGGTGTTAGGGTGCCACGTTAAGCCGACTGCACGCCCCGCTCGCCCTTAGCTTCTAGCGCAGGTCGTCGTAGGAGTGCCTGATACCAGTGCCAACAATGCGCCGATGATTGGCGCCGATGGTTGCGTACGCCCTCACTACGGTTCGGAGCTTCGTTTGTTGCCACCTACTCGCCGGCCAGAAGTGGCCTAAAGATCCGTCACCATGTCCGACGTTTGAAGTACAGCGGAAGTCGCCCGGCCGTGCAGTGCAGTCAGTTTTTGACCCACATGTATGGGCGGTCCCTGCGTGTGAGAGGTTCTGGGGATGCTACCGTACAAACGTGGAGAGCAACGCCAGCAGTCCAAGAACTGAAACCAGCGCTGCCAGCATAACCGCCGGCGAACGATTGACATTCGCGTACGGTTCGGTTTCCGGGTATTGGGCCTGCAGAGCGTGAATGGCTGACCGATGTACCAAGGTGGCTAGCAGCAGCACCACCAATCCAATGACGACCATCGACGTCCCCAACTCATGCGGTCCGACTAAACCGGTTCTTTCTATGGCTCCTTTACTCGCGATCCGAAAGAACTCGTCGATACTGAACCCGAATGTGATCAGAGCGGTCGCGGTCCTGACCCAGGAAAGCATCGTCCGGTCATAGGCGAGACGCGTTCGAGCAACCGCCAGCTTGATCTCAGCGTCGGGTACCGTCGCTTTTTGCTCACTAAGATCGCTCATACTCAATAGGACTACGTTGAATGCAAAGTCGGCACTTTTTCACCGCGCGAAGCCGCGGCCCTTTTTGGCGTTTGCCACTTGTCGGCGGTGTATTGCGTGAAAAACCGCCGCCCTTCCCAACTAAACCTTTCGTGCTCTTTCGGTTATTGTTGGACAGCTCGATCAGCAAATCCAATTGAGATAATTATAACGCCAGAGCCAGCAGCCATTATGTGGGCCTTGATAGTCCAGGTGGTAGAAGACCGGCCCCGGCGAATTGTAGCTGTAGTGGCCGTTATAATTGAAAACGTACGGTGTTATTCCGCTATGAACCGGCGGGCGGCCGACGAAAATAGGTGCGTGCACCAGTCGGCGGCCGTTCGCGGTAACCGCCGTTGCACTCGCCATAATGGTCAGAGTAGCTGCTACGGCTAAGGCAGTTCGCCAGATAATTCTCAAGAGTTCACCTAGAACTGCAATTTACGAACAATATCACAGTCGCATTTGGAGGCATCGAAACGATGGAAACAAGGTAAGCGGACTGCTCAGAGGCGCAAAAAACTGGATCGTTTCTGGGTAAAATTCTTCCGCACCGAGTCCCTGGCCGGGATGAAGGCATCGAGGTTATCTGACGCCCAGAAGGCGTTCATTCCCAAGTAGGGCGCCGACGGGATGCTTGTAGCGGATATGCTCGGCGCTATCTGTACAGAAAAAAAGCCGCGGCGGGGCTTAAAGGGAAAAGGGCAGCGAAGCGATATTGAGTTATGTTAGATGTCGTTCCTTTGGCCATATTTGCCATAGCGGCAGTAGCTTAACCATTCCGGGGGCCGGACCGAAGGCCTTAGGTCTACCGGAGTCGGAAGATCAGGAGCCGGCGGCTGTGGCTCACCGGCCGGCCGCAACAGGTTGCCCCAATTGGTTCGGGCACGCATTTCATCGCGGGTTGCGGCAGTCACGAAGTCGCTATCCTCCCGGATCTGCCATCCGCCCCCGAGCCCACGGTAGATCGCGGTCGCACCGAGTGACACGTTGGCGCGCGCTGCGGCCAAATCGCTCTCATACTGAAAGAGATTTTGCTCCGCCACGAGAACGGTCGTGAAACTCATCGCTCCGGCAGCGTACTGCACTTTACTTTTTTTCCGCCCATCCACTACAGCATCGTTTCGGATGACGAATTGACGTACCGCAACAATTCGCGCCTGACCCGCGTTTACAGGGCTGCGAAAGCTGCCAAGCGTGTGCCGGTACTCCTAACCTAGTCCTGCCGCGGATCGAGGCCTGGCGGTTGCTTGTGCCAGTGGAAACCCGAGCTACTTTCCCGATAGCCGACATCAAATAATGCATTCATGTATTTCGGATCAAAAGCACTAGTGCTCGCAACCGAAAACGAACCGGGTATGTAGGCAACGTTATAGTCAACGTGATAACGCAGACAAACGGTATAAATCCGATACAGATCGCCGATCCCCTGGGTTTTGATCAGTGTTGAGATGGAACGTTCAGCGATCGGTAGAAGCTCTAGTTGCGTGACTTCGAAATGCGGGTCGATCTTACCGTTTCGGATGATGTATGCGTGGCGCGTTGGCTTCCATCCAAGCGCAGCGTCGACTTCCTTTGGATCATAGCCTGGGGGAAATAGGAACACTTGCCGAGTCACGCCGCCGTCGACGTGGATCTCGTTATAGTCCTTGCCGTCGGCGTCGACTTGAACTTGTACTGGAGGGAACGCGCCCGGAATGGACGCCGAAGCCAGGATAATTCGCCGGACCAGCGCGAGCGCGTTGGCTCGCCCGCTGGTGGCGATCGCACCGATGTCCCAGATAACCGGACGTTGAGCGTCTAGATTGGTTGTACCAATCAGCAATATCCGGCCTTTCCGATATTCGATGGCGATTTCCTCAATCATTTGTTGGGTAACGTAACGGGCGATGAGCCTCTGCAGAGGGCTGTCGCTCGCGAGACTGTCGGTCATGCCCAAGAGGGCCGGAAGGGGATGAGTGCTCTCCACGTTTGCCGTAGAGATCGTGGTATAGGCCTCCTTTAGGGCCCCGTCATAGGCCGGCCCCAGAAACGCCAGTGGAGCCATCATGGAGCCGGTACTGATCCCGGTCACAACGTCGAATTTCGGCCGCGTGCCACTGGCGGTCCAGCCGACCAGAAAGCCTGCGCCGAAAGCGCCATCGCTACCGCCGCCAGAGATCGACAGATAATTGATCTCTACCTTAAGGCCCTTCAGCGATCTGCCAGCGTACGCTCGCCTGATATCATTGATGCGATCTTTAGCCAGCGCCTGGAGGCTCGCGGAATCGTCGGAGTAAAATCGGATATTGTGATATCCCCCGATCGTGGCCTGCATCACCAAACTTTCGGGAACGCGATCGCCTATGTTCGTAGCGGAAGCACAAGCGGCTAGCAGAATCGGTAGCAGAGCCGTAGCGCAGGAACCCCAGTGTCGCACAAACTCTGCGAACCGAATCATTGCATGGAACCTGCCGCGCTAATGCTCCAGTAGTACTGGGAAAGATCCGCCGTACGGATCATATAGGGCAATCTGCCCATCGTGTGCTTCGCAAGGCGCGCGTTACGCACAGACTGTGTTCTGCGGTTATTTCATAGAAATTGTCATACCTGCAAGATCGAGGTTTACTTCGAGTCCAATCTGGACACCGTGGACCTGAAGGATGACGCCCTTCTCGTTTTGCAATTGGGCCACTCTTGCGCCGCCGATCAGCGTAAACCCCGCACCTGCCGCGCCGTAGGTGCCGGCGATGTCTGCCGGGCTGCGCATATTGTAGGCGACGCCCTCAATCTGACCACCGCCAAACCCGATCATGCCGATTCCGATGCCGCCGACGGTGATAGGATAGATTTGCCCGCCGAAGTTTAGAGTGCCTTCGCCGCCACCTGCACCAACGATAAACCCGGCGGAAAATACACTGAGGGCGATGGTGCCGTTCTGCGGCACGACCTGCACCGGAACGATCTGCTCCGGCGGCATTGGCCTCATTTGGGCGCCGAGGGCGGCCCGGTCATCCTGCAGCACAACTGCAATGGCGTCGATTATCCGTCGGTCACGATGTTCTTTGCAATAATCGATCACCTGGTGTTCGACGATCTTGCCCTTTCGGTAGTCAAGATAGTGCTTATGCGCGAGCCCATTGTACCAACCGCTGTACCAGGCGCTAAGAAGGTCGGCGTCCTGCTGGAAGGTGTCCGCGAGTTGAGCGCACGTTAGTGTTTGTACGTTGATGTATCCATTGGCGTCCACGTAGGCGCTGAGCGGAACTTGCGCGCGACTTTCAGATATCCCCATCGCAAGTACAGCTGCCGCAATAATCATGAACATGCGCATGTCAGATCACCTTCCTTTATCGTGTCTAAAATTTTGGGTCGCCGCCAGATTCACATGCCGAAACGCCAGTTCATCCGGCACGCAGCATGTTTTCCTTAAGCGTGTTGCCGGCGCCGGCGCCAACCCATATCCACTCTGCCTTTGCGCTTAAACTCGGGGTGATGCCGTATTCGAAGCCTGCGCCGGCCGCCAAGCCAAGGTGAAGGTCGGATGGTGAGCTACAGGGCGGGCTGTTGAAGGCGCCGTTGTTGCACACAAAAGTAGAGGTCGTTATTTTTGACGTTTCATTTGTGACTCCGAGGCCGCCAGTCACATAAAACAGCCAATTGTCTAACGCGTAACCCACTCGTGCCCGGGCCGTGCTGACCGACGAAAGCGTCGAGGACAGTGTCGCAGTTCCGATCGCAGCCCCATTAAACGACATTGGACCGGTGCCTGAGCCAGTGATGTTTGCCCAGTCAATGTCGGCTTCAAGGCCGATCACGGTGTGGCCACTTTGCAGCTGAGCGCCAGCCGTAACACCACCCAGCCAGCCGTTTCCATTGTAATTGAAGGCCGAAAAGCTGTCGCCGAACAGACTTCCAGGCGTTTGTTGGCCAAAGCCGTAGCCGCCATTAACGCCGAGGTAAATTCCGGTCCAATTGTAGACTGGCACCGGCGGGACGATCGGTGCTTTGTACGCTGGTTCAAGTGGCAGATCGGCTGCATATGCAAACCCACAAGCCACGAATAATGAAGCCGCGGCTGCAGCGACCACAATCACTCTTTTTTTCATAGCCTCCCCTCTTTTTGCACAAATTCGCTCGATGCTCGATCGATTTGCGCCGAACAACAAGGCTTGAGACAATGATGCATTTTTTTTGCCGATGGCAACATCAAGATTTTGCAAAGTGCGCGAGCAGCCTCATCCCATTTGGCTTTAATTAGTGTCCGAGTTGTTCAGCATCGAGAATATAAATGATACGCTTGCATATTTCTTGATGCTCACTGAGGAGCCGTTGGAGTTCAGTGTTCGTGCAGGGCAACCTATTTTCGACTTCGGCGACCGCCCAGTTGTCTGTAAGCTCTTCCGCATCTTCTACGACCCGCTCCCAATCCAATTTTCGTTAAACTGGCAGTGTCAGTATGTAGCTCTCGTCCCAGACAAGAAACGATTTCGCGGAATTTGGCCTCTCGCTTGCGGTAGAGACTTTTCAACTCGTTATCTCGTGTACCGGTGCTCATGAGCCATGTTATTGTTTCTTTATAGTTTCTCAATGGACGAGAGCGCTTGGGCGAATTAGGAGCGGTCCTCTACCTCAATACCCTGCCCAAAGATTTTGCAGCTTGATCCAGATCAAAGCGACAAGACGTGTCGCTGCGATGCTGCGGTCCCAGACGGCAGCGAAGGCATACAATGTCTGTTTTTTCGAATCTGGCACATCAAAATTCTGCAAAAGGCGATCGCGCCTCATTGCAGTCCGTTTCTTTGACGCGCGCGACGGACATTGATGAGTTCCTAAACGCGGTTCGGGGTTATCATTATGGCCTTCTTCAACTCGACCGCGGTCCGTTTGCGGCGGAACTGATCCAAACTCAACTCGGCGGGGTACTTTTGACGACCGCCAATTTCGCACGCGCCGTGGTTCAATCCGGGGAGCCGCCGGATCGGATGATAACTTTCGCGGTGCGAACGTCGCCCACACCAGCTCTTTGGCAGGGACGGCCGTTCGGCCTTCTTGAACTCATCATTGGCGAACCAGGAACTGAGGTCGATTTGGTCTCTCAGCCAGATTATTGTGCTGCGACTGCGTCTTTTTCGCCAAAGCTCGTGGAAGAAACGGCAGAGTCCTTGGGATGGGCGCTCCCTCCCCGTACGTCGACGAGCGAGCTCGTCCGTATGAGGTATGGTCAAGCGCGGACGGTTCGAGCCGCATTCAACAAGCTCTTCCACGAAGCCATCCGAAGGCCCTTTGATGAACGTTCAGCGGCGTGGGCACTCAATAAGCAAGAAGATCTGTTACGCTTGCTACTGCAAGCGACGTCTAGTGATTTGCTCATATCTAAGCTAGCCGACGGCAGCGAACGTGCTCGGGTGCTGAAGGCCGGTCTCGCGGCGATCAGGGATCGGCCGGAGGATGTCCTGACCGTCGGCGACCTTTGTCGGATCGCGAAAGCCAGCGAGCGGACGTTGCACTACGCGTTTACAGAACGCTTCGGCATGGCGCCCGCGCATTACATGAAGGTTCATCGACTAAACTGCGCGCGCAACGATCTGTGCCTCGAACCACCGATGAAAGTTAGTGATGCCGCCAACAAATGGGGGTTCTGGCACCTCGGCCAATTTGCCAAGGATTACGGGAGTTTGTTTGGCGAACTACCGTCGGACACGCTCAGGAGGCGCCACGGGTTGATCCTCGGCTTGGGCCTTCCGTCGTAAAGCCGCGCTGGTGCTCACAGCAGCGCTCGGATTATCGTGCATCAGGCGCATCTCGGTTTGCAGGAATTTGATGTTGTAGGATTTTCACAGCCTGTAGCGTTGCCAAAGCTTGTCGGAGAGCATCGCAGCAATTCTGATCCTTAATTCGTCCCGGCCGACAGAGTGTTTCCGTAGCCTAATTGCTGCAAAGGGAAGGAAAACATCCATGTCGTTGTCCCGAAAAATACACCTAGCATTTGCAATCGTAGGCTTTCTGGCCGTCCCGAGTTTGGCGTGTGCGCAAAATGCCATCAGCGCGCCGGCAAGCAAGACCATCGGTCAGGCCAAAATGGAAGTCGTGCCGTCATTGATTGTTTTGAACGCGCGTGGCGCGAGCCTTCAGGGCGAAAAGCTAACGCTCAGCGGCGTTGCTCCTAATTCCATTATTTTTGCGGATCGCCCGGTCAGGTCAGCGGGGCACGCTCTCACGACGCATCTGTTGGAGGAATGGGCAAGCGGCGGCGGTTTTGCGACTGATCCGCCGAACGCGACCGTGTCGGTATTCAACAAGGACGCTTCTGACGTCCGCGATGCCGTTGTCGTGCTGAAATCCCCAAAGCTCGACGGTGATCGTTTGACGTTCGACGTTCAAGTCCTTCAGGGCGATCTGGCGAATATCGACGGGCCGGCTTCAGTCTTTATCGACATCATCGGATTACCACGAACGCCGCTGTCATTTGCAGGCGTCGCACGGCGTACAGCGTACCGTGGTGCATTCTATAGAGGAGCGGCGGTTGCAGGTGCTGCTGCCGTCGGCGCGGCCGCGTACGCTGCGCCGTACGCCTATCCCTACGCGGCGCCTTATGCTACCCCTACGCCCGTCCAGCGTGCGGTTATTATCCCTATCCGCCCTGTTACTGAAGCGATTGCAACGACTAACAACTGCCTGGAGTAAGCGTCATGAAGATGAGATCATCATCTCGCTTCGGTTGTTGCTGTTCTAGCCTTTAGCTGCGCTTCGAGCTGGGCTCAGCAAGCTACCACGGTAGCACCGGTAACGGTGATAGGCGCTGATGCGCGAGAGACCACCGGTTCTCCTGGCTCGCCCGACGCCACGACCACGATCGACGGCCGCTACCTGCCGCCGCCGCCACAACGGTTTCAGGGCAAGATTGATCTGAACGCTGCACAATCCAAGCCGGCGTGGCCGGCGCGCGTCGTACCCGCCGAAGGGTGCGCCGAATATCCTGCTGATCATGACCGACGACGTTGGCTTCGCGGCGCCGTCCACCTTCGGTGGCGTGATCCCGACGCCGGCGCTCGACCGCATTGCCGCGGACGGGCCTGCGCTATACGAATTTCCACTCCACGTCGCTATGCTCGCCGACCCGTGCGGCGTTGATCACCGGGCGCAACCACCATTCGGCCGGCTTCGGCGTGGTCTCCGAGGCGGCCACGGGTTTCCCCGGCTACGACAGTTATATCGGCCGCGACAACGCTACGATCGGCCGCATCCTGCTGGAGAACGGCTACCGGACATCGTGGTTCGGCAAGGACCACAACACGCCGACCTGGACGGCCAGCCAGGCCGGCCCGTTCGACCAGTGGCCGACCGGCATGGGCTTCGAATATTTCTACGGCTTCGTCGGCGGCGACGCCAGCCAGTGGGAGCCGAACCTGTTCCGCAACACCACGGCGATCTATCCGTATGTCGGCCAGCAAGGGAAATGGAACCTGACCACCGCGATGGCCGATGACGCCATCCGCTGGATGAACCAGTTGAACGACATCAATCCCACGATTGCCGTTCTTTGTGTATTACGTTCCCGGTGGGACGCACTCGCCACACCATCCGACGCCGGAGTGGGTGGACAAGATCACCGACATGCACCTGTTCGACAAGGGCTGGAACGCCTTGCGCGACCAGATCTTCGCCAACCAGAAGAAGCTCGGCGTGATCCCACAGGACGCCAAGCTGACGCCATGGCCCGACAAGCTTCTGAAGCTCTGGGATACGGCAACCGACGAAGAAAAGAAGCTCTATATCCGACAGGCCAACGTCTATGCCGCCTTTCTCGCCTACACCGACCACGAGATCGGGCGGGTGATCCAGGCGGTCGCGGACATGGGCAAGCTGGATAACACGCTGATCATCTACATCAGCGGCGACAATGGCGCCTCCGCCGAAGGCTCGCCTAACGGCACGCCGAGCGAGGTGCTGCAGTTCAACGGTATCGAGCTGCCGGTCGCCGAGCAGATGAAATTCTACGATCTGTGGGGCACTCAATATGCCTACAACCACTTCGCCGTGCCCTGGGCCTGGGCATTTGACACGCCGTACAAGTGGACCAAGCAGGTTCCGTCGTTCTTCGGCGGCACGCGCCAGGGCATGGCGATCTCCTGGCCCGGCCATATCACCGATAAGGGCGGCGTCCGCTGGCAATTCCACCATGTGATCGACATCGTGCCGACACTTCTAGAAGTCACCGGTATTCCGGCGCCTGTCATGGTGGACGGCATCGCACAGAAGCCGATCGAGGGCGTGAGCCTCGCCTACACTTTCGACAAAGCCAACGCCGACGCGCCTTCGCCGCATACGATCCAGTATTTCGAGATGCTGGGCGTGCAGGGCCTATACAACGACGGGTGGATGCTGAGCGCAGTGCCTGTGCGTCCGCCATGGGAACTGCTCGGCAAGGCGACGATCACGGATCCCGCGAGTGCATACAAGTTCGAGCTGTACGACGTGCGGCACGACTGGACACAATACACGGACCTCGCCGCGGCCAATCCCGCCAAAGTGCGCGAAATGACAGACCTGATGTTTGCCGAGTTCGCGAAGTATCAAGTGCTGCCGTTGGATGCCTCGGTGGCGACACGCATGGTGACGCCGCGCCCGTCGATGTCTGGCGGCCGCAAGGTCTACACCTATTCCGGCGTGCCGATCACTGGCCAACCGCGGGGCACTGGGCCGAGCGTGCTCAACACTTCCTACACGATCACCGCAGAGATCGACGTGCCGCGGGCCGGCGCGGAGGGCATGATTGTTACTGATGGCGGGCGGTTCGGCGGATACGGCATGTATCTGCTGAAAGGCAAACCGGTGTTTCTCTGGAACTTGCTGGACTTGAAGCGGGTGCGTTGGGAAAGCGCCGACGCGCTAGCGCCCGGCAAGCACACCGTGGAGTACGACTTCAAATACGACGGGCTTGGCTTCGCGACGCTGGCGTTTAACAACATCAGCGGCCTTGGCCGGGGCGGCACCGGGACGTTGAAGGTGGATGGCAAGGTTATCTCGACCCAGACGCTGGAGCATACCGTTCCGCTGACCTTGCCGTGGGACGAGACCTTCGACATCGGGTCGGATACCGGCACACCGGTGGACGACCAAGACTATCAGGTCCCATTCAAGTTCGCCGGCAAGATCGACAAACTGACAATCTCGATCGAGCCGCCAAAGTTGACGCCCGCGGATATGGAGAAACTCCGGAGTGCAGCCGCTAGTGCGGCCGACGCGAAATGACCAGGGGTGAAAGAATGAATTGGTCAACATCTATGAGTGGAGCGCGGTCTCAGGCCATGTGGGTCGCCGCGGTCGCCGCCGGCCTTGAAGTTGCGACGGGGGCCGGCTTGGTCGTTGCGCCGTCGTTGCTGGCCAGGCTGCTGTTCGGGTCGGAGATGAACGCGTCCGGGGATCTCGTCGGTAGGATTGCCGGCCTCGTGATGGTGTGTCTTGCTCTCGGGTGCTGGCCGCGCGCTTCCGTGGGCGAAGACCGGCAGGCGCTCGCGCCCCTTATCGCGCTGAGCCTGCTCGCCGCGGTCTATCTTATCTACGTCGGCATGGGCGGGGTGAACGTTGGCGTGCTGCTTTGGCCTGCGGCCGCGGCGCACCTCATCCTCGCGATTCTGCTAGCGCGCGCTTGGATGACGGCAGGATGACGCATGGACGGGCGGCGGAAAAGCCTTTGGGCAAGGTGCCAGGGAGCTCGGCAATTCGAGTGTCCCGGATGGTTAGGGAAGGAACAGCGAATGAAAAAGACAATGTCAGACGGTTTGAAGAGGGCATTCATCGGCGCCGGGTTGTCCGTTGCGCTAATGTTGATGGCGGGCGCGGTTGCGCCCTCGATGGCCGAAGACAGTTTGGAGCAGGATTTCGGGATCATCCGAGCGTGCGGCAGCGACGTATGGAGCCTCTGCTCGGGCGTGCTGCCCGACGTCGGACGCCTTAAAGCCTGTATTCAGGACAAGATGGGCCAGCTTTCGAAGGGTTGCATCGACAAGGTCCTCGACAAGATGGCCGGCCAGTCATTCAAGGTTTGCAAGAATCAGACTTATGCGCTTTGCGCTGCGGCGCGCTGCAATGTGTACGACGGCGTCGCCTACTGTCAGTGCGACGTGAAGCACGGCGACAGCATCAGCCTGCCGTTTGCCGATGGGCAAGAGCGAGGACGTCTGCTCGGTGAACGCCGCAGGCGCCGATAACAAATACATGATCAGCACCTATAGTCTGCCTGAGTCGATCGCCTCGCCGCAGGGAGGTGGCGGGGTCTACACCTGCTCGGGCGAGGGCTCTGGCGCCTACGCTCAGTGCGACGGCGGAATTTGCTTCAGAAGCACCGAGGATACGACGTTCCCGGGCTTCGACAAGCCCGTGCGGAAGGGGCAAATCATTTGTTCCTGCCCTATCACTCAGTCCAAGACCGGCGACGACGCGCAAGGCTATCAAATCCTCGGCCCCTATCCTTGCGACAAGTCCTTCTTCCGGTACTGCAAAGCCGCCACCGCCACCAGCAAGACGGGTTCGACGATCTATGTCGGTGCTCCGATTGGCACGGCTCAGGCTCTAGCGGTCCTGCTCAACGGCAAGGCTCCGCCCGTCAACGAGTGTCAGGAGTAAGCCCAGTAAGAAACTTCTGCATCTATACGCCACCGGCGAATGCTGGGTGCCTGTTCATAGCGCGATGCGAAGAAGGTTTGCTACATCGTTACCAGGACCGGTGCTGACGCTGCTGGTGTTGCGTTGATGCGCCGCCCCGAGACTGGGCATTGCAACGGCTGGCCCGCGTTCCATCCTGGTGGCCGTTTGGGTAAATCGGTCCGGTAAGCAGGTGACGATCAAGCGGGGCTGGTTTGCCGGTTGGTTCTAAGAAAGAAATATCCCAGGGAACGCCGCCAAGGCTTGGTACTCGAGGATAGTCGGGCGGCGGTCGGTGGCGACCGCAGCGCACAGGGCATGTGCAACGTGCCACCGGCAGGAGGCCGGACTTTTGAGGTCCTAGGTCTTTGCGAGGGGGTCCTACTTTTTTACGCGAGACACCCCCGGCCTGTCCAGCATGGGGGGCGGGTCAGTTTTATCAGAGGCAGCCCGCACTGGGGCGGGGCGCAATTGATGCGCGCCGGCGTCGTCCTCGCCGAGCCAGCCGAAATCCCTGCGTCGGTGCACTGGAGGGCACTACACAGGAAGGCTAGCCACCAAATTTCGCGCCCGCCTACCGCCGAGTTGACTGCGCACCACTGATTGCACCGCGCGGTTGCGCGGTGGCGTCCGACGTCATGCGAACAAAAGGAAACTAGCGGACGCTAGGCGCAACGCTCGGTGCGATTATCGTATACCCTTTCGGGCTCGTCCCGAATGGTGATCGGGAAGTCCGGCGGAGGTGCCATTACGCCGATCATGGCGCGGGTCATTTGGTGGTATCCGTGGCTCTCTAGATATTGCTGGTACTGCGTTGCAACATCTTGATCGCGATTGCCGCCGACGGTTTGCAACGCGATCGGCTTTCCAGTTGGAAGGCGTCTTATTAGCTCCTCGGCAATTCCAGGATCGAAAATAAGTCTCGGCGGAGCAACATTGATCGTATTATTACCGATCTGCCCTTGGGTAATGATGCCCTGATTGTTGATGACATTGCCCATCGTATTTGAAGGGCTCTGGGCAACAGCGACGGAAGACGTTGCCAGCATCGCGCCGACAATGAACAGAAACGATCTATTTCGGGTTCGAGTTATCACCCTTTTGGCCTTGAGTAATGATTCCCGTATTGCCGGTTACATTTCCGATAGTGTTGCCAGCGGAGCCATCGTCGTTCCGTGGCACCATGTAGTAAGCTGCGGCCATCGCTGCGAGTGCTCCGACGGCAACGAGCCCCCAAAAGGCCGTTCTCAGCGCAGCCAATGATGGCGGCCTCGTAATCAAGCTCGCCAACCACCGATCGGGATACCAGCCAATCGCGTGAAGCATTTCGATGATGGCGGCCCAAATCAAGGCTGCCACGAGGGCGATAAATAGCTCCAAACCCATACCGTCAGTCCGCCAACCCTACGCATTGGCAGGCATACCACGGCTGGCGTTGCAAAAGTTGTAATGTTGTTGTCCTCAGCGTGCTCGCTCGACCGTCCCTCAACCGTCCCCGAGGAGGCAATCACTGCCACCGAGGTCCTATATATTTCCGAGGGGGTCCTACTTTTTTACCCAGACCACCCGCGGCCTGGCCAGCATACCCGGGGGGTCAGTTTAGCAGCGAGGAGAACGCCCCGGCGCGCCGACGCCCTTGCTCACGGCGCGGTGACGTTTGTCAGTGCCGAGCGTCGGAGCCGATCGCACCGGCAGCATCGTCGCGACGAAACTCCGCGTCATATTTCATAATCTCACGCATCAACTGTTCGATCAGTTGCTGGCGGATCGTGCCCTCTTGGCGGGAAGTTAGTTCCGCGACCGTCTTTGCGATCGCGACAATTACTTCATCCGCTTCACCGGTATCGATCTTATCTGACCCGCCAGGTGCAGCGGGGTACTCAGCAAAAAAATCGTCGATCACTTCAACGATCGCGCAATGGAGGCAGGGTCGTTCCTGGTCACTTCGTTCGTTAGACATGAATGCCTTTCCGGTTTCGGCAGATCGGAGGTTTGAGCCTGGATATAGCCATGAGCTCCCTCGGCAATGCTCGACCTGCACTGTGAATGCGGACACTGCATTATGAGTGGGGACACTGCACATGTCGGCACTATGCGCTTCCTGAGTTTCTACCACTTCGGCGCACCGCCCCTATTGTTCTGGTGGCCTCATCAACCCGGCTTCCTCCCAGCCCGACCTGTCCGTTCGCTAACCACTGAGCTCGCATATCGCGACATTGCAGTGTGTAGTACCGATTAGCTTCGCCAGCCACGTCGACGGGAAGGGCGGCCTAGCGACACGACATTCCAGCCTGTGCGGTCGTTAATCTGCAGCGTTAACGCGGACACAATGCGGACACGACATTTTCC
>CAVWYW010000011.1:0-147810 GCA_963759345.1 uncultured Alphaproteobacteria bacterium
GCCTCGGCGCTGTTACCCAATACCGACGCCAAAGTGCATGCGCGCTTCTCCGCTAGCGAGGTCGGAGGGCAGCCGACCTATCAGACCGATTATCTGCTCGATCCGGTGACAGTAGCGCCCGGCGCGACCGGCGCCGCGGACGCGCGGCTGTTCGCCGGCGCCAAGGAAGTCTCAGTGGTTGGCATCAATTTCCCGCTGGCCAACGCCGGCGGCTACAACCAGGCGCTTCACCTCAACCATTTCGATCTGCTGATCGATTGGGGCTGGTTCTACTTCATCACCAAGCCGATGTTCTTGGCCCTCGACTACTTCTTCCATCTGGTCGGCAATTTCGGCATCGCCATCCTGATCGTCACGGTGCTGGTCAAACTCCTGTTCTTCCCGCTTGCCAACAAGTCCTACGCCTCGATGGCGAAGATGAAGGCGGTGCAGCCGGAAATGACCATGATCCGCGAGCGCTTCGCCGACGACAAGATGAAGCAGCAGCAGGCGATGATGGAGCTCTACAAGAAAGAGAAGATCAATCCGGTTGCCGGCTGCCTGCCGATCGCCATCCAGATTCCGGTGTTTTTTTCGCTCTATAAGGTGTTGTTCATCACCATCGAGATGCGGCACGCGCCGTTCTACGGTTGGATCCACGATCTTTCGGCTCCGGACCCGACCAACATCTTCACCCTGTTCGGCCTGATCCCTTTCGATCCGACGGTGCTGCCGCTGATCGGCAGCTTCATGCATCTCGGCATTTGGCCGCTGATCATGGGCGTGACCATGTGGGTGCAGATGAAGCTCAATCCGGCGCCGCCCGATCCCACGCAGCAGATGATCTTCAATTACATGCCGATCATCTTCACCTTCATGCTCGGCGGCTTTCCCGTGGGATTGGTGATCTACTGGGCCTGGAACAACACGCTTTCGGTCGCGCAGCAAAGCGCCATCATGCACCGGAACGGCGCCAAGATCGAACTGTGGGACAATCTCAAACGCACGTTCATCAGGCCAAAACCGAAGCAGCCAGCGGAATAGGCTACCCGCTCCGCGCCTCGTCGCCGACGGGCGACGCGATACAATGAGATCTTGGCGACCGAAAGACGCGCCTGGTGTTCCCAACGGCCTGATCTTGTTCGATGGCGTGTGCGTGTTGTGTTCGCGCTCGGTGCAGTTCGTGCTCGAGCGCGACGGCGATCGCTGGTTTCGTTTCACGCCGATTTAAAGCCCGTTTGGCCGCGCGCTGGCGGAGCGCCTTGGTATCTCTCCGGAAATGCCCGAGACGAATGCGGTCATTCTGCGCGGCCGCGCCTATTTCAAGGCGGATTTCGCGATCGAAGTCTTGCAAAGGCTGCCGCGAAGGTCGTGGGCGCGCGTGCTTTCGTTGGCGCCACGGTCCGTTGCGCGACTTCATTTATGACTGCGTGGCGCAGCGACGCTATCGCCTGTTCGGCCGCACCGACAGGTGCATGGTGCCGACGCCGGACATCAGTGCCCGCTTCGTGTTTGATGAAACCGGCGAGATGGCCGCATTCGGCGGCTGGCTGTCGCCATTTCAGGTTTTGCTCGGCGGTGATTTTGCCCGGTTGCCGGCGGCAGTCCGCCGCGTGCACGCGCTCAGTGACTCGCTAGATACCGGTGGGCGTGCGAAGGTGTCCGTCGCCGACGGCATCCTGCCCCGGTTCGTTTGCTGGCTCGAAGGCTTGCCGTCGTCCGGTCAAGACGTTCCGGTTGAGGTCGAATTTCACCCCGACGGCCCGCTGCGGGAATACTGGGAACGGCGGTTCGGCGGGCGGCGCTACGCCAGCACAATGCACATCCGCGATGATCGCGCGCCCGGCCTATTGGTCGAACACTTCGGCCCGGTTGCTCTCGAATTCCGTCTCGAGCCGCAAGAGGAAGGGTCTGTGGTGAGCCTTGGCTGGTCGCTCACCGGCTGCCGGCTGTTTGGCGTCCGCTTGCCGCACCGGGTCTGCCCGCAAATCGAATGCATGGAGAGCGCGGACGGCGAGCGCTTCCTGTTCGACATCGACGTGGCATTCCCGCTGATCGGGGACGTCATTCACTATAGCGGCTGGCTGTCCTCGGATGCGCCCGAGGCGGTTGAACTGTTATGAAGCGACGCGCACGAGCGCCTTGCCGAAGTTCTTTCCTTGCAGCAAACCCATGAAAGCGGCCGGCGCGTTTTCCAGGCCGTTGGTTATATCCTCGCGATAGCGGATGCGGCCGTCCGTGAGCCCGGCAGAGACGGCTTTGAGGAAATCGGCGTAATGATCGGCGACGAATTCTGTGTTGATGAAGCCGCGCACGGTAAGGCTCCGCGTGAGCACGGCGCGCATGGTTGCGGGAAGGAGATTGGGACCGGCAGATTGTCCGGTGGCGCTGTATTGCGCGATCAGCCCACAGACCGGCACCCGCGCGTAGGTGTTGAGCAAGGGCAGCACCGCTTGCCAAACGGCGCCGCCAACATTTTCAAAATAGACGTCGATGCCTTTGGGACAGACCGCGGCAAGCTTCTCGGGAAAGTCCGCTGCTTTGTGATCGATGGCAGCATCGAAGCGCAGTTCGTCAATGACGTAGCGGCACTTCTCGGCGCCGCCGGCAATGCCGACCGCACGGGCGCCGGCCATCTTTGCCAACTGTCCAACCAGAGCGCCCACGGGGCCGCTCGCGGCGGCGACAACGACCGTCTCACCGGCTTTCGGTTTACCGATCACATATAATCCCGAATAAGCGGTGAAGCCCGGCAGGCCCAGCACGCCCAATCCGGTGGTGATCGGCGCCTGCTTCGGATCGAGTTTGCGCAGCGCCGGGCCGCTCCAGGTCGCGTGCGTGCGCCAGCCGGTGTGAGCGAGAACGATATCGCCGGCGGCGTAACCCGGGCGATCGGATGCGATGACTTCGCACACGCTCTCGCCGGTCATCACATCGCCGATGCCGACTGGCTTGGCGTAGGATTTCGCGTCGTCCATGCGGCCGCGCATGTACGGATCGAGCGACAGATAGAGCACGCGCAGCAATAGGCCGCCCGTCGGCAAAGCCGGCATGGGTACGGTCTCCAGACGGAAATTTTCCGCAGTCGGCGGTCCCTTCGGCCGCGACGCCAGTACGATTTGTTTCATTGCGGGCTCGTTCATGTTGCTCTCCCGATGACGCCATGCGCCACTCTAGCGCACAGCGCTGCCGAAGAAATGCCGGAAAAGAAGTGAAAAAAGATCTTCTACGCCGCACGAACGCGAGTGAAGAAGGTGGCGAACTTGGTTTCAAGGTCGTTGGCGCGCGCCGACAGCCGCGCCGTCCACGTGGTGATGTCGCCGACCGCTGCGACGCTGCGGGTAACAGCCTCGTCGACCGAATTGATTTCGACCGAAGCGCGCGCGGTGTGGCCGGCCGCGTTGTGAATGCTCTCGGCAATCCCGCGGGTCGTCATGCTCTGCTGTTGTACGGCGGATGCGATGCTGGTCGACACCGTGGTCAATTTGCCGATGGCGCGCGCGATCGATGAGATTTCCTCCACCGACCGCTTGGTCGCTTCCTGAATGGCGGTCACCTGCTGCGAGATGTCGCCGGTGGCGCGTGAGGTTTGATTGGCGAGCGTTTTGACCTCGGCAGCGACCACGGCGAAGCCTTTGCCGGCTTCTCCGGCGCGGGCCGCCTCGATGGTGGCGTTTAGGGCGAGAAGGTTGGTCTGCGCTGCGATTGCGGAAATGGTGCCGACCACGGAGCCGATGCGTTCGGCGGCGTCGTTCAGCGAGCCAATGACACTCTGAGTGCGCTCAGCATCGGCGACGGCAGATTGCGCCATTCCAAGCCCACTGGTGGCTTGCTGACCGATCTCCTGGATCGATCCGGACAGCTCTTCCGTTGCCGTCACCGTCGCATCCATGCGCTGCGCGGTCTCGACGGATGCCGACGAAGCCAAAGCCATGCGACTGAGCGTGTCGTCGGCCACTCGCTTTAATGTGTCACCGGTCATGGCCAGCGAAGCCGATGCTTCCTTGATTGCCTCGATCACGGCGCCGATGGCGGCGTCGAAATCGGCGATGGCCGCATCGATTGCGTTCCGCCGCACCATTGCCGCTCGCTCGGCGGCTTGCCGGTGCAACGTCATGGCGTTGGAAACGTCGAAGCTGATCACCTGCGCTACGGTCTTGCCACGCTCGGCAATCTTGGCAGGCGAGAAGCGGTGCTTGTGGGCCAGCACGTCCAGCGACATCTGCGCGACGTAACTTCCGGACGTGCTGCGGATTCGGGCGTCGAGCCCCAACTCGGCTTCTTTCTCCACAGTCTGGCGGCAGGATTCGGCATAGCTCCGATCGAGCTTCCCGCCCAGCAAAGCCTGGAAGTGCGAAACTTCGAGCCGTTTGACGGTCTCTTTGTTCTGCGCGACCACTTGGCCGATCACCGGTAACCCGGTGATGGCCATGACAACTGCGTCGATCGTCCGCTCGAGATGCGGAGCCAGCAATGGCCACGTCTCCGCGAGAATCGAGCGGGTCCGCTCGTCGATCCTGTGCATCGCAAGGCGAGCTTCGTAGACAGGAATCGGTTCGAGCGGTTCCATCGGCAAACCAACCCGTTGCGGGAACGCGGGCATGGTGGCCGACAATGGTTGCTTGAGTGTGAACGGGGCCGTAGTTCGGCAAACAACAACTCAGCAGACGGAATCGAAGCCGTGCGGGACGTCTGATTGGCGAATGCCGATTAATGAAAGCGGGAGACCGAAGCCTCCCGCCTTTATTGGTCGTATGAGTTGTACCGTTAATCGGACCATTCGGCCAATAACGAGCCTTGCACTAAGGCGTTTTAAGAACCGCGAGCGTCACGGGTGCCAGTCCGCTGTTGACGGAAAAGCCTAATTCCCGTGCTGCCGCGACAGTAACGTCGATGATCCGGCCGCGCTTAAACGGGCCGCGATCGTTGATGCGAACAACGACCGAACGGCCGGTTCCCCGGTTGGTGACCCGCACCATGGTCCCCAATGGCAGGGTACGATGCGCTGCCGTTAACTCAGAGGACCGCACCCGTTCGCCGGAAGCCGTCCGTCCTCCCCAATAGATCGAGGCTATTCCGCTTTGCGCCGACGCCGCCATCGGTACACCCGCGATCGGCACGACAAGAGTTGCTGCAAGCACAAGTTTAGCCAGGCTATGACCAGCCATATCTGCCCTTTTGTTCAGTTGATGGGAACAGTGGATCGGCTCGTTCACTGGAGCCGGGCGGTCTGGTGACTACACATTGTGTAAATATTGCGACGCAAAAGCGCTTAATTTGACCGGCCGACTTAGCCCTGATGTCGCCAGTTCCTCAATGTTAACCGTAATAACTCGCGATTACGGTTGTGCCGCCGCAGCGACGCTCATGGATGCGTCGTGTTGCGGCGCACCTAAAAGCAGTCGGGATTAGCCCAGCAAAAACGGGGATGCTATTTATTCGGCGGCAACCGATGTCGGGAGCACGTAATCCTTAAACTGCTCACGCAGTGTGATCTTCTGAATCTTCCCAGTCGCGGTATGCGGGATCGCAGCAACGAAGACGATATCGTCGGGCATCCACCATTTGGCGATCTTGCCTTCGAGGAAGCCGAGGATTTCCTGCTTGGTGGCCGATTGGCCCTCCTTGAGCACGATGACCAGCAACGGCCGCTCGTCCCATTTTGGATGATGCACCCCGATGACCGCCGCTTCCGCCACCTTTGGATGGCCGACCGCGAGGTTTTCCAGATCGATGGATGAAATCCATTCGCCGCCCGATTTGATGACGTCTTTAGATCGGTCGGTGATCTGCATGTAACCCAGCGGGTCCATAGTGCCGACGTCGCCGGTGTCAAAGAAGCCCTGGTCGTCGACAACGCTGCGGCCTTCCTTGAAATAACCCTTGGCGACTGCGAAGCCGCGCACCTTGATGCGGCCGAAGGTCTTGGCGTCCCAAGGCATCGCACGTCCGGCGTCGTCGGTGATCTTCATCTCGACGCCGAACGGCGTGTAGCCTTGCTTCTGCTTGATGTCCAAGAGTGCGTCGCCTTTGAGAGACGCATACTCCGGCTTCATGGTGCCGACCGTTCCGAGCGGACTCATCTCGGTCATGCCCCAGGCATGAAAAACCTGAACGCCGTAATCTTCCTCGAACGTCTTGATCATTGCGCGCGGGCAAGCTGAACCGCCGATGAGGACGCGCTTCAGGTAAGGAAGCTTGGCGCCCGTCGTCTCCAGATATTGCAGCAGCAACAGCCAAACCGTCGGCACTGCGCCGGTGCACGTGACTTTGAAGTCATCGAGGAGTTCATACACCGAAGCGCCGTCAAGCTTTGCTCCCGGCATGACCATGGATGCGCCTGCCATCGGCGAGGAAAAAGCGAGTCCCCAGCTGTTGGCATGAAACATCGGCACAATCGGCATCACCACGTCGCGCGAAGAGAGATTGAATGTATCCGGCTGCACTGACAACATCGTGTGCAGCACGTTCGAGCGATGCGAATAAAGCACGCCCTTGGGATTGCCGGTAGTGCCTGAGGTGTAACACATGCCTGCGGCCGTGTTCTCGTCGAACGTCTTCCAGGCAAAGTCGCCGTCGACCTCGGCGATCCAGTCTTCGTAGGCAACCGCGTTGCGCAGCGTCGTTGCCGGCATATGAGCGCGATCGGTGAAGACGATGTAGCGCTCGATGGTCGGCAGTTTGTCGGCGATCTTTTCCAAGAGCGGAACGAAGGTGAGATCGGTCATCATCACGCGGTCTTCGGCGTGATTGATGATCCAGGCGATCTGCTCGGGGAACAGCCGCGGATTGATGGTGTGATAGACGGCGCCAATGCCAAGGATGCCGTACCAGCTTTCCAGGTGCCGCCAGGTGTTCCAGGCGAGTGTTGCCACGCGGTCGCCAAGCTTGATGCCGTCGCGTTCAAGCCGTTGGGCCACGCGCAGGGCGCGGGCGCGGATTTCCCTGTAATTCGTGGTGTGGATCGGTCCTTCGATCGAGCGTGAGATCACCTGGCGGTTGCCGTGATTTAATGCGGCGTGATCGATGATGCGGTGGCACAGGAGCGGCCAATCCTGCATAAGACCGAGCATGGTATTCCTCCAGTGGCTATTGTTTTTGCCCTCGTCGCGCCGCCGCTCACGGCTGCCGACGCCGTACCAATTTAGCCGGATGGCGTGAGGATGAAAATGCCGCTTTGGTTCAGGGTAACCGCGCCGCCCCGGCTGCTCTCGAACACAATAATGCTCCGTTCAAGCTCGGGCGTGGCGTTAACCGCTGGGGGACGCGGGCGCAGCCGGAGGGGCTGCCGCGTGAAGAGTTTCATTCTCCTCGTCATGCTGCTTGGCACAGCCGGAAATGCCGCGGCGCAATATGCGTTGTCGCCGTTGCCGCGTATCCCGACCGCCTGCCAGCTCGGACTGGCGCAACTTGCGCAGTTCCAGCCATTACCGGCGCTCGCCGGTGCCGACCAATGCGTCGCCGCCGACGTTGTACTGCTGCTAGCTGTGATGCTGTCCGATAAGACGAAGGTTGCCGTCGTCCCGCCGGCAACGCTGCGCTGCACCATGGCCGAACAAGTTGCGCAATGGGTCCGCGAAGATGTTGCTCCGGCCGCAAAAGCCATCGCCGGCGCGTTCTTGCGAAGGCTCGACAATCTGGATTCGTATGAGTGCCGCAGCCAAAATCGAATTCGGGGCGCCAGATTGAGTGAGCACGGTCGTGCCAACGCCTTCGACGTGGGCGCTTTCAGGGTGGCGGACGGAAGAGTTCTCAGCTTGACCGACGTCAAGGTTGCCAAGACTTGGCGGGAGGCTTTGCGGGCAAGCGCCTGCGCGCGCTTTGCGACGGTACTTGGCCCTGGTTCTGACGGCTATCACGAGGAGCACGTCCACCTCGATCTTGCCGAGCGCCACAACGGCTATAAGATGTGTCAGTGGGACGTGCGCGAGCCGGTCGTGGAGGCTCACGCACCGGCGCAATCGTCCGAACAAGGGGCGGCACGGATCGAAGATCCTGTGCCGTTGCCGCGCCCGCGTCCATTACTTGCAGCAGGCGTCAAGGCGACATTGCAGCCGATGAAGATCGACTCGCAGGTCAGGTAAGCTCGCCGCCGGGCAACTAGCTCAGGGTCGATGATTGATTGTTTTGACTCGCCAGCCGGAGCTTTGTCTGCCCTGATAGTGGTCGAGGCGCGTTAGCGAGCAATTGTCGATCATGAACGCGAACCCGCCGCGCGGTGCGAGCCCCAGAGCGATGGCGATGGCTGCACGGATCGTCCCGCCGTGCGCAACCGCGACGATGTCGTTGCCGCGATGGTTTTCGGTCGCACGCTCTATCGAGGCGCCGACGCGGGCCACCAGATCGAGGAAACTCTCGCCGTTTGGCGCGCGTTCTTCCGCAGTGGCGTACCAGAAAGAATCAGGCTCCTGCGTGCGGTTCATCAGAAACTCGCGGCGATCAAGTCCTTGCCAGTCGCCGAGATGCTGTTCGGCAAGATCTTTGTCTTGCCGAAATTCCGGCGATGGCTCGAAATTTCCCGCCGCCCAGATCGCTTGCGCAGTCTGATGGGTGCGGGACAGATGGCTGGTGATCCAGATGGCGTTGCGCGGCAACAGTGCCGCGAGACCGGAAAAAACCCGCGCATCGCTGCAATCGCATGGCAAATCGGTCTGGCCGTAAATACGGCCCTCGTCCGCGTGCACCGGCGCATGACGGATCCACCACCAGCGCGTGCGCACGAAGCCGTCTGCCGCGGCCTTGCTGGCGACGATCTGTTCTAGTGTCGCGCCTTCCGACAAACAACGCTCCTCATCCGACAAGGCGCCTGCTTACGGTTTGCCAGGTCAGGGTTCAAGTGCAGGTTTTTCGAGCCTAGACAGGCTTTGACGGCCTGCTCTGGCCACAATAGACCTGCAAAGAGCGGCCGGTTGCCGCCAAGAGCGACTTTCCAAGAGAACTTCCCGAGTCCGTTTTCAGAGACCTTCCATGCCGCCGCTCAGCAATCTCGCGACCCGCGACGTCGAAACGTTGGTGCATCCCTACATCAATCTCGCGAGCTTCCGCGAAACCGGGCCGCTCATCATCGAGCGCGCTCAAGGCGTCCACGTCTACGACAGCGAGGGCAAAAGTTACATCGAGGGCATGGCCGGGCTTTGGTGTACCGCGCTCGGCTACGGCAACGAGGAATTGGTCGAGGCCGCCGCCACGCAGATGCGCAAGCTCTCCTTCGCACATCTTTTCACCGGCCGCAGCCACGATCCGGCGATCGAGCTTGGGGAAAAGCTCAAGGAGATCGCGCCGGTGCCGATCTCGAAGGTGTTCTTCTGCAACTCCGGTTCGGAGGCAAATGACACTCAGATCAAGCTGGTGTGGTATCTGAACAATGCCCGCGGCCTGACGCAGAAAAAGAAGATCGTCAGCCGCGTGAAAGCCTATCATGGCGTGACCATCGCCGCCGCTTCGCTCACCGGCCTTGTTGGCAACCACCGCGACTTCGATTTGCCGCTGCCGGGCTTTCTGCACACCGCCTGTCCACACCACTACCGCTTCGCACAAGAGGGCGAGAGCGAGGAGGAATTTGCTTCGCGCCTCGCCGACGAGCTTGATGCGCTGATCGTCAAGGAAGGCCCGGAAACCGTGGCGGCATTCATCGCCGAGCCGGTCATGGGCGCCGGCG
This sequence comes from uncultured Alphaproteobacteria bacterium, assembly GCA_963759345.1. GTDB lineage: Bacteria > Pseudomonadota > Alphaproteobacteria > Rhizobiales > Xanthobacteraceae > BOG-931. Next base: position 9,638 of record CAVWYW010000011.1, read on the forward strand.
GCGTTATCGTGCCACCCCGAACCTATTTCCAGAAAATCAATGCGGTCTGTGCCAAGCACGATGTGTTCGTGATCAGCGATGAGGTGATTTGCGGGTTCGGGCGGCTCGGCACGATGTTCGGCTGCGAGAAGCTCGGCTTTCGCCCGCAGTCGATTTCGGTTGCGAAAGCGTTGTCGTCGGCTTACCTGCCGATCGCCGCGGTGATGATTCCGGACCTGATGTACGAGGCACTGCTTGCCGAGAGCAAAAAGATCGGCGTGTTCGGCCATGGCTTCACCTACGGCGGTCATCCGGTCTCGGCGGCGGTCGCATCGAAGGCGATCGAGATTTACCTGCGCGATCGCATCATCGAGAAGGCCGCCAAACGTGCTCCGCTGTTCCAGGCGCGGCTCATGGCGCTCAATCAGCATCCGCTGGTCGGCGAAGCGCGCGGACTCGGCCTGATCGGCGGGGTAGAACTTGCCGCCGATAAGACCAGCAAGCGTTCGTTCGACCCGCGCCACGGCGTAGGTGCTCGGGTGGTTCGTTTCGCAGAAGACGAAGGCCTGATTGTGCGTTCGGTCGCAGGCGACATACTGACGCTGTCGCCACCGCTCATTATCAATGCGGCACAGATCGAAGAACTATTCGATCGGCTCACGCGTGCGCTTGATAAGGCGCTCGATTGGGTTACGCGCGAACGGCTCACGCAGGCGTGATGGTTAGCGTTGAGTGCGAAGCGCGCTAACGACCGCGGAAACCATAACCGCAAAAGGTGCGGAAATAGCGCTGGAACAGCGTGCCGCAGCAGCTTGGGCACGCTAAGACCCAGCCTCATGAAGATCGTGCCACAGGCGAAAATTGAAGACGGTGCAAAACCCGTTGCTGGAGCGCATGTAACCAGGCGCCGGGTGCTCGCCGGGACGGCCGGACTCCTTGGCCTTTCCGCGATCGCCACCAGTGCCTACGCCGGCGGCGTCGAGCCGCATGGACTTGTGGTGACGCGTTACACACCTCGACCATCGGCTTGGCCTGCGGGCCGCAAGCTTTCGATCACCGTGATCGCCGATCTGCATGCCGGCGGTCCGGATATGATGCTGCCGCACATTCGACAGATTGTCGAAACCGCGAACGCTTTGAAATCCGATCTTGTCGTGCTGCTCGGCGACTATACGACCAGTTATCTGTTCATGGACAAGGCGGTCCCGCACGCGGTATGGGCCGCCGAACTGGCGCGGATCAAAGCTCCGCTTGGGACTTGGGCGATCCTCGGCAATTACGATTGGTGGAACGGCGTTGCGGGTATCCGGCAAGCGCTCGCCGATGTCCGCATTCCCGTCCTCGAGAACCTTGCGGTGATGCTGGGCGAGAAGGGGAAGCGCTTCTGGCTTGCTGGTCTTGGCGATCGGCTCGCCTATCCGCTCGGGCACGGCCGCTTTCGCGGCGTCGATGACTTGCCGGGAACACTGGCCCAGGTCCGAACCGAAGAACCCATCCTGCTTTTGGCGCACGAGCCGGATATATTTCCGCGCGTTCCCGCGCGTGTCGCACTGACGCTATCCGGCCACACTCACGGCGGCCAAATTCGGCTGCCGCTGATCTGGCCGGCCTTCGTTCCCTCCAAATACGGCGCGCGGTTTGCCTACGGCCACGTTGTCGAAGATGACCGGCATCTGATTGTGTCCGGCGGGCTCGGTACGAGCTTCATTCCAGCCCGCCTCGGTGTGCCGCCCGAAATCGTGCACATCCAACTCGGCGTTTGAGGGTTCTGAAACGATAATGCCCGGCACGAGGCCGGGCATTGGGAGTCAGAATTCAGATGACGCAATCAGTTGGTGCCGCTGCCCGGCGCGAGCGCCAGTCGTGGACTGAACGGCGCATCGCCTTGGTGCGGTCCAAGAACAATGACCAGAGTGCCCACCTTGACGTGATTGTACAGGTCGATGGCATCCTCATTGGTCATGCGAATGCAGCCAGACGAAACCGCGCTGCCGATCAGCTCCGGCTGGTTGGTGCCGTGGATGCGGTAGAGCGTGTCCTTGTTCCCTGAGTACAGGTACATCCCGCGCGCGCCCATGGGATTGTGCGGGCCGCCTGTGACGTAGGCCGGTAACGGACCGAGCCGCGCCTGTTCGCCTGATGTTGGGATCCATGCCGGCCACTCTTCCATGCGGCCGACCTTAGCGATGCCGCTCCAGGCCTGCGCGTCTTCGCCGACGGCGATGCCGTAGCGAATGGCTTTGCCCTGCGGCAGTACATAGTAGAGATATTTGGCGTCGCTATCGACAAGGATAGTGCCGGGGCCTTCCTTGCGGTGATACTCGACGATGCTTCGGCGATAGCCCTCGGGAACCGCCGCCTGATTGTACGGCAGGTTGGACATCAAGTCCTTGTCTTTTTGCTTCCACCCAGCCTGGCTCGACGGCTCGAGCGTCCCGGTGTCCGGAATGCAGCCGCCAAGCGCAACGGCGGCAATTGCGAATGCTAGCGCACGCATCATCATAAGCTTACCTGCTCTTCTCCCGCCCAACCCAGAATCTGCCCCAGTATTTCCCGCATAAAACCCCATAGCGAAATCGTCGCAATCATTCCAGCGGTGCTGGCATGGATTGATCTACGTCAATGCCATGTGTTGCAGGAATGTCGCACTTTATCATTGCTTATGCGATCTCTAAAGCAGCGTGAGCAATATGTTTCGTACACGTTAACTAGGGGTTTACCGGGATTCTATCAGTTACAGGACAGGCTGAACGCGGCGGCAAAGTCATGCCGGTGGACGAATTGCCGCTCATTTCCGCCCGAACTCAGCGCTTGGAGCTGCAACATCTCTCTCGAGAATGGGAACGGGGTTCGATAATGAAAAAGATCTCTGCCAAAACGGCTACTGACGTCGACAACCAGCCGGCTAGAAATTCGGGTCAAAACACCGCGCTTCACCTCTGCTACGGCCAAATCGGAATTTCGGCCGTTGCGGCGGCGGTGCGCTATCAGGGCGCGGCCAAGAATCCGGCTTATGCGCCGGCTGCGATCGGCTCGTATGAGGAAGAAGCGACGGTTGCCTGAACCTGCCGACTTTATCAGCCTGGACGCTACGACAAGCCTGACAAAGGGGACAGGATGTCCCCTTTGTCATTTTTGCCCTCCATCGCGAGAGGACTGGCGGCTACGATAAGGCATAGCCGGTTTCGTCCATCGGCCAATCCATGAGCACCGTGGCCGATTTTTCCAACGCCGAAATCGAAAGTGGCCGCCGCCTGTTTGCCGGCGAGTGGAGCTTTTTGTCGGCGGCCGGCTCGGTCAACTCGCTGCCGCGGCCAACTGGTCTCGAAGTCGCGTTCGCCGGGCGATCGAATGTCGGCAAATCGAGTTCTGATCAACGCGCTCACCGGGCGCCGTGCGCTGGCACGTACCTCGAACACGCCCGGCCGAACTCAAGAACTGATCTTCTTCGGCGGAGCCGATCGCCTGGTGCTGGTCGATCTGCCGGGCTACGGTTACGCGGCGGCCGCCAAGAGCAAAGTCACCGCCTGGACGCGTCTCATTCATGATTACCTGCACGGGCGCGCTGCGCTGGGTCGCGTCTATGTTTTGATTGACGTACGCCATGGCTTGAAGGCCGTCGATGAGGCCATTCTAGACACGCTCGGCGAGGCCGCCGTCAGTTACCAGATCGTGTTGACGAAATGTGACGAGGTGAGCGAGGCCGAACTCGCAACACGTTGCGAGTTGGTGAAAGCCGATGTCCGAAAACGGCCGGCAGCTTTTCCCGATCTAGTCGCGACCTCGGCGCGAACCGGGGCCGGCATCCCGCAACTGCGTGCAGCGATTGCGCGGCTGCTGAAGGAACGCCGCCCGTAAACGGATTGTCCTTGGGCCGTCACGCGGCTACATACACTGCGCCACATGCACCCGCCGAACGCCGGAAGATCGATGCAATGAGTCAGAGCGATGCCGTCAGCCCCGAGGTGCAGGCCCGCATCCTGTCGGAAGCGCTGCCGTTCATGCAGCGCTACGACGAGGAGACCATCGTCATCAAATATGGCGGCCACGCCATGGGTCAGGAAAGCCTGGCGCGTGAATTCGCCCGCGATATCGTGCTGCTGGAGCAGACCGCGATCAATCCGATCGTGGTGCATGGCGGCGGGCCGCAGATCGAAGCCATGCTCAAGCGGGTCGGGGTGCAGTCGTCTTATACTGCTGGACTTCGCATCACCGACGAAAAGACTCTCGAAATTGTCGAGATGGTGCTCGCCGGCTCGATCAATAAGGAGCTGGTCGGCTACATCAATGCCGCTGGCGGCAAGGCGGTCGGCCTGTGCGGCAAGGACGGCAACATGGTGGTCGCGCGCAAGTTGACGCGCACGGTAGTCGACCCGGATTCCCACATCGAGAAGGTGGTCGATCTCGGCTTCGTTGGTGAGCCGGATAAGGTCGATGTCACTGTGCTCAATCAAATTCTTGGCCGCGAACTCATTCCGGTGCTGGCGCCGGTCGCAGCTGCAGCAAACGGCGGCACCTTCAACGTCAACGCGGACACCTTCGCCGGCGCTATCGCCGGCGCGCTCAAGGCCAAGCGGCTTCTGCTGCTGACTGATGTGCCGGGGGTGCTCGACAAATCGAAGAAACTCATCAAACAACTCTCGGCCGATGACGCGCGCCGCCTGATCGCCGACGGCACCATCTCCGCCGGAATGATTCCCAAGGTCGAAACTTGTATCGATGCGTTGGAGCGTGGCGTTGAGGGTGTCGTCATTCTCGACGGTAAGGTGCCGCACGCCGTGCTGCTCGAATTATTCACCGAGCTCGGTGCCGGCACGCTGATTCACAGCTAGCGCGATGGTTGCCGATAGACGCGGCGCGTGAGGCGCCGGTCGAGCTCATCACACAGCGCAACGAAACTCGTTCCGAAGCGCCGCGATAATTTCACCGCCAGGTCGTTGATCGGGCAGAACGCAATGGCGGAAAGAATGGCGATCGGCACAGTGGCCGCGCCGATGATCCACCGCTGCATGGCGGGCTCGACGCTGGACAACGCCAAAAGATCAAGGCCGTGCAGCGAAAACACGTAGATGACGGCCGCCTGTGCGAGATAGAGCGGAAATGAAATCCAGCCGAGAAAACCGCTGAGACGGGTTTCGAACAACCGACGCAGCGGGGCGCAGAACACGACGCCCGCCGTCAGACACGTCGCGCCTGCGATATAGACCAGACCGAACCAGGCGTCCGGCAGCAAAAGCAGAACAAGGCCGGCCGTGCAGAGCGCGGCTCCGGCCGGGTTAGCTGCCGCCGATCGCTCGCCTTGTCGGAACAGATCGGCGATGAGAATGCCGGCGACGAACAGCGCGAAATAGGTCTGACAGGCGGCCAGCGCCATGAACAGCACGCCGAGAACCAGCATCCGCGATCGAGACGAACGCAGCCACGCGACGATTGCGAACACCATGAACGAGCCGAAGAATTCATAAGACATAGTCCAAAGCGGAGGATCGTAAGTCTCGGCGTCCGAATACCCGACAAAAACCTTAAGCAGCGAGAAGCTCAGCAATCGTTCGATGGTTGGCGAGAAAGTCAAAAACACGTCGAGCGGCGCCGGACGCTGCGGCGCCGGAGGAATTATTCCCCCTACCAGCAATCCGTGCGTAATGGCGCAGATCGCGAATATCGGAAGCGCCAGCCTCAGGTATCGTCCGGCGGCAAGCCTCGCTAATGCCCGGTCGTCTCCGGTGTCGAGATAGCGGATCGACAGAGAAATTCCTGAAATAACAAAAAAGACGCACACGGCGAGCGTGCCGTTGAGGAAAAAGACCTTGGCCCACAGCACCTGATCCGCCATGAGGGCGTTGGCAGGCAGGCCATCAATGAAAACGTGGTGCAGCAGAACAACGACTGCGGCCCAGCCACGCAGGCCATCGAGAAACCGCAGCCGTGTCGCCCCGTTTTCCATGCCCTCACCCGACTGCCAACGCCTTCCCGCATTTCTGGGGGATCGCCGTTAAGGCCGCGAGAATCGCGATGGTTAACGTCGGGTTTGGACACGGTCTATGCGGCTATTAAGAACCTGCAACAAACGGCGACAACGCCGCCTTTACTAATCGCTGCGTAACACTTCCGTGGTCGCACGTTGCGGAGGCGCGCTTGGATTTCTCGCCGGGCATCTGGTATTTTTTGGGCCGGCTGAGCACGGCGTTCTTGTCTCCCGGCTCGCACATCTCGCTGTTCTCGCTGTTCAGCGCGCTGTGCGTCGCGCTCATCGTGCTTGCTGCACGGCGATACAAAAAAGGACGGCGGATCCGCCTGAAGACGCTGTTCCGGGCGCTGTTTCCGAAGCGGATCGTGTTGAGCAAATCGAGTTTCGCGGACGTCGGCTATTTCTATTTCAACGTATTTGTCTTCGGCATCGTCTTCGGCTGGGCGCTGCTTTCCTACGACACGCTTAGCCGCAGCATTGCCGATCTTCTGACAAATACATTCGGCGAGATACCGGCCGCGCCGCTGCCTGCATTTGTTGCCAAGTCGATCATCACCGTCATGCTATTCCTGGCTTATGAGTTAGGTTACTGGCTTAACCATTATCTGTCGCACCGCATACCGTTCCTCTGGGAATTCCACAAAGTTCATCATTCGGCGACGTCGCTGACCCCGCTGACGAACTTTCGGGTGCACCCGATCTACATGTGCATCTTCGTCAACATTCTGGCGGTCTCGATGGGATTTGCAAATGGGGTCGGCGATTACCTGCTCGGCCAGCCCGCGTCGCAATACGGTCTTTCCGAGACCAATATCATTCTCGTGTTCTTCATTTACGTTTACGTGCACCTGCAGCATTCGCAATTGTGGATCTCGTTCACCGGCTGGCTCGGCCGTCTGTTGATGAGTCCTGCGCACCATCAAATTCATCACTCGCGAAATCCCGCTCATTTCAACAAAAATCTCGGCAGCTGTCTGGCGGTGTGGGATTGGATGTTCGGCACCCTGTACATTCCGGCCGCCGAACGTGAAGTGCTCGAATTCGGCGTCGAGCCGGATCGCGAGCACGCCCACACCATCCGGGGCGAGCTGATTTCGCCGTTCGTCCGCGCGGCGCAGCTGGTCAAAGAGCGCTTCGCACGCCGAACCGCGGCAGCAGCGCTTCCGGCGCCGGAACAGGAACGGGTCTTCATCGAGCGGGCGTAGTCTCTCCCGAAAGCCGCCGGCTGTTCTTGCGGACGGGGCTCTGACCACATCCGGGTTGCGGCGTGCGCTGCCGCCGCGTATTCCCTCAGGCGGAATTCCACACGAGTTGTTCCGCTTGACCTCCCGCTGGGTTTTCTCGGTTGCGCCCGGTCTTGCCGCAGCGCTGTCGCTCGGCGTCGCCGATGTGCTCGCCAAGATCATTATCGCATCGCACTGCGATGTGCTCACCATGCTGTTGTTTCGCAGCGTGGTTGGCCTCGGACTGATGGCCGTTTGGCTCCGGCTCGGGCCGAAGCCCGCGCCGCTGAACGCGCGCGGGCGCATGATCTCGATCGGGATTGGCGCGCTGTTCTCGGTGCTGGTCTTCTGCCTGTTCAAGGCGATCGAGGCAAACGATGTGCCGACGGCGGTGCTGACTTATTTTGTCTATCCGCTGCTGACCGGGCTGGTCGCTTCGGCAACCGGCTTCGAACGCCTGCGATGGCAGGGTGTGCTATGCGCGCTCGCCGCTTTCGTCGGGCTGGCGATCATGATCGGTGCGCACCCGGCCGGTCTCGCGCTTGCCGGCATTGCTTACGCGATCGGCGCGGCGTGCTGTCGCACCGGCGTGCTCATTTTCACGCGCGCATTCCTTGTTGGCTCCGACGCCCGGCTGACGACGTGGTATTCGGTGGTCGCGCAGCTGGTAATATTCCTGGTCGTGTCGCTTGCCACCCAGACCTTGCAGCCGCCGCAGACCGACGGCGGCTGGGTAGCGTTGATCGCGTTAAGCGTCGCCACCACGATTGCCATCCTGTTCATCTTCGTTTCGACCGTTCGCATCGGCCCATTCCGCACCGCGCTCCTTACCAATTTCGAGCCGATGATCGCGATGGTTCTCAGCGCACTCGCTCTCGGCGAAGTGATCACGCCGCTGCAGACTGTCGGGAGCGGCATCATGCTGGCGGCGCTGATCGCCTTTCAGCTATTCAAATGACGACATCAGTTAGGATTGCATTGGTGCTATGCCCTCGCGCCTGTGGAAAAAGCATACTCCGGCGGCCGGGCGAAGCGCCATTGATACGAAGTGTCACAATCCATTGGTCACAAACTCGGCCAAGTTCGGGACGATGCTTCGGCATTCCGTAAATCCGTTATCCGTGCAATCGCGGTGAGGAACGGACCATGCGCGGGTTCCACAGTTCTTCGTTCGATCCGCAGACGCTCGTAATCCTCGAGACTGCCTTCGACGAGGCCTGGTTGACGCTCAAAGCGGTCGGCAACAGCACCGTACGGCCGGACGAATTGGCACGCTCGGTGCTGCGTCTGGCAATGGAGGGCGAGCGCGATCCGGTGCGCCTGCATGACGGCGCGCTCAAGGGACTGGTGCCGGCGACGGCGTGGCGGGAAGCGGTCTGAGCTGCGGCAAAACGTCCGTCAGGTGTGGGAAACCAACATCGCCAAACCGGCAAGTGCCGCGGCGGCCAACGTACCGATGACTGCCGCCTGAACAAACGGTATCGACCTGCGCAACACCTTTCGCATCATTGCTCCCGTCTGGCCGACTGCTAATACTGATTTCGGCGTGGCTCAAAACCCCCTCGCCCTGAAGTATGGCAACAACGAGTTGCCGGAATGATCGAGCGCCAGATGGAAGATCGGGTCCGCGAACTGGTTCGCGGCTTCGGCGCGGTCGAGACCTGGGTGTTCGATCTCGATAACACGCTCTATCCGCATCACCTCAATCTCTGGCAGCAGGTCGATGAGCGGATCCGCGATTACATCGCCAATTTCCTCCGCGTCACGCCCGATGAGGCGTTCCGCGTGCAGAAGGATTATTACCGCCGCTACGGCACCAGCATGCGCGGACTAATGGAGGAGCACGGCCTTAACCCGGACGAGTTTCTGGAAGTCGTGCACCAAATCGATCATTCGCCGCTGACACCAAACCCGGCGCTTGGCGCGGCCATCGCGCAGCTTCCCGGGCGCAAGCTCATTCTTACCAACGGCACTCGGCGGCACGCCGAAGCGGTGTTGGGCAGACTGGAAATCGCCGAGCACTTCGAGGAAGTGTTCGACATTGCCGCCGCCGACCTCGAGCCGAAGCCGCGCGCGTCTGTCTATGATCGCTTCCTCGCCCGGCACAATGTCGACCCGCGGAAGGCGGCGATATTTGAAGACCTCTCCCGTAACCTCGAAGTACCGCATGCGCTTGGCATGACCACCGTGCTGGTGGTGCCCGGCGGCACCCGAGAGGTATTTCGCGAGGAGTGGGAGCTTGCGGGGCGCGATGCTCCGCATGTCGATCACGTTACCGACGACCTCACCGGCTTTTTGCGCGATGTTGCCGAGACGCGCGGTCTTGGCGTCGTTCAGAAGTAGCCGGCGAGTTCGCCAATATGCCAAGTCACCGGAATAAGAACCGCAATGGTGAGGGCGGAGTTGCGCCGAAACAGCCACTGTCTTTGATTGTCGCCGCGCAGCACGTTCAAGCCGCCATAGACGATCGCGTACGTCAAAATCCAGAACGCCAGTTTGTACCAGCCCAGCCAATAAAACAGGCCGGCAAGGACCGCTATACCCATCGTAATCATTTGACACCCTTCAATCGCGTCGTTTCCAATCGAACCATGCAAGAAAAGTTCCAATTTGCAGGTCGGTGGCGGTCCCGCAGTGCTTGACATCGATCAAGCGCACTCCGACAAAACCGCCGCAACGGGGGATTTTCTGAATGTCGGCCGCCGAACTCGCCAAAACCCACACAAATTCGCTGGCCGAGGCCATCGAGGCGGCATTTGAGCGGCGCGACGAGATCGGTCCGACGACGTCCGGCGCGGTCCGCGAAGCGGTTGAGGATGCGCTCGATCTTCTTGACCGGGGCCAGGCCCGGGTGGCGGAAAAGACCGCCGATGGCGTCTGGCGCGTCAATCAATGGCTCAAAAAGGCGGTGCTGCTATCGTTCCGCTTGAACGACATGAGCGTCATCCCCGGCGGGCCTGGTAGTGCGGTGTGGTGGGATAAGGTCCCGTCGAAATTCGACGATTGGGACGACAAGCATTTCCGCGCCGCCGGATTTCGCGCCGTGCCGGGCTGCGTCGTGAGGCGTTCTGCCTATATCGCGCCGGGTGTCGTGCTGATGCCGTCTTTCGTCAATCTCGGCGCGTACGTCGACAAGGGCACCATGATCGACACCTGGGCGACCGTCGGATCGTGCGCGCAGATTGGCAGGAACTGTCACATCTCCGGCGGCGCCGGCATCGGCGGCGTGCTCGAGCCGCTGCAGGCGGAGCCGGTGATCGTCGAAGACAATTGCTTCATTGGTGCGCGCTCGGAAATCGCCGAGGGCGTGATCGTGCGCGAGGGCGCGGTGCTGTCGATGGGCGTTTTCATCGGCGCTTCAACCAAGATCGTCGACCGCGCAAGCGGCGAGATCTTTCGGGGCGAGGTGCCGCCCTATGCGGTGGTGGTGCCGGGCAGCCTGCCGAGCGCGGCGCGCCCGGACGGCAAGGCAAGCCCAAACCTCTCCTGCGCCGTCATCGTCAAGCGTGTCGACGAAAAGACGCGGGCCAAGACCAGCATCAACGAATTGCTGCGAGACTGAAAGTTCGCGTCGTACCGATGGATTGGGCTTACCTCCTTAACGGCTTTCATGGCCGCATCGGCCGCCAGACATTCTGGTTCGCGATGGGCGTGCTCGCGATCGCCGAGATTTTCGGTCATCTCGTCGCCGAACAGATTCAAGGCGACCGGCTGAGCGCGATCGTTGATCTGGCCTTCACCTATCCGGAGTTCGCCGTGGCGGTGAAGCGCGCCCATGATCGCAACATGCCGGCCTGGCTGTTGATGATTTTCTTCGGCGCCGGCGCTTTGCTCGATCTTTTCACGGTGCTCGGTGTGGCCGGCAATGACGAAGCGCCGAGCATGCTGTCGCTGGTGATCGCGGTGCCGTTTACTGTGTTTGGCCTTGCGTTGCTTGTCGAGCTTGGTTTTCGCAGAGGCACGGTCGGCCCGAACCAGCATGGTCCCGATCCGCTGGCTAAGGTTTAGCGGACATGACTGCCGATCCCGTCGCCATCGCGCGCGATCTTATTCGTTGCCGCTCAGTCACCCCGCAGGAGGGTGGCGCGCTCGGCTATCTGCAAAGCGTGTTGGCGAAAGCGGGCTTTAGCGTTCATCGCATGACCTTTGCCGAGCCAGGCACAACGCCGGTCGAAAACCTTTACGCCCGCATCGGCGACAAGAAGCCCAATCTGACGTTCGCTGGACATACCGACGTCGTGCCGCCGGGTGATGAGGCAACCTGGCATCATCCGCCATTTGCCGGCGAGTTGACCGGCGACAAGATTTACGGCCGCGGCGCCGTTGACATGAAGGGCGGCATAGCCTGCTTCGTCGCTGCGGCGCTGGACTATCTCGACGCCGGCGGCGGCGCGCCGAAGCAGGGTTCGATTTCGCTTCTGATCACCGGCGATGAAGAGGGTGTTGCGGTCAACGGCACGATCAAGCTGCTGCAGTGGGCGGCCGAACACGGCGAAAGCTTCGATCACTGCATCCTCGGCGAGCCGAGCAACGTCGAGGTTCTCGGCGACACCATCAAGGCGGGCCGGCGCGGCTCGCTCAGCGGCACGCTGATTGTCACTGGCCGACAAGGTCACGTCGCCTATCCCCATCGCGCCGACAATCCGATCCGCGGGCTCGTCACGCTCATTGCCGCGCTGCAGGCGCCGCTCGATGAAGGCAGCGCCCATTTCGATCCGTCGCATCTCGAATTCACCTCGGTCGATGTCGGCAACGAAACCGTCAATCTTATTCCGGGCGCAGGCGCGGGCGCGTTTCAACATCCGCTATAACGATTGCCACAGCCCCATCGCGCTGAAGACGCTGATCGAGCGGCGCGCGCAGACTGCGGCCGCCGGCCGCGTGCACTATGCCTTCGAGTGGCAGCCCTCGAACGCCGAAGTCTTTCTCACCAAGCCTGGACCGTTCACCGATCTCGCCGTCGCCGCCATTGCCGAAGTTACCGGCCGCAAACCGAAACTCTCCACTTCGGGGGGCACTTCGGACGCGCGCTTTATTACAAAATACTGCCCGGTGCTCGAATTCGGCCTGGTTGGGCAGACCATGCATCAGGTCGACGAATGCGCTCCGGTCGCGGACCTCGCGACCCTGACGGCGATCTACCGGCGGATCATCGAGAAGTATTTCGGCTGACCGCCGCTCAATACTCCACACGCATCAGATAAAGCCCGTGCGGCGGGGCGACCTGGCCGCAGGCGGTGCGGTCGCGGGCGGCGAGCGCTGCGGCAAGATCGTCGGCGCTCCACTTGCCTTCGCCGACATGAACCAGCGAGCCAACCATCGAGCGCACCTGATGATGCAGGAACGAGCGCGCCGCGGTCGTGATCCGTATCTCGTCGCCCTCGCGCGCGACATCGAGACGGTCGAGCGTTTTCACCGGCGATTTAGCCTGGCATTCGGTGGCGCGGAAGGTGGTGAAATCGTGCCGGCCGACCAGCCGTTGCGCTGCCGTGTGCATCGCCGCGCTATCCAGCGGCCGCGGCACGCGCCACGCGCGGTTTAGCTCGAGCGCGAGATCGGCACGCCGGTTGACGATGCGGTAGAGGTAATGTCGCTTGGTCGCCGAGAAGCGCGCTTCGAAGCTCTCGGGCACGCGTTCCGCCGCGAGCACCGCGACCGGCTGTGGACGAAGATGAAAGTTGATCGCGTCGCGCACATTGTCGACGTCCCAGTCCTTGGCCAGATCGACGTGCGCGACCTGGCCGAGCGCGTGCACGCCGGCGTCGGTGCGGCCTGCGCCGTGGAGTGCGGCGCGTTCACCGGTAAATGCCGCGATCGCCTCGGTGATCACGCCCTGCACCGAGACGCCGTTGTTCTGCACCTGCCAGCCGACGAACGGCGTGCCGTCATATTCGATGGTGAGCTTGTAGCGCGGCATGATCGCGTCACCTCGGCGGGAACGCCCGGCGCATCACGCCAACACGCATTCGCGCCCGATCGGCGTCCCGCGCAAAAATTCCGCCGCCGGCATCGGCTGGCGGCCGGCGCGCTGCAATTCGATCAGGCGCACCGCGCCTTCGCCGCAGGCGATGGTCAGACGCTCGTCGAGCACTTCTCCGGGCTTGCCGTGCCCGTCGCCCTTCGTCGTGCGCAACACCTTGACGCGGCCCGCGCCGCCGCTGCCAGTAAACTCGAACCAGGCGCCGGGAAACGGCGATAGCCCGCGGCAATGGTCATGGACCCGCTGCCACGGCTTGGTCCAGTCGATCCGCGTCTCGTTCTTGTCGATCTTGCTGGCGTACGTCACGCCGTTGTTCGCCTTGCGGAGTGAGTTGCAGCGCGCCCTTCTCCAGCGCGGCGAGCGCGCGCAGCATGAGGTCGGCGCCGAGCCGCGCCAGCTTGTCGTGCATATCGCCCGCGGTCGCATCCGGCGCGATGGCGATGCGTTCCGCGATCGCAACGGCGCCGGTATCGAGACCTTCCTCCATTTTCATCACCATCACGCCGGTCTCGTGGTCGCCGGCGATGATCGCCCGCGCGATGGGCGCGGCGCCGCGCCAGCGCGGCAGCAACGAGGCATGCAGATTGAAACAGCCAAGCGGAAAAGCATCGAGGATCGGTTTCGGCAGAATCAGCCCGTAAGCAACGACCACGGCTGCATCAGCGCCGTGAGCGCGGATCGTCGCCTCGGCTTCGGTCCCCTTTAGCGTTTTCGGGCTGAAGACTGGTAGCCCAAACCGTTCCGCTTCACGCGCGATCGGGCTCGGCCGCAGCTCCATTCCGCGTCCCGCCGGCTGCGGCGCGCGCGTGTAAACCGCTACGACCTCATGCCCAGCACCGACGATTTCCAGAAGCGTGGGCACGGCGAAATCGGGCGTGCCCATGAACACCAGGCGGAGCGCCAACTAGGCCTCCACCTTCGTCTTCGCTGTCTTGCCCGCTACCTTGGCTGCCTTGGTGAATTTCTTGACGACCCGATCGCGCTTAAGCTTGGAGATGTGGTCGATGAACAGCACGCCGTTGATGTGGTCGATCTCGTGCTGGAGACAGGTTGCGAACAGCCCGCTCGCCTCGATCTCGTGCGTCTTGCCGTCAAGGTCGAGATATTTGACCTTGATCGCCGTCGGCCGCTCGACCTCTTCGTAGTAATCCGGGAATCGACAAACAGCCTTCCTCGTGGGTCGATTTTTCTTCCGACGTCCAAGTGATTTCCGGATTGATGAAGAGCCGCGGCTTGTGTGCCTCGTCCTTCTTCGACAGGTCCATGACCACGACGCGCTTGGCGACGCCGACCTGAATGCCGGCGAGCCCGATGCCCGGCGCGGCATACATGGTCTCGAACATGTCATCGACCAGGGCGCGGATACCAGCGTCGACGCGCTTAACCGGCTCGGAATTAAGCCGCAGCCGCTTATCGGGAAGTATCAGGATCTCGCGCACAGCCATAGCTCACCCAGTATTGGCGCGATGTAAGCGGTGCAGAAACCGCGGTCAATGCAGCCGGTCTGTTGCCTTGGCAGCCAATTCCGCGGTATAGAAGTTCTCGTTTTGTTCTATAGGCGCATGGCGGCACGGACAAATCGCGTAGAAGCAATCCATGACCGACGCCTCGCAGATTGTCGCTGTTGTTGCCGTCATTATCGCTATTGCCGCTTTGGCGGCGATGGCCGTCGTGCTGTGGCGGTCCCGGCGGCCTGCGCCCACAGAAGACGCTGCAATGGCTGAACTGACGAAAGCGCAGGCGGAAGCCGCCGCCCGGCTTGAAGGGGCCATCAGGCTCCTGGCCAACGGCCAGTCGCAGCTCCAGCGCACTGTCAACGAGCGGCTCGATTCGGTCTCGCATCGCCTCGGCGATTCGCTCGAAAAGACCAAGGAGAGCACGGCCGAGAACCTGCAGAAGCTCGCCGAGCGGCTTGCGGTCATCGACCGCGCGCAGAAAAACATCACCGACCTTGCCACCCAGGTGACCTCGCTACAGGGCGTGCTGGCCAACAAACAGTCGCGTGGCGCATTTGGTCAATGGCGAATGGAAGCGATCATCCAGGATGGCCTGCCGAAGGGCTCGTATGCTTTTCAATACACGCTCGCCAACAAGACGCGCCCGGACTGCTGCATCTTCCTGCCCGACAGGCGTCCCCTGGTGATCGACGCCAAGTTCCCGCTGGAAGGCGTAACCGCCTATCGCGAGGCCAAGTCGGACGACGAGCGCAAGGCCGCGGCGCAGCGGCTGCGCGCCGATGTCGGCAAGCACGTTGCCGATATCGCCGAGAAATATTTGGTCCCCGGCGAGACCCAGGAGATCGCGTTCTTGTTCGTGCCGTCGGAGTCGGTCTATGCCGAGCTGCATGACGGCTTCGACGATCTGGTGCAGAAGGCTTACCGAGCGCACGTCGTTGTGGTCTCGCCGTCGATCCTCATGCTCGCGATCCAGGTGGTACAGCAGATCCAGAAGGACGCCCGCATGCGCGAAGCGGCCGACCAGATTCGTGACGAGGTCGGCCGCCTGGTGAAGGACGTGAGCCTGCTGGGCGACCGCGTCCGCAAGCTGCAAACCCATTTCAACCAGTCGAATGAGGATATCCGGCAAGCCATCATCTCGATCGACAAGATCGAGGCACACGGCGAGCGCATCCAGCAGGTCGAGCTTGGCGCGCAGGCGTCGGCCAATTCGAACGTCATTTCCGCGCCGGTATTCAAGCTGGAAGCCGGGGAGTAACCGACTTCCGAAGTTTCGGTCCGCCGCGGAATGGCGGATTGTGATATGGGCGTCCGTTCATGACCGACGCGCCGGCC
The DNA here is from genome assembly GCA_963759345.1 of uncultured Alphaproteobacteria bacterium. GTDB lineage: Bacteria > Pseudomonadota > Alphaproteobacteria > Rhizobiales > Xanthobacteraceae > BOG-931. The sequence continues at coordinate 25,580 of CAVWYW010000011.1, forward strand.
CGCACCTCCATTGCCGACACCTTCGCCGTCTATCTGCAACGGCGGGTGCTGATCGTCATGTTTCTTGGCTTCTCGTCCGGCTTGCCGCTGGCGCTGTCCGGCTCGACGCTGCTGGTCTGGATGCGCGAGGCGGGAGTTGATCTCGGCACCATCGGCCTGTTCGCGCTGGTTGGTACGCCCTACACGATAAAATTCTTGTGGGCACCGTTGATCGATGCGCTCGACGTGCCGTTTCTGTCGCAGCGCTTTGGCCGCCGGCGCGCCTGGCTGCTGCTCTCGCAATTTCTGCTGATGGTGGCGATCGTGTTTCTGGGCGCCTGCGATCCGTCAGTATCGCCGCTGCTGGTGGCTATCGGCGCGCTGCTGGTAGCGACAACGTCGGCGACCCAGGACATTGTCGTCGATGCCTTTCGGGTTGAAAGCCTCGACGAGAGCGAGCAGGCGGCCGGTATGGCGTCTTACGTTGCCGCCTATCGCATCGGCATGCTCGCATCGACCGCGGGCGCGTTGTTTTTGGTAAGCGCGTTGCAAGGCGCAGGCCTTACCTATCACGGCGCCTGGACCGCGGGTTATGCCCTGATGGCGGTGCTGGTACTCATCGGCGTCGCAACGACGCTGTTTGCGGCAGAGCCGGAAAAGTCGAAGGCGGCCAATGTCGCCCACGCGCGGGAAAACACACTGCAACGTGTCGGCGAAGCGGCGCTCGGCGCGTTTTCCGATTTTTTGACGCGCGACCTGGCGTTTGTCGCGCTCGCTTTCGTCATCCTTTTCAAGTTCACCGACGCCTTGTCCGGCGCGATGACGGCGCCTTTCGTCATCGATCTCGGCTTTTCGCGCAACGAATACGCCGCCGTCATCAAGGGCGTCGGACTTGCCGCAACGCTGATCGGCGGTTTCGCCGGCGGCTTTCTGGCCCGTGCCTGTTCGCTGCCGTTGAGCCTGCTGATCGGCGGCGTCTTGCAAGGAGTAGCCAATCTTACCTTCTCATGGCAGGCGGTTTTGGGCCACGACATCGCGTGGCTGACGGTCGCGATAATTACCGAGAACTTTACCAGCGCGATCGGGACCGTCGTCTTTGTCGCCTATCTCTCGGCGCTGTGCCGCAACCCGCTGCACACGGCGACGCAATATGCGCTTCTCACCGCACTCGCGGCCGTCGGTCGGACATATCTGTCGTCGGGCGCGGGCTTTATCGCCGCGGCGGCCGGCTGGGCTTGGTTCTTTGTCATCTGTGCGTTCGCCGGCCTGCCGGCGCTCATCCTGCTGGCGTGGCTGCAGAGGCACCGCCATTTCGACACCTTGGAGCCGGCCAGGAAAAGCTAGGCCGTCGCGCGCCGTTTTGGCCGGGCCCTGCAAAGAGATACCTCTCTGAGCGATCTCCAGCGCGTCGGCGCGCGACAAACGCGTCAGGAGAGCGCAACAAGCCGGCGGCACAAAAGGCCCGCAAAAAAGTCCTTTTGTAAGGATCACATCGCTATACTCGACGTTATTGCTTTTGGCGTACGCGAGTTCGGTTGGGTCCCGACAGGTATCGGCATGATTCTGGTCAAGATTTTTGCGACTGCGCTGGCGTTGAGCGAGGTGATGACCCAGCCGCAGGCGCTCAAGACGCATTTCGACCGGGTGCAAGATCAGGCTGAGGTGGTGCAGATTTTGCGCAATGGCTGTGCCCACATGCGCAAAGCTTTCGATATCGAATCGATCAACGTCGACGATTTGATTTCGACCGCGCTGGACGATCCGAAGGCGATCGGCGGCGATATCAAGGCCTTCCACGGCATCAATTTTGCCGACCTCAACGTCGCCTATCGGCAATTCTGCAAGAACGAGACCGTCGACAAACCGGTCGTCGATCTCAGCGAAGTGATCGACTTTTTCAATAACGCCGCCGCCGATCTGCCCGAGCCTGCGCAGCTGAAGGGGCGGAAGCTTCCGAGTATGAGTACCGTGCTGGACGGCAAAGGCGGAAGCTTTGCCGAGGTGTTTGAGCCCGGCAACCGGCGCATCTGGGCGTCGCTCGCCGACGTTCCAGACTTTGCGCAAAAGGCGTTCGTCGCCGCCGAGGACCGGCGCTTCTTTCAGCATCACGGTGTCGACGAACGCGGCATCATCCGCGCATTCATCGGCAATCTCGCCGATCCCGGCCGGCCGCAAGGCGGCTCGACCATCACCCAGCAGGTGGTGAAGAACCTTCTGGTCGGGGAGGATGTGACCTACGAGCGCAAGATTCGCGAAATGATCGTCGCCTCGCGGCTCGAAAGCACGCTCAGCAAAAACGAAATTCTCGAGCTCTACCTCAACACCGCCTATCTCGGCCGGGGCTCCTGGGGCGTGGATATGGCGGCGCGCAGCTACTTTGGCGAACCCGCCAAGAACCTGACGCTCGCCGAAGGCGCCATGCTGGCGGGGCTGCTAAAAGGACCGAACTATTTCAATCCCGACCGTCATCCGGATCGCGCCAAGGAACGGCTCGGCTATGTGCTCGGCCGCATGCGGGAGGATGGCGTCATCAGCGCCGCGCAGAAGGACGGCGCGTCCGCCGAGCTACCCAAGCTTGTAGCGTTCGATCGGCCGCGTCGCGATTCAGGCTTCGACTTTGTTGATTACGTCGGCCGCGAGGCGAAGTCGGATGGCGTGGAGAGTCTCACCGCCCAATCCTACACCGTGCATTCGACCATCAACGCGGCCTTGCAGCGCGAGACTGAAGCCGCGCTGCAGGAAGGCCTGGCGCTCTACGAAATGGAATCCGGCCGCGCCCAGTTTCACGGCGCTGAGACCAACATCGCTGACGCGGTGCAGAAACTTGGCGGCGTGAAGCAGACAGGCGCGCCGGCGAGCGCGCCGCCGACGATGCCTGCTTGGCAACAGGCGCTCAACGCCTTGCATCTTTCGCTCTACGATGTGCATTGGCAGACAGCGGTTATTTTGGACAAGAAAGGCGTGATCCATGTCGGCCTGCCGGATGGCCGCGTCGTGCCGCTGAACAGCCGGGTAAATTGGCGCGCCTTGAACCTCTACGACGTCGTCTATGTGCACCTGGTGGAAGGCAAGGGCAGGGGCGCTTACGCGCAGGCACAGTTGCGCGTGCGGCCGACGGTTCAAGGTGCGGCGCTGGTGCTGGAAAACAAGACCGGCCGAATTCTCGCCATGGCTGGCGGTTTTTCGTATCCACTGAGCCAGCTCAATCGGGCGGTGCAGACACAGCGCCAGCCGGGCTCGGCGATAAAGCCGCTGACCTATCTGACCGCGCTGCAGAAGGGCCTGCAACCTAACACGTTGGTCCCCGACGATCCGATCACGCTGCCGCCGATCGGCAGCGCTGGTACCGGCGGCGGCACTATTGCCCAAGAATATAACGGCAGGCTGCGCGAACAGGATTTCTGGTCGCCGCGCAACGCCGATAACGGCTCGGGCGGCGCTCTCACGCTGCGCCGCGGCCTGGAATACTCGATCAATATGGTGACCGCGCACTTGCTCGACGGCGGCATCGATGCGGACCCCGAAAAGAGCCTGGACGACGTTTGCGCCACTGCGATTGCGGCCAGGATCTATAACGAATGCGTTCGCTACTATCCGTTCGTGCTCGGCGCGCAGCCGGTGCGGATGATCGATCTCGCCGGGTTCTATGCGGCGGTCGCCAACGAAGGTCAGCGGCCGCAGCCTCACAGCATCGATTCGATCGAGGCCGATGGCCGCACGATCTATCAGTACCCGACCGCGCCGGCGCCGTGGATCGGCGCCGCCGACCGTACGTCGTTCTATCAGCTCAAGACGATATTGCAGGGTGTGGTCGAACGCGGCACTGCGCGGGCGATCAGTTCGTTGTCGCCCTATGTCGCCGGCAAGACCGGAACGACCGAGGACTCGGTCGACGGCTGGTTCATTGGCTTTACCAACGACGTCACGGTGGCGGTGTGGGTCGGCTACGACAATGGCGACGGCAAGCGCCGCTCGCTCGGCAACAACGAGACCGGCGCACGGGTGGCGCTGCCGATCTTCAGGCCGATCATCGAGGCGATCTGGGCCCAGGGCATCGCTCCGAAGACCCCGCTCAATGGACCCTCGCGCGAGGCGAAGCTTCATCTCATCGATCTGCCGATCGAATATACAACTGGGGACCGCGTGACCGGCGGCCGCGGCTTCATCGAGCACTTCCGGCTCGATGCGACCGGCCGTTTCGAGGAAACCCAGTATCAGCTGGTGTCGCGCGAAGATACCTATGGCTCAGGTGCCGGCACAGCGAGCGAGGGCTACTGGGCCGCGCAGGGCGATAACGGTTTCGTGCCGGGCCGCTCCTATTATCCCGCCCAGGACTGGCAACAGGGACCGCCGCAACAGCCGGCCCCACAGCCCCTATTGCCAGAACCATTGCGCGGCCTGTTCGCGCCGTTGTTCGGCGATTCCGAAGGCGCACCTAATGGCATTCGCCGCGACCCGGATTATTTCTGGGGCAGGCGGACTAACTGATTTTCAGCCGTTGTAAAGAAAATTCCAAATGCGGATTTCTTGCACGATCGCGCTTTTCGGCTTGATCTCAATAGGCTCATTTTCTGCTGCCGCAGGCGCCCAGGAGTTCCGCGTTGAGGATGTGGCAGGCGCCAGCAATTTGGGCCTGGCGGAGCTGAAGCCCGGCACCATTGCATTCAGCGATCAACAGAGCAGCGCTTCCGGTGGCGACCCAACCAAGCTGATCGCCTTCGGAGAATGGGCGCGCAAGCAGCCCGAACAGAAGAAATTCCTGTCGCTGTTTCCCGGCTACATCGAGCCGACGGTCACCAAGCTGGTGAGCGCAGGCGCGACCAGTGCCCCGGTTACCGAAAAGCTCACCATGTACGTCGCGCAGGCGCGCTTTATTCTCAACCGCGCACCCGGCGCCATCAACCTATCGCGTTATGTGACGTTAGCCTTTCTTGAAAAGATCGACCCGTCGATCAAGCACAAGGAAATCGCCGCCGGAGACGTCAGCCCGCTCAAAGACCGGCAGGGCATGGGCAATGCCAATCCGGATCGTAAGTGGTGCACCGGACGACCGACATTGGTCTGCATCGATTCGAACTACAAGCTTGAGGGCAAGATTCCGATGGGGATCATGCTGGTGAACAAGCTGCGTGACAGCGTCAAGAAAGTATCCGATCACATCGACTTCGAGAGCGAACTGTCACAGCCCGCGCCCGCGGACCTCGATCAGGCCGGACTAAAGGACCTGACCGGACTCGATGCACCGGTGGTCGGTCTGCTCGAGCAGAATATTTTTTACGTCAATCAGATCATGAAGTTCGGAAAATTCTTCGCAGTGTTTCAGAATTACCCGAACGATGCGGGCAAAACCGTAGTGACCGCCTACATGGCGCTCGCGGTCGAAACCAGCGTGCTCGACAAACAGAAAGAATTCGAGAATGTGCCAGTGCTGCGCAATCTGGTGCCGGCGCAGGTGCTGATGGGGCAATCCTCGTTCAACTCGGGCAACTCGATCAGCGCCGGATTGCCCAAATACGCCCGTAACGAGATCAGAACGGTCGCCGGGCTGTTAGCGCGCGACAAGTAGCGGACAAAATGTCAGGCAGCTGCACGCGCCTTGTCGCCGCGTTCGAGCGACTGCACGATCTCGTCGACCGTCTGCACATCGGCGAACTGGCCGTAGAGGCCCGAAAGCGAAGCGTTGTGTTCCTCGTCAGAACCGGCGGCGAGACTATCGGCCACCATCACAGTCTTGAAATTGAGCATCATGGCATCACGCGCGGTGCTCTCGCAGCAGATATGGGTAGCTGTGCCGGTGATCAGGACCGTGTCGATGTTGCGCTCGCGCAAATGCGGCTCGGCGTCGGAGGACCCCTGGATGAAAGCGCTGTAGCGCTTCTTCGTCAGGCGTCCGTCTTCCGGCCGGATGTCGTTAAGGTGCCAGAACTCGAAGCCGTCGTTGCCTTCCTCCATGGATTCGTAGCGGCGCCTCATGCGCTCCGGCGTCAGCAGACATTCGTGGTAGGTCGACCAGCTTTGGCGCGTATCGGCGGTGCCATTGCGTATCCAGACGACGTGGCCGCCGCGGCGGCGCAGTTCGGCAGCGAGCCGATTGATGTTCGGGACGATCTCGCGCGCCATTGGCGTTTCGGCCTGATGCCCGGGCTTGACGAAATAATTCTGCATGTCGATCACGAGGAGCGCGGTACGGCGCGGATCAATCGCCTCGAACGGATGCAACTTGCCGAATAGGCGCTTGCCGCGGGCTAAGGCGGTTTCGGACAGCACGGTTTTATGCATTTCTTTCCTGATCCTGGGTTCAGTAAGCTTCGCGGCGGCTTTTCTTCACCATATCTTCTCTCACCTTAGCCGCGGTCACAAGCATGGATCAATTGTCGCGAAGCTGGGAGTTTTGGATCGACCGCGGCGGCACTTTCACCGACGTGATCGGCCGGCGGCCGGACGGCAAACTGGTTACGCACAAGCTGCTGTCGGAAAATCCCGAAGCCTACGCGGACGCGGCGGTCGCGGGCATCCGCCATCTGCTCGGGCTCGCGCTGGACGAGCCGGTACCGGCCGCGCGCATTGGCGCTGTGAAGATGGGCACGACGGTCGCCACCAATGCGCTGCTTGAACGCAAGGGCGAGCGTACGCTGCTTCTCATCACCAAGGGTTTTCGCGACGCCCTGCGCATCGGCTACCAGGCGCGGCCGAAAATCTTCGCGCGGCACATCATCAAACCCGACATGCTTTACGAGCGCGTCGCCGAAGTCAACGAGCGGGTGCGCGCCGACGGCACGGTCGAGCGCGCGGTGGACATTGACGCGGTGCGCGCCGAACTTCTTCGCGCCCAGGCCGCCGGCATCCGCGCCGTGGCCGTGGTGCTGATGCACGGCTACCGCTACAGCGAACATGAACAGCAGGTGGGGGTGCTCGCTCGTGAGCTCGGTTTCCCCCAAGTTTCCGCCAGCCACGAAGTTTCGCCGCTGATCAAGCTCGTCAGCCGCGGCGACACCACCGTGGTCGACAACTACCTGTCTCCGATTTTGAGCCGCTATGTGGCGCAGGTCGCGGGGGATCTAAATCCGTCGGCGCAAGGGGAGGGCGCGCCGCGGCTGATGTTCATGATGTCGTCAGGCGGATTGACCGCGGCCGAACTGTTCCGCGGCAAGGATGCGATCCTCTCAGGTCCGGCTGGCGGTGTCGTCGGCATGGCCGAGACCGGGCGCGAGGCTGGGTTCAAGCGGCTGATCGGCTTCGACATGGGCGGCACCTCGACCGATGTGTCGCACTTCGCCGGCGAGTTCGAGCGCACATTCGAAACCGAAGTTGCCGGCGTGCGGATGCGTGCCCCCATGATGTTGATCCACACTGTGGCGGCCGGCGGCGGCTCGATCCTGCATTTCGATGGCGCGCGCTTTCGCGTCGGGCCGGACTCTGCCGGCGCCAATCCGGGGCCGAAGTGCTATCGGCGCGGCGGTCCGCTTGCGGTGACCGACGCCAATGTCATGGTCGGCAAGCTCATTCCCGACTTCTTTCCCAAAATTTTCGGGCCGCGGCAGAACGCGCCCCTGGATGGCGCCGCCGTGCACGACGCTTTCGCGGCGCTGGCGAAAGAGATCGGCGACGGCCGCAAGCCGGAACAGGTCGCCGATGGCTTCATCAAGATCGCGGTTGAGAACATGGCCAACGCGATCAAGAAAATATCCGTGCAGCGCGGCTACGACGTGACCGGCTACGCGCTCAATTGCTTCGGCGGCGCCGGCGGGCAGCACGCCTGTCTCGTCGCCGATGCGCTCGGCATGACCACGGTCCTCATCCATCCGTTTTCGTCGTTGCTCTCGGCCTACGGCATGGGGCTCGCCGATATCCGCAGCGTGCGCCAACAGGCGATCGAGGAGCCGTTCGGCAACAAGGCGCGTTCGACCCTGCAAATCGCGGCGCTGAAGCTGACGGCGACCGCGATGCAGGAGGTCCTCAGCCAGGGTGTGGCCGCGGCGGACACCACCGTGCACGCCCGCGCACACATCCGATACGCCGGCACCGATACACCGATCATAATCGGAATCTATTCAGTATCGCCCAAGGGTCGGAAGAAACCGAAGAGCGGCCAATCTACAGTATCGCTACAAAAAATGAAAATTGCCTTCGAGCGCGCCCACAAGGCGCGCTTCGGCTTCATCGATCGATCAAAGTCTCTGGTGATTGAAGCGGTTTCCATCGAAGTGGTCGGCGGCGGGGTGCACTTTGAGGAAAAGGCGGGAAAGATAAGGCGGACCAGTGTTCCAGCGCCGGCGCGCCGAACGCGCTTGTTCTCCGGCGGCAAATGGCACCCCGCACTTGTTTACTCACGCGAGACGCTCGCGCTGGGGCACAAGGTAAAAGGTCCCGCCATCATCATCGAGCCGCATCAGACCGTCGTGGTCGAGCGGGGCTGGCGGGCCGAAGTGACGGCGAAGAACCATCTGGTTTTGCGGCGGATCGTCAAGCTCGCGCGGCCGCGCGCCATCGGCACCCGCGCCGATCCGGTCATGCTCGAAGTGTTCAACAATCTGTTCATGTCGACTGCCGAGCAGATGGGCGTGGCGCTGCAAAACACCGCATACTCGGTCAACATCAAGGAGAGACTCGACTTCTCCTGCGCGGTTTTCGACGGCAACGGCTCGCTTGTCGCCAACGCGCCGCACATGCCGGTGCATCTCGGTTCGATGGATCGCGCCGTGGAAACGATCATTCGCGAAAACAGAGGCAAAATCAGGCCGGGCGACGTCTACGCCATCAACGCCCCTTACAACGGCGGCACGCATCTGCCGGACATCACCGTTTGCACGCCGGTATTCGACGGACAGAAAATTCTCTTCTGGGTCGCTTCGCGCGGCCATCACGCCGACGTCGGCGGCATCTCTCCCGGTTCGATGTCGCCCAACGCGACAACGATCGAGCAGGAGGGCGTCTACATCGATAATTTCAAGCTGGTCGAACGCGGCCGGTTTCGCGAGCGGGAGGTCGCCGCGCTTCTGACCGGCGCGGCCTATCCGGCGCGCAACCCAACCCAGAACATCAATGACCTGAAGGCACAGGTCGCCGCCAACGAGATGGGTGTGCACGATCTGCGCAAGATGGTGCAGCATTTCACCTTGCCGGTGGTCAAGGCGTACATGAATCACGTGCAGGACAACGCCGCCGAAAGCGTCCGCCGTGTCATCGACCGCTTGCACGACAGCGAGTTCGCCGTCGAAATGGACCAGGGCACCGTCATCAAGGTGCAGATCAAAGTCGACAAAGCGCGGCGCGAAGCGACGGTCGATTTCACCGGAACGAGCCCGCAGCAGCCGAACAATTTCAACGCCCCTGAGCCGGTGACCCGCGCCGCCGTGCTCTACGTCTTCCGCGTCATGGTCGATGACGACATTCCGATGAATGCCGGCTGCCTGCGTCCGATCCGCATTGTCATTCCGAAGAAGTCGCTGCTGTCGCCGGAATTTCCGGCAGGCGTCGTCGCCGGCAATGTCGAGACTTCGCAGGAGGTGACCAATTGCCTGTTCGGTGCACTCGGCGCGATGGCGGCGGCGCAGGGCACTATGAACAATCTCAATTTCGGCAACGCGCGCTATCAATATTACGAAACAATTTGCTCCGGCTCGCCCGCGGGTCCCGCCTTTCCCGGCACTGATGCCGTGCACACCCACATGACAAACACGCGGCTCACCGACCCGGAAATTCTGGAATTCCGTTATCCGGTGCTGCTCGAGGATTTCCACATCCGCAAAGGCTCCGGCGGCCGCGGCCGCTGGAGCGCCGGCGACGGTATTATCCGCACCATCTGCTTTTTGGAGAAGATGGAATGCACGATTCTGTCGGGTCATCGCCGCGTCCGCCCGTTTGGGTTGGCGGGGGGTGAGGACGGTCAAGTCGGGGAGAACGCGGTCCGGCGCGGCAATGGCCGCGTGGAGAAGCTTGCAGGTTGCGATGCCACAACCATCGATGCCGGCGAAGCAATTATCATCCAGACGCCGACTGCCGGGGGGTACGGCAAGCCTCAATCAAACTGACAAGGCTTTAGCGGTGTCAATGCGCGTCCGAAGGCGCGGCCGCGGTCACCGGCGGCGGCCGGCGCATGAACCAGACCACCGGCGCAAACACCAGGAACAATAGGCCGAGCAGCAGGAACACGTCGGCGAAGGCCATTACGATTCCCTGCTGGCGCGTGAACAGGAACAGGTACTTGAGCGCCATGTTCTGCGCGTCCGACCCCGGCATGCGGGCGGCAAAATTCTGCAGCGCCTCCGTCACCGGCTGCCGCGACCAGGTGATGGAATCGTGTAAACGCGCAAGATGCAGGTCGATGCGCTTGTCGAGGATGGTGTTGAGGCCCGCAAGGCCAACCGCGCCGCCGAGATTGCGGGTAAGGTTGAACAGGCCAGAGCCATTCTTCAGCATGTCTGGCGACAAAGTTCCAAGCGAAATGCTGGTGATGGGGACGATAGCGAACATCATCCCGCAGCCGCGCAGGACCTGCGGCAGGAACAGCTCCCAGAAATCCCAGTTGCTGGTGATGTAAGTCGCTTGCCAGTTGCTGAGCGCGACGATGGCGAACCCGCTGGCCAGCATCAGCCGTGGGTCGATCTTGGTCATGAGCCGGCCGACGGTCGGGGCGCAGATGAACATCGTCACGCCGGATACGAACATGGTCTTGCCGACCAGGAGGGCGTTAAAGCCACGGATCTCGCCGAGAAACACCGGATAGAGATAGGTCAGACCGTAAAGGCCCATGCCGAGCACGAACGAGAACATGCTGCCGAGCGCGAAGTTGCGGTCGGCAAAAGCCCGCAAATCCACGATCGGCTGTCCGGCCGTCAGCACGCGGATGAAAAAGATCACGGCCGAGCTCGCCGAGACCACCGCCGCCAGCGCAATGGTCGGATCCTCGAACCAGTCGTAGCGCGGCCCGTCTTCCAGCACGTATTCCAGTGCGCCCAAAAACAGCGCCATGAAGATCAGGCCGATGAAATCGAACTTCTCAAACAGCGCGAGATTGGGTTTGTCGAAGTCGATCAGCGTGATTGCGGCGATCGTCACCATGATGCCGGGCACGATGTTGATGAAGAACAGCCAGTGCCATGACATCATGTCGGTCAGATAGCCGCCGACCGTCGGGCCGATGGTCGGCGCCAGCGTGGCGACGAGGCCGATCAGCGGCGTGATCACCGGCTGGCGCGAGCGTGGAAAAATCGCATACGCGGAGGCAAACACGGTCGGCACCATACCGCCGCCGATGAAGCCTTGCAGCGCGCGCCAGATGATCATCTCGCTCATCGACGACGACAGCCCGCACATCAAGCTCGCGATGGTGAAGCCGGCGGCAGCGGTCGCGAACATGACCCGCGTACCAAGCGCGCGGGCGAGAAAGCCGGACAACGGAATGGCGACCACTTCCGCCATCAAATAGGAAGTCTGCACCCATGTGATCTCGTCGCTGGAAGCGGCAAGGCCAGCCTGGATTTCCGACAGCGATGCCGACACCACCTGGATGTCGAGAAAAGCCATGAACATGCCGAAGCACATCGCCAGGAAGGCAACGAGGCGTAGCGGATCGACGCGTTCGGTCTCGGCCGGCAAGGTTGCCGGTATCGCGGCCGCGGTTAGGGTGCCGGCTTGGGCCATGGCGCGCCTTGACGCCTTAGCGTGCTGCGTTTTGCGTAGTCGGGCCGGTGTGGGCGACTTTGGTCGCCTTGGTGTTCACGCTTACGACGACTGACATGCCGGGGCGCAGCAAGCCCTCGCGGGCGATGTCAGCCGGAACGCGGATGCGCACCGGAAGCCGCTGCACGATCTTGGTGAAGTTGCCGGTGGCGTTGTCCGGTGGCAGCAGCGAAAACACCGAACCGGATGCGGGCGAGAAACTTTCCACCGTGCCCTGGATGGTGTGTTCGGGCAGCGCGTCGACCGCAATAGAGGCCGTTTGGCCGGGGCGCAGACGCGCGACCTGCGTCTCCTTGAAGTTGGCGTTGACGTAGACCTCGTTGAGCGGAACGAGGCTCGCGAGTCGCTGACCGGTCTGGACGTAATCGCCGGTCTGGATCGCGCGATTGCCGATAACGCCGTCGATCGGTGCCCGGATCACGGTGAACGACATATCGCGCTCGGCTTTGGCAAGCGCCGTCTTGAGTTCGTTGAGCGTGGAGATCGCTTCCTGCCGCTGGCCTTTGAGCACATCGACATTGGCGGCGGCCGACTCGATTGCGGCCTGCGCACCCTCGACGCCGGCGACTGCCTGGTCGCGATTGGCTTGCGCCTGTTCCAAAAGTTGCCGGCTCGAAGCGTCGCGCGCCACGAGCTGATTCTGGCGGGTCAGTTCGAGTTCCGTGCGCATGGCCGCGGCCCGCGCGGAAACGAGCTGCGTCCTGGCTTGGGCGACTGCGGCTTCCTGAGCAGCGATCTGATGCGCCATCCGGGCGATGGTGGCCTCCTGGGTCGCAACCTTCTCGCGCGCCGAATCGACCGCGAGCCGATAGTCGCCATCGTCGATGGTGGCGATGACATCGCCGGCCTGGACGTGGGTGTTGTCGGTAACCGGAACGCTGGCGAGATAGCCCGACACCTTGGCGGCCAGCGTCGTGTTGTAAGCCTGCACATAGGCGTCATCGGTCGAAACCATGAACCGGCCGACCGTCAAATAGTCGTAGCCGAACCAGCCGGCCGTCCCGACCGCGAGGATGGCGAATGCGCCTAGCCCGACGCGGCGGGTTAAAGGCCGCTTGCGCACCTTGCCAGCCGTCGCCGACGCTTCTGCCGGCGCTGGAAATGCCGGAGCCGGTCCACGAGCTTCGATCGATATGGGTTCCGCCGGCGCCTGCACCGCTTCGCGCTCCGCGTGGGCTTCTTGGGACACAATCTGGAAGGGGGAGAGGCTGCTTTCCTGGTTGCGATACATTCCTCGCACTCCTTTAAAGGCCCGGGACGCGGCTCGTATGACCGAACCGTTCGGTCACTAATAGCAGGTGAAATGCAAAAGTCAATATTGACCGAACCGTTCGGTCAATATACATGGAGATCACGGTGTGGTAGCTTTTCGCGGTTAGAGCCGCGCAAACAGGCGAATAGCCTAGAAGGGCCCAGAAAATGAGCGACCAAGTCACGTTGGAACGGCCTGCGACCGGCCACGCCGACGACGAGGGTGCCAAGCGGCGGCAGATCGTGGATGGCGCCCGGGCGATGTTTCTTGCCCAAGGCTTTGACGCCGCCAGCATGAATGACATCGCTCGCGCTGCCGGCGTCTCCAAAGGGACGCTGTATGTTTATTTCAAGAACAAGGAAGAACTGTTCGAAGCGATCGTCGAGCAGGAATGCGAAGCGCAGGCGGAGGGCATCTTCGATCTCGACCCGAACGATCACGATGTCGAAGCGGTGCTGACCCGGCTCGGCATTGCCTACGTCAAATTTCTGTGCCGGCCGGAGAAGGCGTCGGCAATCCGCACCGTAATCGCCATTGCCGACCGCATGCCGGAGCTCGGCGGCAAATTTTACGCAACTGGCCCGGCCAGAGGAATCGCCAAACTCGCGGGCTACATCGAGGCCCAGGTCGAGGCTGGCGTCCTGGTGGTCGAGGACTGCGAAATCGCGGCCGCGCAGCTCATGGAAGCCTGCCAAGCGATGATCTTCAAATCGATGGTGTTCAATTTCGCTTCAGCGCCAAGCCCGGAGCGGATCGAGCACGTGGTGCGAATCGCGATCAAGACGTTCCTGGCGGCCTATCGTGCTTAGACTGGTCTTGCGGCCGGCGCGAATCGTCCGAACTCGGATGACCAACGGCATCGTCTTGTGCCGGCGTTCGGCGAGCGACAGCGCGTCGGTCGATCATTATTTTCGCAAATATCGCACAACAAGGCGTGTCACGTCGTCCACAAGCCTCTCGGCTTTTTCGTCGGTGATGCTTTCTGGACCGCGCACGACCGCCGCGTGGGTGACCGCTTCCACGGCTGTCACGCAGACGAATGCGGCAACATCCGGATCGGCAACATCGAGCTCATCTCGATGAGCCTCAAGATAGCCTCGAACAAGCGCGTAAGCTTCATGGTCCATCGCCTCGATGTTTTCGAGCCGCCCGGTACGCGGGGTCTGCTCGACAAGGACGCGGTGAAGCTTTGGGTTGACGCGGTGGGCGTCGATCATGACGGAAACGAGTTCGCGCGCCGCGACCTCGATCGGGCGCGTCGCGACCTTGATCAGTGCGTCGCGAACCACCTGCATCATCTCGTGCATGTGGCGGTCGATGACAGCGGCGACCAGCGCCTCTTTGCTGGGGAAGTACTGGTAGAGCGAACCGATACTGACGCCCGCCACGGCCGCGATCTTGTTGGTGCTGGCCCTGTCGTAGCCCTCCTTCATCAAAACGCGAGCAGTCGCTTCGAGGAGGGCATCGACCGTTAGACGTGATCGCTCCTGAGACGCTGGTTTTCTTGGATTTGTTGACGGTTTCCGGGCCATGATCGCCTGCTAAGCATGCGAGTATACATTGTGAGCGATTGCTTGTATTTTGTCCAAGACGAAACTGCGAGAGGATGCCATGTCGGTACGAGTCCTTAGTCAGGCGCGAGCACCGGCCTATGAGGTGCCGCCGGCGCCTACCTCCAGCAGCGCACTGTCGCACATTCCCGGCGAGGACGGTTGGCCAATCCTCGGCCACACTCTGCCGCTTCTCGCCGACCCGAAGGGCTTCGTGGAGCGGCGGGCGCAACGCTACGGCCTAGTCTATCGCAGCCGAGCCTTTGGCCACAGCAACGTCTCGATGCTTGGTCCCGAGGCGAACGAACTCATTCTACTCGATCCGCAAAAGATTTTTTCGTCCGGTCTCGGCTGGGATGTCATCCTGGGCCGGCTGTTTCCGCGCGGGCTGATGCTGCTTGATTTCGACGAGCACCGCCTGCATCGGCGGGCGCTGTCGGTGGCATTCAAATCCGGACCGATGCAGTCCTATCTCGCCGATCTTAATGCCGGGATTGCGCGCGGCATCGCGCAATGGCCGCGCCGGCGCGAAGTCAAGTTCTATCCTCTGATCAAACAACTGACGCTCGATCTGGCGGCGACATCATTCCTCGGCGAGGAACTCGGTGCAGAACTCGAGACAATCAAGCAGGCTTTTATTGCCATGCTTGCGGCCTCGATCGCGGTCGTCCGCGTGCCGCTGCCGGGGACGCGCATGCGCCGCGGCGTGCAGGGCCGGGCACAACTGGACGATTATTTCAACCGGCAAATTCCGCTGCGGCGCGACCGCGGCGGCGAAGATTTGTTTTCCCATTTGTGCCGTGCCACTTGGGACGACGGGTCGCTCCTGTCGAATGCCGACATCGTCAACCACATGATCTTTCTCATGTTGGCCGCGCACGACACGCTGACCTCCTCTTTCACTTCGCTGGTCTACCGGCTAGCGGCGCATCCGGACTGGCAGGAGAAAGTGCGCGCCGAGCTTGATGGGCTCGGCCTCGACCCAGGGGCGTCCTTGCCGTTCGAGCGGCTCGACGATCTCCCGCTTGCGGAAATGGCGTTCAAGGAGGCGATGCGGATGGCGCCGCCGGTGCCGTCGTTGCCACGGCGCGCGATGCGCGACTTTGAATTTGCCGGCTATCGCATCCCGGCCGGGACCGGCGTCAACATCAATCCGCTCTTTACGCATTTCATGCCGGATATTTGGCCGGAGCCGGATCGCTTCGATCCGGGCCGCTTTGAGCTTGAGGCGTCGCGCGGGCGGCACAAATTCGCCTACGTGCCGTTTGGCGGCGGCGCGCATATGTGTTTGGGGCTCAACTTCGCCTACATGCAAGCCAAGTGCTTTAGCTGGCATTTCCTCAAAAATGTGCGCGTCTCCATCGCTCCGGACTATCGGCCCGAGTGGCGCATGTGGCCAATTCCGTATCCACGCGACGGATTATCGGTGACACTCAGTCCGGTTTGAGCGCTTTGACGCCGATTGATTTTAAGCCGCCAGCTCGGGGTCGCTTCGCCACAGGCATGACCGCCGCCAGCTGTCTCAAAGCAATTGCTGCTACTCCGAATGCGGCACGGCGACCGGGTTACCCGGTGCGGGAGGTTTCTGCGTCGGAGCGTTTTGTGCGGGCTGCCGCGATATCGAATACCGCATCTGCGCCGTGCCGCCCTGCCAGAAGAAATTGTAATCGACGTTGAGCGTGCCGCCGTCCGACAGCGGCAGTGCCACGTTGCACTCGACTTTCTCTTTGCTGCTCGAGACCGTTTTGATGGGTTCGTCACGGAGCGGCTCGACCTTGAGCTGCTTTAGCACGTCGGACAGCGTGGATTTGGCGCGCGACGAATCGCATGCCGGCAGCGTCAGGCGTTCTTGCAAGCCGCGCCAGATCAGCACCCCGGCAAACGCGAGTGCGGGAATGCCAATGAGGCGGAACAACAACCGATTGGATGTGGCGCGCGCCGGCCGCTGCGAGGTCCAGCGTGAAATCCGGGGCACCGAAGTCCGGCCCTCTGGAGGTTTGTCCGCACTCATGACTGGATAAATCAGCTTGCGCGCGGCTGACCGCAAGACGCTTCGCCTTATATCGCCTTGGCGATTGCTTCCGTCATCTTCTTGGCGTCGCCAAGGAGCATCATGGTGTTGTCGCGGTAGAACAACGGGTTGTCGATGCCGGCATAGCCGGAGGCGAGCGAGCGTTTGTTGAACATCACGGTGCCCGCCTTCCACACCTGCAGTACCGGCATGCCGTAGATTGGCGATTTGGGATCGTCTTCGGCGGCCGGATTGGTGACGTCGTTGGCGCCGATCACATAGGCGACATCGGCCTGCGCGAATTCCGAGTTGATGTCCTCGAGCTCGAACACCTCGTCATAGGGCACGTTGGCTTCCGCCAGCAGCACGTTCATGTGGCCGGGCATGCGGCCGGCGACCGGATGGATCGCGTATTTGACTTCGACGCCTGCGGCTTTGAGCTTGTCGGCCATCTCATGCAGCGCATGTTGCGCCTGCGCCACGGCCATGCCGTAGCCGGGCACGATGATGACCTTCGAGGAATTTTTCAGAAGATAGGCTGCATCTTCCGCCGAACCGAGTTTGACCGGCCGCTGCTCGGCGCCGGCGGCGGGTCCCGCCACTTCGCCGCCAAAGCCGCCCAGGATCACGGAAATAAACGAGCGGTTCATGCCCTTGCACATGATGTAGGACAGGATCGCGCCCGAAGAGCCGACCAGCGCGCCGGTGATGATTAGCGCCGAATTCCCCAGCGTGAAGCCGATCCCGGCGGCCGCCCAGCCGGAATAGGAATTGAGCATCGAGATCACGACCGGCATATCGGCGCCGCCGATCGGGATGATGATCAGAACACCGAGCAGGAACGACGACCGCGACGATCAGCCAGAAGGCGAGGTAGTGCTGCGCCTCGAAAAACCAGACGATGAGCGCGACAAGGGCGATCGCCAGCGCGATGTTGATAACGTGGCGGCCGGGGAGCGTGATCGGCTTGCCGCTCATCCGGCCGGAGAGTTTCAGGAAGGCGATCACCGAGCCGGTGAAGGTGATGGCGCCGATGGCGACGCCGAGCGACATTTCGATCAGGCTCTGGCCGTGAATGTCGTGCTCGGTGCCAATATCGAAAGCAGCGGGGGCGTAGAGCGCTCCGGCTGCGACCAGCACCGCCGCCATGCCGACCAGCGAGTGGAAGGCGGCGACGAGTTCCGGCATTGAAGTCATCGGCACGCGCCGCGCAATGACCGCGCCAGTGCTGCCGCCGATCACCACCGCGAGGCCCACCAGTCCCCAGGCGCCAAGTCCGGCGGGCGGATGGGCGGCAAGCGTAGTCGCAACCGCGATCAGCATGCCGATCATGCCGAACAGGTTGCCGCGACGGCTCGAATCGGGATGCGACAGCCCGCGCAGCGCCAGAATGAAAAGGACGCCTGCGACGAGGTAGGCCAGCGCGGCCAGGTTGGCGCTCATGATTATTTCTGTTTCCGTTGAAACATTGCGAGCATGCGCTGGGTCACGAGAAAGCCGCCGAAAATATTGACGCAGGCGAAGGTCAGCGCGACGAAGCCGAACGCGCGCGCCCAGATTGGGCCGGCATCGTCCGCAACCAGCGCGACGCCAACCGCCAGCAGTGCACCGACGACGATGACCGATGAAATGGCGTTCGTGACTGACATCAACGGCGTGTGCAGCGCCGGCGTCACCGACCATACGACGTAGTAGCCGACGAAGACCGCGAGCACGAAGATCGAGAGGCGGAACACGAACGGGTCGACGACATCGCTCACCGCATGCATCGCGCCCCCGCTTGCCGCCGATAGAATATCGAGCTGAGCGAGCACTGAGAGAGTCACCATGCCGAGCCTCCTCTTTCGCTACGCCGCGCGCGCCTAGGCAGCAGTTTTTGGCTTGAAGTTCGGATGAACAATGGCGCCGTCCCGGGTGAGCGCCGTCGCCTTGACGATATCGTCGTCCCAGTTGACGGCCAGCGCCTTCGTCTTCTTGTCAATCAGGATTTCGAGGAACGCATAAAGGTTCTTGGCGTAGAGACTCGACGCCGTCGCCGCCAGACGGCCGGGCACATTGGCGTAGCCGATGATCTTGACGCCGCCGGTCTCGGTGACCCCATCAGTCTTGACGCCTTCGACGTTGCCGCCGCGCTCGACGGCGAGATCGACGACCACCGAACCGGGCCGCATCGACGCCACCATCTCCTTCGACACCAGCCGTGGCGCCGGCCGGCCGGGAATGAGCGCGGTTGTGATGACGATGTCCTGCTTCTTGATGTGATCGGCGACCAGCGCGGCCTGCTTGGCCTGATATTCCTTCGACATCTCCTTGGCGTAACCGCCCGCCGTTTCCGCCGCCTTGAATTCCTCGTCCTCGACCGCGATGAACTTCGCGCCAAGGCTTTCGACCTGCTCCTTGGCCGCGGGCCGCACGTCAGTCGCCGTGACGATGGCACCGAGGCGCCGCGCAGTGGCGATCGCCTGTAAACCGGCGACCCCCGCCCCCATGATGAAAACCTTGGTGGCTGGCACGGTGCCGGCCGCGGTCATCATCATCGGCAGCGCGCGGCCATATTCAGCGGCGGCATCGATGACGGCGCGGTAGCCGGCAAGGTTGGCCTGGCTCGACAGCACATCCATCACCTGTGCGCGCGTGATCCGCGGCAGCAGCTCCATCGCGAAGGCAGTGACTCCCGCGCTCGCCATGGCTTGCAGCGCATCCTCATGGCCGTACGGATCCATGATGGCGATGACGATGGCGCCTTTCTTCAAGCGGGGCAGTTCGGAAGCTTGCGGCCGGCGTACCTTCAGCACGACGTCGGCGCCAGCTACGGCGTCCTTGGTGACGGTCGCGCCAACAGCGGAATAATCAGCGTCGAGGATTCCCGATTTCAGCCCGGCGCCCGGTTCGACGGCGACCTCGGCCCCGAGGCCGATGATTTTCTTGACGGTTTCGGGCGTGGCCGCGACCCGCGGCTCGTTCGCGTCGACCTCGGCGGCAACCGCGACCTTCATGATTCCTCCGACACCCGCCTACGCGTGCGGTCGGCTTTGAGACGATACGGTACAGGCTGCGAGCTACGCACAAGCCGAGCTCACGGCAGGACAGTCAGGATCAGGCGACGAAAATCGCCAGCAGAATCACGATGACGACAACCGCGGCGAGTACGCCTTTCACCAGCGTGATGAAATTCCGGTACGTCTGTTCGTGCGCGGGATAGTCCATCCCGTCGGCAGTCGCGTATTCGACCTCACCGTGGTCGGCCATTGCATTCCTCCAACCTTGCCCGGTCGGCCGCGGACTTAGCGTAATTGCGCGCGCCGGGCAACGGGATGCAGCGCAAACTTTTGCGCGATGGCAGATTCGGGTTTCAGCCAAGTCCCTCTGCCGCGGCGCTTCGTCCGGCGATGAAGCCTTGGCATACGGCACGGGGCAGACCGTGGAGGCTCAAACCGCCCGCCAACTCGCCGCCGCAATAGAGCCCCGGGATCACAGCGCCGTTGAGGTCGAGCACCTGGCAGCGCGCGTTGATCCGCAACCCCGCGCGTGTGTCGTGGATGACGGGTGTTGCCCAGGCGGCGTAGAACGGCGGCTTTTCGATCTTGTAACGCGGCTTGGGCTTTTCGAAGTCGGCGTCGATACCGGCTTCGACAAAAGTATTGTAGCGTAACACGGTCTCCGCCAGGTGCCGCGGCGGCATCGGCACGCGCTGGTGCTTCATCACGATCTTGGCGGCTAGTTCCTCGATGCTGTCGGCGCTGAAGAAAAGGCCTGCGTCCGTGTCGACGTGGGGCGGTGTCGGCTTCCACCGTTCGCGCGCTACCGCCTCGGCATCGAAGATCGCCCAAATTGGGCCGCCGCCGTTTTGACCGTCGCCTATGCCCGCGAGTGCGGCGTTGATGAAATTACTTGGGTTGTATTTGACGGCCTTGGCGTTGCGATAGACTGCCTTGCTCGTATGGAGTGAGGCTACCGAAAATATTCGGGGTAAATTGACGTCCGGTCTCATCGTAGAACCGTTTGCCGAGCATATTGACGAGGATGACGTCCTGCCACTCTGCGACCTTCAGGCCGATCGCGCGCGCTTTGTCGAAGACCGTGCTGCCGGGAAGCCAGCGCAGGTTCGCGTAGCCATACTGACAGCCGATCGAGCCGGGCTTGGTGATGCCGGTGCCGTATTCTCCCGCGAAGTGGGCCAATCCCCATAGCGATGCGCCGATGCCCATGGCGGCAAGTTCGCCGCTGGCATCCTGATCGGACCACGGCATGCCGGCGAGACCGCAATATTCTTCGGTAAGGCGCGGATCGAACATCCGGCGGAAATTCACGTTTCCAGACGATCCGCCGGTGCCGACGATAACGGCTTTGTGGGCGCGAAGGTTGCGTTCGACGTCGTTGTGGTCGACGGCGATGCCGATTACGCGCCCGGAAGCCGGTGTCTCGCGATGAATGGCCGTCATCCGATGCTGGAGCAGGACTTTTACGCTGGCCTTAAGAGCGGCGGCATAGAGCGGCTGCATAAGTCCGCTGCCGGACGACGTCGTTGTCTGGACACTCGGATCCACAGGTTGGCCGGTCTGGACCAAGGGCCAATTCATCGCTGCGCAGTGGAGCGTTCGCGGAGCCGACATTCCGATTTCGTGACCGCTCAAGTTGTCGGGCGCCCGATCGACGATCTTCACGCCATGCGCGAGCAGGAAATCGAACGCCGCCACGCTGTTGTCCGCAAACGCGCGGGCGATCTCATGGTCGTTGTACCGGTAAGGCGGAGCGCCGTTGGGTTCGACCACTGTCCAGTCGATCAAATCCCGGAACAGCAGATCGGGCGAATCTTCCACGCCGTATTTCTTTTGGTAGCGGTTGCCGCCGCCAAGGGGAAGGTTGCCGCCACTGACGATGGCGTGTCCGCCGATATGGTCCTGCGCTTCAACAAGGATGACGGAAGCGCCGGCTTCGCGGGCGGCTATGGCGGCAGGCAGCCCGGTCGCGCCTGCTCCGACCACGATTATGTCGGCCGCGTCATCCCAGTGCCGCGGCGCATCTATTTGTCCCGGCGATTTCAAATTCGCGCTAGCCAAAAGCGTTTAAACGGTCCGAAGCAGCCGTTGAGCGATCTCTACATGTCCAGAACGAGACGCTCGCTCTTGCAGCCGGCGCAACAGATCATGACCTTCTCGTTCGACGCCTGCTCTTCCTCGCTGAGCACCGAATCGTGATGCTCGGGAATGCCGGAAATGACGCGCGTCACGCATTCCCCGCAGATGCCAAGTTCACACGAATAATCGACGTCCACGCCAGCTTCATACAGTACTTCGAGGATCTTCTTGCCCTCTGGAATAAAATATTCCTCACCGGAGCGCGCGAGTTCGACCCAGAAGCCGCCAAGCGTACCCGCCGTGGCATCGTCCTTCGGGGTGAAGTATTCAACGTGCACGTGATGGCGAGGGCGGCTCGCGGCTGCCGCCTCGAACGCTTTCAGCATCGGATTGGGGCCGCAGCAATAAAAGTGCGCATTCGCCGACCCGGCGCCGATTGCGGCCGCTAGGTCGAGAAATTTGCCATCGGCTTCATCGTCGAAATGCAGGTGCACGCGATCGAGCCCGAATTTCTCGATGGTAGAGAGAAAGGCCATGTCGGCGCGCGATTGACACGCGTAGTAGAGCTTCCACGTACGGTTCTGTGCCTGGAGCTGCTGCGCCATGCACCAGATCGGCGTAATGCCGATGCCGCCCGCGAACAGAACGACCTCGGCGGCGTCTTCGACCAGCGGGAAATTATTGCGCGGTGCGCTGATCTTCAGCGCGTGTCCGATCCGCAGATCATCGAAGATGTAGCGCGACCCGCCGCGGCTTGCGGCATCGAGCTTGATCGCGACGACGTAACGTTCTGGATTGTCGTCGGGGTTGAGCAGCGAAAATTGGCGAATGAGCCCATTCGGAAGATGGACATCGATGTGGGCGCCGGGCTTGTAAGCCGGCAGCCGGGCGCCATCGGGGCGTTCGAATGTATAGACGTTGGTGTCGCGCGCGACGGTCTCGATGGCGGCGACCCGCACGTCGATCAAAGTTCCGGCGCGAGCCGTTTCGGGCGCGGCTGCCGCCGCCGGGATTATCGTCGCAGTGTCCATAGGGGTCATAAATAGGCGGCTGGGGCAGCCTTCCGCAACAGCTTCTTGATGCCGGCTTAGCCGCCGACAATTGGCATTTTCGCAGGGTTTTGAATGGGCAGCTATCCTTGTCCGCGCGACTGGCGGAACTCGGCGAGAGCTCGATCTACCGCATAATCGGCAAACACACGGCCGATCATCAGGACAACGGGTCCTTTCGGCGCTTCGATGGACAGAAGCGCCGGCAGTTCGGCAATCGTCGCACCAACGACGCGTTCATCGGTGCGGGTCGCGTGCGCGACCGCCACGGCCGGAGTCGCCGGATCAAGCCCGGCGGCCAACGCCGTGGCGACCAGGTCGGGCAGGGTGCGCGTCGGCATGTAGACAACGGTCGTCGCAGTCGGGTCGGCGAGGCTTGCCCAATCGATATCGTCCGGCAGCTTGCCGTCGCGGCCGTGGCCGGTGATGTACTGCACGCGGCGCGCTTCTCCGCGCCGGGTCAGCGATACCTGGAGGCGGGCCGCGGCAGCCTGCGCGGCTGTCACCCCCGGTACGACGTCGACAGCTAATCCTGCCGCGCGACACGCTGCGATCTCTTCATCGGCTCGGCCGAAGATCATCGGATCGCCACCCTTGAGCCGCACGACGCGGCGCCCGGCTTTGGCGAGCGACACCATGAGCGCATTGATGTCGTCTTGACGGCACGACGGCGCGTGGCCGGTTTTGCCGACGAGCATTTTCTTCGCCTCGCGCCGGGCGAAATCGAGGATCTCAGCCGACACCAAACCGTCGAACAGGATCACGTCGGCAGATTGCAGCGCGCGCACCGCGCGAAGGGTCAACAGCTCTGGATCACCTGGGCCCGCGCCCACCAGCACCACTGAGCCGGCATCTGGCACCGCGGTGGGCGTGAGCAGCGCTTCGACATCGGCTTCGGTCGGCGCCCGATCGGGCGCGGCGATCGCGCGGTCGGTAAATTTCTCCCAAAAAGTCCGCCGGGCGCGGAACGGCAGCGCTAGCGCTTGCACGCGCGGTCGCCAATTGCGCGCGGCGGCGGCCCAGTGGGCGAAGCCTTTCGGAATCAAAGCTTCGATCTTCGAACGGATCGCCTGACCGAATACCGGAGCTGCGCCATCGGTCGAGATGCCGATGACAAGAGGCGAGCGGTTGACGATGGCGCCGAACGAAAAATCGCAGAACGCCGGCCGATCAACGACGTTGACGGGCACGCCCGCTGTCCGGGCCGCGGCAGCAAATAGCCCGGCTTCGGCGTCGTCCTCGCATTCAGCGACGGCGAGAGCCGCGCCGGCGAGATCGGCCGGGCTCCAGCGCCGCTCGTGAACGATCACCGCGCCGACGGGCGGAGCGCCGGCGAGAGTGTGCAGGCTCTCAGATCGGTCTGGCGCAAAAACATCCACACGCGCGCCGGCCGCCGAAAGCAACTCGGCTTTCCACGTCGCCGCCTGGCCACTGCCGGCGACAACGGTGCGCTTGCCCTCAAGCGCAAAGAAAGCGGGCAGCCGAGCCAAAGGACCGATGCTGGGCGTTTGGATTTCGCTGGGCTTACGGATCATGCCGGCACCTTCGTCACAGGCGCAATGTAGAATTTTTTGCCTGCTTTAGCAATATTGAGGTGTGATTTGGAATATAATATCAACATAGTGCGATTTCATGGTATATTTAGATCATGAAGTGATCTGCTCAGGATGTATTCGCACTTGGGCACTGCTGTCGATTTTCATTCAATTGGCGTGCCAACGCCGGAATCCGCAAGACCCGGTTTGGGTCTGAAAAATTAGGTCCACAAGACTTGGCGGGCGCCCGACGGGGTCTCCGCCGGGCGCCCTAAAGCTATCAGTCAGTCTATAAGCCGGGTTCTGGATGGCATGCGGAAAAACCGATCCGCATACGTGACGGCCATTCCTCTTGGACGCCGGTTACCCGGCGCCTCCAGCAACCTACCCGGACGGCGGATCCAGACATTGACCTGAGTGTCGGCCGGCGCTTGCGCGACCAATACTTATGCCGTCCCTATTCGGTCTTGCTCCCGGTGGGGTTTACCATGCCGCCGGCGTTGCCGCCGGCGCGGTGCGCTCTTACCGCACCTTTTCACCCTTACCGCGGGATACGCAACGCGCCGCGGCGGTATGTTCTCTGTGGCACTTTCCCTGGGCTCGCGCCCGCCGGATGTTATCCGGCACCGCTTGTCCATGGAGCCCGGACTTTCCTCCCCGGCAAACGCGCCGGAGCGGCCGTCCGACCGACTGACATGATAGGAATGGGAATATCGGCCGTCGCCGTCAAGCGCGAAACGTCCAGGTCCTTAAGCGTTCAAAAGCCGGGCCGCGTGCCGGCGGCAATCGTCCGTACCCGCGTGCTGTGAGACAGCAAGTCACGCAGCGTAGTGCGGGTCGATTGATCGGCGAGGCCGTCTACTCGCTCTGGCCGAAAGTGACGCTGGAACGCCGCCACCACGTCGTGCGTGAGGGAGTCATAGGCCCCGTTCACCGTCACGCCGTAGCCGTATTGGCTTAGCGATTCCTGCAATGCCGAAACCTTGTCGCCGCGATCGCCAAGAGCGAGGACGCCGTTATCCTCGGAGATTCGAGCAGGCTGGACCCAATGTCCAATGCCGGAATCGTACAGCGTGCGCCACGGAAACTTCTCGCCCGGATCCCGCTTGCGGGACGGCGCGATGTCTGAGTGCGCCAGCACGCGCGGCGGCGGGATTGTATTGCGAGTCGAGATGCCGCGGCATAGCGCGGTTACGGCAGCGATCTGGCGTTTGGGAAAATCCGGATAGTCGTAATCGTGACCAGGATTGACGATTTCGATCCCGATCGAGCAGGAGTTAAGGTCGGTTTCGCCGGCCCAGAACGATTGGCCCGCATGCCAGGCGCGGCGGCTTTCCTGCACCATCTGCACGACGCGGCCGTCCTCAAAAACCAGGTAATGGGCTGAGACCTTGCTCAGCGGATCGCACAGCCGGTCAAGCGCGGCCTCGGCCTCCGGCATCCCGGTATAGTGCAGGACAATCATGTCGGGGCTCCGGCCGCCGGCCCGTTCGTCATGGTTGGGTGACGGCTTGACGTCGGCGACGACAGAGGAATTGGCCGGGAACACGCGGTTCAACATGAGCTGACTCTAAGTCGGGGGATTACGCGCTCAAACACGATTTCTACGTGTCCGCGACCGCGCGCGGCTTTTGGTTAGCGTCAAGCGGCAAACTTCAACCTTTCCTTAAGCTTACCCCGCACTAATCAAATCGGAACGGAGCAGCCGCGCGGCAAGGGCTGTTACGTTGACGCCCATATTATCCCATGGTAGCCCAATTAATCCCAAACGAGCTGGCGTGGCCTGAATTACGGCACAGCGACGCTGCGGGCTCGACGAAGGAATGCCGACTACATGGATCGCGGCCGCTGCTAGGCCGGCCGCTCGGCGAGGGGCGAGATGGACCGGTTTGTGTCCCACCACGTGCTCCGTCTGGATGCCAAGGGCCGGGTATCGGTACCGGCGCCGTTCCGTGCTGTTCTGGCGCGCGACCGTTTCGACGACCTCTATTGCTATCCCGCTTTCGATCGCCCCGCGCTCGATGCCGGAGGCAATGCGCTGCTCGCGGAAATCGAGACGCTGATCGCGGGATTTTCGCCGTTCTCCGAACAGCGCGAACAATTCTCGCTCGCGCTCTATGGTTCAAGCGAGACGCTGAAGCTCGATGGCGAAGGCCGGGTTGTTCTCTCCGAAGCTCACAAGAGCCATGCCGGGATTACCGAGGCTGCTGTGTTTGTTGGTCTCGGCCACAAATTTCGGATCTGGGAGCCCGGCCGGTTTCGCGCGGAACTGACCGAGGCCACCGACAAGGTCCGCGCCTTCAAACAGCAATTGGGGACCGGGACGGCGGGACAAAAACCGCCTGGAGCACGGGAATGATGACGGGCAGCGACAGCAACGCTGTCGCTGGCGGACTGGCTCGTCACATTCCCGTGCTCGCTCGCCGCGCCGTCGAGTGGCTCGGCGTGCGTCAAGGCGGCGTCTACGTCGACGCAACGTTCGGCGCCGGCGGTTACTCCCGTTTGATCCTTGCGACTCCCGGTGCGCGGGTGATCGGTATCGATCGCGATCAAACCGCCGTCGCTCAAGGCGCAACGCTCGTCAGCACGGCCGACGGCCGGCTGGAGCTGATCGAGGATCGCTTTTCCAATCTCGAAGCGGTCGTCGAAAGTTGCGGCGTCGCTTCCGTCGACGGTGTAGTGCTCGACCTTGGCGTCTCATCCATGCAGCTTGACAAGGCGTCCCGCGGCTTTTCTTTCCGGCTCGACGGACCGCTCGACATGCGCATGGGAGGCGGGGGACCGAGCGCGGCTGATGTCGTTGCCCGCGCCAGCGAGCGTGATCTTGCCGCGATCATCCGTACGCTCGGCGAAGAGCATCACGCGCGCGCGATTACGCGCGCCATCGCTAAAGCGCGCGAAGCGCAGCCGATTACGACGACGCGCGTCCTCGCGGACGTCGTCGCCCGCGTGGTGCATGCACGCGAAGGCATGATCCATCCGGCTACTCGCACCTTTCAGGCGCTGCGGATTTTCATCAACGACGAGCTTCTGGAATTGGTGCATGGGCTTGCCGGCGCTGAACGCATTCTCAAACCCGCCGGCCGCCTCGTTGTCGTCGCGTTCCACTCGCTTGAGGATCGGATCGTCAAGACTTTCCTCACTGAGCGAAGCCGGCCGCCGGCATCGTCCCGTCATCGGCCGGAGCTCGTTTCCGCGCCGCCGACATTCCACGTGCTGACCAAAAAGCCGGAAATAGCCGACGAAACCGAGATCGCTGCCAATCCGCGCGCCCGCTCGGCCAAACTCCGTGCGGCGGAACGTACCGATGCGGTCGCCCATCCCGCGGTGATCGAAGCACTAATGCCGCGCGTACCCTCGCTCAGCGACGTCATGCGGGGCCGAGCATGACGTTTCGCATCCTCAATCTCATTGTCATCGGCGCGCTGATACTCGCTGCGGCTTATGTCTACCGCATCAAATTCAATTCGACCGTACAGGCCGAACGGCTTGCGAAAATTCGCAGTGAAGTGCGTCGTGCGCGCGACACCATCGCCGAATTGCGTGCCGAGTGGACCCAGCTCGACAATCCTGCGCGCATCGAAGGACTGGCAAAGCGCTATCTGCAGCTCAAGCCGATCACGCCGACGCAGTTCGACTCGCTCGACAAATTGCCGGAGCGTCCGCCGCAATTTTTCAAGCACGATAGTCCCGATCCGATCGGCGCCGCGATCGAGACGCTGGAGGAGCCCGATACGACGGGAAGTCTAGCCGCTCCAGCCGTGCCGTCCGCCGGTCATGACAGCCCGGTCGACGATCCAGCCCCGACCGCAAATCCGGACCCGTGATGTGATGACCGCGATCGCGCAAAGCACAGGTGTTTGGCCGGCGGCGCGCTGGCGGCGTTTCATGCTCCGGCTCCTGTACGACAACAAGATCGATCGGGCTGCGAAAGCGCGGGCGCGGATCGGATTGGCGATCCTGCTGTTCGCGGCCGTTTATTCGATCATCGCGCTGCGGCTGGTCATGTTCGCGGCCGCATCCGACGGCCGTAACCCGCACCGCGCGGTGAGTGGCGACGCCATTGCGACCGCGCGGCCGGACATCCTCGATCGCAACGGCGAAATCCTGGCAACCGACGTGCGCGTGCCCTCGCTCTACGCCGAACCGCGCCGTCTGATCGATGTCGATGAAGCCGTGGAGCTTTTGACCGCCGATCTGACCGACCTCGATGCCACCGAATTGCGCGAGCGGCTATCCTCCAAGCGCGGCTTTGTCTGGCTTAAGCGCGACATCACGCCGGAGCAGCAGCACGAAATCTATCGCCAAGGGCTCCCGGGCATCGGCTTCTTGAACGAAAACAAGCGCACCTACCCGAACGGTCCCGAGGTGTCGCATCTCATCGGCCACGTCAACATCGACAACCAGGGTATCGCCGGCATGGAAAAGTGGCTCGACGGCCACGGCCTTGCGGCGCTTCATATGGCCGGGCTCGCCACCGACCGGCTGCAAAATCCGGTAAATCTCGCCGTCGATCTTCGCGTGCAGCATGCGTTGCGTGACGAGCTCGTCGCCGCGCACACCAAGTTCGGGACGCTTGCTGCGGCGGGCCTGGTCCTGGATGTGCGTACCGGCGAAATCGTCGCCATGGTTTCGGAGCCGGATTACGACCCCAACAATCCGCAGGAGGCGCTCGATCCGACACGCATCAATCGGCTGACCACCGGCGTGTTCGAGATGGGCTCGACCTTCAAGGCCTTTACCATCGCGATGGCGCTGGACTCAGGCAAGTTTACGCTCAAATCGTCATTCGATGCGCACGGGCCGATGCACTTCGGCAGGTTCCAGATCCACGATTTCGAGCCCGAAAACCGGATGCTGACCATCCCGGAGATTTTCACCTACTCGTCAAATATCGGCGCCGCCCGCACCGCGCTGGCGATGGGCGTCGATGCACACAAGGCGTTTTTGAAAAAGATGGGCCAGCTCGATCGGCTGCGTACGGAATTACCGGAAAGCGCGGAGCCGATCGTGCCCAGGCACTGGGGCGAGCTCAATACGATCACGATCGCCTTCGGTCATGGTCTTTCGGTGGCGCCGTTGCAGGCCTTGATGGGGGTGGGGGCGCTGATGAACGGCGGTTTTCTGATCCCGCCGACCTTCCTCAAGCGTACGGAAGAGGAAGCCCGCGCGCTCGGTAAGCGCGTGATCAAGCCCGAGACCAGCGAGATGATGCGCTATTTGATGCGCCTCAACGTCGAGAAAGGCACCGCCCGGAAGGCGGAAATACCGGGGTATTATATTGGCGGTAAAACCGGGACGGCGGACAAGGTGATTAACGGTCACTATTCAAAGTCGAGTGTGCTCACCGATTTCATGGCCGTGATTCCGGCCGACAAGCCACGCTACCTGCTGCTGATCATGCTCGATGACCCCAAGGCGCTGCCGGAGACCCACGGGTTCAGAACCTCCGGCTGGAATGCGGTTCCGGTCGGCGGCGCCGTGGTCGCGCGCATTGCCCCGCTCCTCGGCATTGAGCCGCGTCTCGATCTGCCGGACGCCGATCACCTGATACTGGCCTCGATGAAGGAAAGCCGATAAGGCGGGGGCCGCACGAGCGACCGCCATGAAACTTCGCGACGTTCTAACCGCAGCTGCCGCAATCGAGATGCGGAATGCCGACATTGAAGTCGGCGGCGTGTCGGCCGACACGCGCGCGATCAAGGGCGGCGACATTTTTGTGGCAATCGCTGGCGGCAAGGTGGATGGATTAGACTTTATCGGCGCTGCACTTGCCGCTGGCGCGGTCGCCGTGGTGGCGGAACGTTCGCCGGATGAGCCGCTGCCTGCGGACAAGGGTTTCGTGAAAGTCGGCAACGCGCGGCGTACACTCGCGCTCATGGCGGCAAGGTTCTTTCCCCGCCAGCCGCGGACGATTGCAGCGATCACTGGCACCAGCGGCAAAACCTCGGTCGCCGCGTTCACGCGTCAAATTTGGACGGCGCTGGGAAATCGCGCTGCCAGCATCGGCACCATCGGCATCGTCTCGCCGCGCGGCGAAACCTATGGCTCGCTGACCACGCCGGACCCGGTGGCGCTGCACCGTTCGCTCGACGCGCTGGCGGCCGATGGCGTCACACACCTCGCCATCGAAGCGTCTTCGCATGGCCTCGATCAGTACCGCCTCGACGGCTTGCGCATCACGGCTGGAGCCTTCACCAACGTCACCCGCGATCATCTCGACTATCATGCGAGCTTCGAAGCTTATTTTGCCGCCAAGCTGCGGCTGTTCGAGGCACTTGTGGAGCCGGGTGGTGCTGCGGTCGTCGAGGCCGATCACGATCACGCCGAAGCCGTCATCGTCGCCGCGAAGGCGCGTGGTCTCAAGATCATCGGTGTCGGGCGCAAAGGCACCGGCATTCGTCTCGCCGGATCGGCCACTGAGGGGTTCGTGCAAGTCTTGCAGATCGAACACGCCGGCAAGACTTTTCGCGTGCGCTTGCCGCTGGTCGGCGAATTCCAGGTCGAAAACGCGCTCGTTGCGGCTGGCCTCGCCATCGCAACGGGCGGCGAAGCGGCAGCGGTTTTCGCGGCACTGGAACATCTTACCGGCGCTAAGGGCAGGCTTGAGCTTGTCGGTGCCAATCGCGGTGCGCCGATCTTCATCGACTACGCCCACAAGCCCGACGCGCTTGCCAAAGCGCTCGACGCCTTGCGGTCCACGGCGACCGGGCGGCTTATTGTGGTATTCGGCGCCGGCGGCGACCGTGACCGCGGCAAGCGACCATTGATGGGCGCCGTTGCTGGCGCCAAAGCCGACCGGGTAATCGTTACCGACGATAATCCGCGCAGCGAAAATCCGGCGGCGATCCGCGCGGCTATCATTGCGGCCGTATCCGGCGCCACCGAGATCGCCGATCGGCGCGAAGCGATCCGGTCCGCGATTTCCTCGCTTGGTGCCGGCGACGTGCTCCTGATCGCCGGCAAGGGCCATGAAACCGGCCAAATCATCGGCGACCGGGTTGTGCCGTTCAGCGACCATGAAGCAGTCGCCGCGGCGCTTAAGGAGCTTGCCGCGTGAACGCGCCCGCGCTGTGGACCGTTGAGGAGATGGCGGCGGCCATGGGCGCCGGGCGGCGTGGCCCGCTGCCGCAGACCGTCGAGGGCATCTCGATCGACAGCCGCACCATCGGTCGAGGCGATGCGTTCTTTGCCATTGCCGACCGCCGTGACGGACACGAGTTCGTCGAGTCTGCGCTCGCGGCCAAGGCGGCGCTTGCGGTCGTCGCAACAAATCCGCCGGTGGAGCTACCGCCGGACGCGCCGCTGCTCGTCGTGCCGGATGTGCTCGAGGGCTTGCGCGCGCTCGCAGCCGCGGCGCGGGCGCGCACCCATGCCAAGGTGATCGGCGTCACCGGGTCGGTCGGCAAGACCGGAACCAAAGAGGCGTTGCGGCTTGCGCTGTCCAAGGACGGCGAGACGCACGCATCGGTCGCCTCTTACAACAATCATTGGGGCGTTCCGCTCTCGCTCGCACGCTGTCCGGCGAGCGCAGATTATGCGGTGCTGGAAATGGGGATGAATCACCCGGGTGAAATCGCGCCGCTGTCGCGGCTGGCGCGTCCGCACGTGGTGGTGATCACGACGATAGCGCCGGTGCACCTCGAATTCTTCGGCTCGCTCGCGAAGATCGCTGACGCCAAGGCAGAGATCTTTCTCGGGCTGGAACCGGGCGGCGCAGCCGTCCTCAATCGCGACAATTCGCAGTTCACGCACCTGAAGCGGCGCGCCAAAGAGGCGGGTGTTGCGCGCATCGTGTCGTTTGGCGAGCACGCAAAAGCCGACGCGCGTCTCATCAAATGCGCCTTGCATGCCGATTGCTCGACAGTGCAGGCGGAAATCCTTGGCACCGAGCTCACCTACAAAATCGGCGCGCCGGGTCGCCATCTGGTGCTCAATTCGCTTGCCGTGTTGGCTACCGTCGTGCTGGCCGGTGCCGACCTCGCCTTGGCGGCGTTGGCGTTGTCCGAACTCAAGCCCGTGTCCGGACGCGGCGCGCTGATCGAGATCGAACTGCCCGGCGGTTCAGCCTTCATCATCGATGACAGCTACAACGCCAACCCGGCATCGGTTGCGGCCGCGCTTGCGTTACTTGGCCAGATGCCGGTTGGTCCGCGTGGACGGCGCATCGCTGTGCTCGGCGATATGCTCGAACTTGGGCCGCGGGGTCGGGCGCTGCACCGCGGCCTGCTCGCCGCCGTTAGCACTAATTCGATCGATCTCGTTTTCTGCTGCGGTCCGCTGATGCGGGCGCTGTGGCAAGCCCTTCCCGCCGGCCGCCGCGGCGGCTATGCAGAGAACTCCGCCGCGCTCGAAGCGCAAGTGCTGGCCGCAATCCGCGCCGGCGACGTCGTCATGGTCAAGGGCTCCCTGGGCTCGCGCATGGCACCGATCGTCAAGGCGCTGCAACGGCTCTCCGTGCGCCAAGAAAACTTTGGGGACCGGCGCTCTCCAAACGGCAGGCGCATGAGGTTGATGTCGTAATGCTGTATTGGCTGATCGAATTCTCGGACAAGCTTTCAGTCCTCAACGTGTTTCGCTATATCACGTTCCGGACCGGGGGAGCGGTCATCACTGCACTGATTTTCGTATTTTTGTTTGGACAGTTCATCATTGATCGCCTGCGGCGACTGCAGGGCAAGGGCCAGCCGATCCGCACCGACGGCCCGCAATCGCACATCGTCACCAAGGCCGGCACGCCGACGATGGGCGGCCTGATGATTCTCTCCGGCATGCTGGTTTCAACTTTATTGTGGGCTAACCCCGCCAACCCTTACGTCTGGGTGGTGCTGGGCGTCACCCTCGGCTTCGGCATGGTCGGCTTTTATGACGATTATCTGAAAGTATCCAAGCAAACGCACAACGCGTTTCCCGGCCGCACGCGGGTCATCATTGAAGCGATCATCGCGGCGGTTGCGTGCCTGGGTATGGTCCAGCTTGGGCATTTGCCGTTTGCTACGTCGCTGGTGTTTCCGTTCTTCAAAGAGCTCGTGCTCAATCTCGGCTGGTTCTACGTATTGTTTGCGACTGTTATCATCATCGGCGCGGGCAACGCGGTAAATCTTACCGACGGTCTCGACGGCCTTGCCATTGTGCCAGTGATGATCGCGGCGGCGAGTTTCGGGATGATCGCTTACCTCTGCGGCAACGCGGTGTTCGCCGATTATCTGCAAATCCACTATGTCGCCGGGACCGGCGAGCTCTCTGTGCTGTGCGGTGCGGTGCTTGGCGCCGGCCTTGGCTTTCTCTGGTTCAACGCGCCGCCCGCTTCGATCTTCATGGGCGACACCGGTTCGCTGGCGCTCGGCGGCATGATCGGCGCGATTGCGGTCGCCACCAAGCACGAGATCGTGCTCGCGGTAATCGGTGGATTGTTCGTGCTCGAAGCGGTTTCCGTCATCGTGCAGGTGGTGTCGTTCAAGCTGACCGGTAAGCGCGTGTTCAAGATGGCTCCGATCCACCATCATTTCGAGCAGCTCGGCTGGACCGAACCGCAGATCGTTATTCGCTTCTGGATCGTCTCGGTCGTGCTCGCGCTTGCGGGGCTGTCGACCCTGAAGCTTCGGTAGCTTCGTCGTGATTCCGGTCACGACTTTTGCCGGCAAAAAGGTCGCAGTATTTGGTCTGGGCGGCTCGGGGCTTGCGAGTGCGGAAGCGCTGGTGGCCGGCGGCGCCGACGTGGTAGCTGCTGACGACGATGCGCAGAGCATAGCGAAGGCCGACGCCGCCGGCATTGCGACTGCCGATTTGCGAAAAGCCGATTGGTCAAAATTCGAGGCGCTGGTTCTAGCGCCGGGCGTTCCGCTCACGCACCCAGCGCCGCACTGGACTGTGCAGCTCGCGCAACGGGCCGGCGTCGAAGTCATCGGCGATATCGAGCTGTTCTGCCGCGAGCGCCGCCGCGTTGCACCCGATGTGCCGCTGGTTGCCATCACCGGCACCAACGGCAAATCGACGACGACGGCGCTAGTCGCGCATCTCGCGGCGTCGGCCGGCATGGATGCGCAGCTTGGCGGTAACATCGGCACCGCGATCCTGTCGCTCGCTCCGCCACAAGCCGGCCGGGTCTACGTCATCGAATGTTCGTCGTACCAGATTGATCTTGCGCCTTCGCTCGATCCGTCGGTCGGCATTCTCATCAATCTCAGCGAGGATCACCTCGATCGTCACGGCACGATGGAACATTACGCGGCAGTGAAGGAACGTCTCGTTGCCGGCATTCCGCAGGGAGGGACCGCCATCGTCGGCGTCGATGATGAATGGTGCTGCGCAATCGCCGATCGTCTGGAGCAATCCGGCAAGCCCGTGGTGCGAATTTCAGTGCGGCACAAATTGGCCAACGGGATTTACGTCGAGCAGCAACGCATCATCCGCGCAGCCGACGGCAAGGCGTCCGCAATCGTTGGGATTGCCGGTATCGGTTCGCTGCGTGGGCAGCATAACGCGCAAAACGCCGCCTGCGCCGCTGCGGCCGCACTGGCGCTCGGACTTTCGCCGGCTGCGATCCAGTCAGGACTTAGCTCGTTTCCCGGGCTTGCGCATCGGATGGAGGAGGTCGGCCGTCGCGGCGCGGTGTTGTTCGTCAATGACTCCAAGGCGACCAACGCCGATTCGACCGCTCAGGCGCTCGCCTGCTTCAGCGATATTTTCTGGATCGCAGGCGGCAAGCCCAAAACCGGCGGGATCGAATCTCTGCGCTCGTTTTTTTCGCGGATCCGCAAGGCCTATCTGATTGGCGAAGCGGCGCGGGAGTTTGCTGCCACCCTGGGTGGCGAGGTGCCGCACGAGATCATGGGAACGCTCGACAAGGCGCTGGCGGCGGCGGCGGGCGATGCGGAGAAATCGGCTGCCGCCGAGCCCGTCGTGCTGCTGTCGCCCGCCTGCGCGTCGTTCGACCAGTACCGCAACTTCGAGATTCGCGGCGATGCGTTCCGGGCGCTGGTACGAGCGCTGCCGGCCGTGAAATGAACGGGTTCTTAATCCCCTTTAAACCAACCCGGTGTCACGACTAGGCGGGGACCTTCTTTTCGGGGACGCCATGGCGTCGCGCGCGCAGCCCACGCCGTTGAGCGAGTGGTGGCGGACGATCGACCGGCTGACGCTGGCCGCGCTCGGCGCGCTAATGCTTGGCGGCATCATTTTGTGCCTGGCCGCGAGCCCGCCGGTTGCCGCGCGGATCGGCCTTGACCCGTTCCATTTCGTCAACCGGCAGGTCCTGTTCCTGATCCCCGCCGCCGCCGTCCTGATCGCGACCTCGTTTCTGTCGCCGCGGGAAATCCGCAAGCTCGCGCTCATTGTCTTCTTCATCAGCCTCGTTCTGGTCGCGGCGACGCCCTTATTTCGGCGCCGAGATCAAAGGCGCACGCCGTTGGCTGGTGATCCTCGGCATGAACATTCAACCGTCGGAGTTTCTGAAACCGGCCTTCGTCATCCTGATCGCCTGGCTGTTCGGTGAATCCGGCAAGCGTCCCGATATGCCGGCCAACGCTGTCGCGCTTGTGCTGCTCGTGGTCGTGGTTGCGTTGCTGGTACTACAGCCGGATTT
The DNA here is from genome assembly GCA_963759345.1 of uncultured Alphaproteobacteria bacterium. GTDB lineage: Bacteria > Pseudomonadota > Alphaproteobacteria > Rhizobiales > Xanthobacteraceae > BOG-931. Next base: position 61,300 of record CAVWYW010000011.1, read on the forward strand.
CGGCCAGACCATGCTCGTTACGCTGGTGTGGGGCGCACTGTTTTATATGGCCGGCATGCGGTTTATCTGGATGCTCGGGCTGGGCGTCACGGCAACTGCCGGCCTGATTACGGCCTTCTACACCGTTCCGCATGTGGCGCAGCGCATTAATCGCTTCCTCGATCCGGCGTCCGGCGACACCTTCAACATCGACATCGCCACCGAGTTGTTTGTCCGCGGCGGCTGGTTCGGCCGCGGCCCCGGCGAAGGCACCATCAAGCGCATCCTGCCCGAAGGTCACACCGATTTCGTGTTTGCGGTGGCTGCCGAGGAATTCGGCGTCGCGCTCTGCCTCATTCTGGTGGCTTTATTTGCGTTCATTGTGATCCGCGTGCTGGGCAAGGCGATGCGTAACGAAGATCCGTTCATCCGTTTCGCTGCCGCCGGCCTCGCCATCCTGTTTGGACTGCAATCGGCCATCAATATGGCCGTCAACCTGCACCTGATGCCGGCCAAGGGCATGACGCTCCCATTTATTTCCTATGGCGGCTCGTCTCTAATCTCTCTCGCGTACGGCATGGGCATGTTGATCGCACTCACCCGTGAACGGCCGCAGGCGCGGCTAGCCGGCGGAGTGGTGTTCGCCGGGAGCCCGGTGTGATGGATGGGCCGCGCCGGGCGGCGGTCCTCGTCGCTGCTGGCGGGACTGGCGGCCATTTGTTTCCGGCCGAAGCACTCGCTGCCGCGCTGACGAAGCGCGGCATCCCGGTCCATCTTGCGACCGACCGGCGGGCGGCTGGCATGGGCGGCGGCGCATTCACCGATGATGCAATTCACGTCGTTGCCAGTGCTACGCTTCGCGGACGCGGTCCGCTCGCCATGGCGAGAACCGCTGCGATGGTTGGCCTCGGCGTCGCGCAGGCTTGGGCGCTGATCGGCCGGCTCAAGCCCGCCGTGGTCGTCGGCTTTGGCGGCTATCCGACTATTCCACCGGTGCTGTCGGCAGCCTGGCGCGGCGTGCCGACATTGATTCACGACGCCAATGCGGTCATCGGCCGGGCCAATCGCCTTTTGGCTCCGCGCGTGACCGCGATCGCCACATCGTTCCCCGATTTATTCCGCAACGATCCGAAACTCGCGGCCAAGGCGACGCTGACCGGTAACCCGGTGCGGCCTTCGGTTGTGACCGCGGCGGCAACGCCCTATCCGGGTTCGGCTGATCCTTTGCGGCTCCTCATTTTCGGCGGCAGCCAGGGCGCGCGAGTGATGGCGGATGTGGCTCCGGCGGCAGTCGAATTGCTGGACCCGGCACTTCATCCGCGCCTCGCAATCGTTCAGCAGGCGCGCGCCGAAGATTTGGACCGTGTGCGCGATGTTTACGGCAGACTGAAGGTTGCGTTCGAAGTCGCGCCGTTTTTCTCCGACCTGCCAGCGCGGATCGCGGCCTGCCATCTCGTGATCGCGCGCTCCGGCGCCTCGACCGTTGCCGAGCTTTCGGCCATCGGTCGTCCGGCGATCCTCGTGCCGCTACCGCACGCGCTCGATCAGGATCAATTCGCCAATGCCGGCGTACTGGAAAAAGCCGGTGGCGCCATACGGCTGGTGCAGGATCAATTCACGCCGCGGCGGCTCGCCGACGAAATCACCGCGCTGGCGGCGGCGCCGCAGCGGCTCGCCGGCATGGCGGTTGCGGCGCGGTCGTTGGGCAGGCTCGACGCCGCGGATCGGCTTGCCGACCTGGTTCTCAAAGTGGCTGGAATCGAATCAAACGGTCACGCCGCAAACTTATGATCGTCCGGAAACTTAGTAAGGCGTGCCGTCCTTGTGCGCGAATTGCCACTTTCCGTTCTTATCCATGACCGCCTGAATATCGTCGAGCGGGTAGCTTACTTCGTCGCCCGGTGTACGGTCGCCGATCTCCAGAAAGACGCAATCCCGTTCGCTCGTATTTTCCAGATGATGCGCGATGCCGCTCTTGGCGAACCCGGCGACCATGCCGGGCTGGAGCTGTATTTGTCCTGCATCGGTGAACAGCGTTGCTTCGCCTTCGAGAACATAGATGAACTCGTCCTGCCGGGAATGCCGGTGATGCAAAGCGGACACGGCGCCCGGCGCCAATCGGGTGAGGTTCACGCCAAAATTGGTGAGGCCGAACAGATCACCAAGTGGCCGCTTGACCCGTCCCGCCACTCGCGAGGCAAACGGCTCAGGATAGTTGGTGCGCTTCGTTCGCGGCGGAACGTCAGCGGCAAACAACTGCGGTTCGAGGAATAACGGACAATTCGGCCATGACACGCCTCCAGGGCTCTCGATTGCTTGAGCACAGACATGGGCGGCACTAATATTGACGTCAATCTTGATGCAATCGATCAACATGAATGTCCCGATGACGAAATGGATGACGGCGGAGCAGGCGCTGAAGTTCCTCGGCATTCGCGCGCAGACGCTTTATGCCAATGTGAGCCGCGGGCGGATTCGTGCGAAGTCTGATCCAGCCAATTCCCGCCGGAGTCTCTACAACGGAACTGATATTGCGCGCCTTGCTGAGCGCAGAAGCGGTCGCCGGTCGGCGGAAACCGTAGCGGCGCAGGCGATAGGCTGGGGCGAACCAGTCCTTGCGTCCAGTATTTCGACCGTTGCGGACGGGCGGCTTTGGTATCGCGGCGTTGACGCAGTGCGGCTGTCCGAGCGCGCAACATTGGAGGAAGTGGCCGGAATGCTCTGGCAGACCGAAGCCATCCACAGCCGGGGTAAAGCGTTGCCGGTTAAGTCGAACGCGGCGACGTCCCTAAACCGCATGCTGGCCGTAACGGCCGAACGAGCGGCGATCGATCCGCCATCGCTCGGGCGTTCACCGGCGGCTCTGAAATGCGAAGCCGAAACTCTGTTTGATACCCTTCTCGCCGCCGCGGTGAGGGTCGCTGGCGTCCGAGCCGGCTTTCCGGCGCACGCACGTGTTGCCGCAGCTTGGCGCAAGCCGGGAGCTACAGACATCCTCCGACGCGCGCTCGTTCTTCTCGCCGACCACGAGCTCAACGCTTCTACGTTTGCGGTGCGCGTGGCGGCTTCGACCGGGGCTTCGCTGTCGGCTTGCGTGCTGGCCGGTCTGGCAACGTTGACCGACCTCTGCACGGCGGCGCGGCGCGCGCCCTGCAATCGTTGCTGGGTACTGCGCGTCAGGCGGGCGCCAGGGACGCTGTCCGCGAATGGCTGGCCAGAGGCGAGCCATTGCCCGCGTTTGGCCACCCGCTCTATCCGCAAGGCGACCCGCGCGCGATCGCGCTGATAAACAACATCAAGCTATCCCGCATATTCACTGAGGTTCGGGAGGCGGCCGAAGATTTGACCGGGGACCCGCCTAATGTCGATTTTGCGCTGGCGGCATTGGCAGACGCGCATGCCTTGCCTAAACAGGCGCCGTTCGTGATCTTCGCGTTATCCCGGTCGGTCGGCTGGATCGGTCACGTGCTCGAGCAGGTCGCAACCGGCCAATTGATTCGTCCGCGTGCCCGCTATGTCGGCCCCGCGCTTGCCAGGGAGAACTCATGAAATTGCCGCGCGACATCGGCCCGGTGCATTTCGTCGGCATCGGCGGCATCGGCATGAGCGGCATCGCCGAGGTTATGGTGAACCTCGGCTATGCCGTGCAGGGTTCCGATCAGGCCGAAAGCGGCAACGTCAAACGGCTGCGCGAGAAAGGGGTGCGGATTGCAATTGGGCATTCAGCCGAGAATTTGAACGACGCTGCAGTCGTTGTCGTCTCTTCGGCGATCAAGCCGGATAATCCGGAACTCATCGCCGCGCGCGCACAGCGGCTACCGGTTGTTCGCCGCGCCGAAATGCTGGCCGAACTGATGCGGCTGAAAAGCTGCGTCGCCATTGCCGGCACGCACGGCAAGACCACGACCACGTCGATGGTGGCGGCGTTACTCGATGCCGGCGGCTTCGATCCGACCGTGATCAACGGTGGCATCATCAATGCCTACGGTACCAACGCCCGGCTGGGTGCCGGCGACTGGATGGTGGTCGAGGCCGACGAATCCGACGGCACCTTTCTCAAACTCCCGGCAGATATCGCGATCGTTACCAATGTCGACCCGGAGCACCTCGATCATTTCAAGACCTTCGATGCGGTGCAGGACGCGTTTGGCACGTTTGTCGAGAATGTCCCGTTCTACGGCTTCGCGGTGATGTGTACCGATCATCCGGTGGTACAAACCCTGGTTGGCCGCATCGAGGACAGGCGCGTCATCACCTACGGCGAAAATCCTCAGGCCGATGTGCGGCTGGTCGATGTCTCTCATGCCGGCGGGACTTCGCTGTTCAGCATTCTGTTCCGCGACCGCACCGGACACTCCGGGCACGAGATCAAAAATGTCGCGCTGCCGATGCCGGGACTGCACAACGCGCTCAACGCCACGGCGGCGATTACGGTCGCCCGCGAGCTCGGCGTCAGCGACTCTGTGATCAAGGAAGGGCTCGCAAATTTCGGCGGCGTGCGGCGGCGCTTCACCCGGACCGGGATGTGGAACGGCGTCACCATCATCGACGACTACGGGCATCACCCGGTCGAGATTGCCGCGGTGCTGAAAGCGGCACGTGAATTGACCAAAGGACAGGTGATCGCCGTGGTGCAGCCTCATCGTTACACGCGGCTTGCCGCGTTGTTCGAGCAATTCTGCACCTGCTTCAACGATGCCGATGCGGTGATTGTCGCGCAGGTTTATCCGGCCGGCGAAGCCCCGATCAAAGGCGCCGATCGCGACTCGCTGGTGCAGGGCCTGCGCACGCACGGCCATCGGCGCGTCATCGCGCTGGACGGCCCGGAGAAACTCGCACCGCTAGTCGCTGGAATGGCGAAGGCCGGTGACTATGTCGTCTGCCTCGGTGCCGGTTCGATTACGCAATGGGCCTACGCGCTGCCGGGAGAATTGGCAGCGGCTAAAACTTGATCCGCAAACAAGGTCGTTCATGCTTCACAAAGCCAGCGCGATGACCAAAATCTGCCTTGCGGTTCGTCATGTCGCGTTTGAGGATCTTGGCTTGCTCGGTCCGCTGGTCGCCTCGCGGGGCTATGGCGTTCGTTATCACGACGCCGGGGTCCAGCCGTTCGACGTCGAAACGCTGCTAGCGCCTGATCTGCTGATCGTGCTCGGCGGCCCGATTGGTGTCTACGAGCGCGACGCCTATCCGTTCGTCGCCGACGAAATCGCAGCGATTGCAGCCCGCCTTGCGGCGGACAAGCCGATACTCGGCATTTGCCTCGGAGCGCAGATGATGGCGGCGGCGCTTGGCGCAAGCGTCGCACCTGGTCCGGTCAAGGAGATCGGCTGGGCCTCGCTGACACTGTCGTCCGTCGGGCGGAAATCCGTTCTGGCGCCGCTCGATGCGAGTCCCGTGTTGCATTGGCACGGCGACAACTGCGAACTGCCACCGGGATGCACACAGCTTGCATCAACGCAGCACTGCCCGGTGCAGGCATTTGTGCGCGCCCCCTGGCAGCTCGGGTTGCAATTTCATTTGGAAACGGAGCCGGCGCGTTTCGAAAGCTGGCTGGTCGGCCACACAGTAGAACTCAGCAAAACCGGCCTCGATCCGCGCGAACTGCGTCAACAAGCGCGCGCGCTCGGGTCGGCGACGCGCGAACTCGGCCAGAAAGTACTGGCTGCGTGGCTCGACAAGGCGGTGGAGACGGCCGCTTGAACTTTCCCAACCTCACCGCAGACTTGCGGTCGAACATGCCGGCGCTGCGGGGTAGGCTATTGGCAAACCAGCCGCTTGCCGAGCTGACGTGGTTTCGCGTCGGCGGACCGGCGCAAGTTTTGTTCATGCCGGAAGATGAACAAGACCTCGCTTATTTGCTCGACCATGCGCCGGCCGACATTCCCGTCACTGTCATCGGTCTTGGCTCCAATCTGATTGTGCGCGACGGTGGCGTTCCGGGAATCGTCGTCAGGCTCGGCCGCGGCTTCGGCGAGATTGCGATCGACAATACGGATCTGCGCGCCGGCGCTGCGGTCCCTGACGTCAAGGTCGCGCGTGCGGCGCAGGAAGCCGGCATCGCCGGATTATCTTTCCTGCGCGGCATTCCTGGGAGCGTCGGCGGCGCGCTGCGGATGAACGGCGGAGCCTACGGCCGGGAGACCAAGGATGCGCTGGTCGGGGCGCGCGCTGTCGATCGGGCCGGGAATATTCACGCGCTGAACAACAGCGACATGAATTTCGCCTATCGGCATTGCGGCGTACCTGGCGATTACATTTTCACCGAGGCAACCTTTCGCGGCGGACGCGGTGATTCTGCTGTCATCGCAGCTGAAATGGAAAAGATCACCGAATCCCGCGAGGCGACGCAGCCGATCAAGACCCGCACCGGCGGGTCCACCTTTAAGAATCCGCCCGGACAAAAGGCGTGGGAGCTTGTCGATGCCGCCGGCTGCCGCGGTTTGCGGCTCGGTGGCGCCCAGGTCTCGGAGATGCACACCAATTTTCTTATTAATCTCGGCAACGCGACGGCGTCCGACATCGAAATGCTGGGCGAGACCGTGCGCGAGCGGGTCAAAAAAAGTTCGGGCGTTGAGCTTGAATGGGAAATCAAGCGGATCGGCGTGGCGAAATAGCCCAACAGTGTTAGTCTCGCAACGTGTCAACCAGTGACCCAATTCTTATCGTCGGCGGCGGGCTCGGCGGGCTCACCACGGCGCTTGCCCTGGCGCGTCGCGGACTGTCGGCGCGCGTCCTCGAGGGTGGTCCGCAATTCGGTGCCATCGGCTACGGCATCCAGTTCGGCCCCAATGTCTTCCACGTCTTCGATCGCCTCGGCTTGAGCGGGGAGGTGATGGCCATCGCGGATTTGCCGGCAGCCGCGCTAATGATGGACGCGATCACCGGCAAAGAGCTGATCCGCGTTCCCACCGGCGCGTCGTTCCGGGCGCGCTTTAAGTATCCCTACATCGTCGTTCACCGCATCGACGTGCATAACGTGCTGCTTGATGCCTGCCGTCGCTGCGGCACCGTCGAGCTTGTTGCTGATGCGATGGTGACCGGCTTCGAGGAACGCAGCGACGGTGTCTCGGTGAAAACCGCCGACGGCCGCGCCTTTTTCGGCGCGGCACTGGTCGCAGCGGATGGCTTTCGCTCGTTGTTCCGCGCCAAGTTGATCGGTGACGGCGAGCCGCGGCCGACCGGATACGTAGCATTCCGTACCATCGTGCCGATGGCGGAGCTCAAAGCGGATGTCGCCCGCGATTGCGTCGCGTTATGGGGCGGGCCAGGCCTTCACATCGTGCACTATCCGCTTCGTCATGGGTCGGAGTTTAACCTGGTCGCGGTCTTCCGCACTGCAAGCCATGCGGAGAAAGGCGACCCTGCGTCCTATCGCGCGGAACTGGAAAACACCTACCGCGACATGCACCCCACCATGCGCGCGTTAATTGGCATGTTGGATCTGCGCTGGCGCCGCGCGGTCGCCGATCGCGATCCGGTGCGGCATTGGCACAAAGGCCGCATCGTGCTCCTTGGCGATGCTGCGCACGCGCCGCTGCAATCGCTGGCGCAGGGCGCCGGCATGGCGATCGAGGATGGCTTGTGCCTGGGCGAACTGATCGCCGCGACCGGCGGCGATTTCGCCACCGCCTTCCGCCGCTTCGAAGCGGCCCGGCTGTTACGGACCGCGCGCGTGCAGCTTGAATCCCGCGCGCTGTGGGATTTCTACCACCTTGACGAAGGCGTCGCCCGGGACGTCCGCAATGCGACGGTGACCGATTGGGATGAAGCGCACCTGTTCGATTGCTTGTCCTGGCTCTACGACGGCGCTCCGGTTCCGGCCGAAGCGGGCCACTGAAACTCTCGACCTTTCGCCAATTGTCGATTCTATTGCTGGGCCAGCAAATCAGCGAACCGGCCCGAGCGAGCCGGGGTGGGGCATTTTGGCTGAACGATGGCCAGGCACGTTGCCGTTCTGATGGGAGGCTGGTCGGCGGAGCGCGAGGTCTCGTTGCGCTCGGGCAAAGCCTGTGCCGACGCGCTCAGCCGCGTCGGCTATCGCGTCAGCGCGATCGATGCCGGGCGTGACATCGCGACGGTGCTTGCCGCGACCAAGCCGGACGTTGCGCTCAACGTCCTCCATGGCCGCCCGGGCGAGGACGGCACGCTGCAAGGCGTGCTGGAAATCCTCGGCATTCCTTACAGCCATTCCGGTGTGCTCGCCTCCGCGCTCGCGATGCATAAGGTCTATGCGAAGGCGTTATTCCGCGCCGCCGACATTCCGGTCGCGGAAGACTTGGTGGCGTCGCGATTTGACGCCGGCAAACGCCACCTGATGCCGCCGCCCTATGTCGTCAAGCCGATCGCGGAAGGCTCGAGCGTCGGGGTTTTCATCGTCACGGAAGATCATCCGCACCCGCCGCAGGAGCTTTATCGCGATGACTGGGCGTTCGGCGAACAGGTGCTGATCGAGCGCTACATCCCGGGCAAGGAACTGACCTGCGCCGTCCTGGGCGACCGGGCGCTGGATGTCATCGAGATCGAGCCGGCGACGCGATTCTACGATTACGAGGCAAAATACGCCTCCGGTGGTTCCCGGCATGTGCTGCCGGCGCAAATTTTACCAAATGTTTACCAGGATGTCCGCAAACTCGCTTTGGCTGCCCATAGCGCTCTTGGCTGCCGCGGCGTCAGCCGCGCGGACTTTCGCTACGACGATCGGGGGACGGGAAAGCTGGTCTGCCTTGAGATCAATACACAGCCTGGCATGACCGAAACGTCGCTCGTGCCCGAGCTCGCCGCCCATGCGGGCATTACTTTCGATGAGCTGGTGCGATGGATGGTGGAGGACGCCTCGATCAACCGCTGATGCGGTCGGGGCCAAAAGCGGCGGAAGGGGCCGGCCCGCTCGTTGACGAGCCGCGTGGTTCACGCGCCGGAAATCGTTTTCGCCGCTTCCGCTCGCATCGGTTGGCGTGGTCGGCGCCTCGCTGGGCGAGGCACGGTTTCATCGGGCGTTTGGGTTCGCGCTTGGTGCGGGCGCTGCCGGCGCCCGGTGTTGGCATTGCGGCATCGATCGTATTGCTCGCTGCCACATTAGGTTATGGTGCCGTCGCCGGCGGTCATGTAGCGGATACTATCAGTTGGCTGAAGGATGCTCGCGACGGCGTCGCCAATGCCGTCGGCTTCCGCATCGCGGCGGTTTCGCTGACCGGCTCCAAGGAAGTCAGCCGCGAAGAGATACTCACTATTGCCGGCGTGACCGGTCGCGCCTCGCTGTTGTTCCTCGACGCCGATGCGGCACGAGCACGGCTGTTGGCGAATCCCTGGATCGCCGACGCAGCAGTCCTCAAGCTCTATCCCGACCGATTGCAGGTCACCGTGACCGAACGCCTTGCCTTTGCGCTTTGGCAAAAAGATGGGCGCGTCAGCGTCATCGCCGAAGACGGTACCGTCCTCGAACCGTTCGTCGAAGATCGCTATCGCAGCCTGCCGATGGTCGTTGGCCGCGGCGCCGCGCGGCAGGCCAAGGATTTCCTCGCCGTCATTGCCCGTTATCCGGACGTCCAAACGCAATTACGAGCCTCGATTTTCGTCGCCGAACGGCGCTGGAATCTGCGGCTCAATAACGGCATCGACGTGCGTTTGCCGGAGGGCGACGTTGACCAAGCGCTCGATCGTTTGGTGACTCTCGATCGTGAAAAAAAACTCCTATCGCGCGACATTGTTGCAGTGGATCTGCGGCTGCCTGATCGCGTGAGCGTGCGATTATCAGATGCAGCGGCACAGGCCCGTGACGATGCTTTCAAAGACAAGAAGAAGAAAAAGGCGGGCGACGCATGAGCGCGCTGCATTACGGCTTGACGCCAAAGATGAAGCCGATCTCGCCACGGCGCAGCGCGTTGGTCGCCGCGCTCGATATCGGATCCAGCAAGATCGCCTGCGTGATTGGGCGATTGCGTCCGCATCCGCCTCAACAAGTGCTGCCGCGACGGAGCCACGCCATCGAGGTGGTCGGCTTCGGCCATGCCGCCGCGCGCGGCACCAAATCAGGTGGCGTCGTCAATCTGGCGCAGGCCGAAGAAGCCATTCGCCAGGCGGTCGACGGCGCCGAGCGGATGGCGTCGGTCGAGATTGAGTCGGTCGTACTTTCGATCTCGGCCGGCCGGCTTGCGAGCGAGTCGTTTGCTGCGGAGGTGGAAATCCCGGGCTCCGCGGTTTCCGAGGGTGATATTGCGCGGGTCTTAGCGGCCGGTAATCGGCACTCAATGCGCGAAGGCCGCGCGGTGCTGCATTCGCTGCCGATCGGCTATTCGATCGACGGCAGCAACGGCGTCCGCGATCCGCGCGGCATGCTGGGCGAGCGGTTCGGCGTCGACATGCATGTCGCGACGACCGAAACCGCGGCTGCGCGCAACCTGATGCTTGCGGTCGAGCGCTGTCATCTCGCCGTCGAAGCCATGGTTGCAAGTCCGTATGTTGCCGGCCTTTCCGTCCTTGCCGACGACGAAGCCGATCTAGGCGCCGCGGTCGTCGATATGGGCGCCGGTACGACGACGATGGCAGTGTTTCTCGGTGGCCGGTTCGTTCATGCCGAAGGGTTCGCGTTGGGCGGCCTCAATGTGACACTGGACGTTGCGCGCGGACTTAATGCCAGCGTCGCCGACGCCGAGCGAATCAAGACGTTTTATGGCAGTGTCCTGGTCGGTGGATCGGACGAACGCGACATGATCACAGTGCCGCCCGTAAGTGCGGACGAGCGCGAACAGGCGCAATTCGTTCCACGATCGACACTCGTGGAAATCATCAAGCCACGCGTCGAGGAAATTCTGGAGATGGTGCGCGACCGGCTCGCGGCGACTTCGTTCGCCGCCGAAGCCCGCGGCCGCGTCATCCTCACCGGTGGTGCGAGCCAGATGACCGGGCTATCCGAACTCGCCACACGCATTCTCGGCCGGCCCGTGCGCATTGGCCGGCCGCTCGGCATCGCCGGGCTGCCGGACGCTGCCAGGGGTGCGGCTTTCGCCGCCGCGACTGGGCTCTTGGTGTATCCGCAGGCAGCGCATCTCGAATACTTCGAAACACGCGGTAGCAGGCGGTACCGAATGAATGGCACGGGCGGGTATTTCGCCCGGGTCGGACAATGGCTTCGCGAGAGCTTCTGATGGCCCCCAAACTCGAAGCCAGCAAGTTGCGAGTCATATCAACACGGCCGGTGGCGGATCGGCCCGGGCAGAGCGTCGCCGACGCCCGCGCATGAAAGAAGAGGCAACCATGACGATCAATCTGAAAATCCCCGACATCCGTGAGCTTAAGCCGCGTATCACCGTGTTCGGTGTCGGCGGCGCCGGCGGCAATGCCGTCAACAACATGATCAGCGCCGGCCTTCAAGGCGTTGATTTCGTCGTCGCCAATACCGACGCGCAGGCGCTCACCATGTCGAAAGCTGAGCGCATCGTTCAGATGGGCGCGCAGGTCACCGAGGGGCTCGGCGCCGGATCGCAGCCTGACGTCGGCCGCGCCGCCGCCGAAGAAGTGATGGACGAGATTCGGGATCATCTGTCCGGCGCACACATGGTGTTCGTCACCGCCGGCATGGGCGGCGGCACCGGCACCGGGGCCGCGCCGGTGGTCGCCAAAGTGGCGCAGGAAATGGGCATCCTCACCGTCGGCGTGGTCACCAAACCGTTTCACTTCGAAGGCCAGCGCCGCATGCGCACCGCCGAAGGCGGCATCACCGAACTGCACAAATGCGTCGACACGCTGCTCATTATCCCAAATCAGAATTTGTTCCGCGTGGCGAATGAGAAAACAACGTTTGCCGATGCTTTCGCCATGGCTGACCAGGTGCTCTATTCTGGCGTCGCCTGCATCACCGACCTCATGGTCAAAGAGGGCCTGATCAATCTCGACTTTGCCGACGTGCGCGCGGTCATGCGCGAAATGGGCAAGGCGATGATGGGTACCGGCGAAGCCGAGGGCGACAAGCGCGCGTTGACCGCCGCGGAAGCGGCGATCTCCAACCCGCTGATCGATGACGCCTCGATGAAGGGAGCAAGAGGCCTCCTGATCTCCATCACCGGCGGCCGCGATCTCACGCTCTACGAAGTCGACGAAGCGGCGACACGCATTCGTGAGGAAGTCGACCAGGACGCCAATATCATTGTCGGCGCGACCTTCGACGAAAACCTCGACGGCATCATTCGCGTGTCGGTCGTCGCGACCGGAATCGATCAGGCGCTGGCGCAGCGGCCGTCGGTGTCGGCGGCCGAAGCCCGTATCGCCGAAGTCGCGCAGCGTTTGCGTGCCGACAACGAGCGGCTGGCGGAACGGGTTGAACGCGAGCCGGCCAGAGCTGCAATGACGCCGCCTCCCCCGCCGCCTGCGCCAGTCAGCGACTCTCTTGAATCGGCCAAGGCGGCGGTTGCCGCCGCCATCCTCCCGCAGGGCACCGGCCAGGATGTGACGATCCGTCCGCTCGGGCCGAAGCCCTCGCTGTTTATCGATCCGGCCGCCAGCGCGCCGGAACCGGACGAGCCCGAAGCCTTCATCCCACCGGCACCGGAACGGGCGCCGCCGCGCGCGATGCGAATGCCACGGATCGACGAACTTCCGGTGCCTGCGCAGAACGAGATTCGCGCGCGGCGCGGAGAGTTGCCGCCGGAACAGCACCCCGAGAAGCGGCGGATGTCGCTGTTGCAACGCTTGGCCGCCGTAGGCCTCGGTCGCCACGAGGAGGAAGAGCAGGCGCCACCCGTACCCGTGCGGAGACTATCGGGTGCTCCCCAACCGGGTGCCGAGCGGTTTCCCGGGCGACCGTCGCCGCGGCCGGATTCGCGACAAGAGCCGGTGTCGGAATACGCTAAGCGCTCATCGCCGCAGGGGTTGGACCAGCACGGGCGGCAGGCCTCTGTGCATAACCGGGCCGAAGAGGACCAGCTCGACATTCCGGCCTTCTTGCGTCGGCAGGCAAATTAATCGGTTGTTCGGCCACAATCAGGAGCGGCGAGTGAACCGCTATGCCGCTCGCTGCCGTACCGGTAGCAGTTAGTTAAGTTATTGAATATTAAAATTTATCGGCTGGACGTCGGGCCATTTGCCCGATCGAAATACGTCGCCACGGTGAAAGCCGCAGCAGTGGCGTTCGTGCATGTGGCGGCTTTGGGCACGAAATGGGGCCGGACCAAGGTAACACTCGGTAAGAATCCGTGTATTGGCCCGAAACAGTATTCGCCGGTATGTTCTTGTTCGGACGAGGGGAGCGGTATCGGGGCATGGCTTTGGGGGCAGCGATATCGCTGACATTGTTTGCGGCTTGTGAGCCTTGCCGTTTTTCCGATTGGCTTGGTCTGGATGGTTTACGCGGTTCAGGCCCTAGCTCTGGGATGGGGGCATGACGAGGGGCGTGGAGTCCGGCAGGCAGACGACCCTGTGCGAGCAGGTGGCCGTTTCCGGGATCGGCATCCATTCGGGTTCGCCCGTAACCGTCACACTCCATCCGGCCGAAGCCGATACCGGTGTCGTGTTTTGGCGCACTGGCCTTGATGGCCGAAAAGATCGCGAACTTACCGCAAACTTTCGTTCGGTGACCGCTACGGAATTTGCGACCGTGCTTGGCGATCGCGGCGGCCCGGCCGTATCGACTACGGAACACGTGCTTGCCGCGCTCTATGGCCTCGGCGTCGACAATGTGATGGTCGAAGTCGATGGGCCCGAAGTACCGATTATGGACGGCAGTGCGGCGCCGTTTGTGGAAGCAATCGATCAGGCTGGCATCGTGAAACTGCCAGACCCGCGCCGCTGCATCAAAGTGCTGAAGCCGGTACGGGTCAACGCCGACGGCTGCCACGGCGAACTGCGGCCGCATCATTATGGACTAAGAGTTGAAACCGAAATCGACTTCGATCATCCGCTGATCGGACGTCAGACTTTCGCCGTCGACGTGGCGCCGAACGTCTTCCGCCGCGAGCTGGCGCGAGCGCGAACCTTCGGTTTCATGCGTGACGTGACCAAGCTGTGGTGCGCCGGTTACGCGCTTGGCGCTTCGTTCGAGAACACCGTCGTAATCGCGGAAAACCGCATCCTCAATTCCGAGGGTACGCGCTTTCCTGATGAATTCGTTCGTCACAAGGCGGTGGATGCGATCGGCGATCTGGCGCTCGCTGGCGCGCCGTTGATCGGCGCCTACCGGTCGGTGCGCGGCGGCCATAAGCTTAACCATGCGGTGGTCTCGGCATTGATGGCTGATGCAAGCGCGTGGACCTATTGCGAGCTCGAAGAGCCGGCGCGTCGCCCTCGCGGCCACGCCGACGTCGCGGGCTTTGCACTCCCGGCCTACGCCCCCGATATTTCCTGATCCACCCTGCATGATTTATTTGGCTTTTCGGCCTTAATCCGGGCCGATTGTTTGACTATTCCGGCGACTTCGCCGATCGTTCACGCTGTGCGCCTGGAGGCGCGGCCGGAAATTCAAGAATTCGGCGGGGCGGGATTTTCATTACCTCATGATGCCGCGGTTACAGCGATCGCAGGGATCCGGTCACAGGTTGCGTGCCTTGGCCGGGGTGGTGGCTCTCGTGCTGTTGGCTGCGCCAAGCATGGGCTGCAGCGGCCTCGATATCTTCAAGAAGGAAGAGGATATCGTCCCGGAGGATCCGGCGGACAAGCTCTATAACGAGGGCCTCTTCCTCCTAAACAACAAGGAGCAGTACGAAGACGCGGCCAAGAAATTCGACCAGGTCGATCGCCAAAATCCCTATTCCGATTGGGCGCGCAAGGCATTGTTGATGTCGGCCTACGCCTATTATCAGGGGGGGAAATACGATGACTGCATCAACGCTGCCAAGCGCTACGTGACGCTGCATCCAGGCAGCTCGGACGCCGCCTACGCGCAATACCTGATTGGCGCTTCGTATTACGATCAGATTCTCGACGTCATGCACGATCAGGCGCGGGCGGATAAAGCTATCAGCGCGCTTGAAGAAGTCGTGCGCAAATATCCGGACACGGAATACGCCGTCAACGCCAAGAAGAAGATCAATCTGGCGCGTGACCAGCTCGCCGGCAAGGAAATGGATATCGGCCGCTTCTACATGAAGCGGCGCGACTTCACCGGCGCGATCAACCGCTTCAAGGTCGTGGTGACACAATACCAGACGACGCGCGAAGTCGAAGAAGCGCTGGAGCGGTTGACCGAGGCCTATATCTCGCTCGGCATTCTCGACGAAGCGCAGACCGCGGCGGCCCTGCTCGGGCATAATTTCCCAGACAGCCCCTGGTATAAGGACGCATACAAGCTGGTGAAATCCGCCGGCGGCGAGCCCAACGAGAACAAGAATTCCTGGATGAGCCGGGCCCTTCAAGGCCGGCTGGGCTGAGCGCCTGACAAGGCGACATACGGCGGAACCGGGAATTGAGTATCATCCGCCGTCCGTTTCCGTCATTTTGGCTGCCACAGTGTCATGCTCGCGCGCCTTTCCATCCGCGATATCGTCCTGATCGATCGCCTGGATATCGATTTCGGTTCCGGGCTTGCCGCGCTTACTGGCGAAACCGGCGCCGGCAAGTCGATCCTGCTCGATGCGTTTGCGCTGGCGCTCGGCGCGCGCGGCGAGTCGGCGTTGGTGCGCGAAGGCGCCGAGCATGGGCAGGTCATTGCGGCTTTCGAGATCGCCAAGGATCATCCGGCGCGCCGCGTCCTCGCCGAGAATGATCTCGCCGCGGAGGACGAGGTCATCGTGCGGCGGGTGCAGTTCGCGGACGGCCGCACCCGCGCATTCGTGAACGATCAGCCGGTCAGTGTGCAGATCATGCGCCAGCTCGGCGTGGCGCTGGTGGAAATCCACGGCCAGCACGACGACCGTGCTTTTGTCGACGCCTCAACGCACCGGGCTCTCGTCGACGCTTTTGGCGGCATCGAGGCTGACGCCGCCGAGGTGCGCCGTCTCTGGGATGAGCGGCGCGCGCGAGAGGCCGCGGTCGCGGCCCATCGCGCCGAAGTCGAACGCGCCAGCCGCGAAGCGGAATGGCTACGCTACGCCGTCGATGAACTCGGCAAGCTCGCCGCGGAAATTGGCGAGGAGACCGCGCTTGCCGAACGGCGCACCGCCATGATGCAGGCGGAAAGGGCCGCAGAAGATTTGCGTGCAACTCAGGAAGCCGTCGCCGGGCCGCAATCGGCGGTGCCGCCGCTTGCAACTGCGGTGCGGCGGCTGGAGCGCCGCGCCGCTCAGGCACCGACGCTGATCGAGCCGGTCGTCAAAGCCATCGACTCGGCGCTCAACGCCTTGGACGAAGCGCGCATGCATCTCGAACATGCGTTGCGCGTGGCGCATTACGATCCGCAGGAGCTGGAGCGCATCGAGGAGCGGCTGTTCGCGCTCCGCGCCGCATCGCGGAAGTACGCCGTATCGGTCGACCAACTTGCCGCGCTTCAACGCCGTTACGCCGACGATCTGGCGCTGATCGGCGCCGGCGCCGAACGGCTTGCGGGGTTGGAGGCGGAGGCGCAAGCGACGACTGCGCGCTACCGTGCAGCCGCGCAGGCCCTTTCGGCCAACCGCCGCCGCGCGGCGCAGAAAATCGACAAGGCCGTCAACGCCGAACTGAAGCCGCTGAAGCTCGAGCGCGCGCAGTTTTCCACGCACATCGAATCCGAGAACGAGGGTCCCGAGGGACTCGATCGGATCGAGTTCTGGGTGCGCACCAATCCGGGCACGCGGCCGGGGCCGCTAATGAAGGTCGCATCCGGCGGCGAGCTGGCACGATTTCTGCTCGCGCTCAAAGTGGTGCTCGCTGACCGCGGCTCGGCGCCGACTTTGGTGTTCGACGAGATCGACACCGGCGTTGGTGGCGCCACCGCCGATGCGATCGGTGTGCGTCTGGCGCGGCTTTCCTCCGGCGTGCAGGTGATCGCCGTGACCCATGCGCCGCAGGTGGCGGCGCGCGCGGACCGGCATTACCTCATCGCCAAGGATGCGCTCGCTAAAGGCAAACGCGTCGCCACCCGCGTGGTCGAGCTTGAAGCCGAACGCCGGCGCGAGGAGATCGCCCGCATGCTCGCCGGCGCTGAGATCACCGCTGAGGCGCGCGCCGCCGCCGAGCGTCTGATCAGGGCGGCAGGCTAATCACCCGGTATGCCGCGTCGCGACAAGAACCGAGGCTCCGTCGAAGATCTGTCTGAAAGGCAGGCTAAGGCCGAGCACGTGCGCCTGGCAGCCGAAATTGCCGGGCATGACCGGCGTTACTACCAGGAGGATGCGCCTACCGTCACGGACGCCGAGTACGACCGGCTGCGCCAGCGCTACGGGGCGATTGAGGCGCGCTTCCCGCAATTACGAACGCGCGACAGCCTGACGCAACACGTCGGTGCGGCGCCGTCGTCGCGTTTTGCCAAGGTGCGTCACGCTGTTCCGATGCTCTCGCTGGACAATGCGTTTGCCGAACAGGACGTGATCGATTTTGTTGGCCGCATCCGCCGATTCCTGCGGCTTCCGGATGACGAAGCGATCGCATTTTCTGCTGAGCCGAAGATTGACGGCTTGTCCATGTCGCTTCGCTATGAAAACGCTGAACTCGTCACCGGCGCGACCCGCGGCGACGGCAGCGAGGGCGAGGACGTCACCGCCAATATCCGCACGCTGAAGGACATGCCGCAGCGCCTCAAGGGCAAGCGCGTTCCGCCGGTCTGCGAGGTGCGCGGCGAGGTCTACATGACCAAGGCGGCGTTTCTCGAACTCAACCGCAAGCAGGCGGAGGCCGGCAAGCCGCTCTACGTTAATCCGCGAAACACCGCGGCCGGTTCGTTGCGTCAGCTCGACGCGTCGATTACCGCATCGCGGCCGCTCGGCTTCTTTGCTTATGCCTGGGGGCAGATGAGCCAGATGCCGGCCGATACCCAGTCCGGCATGATCAAGTGGTTCGAGACCTGCGGTTTCACCACCAATCCGCTGACCAGGCTTTGCCACTCGATCGAGGAACTGCTCGCCTTCCATCGCGAAATCGAAGCGCGACGCTCGCATCTCGACTACGACATCGACGGCGTCGTCTACAAAGTCGATCGCCTCGACTGGCAGGAACGTCTCGGCTTCGTCTCGCGCTCGCCGCGTTGGGCGATCGCACACAAGTTTCCCGCCGAGCGCGCCACCACGGTGCTCAAGGACATCGAAATCCAGGTCGGCCGCACCGGGGCGTTGACGCCGGTTGGCAAGCTTGAGCCGGTCGGCGTCGGCGGCGTCATCGTGCAGAACGTCACGCTGCACAACGAGGATTACATCAAGGGCATCGGCGGCAACGGCGAAGTTTACGTGAGGGCCGCGATATCCGCATCGGCGATACTGTCATCGTGCAGCGCGCCGGTGACGTCATTCCCCAGGTGGTGGACGTCGTCATCGGCAAGCGTCCGAAAGATGCCAAGCCCTATCACTTTCCGAAGAAATGTCCCTGTCCGCTGCACACCGACATTGTGCGCGAGGAGACCGCCGGCGGCGAAGAGGGCTCACGCGCGCATTGCACCGGCGAATTCGCCTGCCCTTATCAGAAGATCGAGCACCTCAAGCTGTTCGTGTCGCGCCGCGCCTTCGACATCGATGGTTTCGGTGAGAAGCAGATCGAGTTTTTCTTCGAGCAGGGCTGGGTCAGGGAGCCGGCCGACATCTTCACGCTGCCGGCGCGCAACGCGCGGATCAAGCTCGAGGATTATGAAGGCTACGGCGAAACCTCGGTGCGCAATCTGTTTGGCGCTATCGCCGCGCGGCGCGAGATTTCGCTCGATCGATTTATTTACGCGCTCGGCATCCGCCACGTCGGCGAGACCACGGCGCTGGCGCTGGCTCGCGGCTACGGCTCCTGGCTGGCGTTCCACGACGCTTGTTTGAAAGTGACGAAGGGCGACGAGGAGGCGATTGCCGAGATGGATGCGCTCGATCAGATCGGCGACACGGTGATCGAAAGCGTGAAGGAATATTTCGGCGAGAGCCACAACCGCGGCATCGTCGAGCGGCTGACCAAAGAGGTGAAGATCCTCGACGTCGAGAAACCGAAAACCGATTCCAAAATTGCCGGTAAGACCGTGGTGTTCACCGGCACGCTGGAGAAGATGACGCGCGACGAGGCGAAGGCGTCGGCGGAACGCCTCGGCGCCAAGGTTTCCGGCTCGGTTTCAAAAAAGACAGACTACGTCGTCGCCGGGCCCGGCGCCGGCTCCAAACTCGCCGAGGCCAAGAAGCATGGCGTTGCGGTTTTGACCGAGGACGAGTGGGCGAAGCTGATACGCTAAGGTGCGTCGAGTACCCATGTCATGCCCGGCCTTGGCGATCCACGTCTTCGGCAAGGCAAACCGGTAAGACTGGATGGCCGGACGGCCATGACGGCTCGCTGATCCAATACGTTCCATTAGACGGTCGGCTAAATTCTTCCGACTAAGACCAAGACAATCACGATGATCAGGATGAGGCCCAAACCGCCGCCGGGATAGTAGCCCCAGCCGTTGCTATAAGGCCACGCCGGCAACGCGCCGATCAGCAACAAAATCAGAATAATAATCAGAATAGTCCCAAGCATAACGATTCCTCGCTCATTCCCAACCCAGCGAGAAAACGTCGCTACCAAACAAAAGTTCCGCGAATAGGAACCACGAACAGAAAAACGACTTAGCTCGTTCGTGCCAGCGGCACCGTCGCCGCAAGCAGCCACGCGCGCGTCGTCACATCGACCAGCGGCGCAATCGTTTCGTGCACGCGCGCATGGTAGGCGTCGATCCATGCGGCCTCGTCGGCGGTCAGGAGCGACGGTTCGATGAGGCGCTGATCGATCGGAACAAGCGTCAGCGTCTCAAAGGCGTTGAGCGCTTTTTCAGCACCGGGTACGGCGGCCGCTTCCTTCACCAGAATCAAATTCTCGATGCGGATGCCGTAAGCATCGGTGCGATAATAACCCGGCTCGTTGGACAGGATCATGCCGCGCTTGAGCGTTGCGGTGCCGAGCTTGGAAATGCGTGCCGGCCCCTCGTGCACCGACAGATAGCTGCCGACGCCATGGCCGGTGCCGTGGTCGAAATCGAGGCCGGCCTGCCAGAGAAATTGCCGCGCGAACGCGTCGAGCTGCGCGCCGCTGGTGCCCTCGGGAAATACCGCGCGCGCGATGGCGATATGGCCCTTGAGCACCAGCGTGAAGTTGCGGCGCATTTCGGCGCTGGGCGAACCGACGGCGATGGTTCGGGTGATGTCGGTGGTGCCGTCCTCGTATTGGCCGCCGGAATCGAGCAGAAAAAGCTCGTCGGGCGCGATGCGGCGATTGGTCTTGCGGGTGACGCGGTAATGCACGATCGCGCCGTCCGGTCCGGCGCCGGCGATGGTCGGAAACGAAACGTCCTTGAGGAGCCCGGTTTCCCGGCGGAAAGTTTCAATCGCCTCGACGGCGTCGATCTCGGTCAACTCGCCGCGGGGCGCGTTGTGGTCGAACCAGGCGAGGAAGCGCGTCACCGCCGCGCCGTCGCGCTGTTGCGCGGCGCGGGCGCCGGCAATCTCGGTCGCGTTCTTGACCGCTTTCATCGGCGCGATCGGATCGGAAGCGCGCACGATCGCGCCGCCATTGTCGATGACGAGCCGCGCGATCGCCTCCGCGGAAGTGGCGGGATCGAGCTGCAGCCGGCGCTGCTCCTTGCCGAGCGCGGCGAGATCGCGCTCGAAGGTGGCGTTCGGACGAACGTCGGCAATCTCTTCCAGATGCGAGCGGATTTCGTTGCCGAGCTTGCGCAGATCGATGAACAGCGCCGGCCGGCCTTCCTTCGGCACCGTGGCGAAGGCCAGCACCACCGGCGTGTGCGGAATGTCGCTGCCGCGGATGTTGAACAGCCACGACACCGCGTGCGGGTCCGCGACCAGAAGCGTGTCGGCGGCGCCTTTCTGCAAGTCGGCGCGCACGCGCTCGAGCTTTGCTTTCGCATCTTCGCCGGCATAGCGCAGAGCATGCGGCACCACGGCGCCGAGCGGCGGCTGCGGCCGGTCGGTCCAGATCGCGTCGATCGGATTGTCGTCGACCGCGACAAGGCTCGCGCCGGCCGCGGTGCAGGCCTTGCCGAGCCGCTCGGCGCCATCGACGGTGTGCAGCCACGGCGAATAGCCGAGCTTCGTGCCGGCGCGCACATTGGCCTCGATCCAGGCCGGCGGCGGATTCTCCACCAGATGCGCAATCGAAAAAATCGCGCCGTCGACTTCCTCGCGCACCTGCACCTGATAGCGGCCGTCGACGAACAGGACCGCGCTGTCGGCGAGCACGATGGCGAGGCCGGCCGAGCCGGTGAAACCGGTGAGCCAGGCGAGCCGCTCGGCGCTCGGCGGCACGTATTCGTTCTGGAAGCGGTCGGCGCGGGGCACGATAAAGCCGTCGAGCCCGCGGTGCTTGAGTTCCGCGCGCAGGGCCTCAACGCGCGCCGCGCTCTCGCCGCGGTCGCTACGATCGTCGAACGACTGGAACTGGGCCTCGAACATCTGCGGCAATCTATGAGCCTCGAACGCGGCGGGCAACGCCGGGGCCGCGTCGCGCGCGGCGCACGAAGACGAGCGTGGTCCAGCCATCGAGATCGAGGCGCAGCTCCAGCGCAAACGGCCGATAGGCCGCGATCACGGCGTTGGCCTGCGCCGGCACGATGCCGGACAGCACGATCCGGCCGCCGCGGGCGGTCAGCCGCCGGAGCGGCGCGGCCAGCCGCAGCAGCGGCCCGAGCAGGATGTTGGCGAGGATCAGGTCGAACGGCGCCTGCGCGCGCAGACGCGGCGCCGCCACGCCGTCAGCTTGTACAATCTCGACCATGACGCCGGCGCGGTTGAGCCGCGCATTGGCGCGCGCGACCCGGACGGCGCTGATGTCGATGTCGGTTGCGAGCACGTGCCGGTGCAGCGCGCGGGCGGCGGCGATGGCAAGTACGCCGCTGCCGGTTCCGAGGTCGAGAATGTGCCGGGCGCGTCCTCGCGCATTCAATGCCTTGCAGAGCCGATCGAGCGCGAGAAGACAGCCTCGGGTCGTGCCGTGATGACCGGTGCCGAAGGCGAGCGCCGCTTCGATTTCGATGCCGATTCGGTTCGGCGGAATTCCGGCGCGGTCATGCGCGCCGTGCACGATGAACCGGCCGGCCGTGACCGGCTTAAGCCCGGAGAGGCTGTCGCGCACCCAATCCGCCGCCTCGACGACCTCAAAACGCAGCGCTTTGGCCGCCGCTGAACCGGCGGCCGCGGCGACGAGCGCCCGCAGCGTTTTCCGGTCGGGCCGGCTGCGAAAATAAATCGCGACGCGCCAGCGTCCGCCGCCGGCATCCACAAGCGCCACCGCAACCTCGTCGCCGTCGAAGGTCTCGGCGGCGAGGGCCGCGATGCGGCGCGCAGCATCTTCACCGGTTATCAGCAGCGCGACCGGCGTCGCCTGAGGTTTGGATGACATTGAGAGAATAGCTGTTTCCGCGACTGATCCCCACATTTCGCAGGCTGACGTGCAATGAGCGCGGCCCGTGCTTCACGGGTAATTGTTCGGGAGCGCCTCGGTTTCAGTTTGCACAGACTTGATCACAGATCGTCCCCAGTGTTGTGCAGTGTATAATCGCTGATCCGGGAAGGCGGCCGAAGCCGGGAAGCGCGTAGGTGAAGTCAGTCGCCGTCTGCAGGAGCACGCGCCATGGTACCAGGAATGCGCATGCTGTGGTCGCCGTCATGTATGTAATGTGCCTGAGCGGGAATGCGATGGCGGAAGATGTAACGAAATGCGTGCAGCGGTGTCAGATGCTGTGCGGATATTTTCCGGACCACCCCGAATGTCTGCGCCAGGCCGACAGGTGCGTGTCGCGGTGTAAATTCTCAACCTAAAAGTTCAAACTGAGACACTACCAATTATTCACACGCAATACACAGTTTGTCCGTCAGTTATCCACGATGACCTCATCGAGTTCTTCACAGCATATCCACGGCGGCGGTTGCAGGAGGAAAACAATGATCGGAAACAGCGCGCGAATTCAATCGGCCATATTGTTCGGCATCGTCGCCGGCTTCATCGCGTTCAACGCCGGCGGCGTCCAGGCGCAGCCGGCGCCCGACTATGCCGCCATCGTCGCCGCGCCGGATCGCAGCGATGCCGATCGGCAGGCCGACCAGCGCCGTAATCCGCTGCCGTTTTTGACGTTCGCTGGCCGCGCCCCGGCATGAAAGTGCTCGATATGGGCGCCGGCGGCGGCTACTCGACCGAGCTGATGGCGCGAGCGGTGGCGCCAAACGGCGTCGTCTATGCGCAATACCCGGCCGACGGCAGCGAGCGGGCCAGGACCAACTTCGCCGCGCGGATGAAGAATCCGGCGATGAAGAACGTGACGCTGCTGTCGCGGCCGTTCGACGATCCGGTCCCGGCCGACCTGCACGATCTCGATCTGATCACCTTCCTGTTCTACTACCACGACACCACCTACATGGCCGTCGATCGCGCCGAAATGGACCGCAAGATGTTCGCCGCGCTGAAGCCCGGCGGCTATCTGGTGATCGCCGATCACTCCGCCAAGGACGGCGACGGCACCTCGGTCGGCAAGACGCTGCATCGCATCGAGGAGAGCGCGCTGCGCAAGGAAATCGAGGCGGCCGGCTTTCGCCTCGTAGCCGAAGGCAATTTCTGGCGCCACCCGGAAGACACGCGTGACTTTGTCAGCTTCAAGCCGGTCATGCCGGTCGACAATTTCGTGCTCAAGTTTCAGAAGCCGATAAAGTCGGCCGCCGCTCAATACTGTGAGTACGGCCGGGCGTATTGCGGCTGGTAGCCGGGCTGCACGTAATAAAGCTGCCCATTGGAGGACCGCACATAATACTGCTGCGGCTGGCCGTAACCGGGGGGCTGCGGCGGCTGGCCAAAAAACCCGGGTTGCGCCGCTGGTCGAGGCGGCTGCGGGCCGCCGAACAGCCGTTGTCCGAAGAATGTCGGCTGCTGCTGTTGGCCATAGGGCGCCTGTTGATCGGCGTCTGGCTGCGCATTGCCGGGCGCGATCTCGATCGGCAGCCCCGCGGCGGCCTGGCGCTCCGCGGCGGCGCGCCGCGCCATTTCCGGATTCGATCCTGCCGGCGTCCGGCCGCTGACAATGACCGTCGTGTCCTTCATGCCCTGGGCTTCAACCAGGTTGTACAGGATGGTGGCGTTTTGCGGCGCCAGCCGCACGCAGCCGTGCGAGGCCGCGCTGCCGATGCGGCGGGTGTCGAGAAAGCCGTGAATGGCGTGACCGTGCAGATCGAAAAAGATGGTGTGCGGCATCGGCGCATTGTCCCACTCCTGGGACAGGTGGTCGGCGTCCATGCGGTTCGGCTTGAAGACGCCGCTCGGCGTGTCGTAGCCGGGCTTGCCGGTCGACACCGGCCAGACGTAGCGCGGCGCGCCGTCCACCGTGACGGTCATGCTCTGGGTGGTTTTGTCGATATTGACGACAATGGCCGCCGCTGCGGGGGAGGCAGACGCGAGCGCTAGCGCCAGCGCCAGCGCGGCGAGGAGGGCGGGACGGAACGCACCGGAACGCATTGAGACACCCGATCGGATGGGGATGTTATCGCCCAAACTGTTTAAGTTTCCCGTGTGCGATTGGTTCAAATCAAGCGATAAATAATACCTGCAGCGGCGAAAGCGGCGTAACGGCGATGTTAACGCTCTGGCTTTGACGCGACCATGACGCGAGCGCGGCAGCAACGCGGCGCGCATTTTGACGCGGCTGCCCTGTCTGCTAATGCCGTTTGAAATATTGCACCACGCGCTCATGCTTTTCCGCCGCGGCGCGACTGTCGAAGGTGCCGAGATTGCGCCGCTTGCCGGTCTTCGGATTGATCTTGCGCGAATACAGCCGGTATTTGCCGGACGGAAGCTTGCGAATCATGCCGGTTCTCCCATCGAGTCATTATGGTCTGATCAAGCGCCGGTTTGGCGGCCGGTTCCAGAGCTGTTTTCATCTCGCGGCTCTTCCTTCGCCAACGGAAGAACAACACATTCGCATTGTTCATCCCGCCCCGCGAAAGCGGGGAGGGGGGACCGCGCGAAGCGCGGTGGGGGGGCGCGGGACTCGACGATAATTCCGTCGGCGCCAACGAATCTCGACCGCCGACGCCCCCTCCACCACACTTCGTGTGGTCCCCCTCCCCCGCTATCGCGGGGGCGGAAAAACGATTTCGTTCTCGCGGCGCGGCTGCGTCCGAGCTTTGCAAATAAAACGGAACGAAATCTTTTGCCTCACGATAAAGGGAGGCGAAGCGCCGAAAGGCGCACCATCCATTGGCCGCGCTCGCGCAAACAAGTGTGCGCACTTTGCACCACTCATCTGCCTGCGCGGCAGCGGGCGTTACGGCGCCCGCTCGCCTTCCGGCGCTTCGCGGCGGCGCTTGTCGCAGCGAGCGAACGCCGCAACTCAGCCCAGGCCGTGCTTCGCGCGACCGACAAGCAACGCGGGCGTTACCCGCGCCGTCAATCGCGCTTAAGCCAGGCACCTGGCGCGCCGGTCGTACTGCCGGCGGGCATAGCAGTTTGCACTTCGCAAACTGCGTACACTTGTTTGCGATGCCCAAGCCGCCCGGGAGCGGAGTTACAAGCCCCGCCCGCAGGAACCGCACTCGCCCCATCCAACGGCTGTCACCGGTAGACGTCCCTGAAGTGAGCGAGGTTACGGTGGGTAACACAACCGGGGACCATTGTCAATGATAGGGTGACGCCGTCCGTGCGGGTCCGGCTATTGGCACCGCCCATAGTGCGCAGCCAAAGCGACTTGCACCCGGTGGCGGCAGACATCGTCGGTGCATCGGCCGATTTGCTGGTAAAGCCGCGCCAGCTCGGCCTGGCACAGGGTGATCGCCAGCGGCGTCTGCGCTTGTACGCTCGACGTAAAGGCCAGCGTGACAATGCAGATGGCGGCGGTGAAAACGACGCCGGCAAGCGTTGTCTTGATGATCATGGAGCGGGTCTCCTCAGCGGCGTTTCTTGCCTCCGCGGCGAGCATAGCAGCGAGACCGGCGCGCCGGCGCGGGACGCCTTCGCGGACGCTTAACGGTTGGTTGCCGCCTGGCCGAAGCCGGCGCGCGTCAGCCGCACGATGGCCGGATCCAGCGCCGAGAGAAAGCTCGAGCGGTCGCGCGGCGAGAACGGTTTCGGGCCGCCGGTGATTTCGCCGGCGCTGCGCAGCGAGTCCATCAGGTTGCGCGTCGCCAGCGTCATGCCGATCGAGTCTCTCGGTGAACGCCCGCCCGTTCGGCGCGATGACTTCGGCGCCGGCTTTGACGCAGCGGCTCGCCAGCGGCACATCCGCCGTGATCACGATATCGCCGCGCGCGCCCGCTCCGCGATCCAGTTGTCCGCCTCATCCATGCCGCCGCCGACCACGACGCGCTCGATCATCGGATCGCGCGGCACGGCGATCGGGCTGTTGCTGACGACGAAGACTTTCAGCGCGACGCCTTTGAGCGCATGGCGCTCGGCGACGCGATAGATTTCCTGCTTCACCGGGCAGGCATCGGCGTCGATGTAGATCGAGATCGCCTTCACGCGGCCGATTTGTTTTTCGCGATAGCCCGGCGAACGGCCTTCGGCTCGGCCTTGATGACCTCGATCAGGGTGCGTGCGGCGCCGGACGGCTGTCGCGTGCCCAGCTCCCACTTGCGCACGGTGCCGACCGCGGTGCCGATGAACGACGCGAATTCACGCTGCGACAGGCCGAGCTTGTGCCGGGCTTCGCGCGCATCGCTCTGGCTTGGGATAACATGGTGGACGACGGCGCCGGTTTTCTTGCCAGCGATGAAATCGCGCAACTCGTCCAAACTGGCCCGAATGTCGTCGGCCAGCCGGCTTTTCATTTTTTTCGCCATGACCCCGTGATCTCCTTCAACGTGGCCGCAAACGCCTTCCTTCCCGCGGCGCCAAATCGGCCTTCTCGTTCTTCGCATAAAGCGCCATGAGCACGAGCGGAAAGTCCGCATTGTAGAAATAGTAGATCACCCGTGCGCCGCCGCGCTTGCCGCTGCTGCCGCGTCCGACGCGAACCTTGCGCAAGCCGCCGGTCCCCGGAATGAGATCGCCGCAGGTCGGGGCATAGGCGATCAGGTCAATCACCGCATCCTGCTCATCCACGGTGAGCAATTCGTCGGCCCGCTGCCGGTAGCCGGCGAGCTCGATCACCGAAACGGGACGCGGCGGCATGTTAAAGGTTTGTACCCCAAAGGGGTACTAAGTGTCAACTCAGGGGCGCGTGGGGCAAGTCAGCCGCCAACGGGTCCGGCCCGAAGTGGCCGGCCCGATGACAAGCTCCGCGGCGTAACGCGCCGATGTGGCGTTGCTGCGCATCGCATCGGCGGTTTACGCTTCGCTCATCCGCCCTCGGCGCTGGACATCGAATCGGTGCTTGATGATCGGATGTTTGAATGCAGTTTTTTCTTTATGAGATCTTCGCCCGTATCGTTGCAATCTATTTCGGCATCGATTGCGGCCGCAAACTTTGGCGCGGCCTTGTCGAAAGAAAAATCGGGTATTTCCAACCTGATTTTCTAAGCTGGTGCAGTGGACTTGCTGATAGGGATGCAACGCCGGTCCAGTACTGGATACAAATCGGCATCCGGATAATGACCCTGATTGCATGCTTCTTTGTTGTGATGTTCGGGTGGTGGCGGCCGAACACCTGAGCATCCACCGTGCCGTTCTGCCTCGGCGGATTACGCTTCGCTAATCCGCCCCACGTGCTGAGGCCTCGCCCTTCGAGGCTCGCTGCGCTCGCACCTCAGGGTGAGGACGTGGGTGGTGCGCGTGGCGGGCGCTCATCGAATCAGTACTTGATGAACGGATGTTTGAATGCAGTTTTTCCTTTATGAAATCGTCGCCCGGATCGTTGCAATCTATTTGGGTATCGATTGCAGCCGCAAACTTTGGCGTGGCCTTGTCGAAGGAAAAATCGGGTATTTCCAACCTGATTTTCTAAGCTGGTGGAGTCGGGTTGCTGATAGGGATGCAACGCCGGTCCAGTATTGGATACAAATCGGCTTCCGGATAATGATCCTGATTGCATGCCTCTTTGTTGCGATATTCGGGTGGTGGCGGCCAAACACCTGAGCATCCGCTGATGCCGTTCTACTCGGCGGATTACGCTTCGCCAATCCGCCTTACGCCCTGTTTGCTCTCAGCGGGGGCGTCTAAGGTAGTCCTGATCTAGCCATGGTGTTTCGCCTCGCCACGTGTTCGGGTCTTTAGTGCCCTTAGAAATTTCTTCGTAAGTCCGAAAAGTGTGGGAATGGGAGTTGGCGATAGGGATTGAGTACAAGGTGATCTTTTGCAAGTCCGTTAGCTCCAGGTACTTCCTTTGCCTTTCCGAATGGAGAGCTAAGCGGCGGCCTGTAAACGCCAAAAAATCCGCCATTTGAAGCGCAATCAAGCTGTTCTTGTCGGCGAATTCGACAGACTTAAGCACGTTCTCCGCGCCCAAGTTTCTAGGATCCCATTTTGCTTTATTGAACACCCGCAGGATGTCGCGATCATTTTTATTGCCGCGCTCAATGACGAATGACAGCGTTGCCCCTCTGCTGGCTGCAAACTTCATGTGTCTTGACCACATGATTGCGTCGAGCACATTTCCGAAACAATGACCGTATGCCGATTGCTGCGCATGCTCTCCTAAGCTTTTCGCCTTCGCGTATGCGGTCTTCGTTATCGAGGCCATCACCCCAAAGGGCGCTGTTTTCTTCAGTTCCAAGAGCAAGTTTGCAATAAAGGCCTCCTTTCGCTTGCGCGGCCAGCCTTTGAACTGGTTTTTGGTCGCATTGAAATCCACGGCGTGCAGCGACGTAACGCCGTACGCGGCAAAGATCTTTGCGGCACTTCGCTCGAACGCGTTCCAATGCGGCTGCAGACCGACGTAACCAGCCATCGTCAGAACAGGCGATTGCTTGTCCGTCCCGCTGTCATCGAGATAGCAGACCATCATAAGCCGTGCTTCCGGGTCGTCGCGGCAATAGGCGGAGGCTCAAATAGGATCAGTACTCGCATGTTGCCATATCACTGGTCTCGCAAACGAGCGGCCTGGCCGCTCGGCGACCGTCTCTGGCTGGACGCATATATGTCTCTCTGAATTTTAGACGAGAGCTCGATACCAGCCGATTTGGGGTGGCGCATTTTGCGCTCACACCCGCTCCACAAAACTATCCACCACACGCTTCTCGCCCGGCCTTGTCGAACGCGATGGTCAGCTTGTTGCCGTCGATGGCGGTGACGTTGCCGTTGCCGAATTTCTGGTGGAAGACGCGGTCGCCGAGGGTGAAGGCGGAGATGCGTGCCGGTCGATTTCGCTACCAGTCGCTCTCGATGGTGAGCGGGGGGTGAGGCGGCGTTCGTCGCAGGCCCGGCCTACTCCGCAGCTTCCGCCTTCACGCGGAAAGGAACGGCCGCAACGACGGCTCCGGCAGCCGCATCCTGAAACTCGATATCGTCGCGCAACGCGTCGATCGAGCGCGGTGACGGAAACATATCTCCAGTGTGATCCGGCCAATCCCCTGCCGCAAACTCCAGAACGTCGCCGGCTTTTTGCATCGCTTCATCGATGGTATCAGCCGCTGTCGTCACGCCGGGAACGTCCGGAAACGAGACGCCGTAACAACTATCCGATTGTTTATGGATCAACGCGATGTAGTACGGCATCGCTCTAGTCCTTCTTCCATCCCGCTTGCTTGTAAATGGCGCTGACCGTGCCGATCGGCAAGTCTGACTTCGGATGTGGCACAATCACGACGCGGCGCAGCGGGCGATGAACAAACTTATGATGCGACCCCCGAACCGATACCAGTTCAAAACCGTCCTCACGAAGTCGTCGAATAATATCCCGGCTGTTGCGCAGCATGCGAGAGCCTCAGGCGATCCGCCGCCTAGGCGGCGCCTCACACCCTCTCCACAAAACTATCCACCACGCGCTTCTCGCCGGCCTTGTCGAACGCAATCGTCAGCTTGTTGCCGTCGATCGCGGTGACGTTGCCGTTGCCGAATTTCTGATGGAAGACGCGGTCGCCGAGGGTGAAGGCGGAGATGGTGCCGGTCGATTTGGCCACCAGCTCGCCTTCGATGGTGAGCGGCAGGCGGCGGGCGGGGCGGCGTTCGTCGCGCGCCCGCCACGGCGATGGGGACGGGCCGTCATCGCTTGCGTTTGCGCCGCGATTTCTGCCGGCTGGAGACAGGTGAGATAGGTCTTCGTCGGCTTCGTAGTCCGCCTCAATATCGGAAAAGCCGCCGCCGCCTTTCTTCGCCTGCGCGCGCTGCCAGCCGGGCGTGGAATAGTTTGAGCCGAACGACGTCATGGCGTCGAATCGCGAGGCGCCGTAGCCGCCATAACCGCCGAAGCCGCCCTTGGACTCGGTGACCTCGACATTGGCTTCCGGCAGCTCGTCGAGAAAGCGCGAGGGAATGTTGGTCTGCCACAGGCCGTGCATGCGGCGGTTGGTGGCGAAATAGATCTTCGCCCGCTTGCGTGCCCGGGTGATGCCGACATGCGCAAGCCGGCGCTCCTCTTCGAGCCCGGCGCGGCCCTGGTCGTCGAGCGTGCGCTGGTTCGGAAATACGCCTTCCTCCCAGCCGGGCAGGAATACGGTGTTGAATTCGAGACCCTTCGCCGAGTGCAAAGTCATAATGCTGACGGCGTCCTCGGCGGCGCCCTTCTCGTTGTCCATCACCAGCGAGATGTGCTCCAGAAAACCCTGCAGGTTCTCGAACTCCTCCATGGAGCGCACGAGTTCCTTGAGGTTTTCCAGCCGGCCGGCAGCGTCGGCGGAGCGGTCCTTCTGCCACATCTCGGTGTAGCCCGACTCGTCGAGCACGATCTCGGCGAGCTGGGAGTGGGGAAGCTCATCGCGCTGCTTGCGCCAGCGGTCGATCGCTTCCAGGAGGCCGCGCAGCGCGCCGCGCGGCTTCGGCTTGAGCTCGTCGGTCTCGATCACGGCGCGGGCGGCTTCGGTGAGCGGCATCCGGCGTTTGCGGGCGTGGTCGTGGAGGAGCTGCACTGTTGCATCACCTAATCCGCGCTTGGGCACGTTGACGATACGCTCGAAGGCGAGATCGTCGGCCGGCGAATTGATCACCCGTAGATAAGCGAGCGCGTCGCGGATTTCGGCGCGCTCGTAGAATCGGGGCCCGCCGATCACGCGATAGGGCAGGCCGAGCGTCACGAAGCGGTCCTCGAACTCGCGCATCTGGAACGAGGCGCGCACCAAGATTGCGATCTCGTTGAGCGCGTGCGCTTTGCCCGATTCATCTTGGCGCTGCAATTGTTCGATGTCTTCGCCGATGGCGCGGGCCTCTTCCTCGGAATCCCAGGCGCCGGTGACGGAGACTTTTTCGCCCAGCACGTCATCGGTGCGCAGCGTCTTGCCGAGCCGGCCTTCGTTATGGGCGATGATGTGCGCGGCGGCGGCGAGGATGTGGCCGGTTGAGCGGTAATTCCTTTCCAGCCGGATCACAATGGCGCCGGGAAAATCGTGCTCGAAGCGCAGGATGTTGTCGACCTCGGCGCCGCGCCAGCCATAGATCGACTGGTCGTCATCGCCGACGCAGCAGATGTTTTTCGCTGCTCCCTCTCCCGTTCCGGGAGAGGCCGGCGCGCCTGGCGCGCCGGGTGAGGGCAAGTCGATGGCGCTCAGGCCCTCACCCGCCTCGCTCCGCTCGGCGTCCTCTCCCGGAACGGGAGAGGGTAAAGGGGCGCGCTTCTCGTTCGTCCGCTGCGCCAAGAGCCGCAGCCAGAGATACTGCGCGACGTTGGTGTCCTGATATTCGTCGACCAGAATGTAGCGGAAGCGCGCCTGGTATTGGCGCAGCACCTCGGTGTGCTCGCGGAACAGGCGGATGTTCTCCAGCAGCAGATCGCCGAAATCGGCGGCGTTGAGGATCTTCAGCCGCTCCTGATAGGCCTTGTAAAGTTTGAGGCCCTTGCCGTTGGCGAACGCGGCGGCTTCGCCCGGCGGCACCTGATCCGGCGTCAGGCCGCGATTTTTCCAACCGTCGATCATGCCCGCGAGCACGCGCGCCGGCCAGCGTTTCTCATCGATATTCTCGGCTTCAAGGAGCTGCTTCATCAGCCGGACCTGATCGTCGACGTCGAGAATGGTGAAGTCGGTCTTGAGCCCGATCAGCTCGGCGTGGCGGCGCAGGATTTTCACGCCGATCGAGTGGAACGTGCCGAGCCAGGGCATGCCTTCGACCACGTGGCCGACGATCTCGCCGACGCGGTGTTTCATCTCGCGCGCCGCCTTGTTGGTGAAGGTCACCGCCAGAATCTCGCTCGGCCGGGCGCGGCCGGTCGCCAGAATGTGGGCGATGCGCACGGTCAGCACGCGGGTTTTGCCGGTTCCGGCGCCGGCCAGCACCAGCACCGGGCCGTCGAGCGTTTCCACCGCAAGCCGCTGCTCGGGATTGAGCCCGGCGAGATAGGGGGGAGTCGCGCCGCCCGGGCGCGCCCGCGCAGCAATGCCGCCGGGCGCGGGCGCCGGCGGGTCAAGCGGATGCCTCTCTCTCAAAGGGTCAGCCAAGGCCTGATTTTTCCGTGATTCTCACGATTGGAAGATGGCACTTACCGGCGGCTTTTGCGAGGCAAGGCCGTCTACTTCCCCGGCATGGCGATGCGCCGGCCGACGCCGTCGGGCACCGGCAGGTGCGCATGCGCGGCCTTCATCCGGGCGAGCCGCGCGGTGATGAAATCGGGAAACGGCGCGGTCTTCTTCGCGGTCATGTCGACGTGCAGCGTCATGTTCTCGGAAGTGGCTGACAGCCAGCCTTCCTCGGCGTGATGCAGCTCCTCGAAGTAGTGGATGCGCTTTAAGTCATAATCGAGCAGCTGAAAGCTCACCCGCACCGGGTCGTCGGCGTGGAGTTCCCGCAAGTACCGGATATGGACTTCGGCGGTAAACGTGGAATGCCGGGTCTGTTGCAGATAGGCGAGGCCGCAGCCGAGCAGTTCGTAGGCCTCGTCGACACAGCGGTCGAACAGCACGTTGTAATAGGCCATGTTGAGATGGCCGTTGTAGTCGATCCACGCCGGCTCGACGCGCATCACCGAAGAGTCGAACGGTGCGGCAAAGACGGGTTCGGGATCGAGGCGATCGAGCATGTTCGGCTCTAGGTCCGCGTTGACAGGCGGCAATGTGGCGGATTCCGCGGCCGATGCAACAGCGGCGGCGTGCCCACTTGACCGCTCTTTAGGCCGCGGTCACCTTGCCTGAAAAGGGTAGACGAAAATGGTCGTTACCGAGGCTTGGGAAGAACTTAAGCGCGATCGCAAGGCGGTCGATAACGTTATCGCTGCGCTCGCGGCGATGGTCGGCAATCGGCTGGTCACGGCACAGGCGGTTCGCGAGCAGCACGGCAACACGCTCACCTGGATCGGCAACCAGCCGCCGGACGCGGTGGTGTTCCCGCAATCGACTGAGGAAGTGCAGCAGATCGTGCGGCTGTGCGCGGCCGAGCGGGTGCCGGTAATCGGCTTCGGCGCCGGCACTTCGCTGGAAGGCCAGATCAACGCGCCGCATGGCGGCATCTGCCTCGACTTTCGCGATATGAACCGCGTGCTCGCGGTTCATGCCGAGGATCTCGACTGCGTGGTCCAACCGGGCATTACCCGCAAACAGCTCAACGAATACCTGCGCGATCAGGGCCTGTTTTTCCCGATCGATCCTGGCGCCGACG
Organism: uncultured Alphaproteobacteria bacterium; assembly: GCA_963759345.1. Lineage (GTDB taxonomy): Bacteria > Pseudomonadota > Alphaproteobacteria > Rhizobiales > Xanthobacteraceae > BOG-931. The sequence continues at coordinate 94,951 of CAVWYW010000011.1, forward strand.
CCTCGCTCGGCGGCATGGCGTCAACGCGCGCCTCGGGGACCAACGCGGTGCGCTACGGCACCATGAAGGACAACGTGCTGTCGCTTAAAGTCGTGCTCGCCAACGGCGAGGTGATGACGACCGCGACGCGCGCCAAGAAGTCGTCCTCAGGCTACGACCTCACCCGGCTGATCGTCGGCGCCGAAGGCACGCTGGGGATCATCACCGAACTCACGCTGCGCCTTTCCGGCATTCCGGAAATGATCTCCGCGGGCACGTGTCCGTTTCCATCCGTCGAAGCCGCGTGCAAGGCGACGATCATGACGATCCAGTCCGGCATTCCGGTGGCGCGGATCGAATTGTTCGATGCCTTGCAGGTGCGCGCCGCCAATCTTTATTCGAAGCTGAACCTGCCCGAGACGCCGATGCTGTTTGTGGAGTTTCACGGCACCGAAGCCGGAGTCGCCGAGCAATCGCAGCGCTTCGGCGAGATCGCGCAGGAATTCGGCGGCGGCCGGTTCGACTGGGCGACGCGGGCTGAGGACCGGTCGCGGCTGTGGCAGGCGCGGCACGACGCCTACTGGGCGCAACGCGGCTTGCGTCCCGGCGCCGAAGCGCTCGCGTCCGACGTCTGCGTGCCGATCTCGCGGCTCGCCGAATGCGTCGCCGAGACCCAGCGCGACATCGCCGAACATAATCTGCTCGCCCCGATCGTCGGCCATGTCGGCGACGGCAATTTCCACGTTGGGCTGCTGGTGGATCCTGCTGATAAAGACGAGGTCGCAAGCATCGAAGCGTTTCTCGAACGCCTGGTGGAGCGGGCGCTGGCGATGGGCGGGACCTGTACCGGCGAGCACGGCGTCGGCCAGGGCAAGATGAAATACTTGGCGGCCGAGCACGGGGAACCGGCGCTGGACGCCATGCGCGCCATCAAGCACGCGCTCGATCCGCTCGACATCATGAACCCGGGCAAGATCGTTAACCAGTGAGCGGCGGGCGGGCCGGACAACGCCTGAAAAAACGACACAGAATCGCCAGTAATTGTAACTACTGGGATCGGCGGAAGCGTGCATTCCCGCCGACCTTGCTCTAGGCTTCGGCGGGCTCGCGCGGTGCGTCATCCAAGCGATTAAGGAAAGCTTGCCGTGCAGACGACACTGCTCGGAGTGGCACTTGCTATCATTCTGGCGCTGGTCTCGGCGCTGGTCGCTCCGCTTGTCGTCGACTGGAGTCACTACCGCTCATCGTTCGAGCAGGAGGCGAGCCGCCTGGTCGGCCTGGATGTCCGCGTTAAAGGCGCGATTGCCGCGCGCATCCTGCCGAGCCCGCGCATTGAACTGCGCGACGTCGAAGTCGGTCAGGCCGGACTGCAGCCGCAGGTGCAGGTCGCCGCGATCGAACTCGAGCTCGGCCTCGGCTCGCTGCTGCGCGGCGAAGTGGAGGCCACCGAACTGCATGTGGTTGGGCCGCAGATCAACGTGGCGCTCGATCGCGCCGGGGCAGTTGAATGGCCGGCGCTGTCGCCGTCGTTTCGTCCGGATGCTTTGACCGTATCGCGGCTGAATGTCGAGGATGGCCGCGTCACTCTTGCCGACGCGGTGTCCGGTGCCCGCGTTACGTTGCAGAAACTTTGGTTCAGCGGCGACATCCGCTCATTCATTGGGCCGTTTCACGGCGAAGGCGCCTTCGTTGTCGGCGATGAACTGTACGGCTACCGGATTTCCGGCAGCCGCTTCGATGAGGACGGTGGGCTTAAAGTGAAGCTCGGCGTCGATCCGTCCAATCATCCGCTGGCCACCGAGATCGACGGCACACTCACGTTCGCCAGGGGCCTCCCGCAATTCGAGGGCAAGCTGGCTTTGGCGCGGCCCGTCGGCGTCACGCTGGCGCGCGGCGAGCGGGTGATGAGCGATCCGTGGCAGTTGACCGGAAAGGTTCGTGCAACATCGGCGTCCGCGTCGCTGCAAGATCTCGCTTTGCAGTACGGACCGGAAGAGCGGGCGGTCAATTTGAGCGGCAAGGCCGACCTGACCTTCGGCGAGCATCCGCGTGTCGACGGCACCATCTCGGCGCGGCAAATCGATGTCGATCGCGCGCTCGCCGACCCTGACGTGACGCATCGTCCGCCGCTGATCATGATCAAGAGCTTCTTTGAGACGTTCGTTGCGATGGTCAAGCCTCCGTTGCCGGGCACACTTGCCGTCGCCATCGATGCGGTGACGGTCGGCGGCACGACGCTGCAATCGCTGCACGGCAATGTGCGATACGATGGGAAGAGCTGGGGCTTTAAGGACTTCGCCTTCCGCGCCCCGGGGTTCACTGAGGTCAATCTGAGCGGTCAGCTCGACGACGGGCCGCAAGGCCTCGCCTTCAGCGGCCCGGCCAAGCTTGAATCCAGCGATCTGAAAACGCTCGTGGCGTGGCTCGAGGGCCGCAAGGAGCCGCTTGCCGGCCTAAGCGAGACGTTGAGTGCGCGCGGCGAGATCACGCTTGCGGCCGATCGCTTTGTCCTCGATCGGCTGTCGGCGGCTTTGGACCGGGAGAACCTGCAGGGCCGGCTTGCCTACACCTGGGCGACCGGCAACAAACCCGCAACGCTCGACGGCGAACTCCACGCCCCGGCGCTCGACGTCGATGCTTTGTCCGCATTCGCGAAGGCGGCGCTATCGGACAGCGCGCTGGAGATTCCGCGCCAGGCGGCTCTCGTCCTCGACGTCGGTCAGGCGACATTCGCCGGTGTGGATGCGCGAATGATCAACGCCCGAGTCAAATTCGATTCCGGAATATTGCATATCGACCGGCTTTCGATCGGCGATCTCGGCGGCGCCGCACTCGACATCAGCGGGCGTATCGACGAACTGTCGTCGCAGCCGCGCGGGCGGATTACGCTCAACCTCGATGCCCGGACGCTTACCGGTCTGACCAACATCGTCGGCCGTCTGGCGCCGCAGGTCGCGGACGCGTTCCGTCCTTTCGACGATCGTCTGGCGCCGGCGAAAGTGCATGCGGCGCTGACAGTTGATCGCGCCGGCGGTGGCAACTCAGCCGTCAAGTTCGAACTCGGCGGCGACTTGGGAGCGACGCGTCTCACACTTAACGGCGATGCAACGGGCAATTCGGCGCATTTGAGTTCAGCCATCGTGCGCATGACCAGCCGGCTTGATGCCGATGACGGCGGAGCGCTCGTGCGGCTGTTCAATCTCGACCGAATTCTGGCCGTTGATCAATTGCCGGGGCAACTGACGCTTTCAGCCAACGGGCCGCTCGATGCAGCCGTGCGCGTCAACGGCCTTGCCGCTGCTGGCGGATTTTCTGCGGCGATCAATGGTGCGCTGCATTTGAGCGGTGAGCAGGCGCCGACCGGCAACTTGCAAATAAAGCTGTCGGCCACCGATCTGCGCCCCCTGCATCGCGCCATGACCGGACAGCCGGGAACGGTTGCCGCGACTTCAGCAAGCGCTATTGTCGGCTTTGCTGGCGCGGACGTGTCGCTCACCGATCTCGTCGTGGGCACCGGCAAATCGTCGATACGTGGTCATCTTGATCTCAAACTGGGGAAACCGCTCGCGGTAAACGGCGACATCGCGGCCGATGACATTGATGCCGCGGCGGTCTCGGCGATGTTGTTTGGGCTGCCGAGCGCCGCGTCTCCGTCCATCGCCGCTTGGTCGCATGAGCCGATTGCTGCCGGTGCGTTCGGTCAGGCGAACGGGGCCATCACCTTCAAGTTCGATCGCGCCGCGCTCACGCCGGCTTGGGTGGCGCGTGACCTCAAAGGCGTCGCCCGGTTTCAGCCTTCGCAGATCGCGCTGAGCGACCTCGGCGGCGGCTTCGCCGGGGGACGCCTCGCGGGAGAGCTCATTGTCAGCCACGATGCCGAAGACTTTGCGCTCCGGGGCAACCTCGAACTCGCCGGCGCGAACGCCGCGAAAGTACTCGGACCCGGCAAGAGCGCCGTCGACGGCGTCATCGCGGTAAAGCTTCATGGGGAAGGGTCTGGTGCAAACGCGGACGCGCTGGTCGGCTCCCTCCACGGCGGCGGGACAATCGCTCTCAGTAATGGAAGTCTCGCCGGTGTTGATCCGGCCGCATTCGATGCCGCGATCCGTGCCGCCGACCAGAGCAGCACAATCGAGGCGCCGAAGATCAGAGCCGCCGTGAGCGCCGTCCTGGATAATGGCCGCCTGGCAGTGCCGCAAGCCAACGCGGACGTCACAATCGCTGCCGGCCAAATTCATCTCGCCAATACGACGGTGAATGCGCAAGACGGCGCTAAGCTTTCGCTCGGTGGAATGCTCGATCTCAACAGCTTGGCGATTGATGCGCATATGACGCTGTCGGGACAACCGGCCGCGAATGCCTTGATTCCCACCCGGCCGGAATTCGCGATCAACGTAAAGGGTCCGCTGGCGGCGCCCGAAAGACAACTCGATGTATCGACATTGGTGGCGTGGCTAACGCTTCGCGCGGCCGAATTGCAGACCCGCCGCCTGGAATTGATCGAAGCCAATCGGCGCGATGAAGTCGTGGGAGCCATTGCCCGTCCGGCATCGCCTGCCATCCGGTTCATTCCGATGGGAACAGCGCTGGAAACGCGCGACCACGCTAACGCTTTGCTGGGAGCGACGCTCGGGGCGCGTTCCTTCGATCGCTTGCACCCTGAGGGTTCGGCTACCATGCCGACGGCTGCTGCGTCACCGCCTTCGGCTATATCGAGGCAGCAACCGGGCGCCGACAACACCACAGCAACCGGCAGCACTGCTGAGTCTCTCCGCGGACGCCCCAAGGCGCCACCACCCGCGATCCACTCGCCGCTCGATTTGCTATTCGGCTCACAGAACTGACGCCATTGGTGCCAAGATGATCTCGGCGCCAGGCGAGCTCGTTGTCTCGCCATCGTGGTTCGTCCGCCCCTGGAAGTGGTCGAGAACGAACAGCCGGATGGCGGAAGACAGGTTGCCGTGCTGACGCTCAGAATCGATGGAGCCGACGAGATCGGACAAGGTTAGTCGCTGCGTTATGGCGATTTCCTTTAGTGCTCTCCAGAACGCGTCTTCGAGGCTGACGCTTGTCTTGTGGCCCGCAATGACAATAGAGCGCTTAACGACTGGCGATTTCATTGCCCGTCTCCCGTTTTGATGCGGTGTTGTTCAAGATGGTTAAGGGCTTGGTCGCTCCGGGATCGCTCCAGTGACCGTTCCGCCTTCGAGCGTCCATGCTTAACGCGATTAGCCGCAGCCGCTCGTTCCGCCTGCTGCCGCTTGGCGCGTTTTCGGACGGCCCGAAGATTGACGAGGTCAGCCATGAGAGATCCGCACTCACCCTGGTTAACTTCAACCCTCCAAACCACTTCGAGGCTGGTCGAAGCATGTTGAGGATGACGCCGATCACGCTAGCCCGCAGTGACGGTAATCACAGGTTTTACGATCTCCGACGAAGCCGGCGATGGCCTCCCGCCGGGCGAACCTTGCAAGGTGTGCGCCGTGGGAGATGACATGGCGGCTTCGGTCGCTGGCATGCCTGCGCTTGCACCTGGCCGACCGAAGGGAGGTGCCGCCTGGCAGCATGTCTCCTTTTGCCCCATATGGGGCCGTCCGGCGGGAAGAACCGGCCCAGGAACCGAAATTGCGCTCACCCACGGCCATAGCCCAGGCCGCGGTTAGGGGCTCCCTACCGTCGTATGTGCTGAACTGAGAGTGCGGCGCGGAGCAGGGAAGCTTCCGTTGCCAGCTTTTGATTGATTGCTTGGGCTGCACTAAGGGCTAGGCGACGTGATGTGCGCGCCGATCGAGCGCCAGCATCAGTCCGTTAGCGGCGACCGCGAAGACCACTACGATCAGTGTTACGGTCGTCGTCATGCGAACGTCGTGGACATTGATACCGTTGATGATGAGGAAGCCGAGGCCGCGCTGCGAGGCGAACATCTCCCCGATCAGTACGCCGAGAAGTGTCAGCGCGAATCCGAGCCGCAGTCCGGTAATGATCTCCGGCGTCACGGCCGGCGCCAGCACGCTGAGCACGGTTTGCGCCGGACTCAAGCGAAGCACCCGGGCCGTACGCAGCAGCACCGGCCGGACGTTCTTGGCTGCCGCCATCGTAAACAGCATCACCGGGATCATGCCGTGGATCACGCCAAACGCCACCTTTGCCGACATGCCGAGACCGAAGATCAGCAGCATCACTGGATAGAGCGTCACTTTGGGGATGGTGTAGAGCGAGCCGAGGATCGGCTCGGCCACCTCCCCTGCGAAGCGGCGCATCCCAAGCACAAGTCCAAGCATCACGCCCATCACCGCCGAGATCGCCAGCGCTGTGGCGAACGCCGTCATGGTCGCGCCAACATGAGTCCAGAATGATGCGCGGGACAGAAGCTCGACGGCAAAGGCAACAGTGGTCCAGGGTGGAGTGATGGCAACGTCACCCGCGTACGCGTAAAGACCGAGCCAGATCACGAGGATCGCCGCAACGAGCGCGAACGAGTTTAAGAGTTCGGGTCATTGCCGCCCCCAGCGGCGCGCCAAACGGCCGTCCCACATCTGCAGCGCGCCGTTGACGCCGACCGCAATCAGCAGCACGAACAGCATCAGCGCGTACATCGTGCGATTCTCGAAGCTCTCATAGGCATAGGCGATGCTGTAGCCGAGACCGCCGCTGGAAAGAATAAACTCGCCGGCGATGATGCCGATGAACGAATAGGCGAAGGCAAGCTTCAGCCCTGTGAACAAATGCGGTGCGGCGCTTGGCAAAGTAATCAGCCGCGCTTCCTGAACACGCGACAGCCGGTGCACACGGGCCACCTTTCGCATCACCGGCGGTACCCGGTCGAGACCAGCGAGCGTACTCAGCATCATCGCGGGCGCTGCGAAGATCACGCCGATGGCGATCAACGGCAGGGCGTTCAAACCGAACAAAGCCACCAACAATGGATAGAAAACAAAGAATGGCACCGCGTACCAACTCGCCAACAGCGGATCGATCGCTCGACGGAGACGCGGTTGCGCATGGACCAGCACGCCCAACGCCGCCCCACCCAGAACCGAAATGGCGAAGGCGCCCCCCACTTCCGCGAAAGTGTATGCGGCAGGCGCCGCAAGTTCGCCGGAAGCCGTCATTCGCGCGAGCTCCAACACCATCTGGCTCGGTGCAATCATGGTCAGAGGTTTGATGACGGCCACACGGCACAGCAGCTCGATGACGCCAATGGACCCGGCGATCAGCAAGACGCGTGTCCAGATGATGCCTTGGGCTCTAGTCATGATTCCAGCCGTCCCATCGCCTTAATCGATTCCGGCCGCAGCGCCGCCCACAGGCGGGCGGTGACCGCGCCAAAGCCGGGCTCGGACGCGATGCGGCTATCGCGGTCGCGCGCCCAGCCGGTGTTCACGACATCGATGAATCTGCCGGGACGCGCCGACATTACGCCGACCCGGTCTGACAACAGCGCGGCCTCATCCAGCGCGTGGGTAATGAGCATCACCGTGGATCCTGTCTCCCGCCACAACCGAAGCAGCTCGTCGCCCATCAACAGGCGGGTTTGTTGATCCAGCGCGCCGAACGGCTCGTCCAGCAGGATCAGTCGCGGCTGCAACACTAATGTGCGCGCTATGCAGACGCGCTGCCGCATGCCGCCGGAAAGCTGCGCGGGATAGGCGCCGGCGAAGTCGTCGAGCCCCATGAAGCCGACGGCATAGCTCACCCGGCGCGCAACCTCCGCCGGCTCGGTGCCGGCACGGCGTAGCCCGAAGGCAACATTGTCGCGCACCGTGAGCCACGGCAAACTCGCATCTTCCTGGAAGACCACGCCGATGCCGTCTGGCACTTCGCCCAGGACCGGCCGGCCTTCGAAGGTGACCGTGCCGGCACTTGGCGGGTTCAGACCCGCCATCACATCAAGCAGCGTCGACTTGCCGCAACCGGACGGGCCAACGACCGAGAAAAATTCGCCGCGCGCCAAATCAAGATCGATCGGTCCAAGTGCATGCACCGGGGTTGGGCCCGGATAGACCCTGGTCACGCCTTGCAGGGTCGTGTGCGCGACTTCGCTGTCACCTATCGACACTTGGCGTAAATCAGTGCTGCAGGTCGGAGGGCAAGAACGAGGGGTCGACCAGCTTCTCCCAGTCCACCGGACCCTTTTGCTTGCCGACGATCTGCAAGCCCTCAACCATGAGGTCCATCGCAGCGTAGTCGAACTTTCCTTCCGACCAATAGTGGATGGTCACGTAACGGCTGAACACGCGGCGATAGAGGCCGGGATCCCCGTTGTACGCTTTGGCGGTGATGTCGGCGGCCTCATCGGGGTGCTCTTCGATATAGCGAACGCCATCGCGCCGCCCGGCAACAATGCCGCGCAGCTTGTCCGCGCCCTCTGTCGCGTAGTCGGCCGTCGTGACAGCAACGGTCTGCATCATGTTCGGCGACAGAATATCCTTAGGCCAAAACACCGGCTGCAATTTATCTTGGTTCTCCGACCAAACCGGCTCCCCGCACATGCCAGCGTCGACAGCGTTGTTAAGCACCGCCGAAACATTGGCGCCGATGCCACCGGCTGGCACGAGCTTCACGGCACTGGGTTCGATGCCCTTCTTCTTCAGAGACATCAAGATCAGCATGTTGGTCACCGAGCCGGGCACGGTGAAGGCGACCTTCTTGCCGACGAGATCCTCAATCGAATGGAGCGGCGAGCCCTTCTTCGCCATCCAAAGAATATCGGCGATGCTTTGCGCCCCGGACCCGATGATGCGCAGCGGCACGCCATTGTTGATCGCCTCGACCGCCGCCGCCAGAGCCACCTCACCGTAGGGCAAGTCGCCGGCTAGTGTGTTTCGCACCGAGGTGCCGCCGCCTTGCGATGTCAGGACGCCGGTGACGTCGACGCCATATTTCTTGAAGAAGCCCTTCTCCATCGCGACCGCATATGGGGCACCATAAAAGGCCGATCCCCAATGGGTGACCGTAATCGTTTCTGCGCGCGATTGCAGGGGAAACATAGCGACCGTCATCGCCGCTGCCAGCGGCAGCAATCTGTTCAGCACTGGCATGGATATTTTTCACTCCCTGGAAGACTTTCGGATTTCGTTGATCGAAACAATAACACACGTGGGCTGGACGGAGTACTCTGCAGCGCTATTCGCGGCGGAACCAGCGAATCAGTTGCAATGGCGTGATTGCTCTTTATTGCAGCCGCATTAAACTTCGCCGTCCGGTGCCTGAGGTTTGCGGCGGCACGCACCGGCACGACCCTCAGGCGACGGCAGATCAGGCCAATGCGCACTTTAGAAGATCGTGACGCCGACGACATCGCGGCCCTGCGCGAGCTGGAGAAGAAGGTCCTCTGGCTCGCAAGGTGGACCATTCATAACGCCAACCATCTGCGCGGAAACACGACGGTCTGAAAGTAGGCGGGCATCAAGCCTCGTAATTCACACTTACATGGTTTCCGCGGCAACATCTGCTGCCAACTTAACAGCGAATTTTAGCGCGACGCTGCAAATGTCTGCTTTGGGGTGTGCGCCGTGACAAGGCGGCGCTTTCCAGTGGGTGCAAGCCCCACCCGGCAACCGCTCCAGCCGGAAGCAATCGGAGCAGTCATGGAGGCAACGAAGTGGCTGAAGCCTTCGATTAGCGTGTCACGAATTGGTGGCAGCGCGAGTGTGCAGGCCGCAACGCGAGTGAACGCCGAGCAAGCCTCGAAAAGGACAATGCGCAGGCCGACCCGACAACCCTTTCGGGGAAGGCTGCCACGTCTGGATGAAATGAGCGAAGTGATACGTCCAGACGCTGCGCCGGGGTAGTGGCGGCAGCATGTACACAAGGAAAGCGCACGAAACACGGGAAGCCCCAAAGCGTGGTCAGCGACGACCAACCGGAGGCCCGTGAGGGACAGGCCGGGCGCCTTGGGGTGGCGGAGAGGTTCGTAGTGTACCGCTGAAGCCGGGTAATGCCGGTGGAGGGAAGGGACCTCAGTTCAAGACAGACGAAATACGTGGTGAAGGACCTGGAGATTGGGCAACCTATAAACTCCGCTGAGTGTTCAGAAGCTGCAGATGGCGTCGCACGCGAAAGCAAAGGCGTGAAGTCTTGTCCGAGAGCCGGATGCGGGAGATCTGCCTGTCCGGTTCGATGAGCGGAATGTGAAAACGGAGTCATGGCTGAACTACTAAGGCACCGCCAGACGAAAGAGGCGGCAACAGATATGTTCACCCTACAACCACCGCGTCACATTCCGACTCTACCATCAACGTCGGTTTCGCGATGGCCGCTATTGGTCCGCTAATGCCCCAAGAGCAGAAGTGAATTGGACCAGCAACGTTAAGTTCCAGGAAACAGCGTGCTATCAGGCCGCTTTGGCAAAGCCATCCAGCACGCTTCTCTCGAATGCGAGGAGCTTCTGCACGCTCGACCGGATGCTCATTCGGTCGAAATGTGCGGTGCAATGTTTAAACGGCGAAAGGTCGACTTCAAGCTGCTTAGCGCGCCTTACGCACCAGAAAAAATGAGCGTCAGGAGCCGTGAAATGCTCAAAAAAGAATTCGCGGTCAGCGAGCAAATCGTTGGCGATCTTGAAATTTTCAAGCAGCGGCACTTTCGCCAGTCGGCGCACACTTTCCGCCGTATTTGGCGTGTCACAGACGTTAGCCGGCGCAAAGATCCGAAACAGAAACGGGTGGATTCCAGACGCGCACCAAGACATGAGCGACAACGCCTTCAGCTCCTGCCAGGGATCGGCGGGCAGCAGTTTTGCCTGCGGAAAGGTGCGCGCGATCCAGGTCTGGATCGCGAGACTTTCCGATAGCACCTGGCCGTCGACGACAAGGAGCGGAACCTTGTGTTTGGGGTTGAGTTGCAAGTACTCCGGCGAATTATGCTGATTTTTTTGCATATTGAGAGGGCGAGCTTCAAACGTGGCACCTGCCTCGGTCAGCGTGATGTAGGGCGCAAGCGCGCAAGTGAAGGGTGCATAGTACAAAATGATATTCATGGGGTTCTCCTTGGAAGTTCGCGCCTACGCGCTACGCTCAATGGTTTTTCGACCGACGTGGAAAGAAGACGTGAGAGGGAGAATCCGTGACCAGATGGGTCGGGTCAAGTACGCATGCCCTGTCTGCTCCCATAGCTTTAGGATGAGGCGCCATGGAGAGCCGCACCGGCATGTGCGAATAGGGGGCCATAACCGGACTCGTGCCACCCCAGCAAACATCAGGGAGGTCCTTGCCCGTCGTCAGTTTCGTGCACTTGTCGGTCGAGTGCCCTTTTAACAAATTCTACGGAATCAATTGCCGCCCCGAGTTGGGCGCGAAACTGCTCGATCGCGTCTTTCATGGGCGGCGGCGGGTCTCCCCACCAGTCGATAACCTAACTCATCGCTTCTTCGACGGTTCGCAGCATTTCCTCTATTGCAACATCACGGTAGGTTCTCGCCATAGCGCTGTCGCTTCTTTTCGTCCGGAGGACTTGACCTCACGGATCGGATTACGGAAGGGATCGTTAATCAGGGGTCCGGTCTGGTCATCCGCTCCGGACGCACCATTCGATCGAAGTCCCTGCCAGAGACGTAGCCGAGATTGATTGCTTCCTCGCGGAGCGTGGTGCCGTGAGCGAGCGCCGCCTTGGCGATTTGTGCTGTCTTGTCGTAGCCGATGTGGGGAGCGAGCGCGGTCACGAGCATCAGCGACCGCTCCATCAATTCATGAATGCGCGGCTCATTGGCGCGGATACCGACGACGCAGTGATCGGTGAATGAGATGGCCGCGTCGGCTAAGAGGCGGATCGATTGCAGCATCGCGTCAGCAATCACCGGCTTATAGACGTTGAGCTCGAGGTGGCCCTGGCTCGCCGCCACGCTGATCGTGGTCTCGTTGCCGAATACGCGACAGCACACCATGGTCAGGGCTTCGGTCTGGGTGGGGTTCACCTTGCCGGGCATAATAGACGATCCCGGCTCGTTCTCCGGCAGGATCAATTCGCCGAAGCCCGAGCGCGGCCCGGAGCCGAGCAGGCGAATATCGTTGGCGATCTTGAACAGATCGGCGGCCAGCGCGTTGAGCGCGCCATGGGCGAAGACCAGCGCGGCATGTGAAGCCAGCGCCTCAAATTTATTCGGCGCGCTGACGAACGGCAGACCGGTGTCATCGGCAACCTTCTTGGCAAACAGCTTGGCAAATTGGCGCTTGGCGTTGAGCCCGGTCCCGACCGCCGTGCCGCCCTGCGCCAGCGGGTAGAGTTCCTTTAGCCCGGCGCGGACCCGCGCAATGCCCGATTTGACCTGCGCCGCGTAGCCGGAGAATTCCTGCCCGAGCGTGAGCGGGGTCGCATCCTGGGTGTGAGTGCGTCCGATCTTGACGATCGACGCGAACGCCTTGGTCTTGGTTTCGAGCGCCGCCTGCAAATGCGTCAGCGCCGGAATGAGCCGCTCCACAATCTCCTGCGCCGATGCAATATGCATCGCAGTCGGAAAACTGTCGTTCGACGACTGGCTCATATTGACGTGATCGTTTGGATGGATCGGCGATTTGGCGCCGAGCTTGCCGCCCAGCCGCTCATTAGCGCGGTTGGCGATCACCTCGTTGACGTTCATGTTGGTTTGCGTGCCGGACCCGGTCTGCCAGACAACCAGGGGGAATTGATCGTCGAGTTTGCCGTCGATGATTTCTTGCGCGGCCTCGATGATTGCTTTGGCACGCCGCGCGTCCAGCGTTTCGAGCTCACGATTGGCTTGCGCCGCCGCACGCTTGACGATGGCAAGCGCGGTGATGAGCGGGCGCGGCATGCGCTCTTCGCCGATCCGGAAATTGTGGCGCGAACGCTCGGTTTGCGCACCCCAGTAGCGATCGGCTGGGACTTCGATGGGGCCGAAGCTGTCGGTCTCGGTGCGTGTGCGGACGACGGGCATCGGAGGAGGGACGACAGATGTAGCGGCTTTCCGTCTCCTGTCCGTCGTCCGTCGTCTGCCCTCCGTCGTCATTTCTTTCGGAACCGGTCGAGCCTTACGACCTCGCCACCGGCACCTGTGTCCGGCGGAGCCGGTGGCGCCGCTGTCGCGGCGGGGGCAGGAGCGGAAGCAGGCAGGCTTTCCGGCTTTTCGGTCACCGAGTCCGCCGGTTTTTCCATCGCCGTCGCTTCGGATTCGCCATCAGCGGCGGCCTCGATGATCTCGAACTGAAAGCCGAATTGCACGGCGGGATCGTAAAAGGCCGTCACAGTATCGAACGGAACTCCGACGCGCTCCGGAATGCCGCCAAACGACAGGCCGACCTCGAAGCCTTGTTCGGTTACGGTCAGGTCCCAGAATTGATGCTGCAGAACGATTGTCATCTCCTCCGGATAGCGACCGCGCATCCGCTCCGAAAGCTTCACGCCGGGCGCAGTAGTGTCGAAGGTGATCTTGAAATGATGCTCGCCCGGCAGACCTTTCTTCGCCGCATCGGCGAGCACCGTGCGCACGACGCCGCGCAACGCCGCCTGGGCGAGAATGTCATAACGAATGTGATCGGTGGCCATGGCGGGAGCTGTTCGCTTGTCGGTAGTCAGATAGGCAGTGGAATAATAGTGGTCCAGACTGCGCCTGTCCTCCCACTTCCGATGACTGACCACTGATTACTGACAGCTGGAAAGTGGAGGCTTCTGTTGCCAGGTGCCTCCGAACCCCGCCTAACGCTGCTAAGACGCTAGGGCTTTAGGTCGGTCTTTCGAGCCGCTTACGCGGCCAGAGCAACCGGAGCATAGTTGTCGTTTGCAACTATGGATTGGCCCGATAACGGCGGAACCATGCCGAGCAAAAGCACGCCCTTTACGCCCTCGTCGATCCTATTTCGACCCCGTAAGCAGGAATCAGTAATCGGTGATCAGTGACCAGAAGACTTGCTTCTGATTACCGTCGTCTGATTACCGACTCCTGGAACTGGTGGAGTCGCCGGGTACCGCCCCCGGGTCCGAAAGGTTTATTACGACGGCCATTTATCGCCATAGCCGGCTTGCGCCAGCGGGAAGGAATATAAGCTCAAAAAGTTGACGAAAAAAGAGCCTTCACGCTGGAATATCGAAGCGCATCCCGCGGTGCCTGGGAGCCCGCCTTAGGCTAACTCGCCGTTCGCTACTGCAAGCTGAGCGCCACGAAGCGTGTTTCGCCGTCGCCGTTGGAGACCAAAAGCACAGCAACCTTCTTGCCCTGGGCCTTGAGAGCTTCGAGCCGGGTTTGCAAGTCGCTCGGGTTGCCCACAGCCTCGTATTGCACTTCGACGATCACGTCGCCGGGTGAAAGCCGCTTGTCGGTCGCGGCCGACGCAACGTTCGGGTCGACCCCGGTAACCAATACGCCCTTGACGCTGTCCCTGACCTTGAACTTCTTGCGAAGATCGTCCGAGAGGCTGGAAAGCTCGAGCCCCAGCGTCTTCTGCACGACGGACTTCTGCTCCGGCGCCGCATTCTTCTTGGCGTCCGCCGCCGCCAGCTTTTCGCTGTCTTCGAGCCGGCCGATCTTGACCGTGTGGGTTTCTTCCTTGCCCTTGCGGATGACGATGACCTCGACCTCTTTGCCGACCGGCGTATCGGCGACGATCCGCGGCAGGTCATGCATCTCCTTTACATCGCGGCCATCGAACTTGATGACGACGTCTCCCGGCTCAATGCCGGCGGGCTTCGCCGGCCCGCGGTCGTCCACGCCGGCGACCAGGGCGCCGCGCGCCGGCTTGATCGACAGGCTCTCGGCGATGTCGTCGGTGACTTGCTGGATGCGCACGCCGAGCCAGCCGCGCCGGGTTTCGCCGAATTGGCGGAGCTGGTTGATGACGGCGACCGCAGAATTCGACGGCACGGCAAAGCCGATGCCGATCGAGCCGCCCGACGGCGAGATAATCGCTGTGTTAACGCCGACGACGTCGCCGTCGAGGTTGAACAGCGGGCCGCCGGAATTGCCGCGGTTAATCGCGGCGTCGGTCTGAATGTAATTATCGTACGGACCCGAATTGATGTCGCGGTGGCGCGCCGAAACGATACCGGCAGTCACCGTGCCGCCAAGGCTGAACGGGTTGCCGATCGCGATCACCCATTCGCCGAGCCGCAGCTTGTCGCTGTCGCCAAACTTGACCGCCTTAAGCGGCTTGTCGGGATGGACCCGCAGCAAGGCAAGATCGCTCTTGGTGTCCTTGCCGATCAGCTCGGCCGGAAGTTTGATGCCGTCGTCGAGAATGACGTTGATCTCGTCGGCATCCGCGATCACGTGGTTGTTGGTGACGACGACGCCCGACGGGTCGATGATGAAGCCGGATCCGAGCGAGTTGATGCGCCGCGGCGTCTGATCGCCCTGGCCGCCCTGGCCGCGGCGGTTCTTGAAGAATTCCTCGAAGAACTCCTCCATCGGCGATCCGGGCGGAAGATCGGGCATATTGCCGAGCTTCGCATCCACCCGTTGCGACGTGGAAATGTTGACCACCGCATCGATCACCTGTTCGGCGACGTCGGCGATATTTTCAGGTCCCCGCGCGGCGGCAGTCCATGCCGGCAGAACAATGATCGCCGCGGAAACCGCGGCGATGGCTGCACTTTGGCGCACGAGCCGGGAGAAATGGCTAAGCATGGAGGTCGGGGCTCCTGAAGGATTAAGTCATGGAAAGGTGGCCTCGCCTGGCCTTGGACGCAAGGCCGGAACCGCGCCGCGCACGCTATTACGAACTGGATTAGGGCGGAAAAGCGACTCTGTACCAGTCAGTGGCGCACCAGCCAGACGATAACCACGCCGATCAACGCGGATACCAGCCCGGCAATCCGTAACCGGGCGTCCGGCGTCTCCAGAGCCGCGGCCATGGCGCGTTTGGTGCCGACAGGAAACGCCGCCAGCAGAATACCCTCAATCGCCAAAACGAGGCCGAGCGCGGCGAGAAAGTCGGTCATGCAGGCCCGATGCGCTTTGCCGTAGTCAGCGGTCGTGTCGGAAAATCTCTATTTCGGAGCCGCCGGTTTGGCTGCGCTTGACGCTGCCGGATTCGGCGCGGTCGAAGCCCCCGGCCGGCCTGACGGATCGGAGAAGAAGCGGAAGAAATCCGAGTCCGGCTTCAACACCAGCCGCGTATCGCCATGCTGCATGCTCTTCTCGTAAGCCTGCATCGAACGATAGAAGGCAAAAAAGCCGGGATCGCGGTTATAGGCATCGGCAAAGATGCGGTTTCGTTCGCTGTCGCCCTGGCCGCGGATTTGTTCAGCCTGTGAGGTGGCGTCGGCCAGGAGCACGGTGACATCGCGGTCAGCCTTGGCGCGAATCTCCTGGCTCTTCTGGCTGCCTTGTGCGCGGAATTCGGCCGCCTCCCGCTGCCGCTCGGTTTGCATGCGCTGGTAAACGGCCTGGCTGTTTTGCTCCGGCAAATCAGCGCGGCGGATGCGCACGTCGATGACATCGATGCCGAATTGCCGTGCCTCGTGATCGAGCTGCTCGCGCACCTGTGACATGAGTTGCTCGCGCATATTGCGCACCACATCGACGAGGGTTGCTCCGCCAAGCACGCTCCGCAATGCCGAGTTGAGCAGGATCGCCAATTGCGAATTGGCGCCGGCTTCGCCCACCGTCTGATAGAACCTCAACGGATCCTTGATACGGTAGCGCGCGAAGGCATCGACCACCAGCCGCTTCTGGTCAGAGGCGATCACCTCCTGTGCCGGCAATTCGAGGTCGAGGATCCGCTTGTCGATATAGATGACGCTGTCGATGAACGGCACCTTCACATTGAGTCCGGGCTCGGTGATGACGCGCACGGGCTGTCCCAGCCGCACCACCAGCGCTTGTTTGGTCTGGTTCACGGTGAAGAGAGTGCTGTAGCCGACGATGACGGCGATCAGCAGCAAAACGGCGACGGCGCCGCCGGCAAGGCCGAGTTTCACTGGCTGCCTCCCGACGATGCGCTGCCGGTCGATGAAGAGCTTCCCGTCGGGGCCGACGATCGCGGCCGCGGCAGCTCGGTGAGCGGCAGATACGGAACGACACCAGGCCCGGCTTGCGGGCCGGTATCGATGATCGTTTTATCGCTACCGCCGAGCACGCGTTCCATGGTCTCCAGATACATGCGCTCGCGGGTCACGTCGGGCGCCTTCTTGTATTGATCGTACACTTGGAGGAAGCGCGAGGTCTGGCCGGTGGCTTCGGCGACGGTCTGCTCGCGATAGGCTTCGGCGTCCTGGGTTATTTTGGCGGCGCGGCCGCGCGCCTCGGGAACGACCCTATTCGCGTAAGTTTGCGCCTCATTTTGCGCTCGTTCGAGATCAGAGCGCGCCGCCTGTACGTCGCGGAAGGAGTCGATCACCTGCGCGGGCGGATCGACTTTCTGCAGTTGCACCTGCTGCACCATCACGCCAGCGCCGTAACGGTCGAGGGTCTTCTGCATCAAGTCCTGTACCGCAGTCTCGGTAGTCTGCCGGGCGCCAGTGAGAATCGGCTGGAGGGTCGAGCGGCCAACGACCTCGCGCATGGCGGCTTCGGCCACGGCCTTTACGGTTCCTTCCGGATTCTGAATGTTGAACAGATAGTCACCGACAGCGCTCGGTTTGACTTTCCAGAACACCGAAAAATCGACGTCGACGATGTTCTCATCGCCGGTGAGCATCAGGCTTTCCTCGGGCACCTCGCGCACCGTCGTGCCGCGGCGCATGTCTTCGACCGGGCGCATGCCGATATCGATTTTGTTGATGCGCAGCGCCGGCGGCGTCAGCGCGGTCTCGATCGGATAGGGCAGATGATAGTTCAGTCCCGGCGACACTTCGCGGGTGAACTTGCCGAAGCGGAGCACCACGCCGAGTTCATCGGGCTCGACGCGGAAGAAGCCGGAAAAGCCCCAGAGTACCACCGCAATCAGCGCGATCAGGGCGATGCCGCGGCCGCCCAGATTGCCGGGAAGAAAACCGCGCAGCCGGTCCTGGCTCCGGCGCAGGAATTCCTCGAGATCGGGAGGTCGCGACCCGCCCGGAGGCTGCGGCCCCGAGCCCCACGGGCCGCGCGAGCCCGAGCCCCATGGCCCACCGCTGGACTGATTATTCCACGGCATTAACTCTCTCCTGCGGCGGGGTGCCGCCGGCTGGGTGGGTTATAGGGGAGGGTTCCTCACCTTACAACGCGCAGGTATGCCGCGCCGGGCGGCCTTTCAAGCTTGCTCAACTGCACGTTCGTAGTTCACGAACGCGAAGTGAGCCTCATCTTCGGCTTGCGGCTCGTGCTCCTCGCGGGCGGTTTCGCGCCAAATCTTCGGATCGATCGCTGGGAAGCGTGCATCGCCTTCGACGGGTTTGTGCACCCAGGTGATCGCAAGACGCGTCGCGTGGGGCAGCGCTTGGGCGTAAATCTCGGCGCCTCCGGCAACGATGATCTCATTCGCCGCCCGGCGCAGCGCGTCGCCGCGTGCGGCGGCGAAAGCCGTGTCGAGGCTCGGCGCCACTAAAATGTTCGGCGCCGCGAAACCCGGGTCACGACTTACCACGATGTTGGTTCGGCCGCTGAGCGGCTTGCCGATCGACAGATAAGTCTTGCGGCCGACGATAACCGGCTTGCCCATGGTGATGGCGCGGAAATGCCGCATGTCCGACTTGAGCCGCCACGGCAATGTGTTGCCGCTTCCGATCACACCGTTTTCGGCAATCGCGGCGACGAGAACGATGTCCATCCTTTTACCGCTTGGTCATTCTCATCCTGAGAAGGCCGCGCAACGCGCGGGCCTCGAAGGAGTAGCTGAGGTGTCCGGGCCGTCGCCCTTTGAGGCTCGCCATAGCGCGTCGAAGACGCGGGTAACCGCGCTCATGACTCGCACCTCAAGATGACGGAACATAGGCTCGGCTCACACCGCCACAGCGGCCTTGATGTGCGGGTGCGGCTCGTAGCCTTCGAGCGCGAAATCCTCGTAGCGGAAAGCAAACAGATCCTTCACCGCCGGATTAAGCCGCAGCGTCGGCAGCGGGTGCGGGTTGCGCGTCAGTTGCAGCTGCGCCTGCTCGATGTGATTGAGATAGAGATGCGTGTCGCCGAAGCTATGGATGAAGTCGCCGGCCTTGAGTCCGGACACCTGCGCGACCATCAAAGTCAACAAAGCGTATGAGGCGATGTTGAACGGCACGCCGAGAAAGACGTCCGCTGAACGCTGATAGAGCTGACACGACAGCGCGCCCCCGGAAACATTGAACTGGAACAGGCAGTGGCACGGCGACAGCGCCATGAGATCATTCTCACCAGGATTCCACGCGGTGACGATCAGCCGGCGCGAGGCGGGATTGCGCCTGATCTCCTCGAGTACTTTCGCCATCTGGTCGATGTGCCCGCCGTCCGGCGTCGGCCACGAGCGCCACTGCCGGCCGTAGACCGGGCCGAGGTCGCCGTTGGCATCGGCCCATTCGTCCCAGATCGTGACGCCATGCTCGTCAAGATATTTGACATTGGTGTCGCCGCGCAGGAACCAGAGCAGCTCGTAAATGATGGATTTCAGATGCAGCTTCTTGGTGGTGAGCAGCGGAAATCCCCGCGCCAGATCGAACCGCATCTGATGGCCGAAGATCGACACGGTGCCGATCCCGGTACGGTCGCGCTTTTCCACGCCCTCGGCGAGCACGCGTTCCATCAGATCGAGGTACTGGCGCATGGTCTTTCGCGGTTTCGCGTGAGTCGCGGCGGAAGTTTAATCCCAAATGAGGGACGGACGAAGAGCGCGCAAGTCCGCGGTGGATACGAAGCCGCTATGTGTCCAGCAACGCGTCGATAAACGTGAGTGCGCGCTGATAAATGCCAGGCGCCTCGCTTTCACGCGGACCGCCAATGGCGAGCTTGAGGTCATTGCCGTGTCTTGCTTGCTGGACACGCAGCCAGAGCCCGGCCTGCCTGAGCACGTCGGCCTGGCTTAGGTTCACCGCCAGGAGCGGCTTGCGATGGCGATGCGCCAGTTCGCTGGCGAGCGTCGTACCGGCGGATATTTCCATTCCGCCGGCGTCCACCATAATTATGCAGGCGTCGGCGTCGCGCACGTTCCACTCTGTTCGCTGCGCGGCATCGGCGAGCGGCGTTTCCTTGAGATCGGGATATTTGGCCAACAGACCGGGCGGCCGTGGAAAATCCTCGGCCCAGCCGCCTTGCGGACACCAGCCACCATAAGAGATGCCGCGCGCCACTGCGACATCAAGCACCGCGCGGTCGACGCCAGTTTGGCCGCCAGACAGGAGTCTCATTGGGAGAGGCTAATCATTGTTACCGCGGCAATATTTTTGCCATTCATCACTTTCGCGAGACGTTCTCCGGGTTCCCTTTTTTCCTTACCGATTTGTAATTCGGCCGGAAAAGAATCTGGGAGTACTTTACCCACATTGTTCGGGCGCACCGTCGCCCCCGTGCCCGGTCAATCAACCCCAGGATCGTGGATACACGTCCTGGGGTTGCTCATTCTTCCGGCCGCCGATAGACGAGTGCCCTTTCATCGTCGGGCGCCGCTAGCGCATAGCAGGGAGAAAATCGTGAATTGCGCCTGCGCTGGGCGCACTAATCGATTCGCCGATCAACCCCGATCTGTGGCGATCACTTCGCGAATTCCTCGCGCCGGTAGCCCTGCGCGTAAAGGAGCGCGGTGAGATCGCAATGGTCGATGCAGGCGGTTGGCGCCGCCTCCCGAATGGCCGGTTTGCCGTGAAACGCCACGCCGAGGCCGGCCGCCTTGACCATGGGAATGTCGTTGGCGCCATCACCGACGGCGAGCGTTTGCTCGCGGGTGAGATGTAAACGCTCGCGCAGCGAGATCAGGGTGTCGAACTTGGCCTCGCGGCCGACGATCGGCTCGGCCACCTGGCCGGTGAGTCTTCCGGCCGTATCGGTCAGAAGCGTATTCGCGCGCTGCTCGTCGAAGCCGATCGCCGCCGCGATGCTGGTCGTGAATGCGGTGAAGCCTCCCGATACTACGCATGTATACGCGCCGTTGGCCCGCATGGTCGCGACCAGCGTCTGGCCGCCGGGCATCAGCCTGATACGTTCGGCGATCACTTCGTCAATCACGGCGGCGGGGAGGCCTTTGAGCAAGGCGACGCGCTCGCGCAATGCCGGCTCGAAGGCAATCTCGCCGCGCATCGCGCGTTCGGTGATGGCCGCGACGCGAGGCTTGAAGCCGGCATAATCCGCAAGCTCGTCAATGCATTCTTGCGCGATCATGGTTGAATCCATGTCGGCGATCAGGAGTTTCTTGCGGCGGCCGTCGTGCGGCTGGATCACGACATCCACTGGTTCGTCGCCTGCGATGTCGCGGATGTCGGTGGCGAGTTCGCGGAACAGATTTTCCCGGTCAGCGGCGGAAGCGCCGGCCTCTGCGTCATCTAGCAAAAACGCCACGTCGACGGCTATCCCCGGCGCGAGCCAATCGACTGGGCGGCCGTGCGGCAGATAGCGGCCGACTTTTTGAGCCAGCGCGTCGTTTACCGCTGGCCGGTCCGGAGGCGAGATTAGTGTTGCGACGTAAAACAATGCGGTGCTCCGGCCAGCCTTTCGGCATTTCAATTCGCGCAAATTCGCATTACGTCAACCCCGTGAACAAAGCCCCAATCATCCTCATCGCCGGACCGACAGCGAGCGGCAAATCGGCGCTGGCGCTGACGCTGGCGGAGAAATTCGGGGGCACGATTGTCAATGCGGATTCCATGCAGGTCTATCGCGACCTGCGCATCATTACCGCGCGACCAACACCGGAAGAGGAAATGCGCGCACGGCATGTTCTCTATGGACATGTCGATGCGGGGGTGAATTTCTCGGTCGGCCGGTGGTGCACGGAGGCGGCGGCCGCTCTGGAAACGGCGAAGCGTAAATCCCGCACCACAATCATCGTCGGCGGCAGCGGGCTTTATTTCAATGCGCTCACGCGCGGCTTGGCGGCCGTGCCGCCGATTCCGGCCGACATCCGCACGGCAGTGCGCTCGCGGCTTAAGAGCGAGGGCGTTGCCGCGCTGTACGCGGAGCTTAATCAGCGCGATCCGGCGATGGCGGCGCGGCTGATGCCCGGCGACCGCTCGCGCATCTCGCGCGCGCTTGAGGTGGTGTTGGCGACCGGGCGTTCGCTGATCGCCTGGCATGAAGAGGGGATGCCTGCGAGCCTCGACGCGTCACGCGCGGTGAAAATCTTTCTCATGCCTGACCGCGATGAACTTTTCCGCCGCGTCGATACGCGCTTCGAGGCAATGATCGCCGCTGGCGCGATCGAAGAGGTGCAGGCGCTCGCCGCTCGCAAGCTCGATCCCGATTTGCCGGCAATGAAGGCACACGGCGTGCCATGGCTGATCCGCCATCTGAACTGCGAGATTACGCTCACTGAGGCGATCGAGGGCAGTCAGCGCGACACCCGTCAATACACCAAGCGGCAGGCCACCTGGTTTCGCAATCAGCTGCCGGATTTCAAATGGGTCGAGCCGGAGCGGGCATTGGCAGCCGTCGAGGCGCAGCTAAGCGCTTAGGTTCTGCTCAGAAGGTTGCACGCCGTTAATCCAAATCCCTCAACGACGCGAAGGTCACGCGCGGCACCAACGCCGAGTTTCACGGCCAGCGCACGCGCCGATCGGATTTCGCTCGCCAAGGCACCGCGGCAAGACCGACTGCCGCCATCTCAATAACTTTGCACAGCCGCAGCGAAACCAATAGACTTAGGTATTCGGTCGAGGACCGGATTAGCCGGTCGTTCTAAAGCCGGGTGTCTACGGAGGGGCGAACATGGGTCATTTTCCAATCCGAAAGTTCGTGTGGATTCTGGCTTTGGTGGGCATCCTGATGCCGACGGCGGGCCGTGCACAGGTTACAATCAATATGTCGCGCGTAACCTGTGCGGACTATCTCGCCATGGCGCCGGAACAATCCGACGTCTTCGGAGCGTGGGTCGGTGGATACTTCAATCAAAAGACCGGCTACACCTGGATCGACCTCGACGCCCAGCGCCGTAACGTGGCGAGTGTCAGGGCGTGGTGCGCCACATATCCCGGGCAATTCGTGATGACAGGTCTGGCGCGCGCCACCGGAACCGCTGCCTTCCAAGGCGATCCAGCCAGGGCTGTGGTGAAGGTCGACATGAATGAGATCACGTGCCAGCAATTCGTCAACTATTCGTTCGACAGACAATTGGCGATCGGCGCCTGGATGAGCGGCTACTGGAACGCCGCAAGGAACCTGGAAACGCTCGACATCACCCGCTACCGGGCCAACAGCAAGCGCGTCAGCGACTACTGCAAGAGACACAAAAGGGAGACGCTGATGGCCACCATCCAGAAAGTGGCGCGATAAGAGCGACGGGACATTCGGCCGACGGCGCCAACGTGCAGCGTGCGCATGGCCGCGGCAAGATCGAGCTTCTGTCCCGCGGCCGCTCCGGGTAGCACGACCTCAGGCTTGCGCCGGATTACATCGATCGGTTGCGCGGCGCCGCTCGCGGGGAACGCAGCGACGACGGTCGCGAGCTAGGTAACGATCCGGGCGAGGCTAACGATCCTTAAACCTTTCGACGACGGTGGCGGGCGAGCGCTTTTTGATTTGCTGATGCCAAATGCTTGACCCACACGGATGTAACGCTTATAAATTGCGTCCTGCTAAAGAGGGCACAGTCGTGCGGAATTTCGTGTTGACGTCGATCGTACTCGTAGGAAGGCGCGCCGCCCGGGGGTAGATGACCTACCCACGAGATGAGGCGGTGCGCAAACAGGGGCCTTGAGGGTCCCTTTTTTATTTTCTGAGCATAAACAAGGTGGTTACGAGAGAGCGGAGCAAGCCATGACGGAAATGACCGGCGCGGAGATGGTGATCGCGGCGTTAGCCGATCAGGGCGTGGAGCATATTTTCGGCTATCCCGGCGGCGCGGTGCTGCCGATCTACGATGCGCTGTTCCAGCAAGATAAAGTCAACCACATCCTGGTGCGTCACGAGCAGGGTGCCGTGCACGCCGCCGAGGGTTATGCGCGCTCGACTGGCAAGGTTGGCACCGTCCTCGTCACTTCCGGACCGGGCGCCACCAATGCGGTCACGGGCCTCACTGATGCGCTCTGTGACTCGATCCCGATCGTCGTTCTCACCGGGCAGGTGCCGACGCATCTGATTGGTAATGACGCCTTCCAGGAATGCGACACCGTCGGCATCACTCGGCCGTGCACCAAATACAATTATCTGGTCAAAACCATTGAGGATCTGCCGCGCGCGCTGCATGAGGCTTTCCACATCGCCTCGAGCGGACGGCCGGGGCCGGTCGTGGTCGACATCCCGAAGGACATCCAGTTCGCCAAGGGCACCTATTCCAAGCCGAAGGAGTTTCAGCACCGCGGCTATCGGCCGAAGGTCAAGGGTGACCTCGACAGGATCAAGCAAGCCATCGACATGATGGGCGTGGCCAAACGTCCGTTGTTTTACACCGGCGGCGGCGTGGTCAATTCCGGCCCGGCCGCGAGCCAGCTGTTGCGCGAGCTCGTGAAGCTCACCGGCTTTCCCATCACCTCGACGTTGATGGGGCTCGGCGCCTTCCCGGCCGCCGATAAGCAGTGGCTCGGCATGCTTGGCATGCACGGCACCTGGGAAGCCAACTGGGCGATGCACGATTGCGATCTGATGATCGCCGTCGGTGCGCGCTTCGACGATCGGATCACCGGCCGGCTCGATGCCTTCTCGCCGGAATCGAAAAAGATCCACATCGACATCGACCCGTCCTCGATCAACAAGAACGTCAAGGCCGATCTCGCCATCATCGGCGATTGCGCGCACGTGCTCGAGGACATGGTGCGGCTGTGGCGCGCCAGCGCCGTTGTTCCCGATAAAAAGGCGCTGCAAGGGTGGTGGGAGCAGATCGGCAAGTGGCGGACCAAAAACTCGCTGGCGTTTCGTAGTTCCAACGAGATCATCAAGCCGCAGTACGCGATCCAGCGCCTGTACGAGCAGACCAAGGACCGCGACACCTACATCACCACGGAAGTCGGCCAGCACCAGATGTGGGCGGCGCAGTTCTATTCGTTTCAGGAGCCGAACCGGTGGATGACCTCCGGCGGGCTGGGCACCATGGGCTACGGGCTGCCCGCCGCTGTCGGCGTGCAGGTCGCGCATCCGAAGTCGCTCGTCGTCGATATCGCCGGCGAAGCGTCGGTGCTGATGACCATGCAGGAATTGTCCACGGCGGTTCAATACGACCTGCCGATCAAGATCTTCATCCTCAACAACAAGTATATGGGGATGGTACGGCAGTGGCAGGAATTGCTGCACGGCGGCCGCTACTCGCATTCGTACACCGAGGCGCTGCCGGACTTCGTCAAGCTTGCCGAGGCCTATCATGCGCACGGCATCCGCTGCGAGCATCCCGGCGATCTCGACGAGAAGATCCACGAGATGCTCGAAGTGAAGAAGCCGGTGCTGTTCGATTGCGTGGTCGATCCGGCGGAAAACTGTTTCCCGATGATTCCGTCCGGCCGCGCCCACAATGAAATGCTGCTTGGCGATGCGACCACGCGCGTCGAGGACGCCATCACCGAAGAAGGCAAGGTGATGGTGTAGGTCTTCCCCTCTCCCGTTCCGGGAGAGGACGGCGAGCAAAGCGAGCCGGTGAGGGCCGTTGCCGCGCTGAGCGTACCCTCACCGCTCCCTCGCTGACGCTCGGGAGCGCCTCTCCCGGAACGGGAGAGGGGATTTAAGGAGAAGGACGTGAACGCCAATACCGCGACCTCCCACTATCCCGCCGCTTCGGTCACCCAAGGCGTCGAGAGCCGCACTTTGTGCGTGCTGGTCGACAACGAGCCCGGTGTGCTGGCGCGCGTGATCGGGCTGTTCTCCGGCCGCGGTTACAATATCGACTCGCTGACGGTTTCCGAGACCGAGCACGAAAAGCACTTGTCGCGCATCACTGTAGTAACCCGCGGCACGCCGATGGTGATCGAGCAGATCAAAAATCAGCTTGAGCGGCTCGTGCCCGTGCATCGCGTCGTCGATCTGACCAGCGCGGGTCCCTCGCTGCAGCGCGAGCTCGCCATGGTCAAAGTCCGGGGCAAGGGCGAACAGCGCATGGAAGCGCTGCGGCTCGCCGACGCTTTCCGCGCACACGTCATTGATGCGACCAACGAAAGCTTTGTGTTTGAGATCACCGGCGCTTCCGACAAGATCGAGAGCTTCGTTAATCTGATGCTGCCGCTCGGCCTGGTCGAAGTCTCGCGCACCGGCGTGGTCGCCATCGGCCGCGGGCCGGACGGGATGTGATTATCGTTTGATGTAGCGTTCGACCGCGGCGACGTCGGCCTGCCCAGCGATTTGGTTTTGGACAGAGCGATCAAACAGGCCTGCGCGCTCGCTCATCTTACTTCTCAGGACGAGTGCTCAAACTGCCGCAAGCTTGGCGCCCGCGCCGCAGGACGGCATACTTATTTCGATCGACGTTCGATGCAGCGGTGTGGCTGCGGTGGGTTGAGCGAAGTGAAACCATCGATCCCGCCCGAATTCGGTATCGTTGATTTGTCGTTACAGAGCTGACACAGGCTCGTCATCGCCGGCGGATTAGTAATGCGCGCGGGAGCGACATTTCTTTTGCGGGGCACCACCATGAAAAAGCTTTTGCTGTCCACCGCCGCGATGTCTTTGATTGCGGCTGCCGCTGTCTGCAGCAGTTCGGTTCTGGCCGATTCAGATGGTTTTGGCCGGCCTGGTGGTTTTGGCCCACCTGGTGGTTTTGACCATGGCCCTCCGACCGCAACGCCGATCAAGCATCTTGTGATCATCTACAATGAGAACCGGTCGTTCGACCACTATTTCGCGACCTACCCGATGGCGGCAAACCCGCCAGGCGAAATCCCGTTCAGAGCAGATCGCGAGACGCCGCCGGTGAATAATCTTGCGAACGCCAAGCTGCTCACCAACAACCCGAATTTCACCAATCCGGCGAATGGCAGCGGTGCTGCGAACCCGTTCCGTCTCGATCGCACGCAGGCAAATACGGCCGACCAGAACCACGCCTACACCCCCGAGCAGGAGGCCTACGATAACGGCAAAGCCGATCTGTTCCCGAAATTTACCGGCAACGGCACCCCCGGCGGCGCCGGCGCGTTCGGCACCACCGGCCAAGTGATGGGCTATTTTGACGGCAATACCGTGACTGCGATTTGGAACTACGCTCAGTATTTCGCAATGAACGATAACGCCTACACCGACACCTATGGCCCGTCGACGCCGGGCGCGCTGGAAGTGGTCTCCGGGCAAACTAATGGCGCGGTGAATATCGTCGGCTCGCCCTCGGACATCCCCGACGGCCAAGGTGGCTTGACGCTCAATGGCGACACCGATCCTGCTTACGATGTCTGCTCGAGCAAGACCAAGCAGGTGCAGATGACGAGCAAAAACATCGGCGATCTGCTCAATGCGGCGCACATCACCTGGGGCGGCCTCACGGGCGGTTTCAATCTCCAGCTGACCAACGCCAACGGCACCACCAGTTGTCAGCGCAGCACTTTTTCCAGCGTCATTGGCGCCAATATTACTGACTACGTTCCGCACCACATCTGGTTTCAGTACTTCGCTTCAACTGCGAACCCGACCCATGCGCGTCCGAGTTCGGTCTGGGCGATCGGTTACAGCAGGGCGGTAGGTGGCGCGGGCCCTGACCCCGCCAATCACCAATACGATCTCCAGGATTTCTTCGCCGCAGTGAAGGCCGGCAACTTTCCGGCCGTATCCTACATCAAGATGCCGGCTTATCAGGATGCTCATCCCGGCAATTCCGATCCCCTCGACGAGCAGCAGGGGCTGGTCGGTCTGATCAACTTCCTTGAACAGCAGCGCGCCTGGAACGACACGGCTGTGATATTGACTTACGATGACTCCGACGGCTGGTACGACCACGCCTACGCCGTTCCGACGAGCGCGTCTTACAACCCGACGGCCGATCAGGTGAACGGCCCCGGCCGGTGCGGCGCCGGCGTCACGACGCAGCCGCAGCCTGACGGCCTTGCCGGTAAGCCGGTGAATGGCCGCTGCGGCCCCGGCACCCGTATTCCCTTCGTGGTGATTTCGCCTTTCGCCAAGAGGAACTACGTGAGCCACGAGCGGATTTTACAAGCTTCCGTGGTTCCGCTTCATTGAGGACAACTGGCTGCGGGGCGAGCGTCTCGGCGGCGGCTCGTTCGATGCCGGCGCCGGGTCGATCATAGACATGTTCGATTTCGATCAGTTCGGCTTCGGCAATCAGCCCGGCTTCGGCAATACGAACTATGCGCTCTTCCTCGATCCGACGGCCGGCACGGTCGTTTCCCCTGCGCCGCCGAACTTCCACTAATCTGACCTGACGATTTATGGGCTTCCGCCACTCTTTGTGGCTTCTGGGCGCCGGCTTGCTTATGCTAGCCGGCGCCGCTTTAGCCGCCGAACTGCAAGGTTCGCCCGGCGAAAACCCAAATCCGATTCATCTTGTCCGACCGTCTGTGGCGCCTTTGTCGGCGATGGCGCAGCTCGGCCAGCAGATCTTCTACGACCCGAGCTTCTCCGCTTCCGGCCAGCTTTCCTGCGCCTCGTGCCACAGCCCGCAGCATGCCTATGGCCCGCCCAATGACGGGCCGGTCGTGCTTGGCGGCCCTAAGCTATCAAGCCAAGGCGTGCGGGCGGTCCCTTCGCTTGAGTATCTCGAACGGCAGCCGCCTTTCAGCATCGGCCCTGACGATTCAACCAATGAGGAGGTAAATCTCATGCAGATGGCCGCGCTGGGCCAGACGGCGCCACGCGCGCAAAAAACAGCGACGCAAACCGTGCAGGCGGCAGCCAACCTGGTCCCCCAGGGCGGTCTGTTTTGGGACGGCCGCGCCAATACGTTGCAGGACCAAGCGATAGCCCCGCTGCTCGACCCGCGTGAGATGGACGGCGGCAGCGTCGAAAAGGTAGCGGCGAAGTTGGGCGGGGCGTCCTATTCGAAGCGTTTCATTGAGCTGTTCGGTCCGGGCATATTCGGCAATCCCAGGCTCCTGGTCGCGGAAGCGATGTTTGCGGTCGGGCGCTATCAGATCGAAGACCCGAGCTTTCACCCCTACACCAGCAAGTTCGATTACTGGCTCGAAGGGAAGGCCAGCCTGAGCGCTGCCGAGATGCGCGGCTACAACCTGTTCAACGATCCCAAGAAAGCCAATTGCGGCGGTTGCCATTCGGCCCAGCCGACCCGCGATGGCTTGCCGCCGCTGTTTACCGATCATCAGTACGAGGCATTGGGCGCGCCGCGCAATTTCGCTCTTTCCGTCAATAAAGACCGCGATTATTTCGACCTCGGCGTTTGCGGACCTGTTCGCAGCGACATGGCAAGCCAGACGCAATATTGCGGGATGTTTGTGACACCGACCTTGCGCAACACCGCCACGCGGCAGGTGTTCTTCCACAATGGCGTTTTTCGCACGCTGCAGGAGGTACTCGGTTTCTATAACTTCCGCGACACTGATCCGCAGAAGGTCTATCCGCGAGGCTCGAACGCAACAGTGCAAAAGTACGACGACATCCCTGCCCAGTTTCAGGCCAATGTAGATGTCGCCGATGCGCCGTTCGATCGGCATTTCGGCGAGACGCCGGCGATGACGGCGCAGGACGAGGCCGACATTATTGCTTTCTTGCAGACGCTAACGGACGGATACAAACCGGACAGGTAGATCGACAGGCCTTCGACGGCGAGATTGCTCGGGCGCGAGCGGTCTTGGTGTAGGTCTCGATCAACCTCAAACTTCTGCGCACAGCTTGTCGGGCGGCTGAGCGCAGCGCGATCCCGGCGCGGCCGGTAGGGGATGTAAGATCTTCCCGCTCATTCCCGCGAAAGCGGGAATCCAGAAAGGTAGCAAAGACTGGGTCCCCGCTTTCGCGGGGACGAGATGGATTACGCCGCCGAGCGCGCCGGCTCCGCCGTAAGCCGTCCGACCAGAAACGCGAACTGATCGAGAAAGCCTTGGAGGAATTTCCGCGTCCCCTCGTCGCCGACGTTGCCATGGTCGTCGACCAGGTTCGGCTTGAACGTGACGTAGGCCTCGCCACCGAGGAGGATCATGCCAAGCCCGGTCATTACCGAACGCAAATGCTGTTGCGCCAGCGCGCTGCCGATTGCGCCCGGCGAGGTGCCGGTAATGAAGCCGGGTTTGCCGGCCCAGGAATTCTTGCCCCATGGACGAGCGCCCCAATCGACCGCGTTCTTGAGCACCGCGGGAATCGACCGATCGTGTTCCGGCGTGACGATCAGGACGCCGTCGGCGCGCGCCAGTTCGTCCTTGAAGCGGACGACCTCGGGGGGCAGATTGCCTTCGTTGTCCTGGTTGTACATCGGCAGATCGTCGATGCGGACGATCCTCGCGTCGAATTTGTCGGCGCCGAGCTTCATCATCGCCTGTGCCAGCTTGCGGTTGATCGATTCGCGGCGGTTGCTGCCGACGATGACGGCAAGAAGCGGTTTCGTCATTGCGGGGGTCCTCTAGTTAAAATTGATAACTCAGACTAAATAAGTGCCTATGACGAAATCGCACAAGAAGGCACATCAATGAAACCAAGCAACATTCATTTGCCCTCGGATTGTAGGGCGGTCAGCGACGTGCTCGCCCGGATCGGCGACAAGTGGTCGGTCCTGATCGTGTCCCGGCTCGGGGACGGGCCGGTACGCTTCAACGAGCTGCGGCGTGCGATCGGCGGCATTTCCCAGCGCATGTTGACGCTTACCCTGCGCGGGCTCGAGCGCGACGGGCTTGTTACCCGAACCGCGTTCCCGACCATTCCGCCGCGGGTGGATTATGCCTTGACCCCGCTCGGGCGTGATCTCTTGGTTCCCGTTTCGGCGCTCGGCGCCTGGGCGATCCGCAATCAGCCGAAAATCGCCCGCGCCCGCGAACAATTCGACGGGCTTTGCGAGGCCAGCGGAAAGCCGCCAATTCGGGGCGCGGGGCGCGGACCGGGCTTGTCCAAGCCGCTCCCAGAAACTAGAAGCAGCAACCGCAAACAAAGGCCGACTGCCGGCCTCGGGTAGGGGTGAGACATCATGCGTGTTTATTACGACCGCGACGCCGATTTGAACCTGATCAAGGGCAAGAAGGTCGTCGTCATCGGCTATGGCAGCCAGGGCCATGCCCACGCGCTTAATCTGCGCGATTCCGGCGTTAAGGACGTCGCCGTGGCGCTGCGCAAGGGCTCCCAGGGCGTGAAGAAAGCGGAGGGCGAGAAGCTCAAGGTCATGGAAGTGGCGGAAGCCGCCAAATGGGCCGACGTCATGATGATGCTCACGCCCGACGAACTGCAGGCCGACATCTACGACAATCATCTGCACGCCAATATGAAGAACGGCGCGGCGCTGATGTTCGCGCACGGTCTCAACATCCATTTCAACCTGATCGAGCCGCGCGCCGACCTCGACGTCATGATGATCGCGCCCAAGGGGCCGGGTCACACCGTGCGCTCCGAGTACCAACGCGGCGCCGGCGTGCCGTGCCTGCTTGCGATCCACAAAGACGCGTCGGGCAACGCGCACGACCTTGGCCTCTCCTATGGCGCGGCGATCGGCGGCGGCCGCGCCGGCATCATCGAGACGAGCTTCCGCGAAGAATGCGAGACCGATTTGTTCGGTGAGCAATCGGTGCTGTGCGGCGGCCTCGTCGAGCTGATGAAGGCCGGTTACGAGACGCTGGTCGAAGCCGGCTACGCGCCGGAGATGGCCTATTTCGAGTGCGTTCACGAAGTGAAACTGATCGTCGACCTCATCTACGAGGGCGGCATCGCGACCATGAACTATTCGGTGTCGAATACCGCCGAATACGGCGAATACGTTTCCGGGCCGCGCGTAGTCGACGACGAGACGCGCGCGGAGATGAAACGCATCCTCTCCGACATCCAGTCCGGCAAGTTCGTCAAGGACTGGATGCTGGAAAACAAAGTCAATCAGACCTCGTTCAAAGCCATGCGCGCCGCGTGCGCGGCCCATCCGATCGAGCAGGTTGGCGCCAAGCTCCGCGCGATGATGCCGTGGATCAAAGACCGGGCGTTGGTGGATAAGAGTAGGAACTAACAACCACCGTAGTCCGAGGGAGTGCGCCAACAGCTATCGATTTACCGCAGGCCGCGGTCGATGGGGCGGCCCACCGCTCCATCCTCGCGCGCCCCCCGGAGAAAATTGCTCAAACTTTGCAGAGTTGTCGCTCCAACATTGAAGCGCGCCTTTTCACTCCCATGCGGGATTGCCAGCGGTCTTATCAAGAATCTGTGACGTCGATTTTGACAAAATCGACGGCTTTTTGAACTTTTCAAAACAAGAATTCGTGTCGATCGGACGATATCGCGCGTTTTTTGCGAGTTCGGAATTTTTTTGCAACGCACTCTGCGGGAATGCGCCCACTGCTTGGCCTGATCGGTTCCGCCCAACTCCACCGCCAGTTTGGAATTGGTCTTGCTAACAACCGTCGGGTTGTTAGCATCGCATTTGTTTGTGTGCGTTGAAGTTTCCTGCACTGCCACAATTTGCCGGGCCGGCGTGACCGCAAATGGCGGAGCACTTCGGCCGGCGCCGGAAATCGGCGACGTCACGGCGTTGAGAGGCGGCAATCCGTGACGCTAAGAATCCGCCATGGGAGGAAATGATGGTCAATGTCCGTGTCAACGGGCAAGAGCGCACCTATGACGGCGATCCGTCGATGCCGCTCTTGTGGTTTCTGCGCGACGAACTTGGGCTGACTGGAACGAAATTCGGCTGTGGCGTCGCGCTGTGCGGTTCCTGCACCGTTCATCTCAACGGTGAGGCAATCCGCGCCTGCGGCATCACCATGTCAGACGTCGGCGGCAAGTCGGTGGTCACCATCGAAGGTCTCGACCCCAAGGGCGAGCATCCGGTGCAGGTGGCCTGGCGCAATATCAGCGTGCCGCAATGCGGCTATTGCCAGGCCGGCCAGATCATGCAGGCAGCCGCGTTGTTGGCAAAAACTCCGGCGCCCACCGACAAGCAAATCGACGACGCCATGTACGGCAACATCTGCCGCTGCGGTTGCTATCAGCGCATCCATACGGCCGTTCGCGCCGCCTCGAAGGGGGCCTGACATGACACATCATCGCAATCAGCAAGACGTCGTTATCGCCAATGTCAGCCGCCGCAAGCTGCTTAAGGGCGTCGCCGGCACCGGGGTGTTCGTACTGGCCGCGCAATTGCCTGCGGTTCGCGCCGCAATGGCGTATGCGACCGGCGCCGACAAGATGCCGCATGGCGTCGTAACCAATCCGCACATCTTTGTTTCGATCGGCAAAGATGGAATCGTTACCATCGTAGCGCACCGCGCCGAGATGGGTAACGGCGCGGCTCGGACCTCACTGCCGATGATCGTTGCCGACGAGCTCGACGCCGACTGGTCGCGTGTCCGCGTGGTCCAGTCACCCGGCGACGAGGAGACCTACGGCAACCAGGATACCGATGGCTCGCGCAGCGTGCGGCATTTCATCCAGCCGATGCGTCAGATCGGCGCCGGCGCGCGCCAGATGCTCGAGCAGGCGGCGGCCAAACGCTGGGGCGTCAACCCGAGCGAGGTCACAGTTCGGTTGCACGAAGTCGTGCATATCTCATCCGGCAAGAAGTTGGGTTATGGCGAGCTTGCGGCCGACGCCGCGGCCCTGCCGGCGCCTGCCCTCGACTCGCTGAAGCTGAAGGAACCGAGCGCCTTCCGGTATATCGGCAAAGGCAACATCACCATTGTCGATCTGTTCGACATCACGACCGGCAACGCGACCTACGGCCAGGACGTAAAACTCCCCGGCATGTTGTTCGCGGTGATCGCCCGCCCGCCGGTGGTCCAGGGCAAGGTGGCTTCATACGATGCCGCTGCAACCATGAAAGTGCCTGGCGTGGTGAAGGTGGTCACCATCGACCCGACGCCTCCGCCATGGGTGTTCGCGCCGCTCGGCGGCGTTGCCGTGATTGCCAAGAGTACGTGGGCGGCAATGAAGGGCCGTGAGGCGCTCAAGATCACCTGGGACGACGGACCGAACGCTAAGTTCGATTCAGTCTCCTACAAGGCGCTGCTCGAGGAGAACGTTCGCAAGCCCGGGAAAGTCGAGCGCAACGAAGGTGACGTCGATGCGGCGCTTAAATCGGCCGCCAAGGTGATCACGGCGGAGTATTATTCACCGCATCTTGCGCACGCGACGATGGAGCCGCCGGCGGCTGCCGCCCGCATAAGCGGCGGCAAGCTGGAGATCTGGACTTCCGTCCAGAGCCCGGGCGGAGCCCGCGATGACGTTGCCAAACGTCTGGGGTTCGATCCGAAGAACGTCATCCTGCATTGCACGCTGCTGGGCGGCGGCTTCGGCCGCAAGTCGAAATGGGACTTCGCCATCGAGGCGGCGCTGATGTCCAAAGCGATGGACGGCGCGCCGGTCAAGGTGGTGTGGACCCGCGAGGACGACATCCGGCACGGTTTCTACCACACCGTGACGGCTGAGCGCCTCGAGGCGGGCGTCGATAAGGACAACAAGGTCGTTGCCTGGCGACACCGCAGCGCTGCGCCAAGCCTGTTCGCGAATTTCATGCCCGACCCGAAATATCCGAGCGCGCTTGAGCTCGGGATGGGATTCATCGATACGCCGTTCAATGTGCCCAATGTCCGCCTGGAGAGCGGAGAGGCCCAAATGCACGTGCGGGTCGGCTGGTTCCGATCCGTCAACAACGTGGCCCATGCCTGGGCGATCCAATCGTTCGTCGCCGAGGTCGCTCATCAGCTCGGCCGCGATCCCAAGGACATGCTGCTGGAGTTGATCGGCCCGCCACGGATCGTGGATGCGCCGATGAAGGCCACCTCGACATGGTGGGATTACGGCGAGCCCTATGAAACCTATCCGGTCGACACCGGACGGTTGCGGAGGGTCGCCGAGCTTGCGGCCGAGAAAGCCGGGTGGGGAAAGAAACTGCCCCCGGGTCACGGCCTCGGCATCGCGGCACATCGCAGCTTCGTCAGCTACATCGCCACCGTCGTCGAGGTCGCTGTCGACGGCAAGGGCAACCTCTCGGTACCGCGTGTCGATACGGCGATCGATTGCGGCTTCTACGTCAATCCCGAGCGCATCCGCTCGCAGATTGAAGGCGCGGCCGTGATGGGGCTGTCGCTCGCCAAATACGGCGAGATCACGCTCAAGAATGGACGCGTGGAGCAGAGCAACTTCAACGACTACCCGGTGGTTCGCCACGACGAATCGCCGGCAGTGACGAACACTCATATCGTCGAGAACAGCATCGAAGTGCCGTCGAGCGGGGTCGGCGAGCCTGGCATGCCGCCGTTCACGCCGGCGCTCTGCAACGCCATCTTTGCCGCGACCGGTAAGCGCATTCGCCGCCTGCCAATCGCTAATCAGCTGGCGTAATTCGAACTGCCACTGACTTCGGCGCACAAATGGTTCCGGAACTCGGCCTTCCGAGTTCCGGTTTTTATTTCCGTCACCGCAACACCGCCGGCTCTATCAATTCGCCGCTGGCGCCGCCGACAATCTTAGCCCCGGAATCACGCTTGTGACCCGCGTCGGAGCATGTCACCAAGCGTGCCGATGTTGTCTGGTGCCCCGAAGATCGAAATTTGCCCAATCGACCGCGTGGAGATCGCGGTCGAAGCGTGGCCGTGGGAGTTTGCTTGGATACGGCGCGACGAGATCGATCGGAGTTTTGTTGAGCGCCAGCGGGAAGGACCGACCCTGTGGAACGGCCGGGTGCTTCTTCTCCACCGCTACGCGGTTCGCGATGGCGTGCTGCAAGGCGCCTGTTTTGAAATCGACTACGCCAGTTTTCTGGCGTGGCGCGACTGGGGCTTCCCCGACGCAAATGTCTTTAATATTTTTGCCGCCGCAGCGCTGCAATCCGCCGACGGCGCCTTTCTGGTCGGCGAAATGGGACCATCGACGGCGAGCGCAGGCTCCGTCTATTTCCCATGCGGGACGCCGGACCCGGAAGACATCAGCGCTGAAGGCGGCCTCGACCTCGCCGGTAGCGTCAGCCGCGAGCTTTTGGAGGAGACCGGCCTCGACGTCGCCAACCTGGAGGCGGAGGCTGGCTGGACCATGGTGCACGATCGCGGCTTTATGGCATTGATGAAACGGATCAGGGCGCGGGAGAACGCGGAGGAGTTCCGCGCCCGAATTAAAACGAACGTTGCGAAGCAGGCCCGGCCCGAATTCTGCGACATCCACATTATCCGCGGGCGCGCTGACCTCGATCACCGCATGCCGCGATTTGTCGTTGCATATTTGGAGGAAGCGTGGCGGCGATGAGCCGCGTGTCAGCACGTGCGAGGCAGAAATGAAGCTCGCCAAAATCCTGAAACATTGCCGGGTCAGCAAACCTGGTCATTTCCGGCTGGCCGATTGCGACCCCGCCGAGACTTTCGGCTTCGCCATCGATAAGGATGATGTCAAAGCGATGCTCGCCGACGGCATTGCCCGGCTCGCGGATTTGCAGCAGCGGCTTTATGCACAGGATCGCTGGGCGGTGCTGGTCGTGCTGCAAGGCATGGATGCGGCCGGCAAGGACAGCGTCATCAAACACGTGATGTCCGGCATCAATCCGCAGGGCTGCGAGGTGCACGGCTTCAAGCAGCCGAGCGAGGAGGAACTGCAGCACGACTTCTTCTGGCGTGCACACTCGCGTCTGCCGTCGCGCGGCCGGATCGGTATTTTCAACCGATCCTATTACGAAGAAGTTCTGGTGGTGCGGGTGCATCCGAGCCTGCTGACGCGCGAAAGGTTGCCGTCGCACGCCGACCAGAAAGGTTTATGGAAACGCCGCTTTGAGGAAATCCGCGCGTTTGAGCACTATCTGGTCAGCAACGGGACGATAGTGCTGAAATTCCATCTGCGCATATCCAGGGAAGAGCAGCGCAATCGCTTCCTGGCGCGGCTCGATGAACCGGGCAAGCGCTGGAAATTCTCGACCGCCGACACTGCCGAACGGGAGCATTGGGATGAGTACATGGAAGCTTTCGAGGATATGATCCGTTCGACCTCGACGCCGGAAGCGCCGTGGTATGTTGTACCCGCTGATCATAAGCGCGTGGCGTGGCTGGTGGTTGCCGCCGTCATCACCGAGGCGCTGGAAGCACTCAAGGTCGACTTCCCGAAGGTTCAGGGCAAGGCGCTGGAGCGCCTGAAGACCGCGGAGCGCCGGTTGAAGGCGGAAAAGTCGAGCTGATCAAAGCGCTGCGAAAACCAGAGTTGACCGTTTCACTCAGTCAGACAACAAGGTCAGCGTAGAAGCTCGATCGCAGCTTCGGCTCGCGATGCGCTTGCGTGGATTGCATTTGTGGGTTGCGGCGAACGACTTCACAGATGATGTGAAGAACACTAAACTTGTGATGCAGGCAAGGCGGGTTCGCAGCGTGAACACCTTAGTGAAGAAGACCGCGCCACTAGGTTTGCTGGTCGTGCTGGTTGTAGCATTCGCTGCTTCCCATGCTCGCGCCGAGCCGCCTGATTTCAACGGCGTGTGGATTCCTGACGTCAAAGACCAGCATCGTCAGGAAGTCGAAAACATGCCGCCGTGGAAGCCTAGTATTCTGCCTCAGGTTCAGCGTCTGATTGCGGAAGAGAAAGCCGGCCGTCCGTTTCTCGTTCTGAGCCATTGCCTGCCGCACGGCATGCCGAGCTGGATGCTGATCACGCACAACGCGTTCGAGTGGCTGACCACGCCCGGCCGCATCACCATGCTTGGCGAGGTCGACGGCAACCGCATGCGGCGCATTTATATGGATGGCCGCGGTCATCCTGACGATCCCGATCTGACCTTGCACGGCCATTCCATCGGGCACTGGGAAGGCGATGTTCTCGTCATCGACACCACCGCGATCGCGCCTCAGGCTTACATCGCGATCAGCGAAGCGGTGGGGATACCGAACGATGGCGACATGCATATCGTCGAGCGGCTCCGCCTGGCAAAGCCGAATGTCCTGCATGACGATCTTGAGATCACGGCGCCGAAAGTCCTGACGGAAACCTGGAAGACCACCCGCATTTTCCGCCGCTATCCGGAGCGTCACTATGAGATCATCGAAGGCGAATGCGAGCAGGAAGACCTGGTTCCCGGGAAGGATCAGTACGGCAACGACATATTCGTTTCCCAACCACAAAATCCGGACGGTTCGGTCCGTACCATGAAATGAGGATTAGGCGGTGTCGCCCAAAAAAATTTTCCTGGCAGTCGCCTTGTTTGTAAGTCTCGGTGGCGTCGCGGTCGCGCACCACTCGGGCGCGGCTTACGATCTTGAACATCTCAAGACTACCCAAGGCACCGTCAAGACGGTCAACTGGACCAATCCGCACATCACCTTTGTGATCGAAGCCGACGCCAAGGACGAACAACCCGCCACGACTTTGGTGTTCGAAGTGTCGAGCCCCGGCGTTCTGACCCGCTCGGGCTGGACCAAGCGGTCGCTGCAGCCGGGCGATCACGCGGTCTTCCTTTATGCGCCGCTGCGCTCGGGCAATCCCGGCGGCTTTTTGCTGAAAGTCACGCTGCCGGACGGTAAGGAGCTGAGCTTCAGTCTGACGCCTGCCGAATCCGAACAATGATCTGATGGTCGACGCAACGCTCCCGGACGTCTGCAAGTGGTTGGCGGCGACGCCGCTGAGCGACACGATCCGGTCCGCCGGCTGGATCATTCCGGCCTTGCAGACAATTCATATCCTTGCCGTCGCGGTGGTTTTCTCCTCTGCGATCATGGTGAATTTGCGGATCTGGCGGCTGCTGCAGCGTGACGTGCCGCTTGCCGACGTTGCGAAGCGGTTCCTGCCCGTGATCTGGCCGGTTCTTATTATCCTTTTGATTACGGGAGGGCTGTTGATCGTCGGCGAGCCGCGGCGGTCGCTGCTGAACAGCACTTTTTACATGAAGATGGTGCTCCTTTCCGTCGCTGTGCTGATGACCGTTGGCGTGCAATGGTCGTTGGCGTCGGCGCCGCAATTTTGGGACCAGCGGCTCGGAGCGCGCATTGCCGTACGCTTTGTAGCCACGCTGTCAATATTGATTTGGTGCGGCATCATCTTCGCGGGGCGCTGGATCGCCTACACGCAGGTTTGATGATGCTGTACCTCAAGGAAGTGATCGCATTCTTCGAGGACAGCAGCTTCGCGGACGCCATCCGCGAGAACGATGTGCTGTTTCCCTTGATCGAGTCGGTGCATGTGCTCTCGATTTGCCTGGTGGTCGGGTCCATTCTTGCGGTGGACCTGAGACTGCTGGGGCTTGCTTCTGTCCACCGCTCAGTGAGCCGGGTGACAAGGGGTATTTTGCCGCTCACCTGGGGCGCATTTGCCGTTGCTGTTGCCTCCGGAGGTCTCCTGTTCATTTCCAACGCGACCAAATATCTGGGCAACGGTTTTTTCGTCGCCAAGATGTTGCTAATCGGCGCTGCCGGACTGAATATGGTGATCTTTCATGCGATCGGCGCGAAAAACTTGCCGCGATGGGAGAACGACGCCAGGCTGCCACTGCCGGCAAGGCTCGCGGGAGGGCTGTCGATTCTGCTGTGGGTTCTGGTGGTCGCGTGCGGGCGCTGGATCGGCTTTACCATGCAGGTCGGATGAGATGAACGCCGTCCGCTTCCTTCGCGTTGTTTTTGCTGCGGCCGTTATCGCCTGCGCGGCCGTATCGCCTTCGGCTGGCGAAGACGGCGCGCCGATGCCGCCGTTCCAGCCATATGTCGACATGAAGACCTTCATGGAGCATGTGCTCACCCCGGCGGCCAAGATCGTCTGGAGCGTCAACGGCGTTGTCATCGATACAAAGGACGAGCACGATCTCGCTCCCAAATCGGACGAAGACTGGGAACAGATTGTGAGCGGCGCGGCCACGCTCGCCGAGGCCGCCAATGCGCTGATGATTCCGCAACGGGCGCTCGATCCGGAATGGAACGGATATGCCAAAAAACTGGGTGAGGCCGCCGACAAGGCGTACGTAGCCGCGGAAGCTCACGACCTGAAATCGATCTCGGAAGTCAGCGATCAGCTGGACGGGATTTGCGCCGCCTGTCACCGACACTATGGGATTGAATGAGCTAGGGCGTCCATTCGTAAACGCCAGCGGTCCCGATCTCCGTCCCGTCATTCCATTTTGTTCCAGTTGTTTATTTTTGATTGGTCCGCGCCGGCGGGGCGATATAACATCCGGACGGCTGATTCATCGATAACAAAAAGTGGATGATAGCTTGGCAGCTTCGTGTCTGGTAATATCGCCAAGAGCGCGTTGTCGAGGATAAGCCAGTCATGCCCGAGATGCGTCGCTTCCACAGCATGATACTCACGCTTGCGACTGTTGTAGACGAGTACGATACGCAAATCCTTTGCCGGCCAATTCATTGCGCGTAGCAGCGCAAATTTCGTGATCGCGTAGTCTTCACAATCGCCTTTGCCAGACTCAAGAGTATCGAAAGGTGTTGCCCAGTGATCGGGAATACCGTGCCTCTCGGTGTCGCTTGTGTATTTGACAGCAAGATTCACGGCACGGTTTATGTGGGCAAGCCTGGCACGGCCTTCGAATCCTGATGCTTCATTCATAATATTGCGAAATTTTATAGCCGCATCAGACGAGCATTTGTCCGACGCCGCGGAACAAGCGGCTATAGTGTTCAACTCGTCGTGGATAGCGCGCTCAACTGG
Source organism: uncultured Alphaproteobacteria bacterium (assembly GCA_963759345.1). Classification (GTDB taxonomy): domain Bacteria; phylum Pseudomonadota; class Alphaproteobacteria; order Rhizobiales; family Xanthobacteraceae; genus BOG-931. The sequence continues at coordinate 135,524 of CAVWYW010000011.1, forward strand.
CTGCCACTTTTGCATAAGGTGGCCAATTGGCGTCGCAGCTGTTCTTGTATGGAATGGTTCATCCGGGCGAACGCTCACGGCTTCGACGTTTTGCGCAGCCGCCCAGTTTCGCGAGATTGACAGGAACGAAAGGGCCGCTGCAATCAGAACCGCGCTCATTAAGGCGGATTTGTGCATAGCCGTTCACCTCCGGGATATGAAAGCTGGACCTTCGAGTGCCCGACTTGCGAGCGCTCGAAAACACTGATCTGCGAGGCACTGAGACCGCAGCAGGTGGGCGGTTCGCTCTCCTAATTGGTTAGCGCGGTATGACGCCTGTCTGCGGTGCGCTTTACTGCGCTGCAAGCGGCTTGCTGCCAAAAACTTCCTAATTGCTACGCTTGCTCATCACGCTCAGCCGGAAACGTATCGTTTTTTGGACCTTCGGCCCATTGTCTAACGATCTACGGTCGGTAGTGCGAGGTCGACGCCGCGAAGAGCTGCCGCGGATCCGACGCCAATGGATTTCACAATCGACAGAGCCTCAACCATTGTGATGCCGAGGGGCCGCACCCGTTTGGCCGGAAAATACATGATATTACCCGACATGGGCGTCGGGGCTTGTGGCAAAAATACTGCGACCCAGTCGTTCTCGAGTGCCTCGAGTAGGTATCCGATCTGCCATCCATCCTCGATACTGATCAACGCCGGCTTCAATCCGCTCGCACTCTGAATATGTGCGAAGCCCTCGGCCATGCTCTTGATAAGCTGGTAGTGCGGAAAACGGCCGAGAAGAGAACTCTCCGACCAATGAGTAATGCGCCTGCCGACGGCTGTGCGTGCTGCAATGCCCGCAACGAAGGAGAGTAGGATCAAAACCAGTACCGAAAGTACCGTGGTGGCACCGATGCCGGCGATGCCGCCTAATTGATCAAGGTGAAGGCTGTTTGAAATAGGTGTGGCGACGGTTTTTACCAATCGCAATGCGTAAGACAAAACGAACAGAACCACTGCGACGGGTAGGAGGAACATAACTCCGCCAATGATGATCGTTTTCAAGAACTCTTTCACTGGGACGATCCTTCCATGTTCGCCGGGGACAACGCGCATTGCAATTCGGACGCTGACTGGAGTTTCGGAGACATGCCAGTCCATTGAAAGGAGATCCGCTCTGATCCGCCAGGGTTCTCGACAAACCTCGATTTATCGAAGTAATTCATTTTTTTACCGAGCCTATATCGACTTTGGCAACCAGGCTCGCACTAACGGCGGAACCAACGGGCAGTCACGAGGTTCGCCGTTTGATACGGCGTGCACCGCGCCTTCGTCGTTTTCCAACTGGATAGGTCCCCGCCGCGCCCACGGTGAGCAGTCTCGTGAGGGCGGTTAGTGGCGCTGCTGCAAAATGCGGACGCGAGATGCCCTTGGCGAACATGATACCAGACGAGGAGACACGTCTCGGCGGCGGCGGCACGTGGCACCCGTGCCCTTAGGCACTACCGGACTAATTGACTCCTTGCGGCAGCCGGCCCGCTGCGGCCCAGGACCAAAGGAGAAACGGAGAGGAGAACAAGAATGATCAGGTTCATCGTTATTACGGGCTTTGCCCTAGTCGTCGCAACTTCAACTCAAGCGATGACCCGCGCGCCGCTCCTTCAACCGGACAGGTTGATCACGCCGGTCCGTCAAGGCTGCGGCCCCGGTATGATCTCGGCGAATGGCATATGCGTGGCCAGAAGTAGCATCCGCCAGGCTCGCAGGTGTCTCCGATGGAACGGAAACGCCTGCGCTGAATGGCAGTAAACGCGCGCTTTATCCAGCTAAGATTCGTTGCATGGGGGCGACGGCGTTTTGGCGGACGGAATTGTTCAAATGGCGAACCAGGGGCTGAAGAAGCCCTGCATGAAGCCTTCGCGACGAATCGCTGCCATCATTAATTTCTGACGCAGGTCTGCGCTGGGGGGCCGACATTCGCCGGAAACTCAGTCGTGGTCCCGGCTTCGTTGTCGACGATCATCAGCAAGTCGAAATACGTGATCACGGGCGTGGAGCCGGTTCGCTTTTCGATATTGGCGCGCCATTCGGCATTGTGGCCGCGTTGCGCAGCTTCCTTCGAGGGCCAGATGTAAAACGCGCCGCCCGCGCCGTTGTCGCCGGCAATATAATGCTTGCGGATGAGTTCCTCGTTGGCCCGCCATTTGACGGCGGTTGGGCGCGCATCGTCCAAAATCTGCTCACGGGTCCAGCCCGCCGGATATTTGAACTGGACGTATTCGACGATCATAGGTCAGCCTCCCTGTCATTTTTTTGATTGTATCGCAGCAGCCCCCATCTGCACAGCAAGGGTCTTGCGCGGCCGGCGATCTATCCGTTACAAGGGCCGCGACTTTAAGGCTTAATGCGGTCTTTACCCTTCTCCGCAACCTTGAAGCCAAAGGAAGCGCATGTCGATTCGCGACGAGTTCAATGCGATCGAACGGGCAGCCGGCAAGGCTGGTCCCGGCGCTGCCCTCATTCTCGGCGGGCTCCTGCTCCTTATTGCCCCCTGAGGGCCGGCTGGGCATTTGCGCCTGGGCACTCAGGGGTCGGCGAGAAGCTACCGAACCCACGAGCGCCTACCCCCTCCCTACCTCCGGAGGGACCTGGCGCAGACGAGAAGGATCTGACCAATGAACACTCCAGCCCAATCCGATAAGGACCGCGTCGTCATCTTCGACACCACCTTGCGCGACGGCGAGCAATGTCCCGGCGCGACCATGACGCACGAAGAGAAACTTGAAGTCGCCGCTTTGCTCGACGAGATGGGCGTCGACATCATCGAAGCCGGCTTTCCGATCGCCTCGGATGGGGATTTCGCTGCCGTGCACGAGATCGCCAAACGCACCAAGAATGCCGTGGTCTGCGGGCTCGCCCGCGCCGCGTTCAAGGACATCGACTGCTGCGCCGAGGCGATCAGGCCGGCGGAGCGCCGGCGCATTCACACGTTTCTCTCCACCTCGCCGGTACACATGAAATACAAGCTCCAGAAGGAGCCGCACGAAGTCTATGAGATGGTGATCGCCCAGGTGACGCGGGCGCGCGGCCACACCGACGACGTCGAGTGGTCGAGCGAGGACGGCACCCGCACCGAGCACGACTTTTTGTGCCGTTGTGTTGAGGCCGCGATCAAGGCCGGCGCCACTACCATCAACATTCCCGACACCGTTGGTTATTCGGTGCCGGAGGAATACTTTTCGCTCATCAAGATGGTGCGCGAGCGCGTGCCGAACTCCGATCAGGCGCGGTTCTCGGTGCACTGCCATGACGATCTTGGTATGGCGGTGGCGAACTCGCTCGCCGGCGTGCGCGCCGGCGCGCGGCAAATCGAATGCACCATCAACGGCATCGGCGAGCGTGCCGGCAACGCCTCGCTCGAAGAAGTCGTGATGGCCATGCGGGTGCGCAACGATGTGATGCCGTTCTGGACCGGCGTCAACGCCAAGATGCTGACGCGGGCGTCCAAGCTTGTCTCGGCGGTCACCTCGTTCCCCGTGCAGTACAACAAGGCGATCGTCGGGCGGAATGCGTTCGCCCATGAGAGCGGCATCCACCAGGACGGCATGCTCAAGCATACGCAGACCTACGAGATCATGGTGCCCGAGGACGTCGGTGTGAAGCAGACCTCCCTGGTCATGGGCAAACATTCCGGGCGTCACGCGTTCGTGCATAAGCTCGAGGAGCTCGGCTATCACCTCGGCGGCAACCAGCTCGAAGAAGCCTTCGTGCGCTTCAAGGCGCTCGCCGACCGCAAGAAGCACGTCTACGACGAGGACATCGAAGCGCTGGTCGACGAGGAGATCGCGACCGCGCAGGATCGCATCAAGCTTGTGTCGCTCTCGGTGATTGCCGGTACTCGCGGACCGCAACGCGCCACCATGAAGCTCGACATCGACGGCAAGTCGCTGATCGAGGAGTGCGAGGGCAATGGCCCGGTCGATGCCGTATTCAATTGCGTCAAGGCGATGGTGCCGCACGACGCGGTGCTGGAGCTCTATCAGGTGCACGCGGTGACCGAAGGCACCGACGCGCAGGCGGAAGTCTCAGTGCGCTTGTCGGAGAACGGCCGCTCGGTAACAGCCAAGGGCGCCGATCCGGACACGCTCGTCGCCTCGGCCAAGGCTTATCTCGCAGCGCTGAACAAGTTGATGGTCCGCCGTCTGCGGGGCCAGCCAGAAGAACGCCGCCTCCATTCGACGGATGTAGGGTGACGCCTTGTGTGATCAGCGGGCCGGCGCAATGCGCCGAGATCCGTTGATCCGTCCTCGGTGCGGAAAACAAAATGGATTGCCGGGTCAAGCCCGGCAACGGCGACCAATAAGCTTAACGACCAAGACGCTTACTGCCGCACCAACGGGCAGCCGCCTTCTTCCAGCGATCGGAATGCGCTGGCCCCCGGAATGACGCCGAGAATGTTGTAGTCATCCCAGGGCTCTTTCGATTCCGAGGGCTTCTTCACTTCGGCGAAATACATGTCGTGGACCAAACGGCCGTCTTCGCGGAGCCGGCCGTTTTTGGCATAGAAATCGTTGACCGGGATGTCGCGCATCTTGGCCATCACCGCTTTGGCTTCGTCCGTGCCGGCGGCGGCAATCGCCTTCAGATAATGACGGATTGCGGAATAGACGCTGGCTTGGGCCATGGTGGGCATCGCTTTGTGCCGCTCAAAGAATCGCTTCGACCAGGCACGGCTTTCCTCGTCGCGGTCCCAATAGAAGGCGGTTACAAATTTCAGGCCCTGAGCGGTTTGCAGTCCCATGCTGTGAACGTCGGAAATAAATACCAGGAGCGAAACGACACTCTGGCCGCCGCGTATGAGGCCGAACTCATTGGCTTGTTTGATGGCGTTGATCATGTCGCCGCCGCCATTGGCAAACGCCACGACTTTCGCCCCCGACGCCTGCGCTTGCAGGAGGTAGGAACTGAAGTCGGACGTATTGAGGGGATGGCGGACGCTGCCGAGCACTTTTCCGCCGGCGGCGAGCACCGCTCTCGTCGCATCGGCTTCGAGCGAATGGCCGAATGCATAATCGACAGTGAGGAAAAACCAGGTATCGCGGCCTGCGGCGACCACCGATCGGGCGAGGCTCGTCGTCAGTGCGTAGCTGTCATACATCCACGACGCTTCGGTCGGCGTGCACGCTTTGCCGGTGAACGCCATGCTGCCGACTGCACCGGCAATGGCGATCCGATTCCGCTCCGCGGCGAGTTGCTCGACGGCGAGCGCTACGGCGGAATTGTCGAAGCCGATGACCATGTCGACTTTCTCGGCATCGAACCATTGGCGGGCGATCGCGGCCCCGATGTCGGCTTTGTTCTGGTGGTCGGCGAATATCACTTCGACCGGCTTGCCGAGCACGGTACCCCCGGCGTCGGCGATGGCCATTCGTGCCGCGACGACAGAGCCTGGACCGCCGAGATCGGCGTAGAGCCCCGATTGGTCGTTGAGGACGCCGATTTTCACGACGTCATTAGATACCTGACCATTCGCCCCGGCAGCGCTGACAATCGCAGTTGCAAGGCCCACAATAAGCGCGACTGGAAATCGCACGGCACGCCCCTCGTTGCATGCACAGGCAGGTTAGGTCGTCGCGGCATGGGACACAAGGCGCCGGGCACTGGCAAAAGCGAGGGCATTCTTGCGCTGATGAGAAAAGGCGGAAGCAGACGAAACCAGCGAGTGGAGCGGGTCTTGCTGGGAGCGCACGATACGCCTTAGAACTCTTGCCCAGATCCGTGTGTTTAAGCTCAGCTATTGGAGCGCAGCAAAGCTTCGTCATTCCACCTTGCCAATCGTAAAGCTTCGCTCCGCCAGCATGTGATCCTGATACCAGATTTGCGCGGTCCACACGCCCGGCACGATTTCCCACTCGTTGTCGAAGCCGTAGCCGACAACGCACAGCGCGCCGTTTTTCATATTGGAAAACGCGATCTTCGCGGTGTGCATGGTCTTGCCGGCATTCGGATTGTGCATTCCCTGCGGCGGAAACATGAGCGTGAGATAGAGCGTTACGCTGTCTTCGCGCGGCCCGCCGTCGATGCGGAATTCAACTCCGAATTGGGTGCCGACCTTGCCGAGCACATCGGTCGAATCCGACTCGAAGTGCCAGTTGGTATCGGTGCCGACGGTGCCGGTCGGAGATTCCTGCCCGGACTGGGCCGGCGCGCTCTTGGTCTCCGCCGTATAGGGGCCGGCGTGCGTAATGGTGATACCGCGGACCACGGGCGCCTGCGCGGCAGCCGAGCCAACCGCCGCCGCAAGCCAACAGGCGATGAGTATCAGCGTGCGGATGGCCAAATTTCCGATTTACGGGCGAATCCTGTGCAGCGATTTTCCCCGCTTGGAATCCCGGATGCAATGCCCTAAATGGTGGCTCGCGCGCGGTCCCAGCCATCGGCCTGATCGTGTCGCCCGGTGGCAGTACCTGACCTTTGGTCATTCTCGGTTAGGGCGCATAGCTCAGTTGGTAGAGCAGCTGACTCTTAATCAGCGGGTCCAAGGTTCGAGTCCTTGTGCGCCCACCAAAATAGCCACACACAATCAGGTATTTACGCGTGATAGCGGGGTAATCCAATCCGCCGCCGTGTGAGTTTTGCCTTATTCGCACGGAGTTCACACGGCAAGCGTCGGGTCCCTGTACCTCATCTCGGCGTTACATTCCTCGTTCGACCTTAGCGCCGGCCGACAAGATTTAAAGCATCCAGCACTTCCCGCTTTGCCGTATGTGGAGCTTCTCAGGCCTCCTCGCCGAAGCCAACGGCAACTGCCGCTCGCGCGACCGGATAAGGAAGAACCGTCGCCGATTCGGCCCACAGAACATGCCGGAGGTCATGACCGAAGCGTAGTGCTCAGGATGCTGCGGTCGTCGGGTCGATTATCTTTTTCACCTCGGTGATTTTGGTCGCGGGGAAGCCGCTTATTTCCGCGTGCTTTTGAATGATCGCCTCATCCTTGGCGAGATACACGCAGAACGTCTTGTTGTCGGCAACGTAACTCTCCACCCACTGGATGTCGGGCCCGAGCTGATGCAGCACCTCATTCGACTTGGCCGCAGCCCCGCGGAGCTGCTCGCGCTCAAAGGTGCCGACCTTTGGAATGTCTCTTTCAATGACAAACCGCCGTAGCGCCATCGTTCCCTCCACTGTCGTTGGAATACTCTCGACGATAACAAGAAGTGCGTCATTTGGGAATGGCTTGAGGGAACGAAACGTTCGTGCCTTGCGCCTGCCGCTGCTTGGCTTTGCGGGGCGGCTGGCACGGTCGGGTGTTCATCCTTCAAAGCTACGCTGGCCGATCATCACCATGGGAAACGCTTAAGTGTGCTTCGCGCCGCTCCAACCTGCTGGGCTTTAGAATTGACGAATGCGGTAGGTGCTGCCACTCTTCGTTACGGGAAATGCGGGGTTTTGCTCAGCTGGGATGCCGGGTGACAAGGAGGGTACGTGCGTGGGGGGTTCGTGGCCCTGCCAAAAGCGGAAATTCACGTCCATCTCGAAGGTTGTTTCGAGATCGAGGATATCGTCCGGCTAGCGGCGGAGGGTGGCGCTGCGCTACCTCGGCCGCGTGATCAGTTATTACGCTTTGACGGGCTCAAGGAATTTCTGGAATTCCTAGACTGGGTTTGCGGCCTCGTGAGCACACGAGAACAACTGGCCTCGCTGGCGCGGCGCTTCAGCGAACGCTTGGCGACGAGCGGCACTGGCTACGCGGATGTCATCATTAATCCCACCCATTGGCAAAATTGGTCGAAGCGCATTCCGGAACTGATAGATGCGCTCGATGGCGGCTTTACCGCCGCCGAACAAGACGGGCTGCCGCCAGTCGGGCTCTGCATCAGCTTGCTGCGTACGCAAATGGCTGACGAGGCTGCCGAACTCGTGGAGTTATTGGTCGCGCTTCGGCATCCCCGGGTAGTCGCTCTGTCCATTGACGGCAACGAGGCAATAGCCGGACGGACCGGCCCGCGCTTTGCTGATGCGTTTCGCCGCGCCGAAGCTGCCGGCTTGAAGCGTACGGTCCATGCCGGGGAATCTAGCGGCCCAGAAGGCGTGCGGGACGCCGTGGAGCTCTTGAGGGCCGACCGCATCGACCATGGTGTACGCGCCATCGAAGACCCAAGCGTCGTCGAGCTTCTAGCAAAGCGATCCATTCCGCTCGGCATCTGCCCAACCTCCAACATCACGCTTGGCCTTTATCCGTCACTGGCGGAGCACCCGATCGACCGATTGCGACGCGCCGGTGTGCCGGTGTCAATCAACACCGACGATCCGGCGCTCCTCGAGCTCACAATCGAGGAAGAGTATGCGGGGTGTGCTGCAGCGTTTAGTTGGTCAAACGATGATGTGCGAGGCGTTGCGCGCACCTCGATCGAAGCAAGCTTCGCTCCGGATTCCATCAAGCGCAATCTGCTGGCGGAGCTGAGGTCATGGTGAAGTGGTGGACCCTGACAATCGGCATTATCGGTATTACGTCCGCCACCGCCGTCGAGGCGGCATCATCGGTCGACATCATAGCGATAGCCAGATCCTGGGGACCGCAATTCGTTCTGAGCGGAACAAAGACAGAGCCGACGTACATCGAACATGTCAGGCTCGAACGGCACGGGAATTTGTTCGTGCTCCAAGGCGGTGCACCCGCGGGCATGCTGCCGAGCCGGGAGAGTCTGATTATCCAGTCGGACGGGTCACTGCGACATATAGACTGTCCGCCGGGAATGCCGTGCGATCGGACAGAACCGCCAAGTGGCTTTCTGGCTTCCGCGGTCATCGTGGCTGCGATCCGTCACGGGCGACTGTCTGGCTTCTTTCCAGTCTTTTCTTACGGATCACTGCGGCTTGTTTGCATCGCGGCCGACCGTTTGGGCGTGCACGACGCCGTACTCGATCCGTGCGTCGAAATACGCAGCGGCGCCGTGGCGGCGCTGCGACATCGCCTGTCCGAACAATTCGACGGACCCAGCCTCGATCCATGGTCAATCAGCCTGTCGAGGCAAAGATCGCTTTCATTTTCGCCCAAGTAACCATCAGAAAGGCTCTGCCATGTTAAAACACTCGCGCTTGCAATTCGTCTCCGGTCTCGCGCTCGCTATCTTGCTCGGCTTTTCCGCCGGCGGCGCTGTGGCGGCCGAGAAACTCAAAGTCGCGATCCTCGTTCCCGGGCTGGCGAATGACGGCTCTTTCAATCAAGTCGCGCTCGAAGGCGTGAAAAAATTAGCCGACGAGGGACTGATTACGTTTGAACTCCGGGAAAAGCAGAGAGACCCAGCAAGCTCCGAGCCGGTGATCCGTCAATATGCCCAACGCGGCTATGATCTCATCATCGGTCACGGCATCGAGCTTTCAGAACCGATCCTCACCGTTGCCAAGGATTTTCCAAAAGTGCACTTCGCCGCGTCGGGCGGCCCCGATCTTGCCGGCAAGCTAACTGCCAACTCCGACGGCTGGACCTATGACTTTGCCCAGCAAGGCTACCTTTCGGGCTGGGGCGCCGGCAAAACCGGCGTAGCCAAGGTAGGTGCAGTCGGCGGCCCGCAGCTTCCCTTCATCCTGGCCGCTCACAAGGGATTCAAAGCCGGGCTGCAGGAAACCGATCCGTCTGCGACAGTAGTAGAAGTCTTCACCGGCTCCTTTGACGACGTGCAGAAGGCCGCGGAGGCGACGAAGGGGCTGATCGGCCAAGGCGCCCAATTGGTGTGGACGTCTGGCGATGGAATCGGCAACGGCGTTGCAGCGGCGGCGGAGCAGGCCAATATCCACACACTCGGCGTCACCGGCAGCGCCGGAGGTCTCGCGAAGAAGGTGAATATCGTCAGCGTCGAGCTCGATATGTATCCGACCTTCAAGGCCTACGTTGACGCCGTGAAAGGCGGCAGCTTCGGCAAGAAGTTCTTTGTTTCGGGATTGGCCAATCACGGACTGATTTTGACGCCGATAAATGACATTGATAAGCGCGTGCCTGCGGACCTGCAAAAGCAGGTCGACGCATTGGTCGGCCAGCTCGCAAGCGGCGCCAAGACCTTGCCCGACTTTTACGGTCCTGCGAAATAGCGTTAGACGTGGGCGTGATCGGGCTTTCGGCGAGCGGACTCACCAAGTCCTTCCGGACGGTGAGGGCGCTTGCCGATGCCAATTTCAATCTGGGTCCCGGTGAAGTCCACGCCATAGTAGGCGAGAACGGCGCAGGCAAATCGACGCTGGCCAAAATTCTCGCGGGCGCGCAAATGCCCGATGCCGGCGAAATTCTGATCGACGAGCGCCGCGTCGTGCTTCGTCGGCGCCAGGACGCCATCGACGCGGGGATCGGCTTTCTCCCGCAGACTTTGTCCTTGATTGGTGCGTTGAGCCTGGTCGAGAACGATCTGCTTGGTGCGAAAGTTCTGCGGGCCGACGTGCGTGGCGCGCGCGCAAAGCTCAAGGCGGCGGCGGGACGTACGGGGATCATGGTCCCGCTCGATGTTCCAACTGCGCGGCTGAGTGTCGTCGAACGCCAAATGGGCGAATTACTTGTGGCCTTGGCGCAGGATGCACGCTTTCTGCTTCTGGACGAGCCGACTTCGCTGCTGGGACCGCGCGAAGTCGAATTGCTGGTGCGCTGTCTGAGGGAGTTAGCGGCGAGCGGCGTTGGCATCGGCCTGGTGACTCACCGGATCGGCGAGGTGCTAGGCTGCGCCGACGTGGTCACGGTGTTGCGCGGTGGCCGCGTCGTCCATCTCGGGCGGGCGCGCGAGCTCGACGCTGGGTCACTGGCGCACTTAATGATTGGGGAGCGTTCGCTGACAGTGCGTCAATCCGATCATCGCCGAAGCAACACGGCGCGTCTCGTCGCAACGGGAATTTCATTTGCCAACAATGACGCCGCCATACTCAACGACGTCACAATAGCGGTCCAAGGTGGGGAGATTTTGGGTATTGCCGGCGTCGCGGGCTCAGCGCAACCGGCCCTTGCGTCTATACTCTCGGGTACTTTGCGTCCGACGCGCGGAAGCGTCGTGCTCGACCGTATCGACGTTACCGGTGCAGCAAAGCGGGCAGCGCGGCTCAAGCTCGCTTACATTCCCGACGAGCGTGCGACCGGTATTGTGCCGGAACTCAGCGTGGCGACCAATGCGAGCTTGTTGCGGCTCCCGGAGCGCGCGTTCCAGCGGGCGGGCCTGCGGGTTCCACGCCAGGAATTCCGCTATGGCACGGAGGTCTGCCGCCGCTTTTCGGTTCGGCCGTCTGCGCCGGGCCTCCGCGCCAGTAACTTGTCCGGCGGCAACCAGCAGAAACTGGTGGTCGGCCGCGAGCTCGAACGTGGTCCCGCCGTCATCGTCGCTCACAGTCCAACCCAGGGGCTCGACCTCGCGGCGACCGCAGCGGTCCGCAATACGTTGATCGATGCGGCGACACGCGGCGCCGCGATTGTTATCATCTCGGCCGATCTTGACGAACTGGTCGCGGTTGCCGATCGCATTGTCGTGCTCAGCGCCGGAAAGATCGTCGACGAGCTGGACCTTCGAACCGAACCGCTCGACGCAGCCCGGATCGGCAAGGCCATGGCGGTTGGGCAACACTCGGATTACGCTGCGTGAACCCGCTTATGTCGCACTCATCTTCCCAGCATGCTGCTTTCATCGGCGCGGAGTTGGCGCCGAGCGTCGCCGAGCTCATGCATTTGCGCGAGGTCGCTGCGGGACGCGCAGAGCCGGATCTGATCATTCACGGGGGCAAGGTCCTGGCTTTGCACACGGGGGAAATTCTCGAACGCGACGTCGTTATCGCCGGACGCCATATCGCGGCAGTGACGCCGCCACGGCGATTTGCGGCAAAAAAGACGCTCGATGCAAAGGGCCAGTTCGTCGCTCCGAACTTCATCGACGTGCACATCCATGTCGAATACACGATGCTCACGCCGGGAGAGCTTGCCCGCCTGACAGTTCCCCGCGGCACCACCGCCTTGCTCGCCGACGCCAACTGCATTGCCAACGTACTGGGGACAGAGGGCCTCGACATAGTTGGCCGGACGAGTACGCCGCTTCGCATTTTCAGACAGGTTTCGCACCGCGTCCCGCGGACGCCGGCGCTCGAATTAGGCGGAGCAAAGGTGGAAGACGCCGAGATCGAGGCGCGCGTGCAATGGTCGAATGCCGCGACGCTTGGCAAATCCAATCCCTTCGACCTTGATGAATGGTCGGCGCGCAAGCAGGTCGCGGCGATCCGCTCGGGCAAGCGCATTACCGGCCACACGGCGCGGCTGCGGGATGAGCCTCTGTGGAGCTATCTGGCCGGCGGCG
>CAVWYW010000012.1:0-88748 GCA_963759345.1 uncultured Alphaproteobacteria bacterium
ATGGCAGCAGATAATAGATGCCGAGCGTGACGAACAGCACCGCCCATTTCACGCGCCGGTACGTGCCGCTTACGCTTTGCGGGTAGACCTTCTTGCGTGCGGCGTAGAGCGGCTCGTCGTCGTCCGAATGCTCCGGTTCGAAGTGCGGGACGGAGCCGGCGTGCGCGCAGCATCATCGACCAGCGCAGTGAGTGGATGCTGCCCCTGCTGCGCGGCTGGGTCTTGCATTCCGAGCGCGATATCGGAATCGGGACACATTCGTTACTGCTCCCCGCCGCCGAAAGTGTGCACATAGACGGCGAGCGCCTTGATGGTGACGTCGTCCAGCTTGCCGCCCCAGGCCGGCATGATGCCGCCGCGTCCGTTGAAAATTCCCTCCATGATGGTCTTCTTGTCCGGCGCGTAGAGCCAGATATTGTCGGTGAGATTTGGCGCGCCCAGTTCGTGATTGCCCTTGCCCTGCGGGCCGTGACACACGGCGCAATTGTCGGCGAAGATTTTGGCGCCGCGTGCAAGATCGGCGCCGGGCTCGGCTTGAAGGCCGGAGAGCGAGCGGACGTAATCGGCGACCGCAGAAATTTCGGCCGCGCTTGAGCATGCCGTCGCGGCCGAAGGCCGGCATCGAATCCTGATGGCCGTTGTCGTCTCCGGCACGCGCGCCGTGCCTGGATCGTCTGCGCGATGTCTTGAGCTTGCCGCCCCAGAGCCAATTATTGTCGTTGAGGTTCGGGTAGCCTTTCGCGCCGGTGCCCCCCGCGCCATGACAAGGCGCGCAATTGTCAGCAAAAGCGCGGCGTGCCAAGCGCACGAGCAAAGTCCAGCAAGTCCGGCGTCGAATCCTCGATCTCCTGCAGCGAAGACGCCCCGAGCCGCGCCACCATCGGGCCGCGCTCCTGTTGGAGTGCGGCTAGTTGCTCGGCGACGGCGCTGCGGGTGTGCCAGTTGAACACACCGTTAGGTGTAGGAGGAGGCCAGCGGCCACGCCGGATAGACGATCCAGTAGCTGATCGCCCACACGATCGTCGGCGTAGAACAGCCACAGCCACCAGCGCGGCAGTGGCGTGTTCAGCTCCTGAATGCCGTCCCATTCGTGGCCGGTAGTGCCGACTTTTGCCGCCGGGTTGTGCTCGGATTTTTTTGCATCAGCCATTGTTCAGTCCTCTCGCAGCGGGATGCGCGCCGATTTATCAAATTGCTGTTGGCGCGCGCGCGAGGGCCATAGCGCGTAGATCAGCACAATAATGAAGAGAATAACAAAGTAGACCAGTCCCCACGTCTGGGCGATTTCTGAGAAGAATTGGTAAGTCGGCGACACGGTTCTCTCCTCAGCGGATATTGGCTTTGTCGTCGTAAAGCTTGAAGTTCACCAGCGTCCCCAGCATTTGCAAGTACGCGATCAGCGCATCGGCTTCGGTCACACGGCCGGCCTTGCCGGAGAAGTTCCGCGCCTGCGCTTTCGGATAGCGCATTGTCAGCGCGGCGGCGTCGGGTGCGTCCGTTGTCGCTTGCGTGCGCACGTCGGCAAGCGCATTGGCGATCATTTCGTCCGTGTACGGCACGCCGAGCAACGCCTGCACCTTCAAGTCCTCGGCGATATGGCTGAAATCGAGATCGGTCGTGAACAGCCACGGATAGCCCGGCATGATTACTTTGGAACGACCGAGCGTGGGTCCATCAAATGGTCACGGTGCCAGTCGTCGGAGTACTTGCCACCAACCCGAGCCAAGTCCGGGCCGTTGCGCTTTGAGCCCCACTGAAACGGGTGATCGTACATGCTCTCGGCGGCGAGCGAGTAGTGACCGTAGCGCTCGACCTCGTCGCGCAGCGCGCGGATCATCTGCGAATGGCACAGATAACAACCCTCGCGCACGTAGATGTTGCGGCCGGCGAGCTCGAGCGGCGTATACGGCCGCATGCCGGGCGCGGCCTCGATGGTGCTGCGCAAATAGAACAGCGGCACCACCTCGACCAGGCCGCCGATCGCGATCACGATCAGGATGCCAAGCAGGAGCAGGATGGAGTTGCGCTCGAGGATCCAGTGTCTCTGCCACAGCGATGTGTAGAAGTTGCCATGAGCGATGCTCCAACTCGGCCGGGGCCATGCTTACGACCGGCGCGAGCTGTTCACGCTGATAGATCGTTCGCCACAGATTGAAGACCATGATCAGTGCGCCGACCAGAAACAAGGCGCCGCCGATGGCGCGGATGATGTAGAACGGATGCATCGCCTCCACGGGTCTCGACGGAACGAAGATTCGAGGAAGCCGAGCGGGGTGTAGGCGCGCCACATCAATCCCTGGAGGATGCCCGCAACCCACATCGACGTGATGTAGACGACGATGCCGATGGTCGCGATCCAGAAATGCCAGCCGACCAGTCGGAGCGAATAGAGCGGGCGGTTCCACAGCCACGGCACCAGGCAATAGATCGCGCCGAAGGAGACGAAGCCGACCCAGCCGAGCGCGCCGGAATCAACGTGGCCGATGGTCCAGTCAGTGTAGTGTGACAGCGAGTTCACCGCTTTCACCGACATCACCGGACCTTCGAAGGTCGACATGCCGTAGAAGGCGACCGACAGCACCATCATGCGCAGCACGGGATCGGTGCGCAGCTTGTCCCACGCGCCTGAGAGCGTCATCAGTCCATTGATCATGCCGCCCCACGACGGCATCCAGAGCATGATCGAGAAGGTCATGCCAAGTGTTTGCGTCCAGTCCGGCAACGCCGTGTAATGCAGGTGATGCGGCCCCGCCCAGATGTAGAGAAAGATCAGCGCCCAGAAGTGAATGATCGAGAGCCGATAGCTGTAGATCGGCCGTTCGGCGCGTTTCGGGATGAAGTAGTACATGATGCCGAGAAAGCCGGCGGTGAGGAAAAAGCCCACGGCATTGTGGCCGTACCACCACTGCACCATGGCATCCTGCACGCCCGACCAGACGATGTACGACTTCGGCGAAAACATCGACACCGGTAGGGCGGCGTTATTGCCGAGGTGAAGGACCGCGATGGTGAGAATAAAGGCGAGATAGAACCAGTTGGCGACGTAGATGTGCGGCTCGGTGCGCCGCATCAGGGTGCCGAGATAAACCAAGAGATACACGACCCAGACGATGGTGAGCCAAAGGTCGGCGTACCATTCCGGTTCGGCATATTCTTTGGATTGGGTGATGCCAAGAAGATAGCCGGTGCCGGCGATGATAATGAAGAAATTGTAACCCAGCACGACGAACCAGGGCGCCAGATCGCCGACCAGCCGCGCGCGGCAGGTGCGCTGCACCACGTAGAACGACGTAGCGACCAGCACGTTGCCGCCGAAGGCGAAGATCACCGCGGAGGTGTGCAACGGCCGCAGCCGCCCGAACGAGATGAACGAGAGATCGAAGTTGAGCGCCGGGAAAGCGAGTTCGAGCGCGATCCACAAGCCGACCGTAAATCGGCAATGCCCCAGAACACCGCCAGGATGGTAGCCAGCTTGACCGGCCCCATATTGTAGTTAGGCCTGCCATCGATCGTGAGCGGCGCCGGTCCATGACCGGGATCGAAGTAGCGATTAAGGATCGCAAAGACGGCCGCCACGCTTCCCGCGGCGAACAGATAGGCGTGGAAAGCAAATTCCGGTGTGTAGGCTTTGGCCGCCACCACAATCGCGTAAATCGCGAGTAACGCGAAGGCTGCGGCCGTGCCGCCTTCGCCGAAGCTCATATATTTTGTTGGTTGTGTGTGCGATTGCACCATAAGTCACCCCGAAGGCTTAAACGAGCTGAACGTGCTTACGAACACGAACAGTGGTTCGCCGCGTTGATGCAGATCAATGTCGGGGGCTGCTCGTGGATAGGCGGACATTTTTAATACGTCAGCCGCTCTTGTAGCTTCCTCCTGATCCTTTGATTGGTGCAGCGCTTACGCGCGCACATTGGAACGCCCAGGCGGAGAACACAGTCCCGGCTCATCACTCTAGCGATTTCAAATAGGCGATCACGTCCGCGATCTGGCCTGGATCAAGCCGGAACTCGGGCATCGTCGGATGCCCGGTGACAATGCCTTCGGCGAGTGATTCCTGCAGGCTTTCGACCGGATAGCGCTGATGCAGGGTGCGAAACGGCGGCGCGATCTTGAGCGGGCTTTCGGTTACTTTGTCGACCGAGTGGCAACGCGAACAATGGGTAAGTACAAAGACCTGGCCTCTTTGTGCAGCGGGCGAGAGCGCTTCTGCGCTTATCGCGAACTGCGGCAGCGAAATCGAGAGCGCCATCGCTCCGAGTATGCAGCAAGCGATGCGGCGTTTGGCAAAAGTGAAAGACATGAGCTGCCCTAAGGTCAGAAAGCGGCGTAAAAGGCGGCGCCCGCCTTCAGTGGACGGCATTTTGTGCTTCCGCTTGCAGCTTAGCTTCGTCCTCGGACGACGGAAACGCCATACCGGACATCGGCTCGACCCAAACCAGATGATCGTGCACTTCGGTGACGCCGGCGACGTTCTCCGCTGTGATCAGGCACGCGCGACGTTCGCGCTCATCCATAATCGTGCCCCACAATTCGGCGACTCCGTCTTTGACAACAACATTGACCTGGGGCGCCCACCGTTGTTTCTCGAACGCCGCCAAAACCCGGTCGCGGATCGCGGAGTCACCGCTGGCGGTGTTTCCAATTCGCGTGCGAGGCTCGCCAGAGCGTGCATGAGATTGGCGCGGCTGACAATGCCAACCATTTTGCCGTCACGCAGGACGGGAAGCCGTTTGATGCGGCGGCGCTCCATCAACTCGACCACTGTCTCGAGCGAATCGTCCTCGGAAACGGTCACGGGATCGGTGGTCATCACCTCCTCGACCTTCCGTCCTGAGGCGTGGACGTATTCGTCGGCAAGGCGCCCTGGACCGACCAGAAATTCGAGCCATTTCGGCCGCCGGCGCTGCGTGCCGATCTCGCCACGCCGCAAAAAGTCACCCTCCGTCACCATACCAACGAGGCTGCCTTGCGCGTCTACGACCGGCAGGCCGCTGATCCTGTTTTGCAGCATCGTATTCACCGCATTCAGGACCGGTTCACCGGCCGCTATGGAAATGACGTTCCGCGTCATCACATCACGGACTTGCATGGTCTTCTCCATTACAAGATCGAACAATTGGGTAGGTACAGCGCGGCTGGTCAGCCGTTCAGGCGGTTCAGCGCCGAGCGATTGCGCAGCACGATGCGCCGCGATGTCGGTACTTCAATCGCCGCGGCGGTTTCCAGACCCGTCAGCGTGCGCGAGACGGTTTCGATGGTCAGGCCGAGATAATCGGCGATGTCCTGCCGCGACATCGGCAGTTCGACGATGTTGCCGGCGGCAGCGCGTTCCGCCATTTCCAGAAGGAAGCTCGCGACGCGTTCCTGCGCGCTCTTCACCAGCAGCAGCACGCGGTTTTGCATCCGCCGCAGCTCGCGGCTGGTGAGATCGAAGAGCTCGCGGCCAATCGTGGCATCTCGCCCGGCGAGCGTCGTGAGTGCGCTGCGTTTGACCACTTGCACCTTGGTATCGCTGATGGCCTCGGCCGAAAAGGTGTGCTCGTCGGCAAACTGGAGCCCGAAAACGTCACCGGGCAGATAAAATCCGCCGATCTGACGGCGGCCGTCGCTGAGGATTTTGTAGGTGCGCACGCCGCCGCTGATGACTTTGTAGACGTAGTCGGCTGGCTCATTCTCGCCGAAAATTTCGGTATTGCGCGGATACGACATCACCGCGCCCATCAGCTGCATCGATTGGGCGAGGGGCTCGTGATTGTCGAGGGTATCACTCGAAACCGGTGCCGGATTGCGGGCCGCCGGCACAAACGGGCGGAATTGACTGGTTCGGATGGGGGCTTGCGCGAGCATGGTTGTCTTCCTCCGTGAGCGTCTGGAGGTATCGATAATCGGCGCCCCATAGTTGAGAAATTCAGATATTGTCCATAAGGGATATCCCGTAGGGCAAAAACAGCCCGCAATCGCATGCAGGGCCGTAAAAGCGGCCCAAAAATGCAGCGATCAGCGGTATTGCAATGACGGAAGCCATGCCTCATCCACGTTCGTACGCCGCCAAGGTGGCGTTGAGCATTTCGGCTCCGCGCAGCAGTATTAAACAATATGGTATTGCGCTTGTTGCGATTGCGCTGGCGTTGGTCGTTCGCATAGCGCTGGCGTCGGTGCTCGAAGGTACCGCGTCTTACCTTTTCTTCGTTCCGGCGGTTCTGATCGCCTCGGCATTCGGCGGGTGGGGCCCGGGCGCCTTCGCGACCATTCTTGGCCTGCTGCTCGGGCTGTTTCTCGTCGCCGATTATCGGGCTCTGGTAAGCGCCGATATCGTCAATGCTTTCGTATTCGCCCTGGTCGGCGGCGGCGCGTCGTGGCGCGGCGATTTGTTGCGCCGTTCGCGTCTTGCAGCGGCGGCAAGCGCCGACGAGGCTTTCGCCCGCGCAGCCCATATGAAGTCAATTCTCGACACCATCCCCGATGCCATGATCGTCATCGACGAGCGCGGCACTATGCAATCTTTCAGCGCGGCCGCGGAGCGGCTATTCGGCTATAGCGCTGCGGAGGTTCTGGGCAAAAACGTCAAAATGCTGATGCCGGCGCCGTATCGGGAGAGTCACGACAGCTACTTGCAACGCTACATGAGCACGGGCGAGCGGCGAATTATCGGCATCGGCCGGGTTGTCGTCGGCGAACGCAGGGACGGTTCGACGTTTCCCCTCGAGCTCAACGTTGGCGAAATGAAAACCGGCAGCCAGCGTTTCTTTACCGGATTCATCCGCGATCTCACCGAGAGCCAGAAGACCGAGGCGCGGCTCCAGGAATTGCAGTCTGAACTCGTCCACGTTTCCAGGCTGACCGCCATGGGAGAGATGGCGTCCGCGCTTGCGCACGAGCTTAACCAGCCGCTGTCGGCGATCGCCAACTACATGAAGGGATCGCGGCGGCTGCTCGAAGATAGTTCCGATGAGCGCGCAACGATCCTGCGCGAAGCCATGGATAAGGCGGCCGAACAGGCGATGCGGGCAGGGCAGGTCATCCGCCGGCTACGCGACTTCGTTGCCCGGGGTGAAAGCGAGCGGCGGGTCGAAGACGTGAAGAAGCTCGTGGAAGAAGCAAGCGCGCTGGCGCTGGTCGGGGCCAAAGACCGGGGCGTACGGGTGCGCTTCGAGTTCGACCCGCAAGCCGATGCCGTCCTGGCCGACAAGGTGCAGATCCAACAAGTCTTGCTCAATCTGATGCGCAACGCCATCGAGGCGATGGAAGACACCGAGCGGCGCGAGCTTGTCGTCTCGGCGACGGTCATTGCGGACAACATGGTGGAGATCGCCGTCGCTGACACCGGGACCGGGATTGCCCCTGAAATCAGCGCGCAACTGTTCCAGCCGTTCATCACCACGAAACGCCATGGCATGGGCGTGGGCCTGTCGATCTCGCGCACCATCGTCGAGGCCCATGGCGGCTCGATCACCGCGCGGCCCAATCCCGGAGGCGGTACGGTGTTTGGCCTCACGCTGCCCGCCGTGACCAAGGAGGAGGTCGGCGATGCCGTCTGAAAAGGGCATTGTGCATGTCATCGATGACGATGAGGCCCTTCGGGAATCGTTGGCTTTCCTGCTGCGCACAGCCAACATCGAGGTGCGAACTTACCCGTCGGCCGCGGCCTTCCTCGATGCGCTTCCCGAAGCGCGGGCAAGCTGCGTTATCACCGATGTGAGAATGCCGGGCATGAGCGGGATCGAGTTGTTACGGCGCTTGCAGGAGCTCAAGATCGCCATGCCAGTGATTGTGATCACCGGCCACGGCGATGTGCCGCTTGCGGTCGAGGCTATGAAGATCGGTGCCTTGGATTTCCTGGAAAAGCCGTTCGACGATGAAGTCCTGCTGACAAGCGTGCGCTCGGCCCTTATGAGGCAGGACGGCGAGACCAAACGCCATACCGAGCGAGCCGAGATCGAGAACAAACTCGCAGCCCTCTCCAATCGCGAACGCGACGTGCTTGGCGGGCTGGTGGCGGGCCGGGCCAATAAGCAGATCGCATACGACCTCGGCATCAGCCCGCGCACCGTAGAGATCTATCGGGCCAATCTGATGAACAAGATGCAGGCGGGAAGCCTGTCCGATCTCGTGCGCATGGCGCTGATCGTCGGGATGTAAATTCCGAGTGAAACGGCGAGCGGCCGGTTGCCGGGCCATCGCCGCAATTGCTCCCGGGACACGCTGCCGTGAATTGAGGCATATCAATGCAGCGCCTCGGATATTCTTGCATTCTTCAATAAAAGCGAACGTAGGATGCGAGGTTATAGGTGCAACCGATAGAAACGGCGCTGCGGTCCGAAATGCAGGGGCGCTCCCCGGTGGTTGTAATAGTTGACGACGATTCGGCGGTTTGCGGCTCGCTTAAATTTTCGCTGGAATTAGAGGGTTTTGTGGTGCGGGCCTACGGCAGCGCCGCCGAGCTTTTCCATGCCGGTGACTTTGGTAGCTGCGACTGCTTTGTCGTCGATCAGAGAATGCCAGGCATGACCGGAATGGAACTGATAGGAAAATTGCGCGATCAGAAGGTTCGGACGCCGGCGATCCTGCTCATCAGCCACGCCAATCCTGCGCTGACCGCCCGCGCGGCGATGGCAGATGTACCTATTGTGGAGAAGCCATTGCTCGGCAACGCGCTCGTTGAGAGGATCCGAGAAGCGTGCCGGGCCTCATAAGCGTTATCCGCATCAACTCGCTGACAGGAAGCTACGATCGGCGGCTATTCCATGATATGTAGAAGACGTACTTCCTGGTCGGGCGTCATGTTGGAGATATCGTCCTTATCTTTGTTTTTCTGCGCTTCGGTCCTGAGCGCAAGATAGAGAGCCTTGGCGGCGTCGCGCAACGCATCGCGGTGCGCGTCATCGGCCGGGGGCATGGCGGCAACAGTCTTCGCCAGGTCGCGCAGGATTTCGGCAAACAGCGCATAGTGGAAATGCATGCGAACGGACTTACGTGTATCCGCCGGGCCCTCGCGATGCAGGCTGAGCGAAATTCCGACTTCATCCAGATGGGCGTCGAAACGCGCCGTCCGCTCGAACGTTCCAATATAAAGCTTGTCCGGATATTCAATTGCTACTTCGGCCTTGTCAGGAACTGGTTTGGTCATGGCACGGCGCCTCTTAAGGATCCACGTGATTGCTTAGGCCAATTCGTCTCTATCGAGCTTGATCTGGATCAAGCAGAAGGCGGGGAACTATGGCCCCTGGATCGCCCGCAGATACGCAGTCAGCGCGCGCGCATCCTCGCGGGTGAAGCGAAACGTCGGCATATCGGGGTGGCCGCTGACGAGACCTTGGCGCAGCCGGGCCGTGAAGCTGTCGAGGTCCACCCGGTTCTCTAGTGTGCGGAATGGAGGGGCCGGGCGATGCGGACTTGATCCGCTCCTGCCGATGGCATGACACCGTGAGCACATTTGCTCGGCCAGTGTGCGGCCGTGGCGTTCCAGGGGACTAGGCTTTTCCTGTGCAAACAAGGCCCGTGAGGTCGGCGCCAGCAATACGACGGCAACAGCGACGCGCGCAACGTTCCACCACCGATCCGAAGCGCTAAGACTTCGCATGCCACTCCCGCCAGTGAGTTGGATTCACCTCGATCACCAGCCTGGTTTTCGCATCGATCCATCCGCCATCCACGCGACGGCATGCAAAGGCAAGCGCATGTGGGCCGTCTCTCTCAATGACGGCCAGCTCAAGCTCGCGGTCGAACGGCGCGGTAGAGATGGGCTTCCATTCCATGAAATCAAAGTGTAGCGCCGCGATGGCAGGAACCTTGATCTGGATCAAAGCTGACTCATCAACCGCTATTCTGTGTTCGGCATGGCCGAGAATGTTCTGCTCTCGTCGTCGAAAGCAAACCTTTGCGCGTAGCACCTAGTCCAACTTATAGCGCGCGAAGAACCAGCGCTTCACGAAATAGACGAGGACCAGATAGGCAATGGTCACCAGCGCTAATGAACCCATTAGGGGAGCGGGGACCGGTACGAAGCCGAGCCACGGCGCCATTGGCGAGTAGGGCAGAGCAACGGCCACGGCGAAGGCCAAGAGGGTGCTGGCTGCAAGCGCCGGATGCGGCGGATCCCGCAAGGGATAAGCCGTGCGGATAATGAAGATCACCAGAACTTGCGTTGAGAGCGACTTAACGAACCAGCCGGTCTGAAACAGCTTCTCGTCCGCATGGAAGACCCGGAGCAGCAGGCCGAACGTGACAAAGTCGAAGATCGAACTCAGCGGCCCGAACACGAACATGAACTTGCGGACGACGTCGAGGTCCCAACGGCGCGGCTTCGCCACCATGGCGTCGCTCACGTTGTCGAGCGGGATCATTGTCTCCGAGAAGTCATAGAGCAGATTGTTCAAAAGAATCTGGGTCGGCAGCATTGGCAGGAACGGCAGAAACAAAACGCCAGCCGCCATGGAGAACATGTTGCCGAAATTCGAGCTCGTGCCCATCATCATGTATTTGAGGATGTTGGCGAACGTCTTGCGACCTTCGCGCACGCCGTCGGCAAGTACACCGAGATCCTTGCGCAAAAGGATCATTGCCGCGGCTTCTTTGGCGACATCGCAGGCGGTGTCTACCGAAAAGCCGACATCCGCGGCATGAAGTGACGGCGCGTCGTTGATGCCGTCGCCGAGATAGCCGACGACATGGCCCTTGCGCCGCAGGGCCCTGATGATGCGCGATTTCTGGGGCGGCGTTACGCGGCAGAACAAGGTCGTGTCGTCGACCCTGGCCAATAGCGCCTCGTCCGTTAGTGCCGCGACTTCCGGTCCGGTCAAAGTCCCGGCAACATTCAGACCGAGCTCGCCGCACACATGCCGGGTGACCTGTTCATTGTCGCCGGTCACCACTTTCAAAGCGATTCCCAGATTGGTGAGAGCCGTCAGCGCTACACGGGCTCCTTCCTTCGGTGGGTCGAGAAAGGCGAGGAAGCCGGCGAAGGTCAGACCCGCCTCGTCAGCGATACTCGCCTTCTCGTGGTCCGCTTTGACCTCTCGCCACGCGACCCCCAGAACGCGGTAGCCCTCCGCGCCGAAGCGGTTGAATGTCGCCTCGGCGGTTTTGCGCGCAGCCGCGTCGAGCGGACGCGGCTGCGCTCCCTGCTGCTCATAAAAGGCGGCATGGCCAAGGATGTCTTCGGGCGCGCCCTTCACGATGATGAGACGCCGGCCTTCGCCTTCGACGAGGATCGACACTCGGCGCCGCTCGAAATCGAACGGTACTTCGTCGATCTTGCGCCACGCCGCGAGGTCGATCTTGCCGGCGGCGAGGATTGCCTCGTCCAGCGGACTCTTAAGCCCGGTCTCAAACGCGGCGTTGAGCAGCGCCATCTGCATGACTGTGCCGCTGTCGTTCCCGCCGAAGTCCACTTCCCGGACCAGCTTGATGCGGGCTTCCGTCAGTGTCCCTGTTTTGTCGCTGCAAAGCACGTTCATGCTGCCGAGATCGTCGATGGCCGACTGGCGCTTCACGATGACCTGCTTGCGGGACATGCGCGTCGCGCCATGTGCAAGGGTGACCGATACGATCATCGGCAGAAGTTCGGGGGTTAGTCCGACCGCGAGGGCCAGCGCGAACAGGAAGGACTCGAGCAGCGTTCGATGAAACAGCACATTGACGAGAACGACGAACAGGACGAGAAAGATCGTCGCCTGCACGATCATCATTCCGAATTTTTGAATGCCAACCGCAAACGCCGTAGGCGGTGACTGCTTCTGCAGCGCACCGGCGATTGAGCCGAGTTGGGCGTTGCGCCCGGTGGCTAGAATCAGCGCCTTGGCGGTTCCGCTCACAACCGAGCTTCCCATGAACACCAGATTGAGCGGGAATGCGGTCTCGCCTGCGGCCGCTCCGCTTGCCGGCGCCACATCCTTTTCGGCCGGATACGCCTCGCCGGTCAGGAGCGCTTCATCGACGTAGAGGTCGCGGGCTTCGATCAACCGGGAGTCGGCAGGTATGAGATCGCCAGCGGCGAGGAGAATGACATCGCCGGGAACGATATCCGCCGCCGGAATGTCGATTGCGCCGCCATCGCGAAGCACTTTGGCGGAAAGCGACACCTGCTCGCGCAGACGCTCGGCCGCATTTTGGGCTTGGCGCTCCTGCGTTACGTCGAGGATCACGGACATCAGCACGATGACCGCGATAATGACGAAGCTCGGAACGTCCCCGGTGAACGCCGATACCGCCGCTGCGAACAGCAGAATCAAGACCAGAGGATTGCCCAACCGTCCGATGAAAGCGAACAGCAGACCCTTGCGCCGAGCCGTGTCGATCCGGTT
This sequence comes from uncultured Alphaproteobacteria bacterium, assembly GCA_963759345.1. Taxonomy (GTDB): domain Bacteria; phylum Pseudomonadota; class Alphaproteobacteria; order Rhizobiales; family Xanthobacteraceae; genus BOG-931. The sequence goes on from CAVWYW010000012.1 coordinate 12,306, forward strand.
CGGGCCGACCGCCTCGAGGACAGCGGCGGCGCTGGACGCACTCAGGCCGGTGCTTGTGGAATGCAGCCGTTGGAGGAGTTCGGGAAGCGGAACGGCGGCCAAATCCGATATTTCCGGCGCGGCTGACTTACCGGCGTCATGAGTTGCGCGCTCCGCCGCGGATTGCGGCGCACCGCCGTGGGGCATCACGGTGAACGGTCGTTTCATATCACCACCTGTTCAGCGTGCCGCTCCAAAAAGCCGCACCTACAGCCCGGCTACGGCCAAGCTGCGGGCACTTTCGGCTGCATCGACGACAGCTTAGTTGACGCACATCAAAGTTGGTCTGTGCAGGTCGGATGACAGTATAATGACATAACTATTCGGATATCGGATGTACGAACCATCGGGTCATCAGTCAGCGAATTTGGCCTTTCTCTGGCCGGCGTTTTTGGCTGCCTCGGCGAGCGATATGTCTGCGCTGATCGCCAAACATTTTGCCAATCTCGCCGTCGGTCCCGCCGGGGCGCAGGCACCCGAGCCGAAATGGTCGACATCGCACACCGTCGCGCTCGAGCTGAATAGCGTCCAGCTACGCGATTTTACGGTCGGCGAAGACAGCCCGCCCGCGCTTTTGTGCACGCCGCTTGCGTTGCACGGCGCCGCCGTCGCCGATCTTACGCAAGGACATAGCCTGGTCGCCGCGCTGCGCAACGCCGGGCTACAGCGATTGTTCGCGGCCGACTGGCGTTCCGCGACGCCCGAGATGCGTTTCCGCGGCATTGATGATTATCTCGCCGACCTCAATGTCATGGTCGATCACATCGGCGCCCCGGTCGATTTGATTGGCCTTTGCCAGGGCGGCTGGATGGCGCTCATGTATGCAGCGCGGTTTCCGGCAAAGGTCCGCAAGCTTGTGCTCGCCGGCGCGCCGATCGACATCGCGGCCGCGCCGTCCGCCCTGTCGGATCTCGCCGGCACAAGTCCTCTGGCGGTCTTTGATGAGCTCGTCCGGATCGGCGACGGCATCGTTCCCGGGCGGAAAGTGCTGAAGTTCTGGGGAGTGGATACGGTGGCTGCAGAGGACCTGCGGCAAGTCCTGCAGACCGATGAGTTGCCCGGTTCCGCGGATTTCGCCAGGCTCGAAGCGGAATTCCAGCAATGGTATGCGTGGACGACCGACCTGCCGGGAGCATATTTCCTCGAAGTCGTGGAAAAGCTCTATAAGCGCAACGAACTTGCCCGTGGAAAATTTGTTGCGTTGGGACAGCGGATCGATCTTGCGAACGTTCACGTGCCCATTTTCCTGCTCGGGGCAAGTGAAGATGAATTGGTGGCGCCGTTGCAACTATTCGCAACCGAACGCCTGGTCGGCACTGCAGCAGGGGATATACGCAAAGCCATGGCGGCAGGCCGCCATATCGCACTGTTCATGGGCAAAAACGTGCTCGAAGAAATTTGGCCGTCGATCGTACGGTGGATCGGCGAGCCGCTCCCGGCTTCAGCCGGCATGCAAGCACGCCAAACTCGACGCGCCGGCTAAAGCAAAAAATCCGGACTGCGCCGTTTGACGCAATCCGGATTAGGAATCACGGCAAGCGCGTTTCAGGCTGCCTTGACGGTAATCTTCTTCGCCGATTTCTGCGCTTCCACGCTCTTCGGCATTGTCACCGTGAGCACGCCGTTTTTGAAACTTGCCTCGATCTTGTCGGCGTCGACGCCATCGGGCACCTGAAATGCGCGCTGGAACGACCCGAAACTGCGCTCGCTCAGGTAATAGTCCTTCTTCTTCTCTTCTTTTTCTTCCCGCTTCTCGCCCTTGACGGTCAAAACGCCGTCGGCGAATTTCACCTCGACGTTTTTCTCGTCCATACCGGGCAATTCGGCCGTAATCTCGTAGGCCTTTTCGGTTTCAGCGACATCGACGGCCGGTGCTGTGGCCCATGTCGGCTCGCGCTGCCACAACGGCTGGACGTCGAAGAGTGAACGTCCGAACGGCGAGCGCCACATGCCGCCGCCGAAATCATCGAACACACGATCAATCTCGCGGCGCAGATTTTCGAACGGCCGCCATGGGCCTAACGTCGCGGTCTTCTTTTCCTCGGTTTTGACCGGAAGTTTCGTAATGGCTTCAGCCATGACACATCCTCCATGAGAGTTGCTGAACCTTGCACAGTTAAGCGCAGCTGAACTGTGCAACATTGATTTGCGTCAAAGAGGAATGATCGACAACGTACTTCTATCGAAGTTGAACTATCGCATGGATCCTTGGCAATTCGATGACCTGATCCATATCAATGATTCTCCGGCAGAAATTTCGGAGATGTTGTGCGGGAACTCGCAATTCGGAGTAAGACATGCAAACGCCGCCCAAAATTGAATTTCAAAACATAAATCCGACACAAGAGATCAGGGACGCCATCGATAAACACATCGCCGAACTCGAGCAGCGCTGGGACCGCGTTACGGCTTGCCGGGTGGTGCTGAAAGGGCCCGGCCAGCATCACCAGGTCGGCGGTCTCTATGAGGTTCACATTCATCTTGCGCTCCCTGAAGGGCGCGAAGTGCACGTCGAGCGAACCGCTACGGCGGACGAACGGCGTTCCGACTTGGCCTTTGCTGTCAACGATGCGTTCAAGCGCGCCCGCCGGCAACTTCAGGATCAGGTTCGCCGCGCGCAAGGGAAGGTGAAAGCGCATTACGAGCCACCCATCGGAACGGTGGCGCGGCTCGACCCCTCCGGCGAATTCGGGTTCCTCACGACCGGGGACGGCCAGGAAATCTACTTTCACCGCAACAGCGTTGTCGGTGATGGGTATCCGCGTTTGCAAGTCGGCTCGCGCGTAACGTTTGCCGAGGAAATGGGTGACAAGGGCGCGCAGGCGAGCACGGTCACGCCGCTCGGCAAGCATGCGCTCCGCTGACCGGCGCCAGTTCGAACGGAAAGCGCAATCGAGAGAGGCAAGCGATCAAATAGTAAGGCCGCATTATGCGGCCTTACGCGCGACCTCTTTCTGGTTTTCGTAAACTACCGTCGCCGCTGCCGTGTTGGAAATCGGGATGTGGTAGTTGCGATTAAGCTCGCTGACACGTCCGGTCAGCGCGCCGCGCATTGCCATCCAATTGAGGAACTCAACGCCCTGCGAACCGGTCTCCTTCACCCAGTCATGGATCGAATAGCGGGTGAGTGCCTCGGGCTCGGCGACGATTTTGTCGAGGCAAAGCAGATCGAATTCCTTGTTGATGAAGCCGGCTCGGGCGCCGTCGAGCTGATGCGACAGGCCGCCGGTGCCAATAACCACCACGCGCAAGTCCTGCTCATACGACTCAAGGGCGCGACCGATCGAGCGGCCGAGCTTGAGACAACGTTCGAGTGACGGCAGCGGATGTTGCACGGTGTTGATCTCGACGGGCACGATCTTGATCGGCCAAACTGGGCCCGGCCACATCAGCGCCATTGGAATCGTGACCGCGTGATCGATCAGCATTTCCTGGCACATAGTTACGTCGAATTCGTCGGCGACGAGTGCGTTGATCAGGTGCCATGACAAGGCCGCATCGCCCGGGATGGGGCGGGAAACCGGAATGCCCCACCCTTCATCCTCGCTGCGATATTCGCTGGCGGCGCCAACCGCGAACGTCGGCAGCTTGTCGAGAAAGAAGTTGAGCCCGTGATCGTTGTAGAACACCACGGCGACGTCGGGTCTCGTTCGCGCCAGCCAATAGTGAACGTAATCGAAGCCTTTGAAGAACGGCTTCCAATAGGGATCGTTGTGTTTGTTCTCCGCGATCGCTTTGCCGATCGCGGGAACGTGCGTCGAGCCGACGCCGCCGACGATTGTGGCCATGGTTATGCTCCTGCTGACAGAAGTTTCGACTTGAATGCCTCGACGGTCATGCCGGTCTGTTGCGCGCCGATGTCCTGGACATTGAGGCCGAAGATGCCGGCGAGCTTGGCGAGGTAATAAACGTTGCCGCCGGCTTCGATCATCTTCAGCACGCTGCGGCTCTTGACCGCCGCGCGCTGCTCGGCGTTAAGGCCGTGTTTGCGGCAATAAGCGTCCTCATCCTTGAGGAAAGCGGCGCGGTTTTCCGCGCTGTTGAACGAGAAGCACATACGATTGAGCGCCAAACCCTTCTGCGCTTCAGCGCCGTCGAAAATAATCGTGCCAGGAATATCCTGTTGCATTGGCTTGCTCCTCCGCAGCGGCAAAAAATTATTTGTTAAGTTAGTGCCCCGAGCCGCGAGCCCGCTTTGATTTGTATCAAATGAAACCATCGGCTCGTGAGAAATACTGTACAGCTAAAAAGTGCGAGGTTTGCCAATGCCCTATGCAACAAACGCCGATTTGCCTGCTTCAGTCAGGAACCATCTGCCGGATCACGCCCAGGACATCTATCGCGAGTCGTTCAATCACGCGTTTGCTGAGCATGAGGGTGACGTCAGGCAGGAGGAGGCCGCCCATCGGATTGCATGGGCCGCGGTCAAGCGTACCTATGTGAAATCGGGCGAAAGTTGGGTTCGGCGCTACCCGTAATACCCCTTAGGGCTATTCCCGGAATTTTTGCCGTTGTGCAATGCGGTTAGTCTGGCCGCGCATCGCCGGGTGCTCGTCGCGCTAGTATCTGGAACCAAAAATGACCCCCAGCAGCGAAACTGAAGATATGCCCCGGCCAAAATCGGCCGAGCCCGACGGGACTGCCCGGTCGATTATGCATGAGTTGGTGCCGGTGCGCCCCGCTGGTCCTCCCGTTCCAATCGTCGCCAAGCGTGTCCCCAATCGTACGTGGTGGCTTCGCATCGCGCTGGCAGTTGCCGTTTTAGCGGGCGGCGTCGGCGGCGGCGCATATTATTGGTGGCAGCGTCTCCACCCTCCATTGCCGCCGGGCATCTATTTCGGCAATGGCCGGCTCGAAGCTGACGAAATCAACATCGACACCAAATACGCCGCCCGGATCGCCGAAATCCTGGTCGATGAAGGCGATCTGGTCAAAGCGGGGCAGGTTGTCGCGCGCATGGATACGCGCGACCTCGGTGCCTCGCTGAAAAAATCCGAAGCTCAAGTGAGCCAGGCACGCAGGGCGGTCGACGAAGCCAACGCCAACGTGGTCCAGCAGAAAACCCAGCTGGTCCTGGCAAAGCAGGAATTCGATCGCGCGATCTATTTGGTGCAAAAAGGTTTCCAGACCCAGGAGGTCGTGGATCAGCGGCAACAACAACTGGACGGCGCCACGGCCGCGCTCGACGCGGCAAACGCGCGGGTGACGGAAACCGAGCACGCGCTGGAAGCGGCGACCCACGACGTGGAGCTCTATAGCGTCGAGATCGCCGACGACACGCTGGTGGCGCCGCGCGACGGCCGTATCCAATACCGGGTCGCCAATGTCGGCGAGGTGTTGCCGGCCGGGGGCCATGTCTTCGCGATGCTCGATACTTCTTATGTCTACATGGACGTCTACCTGCCGACTCAGCAGGCCGGAAAAGTAAAATACGGCGCCGGTGCCCGCATCGTGGTGGATGCCTATCCGAAGGCCGCGATCCCGGCCAAGGTCATGTTCATTGCCACACAGGCCCAGTTCACGCCCAAAACGGTCGAGACCCAGACCGAGCGCGAAAAGCTGATGTTTCGCGTCCGCGTGCGGATCGATCCGGATTGGCTCAAAGGGCGGAGCGATGCCGTCAGCAGCGGGCTTCCCGGCGTCGCTTACGTCTTGACCGAACCGGCGACGCCTTGGCCGGATCGGCTGCAGGCGACCGCCGCGCAATGAACGGGCCTGAAATGCCCGTCGCCCGCCTCGAAAATGTGACTCAGCGTTATCGGCACGCCATTGCGCTTGATGATGTCAGCGTAACGCTGCCGACCGGTTGCATGGTCGGCCTGATCGGCGCCGACGGAGTCGGCAAATCGACGCTGCTCAGCATCATTGCCGGGGCCCGGCAGGTGCAATCGGGCCGCGTTACCGTGCTCGGCGGCGACATAGCTAATTCCGCACACCGGGCCGCCGTTTGTCCCCGCATCGCCTATATGCCGCAGGGGCTGGGAAAAAACCTCTACCCCGACCTCAGCATCCGCGAAAACATTGAATTCTTCGCCCGCGTGTTCGGGCAGTCGCGCTCGGAACGGGACTGGCGCATTGCCGAACTTTTGGACAGCACCGGCTTAGCGCCGTTCGCGGATCGTCAGGCAAAGAAACTATCAGGCGGTATGCGCCAGAAGCTGGGACTTTGCTGCTCGCTCATTCATGACCCCGACCTTTTGATCCTCGACGAGCCTACGACCGGCGTTGATCCGCTGTCGCGACGTCAATTCTGGGAATTGATCGCGCGTATCCGGTCGCGCCGCGCCGGCATGAGCGTGGTGGTTGCGACCGCCTATATGGAAGAGGCCGAGCGGTTTGATTTGCTCATCGCCATGGACGATGGAAAAATCCTGGCGGCCGGTTCGCCGAATGAACTCAAGGCGCAGACGCATACCCAGATCGTCGAAGACGCTTTTATCGCGCTGATGCCGGAAGAGCGCCGGGCAGGGCACAGGCAGCTGGAAATCCCGCCGCGCCGTATTGCCGATCATGAGACGGTCATCACTGCGCGCGACCTAACCTGCCGCTTCGGCGACTTCACCGCGGTTGACCGGGTCAGCTTCACCATCGAGCGCGGCGAGATTTTCGGCTTCGTCGGTTCGAACGGATGCGGCAAGACCACGACCATGAAGATGTTGACCGGATTGCTGGCGCCGAGCGAGGGCGAGGCGCTGCTGTTCCGCACTCCGCCCGACGCGCGTGACATCAATTCGCGCCGGCGCGTCGGATATATGTCACAGTCGTTTTCCCTCTACACCGAACTCACGGTACGGCAGAATCTCGAACTTCACGCGCGGCTTTTCCATCTGCCGGCCAAGAAAGCAAGCGCGCGGCTGGGCGGCCTGATCAAACAGTTCGGCCTTGAGGACTATCTCGACCAGCTCGCTTCCGATCTGCCGCTGGGCATTCGTCAGCGGTTGTCGCTCGCTGTTGCCGTCGTGCACGAGCCGGAAATGCTCATCCTGGACGAGCCGACTTCGGGTGTCGACCCGTTGGCGCGGGACGCTTTTTGGGAGCTCTTGATCGATCTTCCACGCCAGCAGGGCGTGACGATTTTCGTCTCCACCCATTTTATGAACGAGGCTGAGCGTTGTGACCGCATCTCGCTCATGGATTCCGGACGCGTGCTCGCGACCGATACACCGGCCAATCTCATCAAGGCCCGCGGCGTCTCGTCGCTGGAGGACGCCTTCATCAGCTATCTCGAGGACGCGACCGGATCGCGCGTCGCGGAGGCTAGTGATGGCGCGCCACCAGCCGAGATCGGCGAACCGCGGCGATTGCCGCAACCGCGGCAGCGCGCTTTCAGCCTGCAGCGTCTATTGGCTTATGCGATCCGTGAATCGATCGAGCTCGTCCGCGATCCCGTTCGCCTGACCTTCGCTTTTTTCGGCATGGCGTTCCTGATGCTGGTCTTCGGATTCGGAATTTCGAACGACGTCAACAACCTGACTTTCGCGGTACTCGATCATGACCAGAGCCACGAGAGCCGCGCCTATTTCGAAGAGCTGCGCGGCTCGACTTACTTCGTCGAGAAGCGGCCGCTCACCGATTACGCCGATCTGCACAAGCGGCTGCAGAGCGGCGACATCGATGCAGCCGTCGAAATTCCGCCCGGCTTTGGCCGCGACCTTGAGCGCGGACGTCCGGCCTGGGTCGGCGCCTGGGTCGATGGCGCGATGCCGTTCCGCGCTGAAACCATCCGCGGCTACCTGGAGGCTATGCACCAGCTCTATCTGACGGATCCCGCAGTGACGACGACGAATCTATCGGCGCCAAAACCGCCCGCCAGAATCGAGATCAGATACAAATACAACCAGGATTTCGACAGCATCTACGCCATGGTGCCCACGACAATATCCATCCTGCTCGCACTGTTCCCGGCGATCCTCATGGCGCTCGCCGTCGTGCGCGAGAAAGAACTGGGATCGATTACCAATCTTTACGTTACGCCAGTCACCCGGCTCGAATTCCTCATTGGCAAGCAGATACCCTACGTTGCAGTCGCGGTGATGAATTTCTTGGTGTTATTCCTGATGGCGCTGTTTGTTTTCCAGGTGCCGCTCAGGGGAAGCTTCCCGGCGCTGCTGCTCGGTGTGGTCATCTACGTCACTACCACCACCGCCTACGGCATGCTGATCTCGTCGTTTGCCAGTACCCAGATTGCTGCGCTGTTCGGCACCGCGATCATGACCTTTCTGCCTGCCTCGCAGTTCTCCGGCATGCAGGTGCCAGTCTCCTCGCTCGCGCCGCTGGCACAAATCATGGGGCGGGCGTTCCCCATGACTTATTTTCGCCCGGTCGCAATCGGCACCTTCACCAAGGGACTCGGTTTCGGCGATCTGACCGTCAACATCGCGGAGCTCTCGATCTTTATTCCCGTGCTACTGCTACTCAGCCTCTTGCTGCTCCGCAAGCAGGAGCGCTAGCAAGCATGTACACGATTGCCAACATCTTTTGGCTCGGCACCAAAGAGCTGCGCAGTTTTTTGCGGGATTACGTGCTGGTGGCCTTTGTCGTTTACGCCTTCTCAGTGCAGGTCACGGCGCAAGCGAACAGTTACTCGCAGGAAGTGCACGGTGCAGCGGTCGGATTGGTCGACGAGGATCACTCCGAACTGTCGCGGCGGATCGGTCGCGCGTTTCTCCCACCTTACTTTAAGCCGACGCAGCCGATCGCCGAGCGTGAAATCGTCCCACTGATGAATTTGGGCGAGTACACGTTTGTGATCGATATTCCGCCGAATTTTCAGCGGGATGTGTTGGGCGGACGCAATCCCGCCATTCAGCTCGATGTCGATGCGACGGTCATGGTCCAGGGCGGACTTGGAGCCGGCTACGCGCAAGAGATCATCACGAAAGAAATAGCGGACTTCCTGTCCCGGGCGGAGGGGACGCCGCCATCTCCGGTGAATCTCGTCGTTCGCGTCGTCTTCAACCCCAACGTGACGACGGCATGGTTCACGAGCGTTATGGGCATCATCAACAACGTCACCATGCTGGCGATTATTCTCGCCGGCGCCGCTATTGTGCGCGAGCGGGAGCACGGCACGATGGATCATCTTCTAGTGATGCCGGTGACGCCGTTCGAGATTGCGATGTCGAAGGTATTTGCTAACGGGTTGGTAATTACAACCGCCGCCGGCCTTTCGCTGTATTTTGTCGTTCGAACTCTTCTGGGCGTTCCAATCGCCGGGTCGATTCCACTGTTCATGGTGGGAGTGGCGGTCTACCTATTCTTCGCCTCCGCCATCGGAATATTTCTCGGTACGGTCGTGCGCAGCATGCCGCAGCTCGGACTGCTCTTCTTCTTGGTATTTTTGCCGATGAACATGCTCTCCGGCAGCAACACGCCGCTGGAAAGCATGCCGCCATGGCTGGCGACCGCGATGCAAGCCTCGCCGTCCACGCATTTCGTATCGTTCGCACAATCGATCCTTTATCGCGGCGCCGGTTTCGACGTGGTCTGGCCGCAATTTCTTTTTGTTGCGGTTGTCGGCAGCTTGTTTTTCGTCGTCGCCATACTGCGTTTCCGCTCCACCGCCGCGCAGTCGACATAGGGTAGAAAAGCCGCCGTTTGGTTCCGCCGAGGATCAGTGCATGACTGCAAATCGACCGGCAGGGGTGCCGCCACCGCCCCACCCGCGCGAGCGCCGCGAGCCGCTGCCCTGGCATCGCCCCAAGCCTGCCGAGGAAGACCCCGGCGCGCCGCAATCGGTCCAGGCAATTCGTGCGAGCCCGACCTATCGTCTCGCCGAGGACGATCCGGATTTCATTACCCGTCCCGAAAGTCGCGGGGCGCGGCTGCAAATTGAATATCTGAAAGCCGACACCATCCTGGCCGACGAGCAAATCGACCACACTATCGTCGTCTTCGGCAGCACTCGCATCTGTGAGCCGGCCGCGGCCCGCCGCAATGTCGAGGCGCTGCGGGCCGCCGTGCGTACCGATCCCGATAATGCGGAGACGCTTGTGCGGCTGGCGACCGCCGAACGGATCCTCGCCAAGAGCCACTACTATGATGTGGCACGCGAGTTTGGTGAACTGGTCGGCAAGGTCGCAGGCGCCGGGCGGCCGCGCGTCGTGGTGATGACCGGAGGCGGGCCGGGATTGATGGAAGCCGCGAACCGCGGCGCGTTCGACGTCGGCGCAAGATCGGTCGGACTGAACATCGAATTGCCCCACGAGCAATATCCCAATCCCTACGTTACGCCCGAGCTGTGCTTTCGCTTTCACTATTTCGCCCTGCGCAAACTGCACTTTCTGCTGCGGGCCAAGGCGCTGGTGTCGTTTCCGGGCGGCTACGGCACACTTGATGAATTGTTCGAGATCCTGACCCTTATTCAGACCCGCAAGATCAAACCGATTCCGGTCGTGCTGGTCGGCGAGCATTTTTGGCGGCGCGCGGTGGATTTCGATTATCTCGTCGAGGAGGGCGTCATCGACCGCGAGGACCGCGAGCTGTTTTGGTTTGCCGAAACAGCGCAGGAGATTTGGGACGGCATTCTTCGCTGGTATGCCGCTTTTGGCGAACCGCTTGGCGGCTGAGCCAACGTCAAGCGCAGATCACCGCATCCGCGATTTCAACCTGAGTGTTTCCCCGTCGACGACGAACTTGCCATACCCGTGATGGTGGATGGTCCTGGGATTCTTCTGCGCCGGGTCAATCCAGGCCTTGAGCACTTCGAGAACAAAAAGATTGTACTTGTTGACGAGCTGCGTGTCGGTCACCTCACACTCGAAATTGGCAAAGCAGTCGGCAATAAGCGGGGGCTGGACACGCGCCGCCGGCATTTTGGTCAGACCGAACGCCCCGAATTTTTCAAGGTCACGACCTGATGAATTCCCGATTTTGACGGCTTTCGCCGCTAGTTTGCGCGCCGGAATGGCGATGACACATTCCCGTGTGGCGCGCAGTGCGGCGAAGCTGTAATTAGCGTTGCTGACGACGCAGGCCACTTGTGGCGGCTCGAACTCGACCATCATGTGCCAGGACATGGTCATGACGTTGGCGCGGCCCTGGCGGGCGGTTGCCAGTAACACCACCGGCCCTGGTTCCAGCAATTGGTAGACTTTGGATAGGGGCAGGTCTCGCATCGCGTTTAGCCTCGGCCCGGTTGGCGCGCTCGTGCCTTACGGACCGGCCCAGCGGATTTCCGGCTGTTTTCTCGGCACCGGCGGAGGAGGCGATTTCGGATGCCCGACGATAATCGGGGCGATGGGCTTGTACGCGGCCGGGAGCTTCAGAACGGCCTTGCCTTCGGGCGTTCCCAGCCAGGATTGGGCAAATCCGATCCAGCAGGTGCCAAGTCCCGCACCGCGTGCGGCGAGCATCAGGTTTTCCGCAGCCAGCGAGCAGTCTTCAACGGCCCACGGGACCTCCGCCGTCGTGCAAATCAAAATGAGCACCGGCGCGCGATAGAAAATGTCGAAATTCTCATCGTTCAGTATCTCGCCAAAGTGATGCGACATGAGACCGACCGGGGTGGTTCTCAGCATGTGCGCTTTTGCTTCCCGCGATATGGTCGCGACCGCGCGTCCATGATTCCGCTCGGTTGGGTCATCGGCGCTCCCGTGCTCGGCTACCTCGCCGACCACTACGGGCGCCGCAAGCCTGTCCTGTTCGCCGGGATCGCGTTGATGCTGGTAACCGGAGCCGCGGCCATTTATCTGCCGCCCAACAGCTTGCCGCCCTACATCATCGGCTTTCTGTTCGGCTTCGGCTCCGGCGCCGCGATGATCCCATATTCGATCATCAAAGAAGTCAACCCGGACAACGTCAAGGGCAGCGCGACGGGGGCAATCAACTTCCTCGTCTTCTCGATGAGCGCATTCGGTGCCCCGGCCGCCGGGTGGCTGCTGCAGAGACTCGCCGGCGGCGGCGCGCTAACCCTCGATATCTTCGAGAAAGGCGCGAATGCTGCAATCGTTTGCATCATCGTGGGTGCGATCCTCGCGCTCTTCCTCAGAGAAACCGGCTTTGCCGCGCGCAAGGCATAATGACCAAAGCAGCGTGGCCGGGCGCAATGCGCGCCCGGCCAAAACAAACCAGTCATCCAACGGGGCTTTAAAATGGAACGCGAAACCTTACAGCACATGCTCCGCGACATGTTGTTGTCGCGCACATTCGAGGAGCGGGCGGCGGAAGAGTACAGCAAAGGCAACATCGTCGGCTTTCTCCATCTTTATCCCGGCGAGGAGGCCGTCGCCGCCGGAGTTATCAACGCCGCCGGCCCGTCCGATTATATCGTCAGCACTTACCGCGAGCACGCCCATGCACTGGTGCGCGGCACGCCGGCACGCGAGGTCATGGCCGAGCTGTTCGGCCGCGCGACGGGCATGAGCAAAGGGATGGGCGGTTCCATGCATATGTTCGATCATGAGCGCCGCTTTATGGGCGGCTACGCGATCGTCGGCGAAACCTGCCCAATCGCAGTCGGCATCGCTTATGCCGTCGCGATGCGCGGCCTGCCCGAGGTGGTGGTCTGCTTCCTGGGCGACGGCGCGGTGAACCAGGGCACGTTCCACGAGTCGCTCAACATGGCCGGCCTTTGGCGGCTGCCGATCTTGTTCGTCTGTGAGAACAACCACTATGCCATCGGCACCGAGATTCACCGCCACTCCGCCGTGCCGGAAGTGTTCAAGCGCGTTGCCGCCTACAACATCCCGGCGGAAAAGATCGACGGCATGGATGTGCTCAAGGTCCATAACGCAACCAAACAAGCGCTCGATCGCATCCGACGCGGCGGCGGCCCGCAATTTATCGAATGCGAGACCTATCGTTACCGCGGCCATTCCATGGCCGATCCCGGCGCTTATCGGCCCGCGGTCGAACTCAAGGCTCATCAGAACTGGGATCCGATCGCCGCGGCGATCCGCAATGTAGAGTTCAAGTATCCGACGCCGGACGAATTGGCGGAGGTCGGGCCGGACAACATCAAGCTGTTCGCCGATCATCTGATCGACGGCGAGCATCTTGCCGAAGCCGAAGTCGAGGAACTCAAAAAAGAAATCCAGCAGATCGTGGACGATGCCGTCGCGTTCGCCTCGCAAAGCGCGCAACCGACCATGGATGCGGCGTGGGGCCATCTCAACCGTAACCAGCGCCACGAAGTGCTGATGTAAGGAGACGATCATGTCGCAGGAATTACTCTATTGGCAGGCGCTCAACCGCGCCATGGACCACGAAATGGCCGCCGACGAGTCGGTGTTCACGCTAGGCGAGGATGTCGGTCTCTACGGCGGCAGCTATCGCGTGACCGAGGGGCTCTACGCCAAATACGGCGAATGGCGCGTGCGCGATACGCCGATCTCGGAAAATAGCTTCACCGGCCTTGGCGTCGGCGCCGCGCTGGTCGGCAGCGCGTCCGGTGGTCGAGATCATGACCATCAATTTCATGCTGCTCGCGCTCGACTCGATCATCAACGGCGCCGCGAAGATCCCGTTCATGTCGGGAGGGCAATTCAAGATGCCGCTGGTCGTGCGCGTGCCCGGTGGCATCGCACGCCAACTCGCGGCGCAGCATGCGCAACGCCTGGAGCACACGCTGATGAACGTTCCCGGCTTGCGCATCGCCGTCCCGGCGACGCCGCAAGACGCGTACTGGCAGCTTCGGCAAGCGATCGCCAGCGACGATCCGATTATCCTGCTCGAGCACGAACTCCTTTACTTCACCAAAGGGCAAGTCGATTTCGTCGCCGAAGCGCCGCCCATGCATCGCGCCGCAGTGCGCCGCGAAGGCCGCGATCTGACTATCTTGAGCTATTCGCGTCATGCCGTTCTGGCTCAGGAAGCGGCCAACGAGCTTGCCAAGGAAAACATCGAAGCCGAAGTCATCGATCTGCGCAGTCTTAGGCCGATCGATTGGGATACTTGCGCAAAGTCGATCGAAAAGACTCATCGTCTCCTGGTCGTGGAGGAGGATTGCCGTTTCGCCGGTGCCGGCGCCGAGATCGTTGCGACATTGACCGAGCGGTGCTTCTACTCGCTCGATGCGCCGGCGCAACGTTTGGCCGGACTCGATATTCCCACTCCCTACAATGGCGCGCTCGAGGCGGCGACGATTCCGCAAATTCCCGACATCGTGGCCGCCGCACGCAACTTGTACCGGTCGTCACAAGAGACCAAAGCGGCCTGAACATGAGCCATGCCATCACCATGCCGGCGCTCTCGGATACGATGAGTAACGGGCGCCTGGTGAAATGGACCAAAAAGACCGGGCGAGGCGATCAAGAAGGGGGATGTGATTGCCGAAATCGAAACCGATAAGGCGGTCATGGATGTTGAGGCCTTCGAGGACGGCTATTTGAGCGGTCCGCTGACGGCGGAGGGCACAGAAGCGCCCGTCGGTGAAATCATCGGCTATATTGCCGATAGCGCGAAGGACGTCTCGAGCGTTGCGGCGGCGACCGTTGCGTCACCGCCGCCTGCGACAGACGGCAAAGCGCCCGCGAAAGCCCCTGTCACAGCATCGCCGGTTTCGCCCGTTTTGGCCGCCGCGATGGGATCGATGCATCCCTCTGGCGCACCAAGAACGCATCGTCCGCCGATTGTGCGCGCCGCTTCCGAATCCGCCGCGGCCGCTGCGCCCGCGACGCTCGCCACAAATCCGGCGTCGCAGGCGTTGGCGGCAGGGCCGCCTTATCGCATCGAGCGCGCCTCCAGTCTGCGCGAGGCCGTCGCCCGCAACATGATTGCCAGCGCCGCGGCGCCGATGTTTCGGGTTACGGCGCAATTGCCATTGGAAACTTTAGTGAGCGCGGCGAAGGAACGTCAGCAATCACTGACGCTGCTGTTGGCCCGCGCCTGTGCGCTCACGGTTTCGGCGCATCCGTTGTTCAACGCGGCCTACACGCCGGACGGGCTGGCGCAACGCGAGCGAGTGGATATCGGTATTGCCGTCGATAACGGCGACGGGCTTATCACGCCGGTTTTGCGCGATGCGGCCGCGCGATCTTTGGCCGAACTCGCGCGAGACTGGAGCGGCTTGCGCGGGAAGGTCAAAAGCCGGCGCCTGGCGCCGGCCGATTATAGCGGCGCGACCTTCTATCTGAGCGACCTCGGGACATTTTCCATCGTTGAAGCCTTCGACTCGATCGTCCCCATCGGCGCTGCAGCAATCCTGTCGGTGGCGGCTTCCCGGCCGCAGGGTGCCTCATTCACGCTGGCCTGCGATCATCGGGTCGTGTTTGGCGCCGATGCGGCGCGCTTTCTCGAGACGCTCGGACAGCAGCTAAAGGACCCCGGGAAATTACTAGCCTAGCTAGGAGACTTAACAATGACCACCAATTACCCGGCGCGGCGGAGCGAGCTGCAGGGCCTGATGCTGCGGCTCGGACGCGAACTGCCAGGTCCGCTCGGAGGTTTCGCCAATCTGCACAAGGCGGCTACGACCGGCGGCGCACTTGATGCCAAGACCAAGGAACTGATCGCGCTCGGAATAGCCGTTGCCGTGCATTGCGACTCTTGCCTCGCGTATCACGTTCACGATGCGCTCAAGGCGGGAGCTACGCGCGCAGAAGTGCTGGATGCGCTTGGGGTAGCGGTGATGATGGGCGGCGGGCCGGCGACCATGTATGCCTGCGACGCCTTCGCGGCGCTGGAGCAGTTCGAGAATGAGCGCAAGTGAAGCTGGTCGGCGAAACATTGACGTGGCCGTCAACTGCCGGCGACGAGTCCTGATAGCGCAAGGACGTTTCAATGATGAGGGCCGGGCCTTACGAAGGCGGTCCCGCCCACGGGCGCCGTTGGCGATCGCCCGCTTTGAAGGCTGCGATCCGGTCGCGGTAGCTTTGCGTCATGTCGATGTCGTCCCAGCCGTTGAGCAGCTGATTGCGGCTGACCGGATCGATGGCGAAGCTAAAGCTGCGATTGCCGCGCAAAATCGTTTGTTGCTCGAGATCGACGGTGACCGGAAGGTCCGGATCGGCGGCGATAGCGGCGCCGAGTTCTTCGACCTCCGGCTCAGATAGAACAGCGGCTAGCAGTCCGTTCTTGACGGAATTCTGCGCGAAAATGTCGCCGAAAGAGGAGGCGATCACACAACGGATACCGGCCTCGTAGAGCGCGTAGACGGCAGCCTCGCGCGAGGAACCGCCGCCGAAATTGCGGCCGGCGATGAGGATCTTGGCGTCGCGCCAGCGCGGCTCATTGAGCGGGAAGTCCGACCGCTCGTTGCCGGCCGCGTCCCGACGCAAATCGTAAAACAGCGTATCGCCGAGCTCCGGTGTGCGCGGCAGCTTCAGAAACCGCGCCGGCAAAATCATGTCGGTGTTGACGTTAGGCAACAGCAGCGGACAGGCTCTGGACGTCTGGCGAACGAATTTTTCCATCGGCTGTCGTCCCTATAGCTTTCGGTCTGCGAGCAACGGCCGCGCATCAGCGAGATGCCCGGTGACCGCTGCAGCGGCGACCATGGCCGGAGACATCAGATGGGTTCGCGCGCCGGGACCTTGCCGGCCGCGGAAATTACGGTTGGTGGTCGAAGCACAGCGTTCGCCCGGCGGCACGATGTCGCCGTTGATGCCGACACACATCGAGCAGCCGGAGTCGGCCCATTCGAGTTCGGCTTTGCGGAAGATGCGGTCGAGGCCTTCTTGTTCCGCCTGCAGCTTCACGACCGTCGATCCCGGCGACACGAGGCCGGGCACTTTGCTGACCCGGCCGGCAAGGACTGCGGCGGCGGCGCGCAAGTCCTCGATGCGCGAATTCGTACAAGAGCCGATGAAGACGCGGTCGATGGTAATATCGGTGAGCTTCTTGCCGGGCGTGATGCCCATATAGTCGAGCGCGTCGCGCACATATTTCGCGCGTACCGGATCGCGCTCGCGCGCCGGATCGGGCACGGTGCCGTCGATCGGCAAAGCGTCATCGGGCGTCGTGCCCCAGGTAACAATCGGGGCGATAGCGCCGGCGTCGAGCGTGACCTCGCGGTCGAACATAGCGTTCTTGTCGGAGACCAGCGTCGACCAATCTTCGACCGCCCGGTCGAACGCCGCACCCTTCGGCGCGTAAGGACGGCCTTTGAGGTATGCGAACGCAGTCGCATCCGGGGCAACCATGCCGCAGCGTCCGCCAGCCTCGATCGATAGGTTGCACAACGTCAGGCGGCCTTCCATCGAAAGCGCGGTGATGGCGCTGCCGGCATATTCGATGGCGTGGCCTTGCGCGCCATCGGCGCCGATGTGGGCGATGATGGCGAGCGCGATGTCTTTGGCCGCGACGCCGGCGATTGCCTTGCCGCTCACGGTGACGCGCATCCGTTTCGGCCGCTTCTGCCAGATCGTCTGCGTCATCAGCACGTGCGCCACCTCCGACGCGCCGATGCCGAACGCGTAGGCGCCGAACGCGCCATGAGTTGAGGTGTGGCTATCGCCGCACACGATCAGAAGCCCGGGCAGCGTCAGACCCTGCTCAGGCCCGACGACGTGCACGATGCCCTGACGCGGATCGCCGAGACCGAAATTGCTGATGTGGTTCGCGGCGGCGTTGGCTGCGAAATCGATCACCATCGCCGCAATTGAGGGGTCGGCGATCGGACCACCACGCCGGGTCGGCACATAATGGTCGGCCGTGCCGAAGGTGAGCCCGGGCTCGGCGACCGATCCACCGCGCTGTTTCATCTGCGTAAAGGCGAGGAACGAGCCTTCATGCACGTAGTGCCGGTCGACCCACAACAATGCGGCGCCGTCCTCGCGCCGGATGATTTCGTGCGCCGACCAGAGCTTGTCGATCAGGGTTTGGGGTTCGCTCACGCGATACGCCTTGGGATGCGGGCTTGCGGAAGTTGCAGCCAATATTGTACGCTAAAGAATACCAAGTAAAGCGACCGCTGCCGGGCGGCCTCGAGCGGGAGAGCAGTGTGCGCGATTGGCTCGGCGAAGCGAAGGCAAAGCAAGTCTATCTCATCCTGCGTGACCGCATTCTCAGCGGCGCCTTCGGTTTCGGCGCCAAGCTGCCGACCGAGCACGAACTGGCTGAATATTACAGCGTGTCACGTGTGACCGTGCGGCGCGCACTTGGTGAGCTTGCCCGCGAGCGTTTCATCGAGCGCCGCCGCAGCGCCGGCACCCGCGTGATTTACCGTCCGGCGCCCGCGCCGATCACCGCGGATATTTCCGGCGTGCTCGCCAACATTGCCGACATGGGGCGGCGCACGGCGGTCAAGCTCCTTTCATTCGATTATGTGCCCGCGGCGGGCGCGGTTGCCAAGGCGCTGGGCGTTGGACAGGATCAGTTGCTGCAGCGATCGGTACGCGTGCGCGCCGTCGATCGCGTACCGTTTTCCTATCTGACCACGCACGTGCCTGAAAGCGTCGCGGTAACATTTACCAGGCAGGAACTGGCCTCACGCCCGCTGCTTGAACTGCTGGAACGCGCCGGCGTGAAGGTCGAGCATGCCCGCCAGCGCATCAGCGCTGGGCTGGCAACGCCCGAGGTCGCGGAAGCACTCGATGTGCGCGCCGGGTCGCCGCTGATCGAACTCGTTCGTGTGGTCTGCGATCAGTCAGGCCGCGCCGTCGAGCATCTGCATGCGCTCTACCGACCTGATCGCTACGCCTTCGAGATGGACTTGGTGCGATCTGGCGCGAGCGAGGCGATGGCCTGGTCGCCGGTGGTTCGAACAAACGCCCGTGCCGGCAGCCTGACGTCCGATGCGGGAATTTGAGCATGAGGCAGCCAGCAAATCTGACACCGTAGCGTGAAACGAGGAGTGGACAGTCATGTCGGAGCAAAAAATGCC
Organism: uncultured Alphaproteobacteria bacterium; assembly: GCA_963759345.1. Taxonomy (GTDB): domain Bacteria; phylum Pseudomonadota; class Alphaproteobacteria; order Rhizobiales; family Xanthobacteraceae; genus BOG-931. Next base: position 31,108 of record CAVWYW010000012.1, read on the forward strand.
GTTCAGCCGCCGCCGGTTTCTCACCACCACGGCCCTCGGCGCCGCGGCAGCAGCATCGGGAAGCGTGGCGATGCCGTCAGTTCTGCGCGCGCAGGGCGGGGCGGTGAAGCTCGGGCTGCTGCACCCGGTCACGGGGGCGCTATCCTATTCGGGCCAACAGGGCCGCATCGGGGCCACCATGGCGGTCGATGAGATCAATGCCGCCGGCGGCATCAAGGGCCTCGGCAAGATCGATCCAGCCCTCGGCGATGCACAATCGACGCCGGATGGCGGCACCGCGGAAGTGGAGAAGATGAACGCCGCTGGCGTCTCCTGTATCGTCGGCGGCTACGCGTCCTCGATCTGTCTCGCCGCCACCCAGGCCGCCGCGCGCTATGACTTGCCTTATGTCGTCGATGTCGGCGTCGCCGACTCCATCGTGACCCGCGGGCTCAAGAACACATTCCGCTTCGGTCCCGGCTTCGGCGTGATCGCCAAGACCGCGCTGGATAACTTAACTGTCATCAACGACGCCGCCGGCAAACCGGCGAAGACCGTCATTATCGTGCACGAGGATTTGCTGTTCGGTTCCGGGCTCGCCAAGCTTCTGAACGCGCAGCTGCCGCCGAAAGGATTTCAGATTCTGGAGACGATTCCGCATCCGACCCCGACGCGCGACTTCAACAACGTCGTGCTCAAGATCAAGGCGCAGAATCCGGACCTCGTCATCCCCGCCGACTACTATAACGAGTACGTGCTCCTTGCTCGCACCATGCTCGAGCAGCATGTTCGGCCGAAGGGCATCTACTCGGTGCTCGGCGGTGCCGCCTCGTCATACAAATTCCTCAAGGATTTTCCGAACGCCGCGAAGTACATCATGGATTGCAATCACTGGTTCAATCCAAAGAGCGCCAAGGCGCTGGAGCTGAAGAAGAAGGTCGAAGACAAAGGCCAGTTCTTCACTTACGAGCTATACATGAACTACACTGCGGTTCAGCTCGTTGCCGATGCGCTGGAGCATGCCGGCTCCACCGATCGGGCCAAGCTGACGGCTGCATTGGCGAACTCGACGTTCTCAGGCCACATCATGCCGTACGGACCGACCAAGTTCGTCAACGGCCAGAATCAGGGCGCAGCACCCGTCAACACGCAGGTGCTCGATAACGACATCAAGGTGATCCTGCCGCCGGGATTCGCCAACGCGAAGGCAATTTTTCCGATCCCGGCATAGTGTTCATGACAAGGGCGTCATTGCGAGGACCGAAGCGACGAAGCGATCCAGAAGCCGCGTCTCGAGGCTGGATGGCTTCGTGGAGCCTGTCATCGGGCCGGCCACTTCGGGCCGGACCCGTTGGCTCGCAATGATTCCGTGCTTTCACTCACCATCCTGACCACGGTGGTCATCAATGGACTCATGATCGGTGCGGTTTATGCGCTGGTCGCGCTGGGGCTGACACTAATTTATGGTGTGCTGCACATCATCAACTTCGCGCATGGCGCGTTACTCAGCGCTGCACTGTTTGCGGCGTTTCTTGCTTACCAGAAGCTCGGCATCGATCCCTACCTTGCTGCGTTCCTTCTCGCGCCCGGTTTCTTCGCGCTCGGCTATGCGTTGCAACGCTTCGTCATCGGTCCTGCCTCACACGGCGACGATCGCAATATGCTGTTGGTGACGCTCGGCCTCGCCGTGCTGATCGAGAACGCGCTGCTCTACGAGTTTCGCGCCGATACGCGCACCATCGACCTTGCGTATTCGTTCAAGACGATCAATTTCGGTTTTACCTTCCTTTCGGTTCCGCGGCTGGTTTCGTTTGTTGCGGTGTTTGTCGTCGCGTTGGTGCTGTGGCTGATCATGACGCTGACCGACACCGGCAAGGCGATCCGCGCCGTCGCCAAGGAGAAACTCGGCGCCGAGCTTGCCGGCATTGATGTGGCGCATATCTACGCCATGACCTTCGGCCTCGGCACCGCGTGCGTCGCCGTTGCCGCCTGTCTCCTCATTCCGACTTATTACGTCAATCCGAGCGCCGGCAACGCGTTCGTACTGGTCGCCTTCACCATCGTCGTCCTCGGCGGCATGGGGTCGGTGCCGGGCGCGCTGATCGGCGGTCTCGTCATCGGCGTCGTCGAAAGCCTCGGCGGCTTTTTCTTCGGCGAATCGCTCGGCCAGGTCGGCATTTTTCTGATCTTCATTGCGGTGCTGCTGTTCCGCCCGCGCGGTCTGTTTGGCGCCAGCGCATGAAGGGCTTTCTCGCGATCGCTGTCGTTGTCGCCGCGCTTGCAGCCGTGCCGCTGTTCGTGCACTCGAATGTCGTGCTCAATTTTCTGGTCGTAACGCTGATGATCGGGCTCGCCGGCCAGGGCTGGAACATCATCGGCGGTTATGGCGGGCAATATTCCTTCGGGCACGCGGCGTTCTTCGGTACCGGCGCTTACGTCACCGCCATCTTGCAGGTGCATTACGGCGTCAATGCCTGGATCGGATTTCTCGCCGGCATCGTCGCGGGGGCCGCGGGCGGCGGCATCATCGGCGGACTTGTGTTTCGCGCCGGATTGCGCAGCTCCTATTTTGCGCTGGTGACGCTCGCCTTTGCCGAGGTGCTGCGCATTCTCTCCAGCGTCGCCCAGATCACCGGCGCCGGCGTCGGCCTTTTGGTCAAGCTCGACCTGCGCGCGCAGTCGTTTCAGTTTCAGAGCCGCGCGGTCTTCTATTATGTCATCCTTGCGCTAGTCGCGGTCGGGCTCCTCATCGCGCAATGGCTTGAGCGCTCGCGCTTCGGCGTCTGGCTGATCGCCGTGCGCGAGAACGAAGATGCCGCAATGGCGCTCGGAGTCGATGCGACCGCGGTCAAGCTTATCGCCATGATCATATCGGCGGCGATCACCGCCGCAGCCGGCTGCTTCTATGTGCAATATTTTCTGTTCGTCGATTCCCCAATCGCCTACGGTACCTGGATTTCGATCGAAGCGCTGCTGACGCCGATCATCGGCGGCGTCGGCACCGTGTTCGGGGCGCTTCTCGGCGCGCTGGTGGTGAAATCACTGGGCGAGGGCGCGAAATTCGTGACCGGCGATGTGCCGGGTCTCGATCTCATGACCTACGGCGTCATGCTCGTGCTGGTGATCGCCTTTGCGCCGCGCGGCCTTGTTGGCGCTCTTGCCGACGCGCGTGCCGGATTGACGCGGCGGTTCTGGACGCCGCGAAAGACCGCAGAGGTCGCGCATGGTTGAGGCGCTGTTGTCGGTCGAAGGCGTGTCGCGCCGGTTCGGTGGATTGCTGGCCGTCAACGCCGCGTCATTGTCGGCGCCGGCGGCGCGCATCACCGCACTGATCGGTCCGAATGGCGCCGGCAAGACCACGCTGTTCGCCGTCATCTCCGGGTTCCTCAAGCCCAGCGCCGGCCGCGTCCACTACGCCGGGGACGATATCACCGGCGAACCGCCGCACCGGCTCGCGCGGCGCGGCATCGCCCGCACCTTCCAGATCGTGCAACCGTTCGCCGGGCTGACGGTACGCGACAACATTCTGGTCGGCGCACATCTGCGTCACCGCGCCCGCACCGACGCGCTCGCTCTCGCCGAAAAGGTCGGAATGGAAGTCGGCCTCGGCGGCAGTCTCGACCGGCCCGCCCAAACGCTGACCGTCGCCGGGCGAAAGCGCCTTGAACTCGCCCGCGCGCTCGCGACCGAGCCAAAACTTCTCCTGCTCGACGAAGTGCTTGCCGGCTTAAATCCGTCGGAGATCCGCGACATCGTTCCGGTTATCCGTTCGTTGAGTGCGCGTGGCATCGCCATCGTCATGATCGAGCATGTCATGCAGGCGGTGATGAGCCTCGCCGAGCACGTTTTTGTGCTGGCGGAAGGCCGCATCATTGCCGAGGGCAGCCCGGCGGAGGTGGCGGATAATCCGGCGGTGGTCGAGGCCTATCTCGGCCACGGCGCGGCGGCAAAAGTCAAAGCCGGCCATGCCCACTGAAATGGCCGCAACCCCGCTCCTTGAAATCCACGAATTGTGCGCCGGCTACGGCGACACCGAGGTGTTGCGCGGCATTGATCTTGAGGTCAGCGTGGGCGAAATCGTCGCCGTGCTCGGCTCGAACGGCGTCGGCAAGTCGACGCTTAATCGCACCATCTCTGGCATTGTGCGCGCTCGCGCGGGAGCGATCCGCTTCGACGGCGCCGCCATCGAACGCGAAAAACCGGCGGCGATTGTCGCGCGCGGACTGATTCACGTACCCGAGGGCCGGCGAATTTTTCCCAATCTGTCGGTCGCCGAGAACCTCGATCTTGGCAGCTACCGCCGAGCCGCCCAGCGGCGCAGCGCCAACCGCGACCGCGTGTACGCCATTTTCCGGCGCCTTCACGAGCGCCGCGCGCAGCGGGCCGGCACTTTGTCCGGCGGGGAGCAGCAAATGCTCGCGATTGGGAGAGGCCTGATGGCCGAACCGCGATTGCTGATCCTCGACGAGCCTTCGCTCGGGCTTTCGCCGCTGCTGGTCGAGGAATTGTTCGCGCTGATCGCGCGGATCCATGTCGAGGGCGTTGCCGTTCTGCTGGTCGAGCAGAATGTGGTGCAGAGCCTGGAGATCGCCAGCCGTGCCTATATTCTCGCCGAGGGACAATGTGTCATGTCGGGCCTTGCCGCCGACATTGGCGCCGATCCGAAACTCAAACGTGCATATTTGGGACTGTAAAGCATGACCGAGACTTCATTGTTAGCGCGCCTGCATCGACAGCCGATCCTGGTCGCGCCTGGTATCTACGACGCGCTTACCGCGCTGATCGCCGAGCGCGCCGGCTTCGAGGCGCTTTATATTTCCGGCGCCGGCATCTCTCATTCGCGGCTGGGGCGGCCCGATATTGGCCTCGTCAGCATGAGCGAAGTGGTGCAGACCGTTGCGCTGATCCGCGACCGGGTCGGCACGCACCTCGTCGTCGATGCCGACACCGGATACGGCAATGCGCTCAATGTCGAGCGCACGGTGCGGCTTCTCGAACGCGCCGGTGCCAATGCGATCCAGCTGGAGGATCAGGATTTTCCCAAACGCTGCGGACATCTCGACAACAAGTCGCTGATTTCCGCGCAGGAGATGGTCGGCAAAGTCAAAGCGGCGGTGGACACGCGCTCTTCAAAAGACACGGTGATCATCGCGCGGACCGACGCTGTCGCTGTCGAAGGCTTCGACCGGGCCATGGCGCGCGCCGCACTCTATCGCGAGGCCGGCGCCGACATGCTGTTCGTCGAGGCGCCGCGGCAACGCGACGAACTCGGTCGCATCGCTGCGCAACTCGGCAAGTCCGTGCCACTGATGGTGAACATGGTGGAAGGCGGCAAGACTCCGGTACTGCCCGCGAGCGAACTCGAAACGATCGGCTTTGCCTTCGTGATCTTCCCAGGCGCTATCGTGCGCACGCTCGCCAAGGCGGCCGAGGAATTCTACGGCTCGCTGAGGGCTCACGGCACCACCGAGCCGTTCCGCGCCCGCATGTTCGACTTCGACGGGCTCAACCGCCTGATCGGCACGCCGGAGATGCTCGCGCGCGGCAAGCGTTATGAGGGTGATGAATCTACTCCGGACACGAGGAAAGTGAGAAGGTGAAATGAAGGTTTTTGATCTCGTCGTCAAGAATGCGCGCGTGGTTCGCCCGAACGCTACGGGAGTGGATGCCCTCGACATCGCCATCAAGGACGGGAAGGTGGCGCGGCTGGCGCCCGAGATTCGCGCCGAAGATGCGAACGAAGTGTTCGACGCCGGCAGGCTGCTCGCTTTCCCAGGGTGCGTGGATGCGCACATGCATGTCGGCATCTACCGGCCGCTGCACGATGATGCGGTCAGCGAGAGCAAGGCCGCCGCGATGGGCGGCGTCACCTCCAGCCTGAACTACATCCGCACCGGCGCGTACTATCTCAACCGCGGCGGTCCCTACCGCGAAGTCATGCCTGACGTGCTGAAGTTGTCAGAGGGACGGTTCTGGGTCGATTACGGCTATCACGTGGCACCGATCGAGAGCCGGCATCTAGGGGAGATGGAGTACCTCGCGGTCGAACAAGGGGTACCGTCGTTCAAGATTTTCATGTTCTACGGCGGCTACGGGCTGCACGGCAAATCGTCCCAGCAGAATGAATTTCTCATGCTGCCTCCGGAAGACCGCTACGACATCGCCCATTTCGAGTTCGTGATGCGCTCGGCGCGCTCCATCATGGACCGCCATCCCGAGCTCGCCGACCACATCAGTGTGAGCCTGCACTGCGAGCTGGCCGATATCCTCAATGCCTACACCACGCTGGTCGAGCGCGAGGGCAAGCTGACCGGCCTCCATGCCTACAGCGCTGCGCGGCCGCCGCACTCGGAGGGGCTTGCGGTGTGGATCGCGTCCTATCTTGCCAACGAAACCAACTGCATGAACATCAATCTCCTGCATCTGAGTTCGCGCAAAGCGGTGGACGCGGCGTGGACGATGCAGCAGGTCTTTCCCCATATCCAGTTCCGCCGCGAAGTCACCGTCGGGCATCTTCTGCTCGACACCGACTGCGAGTGCGCGGTGCACGCCAAGGTCAATCCGCCGATCCGCCCGCGCGAGGATGTCGAGGCGTTGTGGCAGGCCGTGTTCGACCGCAAAATCGATTGGATTGTCAGCGATCACGCCTGCTGCTCGGCCGAGCAGAAATGGGCGAAGGACGACCCGGATAACATCTGGCTCGCCAAGTCGGGTTTCGGCGGCACTGAATACCTGCTGTCGGGTGTGCTGAGCGAAGGCGGCAAGCGCGGCCTGTCCTATAATCGCATGGCCGAACTGTTGAGCTGGAACCCTTCCCGGCGGTTCGGTTTGCTCAATAAAGGCGACATCGCTCCGGGCTTCGATGCCGACATCGTGCTGGCCGACCCGCACGAGAGCTTCACCGTGCGCGCCGCCGAGTCAGAGTCGGAACAGGGCTACTCACCGTTCGAGGGCCAGGAACTTACCGGCCGGGTCAAGAGCACGTTCCTGCGCGGCACTCTGGTCTACCACAACGGCGACGTCGTCGGCCCGGCGCGCGGCCGGTATCTTCGGCGGCCTATCAAATAGCGGAAATGGTACTAGGCTATTTTAGCGCTGGTCTGCGCCGCCGGGTGGACAAGTTGGGCAATGTTATCGTCGGGTTCGGTGCATGAGCAATTCCGCGAGCTTGGCAACGACCGCTCTTCTGCTCCTCGACCTCCAGAATGACTTTTTGCACCCTGACGGCGCTTACGCGCGCGCGGGGCAAAACAGCCCGGCCATTGCCGCGCTGCCGGCGCGGCTGAAACCGCTGGCCGATGCGGTGCGGCGCCGCGGCGGACTCGTCGCCGCGACTTTATTTACGCTCGTGCCCGGCCGCGGCGGCGAACCCATTATCTCGCCACATCTGAAAAAGCTGCGGCCGTTTCTCGGCAAGGGCGACTTCGCACCGGGTTCGCGGGGCCAACAGCTCGTCGATACGCTCGCGCCGGCGGACGTCTCGGTCGAGAAGATCGCCTATTCGGCGTTTTACATGAGCCGCCTCGAATGGGTGCTGCACAAGTGCGGTATCGAGCGCCTCTACGCGGCCGGCATCGTCACCAATGGCGGCGTCGCTTCGACCGTTCGCGATGCTCACGTGCGCGAGTTTTCCTGCACGGTGCTGGAAGACGGCTGCGCCGCCTTCTCCGACGAGGTCCATCGGGCGGCCATCGAGGGATTACGTCCGATCGCGCGCATCATGACGGTCGCGCAAGCGACCGCGGAGGTAAAGGCCGCACCGGCGGCTTAGGCCGTCGACGATTTGTGCCGCGCCAGCACCTGATCGCGCAGAATGTGACGGCGTATTTTCCCGGTGCCGGTCATGGGGAATTCGTCGAAGCGTTCGATGGTCTCCGGCAATTTGTAGTCGGCGATCTGCCCCTTGAGGAAAGTCACTGCCTCGTCCAGTGAAAGTTCGCGCCCGGATTTTGGAATGACGCAAAGGCAGTTGCGTTCGCCGAGCCGCACATCGGGAAGTCCGACCATGGCCGCGTGCATCACGTTCGGATGGGCATAGAGGATTTCCTCGACCTCGCGCGGAAAGAACTTCTTGCCGCCGCGATTGATGATCTCCTTGCTGCGCCCCGACAGCTGAACGTTCCCGGCGGCGTCGACGAAGCGGCCGAGATCGCCGGTGCGGAACCAGCCGTCTTCGGTAAATGACGCGGCGTTGGCGGCCGGATTGTTGTGATAGCCGAGATGGACCGACGGCCCGCGCGCGGCGACTTCGCCGATATCGCCGTAGGCCACGTCGTTGCCGGCGCTGTCGAGAATGCGAATTTCCATGTCGCCGACGAGGCGGCCGATGGTGCCATTGACCTTCTCCGGGTCGTCGGTGAACCGGGTATAGGTGTGGAAGCCGGTTTCCAGCATGCCGTAAAGCTCGATCAGATGGCCCTTGGCGCGCGCCTGATAATCGCGAATGGTCTCGATTGCGGCCGACGCACCGCCGGTAATTACCACACGCAGCGATGAAAGATCGAACCGGGCAAGCTCGGGCTCGGCGAGCATGGAGACGATTGCCGCCGGCGCAGTCGGAATATAGGTGACGCGCTCGCGCTCGATGATCTCCAGTGCCGCCTTGGAGGAGTATCGCTCCATCAGCACGGCGCGCGCTCCGGCCATGATGGTCTGCATCAGCGTGATGTAACCCCAGTTGAGCCCGACCGGCAGATAGGTCAGCAGCACGTCGCGCTCGGTTACTTCCATGTCGCGGTTCAACAGCCACGGCGCGTAGATCGTGGTGTTGAAGCTGTGCAGCACGCATTTTGGATCGCCGGTCGTGCCGGACGTAAACGCCATGCGGCAGACTTCGTTGGGGTCCATGTGCACGCGATGCTCGGCAGCAAGCGGCGGACAGGATCGCAGCTCGCTGAGGCTGTGAATGCCGTCGGCCGCTTCGCCGGCGACGATCAGATGCGCGAGGCCCGGCACCGAAGCGCGCAAGCCCTTGGCCATGGACAGAAAGTCGAAGCCGCGAAACTCGCGGGGAAAGACGTAAGCGCGGCTGCCGGAGAACTTGAGGATGTAGTCGAGCTCGCGGGCGCGGAAGTCGGGATTGACCTTGTTGGCGATCGCGCCGATCAGTTCGAGCCCAAAGAAAGCAACCGCGAACTCGATCCAGTTGGGCAACTGCACGGTGACGACGTCGCCGCGCTTGATGCCGATGCGGCGATAAAGCTCGGCACAGCGCAGCACTTCGTCCTTGAGCTCGCCATAGCTGATGCGGCGCCGGGCGTCGGCGAACACCTCGCGGTCGGGATGCGCCGCGGCGCGCACATCGATGAATTCAAAGAAAGTCTTGTTGGTCCACAAGCCCGACGCCGTATAGCCCTGCGCGAGTTCGGGCTTGACCATGTTCACATAGGTCATCGTGTTCCCCTCAGCGAAGGCCGCGGAACAAGCCGCCGTCGACCTGGATCGCCGTCCCGGTGATATAGTTTCCCCGCGGTGAGACCAGAAAGGCAACTATGTTCGCGATATCCTCGACGGAGCCGATGCGCTGCATCGCGATCTCGCTCGCAAGCTTGGCCCGCATCAGGCTTGGATCCTGGCCGTCGGCGGCGAAGACTTTTTGCAGTCGTTCAGTTTCGATGTAGCCCGGGCAGATGGTGTTGACGTTGATGCCGGCGGTAGCGAGTTCGAGCGACAATGTCTTGGCGTATCCGATCACCGCGTCCCAGGTCGCCACCGAAAGCCCGAACCTCGGAATTGGCTGGATCGCAGAGATCGCTGTAATGTTGAGGATGCTGCCGCCGCCGCGCGCTTTGATGTGCGGCGCAGCGGCGCGGCACATCCGCACCACGTACATCAAATTACGTTCGACTGCGTCGTGCCAGGCTTTGTCGTCAAATTTTATCAGCTCGCCGAGCGGCGGCGCCCCGTCGTTGTTGATCAGAATGTCGAGGCCACCGTAGTGCGCGGTAGTCAAGGTCACGACGGCGGCGCAGTCGTCGGCGCGGCGGCAATCGGCCGGCAGCGCCAGTACTTCGCTGCCCGTCTCGGCGCGGATTTTCTCGGCAGCTTCATGCAAGGCCTTCTCGCGCCGGGCGGTGATCGCGAGTTTTGCGCCTTCGGCGGCAAGCGTTTGCGCAATGCCGAAGCCGATGCCCTGGCTCGCGCCGCCGACGATGGCGATCTTATCCTTGAGTTTCAGGTCCACGACAGCCCCAGTGTCTGAGCGAACGCCTCGGCGTTGCGGTGAAACAGCTTTTCCAGCATCCCAGGCGTGTAGCCTTCGCCGATCCAGTCCTTCACCAGACGCTCATAGCCGAACAACGGATAGTCGCCGCCGAACATAACGCGGTCTTTCAGCCGCCGCGGAATGTCGTGTTTGAGATCGGCGGCGTGATATTTCGGCGACCAGCCGTGCAGCTCGTACCAAATGTTGCGCTTGTGCATCAGCACGGCAAGCGTCTCGGTCTGCCACGGCCAGCCCGGGCGCGCCGCGATGATTTTCAGCTCGGGATAATGCACGGCGACCAGATCGAGATGGCGCGGATGGCAATTGTCGAGAATGACGCCGCCGCCGCCGGGAAGTCCGGCGCCCAGCCCCGTGGTGCCGACGAAGAACAGGATCGGAATGCCGGCCTCGATGCACAATTTGTAGAACGGCGCGTAGGATGGATCGCTGCCAGGAGGCGACTTCGAAGCGGACACCGCGTAGCCGACGAACCCGACGCGGTTGTCGATGCAGCGGCGCAGTTCCTTGACGCCGGCTGAGCCCATGCCAGGATCGATGTGAAACCAGTGTCCCAAGATAACGTCGCGGTGGGCGCGCTCGGTGGCGAACGAATAATCGTGCAGGCTTTGTATTTCGTCGAGCGGCAGGAATTTCGAGAAGCCGAGATCGAGGATGACGCGGACGTTGTTGGTGCGGAAATACGCCGCCATTTCTTCCTCAGTCTTGTAATCCGGATCGGAGTGCCAGGTGGCGCGCTGCTGGGCGAGTTCTTCGGGCGTTTGCAGCACATAGCCGCGCTTGGTGCCCCAGTGCGAGTGCATGTCGATGATTTTCATTGTCACCCCATTCCCAGATAAGATGCGCGTATTCGATCGTCGGCCATCAGTTGTTCGCCCTCGCCCTCAATCTCGATCCGGCCGGTTTCGAGCACGTACACATAGTCGGCGAGCCGGAGAATGCGGCGCACATTCTGTTCGGCGATCAGCACCGGGATGCCTTCGGCGCTGATGCGGCGGATCGCCTCGATGATAGTACCAAAGGCCTTCGGCGAAAGACCGAGCGAAGGCTCGTCGAGCAACAGACAGCGCGGCGACGACATCAGCGCGCGGGCGACGGCCAGCATCTGCTGCTCGCCGCCGGAGAGAAGTCCGGCCGGCTGGTGTGCGCGCTCGCGCAAAATCGGAAACAGCACCTCGACGCGCGACAGTTGCGCGTCCCAGGTTTCTCGGCCAGCCACGGTAAACGCGCCCATTTCCAGATTTTCGCGCACCGTCATATCGCCGAACAAGAGGCGCCCTTGCGGCACCAGCACCAAGCCGTCCCGCACCAAGGTTTCGGGCGCGCGGCCGGTGGTTGCCTTGCCGGCCAAAGTGACGGTGCCGGCTTGAATCGAAGCGAGCCCGCAGATCGCCCGCATTAACGTGGTTTTTCCGGCGCCGTTGGCGCCGAGAAGCGCGACGATCTTGCCCGCAGGGACGGTGAGCGACACGCCGCGCAGCACCCGCACGCTGCCATAACCGGCATCGAGGTTGCAAACTTCAAGCATGTTCGTCCGCTTCGCCGAGATAGGCGTCGACGACCTCGGGGTGGTCGCGAATTTCGGCCGGCGTGCCCTCGGCCAGGACTTCGCCCTGGTGCATGACGGTGATGCGTTCGGCAAGACGCATCATCACCCGCATATTGTGCTCGACGACGAAGAGGGTAATGGCGCGTTCGCGCGCCAGGTTGCGGATGGTGGTGACTGCTGCGTCCGCTTCCGCCTCGCTCATGCCGGATATCGGTTCGTCGAGGAGGAGAAGCCGCGGCCGCACCGCGAGCGCGCGCGCCAGGTCGACTCGCTTCTGGATGCCGAACGGCAAGTCGCGGACCGGCGCGGCGGCGAGGGGCGCAAGCTCAAAGGCTTCGAGCAGCACGAGTGCCTCGCGCTGCATCTCGTGCTCGACGCGCCGGGCGCGGCCGAAACCGGCGATGGCGGCACTGATGCCGTAAACATGATGGCAGTAGAGACCGGTCAGAACGTTGTCGAGGACGGTGCCGTCGCGAAACAGCTCGACCTGCTGAAAGGTGCGCCCAATGCCCCGCGCGGATATCATGTCGGCGGGAAGGGCGGTGACGTCTTCATCGCTGAATATGATCGCGCCGCCGTTCGGCCGGACAATGCCGGTGATTGCGTTGATCAGCGATGTCTTGCCCGCGCCGTTCGGCCCGATCAGGCCGCGAATTTCGCCGCTTTCGACGTCAATGGTGACGCCGCGCACCGCGGCGACACCGCCAAAGCTGACCGAGACGGAATTTAGGCTGAGCAGGCTCATGGCAGGCCGCCCTTGGTGTCGGGCCGTTTGAGCAGCAACGCAACCGAGCCGACAATGCCTTTCGGCGCCAGCACCAGCGCGCCGAGCAGAATCGCGCCATAAACAACGTCGCCATATTCCTTGGCGCCACGGAGCGTCTCGGGGAGCAGCGTCAATACGACCGCGCCGACGACAGAACCAGCTACCGAGCCGAGACCGCCAACGACGATGAAGGTGATGTCCCGCAAAGAGGCCGAGATATCGAACTCGGTCGGATCGATGAAGCCGACCACCGCCGTGAATAATCCGCCGGCGAGGCCAGCAAATGCGGCGGCAAGCGAAAATGCCAACAGCTTGGTGCGCCCGGGCGGGATCGCCAGCGCCTGCGCGACGATGACGCTTTGCCGAACCGCGTCGAAGGCGCGGCCATAGCGCGAACGTTGAATATTCCATCCGGCATAGATGGCGAGGGCCGTCATGGCGAGGACGAAGAAGTACAGCGCATTGTCGCTCAACGGCCAGCCGGCAAGCTCCGGCTTGGCCAATTTGAGACCGCGCACGCCGCCGGTCAGATCGGAAAATTCCTCGATCGCAATCGACACCACTTCGAGAAACCCGAGCGTCACTAAAGCGAGATAGAGACCTGAAAGCCGCCGTGCGGGATAGCCGAGGCTCGCACCGAGCAACGTGGTCACCGCCACACCGGCGGGCAGCGCCAGCGCATAAGTCATCGCCAGCCGTGTCGTCAGCAGCGCTGTCGCGTAGGCGCCGATCGCCATCAGGGAAGCGTGGCAGAGCGAAATCTGTCCGCAATTCCCGGTCAGCAGGTTGAGACCGATGGCGGCCACGACGTTGATCAAAATAAGTTCAGCAAGATAGATCTGATAGCTGCTGCCGAACAATGGCAACGCGATCGAACAAACTGCGACGATGGCGATGGCGGCGAAGGAGAGGCGCATCGCGAGCTAGACGCGAACCTGCGTCGCACCCCAAAGGCCTTGCGGCCGCACCAGCAGAAAAGCGATCAGGATGGCGAACGGAATGATTTCTTTCAGCTCCGCGCCGAACAGGGCGCCGGCATAGGTTTCGAGGACGCCGAGCAGCAGTCCTCCGAACACGGCGCCGCCGAGGCTGCCGAAACCGCCGATCACCGCCGCCACGAGCGCCTTGACGATGAGATGGCCGAGCTCGGGGTTGATGCCGGCCACCGGCGCCAGCAGCAATCCGGCGACCGCGCCGATGGCTGCCGACAGCGCCCAGGCTGAGCCGAACACCCTGCCGACGCTGATCCCCATCAGCCGGGCCGCGGTTTGGTTGAAGGCAACCGCGCGCATCGCCTTACCAAGCCGGGTCTGCTGAAAGAACAGGACCAGCAACATCACGAGCGCTGCGGTGCTGGCGATGATGACCAGATAACTCGGGTTGACACGCAGCGGTCCGACCGCAAGCGCAGGCCCGGCGTAGGGCGCAGGCAGGAAGAAGACGTTGTCCTGCCAATGAATGCGAATAAGCGCCCTGATAATCAGTCCGATGGCAAACGTCGCAATGACCAGCGTAAATTCCGGCGCACCGACGATCGGACGGACGAACAGCCGCTCGATCAAAACGCCGAATATCGCGGCGATGACGAGGGTCGCCGGCACCATGACCGGATATGGTAGGCCGTACGAGCTCAGCACCAGCGCAATATAGGCGCCGAGTGTCACCAGCTCGCCCTGGGCGAAATTCAGCACCCGGCTCGCCTTAAACGGGATCGCCAGCGACAGCGCGACAATCGCGTAAATGCTACCGACGCTGAGCCCGGACAGGGCGAGCTGCAACGCGATGCGCCAGGTCATAAGTGATCAAGTCACACATGAGGCAGCACGCCGCCAGCGCTTCATCTTGGCGCTAGCGGTGCCGCAATTAGTGATAACGCTGCAGGATATCGCTCGGCCGTTTGCTTTCCCACGGCACCTGCACCCACTCGCCGTTCTTCACCTGCATCGGCTGTAGCCGCAAGTTTCCGATGTGGTGGATCTTGCTAAAGGTGCGTGGGCTTGCGATCGGGCCGATGCGATAATCGTGCAGATTCTCCAGCGCGTCGATCAGCCGATCCGTGGTTAAATCCTTCCCCGCGTTGCGCATGGCTTCCGCCACCACGTAAATGTCGGAATAGGCTAGCACGTCGAAAATGTTCGGCCGGCTCGCCGGCAGGTTCGGATATTCCACGCTCCACTTGGCGCGCCAGGCCTTCATTGCTGGATTACTGGAACCCGGTAGGAGCGGGATCAGGGCGAAGCCGCTCGCTCCTTCGGCGGCGGGACCGGCGGCGTTGAGGAGCCCCTGATCGACCATGGTGGTGCCGACGAAGAACTGTTGATTGAGGCCAAGCTCTTTGGCTTGCCGGAGTGCGATTGCCGCCTCGGCCGGATTGCCGAAAAATGCGATCACCTGCGGGTTAGCCTGCTGCAGCTCCAGGAGCTGCGGCGTGAAATCCTTGTCGCCGATATTGAACTCGGCACGCTTCACCGGCGCGATCTCGAACCATTTCTTCAGTTGTTTGGTGAGAGCATCGCCTTCGTTCTTCGGATATTCCTCGCGGCCGCTGAGGATGCCGATCTTCTGCGCTTTCAGTCCGTCGACGATGTATTCGGCATAGAGCTCTCCGTAGCGCGGCACTTCGGTGGTGCCGCCGCGGAACAGATTTTTGGCGAATGGCCAGGTCACGCCGGGCGCCGAGGCGAAGGAGACGAACATGATCACGCCCTTCTCCTTGACGTAATCGATGGTGCCAATGGTGCCGTTGCTGCCCGCGACGTTGAACAGCGTGAACACTTTGTCTTCGTCGATCAGTTTCTTCACTGCGGCGAGCGCCTTGGCCGGCGAGTGACCGTCGTCCTCGAAGATCATGTTGAGCTTGCGGCCATTGATGCCGCCCGCGGCGTTGATCTCCTTGATCGCCATGGCGGCGCCGTCGCGTCCGGCGAGGCCGATATAAGCCGCCGGTCCGGTGATCGGTCCGAAAGCGCCGATGCTGATCGAATCCGCGGTGACGCCCTGCTCGGCCGCGGCGGGAGCCGCCGCCATCGCCGCAAATGCCAGGCTGGCCGTGAATGCAAGGAAAAGCTTGCTTGCGCCGAACATGCTCCCTCCCACCATCCGCTTGTCGGGCGCGGATTGAGCGTAGTTTATTGATGGGCGAGGCGATGAGTCAAAGGGCTTGCGCCCATTGCTGCGCACAGCTGCTGCGCGTTCTGTCGCAGTCTTCGCGCAGCGGCGGGTTGAAACGACGACCGCGCGCACGACGAACCAGCGGGGCGACCGCCCAATCTGATCATTCGTTTCTTTGACGATCTTTGCGCTGTTGCAGTGAGGGTTTTTTGCTGCTTAGAAAGCGCCGACTATGAAATTGCAATCGAACAGCCGCTGCGGCTGGTTCTGGGAGGCGTTGAAATGTACCGGGGCACCAAGGACATTATGTTGCCGACGACGATCACCGGCTCGCTGCCGCGACCGAGCTGGTACACGGAGAATCTCGGCACCCGCATGTTCCTCGATGCGATGGTGAGCCGGCGGTATCGCGAACAGTATGTTGATACGCTGTGCTGCTATCTGCGCGAGCAGGAGCTTGCCGGACTCGATATCGTAACCGACGGCGACTGCCGGTTTGACGACGATGTCGGCGGCCAAAGCTGGACCAGCTATCCGCCGCACCACATGAGCGGCTACGAACGCGGCGATCCGCGGCCGACGCCGGCCGGGCGCGGGGGTCTATGGTTTCCGCGCGGCCATATCCTACATGACTATCTGGAATCGCGGGTCATGCCGGTCATCATCGGCCCGGTCGGACGTGGCGATCTGCAATACACCACGCTCTGGAAAACGGCGCAGCGGCTGACCACGCGGCCGGTCAAATTCGGCGCGGTGTCGGCGGAGATCGTCGCTTTTGCTTCGCAGGACCGGTACTACAAAAGCGTGCCCGAGCGCATGCTGGCGATCGCCGATGCGTTCAACGAAGAATACAACGAGCTCGCCGACGCCGGTTGCCCGGTGATCCAGATCGAGGAGCCGCAAATCCATCTCGCCGCTGCGCGGGGCATCCAGGACAAGGTGATCACGCCGGAATTGATGGTCGAGGTGTTCAACCGCACTGTGAAAGGCTTGCGCGCCAAGACCGAAGTGTGGGCGCATTCCTGCTGGGGCAACCCTTCGCAGCAACGCATGTTCGCCAAAGTACAGAGCTACAAGCCGTCGCTCGAGACCTATAACAAGGTCGACGCCGACGTGATCACGTTTGAATCTTCGAGCTCCGGCGGCATCGACCTTGAAGCGATCGGTAAGACTATCGCTGAGAAGAAGATTGCCATTGGCGTGATCGACCACCACACGCTGCAAGTCGAGAGCCCGGACGAGGTCGCGGCGCAAATCCGCGCTGCCCTCAAATATATTCCACCGGAGCGGCTGGTGATCTCGTCCGACTGCGGCATGGGCCGCGAGGGCATGAGCCGCCGCCATGCCTACTACAAAATGGTCTCGCTGGTGCTCGGCACCAACATGGTGCGTAAGGAATTGGGCTTCCCCGAAGCTCAATGTCTGGCCGCCGACGAGCGTTATTCGCTGGTGACACCGGCGAAATAAGCTATGCTCTGCACGGAAGTGAGACAGGGCGGAACTCAAACCCGCCTCCGACGCTTGATTCGGCAGTTTGTTTTGGCTGGGATCTATTTGTCGTTAAGGCTGTGGAGCTTCTGTTATCCTCTGCATGGCTTGCGATCATCGCCTGGTTGATCGCGCGGGCCATCAAACAACGCGGGCTTCTGCCCCGCCTTCCCTCGGCATCGTGTCCATCCGCCGGGCATGCGCCCTTCATCACCGTGATCATTCCAGCCCGGGATGAGGAGACGAACATCGGGCCGTGCCTGCGTTCGTTGCTGGCGCAGGATTATCCGCGCAATCGTCTCCGCATTCTAGTAGTCGACGACCATTCGGCCGATGCCACAGCAGCACTTGTGCGCGAATTGGCCGCGCTGCATCCGCTCATCTCTTTGATTCAAACTCCATCGCTCCCCCCACGCTGGACCGGCAAGTCGCATGCCTGTTGGATAGGCGCGCGCTCGGCGGTGCCGCAAACCGAATGGCTTTGCTTCATCGATGCCGATGTGACGGCTCAG
Source organism: uncultured Alphaproteobacteria bacterium (assembly GCA_963759345.1). Taxonomy (GTDB): domain Bacteria; phylum Pseudomonadota; class Alphaproteobacteria; order Rhizobiales; family Xanthobacteraceae; genus BOG-931. Next base: position 48,735 of record CAVWYW010000012.1, read on the forward strand.
GCCGGCGCGCTGTCGAGCGCCGTGCAAGCGGCCTCGATGCAGCATCTCGATCTTCTCTCGCTGGCGCCGCGCCAGGAGCTGCGAAGCTTTGCCGAACGCCTCATCCTGCCGTGCGGCCTTATTCTGTTATCGTTCCTTCAGGACTTGCGGCAAGCCCAGGCGCGCTCAGGTCATGACGTGACCGCGACCGGACAGTTCATGCTGGTCCGGCGCGGAGGTTACGAGGCGGTGGGTGGCCACGCTGCGGTCTGTCGCGCAATCTGTGAGGATCTTGAGTTCGCGAGGCGACTCAAACAATCCGGCCGATCGGTCCTGCTCATGGGCGGTGAGCAGTTTTTGTCGACGCGCATGTATACCGGCTGGCGGACACTGTGGCCGGGGCTCGCCAAGAATCTCGTCGATACATTGGGCGGGCAGACCGCCACAGTGACGCTCGCGCTCGCGGGCGTGACCCTGGCGTGGGCGGCATGGGTCGTCCCGCTCATCGACCTGGCAGGTTGGTGGCAACATGTAAGCGATGCGACTTTTGCGTTGCCACTCGCGCTTGCCGGCTCGGGCGCCGCGATCGGTTTGCATATCGCCGCCGCATTCTATTTTCGTATTCCGTTCTGGTACGGTCTGATCTTTCCGCTGGGCTATACGGCCGGCGCGCTCATGGCTCTCGACAGCGTGCGCCGCCGCCGCAGTGGCCGGGTGCTCTGGAAGGGTCGGATCTATTCATGAAGGCTGCACGGCGGACCAGCGAGGAGGCGCGGTCCCCTGAGCGAGCCCGCGTCGCGGGGCCTCTCGACTCGGGCGAGACCCGCGCCATTATGATCGGCGCCGTCATCCTCGCGATCTTCCTTTATTTCATAAAGCTGATTTTGCTGCCGTTCGTACTCGCCGGCATCGTCGCCTACATCTGCACGCCGATTTTGGACTGGGCCGGGAAGCGAACGGGATTGCCGCGTTTTCTGTTTGCGGTCGCGCTGTTTCTGGTGCTGTGCGGCGTTTCCGTTTTCGTCGCTGTGGTAGCTGCCGAACGCCTTGCGGACGAGGCGCGGGCGACCGCCGCGGATTTGCAGGTTTTGTTGGAGAACTTTACCCGTCAGGCCATGGGCGAGCAGTCGATTACGGTGTTCGGCGACTCGATGAACGCCCGTGAAATCGCCCAGGCGGTGCTCGACCGGCTGCGCGATTGGGCCGGGCAGACCGATCAGATCGCTTTATTGACCGGCTATGGCCTGGCGGCGGCCATGGGCGCGTTTCTGACGATTGTGCTGTTATTCTATTTTCTAGTGAGCGGCAGGCAGGTCGCGCACGGGATCTTTTGGATCGTGCCGCCGCATCGGCGTCCGCTTGCGGCGCGCATCTGGGCGCGCCTCGATCCGGTCCTGATGCACTATTTCATCGGCGTCATTGGCGTCGTGATCTATGCCACCGTCGCCGCTTATATTGGTCTCGGCGTTATTCTCGGCATCCAACACGCCGTACTCCTGGCGCTGCTGACCGGCATTCTGGAGACGGTGCCGATGGTTGGGCCGACTGCGGCGGCAGTTCTCGCCGGTCTGGTTTCGCTGCGCACAGCAAACGGCATCGTCAACATTGTCGAATACGCCGCCTATGCCACCGCCCTGCGGCTGTCGATCGACCAGATCGTCGGCCCGCTGGTTCTGGGCCGCGCGGCGCACGTGCACCCGGTACTGATTATTTTCTGCTTTCTGGCTGGCGGCGTCGTGCTCGGAATACCGGGCGTGATCCTTGCTGTGCCGGTCGCCCTGGTGGTCAAGAGTACGCTGGCGACGATCTATGGCGATGAGCCGGCCTGAAAGGGCGGCGGCTCGAGGGCGGTATCGGAAGGGGGCTCTTTGGCCTCGCATGGCTGGCGGAAATTCGGCTATAGTATGTGTCAAGCTGGCAACTTTCTCCGGGCGATAGAGTTGTAGGCGAGGTTGAGGAAGGCGGAGACCCGCTAAATGGCGGTGTGGGATTCCGCAGAACAGACGTCGTGGTCGCCGCAGGGCCCTCGTTGGCTGGCGCAGGCCGTTGCCGTGCTTGACGCGGGCTTGCGTCGTCGCCAGGCCGTATTTGAATACACCCAAAATCCGGCCTGCGTGTTTCGGCTTGATGTCAGCCCGGTCGGCCAGCCGCTTGTGCTGCGTGACGGCACGCGCGTGGTTGCCGGTCAGCGCATTGCTCGGCTGCATTTCTGGAACGAGCAGGTACCTGCTGTACCCCGGACCGGCGCCACGATTGGGTGGGGACGCCGCATGCGGCGGGCAATCGCGACTTCGCTCCACGAACTCGCAAGCTTCCTCGCCGCACGGCCGGAATTCAACGACGTCACCGTAATATGCGCCCACGCCCCTTCCGGCACCAAAAACCAGACCGAACAGCTTGCGCGGATCATGGCGCGTTACGGCTTCGAGGCGATCGTCCAGTCCGGACAAACGTCGATTGGCGAACGGCTGCACCGCTTCGGCGAAAACATCCTGATCTCGTTGATCATCCTTGCACACAATCCCGGCGCGCTGCGCTACGACACGCTCAGGCGGGTACGGCTGCCGATCTATCTGTCGCGCCGAATGCTGGAAAAAGAATTTGGGTGAGGTGGCTTCGCAGCGGATTTTGTCATGACTATTGCCGAGAGTATTCCCAACGCCGCGTCGTTCGCGCTCTCGCTTAGCGACGCTTGTGTTGTCATTGCCATCGTCGGGTGTCTCTTCACGCTGGCGGCAATGGTTTGCGTGGTCACCTTTCCACGCATCGAGACAGATGATTTTGCCGCCGAGCAGCCGGTAACGATCCTCAAGCCGCTGCACGATCTTGAACCGGAATTGCCGGCGCGTCTTAGGACTTTCTGTGAGCAGGATTACAGCGCCCCAGTCCAGATTTTGTGTGGCACGCGGCATAACGCCTCGCCGTCGGTCGAGGCCGTGCGCGCGATGATGCAGAGTTTTCCGGACACGGAGATTGAGCTCGTCGTCGAGCAGCGCACTCGCGGGGTCAATCGCAAGGTTTCGAATTTGATCAACATGATGCCGCGAGCCCGCCACGGCACGCTGGTCATGTCCGACAGCGATATCGTTGTCGGACCAAATTATTTGCGAACACTGAACGCGCCTCTCGCGTCGCCTCGAGTCGGTGCCGTGAGCTGCCTGTACTACGGTATCGGGAGCGATGGGCTTTGGACGCGCCTCTCGGCTCTCGCCATCAACTCGCAATTTCTGCCGTACGCAATTGCATCGGTCAGCCTTGGGCTGGCGAAACCGTGTTGCGGCGCGACGATCGCGCTGCGCGGCTCAATGCTCGATCGGATCGGGGGCTTCGGCGCTTTTGCCGACGTCCTTGCCGACGACCATGCGATTGGTCTCGCCGTCCGATCGGCAGGCTACGACGTGGTTACGGCGCCCTTCCTGGTCGGCCATCGTTGCTTTGAGGAGAGCCTGCGCCAGCTCATCCGGCATCAAATTCGGGTCGGTCGCACCATCAAGAGCATCTACCCGCTCGCTTATGCCGGCACCATCGTGACCCATCCGTGGCCGCTCGCCCTTCTCGGCATACTTTCGGGCAGCCAGGCCGCGGTCATGGTCGCCGTGGCCGCGTTACTGGCGCGCGTGCTGCTATGCCGCAGCGTTGAACGGCGATTTGGGCTGCCGCGGCAAAATTACTGGCTCATTCCGGTGCACGATCTCATCGCTTTCGCAGTCTATGTGACCAGCTTCTTCGGGGCGACGGTTCACTGGCGGGGCGCCGACTACCGCGTGACGGCGGATGGCACCCTGATCGAAGGACAGGAGACCTGATGCACCCGAGCCATACCGAGATTTTCGAATCCGTCGAGGATTTCCATCGCCGTTTTTACTTTCGTGCGCCCAAGATCGCGTCCATTATTTCCGAATTGGTGGGCAGTCCCGACGTGATGATGCGCCGGCTGCGCGAAGACCTCGAGTTTTATTCCTTCCTGCGCGAACGGCGGGAGCTGGCGCACTGAATCGCCTGATCATCACGGCGGACGATTTCGGGCTCAGCGAGCCGGTCAACGCCGCCATTGAAGACGCGCACCGCCGCGGCATCCTCAGCGCCGCGAGTTTGATGATCGGCGGTCCGGCGGCGGCGGACGCGATCAAGCGTGCGCGGGCCTTGCCGAACCTGCGCGTTGGACTGCACGTCGTTCTGGTCGATGGCAAGCCGATGCTCGACCCTAAGGAGATTCCGCGTCTTGTCGACGGCGGCGGATGGTTGCGCAACGATCTCGCGGCCTATGGCGCGGAGATCGTCCTTAGCCCGTCGCTGCGGCGGCAAGTCGACAGGGAAATCGTCGCGCAGTTCGACGCCTACCGCGCCGCCGGCTTGCCGCTCGACCACGTCAATACGCACCGGCACTTCCATCTTCATCCCGTGATTGCAGCCGCAATCGTCAAAGTCGGAAAGCGCTACGGCATGCGGGCGCTGCGAGTTCCGATCGAGCCTTGGCGCATCGTTGCCGACATCGATCCAAAGACGCAACGTCAGGCCGGCCGTATCGTGGCGCCGTGGGCCATGTGGCTGCGCCGGCGCATCCGTAACGCCGGATTGGTGACCGCAGACGCTGTGTTCGGACTGGCGTGGTCGGGCGCCATGACGCAACAGCGCCTCGCCGCGCTTCTTGGCCGGCTGCCTGGCGGCTTAGTCGAAATCTATCTGCACCCGGCGACGACCAACACCTTTGCCGGCGCAGCTCCGGGTTATCGGTACGCCGAGGAATTTGCTGCGTTGTGCGACAGCGAGTGCATCGCCGCCGCGCGTGCATCGGGGTTTCCGATCGGCGGCTATGCGGATGCTACGTAAAGCGCAATTTCCTCAACTTCTGCGCTTCCGCTTTTTATCCAGATAACCGGCCGCGCCGAACCATTGGATCGCGTCGGCAAGCGCCTCGCGATAAGGCCGCGCGCGGACGTCGAGGTCGCGTTCGGCCTTGGCGGCGGTGAAGAACATGCGATGGGCGGCCATGCGGATTCCGTCTCGCGTCGTGAAAGGTTCGCGTCCGGTGAACCGGGCGGTGGCCTCGGCAATGTAGGCAACCGGAATGACCATGGCGGGGTGAAGCCGAAGCCGTGGCGGCCGGCGACCCACCATACGTGCGATCTCAGCGAGCATGTCGGCGAGCAAGACGTCTTCGCCGCCGAGGATGTAGCGTTCACCGATCACGCCGCGTTTGAGTGCGGCGATGTGGCCGGCGGCGACGTCGTCGACATGGACCAGATTGAGACCGGTATCGAGAAATCCTGGCACCCGCCCGCGCGCCGCCTCGACGATGATGCGTCCGGTCGGAGTCGGCTTGACGTCGCGAGGGCCGATCGGCGTCGATGGATTGACGATGACGGCCGGAAGTCCGTCGTCGGCTACCATTGCCTCGACCAGCCGCTCGGCCGCGATTTTGCTGCGCTTGTAGGGACCGATCCCCTCGTCCACCGAGAGCGGAACGGTCTCGTCCGCCGGGCTGCCGTCGGCCGACAGGCCCAAAGTGGCAACGCTGCTGGTGTAGACCACGCGTTCGACGCCGGCCCGTTTTGCCTCCTGCATCATGATGCGCGTGCCGTCGACATTGGCGGCAAAAATCTCGCTCGGGTCGCGGGCCCACAACCGGTAATCCGCGGCCACGTGAAAGACGTAGCGGACGCCGGCCATGGCTCGGCGTACGGATTCGGCGTCGCGCATGTCGCCGACCACGAACTCCAGGTCTAGTCCGTCCAATTGCGAACGCGGGCTGTTCGACCGAACCAGCGCCCGTACCGGGAAGCCCTCGGCGACGAGTTTTCGCGCCACGGCCGACCCGACCAGTCCTGTGGCTCCGGTGATCAGGGTGCGTGTCGTGCTATCCATGGCGATCCGTGCCGGCAAAGCGACGAGGAAGAAGCATTTTCACGGTCAAAAAGCCATGGAAGAGTTCCACGACATGCCGCAATCAATTGGAGGCATTCGCATTTTAGCAATGGCAATGGCGACGGTTTGTGGTAGAATTTCACACAAACTCGGTGATTTGCCGGAATGAAGCCGAGGACGTCTGCAGGACACGCTAGGGGGCGCGTGATCGGGGACCGGGCTATCTTGGGCTACAGACGCGGGGGTTAATGGCTTCGAATGGCATCCCAATTGGACTATGCCGGTGGTACTTTCGTAGATGATCTCGTAAGCGACGCGGACACTACCTATCAGGTCCCCGACGCCGTAGTTGAAACTCCCAAACGCCTCGTCATCGCGTTCGTCGGCTTGGCCTTCGAGGCGCGGATCGCCGCCGGGCCCGGCGTGCTGGTCGTTTGCCGCACGGCCGGCAGCGAGTTGGAGACGGTTGCCGATGCCGCCGTCCGGCAGGGCTATCGCGGCATGATCAGCTTCGGCGTCGCCGGCGGGCTTGCCTCGCACCTGCGCGCCGGCGACTGGGTGGTCGCTTCCGCTATCCATGAGGCGGAGACCGTGCGTGAGACCGATGCGACCTGGTCGCGCAAGCTCTTTGGCAAGATCAAGGGCGCCATTCACGCACCAATTCTCGGCGTCGATGTGCCGATCGCCGACCCGGCGGAAAAGCGCGAGCTGTACAGGACCACCGGCGCTGTCGCCGTCGATATGGAATCTCATATGGTGGCACGGGTGGCCGGCGAGCATAAACTTGCTTTCGCCGCGGCGCGCGTTGTGGTCGATCCGGCCCACCGGACCGTTCCGCCTGCCGCCCTGATCAACATGCGGCCGGATGGGCGCGCCAATATCTGGGCGGTGATGCGCGATCTCATGGCGCGGCCGTCGCAGCTTTCGCCGATGGCCCGTATCGCCGCTGATGCGTTTACCGCCCGCGCCGCGATGAACCGCGTGCGGCGGCGGCTCGGCCCGCATTTCGGGCTCCTCGATCACGCCTGAGCGTTGCTGCAAAGCTTCCGCGTAACGTCATCGGCGGGCTCGTGCCGGTCATGTTCGTTTTTAATTCGATGTCAGCGGCAAGCGAAAACGCCGGCGCCAAGCGGGCGCCGTGCTTTCTAAGCCTGCGAGATGAACTTGGTGTTCAGATAGGCCTGCAATCCTTCCAGGCCGCCCTCGCTGCCGTATCCGGATTCCTTGACGCCGCCGAACGGCGTCTCCGGCGTCGAAACGGCGATCGAGTTCACACCGACCATGCCCGACTGCAATGCATCGCCGATCATGTTCGCGGTCTGCGCGGAGCCGGTGAAAGCGTACGCGGCAAGCCCGTAAGGCAGTGAGTTGGCGCGTTCGACGACTTCATCGAAGGTCTTGAATCTGACAATCGGCGCCAGCGGGCCGAACGGTTCCTGGGTCATGATCTTGGAGTCGTCCGGCACATCGGTGATCACCGTCGGCTCATAGAAGTAGCCCTGATTGCCGCGGCGCTGGCCGCCGGTGGCGATCTTGCCGCCGCGGTGTTTGGCATCGTTGACGAACGATTCCATCGCGTCGATGCGCCGGGAATTGGCGAGCGGTCCCATGCCGACGCCTTTTTCCATTCCGTCGCCGAGCTTCAGCGACTTGGCGTATTCGGTGAAGCGGTTGAGGAAGCGGTCGTACACCGGCTCCTGCACATAGAAGCGCGTTGGCGAGATGCACACCTGGCCGGCGTTGCGGTATTTGTAGGCCGCAATCGTGTCGGCGGATTTCTCCGGATCGGCATCGGCAAACACGACGACCGGCGAATGGCCGCCGAGTTCCATGGTCGCGCGCTTCATGCCCTTCGCCGCAAGCGCCGCCAGATGTTTGCCGACCGGAATTGAGCCGGTAAACGAAATCTTCCGCACTTCATCCTTGGCGATAAGGTGCTCGGAGATGGTCGCCGGTACGCCGAACACGAGATTAAGCACGCCGGGCGGCAGGCCGGCGTCGGCAAAGCAGCGTACCATCTCAACGCACGCGCCCGGCGTTTCTTCGGACGCCTTGAGGATGAGCGAACAGCCGGCGGCGAGCGCGCCGCCGATCTTGCGGGCCGGCGTCAGGGTCGGAAAGTTCCAGGGCGTGAACGCCGTGACGATACCGACCGGCTCCTGCACCACGATCTGACGGATGCCCTTGAAGGCGCCGGGCACGATGCGGCCGTAGGCCCTGCGGCCTTCTTCCGCGTACCACTCGATAATGTCGGCTGAGGTGCGCACCTCGGCGCGCGCTTCGGGATACGCCTTGCCTTGTTCCTGCACCAGGATCTTGCTGATCGCGTCGTAGCGCTCGCGAATGAGATCGGCGGCCTTGCGAATGACTTTGGCCCGCTCATACGCCGAGACCGCGCGCCAGGTGGCGAAGCCCTTCTTGGCGGCTTCAAGCGCGCGGTCCAGATCGGCCGTGCTCGCATGCGGCAGTCGCGCGAGCGGCTTTTCCGTTGCCGGATTGATCACATCTTCGCCTGCGCGGCCGTCGCCGTTGAGCCACTGGCCGTCGATGAAGAGTTCGAGATTGGCGTACATGGGGGGATCCTCTCAAAAGTAACGCTGACGTTTTTGTCCGGGCGTTTTTTACGGGCTGGGCGATCTTGCTGCGATGGAATTAGCAGATTTCAGGGTCGCGTTCATCCCCATGCGCGCTGTTGCTTGCCGGGCCCAAAAGGCAAAAGCCCCGGCGCTTGGCCGGGGCTAACGATGTACCAAAACACCATCGACAGATTACAGTTGTCCGTACTTCCTGAGCACCGCGCGGCAATCGCTGCTGACGCGCCAGCTGTGGGCGGCAAGCGTCGCCCCGCAGCGGAGCAGATTATCCCAGGTCATACCGCCGGAATGGCTGCACAGCTTTGTTGCCGCGGGTTTGCATGGCGCCAATTCGGCGAGATCGACTGCACCAGCGCTCGTGGCCCAAACACCGGCAACGACGCACGCGGCTATGATCATTTTCATGCTGAGACAGGTCCCTCATTTTTGCTTGAAGGCGCCTGATTAGCCTGAACTTGAAGCAAAAGCTACCTATTTTGTGCGCCGCACAAATGCCTCATTCGAAATAACCCTACCAGCATAAGGCACTGAAATTAATCTTGTTTTCAGTAGCGGGCGGCGATCGGCAGTTCTTCGGCCGGGAACAGCGAGATGACCGTGTGGCCTTTATCGGTGACCACGACCTCTTCCTCGATTCGCGCCGCCGAATAGCCGTCGGTTGCCGGGCAATAAGTCTCCAGCGCGAACACCATGCCTTCCTTGATGACGGTGGGGTGGTCCATCGAAATCACACGGCTGATGATCGGCCGCTCGTGCAGGTTCAAACCCAGGCCGTGGCCGAATTGCAGGCCGAAGGCCGATAGCTCGTCGGGGAAGCCGAAGTCCTGCGCCTTTGGCCACACGCTGCACACCTCGTCGGTGGTCACGCCCGGCTTGATCAAGTCGATCGCGAGATCGAGCCATTCGCGGCACTTCTTGTACGCGTCGCGCTGTGACGGCGTGGCGCGGCCGACATTGAAGGTGCGGTAATAGCAGGTGCGGTAGCCCATGAAGCTTTGCAGAATATCGAAGAACACCTGGTCGCCGGGCCGGACCATGCGGTCGGTGAAATTGTGTGGATGCGGATTGCCGCGCTCGCCCGAAATGGCGTTGATCGCTTCGACGTCGTCGGAGCCGTGGCGATAGAGGAACTCGTTGACCAGCGCGACGATGTCGTTCTCGCGCACGCCGGGCTTCAGTTTTTCATCGATCAGCTGGTAGGCCCCATCGACCATCGCCGCGGCGCGGTTCAACAGTGCGATCTCGTCGGCGGATTTTACTTCACGCGCTTCGAGCATGATCTGCTGGCCGTCCTTTACTTTGAGCCCGGCCTTTTCCAGCTCGAACATCATGGGAGGTTCGATGATATCGACGCCGATCGGCATCTTGGCAACGCCGGCAGATTTCAGAATAGAGGCCATCTCCTCGGCGTGATGTTTCATCAGTCCGAAGGCGGGATCGACGGTGCCGCGCAGGCCGACCAGGCCAGCCTTGCAGTTCTCCGGCTTCAGCCACGGCGAATAAAGCCGGTGATGGACCGCGGCCGAACCGAAATCCCACAGGATCGTATCGCCACCGCGCGGCAGCAGCGCCCAGCGCGAGAGCTTGTCGCGCGCCCACTCGCCGATCTTGGTCGAGGTGACGTAACGGACATTGTTGTCGTCGAACAGGAGCAGAGCGCCGAGATCGGAGGCTTCGAGCGCGGCTCGCGCGCGGGCGAGGCGGTAACGGTGCATGCGCCGGTAATCGACCCGTTCCTCGAAATCGACGCCCATGGTGCCAAGGACGGGCAGATGCCGGCCCCAATTGTAGCGCGGGTTGACGTCTTCGGCGCGGATCGTCGTCGGGTCGCGGGTGATATCGTCCATAGCGTGGTCCCCCTGGTCGGTGCGCCGCGCTCCGCGCGGCACCAGCAGTTTCAATTATAGCGATGTCCCCGGCGTGGGGCAGCCTCACGGCATTGGGATTTCACCGACATCCTTGGGGACCTTGTAGCCGCGGCGCACGGCCGGGCGGTTGGCGATCGTCGTGTACCAGCGCTTGACGTTGGGATAGGCGCTGAGATCGATGGTCTGCCATTCGAAGCGCGAAATCCACGGCCAGATGGCGATGTCGGCAATTGAGTAAGCGTCGGCGACGAATTCGCGGTCCTTGAGCCTGCGATCGAGCACGCCGTAAAGCCGGTGTCCCTCCTTGAGGTAACGTTCTTCGGCGTACGGCGCCTTGCCTTTATTGTACTTCACGAAGTGATGCACCTGGCCCAGCATCGGCCCGGGGCCGCCCATCTGCCACATCAGCCATTCGATGACGCGATAACGGGCCTCGCCGGATTTCGGCATCAGCCGGCCGGTCTTGTCGGCGAGATAAATCAGGATGGCGCCCGACTCCATCAGGCTCATACCGTTGTCGCGATCGACGATTGCCGGAATGCGGTTGTTCGGGCTGATCTTGAGAAAGTCCGGCGCGAACTGTTCATCCTTACTGATGTCGATTGCGTGCGCGGTGTAGGGCAGCTCCAGCTCTTCGAGCGCGATGGATGCTTTGCGGCCATTGGGCGTTGTCCAGGTGTAAAGATCAATCACGGGGTGAGGTCCTGTGCTGAGTTGAAAATTAGAGGGGCGGGTATTTAAGCCGCTCGCAGAGCGGCGATGTGGGCGCCAACATCTCCGCGGATTTTTGGGCCATGAGTTCGCATCTCGGCGAATTCGCTTTCGCTGATGAGATCGCGCAGTCCGGATTTAAAATTCGGCCACCCTTGGGCTAATGTCCACCAAGTTTGCACGAGCGGCCTGGCCGCGGTCCAAAGATCAAGCAGACCGAGATATTCGAGGCGTGCAGCGTACGGCATCAGATTAATGTCGGCGAGGGTAGGATTGTTGCCGAGGATCCACGGCCCGCCGCTTTCGGCGAGCGCGTCCTCCAGCATCTTAAAGGCCCGTTCATAGGCAGCGACGCCGTGCAGCACGAACGGCGATTTCGCTCCGAGCTCGTAGGTCGACTTGAAGCGGTCGGTCCGCCGCGGATCGCCGACGTTGCGAAAACGTTTCTCGCGGGTCTCCTGCGGCATATTTTTCATCCGCTCGTGGAACATCGCCGAGAAACTGATCTCGGTGACACCGTCGTGCAGTCCCTCGTCGACCATTTTGCTCCATAGTCGCATGCGGCTTTGCAGCCACGGGTCCGTGGGAATGAGGTGCGGCGGCTCTGTGAACGTCTCGTCGATATATTCGCAGATCAGCGTCGACTCGATCACCGGTTTGCCGTCATGGACCAGCGTCGGCACCACGCCTTTGGGATTAAGTTTCAGGTATTTCGGATCGTATTGCTCGGTCTTGAACAGATCGACTTTGACCGCCATTGTGCAAGCCGCAAATGCGAAGGATTGACCTGCCATTGAATGTTCATCCAGCGGCGATTAGAGCCTCGGCAGTTGATACGCCTTTCGGCGCCGTATGAGCAACCGGCCGGCGCGCGGAGCCGTCATGTAGCGCAGCGCGATGGCCGGTTGCGGTGAGATGATCGGCATAGGATGCCGGCGTCCTGTAATCGAACGAAGAATGCGGCCTCATCGTGTTGTAGTCGGCGATCCAAGCAGCGATGATTTGCCGAGCCTGATCGAGATGTTGCCAGGCACTCCCGCGTCACATCGTCAACTATGTTGAGGATGCGGAAGCGTCGGCCACAGGCGAGCTGGTCATGGACAAAGTCGAGCGACCAGCGGGCATTGGGTTTGGCCTCGACCAGAATTGGCGCACGTGTTCCCACCGCCTTGCGGCGACTTCTGCATTTGCGCACGGCCAGTCCCTCCTCGCGATAGAGCCGGTAGATGCGATTGACGCCGGAGGGCTCGCCTTGATCCCGCAGCAGGATGAAGAGCCGGCGATAGCCGAACCGGCGCCGCTGGTTGGCAAGCTCGCGCAGACGGGCCCGCAGCTCCGTGTCTGGCGGCCGGCGTGACCGATAGCGGATCATCTTGCGATCGGCAGCAACGAGGCTGCAGGCCCGCCGCTCGCTCATCTCCAGCACGCCACGCAGATGAGCCACAGCCTCGCGCTTGGCGGCGGGCCCTACCATTTTTTTGACAGCAGCTCCTTCAGCGCGGCGTTGTCGAGCATCGATTCCGCCAAAAGCTTCTTCAGCTTGCGGTTCTCGTCTTCCAATCCCCGCAACCGCCTGGCTTCCGATACATCCAGCCCGCCGTACTTGGCCTTCCAGTTGTACAGGGTTGCTTCCGAGATCCCGTGCTTGCGCGCCAGATCGGCCGTCTTTGCTCCAGCCTCGTGCTCGCGCAACACCCCGATAATCTGCTCCTCTGTGAACCTAACACGCTTCATCGTCCGTCCCTCCAGGGCCGGACTCTAATCCTCCGTGGAGGAAAAACTCAGTGGCAGGTCACTTATCGTATACGGAAAGCGGCTTTTGCGCCGGATGCCCAGTTTGTTCCTTTCGGCCGACGAACCCGATATTGAGGGGACTTTCAATTACGCTGGCGGGCCCCGGCATATAGCGCAATTTGCCGTCAGCCAATTTTTGCTTTTGCGCAACATTAAGAAAATGCTGAGGGTAAAGGGGGCTTCCGGTTCAGCAATAGAAGACATGCCATTTGCGCTGATCGCCAGCCGCGAATTACAGACGGATTATTCTTATAATACCATGTGAGCCACGCGACGAGTTCGGTGGCTTGACGGAATCCGGCGGACGAACGGACCCAAAATCTCGGGAAATCCCCACAGGTACACATGCCGCGAGATCGCACACGCCCTTTCGATTAGCATATCGATGAAGGAGTCGTATTCGGTATCCGGCAAAACTCCGCCAACCCCTTTATTGTACCAAGGATCCAACATGGTGACGGTCGGGCGAAGTTTTTGAGTCCGAAGCCATTCGAACGCCGCGCAGACATCTTGCGGCTGCAGGACTTCAACATCAGGCTGCATTGCCCTCGGGCCAAGGACTGCGCCGTTTCCGTTGAGTTGCGGTGGTGTGAGTTTAATTGCGGTAGTTTCCGTTATTGGCTGCTGCATCTCGATGCCGGGGTCTGGACCAGTTGGTCCTGCTGATTCGGTGATTTCACTTTTAGCGCTTTCGACGGCATGACCAAGCGCAAATCCCATGCGTACCCGCATGTGCCTTGCGAGCACCTGTATTTCCCTTGCCGTCGGAACACTAGTGCCGCGCTCATATTCGGCGATGGTTTCCACCGAAAGATCCAGAAGCTCGCCTGCGTGTTTGACCGTTAGGCCAGCCTGTTGGCGCAACAGAGAAAAGAGCGCATCTTGGATTCTCTGAATGGTGCCCCAGTGGAACATAAAGTGAACCTAGTTTCAACGCTAGTCTCCGTAATGGAGACAACGTCTTGACACTCGTCCCCTGTTTCGTTATACGTCGACATTGGAATCTCGCTCAGTGAAGGACGCCTTCGGCCGAGGGTACTCCTGAAGGTGGAGCGAGTGCGGTGCCCGCGCGCGGAACGATACACTCCGCACCCGGGCAGCTTCGGGCATCATGCTGACCGGCACTACGACCGGTCCGGGAGGTGCGTTCCCTGGACTGGGACAGGTGGGCGCGGGTAACGCCCGCGTAAGAACGCGAGGTCTTCGCTCCTCGGTTGGAGCGAGCTTACCGGATCGAACGTCCTGCCGCGTCCCAGGAAGCCTGGCCTGGAGCTGCGCCCAAGGGCCGAAAGCCCTGACGGTAAGAGCCGTAGTGGAACGCCGATAGGCGAGCGCGTCCCCTCCCTACCCTCCCCCGCAAGCGGGGGAGGTGAAAGAGACAAGGCTGCGCGCCGCATCGCGAGATGCGGAGGTTGGCTGAACACGTCTGTCGGCGTTCCGCTTCCTTTTTCCTTTCGCTTCGTAGCTTCGTAGGGTGGGTAGAGCGAAGCGAAACCCACGCGGTGAAGCCTAGAGGGAAGCACAGCGTGGGCACGGCGCTGAGCTTGTCATCGGGCCGGCCACTTCGGGCCGGACCCGTTGGCGCCTTTGCCACACCCTACGGTGGTCGTTGAGCAAGACCTGGGCGCATCGGCGTCGCGGGAACGCTTACTGTTGCCCGTCACCCTGAGGTGCTCGGCGCGACGCGCCGAGCCTCGAAGGGCGGCGGCCGAGGCGCCGGGGACCGCATCCTTCGAGGCTCGCTCCGCTCGCACCTCAGGATGACGGAGTGGAGGTTTGCGTAGCGAGACCGATGGACGTCATGACCAAACAAGCGAGCGAACAACAAACGCCGGAGGAATACGCGGCACGGTTTGCGGCCGAGAAGGCGGCGCTGCAGAGGTATTATTGCGAGGTGTTCGGGTTCTCGCGGACGTGTGCGTTAAAGCGGTGCCGCAAGGTGCGCAGTTGTAGCGGCGATGCTGAGGTTTGCCTCGGGCGGCGGGCGCGGGAGATCCCGCGCGACGTGCAGTGGCAGGCGCGGCGGCAGATTCTTGCGGCGATGCCGGCGGACGCCGGGCCCGCGGAGCGGAATGCGCGCGAATTGCTGCCGGGCGCTTTGGTGTAACGGCAACGTGCCGCCAGCACTTTGCTGTGTCCGCGTCGCGCAATCGGTTTTTCGCGCCCGTCAGCCGCCGCAGTACCGCCGTATTCCGGCCCTTGGCTTGGCAACCGATACGCCGGTGGTGGGACGGGGTGATCGTGGCAGCTGTTACGGCCGCCATTGCATTTGGCGGCG
Organism: uncultured Alphaproteobacteria bacterium; assembly: GCA_963759345.1. Taxonomy (GTDB): domain Bacteria; phylum Pseudomonadota; class Alphaproteobacteria; order Rhizobiales; family Xanthobacteraceae; genus BOG-931. The sequence continues at coordinate 63,824 of CAVWYW010000012.1, forward strand.
GAAATCTTGGCGCGGCGGCGCAGGAGCGACCGCCGCCCCCGATTGTCTGTGGCGGCGAGATAGTGGCGCGCGGCATCGCCGGCCGAGTCGCCGACGGCCGCACTTTCGTACTGGATGACGGCCGCGAGGTCCGGCTGGCCGGGATCGAAGTGCCGCCGCTGGCCGCGGACTCCGGAAGCGCGCCGGGCGGCGCCATGGCGAAGGACGGCCTTGCCGCGCTCCTTGCCGGTTCCGAGATCGTGCTCCGGCAGGCCGAGCCGCAACAGACCGACCGCTACGGCCGAATCATGGCTTATGCCTTCGCCGCTCGCGGCGGCAGCGAGCGCCTGGTCCAGGCGGAACTGCTGGCCGCGGGCCTTGCCCGCGTCGCGCCCCGGGTTGGCAGCCGCGCCTGCGCCATGGAACTCTTGAGCCGGGAAAGCGCCGCGCGCCGGGCCAAGCTTGGCCTGTGGGCAACTTCGTATTATGACTCGCTCGACGCCGACAACCCCGCCGAGGTGCTGGCCAGACAAGGCCGATTCGCGCTGGTCGAGGGTAAGGTGGTTTCGGTACGCGAAAGCGGAGCCACCATCTACGTGAACTTCGGGCGGCGGTGGAGCACCGACTTCACTGTTACGATCCTGAAGCGAAATGAGCGTAGCTTTAAGGCGGCGGGACTTGAACCGAAGACGCTCGCTGGACGCCGGGTGCGGGTGCGCGGCTATATCGAGGAACGCGGCGGCCCCTGGATCGAGGCGGCGCGTCCGGAGCAGATCGAGATTACCGACCGCCAATGACGCCGGCGGGTGGGGCGGCGAATGAGTTACGGCGATTGGGTTGATGGCTACCGAGCTGAGAAATAGTGCGGTGACCGATTGGCGGCCTACAGGGTTGCGGAAGCTTCGGCTTGCGCACGCGGGCATTGCCGCGCTCGCCTTGATGGTTCCCTTGATCTTGGCCGCCTGCACGGCGTCGCCGCCCGCGCTCGAGCCGCAAGCTTCCCTGCCGGCGCCGCCAAAGCCCGCCGAGACCAGCGACATGTCGCCGGCGGTGCTGCGCGAGCATCAGCGCATTCTCGCCGCCTATGGCGGCGTCTACAACGATCCGCGCCTGCAAGGCATGGTCGAGCAAACCGTCGAACGGCTGGTGGCGGCGTCGGAGCGGCCCGATCTGCATTACAAAGTCACCATGCTCAATTCGCAGTCGATCAATGCGTTCGCATTGCCGACCGGCCAGCTTTACGTCACCCGCGGCCTCATTGCGCTTGCCAACGACGAGTCCGAACTGGCCTCGGTGCTGGCGCATGAGATGGGACACGTGGTCGCGCGGCACGCCGCGATCCGCGAGGAGCAGGCCAAGCAGGCCGCTTTGGTCGGCCGCGTCGTCTCCGACGTGATCAGCGATCCGGAAGAAGGCGCGCTGGCGCTCGCCAAGTCGAAGCTCGCGCTGGCGAGCTTCTCGCGCTCGCAGGAACTGGAGGCCGACGCGATCGGCATCGGCATCGCGGCGCGCGCCGGCTACGACCCTTACGGCGCAGTGCGCTTCCTCACCTCGATGCAGCACAATTCCGAGCTCAAGCCGCAGCAGAGCGGCCCGATCGATCCGCGCGCGCCGGACTTCCTGTCGTCGCATCCGGCGACGCCGGAGCGCATCACCAATGCGCGCGCCAACGCCCGCCAGTACACCATCCCGGCCAGCGCCGCGGGTCTCGACCGGCAGGCCTATCTCAGCGGCATCAACGGCATCGTGTTCGGCGAAGATCCGAGCGAAGGTTTTGTCCGCGGCCGCCGCTTTCTGCATCCGCGGCTCGGCTTCACCTTCACCGCCCCGGACGGCTTCACGCTCGATAACACCGCCGAGGCGGTGCTCGGCGTCAAGCGCGGCGGCGACCAGGCGCTGCGGCTCGACGTGGTGCGGGTGCCGTCCGAGCAGACGCTCGCCGGCTACCTGACCTCGGGCTGGATCGAAAACATCGATCCGGCGACGGTCGAGGACGTCAACATCAACGGCTTTGCCGGCGCCACGGCGGCAGCCAAAGGCGATCAATGGGACTTCCGGCTCTACGCCGTGCGGTTCGGCAGCGACGTCTACCGCTTCATCTTCGCCGCCAAGCACCGCACGATCGAGACCGACCGGGTGTTCCGCGAGTCGGTCAGCACCTTCCGCCGCATGAGTCTCGCCGAGATCGAGGACGCCAAGCCGCTGCGGCTGCAAGTGGTAACGGTCGCCCCCGGCGATACGGTCGAGAAGCTCGCCACCCGGATGGCGGTTGCCGATCGCCAGGTCGAGCGCTTCCGCACGCTCAACGGGCTGGAAGCGGGCGAGCGGCTTCGGCCCGGCAGCGAAGTCAAAATCGTGGTTGAATAACCCGGCCGCTGGCAACTTTTAAGTCACGCGCCATGCCTGCCATGCGCAGCGCAAAACCGCTCGCGGCGGCCGAATTTCCGCGTTAGTTTGACCGCTCTTGCGTCCAAGGAGGGAAAACAGTGGCTTACATCTTCAAAGAGAGCGAATTGCCGTCATTGATCTCGGAGGTACCAGGCCGCGAGCGCATCTTTTTCGTCAATCAGGAGCTCGCCAATATCGACGACATGCTCGCCGGCGTGATGCACTACAAAAAGGGCGCGGCGTCGCCGTTGCACCTGCACAAGAATTGCGAGCATTTTTATTTCATCATCAGCGGCAAGGCGACGGTGGAATCCGACGAAGGCACGCGCCCGGTCGGTCCCGGCGACATGATCTTCATTCCGGCCGAGGAAAAGCACCGGCTGCGCGCCACCGAGCCGCTGTTCTATTTCGAATTTCAGGCGCCGAACCGCTTCAAGACCACGATCCTCGAAGGCTCCGATGCCGACCTGCGCTGGGAGCGCAAGGACGGCCGGGTCTGGGTGCAGACCTGAGCGCGGCGCAAGGACGGGAGAACAATCATGCTGACCTTCATCGATACCAACACGCTGCCCAAGAAGGCATCCGCCGGACACGGCGACGTGGTCGAAGTGCTGAACAATGCGCTGTGCGGCGCGCAGAACGTGCACGGCTCGGTGCGCTGGCTCAAAGCCGGCGAGACATTTGAGCCGAAAGACAGCGCCAAGCACCAGCTGATCTATCTGATGGACGGCAAAGGCCGCATCCGGCTCGACAACCGCGATTACGACGTCGAGAAGGGCGCGGGCGTCTATCTCGGGCCGGCCGAGACCGCGACCATCAGCCCGGCCGCCGGCGGATCGCTGAAGCTGTTTCATCTGATCGTGCCGCAGATACCGAAGTAGCTCGCGGCGGCGCGGCGGCGGGCTTAAAGCTCAGGCGTGGTTTGGCGCGTAAGTCTCGCGCGTGAGCCCGGCGATGGCGTTGCCGGCCGACGCAACATTCTGGAGCGGAAAGAACGCGGCCACGTAGCGGTCCGGTCGTAACAGATAGAGCCCCGCCGGATAGCCGGCCAACAGCGCGGCGAGATCGCCGCGCAGATCGCGCGCCGCGACCGCAGGCGCCGCAACTGGCGACGCGTCCTCCTTGTCGAGCACCGCAACGCGGCGGATCGGCAGCTGGATGGTTTTTTCGAGGCAGACGTTTTCCAGCATTTGCGCCGGCGTGCCGGGCGGCGCCAATAGCGCAAAGCCGTCGCCCAGCACATCGTCGAGCAGTTCAAAGCCGTTCGCCGTCATTACCAGCGCCTGCGGAAACAGTTTGCCGACCAGCGATTGTTTGGACGATTTTTTCGACGCGGTTTCCGGCGCCAGCAAAAAGCCGCGATGGAATTTCGGCTTCGGCTTGTACTTCATCTCGGCGAAATAAGACCGCGCCGCCGGAAACAGCGCCAGCGCGCGGAAGAAGCTGCGAACCGCAAAGCCTTGCAGGCGTCCGCGCGGCATCATCACGTAACCCATGCGGATCGCGAGCTGAATCATTTCCGCCGCGTGATCGCGCCGCTCCACTTCATACGTATCGAGCAGCCGATCGCCGAGCCGGCCCGAAACCACCGCCGCAAGCTTCCAGGCGAGATTGTGCGCATCGCGCACGCCGCTGTTCATGCCCTGGCCGGCAAACGGCGGCGTCAGATGCGCCGCATCGCCGGCGAGAAACACCCGATCGGCCCGCCAGCGATCGGCCATGCGGGCGTGAAACGTGTAAACCACTTTGCGGCGCAGCACCGCCTTGTCGTCGTTGCCGTAAAGCCGCAGCAGCGCGGAAACATTATCCGCCGCCAGCACATCGGCATCCTGTTCGCCGTCGTGCAGCATCAGTTCGAAACGCCGCGTGCCGTTCGGCCCGGGCAGCGAAAGGCACGGCCGCGCCACATTGCAATACACCTTGGTATCGCGGGTCGGGTCGGTGGTCTGTTCGAGATCGATGATGAGCCAGCGTTCGCGAAACGTGGAGCCGTGCATCTCGATGCCGAGTTTCTGGCGGACGAAGCTGTGACTGCCGTCGCAGCCGACCAGGTAGTCGCATTTCAGCTCGGTGAATTTCGCCAGCGCAGCGAACCCGCGCGGTGACCGCTTCCGCCGATTGCGAGAATTCGACCAGTTCCGTCTCGAAATTGATGCTCGGCATTGTTGAGGCGATCGAGATGTTCGCGCAACAGCCGCTCAAGCACCGGCTGCCGAAACGCATTGCGCCGCGGATAGCCGTATTCCAGCGTCTTCGGCTTGACCTTCAGAAACCGCCGGCGGCCGGGCGAGAAATATTCCGAGCCGTAGCCGAGCACGATCTGCGGCACCAGTTCGTTGATGATGCCGACCGCCTGCATGGTGCGCAGCAACTCGTCGTCAATCGAAACCGCGCGCGGCTCCTGCACCGTCTGCGGATTGCGCTCGACGACGAGAACCTCGATGCCATAGCGGGCGAGCAGGCAGGCGAGCGTCAATCCGGTCGGGCCCGCGCCGACGACAATGACTGGCCAGTACTGGCATGTGATCATCGTCGCCAAGGTAATCGCAAATCGCGGAAATCAGAAGTTGATGGCGCGCTTGGCGACCGCGAGGGCCGCCTCCTTCATCGCCTCGGAGAGCGTCGGATGCGCATGACAGGTGCGGGCGATGTCTTCCGAGGAGGCGCCGAACTCCATCGCCATCGCCGCTTCGGCGATCATGGTCTCGGCATCGGGGCCGAGGATGTGTACGCCGAGCACGCGATCGGTTTTGGAATCGGCCAGGATTTTGACGAAGCCTTCGGTCGCGAGATTGGCGCGGGCGCGGGCATTGGCGCTGAACGGAAATTTACCGACCTGATAGGCGACGTTGGCCGCCTTCAGTTCTTCTTCGGTCTTACCGACCGACGCAATTTCCGGGCTGGTGTAGACCACATTCGGGATCACGTCGTAATTCACGTGTCCGGCCTGACCGGCGATGATTTCCGCCGCCGCGACGCCCTCCTCTTCGCCCTTGTGCGCCAGCATCGGCCCGGCGATGACATCGCCGATAGCGTAGATGCCGGCAACGCTGGTGCGGTAATGCGGATCGACGATGACGCGGCCGCGATTATCCTTCTTCACGCCGGCGGCTTCGAGACCGAGCCCTTCGGTGTAAGGAACGCGGCCGATCGCCACGAGCACAATGTCGGCCTCCATCGTCTCCGCCGCGCCGCCGCCGGCCGCAGGTTCGACCTTGACCTTGAGCTGCTTGCCGGAGGTGTCGATCGCGGTGACTTTCGACGACAGTTTGAACACGACGCCCTGCTTCTGCAGCATCCGGTGGAACTGCCGCGCCACCTCGCTGTCGATGCCGGGCAGAATGTGATCGAGAAACTCGACAATCGTCACCTGCGCGCCGAGCCGCCGCCAGACCGAGCCCAGCTCCAGGCCGATAATGCCGGCGCCGACCACAAGCAGCTTTTCCGGCACCTTGGCGAGATCGAGCGCGCCGGTCGAAGACACGATGCGTTTTTCGTCGATGTCGATGCCGTTCAGGCGCGCGACATCCGAGCCGGTGGCGATGACGATGTTCTTGGTTTCCAGCGTCTGCACCTTGCCGTCGGCGTCCTTCACCTCGACCTTGCCCGGCGCGACGATGCGGCCGGCGCCGTGAAACGCTTCGATCTTGTTTTTCTTGAACAGAAAATCGACGCCCTTGACGTTGCTGTCGACGTTCTGCTGCTTGTATTTGAGCAAGGCCGCAAGATCGACGCTCGGTTTGCCGACCTTGATCCCCATCTGCGCGAAATTGTGGCCGGCTTCCTCATAAAGCTCGGAGGCGTGCAGCATCGCCTTCGACGGAATGCAGCCGACATTGAGGCAGGTGCCGCCGAAGGTCGCGTTCTTTTCCACGACCGCGGTCTTGAGGCCAAGCTGCGCCGCGCGGATCGCGCAGACATAGCCGCCCGGGCCGGTACCGATGACGATGAGGTCGTAAGGCATGAGGCAGACACCTCTCGTCGTGAGAAGCTACAGATCCAGCACCAGGCGCGCGGGCTCTTCCAAGCGATTCCTTCACCCGCACCAGGAAAGTCACCGCTTCGCGGCCGTCGACGATACGGTGATCGTAGGACAGAGCCAGATACATCATCGGCCGCGCCTCGATCTTGCCGGCCACGACCATCGGCCGCTCCTGGATTTTGTGCATGCCGAGAATGCCGGATTGCGGCGCGTTGAGGATCGGCGTCGACATCAGCGAGCCGTAGATGCCGCCGTTGGTGATGGTGAAGGTGCCGCCCTGCATCTCATCGATCTTGAGCGCGCCGTCGCGGGCGCGGCGGCCGAAATCGGCAATGGTCTTTTCGATCTCGGCGATCGATTTCATGTCGCAGTCGCGGACTACCGGCACCACCAGGCCGCGCTCGGTGCCGACCGCGATGCCGATGTGATAATAGTTTTTGTAGATGATATCGGTGCCGTCGATTTCGGCGTTGACGGCCGGGATTTCCTTGAGCGCCTGCACGCAGGCGCGGACAAAGAAGCCCATGAAGCCCAGCTTCACGGCGTGCTTCTTCTCGAACAGATCGCGATACTGGTTGCGCAGCGCCATGACGTGCGTCATGTCGACCTCGTTGAAGGTCGTGAGCATGGCGGCGGTGTTTTGCGCGTCCTTGAGCCGGCGCGCGATGGTCTGGCGGAGCCGCGTCATGCGCACGCGCTCTTCGCGCGCCGCATCGTCCGGCGGCGACGGCGCGCGGACCTGCACCGCTGCGGCGGGCGTGGCAACGGGCGTCGGCTGCGCCGCGGCGCGTTCGATGGCTGCGAGCATGTCACCCTTGGTGACGCGGCCGTCCTTGCCGGTGCCGGGCACGGTCGAAGCATCCATGCCAGTCTCAGCCGCGATCTTGCGTACCGAGGGCGCGAGCGGCGTGTCGGCAGCCGCGACTTTCGGCGCGGCCGCAGGCTTCGGCGCTGGTGCTGCCGCCGCGGCTGCCGGCGGCGCTTCTGCGGCCTTCGCGGCCGGCTTTGCCGCCGCGGCGCCCGCGCCTTCCTTGATAGCGCCGAGAAGCGCCCCAACGGCGACCGTATCGCCGTCCTTCACTGCTACATCGGTGAGTACGCCGGCGGCAGGCGCCGGCACTTCGATCGTGACCTTGTCGGTCTCCAGTTCGACCAGCGGCTCATCAACGGCGACGGTGTCGCCTGCCTTCTTGAACCATTTGCCGATGGTTGCCTCAGTGACCGACTCGCCGAGCGTGGGCACGCGAATCTCAGCCATGGTTCCTGCCTTTCGTCGTCCCAAGGTGCGAGCGAAACGAGCCTGAAGGACGTGTGCCGATCCTTCGAAGGCGACCTGCGGCCGCCCCCTCGGGATGACGTGAAAAATTATCCCAGCGCCTCTTCAAGGAAATTCTTGAGCTGGGCCTGGTGCAGCGACATTTGCCCGACCGCGGTTGACGCAGCGGCCGGCCGGCCGGTGTAACGCGCACGACGGTGCTTGGCGCCGATCTGATTGAGCACCCACTCCAGGAAGATATCGACGAACACCCAGGCGCCCATGTTGCGCGGCTCTTCCTGGCACCAGACCATTTCCGCCTGCTTGAAGCGGGACAGCTCCAGCATCAGCGCCTTGGTCGGGAAAGGGTAGAGCTGTTCGATGCGTAGCAGATAAATATCATCGACGCCGCGCTTTTCACGCGCCTCGTAGAGGTCGTAGTAGACCTTGCCGGAACAGATGACGACGCGGCGGATCTTGTCGTCGGGGACGAGCTTGATTTTCTCGTCCGGCAATAGCTGCGCATCATCCCACAGCAGCCGATGGAACGAGGTCTCCAGCCCCATCTCGTCGAGCCGCGACACGGCGCGGCGATGCCGCAGCAGCGATTTCGGCGTCATCAGGACGAGCGGCTTGCGGAAGTCGCGTTTCAGCTGGCGGCGCAGGATGTGGAAGTAGTTCGCCGGCGTCGTGCAGTTGGCGACCTGCATATTGTCCTCGGCGCACATCTGCAGGAAGCGCTCAAGCCGCGCGGAAGAGTGCTCCGGCCCCTGCCCCTCGTAACCGTGCGGCAACAGGCAGACCAGTCCGGACATGCGCAGCCATTTGCGCTCGCCGGATGAGATGAATTGGTCGAACACCACCTGCGCGCCGTTGGCGAAGTCGCCGAACTGCGCTTCCCACAACGTCAGTGCGCCGGGTTCGGCAAGCGAATAACCGTACTCGAAGCCGAGCACAGCCTCTTCCGACAGCATCGAGTTAATGACTTCGTAGCGCGCTTGTCCTTCACGCAGGTGGTTAAACGGCGTGTAGCGCTTCTCAGTTTCCTGATCGATCAGCACCGAATGCCGCTGCGAGAACGTGCCGCGCTCGCTGTCCTGGCCGGACAGCCGCACTTTGTTGCCGTCGAGCAGCAGAGAGCAGAACGCTAGCGCCTCGCCGGTCGCCCAGTCGATGTTGGTGCCGGTCTCGATCGATTTGCGCCGGTTGTCGAGAAAGCGATTGAGCGTGCGGTGGAGATGAAAGCCATCGGGGAGCGTGGTGATTTTCTTGCCGATCTCCCAGAGCGTACTGATGTCGACCCCGGTCTTGCCGCGGCGCGGATCGTCGGCATCGCCCGCGGTCTTGAAGCCGGACCAGCGGCCGTCGAGCCAGTCCGCCTTGTTGGCGCGATAGCTTTGGGCGGCTTCAAGCTCGGCATCAAGGCGGCTCCGCCAATCGGCCTTCATCTTTTCGACTTCGCCGGCCGTGACCACGCCTTCGCCGACCAGCTTGTCGGCGTAGATCTCGAGCGTCGACGGATGCGCCGCAATCGCCTTGTACATCAGCGGCTGAGTGAATGACGGCTCGTCGCCTTCGTTATGGCCGTGACGGCGGTAGCAGAACATGTCGATGACGACCGGCTTCTGAAACTTCTGCCGGAATTCGGTCGCCACCTTGGCGGCGAACACAACCGCTTCGGGATCGTCGCCGTTGCAGTGGAAAATTGGCGCCTCGATCATCTTGGCGACGTCGGAAGGATATGGCGAAGATCGCGAATAACGCGGATTGGTGGTGAAGCCGATCTGATTGTTGACAATAAAGTGCAGCGATCCGCCAGTGCGGTGGCCGCGCAGTCCTGACAGTCCGAAACATTCGGCGACCACGCCCTGGCCGGCGAATGAAGCGTCGCCGTGGATCAGGAGCGGCATCACCATGGTGCGATCTTCGCGGCTGGCGCCTTGCTGATCCTGTTTGGCGCGCACTTTGCCGAGCACGACAGGATCGACAATTTCGAGATGGGACGGATTGGCGGTGAGCGACAGGTGAACCTTGTTGTCGTCGAACTCGCGATCCGACGAAGCACCGAGATGGTATTTAACGTCGCCCGAGCCCTCGATCTCGTTGGGCGTCGACGAGCCGCCCTTGAATTCGTGGAAGATGGCGCGATGCGGCTTCGCCATCACCTGAGACAGCACGTTCAGCCGGCCGCGGTGGGCCATGCCGATGACAATCTCGCGCACGCCGAGCGCGCCGCCGCGCTTGATGATCTGCTCCAGAGCCGGGATCATCGACTCGCCGCCGTCGAGACCGAAGCGCTTGGTCCCGGTGAATTTCAGATCGGAGAATCTTTCGAAGCCTTCGGCTTCGACCAGCTTGGTGAGAATGGCACGCTTGCCCTCGCGCGTGAAGGTGATTTCCTTGTGTGGTCCCTCGATGCGCTCCTGAATCCAGCCCTTCTGCGCACCGTCGGAGATGTGCAGGAATTCGACGCCGAGCGTCTGGCAATAGGTACGCCGGAGAATGCCGACGATCTGGCGGATGGTGCCGAATTCGAGGCCGAGCACTTTGTCGAGAAAAATCGGGCGGTCAAGATCAGCTTCACCGAAGCCGTAGGTGCCCGGATTTAGTTCCTCCTCGTCACCCGGCGGCTGCAATCCGAGCGGATCGAGGTTGGCGTGGAAATGGCCGCGAGCGCGATAGGCGCGAATGAGCATGAGCGCACGTATCGAATCCCGTGTTGCGCGCTCGACGTCGGCTGTTGAAAGCTCGACGCCCTTGGTCTGCGCGCGCGCCTGAACCTTGCCGCCGAGCACTTTGCCGGTTTCGGTCCAGTCGCTATCGAGCGCCGCGGTCAATTCGTTGCGTTCCGGCCGCGGCCAATCTGATCGCTGCCATGACGGACCGTGCGCGTTCTCGGCAACGTCGCGGGCGTTGTCCTTCAGGCTCTGGAAGAACGCCTGCCACTCGCCATCGACCGCCTTAGGATCGACTTCGTAGCGCGCGTAAAGGTCCTCGATGTACGGCGCATTGCCGCCGTACAGGAATGAGGTGAGAGCAAAAGCGGCGTTGGCGTCCTGGCGAGACATGGGCGAATCCCGAGCTAGGGGTATGGGAAACTGACCGAAGATCCGACAAGTACGGGAAGTACCGAATCAACCCGGCCCGGTGCGGGGCGATCCCTCTTTACCCTATTTAACTTACCCTATTTAACGACCGGATGCGGCAACCGAAAGACGCAAGAACTGAATCAAGATTTCCATACTTCAGCCAGCGTCTTTCCCAATCGCGCCGGTGACGCCGACACCTTGATGCCCGCGCCTTCCATGGCCGCGATCTTCGATTCCGCATCGCCCTTGCCGCCGGCGATGATGGCGCCGGCATGGCCCATGCGCCGCCCCGGCGGCGCCGTGCGTCCAGCGATAAAGCCGACCGTCGGCTTGTTGCGGCCGCGCTTGGCTTCGTCCTTGAGGAACTGAGCCGCATCCTCTTCGGAGGAGCCGCCGATTTCGCCGATCATGACAATGGCTTCGGTCGCCTTGTCGGCGAGAAACATTTCAAGCACCGCGATGAATTCGGTGCCTTTGACCGGATCGCCGCCGATACCGACAGCCGTGGTCTGGCCAAAGCCCTCCTGCGTCGTCTGGAACACCGCTTCGTAGGTAAGCGTGCCGGAGCGCGACACGATGCCGACTTTGCCGCGCTTGAAAATATTCCCGGGCATGATGCCGATCTTGCATTCGCCCGCGGTCATGACGCCGGGACAGTTCGGCCCGATCAGGCGGGAGTTCGAGCCGCACAGCGCGCGCTTGACCTTGACCATGTCGAGCACGGGAATGCCCTCGGTGATGCAGACGATGAGCGGGATCTCGGCATCAATCGCCTCACAGATCGCATCGGCCGCGCCGGCCGGTGGCACGTAGATGACGCTCGCGTCGCAACCGGTTTGCTCGCGCGCCTCGGCCACCGTGTCGAATACCGGCAGGTTGAGATGGGTTGAGCCGCCTTTGCCCGGCGACGTGCCGCCGACCATCTTCGTGCCGTACGCGATCGCCTGCTCGGAATGGAACGTGCCGTTGCGGCCGGTAAAGCCCTGGCAGATCACCTTGGTGTTTTGATCGATCAGGATCGGCATTCGGTCACCGGTTCGTCGTCGCTTGATGCATCAATGTCAGATAAAAGCCGGGAAGACTTATCGGCGTCGCGTCGGCCAGGAACAACGACGCGTTGTCACCGTATTTCCACACCGTGAGCCGCTGCGTGCCGTCGGCCGACACGGTTTGCTTGGTAGGGGCACCGAGCTGCAAAGCCTTGACCAGGTCCTGCCGTACTTCTTCGCCGGCAATATCTTCAGCGCCAATCCCGCAGGACGCGGCATCACCGTTGGGACCTCGCGCCTCGGACGCGACCAGCTCGAGCGAGCCACTTTGCAGCGAAATGACCCAGGATTTGGCGTGCGTCGTTTGCCCGGATTTCGGCGCCGCCACGTCCCTGCGAACCGGAAGATTCATGGCCGTCGCCTTGGCGTCTAGCGAGGCAAAATCCGGCGGCCCCGGCGTGCAAAAATTCTGGAACGAATTTACCAGCGCGGCGCTCCGGTCATTGGCATGAGCCGGCGCGAAAGCGGCAGCGACGCACATCAGACAGCACAGCAGTGGGGCGAAGCGGCGCACGTCACTGACCTTTCCTAACCGCTTTGACGATCTTCTGCGCAGCGTCGTCAAGGTCGTCGGCGGGAATGACATTGAGGCCCGATTTCTGGATGATCTCCTTGCCAAGCGCGACGTTGGTGCCCTCAAGCCGCACCACTAGCGGAACGCGCAGGCCAACTTCCTTCACCGCGGCAACAACGCCTTCGGCGATGATATCGCAGCGCATGATGCCGCCGAAGATGTTGATCAAAATTCCCTTCACGTTCGGATCGGAGGTGATGATCTTGAACGCCGCAGTTACTTTGTCCTTGCTGGCACCGCCGCCGACATCGAGAAAGTTCGCCGGCGTCTCGCCGTAAAGCTTGATGATGTCCATCGTCGCCATGGCGAGGCCGGCGCCGTTGACCATGCAGCCGATGGTGCCATCGAGCGCGACGTAATTCAGATCATAGTGCGACGCCTCGATTTCCTTGGCGTCCTCTTCGGTCGAATCGCGCAACGCGGCGATATCGGCGTGACGATAAAGCGCGCTGTCGTCGAAGCCCATCTTGGCATCGAGGCAGATCAACTGGCCCGCCTTGGTAACAACCAGCGGATTGATTTCGAGGAGGCTCATGTCTTTGGCGACGAACGCTTGAAACAGCTTCGGCAGCACGCTCTCGGCCTGCTTGGCGACGTCGCGGCCAAGCCCAAGCACATGCGCCACTTCGTGTGCGTGATGCGGCATGAAGCCGGTAGCCGGATCGACCGAGAAGCTTAAAATCTTGTCCGGATGGGTGCGCGCGACTTCCTCGATATCCATGCCGCCTTCGGTCGAAGCGACGAAGGCGATGCGCGAGGTGGTGCGATCGACCAGCGCGGACAGATAATATTCGCGGTCGATGCTGGAGCCTTCCTCAATGTAGAGGCGATGGACTTCTTTGCCATGCGGTCCGGTCTGGTGCGTGACCAAGGTCGAACCGAGCAAACGCTTCGCCTCGCGTTCGACGTCGGCGACCGATTTCACCACCTTGACGCCGCCGGCTTTGCCGCGGCCGCCGGCGTGGATCTGCGCTTTGACCACCCACACCGGGCCGCCGAGTTCGTTGGCGGCCTTGACCGCTTCATCGACGCTCATCGCCGGAATGCCGCGCGGCACCGGAACGCCGAATTCCCGCAGCACCGCCTTGGCCTGATATTCGTGGATGTTCATTGAGAACGCTCGAGCCTGGGTCCGTCATCCTGAGGTGCGAGCGAAGCGAGCCTCGAAGGATGCGGCCGAGGCGCCCGGGCCGTCGCCCTTCGAGGGCCGCTGCGCGGCCACCTCAGGGTGACGAATGATTTACTTGCCAAGATCGGGAGCAATCTTCTTGCAGGCCTCAACCAGGCCTTCGACCGCCTGAGCCGACTTCTCGAACATGCTTCGCTCAGCGCCATTGAGCTCGATCTCAACCACCCGCTCAACACCCTTGCTGCCGATCACAACGGGCACGCCGACGTACAGATCCTTCACGCCATACTCGCCATTGAGCCAAGCGGCAGCAGGCAGCACCCGCTTCTTGTCGCGCAAATAGCTTTCCGCCATGGCGATGGCCGACGTGGCCGGCGCGTAGAACGCGGAGCCGGTCTTGAGCAGGCTGACGATTTCACCGCCGCCGTTGCGCGTGCGGTCGACGATCGCGTCAAGGCGCGCGGCCGTGGTCCAACCCATCTTCACGAGATCGGGCAATGGAATGCCGGCGACCGCGGAATAGCGCGTCAGCGGCACCATGGAATCGCCATGGCCGCCCAGCACGAACGCGGTCACATCTTCGACGGAGACGTTGAATTCGTCGGCGAGGAAATAGCGAAACCGCGCCGAATCGAGCACGCCCGCCATCCCGACGACCATGTGCTTCGGCAAGCCGCAACATTTCTGCAGCGCCCAGACCATGGCATCGAGCGGATTAGTGATGCAGATGATGAACGCGTTGGGCGCGTATTTTTTGATACCGGCACCGACCTGCTCCATCACCTTGATGTTGATGCCGAGGAGGTCATCGCGGCTCATCCCGGGCTTGCGCGGTACGCCGGCCGTGACGATGCACACCGCCGCGCCCTCCATCGCCTCGTAGGAATTGGTGCCGGTGAAGCGGGCGTCGAAGCCTTCGACCGGGGAGGCCTGCGCGAGATCGAGCGCCTTGCCTTGGGGTATGCCTTCCATGATGTCGAACAGGACGACGTCGCCGAGCTCCTTAAGACCCACAAGGTGAGCCAGAGTGCCGCCGATTTGCCCCGCGCCGATCAATGCAATCTTGTTTCGCGCCATCAGAGAAAAATCCTTGATTGGCCAAAAACGCCCCGACAGTCGCGGTCATTAACCCTTTCGGCCCGCGCATTCAAGCCGCCGCTGGATCAGGTCTCCACGATCCCGGTGGACACGCCGGACAGTTGCGAATGGGCGGCGCCGTGCGGCCGCGCCAGATAAGCCTGCGATCGCATCTCGATGAGACGCGAGGCGGTGCGCTTGAACTCCTGCGCCTCATAGCCGTCATCGGCGCGATAGAGCGCGTCCGGCTCCGCCTCCGCCGAAGCGATGAGCTTCACGTTCATGTCGTAGAGGGTGTCGATCAGGATGATGAACCGTTTCGCAGCGTTGCGGTTATCAAAGCTCATGACCGGAACGTGGTCGAGAATGACGGTGTGATATTCGTGCGCGATCCGCAGATAGTCGGCGGCGGCAAGCGGCTGCTCGCATAGCTCGTGGAACGAGAAACGCGCGACGCCCATGGCAGCGCACGGGACATGTACCGTGCGTCCCTTGACTGGAAGCTCCTCCGCCTCCCCGTCGTGTCCGGAAGCGAGCCGCCGCCAGGCATCGTCGAGCGCCGCATCGGCGGCGGCATCGGCCGGCACGTACCACACCGGCATCCCGGCGAGTTTCTCGAGACGGAAGTCGGTGCGCGCGTCGAGCCGCACCACATCCATGTGCTCCTCGATCATGCGAATGAACGGCACGAACAGCGCGCGGTTCAAGCCGTCCTTGTAGAGGTCCTCAGGCGGTACGTTGGAGGTTGCGACCACGACAACGCCGCGCTCGAAGAGCTGCGCGAACAGCCGGCCGAGAATCATGGCGTCGGCGATGTCGGTGACGTGGAATTCGTCGAAGCAGAGCAGCCAGGCTTCCCGCGCCAGCGCGATCGCGGTGTGTTCGATCGGATCTTCGCCGGCATGCTCGCCGAGTTTCATCTTTTGCCGTAGTGCATGAATGCGCTCGTGCACGTCGATCATGAATTCGTGGAAATGCGCGCGGCGCTTGCGCACGACCGGGCTTACCTCGAAGAACAAGTCCATCAGCATGGTCTTGCCGCGTCCGACCTCGCCGTAGATGTAAAGGCCTTTGATCGGCTCTTTCTTCTCGCGACTACCAAACAGCCAGCCCAGCGATGACGACTTGCGGGCCAGGCGATACTCAACAATCTGCGCTTCCAGCTGCGCCAGCATGTCGACGACAGTCAGCTGCGCAGTGTCATGCTCAACTTTGCCGCCCGCGACGCGGGCGGCGTATCGCGCTGTGATCGAACTCGCCATAGTTCTGTTAACCGATGCGGGCGAAACGTGGCGGGAACAGGCGAACGGTTAGCGGCATTGCACTTCGCATGCCAAATGCGCTGTCGCTAATTAGTCAAAGAGTTGAATTATTAGCCATGCGTATACGGAATGCGGCCATGTTGCTCAATGCTTCAGCTTGCCAAAGTTTGGCTGCGCACAACATGATGGTTTGATTCGAGATGCCCGCGTAAAGACGTGCGTCACGATCAAATGGTTGGCGGAGGACGCGGTCAAGGGGGTTGTTTGACGACAAGGTCAGGAGACCCCTGGAATGCAGGATGCTCTTCCCGAAGGCGGCGTGATCCGCAAATTGTGGATCGGAGAAGCCGACAAGTTACGTGATCATTTGCTGAGGCTCGATGCCGCAAGCCGGCATAACCGGTTCGGCGGCGGCGTATCCGACGATTTCGTCAGCAGCTACGTCGAGCTGTCGATCTCTCTCGAAGCGGTGGTCCACGGGTTTTTCCTCGACGGCGTGCTGCGTGGCGCCGCCGAGCTGCGGCAGCTTGGCACGCGCTTTCCGCGCCAGGCGGAAGCGGCGATCAGCGTGGAGAAGCCGTGGCAAAGTCACGGCGTCGGCTCGGCGCTGTTACGCCGCACCTTGCTCGCCGCCCGCAATCGCGGTTTCCGGCTCCTCCACATGGCCTGCCTTGCCGACAACCGGCGCATGCAGCAGCTTGCCCGTAAATTCGATGCCGAACTGTCGTTCGATTTCGGCAGCGTCGTTGGTGAAGTCGAATCGTCGCGCGCGAACCCACTGTCGGTGATGAAAGAACTCATGGCGGATCAGCACGGTTTCGCGACCGCGATGCTCGATCTGCAATCGAGACTGCTGCGGGCGTAGCGCGTCAGATCTGTCAGGAGTGGTGCGCAAACCTGAGTTCGGGCGCGGTAAGCGGATAAGCGGCCTCGACGACATAGGGGCCACCCCCTACCGATGAGCGCGATGAGAACAGCACGAATCGAGACACCTCGAACGCCGCCGAACGGTAATGCGCGCGGGCGTGCAGGTAATCGGCAACCTGCCGGCTTGAGGATTCGCGCAGCCGCGCCAAAGTGACATGCGGCGTGAATTTGCGCCCTTCGGGCTCGAGTCCAAGCCGCTGCAACAGCCGCTCCTGCTCCGCCTGCAGCTCGATCAGCGGGGCGCTCGGGGTCGCAGCCGCAACCACGGCGCGCGGTTTGCGGCCTCCGAACGAAGTGAGCCCATCGAGCCGCATCTCGAACGGCCGCCGCTGCACACGGCCCAAAAGCCCCGCAATGTCGCGGGCCAGCGCAGCATCGATGTCGCCGATGAAGCGCAGTGTCAGATGATAATTTTCCGGATCGATCCAGCGTGCCCCCGGCAAACCGCCTCGCATCATGGCGAGCGATTTACCGACGTGCCGCGGTATTTCCAGAGCAGTAAACAGGCGGGGCATGACACAAACGGCCCATGATCGGGTCGGCGAATCACAGCAAGCGCAGCATGCGGAGATCGCGCTCGACGTGCAACCCTTTAAGACGGATGCGCCGCGCGAACGCGGCTGATGAGTTCCTCTACTTTCGGCAAAATACCGGCGATTATCGTGTCCACTCCTGCGGCAGTCGGGTGCAGGCCGTCATGTTGATTAAGACTGCGGTCGCCGGCAACGCCGTCGAGAAAGAACGGGTAGAGCAATACACCGTATTTGGCTGCAAGCTCCAGATAGATCGGTTCGAAGGATCGCGCAAAGTCGCCGCCGAGATTGGGCGCCGCGCGCATACCGCACAGGAGAACCGCGATATGGCGCTCCTTGAAGCGCTGCAGAATCTTGTCGAGCGCGTCCCGCGTGACCTGCGGCTTGAACCCCCGCAGCATGTCGTTGGCGCCGAGTTCGAGGATCACGGCGTCGGTGCCTTCAGGCACCGACCAGTCAAGCCGCGCCAAACCGCCCGCCGCAGTATCGCCGGACACACCCGCATTCACGATCGCGGCGTCGATTCCTTTGGCATTGAGGGCTGCCTGCAGCCGCGGCACGAAGCCATCCTTCTCGGGCAGCCCGAAACCCGCCGTCAGCGAGTCGCCGAACGCCACGATCGTGACCGGCGTCCCCGCAATTGCGGCGGGAATGACGGCGACGGCGACGAGCGCGGCGCTACAAACCGCCGCACGCACGATTTGGCGCAGTCTGCTTCCGCCCCCATATGTGCGGACACGCACTGATCGCGCATGGATCGGTGACGCGGGGAAGCGGTCAGCCAGAAACATGAATGACACGTCGGGGCATCCTTTCGCGGGCAACGCTATTGCGCTGACCGGTGTGAACCTGTCGCTCGGCAGCGGCGCCACCCGCGTTCATATCCTCAGAGACATCGATTTGAATATAGGACGCGGTGAGGCGATTGGCCTCCTCGGACCGTCGGGCTCGGGCAAATCGACGCTACTTATGGTCATGACCGGTCTGGAGCGGCCGCAGAGCGGTTCGGTTATCGTCACGGGCAAGGATCTGCAAACGCTCGGTGAGGACGAACTGGCACGCTTTCGCGGCGGCCATATCGGCATCGTGTTCCAGGCGTTCCATCTCATTCCGACCATGACGGCCCTGGAGAACGTCGCCGTGCCGCTCGAACTCGCAGGAAAGCGCGACGCGTTCTCGCGCGCCGAGAGCGAATTGACTGCGGTCGGGCTGAAGCATCGCCTCAACCATTACCCCGCCGAACTTTCCGGCGGCGAGCAACAACGGGTCGCGCTCGCCCGCGCGCTGGCGCCTAATCCCGCTATCGTCGTCGCCGACGAGCCGACCGGCAATCTCGACGAGGCGACGGGAACGGAAATCATCGAACTTTTGTTTCGTGGTCATCGCGAGCACGGCACGACACTGGTGTTGGTCACCCACGACACCGCGCTGGCGGAGCGCTGCGATCGGGTCCTGCATATGCACTCAGGCCGGCTCGAACGCCGGACCAGCGCCGACGCAATATCATGACGCAGACCGCATCGCGCGTGCCTCTCGCGCTGAAGCTGACGTACACCGCGTACATGGCGGTGCTGATCCCGGTCTATTGGCATTATTACGGGCCGACCAACTTCCTCTATTTCTGCGACGTTGCGCTGATCCTGACGCTGATCGCGATCTGGCCGGAGAACGCACTGCTGATTTCTATGTGCGCGGTCGGCATTGTCGTACCGCAGGCGCTGTGGGTGGCGGACTTTCTCGGTAATGGGGCAGGCTTCTCGCTGCTGGGCATGGCCGATTACATGTTCGACGCCAACCGCTCGCTGTTCCTGCGCCTGCTTTCGCTCTTTCACGGCTGGTTGCCGTTCCTTCTGATCTTTCTGGTGTGGCGAATTGGCTACGACCGGCGCGCGCTCTGGTCGTGGACCGCGCTCGCCTGGGTGCTGCTGCTGATCTCGTTCTTCTTGTTACCGCCACCAACGCCAAATCCGGGATTGGTGCCGGTCAACATCAACTACGTGTGGGGCATGAGCGACTATGCCGCCCAAACCTGGGTGCCGCCCTATGTTTGGTTCGCGGGTCAGCTGATCGGCTTGCCGCTCCTCGCCTACGTGCCCACGCACTTCGTGCTGGCCCGCGTCATGCCCAAGGCGCGATGATGCTGGCGCCAGCCGCAAAACCGAGCCGTTTGTTGCCGCTGCATTTTGCCTGGCGCGAGTTGCGCGGCGGATTGCGCGGCTTCGGCGTCTTCATCGCTTGCATCGCGCTCGGCGTGCTGGCGATCGCCGGCGTCGGCTCGGTCGCCAACAGCCTCGCCGACGGCCTTGCCAGCGCCGGCAGCGTCATCCTCGGCGGCGACCTCGCGTTTTCGCTGGTTCAGCGGGAAGCAAATGCGAGCGAGCGCGCCTTCCTCGGCGCACATGGTACCGTCTCCGGCGTCGCTACACTGCCGACAATGGCGCGCACCGCCGACGGGCGGACCACCTTGGTCGACGTCAAGGCGGTGGACGACGCCTACCCGCTGCTAGGGACTGTCACGACCTCGCCCAACATGACGCTCTCAGCGTTATTGGCACGACAAGGCGAAGCATTCGGCGCCGGCGCCGATCCGGCGCTGCTCGCGCGGCTCGATCTCAAGACCGGCGACCGGATCACCATTGGCAACGCTGTGGTCGAGTTGCGCGCGGCGCTGACCGGTGAACCCGACCAACTCGCCGGCGGGATCGGCTTTGGACCGCGCGTGCTCATGAGCGACGAGGCGTTGCGCGCCAGCGGCCTCTTGCAGCCCGGCAGTCTGGTGCGGTGGCGGTACCGGCTCCGTCTGCCGGCGGCCGCCGCCAGCGATGGCGCAGTAGCTTCAGTCGAAAAACAGGCCCAGGCGCAATTCCCCGATGCCGGCTGGGATATCCGCACCCGTAATAAGGCGACGCCGCAACTCGAACGCAATGTCGAGCGCTTTACTCAATTCCTCACGCTCGTCGCTTTGACCGCACTTCTGGTCGGCGGCGTCGGCGTCGCCAACGCGGTCGCCAGCCATCTCGCGCGCAAGCGCGAGGCGATCGCGACCATGAAGACGCTCGGCGCCACCGGCGCCGGCGTGTTCGCGATTTACTGCTCGCAGATCATGATAGTCGCGCTGCTCGCCACGCTGATCGGCGCCGGTCTCGGCGCGGCGCTGCCGTTCGCCATCACCTCGATCTTCGGAACGATAATTCCGCTTCCGGTCGCGCCTTCGCTAAGCCCCGCGGTGCTGGTGCTGTCGATCGTCTATGGCCTGTTGACGGCGCTGGCCTTCGCGCTATGGCCGCTCGGGCGCGCGCACGATATTTCGGTGTCGAGTTTGTTTCGCGATCAGGTTGCAACCGACCGGACTTGGCCGCGGACGCGCTATGTCGTCGCCACCGCCCTCATCGTTGGCGCTCTGGCAGGGCTGGCGGTGCTGTTTGCGTACGACCGCCGCCTCGCCGCAATCTTCGTCGGCGCGGCCGCCGTCCTGTTCGTGGCGCTGTGGCTGGTCGCGATGCTGACAATGGCGATCGCGCGCCGTCTGCCGCACATGCGCTCGACATTGCTGCGGCTCGCCATTGCCAACGTCCACCGCCGCGGTGCGTTGACGCCGAGCGTCGTGCTCTCGCTCGGTCTCGGTCTGTCGTTACTGGTGACGATCATTGAGATCGACGGCAATCTGCATCGGCAGTTTGCAGCGTCATTGCCGGCGCACGCGCCGTCATTCTTCTTCCTCGACATTCCCTCGGCCGACACCGGCCGCTTCGACACCTTCGTACGCGAGCACGCGCCGCGCGGCGCGCTTGAGCGCGTGCCAATGCTGCGCGGCCGCATCGTCGAAGCCAACGGGATCAAGGCCGAGAACCTCAAGCCTGCCGAAGGCTCGGCTTGGGTGCTGCGCGGCGATCGCGGCATCACCTTTGCGGCAGCCATTCCGGAGGGCTCCCGTCTCGTCGGCGGCGAATGGTGGGCGGCCGATTATGCCGGCACACCTCTCGTCTCGCTCGAGAACCGGACGGCGACGGATTTGAACCTGAAGATCGGCGATACCGTTACAGTCAACGTCCTCGGCCGCAACGTGACCGCTCGTATCGCCAATCTGCGCGCGGTCGATTGGCAAAGCCTCGGCATCAATTTCGTGATGGTGTTCTCGCCCGGCACCTTTGCCGGTGCGCCGCATACCGACATCGCGACCCTGACTTTCACGGATGGCGGCACGGCAACGGAGGAAACCGCGCTGATCAAGGCACTAGCTGATGCCTTCCCCACCGTCTCCGCGGTACGCGTCAAAGACGCGCTCGATGCGGTCGACCGGATCGTCAGCAATCTCGTTGCGGCGCTGCGTGGCGCGAGTTCCGTGACGCTGATCGCGGCGGCTTTGGTGCTCGGCGGCGCGCTTGCCGCCGGTCAGCAATTTCGTATTTACGATGCCGTCATCTTAAGGACGTTGGGAGCGACCCGCCTTCGCCTGCTTGGCGCCTACGCGCTCGAATATCTGTTTATAGGCCTTGCCGCAGTGGTGTTCGCGATCTCAGCCGGCACGCTTGCCGCGTGGCTGGTCGTCACCCGCGTTATGGAGTTTCCGTTCGCTTGGGTGCCGGCCCAGGCATTGGTGGCGGCGTTCGCTGCCCTGCTTATTACCGTCATACTGGGTCTTGCCGGCACGTTTGCCGCGCTAGGCCACAAGCCAGCGGAAGTGCTCAGGAATCTCTGACGTTCCGGCAATTATGAACACTCGGTAACCCGGCTTAAATATCGCGGCCAGCCATCTGGCGTATGCGGCCCATTAGCATTAAATTCCTGCCACATCTGCGGCCGGTATCTCCGGACGCAAACGACCCGGCACCTGCCGGGATAACCTAGGGGTAATTCCATGTCGGACTTCGACCGGAATGTCGCGACCGCCCGGACCGGCTACCGCACTGATCAGGTAGCAATCGATGCGGGCCTGCGCGCGTATATGATCCGCGTCTACAACTACATGACTGCCGGCGTGGCGCTGACCGGACTGGTCGCTTGGTTCACGTACTCGGCGGCCGTCGTTCAGACCGGCGCCGGACTGCAACTCACGTCCTTCGGACACGCCATCTTCGGCAGCCCGCTGATGTGGCTTCTCGTGTTCGCGCCGCTCGGCCTCGTGATGCTGCTTAGCTTCGGCATCAACCGGCTCTCGGCCGGCACGGCGCTCACGCTGTTCTTCGTCTATGCCGGTCTGCTTGGGCTGTCGCTGGCATCGATCTTCCTGGTCTATACCGGGGCGTCGATCACGCGCGTGTTCTTCATCTCGGCGGCGACGTTCGGCGCCATGAGCTTGTACGGCTACACCACGCAGCGCGATCTGACCGCCGTCGGCTCGTTTATGTACATGGGCCTGATCGGCATCCTCGTTGCGATGGTAGTTAACATCTTTCTGCACTCGACCGGCCTCGACTGGGCGATCTCGGTGATCGGGGTTCTCGTCTTCGTCGGGCTGACAGCCTACGACACGCAGAACATCAAGGAGATGTATGACGTCAACGATGACGGGACCGTCGCCGGCCGCAAGGCGGTGATGGGCGCGTTGCGGCTTTATCTCGACTTCATCAACCTGTTCCTGATGCTGCTTCGCCTGTTCGGCGACCGCCGCTAAGGAACCAGTCGACGGAAGTTACGACGCCCCGGGCCAACATCCCGGGGCGTTTTGTTTTTGCGGAGCTGTTGAGCATTGAGGAAGGTCGCGTCCCGCCGCGCCCCGCTAATCTGGCCGCGCCGCGGACAGACCGAGCAAAGCTGCGAACGCGGCCAGACAGAGCGCGCTCGAAACCACAATGACCGACGCTCCCATCCTATCGAGCAGCAGACCAAACAGCAGCGGCGCGAGCGCCTGCGCTGTGCGCGCCGGTGCGCCCAGAAGTCCCGTGCGCTCGCCGTAACCGTGCGGGCCAAAGACGGCAAGGGGAACGGTACCGCGGGCAATCGTTAGGAGGCCATTGCCGGCGCCGTAGAACACCGTGAACGCCACCGCCGCCGCGGGCCCGATGACGGCGAAGACGACAGCACCGATCGGATGCAGCAGCGCCGCAATCCGTGCCGAAATAAGCGGGTGGGCGCGGCGCAGGACGAAGAACTCGACCAGGCGTGCGGCAACTTGCGCCGGTCCGACCAGCGCGGCCGCTGCGATCGCCTGCACCGGCGTGGCGCCGGCGCGTTCAAGCAAGCCTGGCAGGTGCGCCGCCATCGCGCCGGTCACGAACCAGGCAGCGGCAAAGACGAAGGCAAGAAGAAACATCTCTCGATACGGCTTCCAGCCGATTGAACGCCCTACGACGGGCTGCATGTCCGGCGAGCGTGTTGGGACCGGCAGCAGGAGATTGAGCGGAATGCCGACGACGACATTGAGCGCCGCCCAGACCAGCAAAGTCTCCCGCCAGCCGAACAGGTCGTTGAGCAACGTCGTCAACGGCCAGCTCACCGTCGAAGCGAACCCGGCGAACAGCGTGATCCCGGTGATCGGACCACGGGCGTTGTGACCGTAGAGCGCAGTGAGCGCGGCAAAGCCCGCGTCGTAAAGCCCGAGCGCCATGCCGATGCCGAGCACAGCCCAGGCGACGCCGAGCATCATCGCGCCGTTTGCCGCCGCGAGCACAAGCAAGCCGCCGGCCAGCACGACATTGGAGATGACCAGCACGCCGCGGCCGCCGCGACGGTCGATGATGCGCCCCACGGCCGGACCGGCGAACGCCGCTATCAGCAAGGCTCCTGAAAACGCGCCAAAGACCCACGATTGCGGAACGCCGAGACCGGCGCCAATCGGCTCGGCGAGAATTGCCGGCAGGTAATAGCTCGAAGCCCAGGCGAGCGTCTGTGCAATCCCGAGCGCCGGAACAACGATGTGGCGCGACCGGGCGGATCCCACTTGATGCTGCGTGTCAGCCAAACCAACCTGTCAATCGTGCGCCGGCGAAGCCGCATACGGCGCCAGGCCCTGCTGACGCAACAGCATCCGAGCGAACGTCAATCGCCGCAATCAACCGGCGACAACACGGAGCGAGCGGTCAAGCGCGCCCAGGACCCCATCGAGCTCGCGGCCACGGCGCAGGATATGGCCGGTCGCCGAGATCACGCTGTAGGCGCCCTGCCGGCGTTCCAGCCGCGGATTCTTCTCGATCCGGTAAATCGGAAATTCGCTGGAGCGGCGGAATACCGAAAACACCGCGCGATCCTTAAGGAAGTCGATGGCGTAATCGCGCCATTCGCCGGCAGCGACCTTGCGGCCATAAAGACTGAGAATGCGGTCAAGCTCTCGGCGGTTGAAGGTAACTTTGCTTGCGGGGGCGGGCGCCCGAAGCTCGCCCCCGCGCCACGCGCTCGGTTCGGTTTCGCCGAATTCCATACGGCGCCTCCCTTGTCACTGAAGCTTCACGGTCGGTTCATGATCGCGCCGGACGGATGCGCGGGCAAGGGGCTTAAAGGTGCATCGTGCCGTGGCCGGTATAAGTGGTTTCACCTGCCTGCGGCATTTTTGCCGGCCGAAATCACACTTTCGTTAAGCGAATCATAATGCGGCCCCAATTCGGTCAATCACGCGCCTAGCTGGGGTGCGAGATAGTCGACCGTTGCCTCAAGGCCCGGTCCGGATCGCATTCCGGATTCCTCAGCCCCCCAGCCCCCCGGGGTGTGGACGGACCGGGCCAGAGTTCTCGTAGCGTCAGGTTTG
>CAVWYW010000013.1:0-304618 GCA_963759345.1 uncultured Alphaproteobacteria bacterium
AGATCGCTGCGTGACACACAACCCCAATCGCCCAATTCATCGGGATGTTGGATCCGAGGTGGCAGTCGCCGCGCGAGCGCTCAGTCGAGCAGGGCGGCCCGCGGCACCGAATGCCGGCAGCTCCGCGGTAGCGGTTCGGGGTATAGACCGCGCTGCCCTTTCGTCTTGAAGAGACGATTAGCACGATTGACCTATATCAAGTGTGGCGACACAACTCGCGTTATAATGACTTTGTTACGTCAGGGAGCGTGCGATGTCTAAATCTGTAGCGCGATCGGGCGGCATCTTCGCGAAAGTATGGCGTTCACTGAAAGGCCAAATTGTTAGTGATGTTCCCCTTGACATCGAATTTTGCGAATGCGGATGTCGTAAGCCTCAGTGTCTCCACGGTCACTGGGAACACTGTGATCGCCGTCTATCCTTCATCGAGAAGACGAAGGCGGTAGCCACAGGCGATAAGTGACGGGTGACGGTTGGTAGCAAATCGCTGACAACTCCCTCATCTAACCGCAGCAGTGCATATGTCGCCTAATGGGCCCATCACGACAGATGCCACTGTCCCGAACGTGCGTCCGCTTTCGGGGAGCGAAGCGGACTCTCGCGAAACATCCGCTCGCGGGCGCTTTTGAGTTCATCCACTCGTTGTCACTGCGATAAGTCAACGGGTCCGGCCCGAAGTGCCCGGCCCGATGATAAGCTCCGCGACGAAGCAATCCAGAACCGCAACGCTATTGGATTGCTTCGCTTCGCTCGCAATGACGAGATCAGTGCAGGCTCGGGCCTTTGAGGAAACGATCGCGCTCGCCCGATTTGATGCGCAGGTCCATAGTCTCGCCGTCGCGATAGATGGTGATCGGCACTTCGACGCCGGCCTGGCCTTGCGCCCAGATGCGGCGGAACATGCCCGCCAGATCGTTGACTTCGGTGCCGGCGATCGACAGCACGATGTCGCCGGTGTGCAGGTCGGCGCGCTTGGCCGGCCCGCGATCCGCGAGCCCGACGATGACGAGCCGGTTCTCGACCTCGGTCGCGTAGAAACCGAGCCACGGCCGCGGCGGCGCGTTGCGGCGGCCGAATTTGAGCAGGTCGTCGAAGATCGGCTTCAACAGATCGATCGGGACCATCATGTTGATGTTCTGCGCCTGGCCCTTCTCGACGGCATGCTGAAGCTGCAGCGAGCCGATGCCGAGGAGATCGCCGCCGGGTCCGATCAGCGCCGTGCCGCCCCAGTTCGGATGGGCCGGCGCGGTGAAGATCGCCTCGTCGAGCACGTATTCCCAATAACCGGCAAATTCCTGCTTGGCGACGATGCGGGCTGCAACCGAATGCTGGCGGCCGCCGGCGCCGCCGACGACGACGCGCTCGCCGAGCGAAGCAGCCGCCGATTGACCGATTTCCAGCGCCGGCATGTCGAGCTTGGCGAGCGCTTGCACGAGCCCTAAGCCGGTTTCCTGGTCGTAGCCGAGGACGTGACCGGGCACCGATTGCCCGTCGTTCAACGTGAGCCACAGCGTGTCCGCCTCGGTGATCAAATAACCGATGGTCAGAATGAGGCCGTTGCCGCGAATGATGACACCGTTACCGGCGCGCTCGGTGCCGAGTGTGTCCGCCGTAAAGGCGTCGGTCGGCACGGTTGCGCGCAGCGCCACCACGCAGGAGAGCGCGAGCTCGAGATCGTAGGCGTAATCCTCCGGCTTCGGCTGCGCGGAGGTCGGCACCTTCCAGTCGCTCAAGGATGCCATCTCATTCCTTCTTCTCAGACTTGCCGGACGTTGCCTTGTCAGACACCGCCTTGTCAGACGCCGCGGCGCGCTGTTGCAGTTCCTGCAGGTGTTTCTCCATTTCCGGCAGGCTGCGAATGAGTGCGCATTTCTGCTTGTCTTCCTGCGCCTGTTTCTTCACCTCTTCCCAGCGTTCCTTAGCATCTTCCAGGGTCCAGGGCCGCTTCTTCGCCGGATTGAAAGCCTGCGCCCTGACCAGATTCTCCATCGAATGCGCGTACTCTTCCAGACTGAGAATGCGATTACGCACCTGATAATAGAAACTCTTGCCGTCCAACTCGTCGCAGTATTTCAGCCCGCCGGCGAACATCTGTTGGGCCATATGGGCGTCGAAGATCATTCCTTTGAGGTCGTCGATAGCTGAATTTTGGGCATGCAGCGCGGATGCGGGAAATAACAACAGCGTAATCACCCCGAAGGCAAGCCGCCTCAGGTCCAGTCGCCACCAAGTCCCGCGGCCATCGTCCTTGAGTCCAAAGTCCTTGAGTCCCACGTCCTTGAATCCCACATCGTGCAAAGACGTTACCAATTTGCCGGATCGGGGCGGACAGCGTACCACAATACCGCGGCGGCGTTCTTAATCGTTCGTTATCCATGAAAATCATGGCGCAGCGATTGCGGGGCCCAGCTGTCATATAGTTAGCGCGGTCGTCGATGCTGCCTTGTTCCCGCCAAATCTTCTTTGCAGAACAAGGCAATGTTGCGTGACTGAGGCCCCGCCTTGCGCATCACCGCTAGCTTTTTAGTGATCGCGTTTACGTTTGCCGCCGCGGGCGGCGAGGCGGCGGCTCAAACCTATCCCCCCTTGATGCCGGGCGATTATTACTCGGCAGCTCCAGCGCCGTATCCGCCGCCCCCGCCGCGGCCCTATGCGAATGCGCCGGTCCCGCCGGCCGATGTCGGGCAGCCGATACCCGGCGACCCTTACGGGCGGCGGCAGCCTTACTATCGCGACGCCAACGGAATGCTGGTGCAGCCGTTTGGTCCGGGCTACGCGGATCAGGCCGACTATTATCAACCGGCTCCATATCCACCGCCGCCGCGGCCATATTTCGCCGCGCCGGCTGAGCGGCCGTACTTTGGTGGGCCGCCCGGCGCCGAGCGGGCACCCGACGGGTCGACCATAATGGCGGCGTTGCCGCCCGAGGATCGGCCGGAAACCGGGCCGCGCCGGGAAATACCGCCGCAGTTCCGCCGCCAGCTGGTTGACTACGTCAGTTCCGAACCCGCCGGAACAGTCATCATCGATACGCCGCACACCTACCTCTACCTCGTGCTCGGCAACGGTAAGGCCATGCGCTACGGCATCGGCGTCGGCCGCGAAGGTTTCACCTGGTCCGGCACCGAGCGCATCAGCCGCATGACCGAGTGGCCGGACTGGCATCCGCCGAAAGAGATGATCGACCGGCAGCCTTATCTGCCGCGGTTCATGGCCGGCGGCGACGGCAATCCGCTCGGCGCGCGCGCACTCTATCTCGGCAACACGCTGTATCGCATTCACGGCACCAATCAGCCGTCGACCATCGGGCATTTCGTTTCGTCAGGCTGTATCCGCCTGACCAACGAGGACATCGAAGACCTCTACAACAGAGTGAACCTTGGCTCACGCGTCGTGGTCCTGGCCGGATCGCCGCCGGCTGCGGCGGCCGCGAGGCGCCTGCCATATGCTCGCTAGTCGCGGCGGACTTTGATTTGCCGTCGTCGGCGAAACTTCAAATTCAAGACGCCCGAGATCCAAAACCAGCGAAGACCCGCGCGTCAACGTTAGCGCCAGCGCCGACCGCTTAAATTTTCCTGTTGGTTTTTCCGCGACTCAATTAATGTTGCCGCCGTCGGTCTGACGGGTCGAACCCGTTGTTAGTCCGGCAAGGAAGCGGCCGCGGAGCGCGCGGCCGCTGCGAGCCAACTGCCTCGCGCTGACCTCTCGCCCTATGTGACGCGTGTTTTCGAAAGTCGCGCACGGCGTTCAGCGAGGTGCAATGCTTCCGAATATCCGCCTGATGATCGCGGCTACGTTTGCGGCGGTCCTGATGCTGATCTGCGGATTCAGCATGTTCGCCACTTTCCGCGTCAGCCACGCTCCGCTCGAACGCGTGGCATCCGCTGCATCGCTTCACCTAGTCACCACTGATGCCGCAACGCCTGCCATGACCGTTACGGCGGCAGCCCCGTTCAACAATCGCTTTGATGTCGGCGGACCCGGAAGCGGCAGCGTCGCAGCCTTGGCCTATGCCGCCCCCGAGCCGGCCGAACCGGTGGAGACGAATGTTACCGCACCGGCCGCGGACGATCGCGAACCAATTGCAGCGGAACCGGCAAGCGGGGACGGTCCAGCGCCATCACAACAAGCCGCCACAGCGGAAGCAGAACCTGAGACGAAACCGGAGGAGACGCCGGCGGCGGCAGCGCCACTAATTCCTCCCGCTGATTCAACTATCGCGCTCGCCGCGCCATCAATTGCCGAGCCGATGACCCGAACCAGCAGCGCAGACGCGAGAGCCTGAGGTAGCGTCCGCCCCTGCAACAGTCGAGCCCGCGCTGGCCTTTGCCTGACCTCGCGATCCAAGCGGCCGAGAAGGCGGAGCAAGCGGAAAAAGCGGAGAAGAAAGCCAAGCGTGCGCACGCCGCCGTCCGAACCCACCGCATCCATAGAGCGCGCGCCGTTGCCCGCGCCTCCGGCTTCGAAGCCCAGACCACCTTCCAAACCAGTCCCCGTTGGACACCGCAAGGGCCGCAAAAAGCTCCGGCAAAAATCCGGCACGCCAAAATCACGTCGACAACACCCGCTTCGACAAAAACAACTTCGACAACAGCCGCTTCGACAAAAACCACTTCGGCAACACCCACTTCGATAACAGGCACTTCGGCAACAACATCCGCGTCGACAACGGCCGCCTCGGCAACACCTGCTTCGGCAACACCCGCGTCGACAACACCCGCTTCGACAACACCCGCTTCGACAACATCGGGCGATACGATTTCCAGTGTCGGTGGCCCGTTCGTCAGCGTGCCTAGCCGGTAGCCGGACATCGGGATTGACTTGGACCGTTCCGTCGCCCTGAGGTGACGGTTATGACTCCGCTTTCCGTCCTCGACCTGTCGCCGGTTACCACTGACACGCCCGGATCGGCCGCGCTGCGTAACTCGCTCGATCTGGCACGACTTGCGGACGCACTCGGCTATACGCGCTATTGGCTCGCCGAGCATCATAACCTGGCGAGCATCGCGAGTTCGGCGCCGGAGATCATGATCGGGCAAGTCGCCGCCGTGACCAAACACATTCGTGTCGGGTCGGGCGGCGTAATGCTGGTGAACCATGCGCCACTCATGGTCGCCGAACGCTTTAAGGTGCTGGAGGCATTGTTTCCCGGCCGCATCGACCTCGGCCTCGGCCGCGCGCCCGGGACCGATCCGGTTACGTCCTACGCCTTGCGCCGCCGGCAGGACGCGCGGGAAGGCGATGAGTTTCTCGAACGCTTTCAGGAATTGATCCTGCTGGAACGCGGCGGCTTTCCCGAAGGCCATCCGTTTCGCAACGTGCACGCGGTGCCCGCGGATGTCGCGCTGCCGCCAGTGTGGCTGCTTGGCTCGAGCGGCTACAGCGCCGAGCTTGCTGCGGCGGTCGGAATGGGGTTCGCGTTCGCGCACCACTTCGCCGAGCACGACGCTGAAAGCGCGATGCTGACCTACCGCGAGCATTTTAAACCGTCGGAAACCATGCGCGAGCCCTATGCGATCCTCGCCACTGCTGCGATCGCCGCCGACAGCGATGCCGATGCCGACCGGATCGCGAGCAGCGCCGACCTGCACTTCGTGCGCCGCGCCAAGGGCGAATATCTGCCGCTTGCATCGCCGGACGAAGCCGCCATCTACCCCTATACGCCGATCGATCGCAGCCGCATCGCCCGGCAGCGCGAACGCCTGGTGGTCGGCGGCATCGATAAAGTTAAAAGTCGCTTGCTGGAATTGATCGAAGCAACGCGCGCCGATGAATTGATGATCACCACCATGGCCTATAATCATGCCGCGCGGCGCCATTCGTACCAATTGCTGGCGGAAGCTTTCGCCATCGTCCCGCCCTACTGAAGCGAGCCGGACATGCAACCCGGGAAGGTCAACTGCGTTATGGATATAGCGTCGCGCCACCTCCCGAGCTGGAAGGAAGCACCTCTCAATCTCACGACTAAGCCGCAGTCAAAATCTGTGTCTCCAGGAAGAGTTGTGCCTTGAAGCGTGGTTCGTCTTTTAATGGGAGGTGGAACGCGCCGCCTGAAGCGAGCCGTTCGCAGCGCGTCCTCTTCAGCACCGTGTGCGCGATCGTGTCGGTCTGCGCCATGTCCTGCGGCGCTTCGCCGGCCGTGGCCAGCCCGAACACCAAGACTGCGCCAAGTTTCCGCCACACCGAGACCGATCACGCACGGAAAGACGGTTCGAAAGGCCCGCTGCAAATCATCATTTCCGTCGATCAGCAGAAGCTTCATCTCTACAGCGATGGCGTGCACGTAGCCGATGCTCCGGTCGCAACCGGAGTATCCGATCACCCAACGCCGCTCGGCATTTTCAGCATCATCCAGAAAAGCCGCGATCACCGCTCCAATATCTACAGCAACGCGCCGATGCCCTTCATGGAACGCATCACCTGGTCGGGCGTCGCGCTGCACGAAGGTTTCAATCTGGGCCACCCGGCTTCGCATGGCTGTATCCGGATGTCGCATGAATTCGCTACGCGATTGTGGGCGTTGACCAGGCTCGGCGTAGGCGTCGTCATTGCCCGCCAGGAGCTGCGGCCGGAGGAAATTTCCGATCCGCATCTGTTCGTGCACAGGGAAAAGCCGGCCGATGCGGAGCCGGCGACATCGCTCGCTCCGGCTGCGCCCATAGCAACCGCGCCGACAGCGGCCAAGCTTCTCAAGACCGCAGAGACTGTGGAAGCTGACCAGACGACAGACGCGTCGCGCCAACATGATCCGAACGCTGCGGTCGTGACTCCGGCCGTCGAAGCGGTCGAGCCGGCCAGCGATGCGGACGAGGCGAACCCGCCAATCGATCCTGTCGCACCTGATGAAGCCGAAGCGTCGGCCGAGTCCGATCCCGACATTCCGCTGCCGCTGGCGAAGCCCGCCGAAATCGCGCACCCCGCGAAAGGGCCGATCGCGATTTTCGTCAGCCGCAAAAAGCAAAGAATCTACGTGCGTCAGGATTTTGCGCCGCTGTTCGACGCGCCGATCAGCATTGAGCACCCGGACCAACCGCTGGGCACTCACGTGTTCACCGCAATGAACTACGCGGATGATGGAGCAAGCTTCCGCTGGAACGTGATCTCGCTGCCGGGCGAGCGAACGAAGGCGCATCAACCTGATTTCCTTCAAAGAAACGGCCAATACATAATCGTGAAGCGTGAAACCGTACGTAATCGCGAGCCGGTGGTGGAAGCGCCCACTGAAACGCCCCAGCAGGCGCTCGCCCGCGTGGAAATCCCGCAGGATGTGCTCGATCAGATTTCGCAACTGATCGTGCCGGGTTCTTCACTCATCGTCTCCGACCAGGGGCTGGGCGAGGAAACCGGCGAGGGCACAAACTTCATCGTCGTCGCGCCCTGAGACGATCGGCTGCACCGCCATTCCAACTGTCATCGCCGCCGGATATGCTAGACTCGCCTCAGGGTAGGGCATTTCAGTCGAATGGAGGATCGTCTTGGGTAAGCATTTCTCACTTGTCGCGTCCGACAGTTTCAAGCTTGGCGCCTATCGCGCCGATCCGAGCGGGCCGCCCAAGGGCGGCATCGTCGTCATTCAGGAGATCTTTGGCGTCAATCATCACATCCGGGCAGTGAGCGATCGCCTCGCCGCCGATGGCTATGCTGCCATAGCGCCGGCTTTGTTCGATCGCCAGCAGCCGAATTTCGAATGCGGCTACACGCCGGACGAAATCGCCAACGCCCGCAAATTCGTCGCCAATCCCGATTGGGGTGCAATGATGCGCGACGTGCAGGCCGCCATCGACGAGGCGAAGAAGAGCGGTCCGGCCGCCATCATCGGTTTCTGCATGGGCGGCACCTATAGCCTTTCTTGCCGCCGCCAAGCTCAACGGGCTGTCGGCCGCCATCGGCTATTACGGCGGCCAGATCGCCAAGAACGCCGACGAAAAGCCGAAAATACCGACGCAACTGCATTTCGGCGAGAAGGACGCGTCGATCCCGATGAGTGACGTCGAACTGATCAAACAGAAGCGCGGCGGTGATTGCGAGATCTACGTGTATCCCGACGCGCAGCACGGTTTTCATTGTGACGAGCGCGGCAGCTACAACGAGGCGGCCGCCAAACTCGCCTGGCAGCGCGCGACGGCATTCCTGCAGAAGCACCTGAAGAAATAAGTCAGCCAATCGCCGCAAATAACGTCAATGCGAGGATAGCAATCCAGCCGCAGCGCGTGGTCTGGATTGCCGCTTCGCTTGATTCTTCGCAATAACGGCGCCCTGAAATCGTCAGGAGCTTAGATAAAGGCGTCTGGCGATCTGGCATAGTTTTTGTGTCACAATGCCCCCGGGGCACACGTTTTCGGGGGCTGACAATGGCGCAGGACGTTCATCCGGTCGACGAGTTTTTGCCGATACCCAAGCTGCTGACGCTCGGGCTTCAGCATGTCCTGGTGATGTATGCGGGCGCGGTTGCCGTTCCGCTCATTCTCGGCCGCGCTCTCAAGTTGCCGCCCGAGGACGTCGCCTTCCTGATCAGCGCCGACCTGTTCGCCTGCGGACTGGCGACACTGGTGCAATGCGTCGGCTTTCCCGGCGTCGGCATTCGGCTGCCGGTGATGATGGGCGTGACCTTCGCATCGGTTGGGCCGATGCTGTCGATGGCTGCGGCGCCCGGCGTGGGCATTCTCGGCATTTACGGTTCGGTGATCTCGGCCGGCATATTCGCCGTCATCGTCGCTCCGTTCATGGGGCGGCTGTTGCCGCTGTTCCCGCCGGTCGTGACCGGCACCATCATCATGGTGATCGGCATTTCTCTGATGCGGGTCGGCATCAATTGGGCGGGCGGCGGCCTGCCGACCTTGACCAAGGTCGTTGACGGCGTGCCGGGAGCCTTCCCCAACCCCCGGCTACGGACAACTCGCAGGCCTCGGCATTGCGCTATTCGTGCTGCTGGTCATCCTCGGATTGCTGCGCTGGTTCACGGGCTTCGTCGCCAACGTGGCGGTGCTGCTCGGCATCATCGCCGGCGCGGTGCTGGCGTCGCTGCTCGGCGTGATGCACTTCGAGCGGGTGGTGGCTGCGCCATGGGCTGACGTGGTGATCCCGTTCCGGTTCGGTTGGCCGACATTTCGTCTGATCCCGATCGTCACCATGTGCATCGTGATGATCGTGGTGATGATCGAATCCACCGGAATGTTTCTGGCGCTCGGCGAAATGACCGGGCGGAAAATCGATCAGGCGGCGATCATCCGCGGCCTTCGCGCCGACGGCGTCGGCACCATCCTGGGCGGGATCTTCAACACCTTCCCGTATACGTCCTTCTCGCAGAATGTCGGCCTGGTCGGCGTCACCGGCATACGATCGCGATGGGTCACCGCGACCGGCGGCGTCATTATGCTGGCGCTCGGCCTGTTGCCGAAGATGTCGGCGCTGGTGGAGTCGGTACCGGTCGTGGTGTTGGGCGGCGCCGGAATCGTCATGTTCGGCATGGTCGCAGCGACCGGCGCACGGATTCTCACCAATGTCGACTTTAAAACCAACCGGTACAACTTGTTCGTCGTCGCGATTTCGGTCGGCTTTGGGATGATCCCGCTGGTCGCGCCCAACTTCTTCCGTCATACGCCCAGCGAACTGCATCCGCTCCTGGAATCCGGCATCCTTCTCGCCGCAATCGTTTCCGTCCTGCTCAACCTGTTCTTCAACGGCTTGGGCAGCGTTGAGGCGGCACAACATGAAGCTTCAATAACCGCTTCCAGCGCCGAACACGCGTGAAATCAGAAAATCAGTAGTCGCTAATCAGTAATCGGAAAGGAATTGGGTCGGCCGAATTTGATTACTGACGTCTGATTACCGACTCCTGGTCAAAACCAGCGCTCTTGCACGTTGATGGTGTCGCCGGGACGCAGCGGAAAAGTTAGCGGCACCGCCATGCGAACCTGGCGGCCAAGATAGTAGCGGTTCAGGATGACGGATTTGCGCAACGCGCGAGGCGAAAATCCGCCGGCGATCGCCACGGCCGTCTCCGCCGTCATGTTGGCAACATAGGGATACTGGCCGGGCTGGGTGACCTCGCCAAGGATGAAGAACGGCCGGTAACTCTCGATCTCGACGGCGACATGCGGCTCGCGGATGTAGCCGTCGCGGAGTTTCTCAGAGACGCGGGCGGCCAGCTGATCGGTGGTCGTGCCCCGGGCTGCTACCGAGCCGATCAGCGGCATGTCGATATAGCCGCCGGTGCCGACCACATACGAGTTGGTCAACCCGTCCTGACCAAACACCACGATCCGCATCCGATCACCGGAATCGAGCGTGTAGCCTGCCTCGGCGGCTGGAGGAGCCGGAGCGTATCCGGCCGGGGGAGTATATCCAGCTCGGGGCGGGTATCCTGCTTGGGGCGCATATCCGTAAAGACCTGACGTCGCCGGAGCGGCTGCATAGGGCGCTGCAGCGTACGGCCTTGCCGCTGCATAAGGAGTCCCGGCGGCATAAGTGCGGGCCGCATAAGGTGCCGCGGTATAAGAAGCCGCTGGGTTGGGAGCCGCTGCATAGGGACCCGCTCCGTTTGGCACCATCGCATAAGTCCGGCCAGCCATCGCACCAGGTGCGGGCGCCGCCGTCCCGTACACGACACCATCAATTCCGGACATTGCCGGTGTGGGCGAATAGGCCACGTAGGCGACAGGCTGCCGGGCACATCCGGCTGCCGCGATCGCCACACCCAGCAACAGTAAGAGAGAGCGGATGACCCGCATACGCACAGTCCGGCCCAGCAAGAGCAAAACGTTGAGGCGTGATTAACGCCCGGTATGGTTAACAATCCCTCACCGCTAGCGCGGCGAGATTCCGAAATCTGGGGGTTGGTGCCGGATGCCGGGCCTAGCGCCCTGAAAGTTCTTGGCGAAATCAACCGCAACCGACTTTAATTGTGGCGGCCAAATCGATCGGCGGCCGCGGCCAGCACCATCGCGATCACCAGCACGAAAGGAAATGCCAGCGCCCAGCCGAGCTTGGAGGTGTCGGTATACTTTTCAAGGTCCAGATACCACGCCAGCGCTTCGATTGAGGCGATGACCACGACCGAGCTCAGGAGCTTTTGCTTCAGCCCGCTGAAGTCGACGTCGGTCAAACCTTCGGGCAATCCGCCGTGCTCGGGCCGCTGGATTTTGCCGATGAAGTTCTCGTAGCTAGAAAAAATCACAATGAGCACGAGATTTGCCGTCAGCGTCACGTCGACGAGGTTCAGCACTTCGACAACGAGATCGTGCCAGGTCAGCGTCGGAAGTTTGCTGGCCGCTTCATATAAGTCGGCGAAGAAGCGATAAATCAAAAGCGCGAGGCAGCAGACCAGGCCAACGAGAAACGGCGCCATCAGCCAGCGCGATAGCAACATCGCCGCTTGAAAGCCGCGTTCGATCTGCCGCATGCCATGCCCCTCCGCCATTCCGGCCGCCGCGGAAGCGGAGCGAGCCGGAAGGCGAGAGAGAGCTTAGTCGGCTGATGCCGTCAATATGCGCTAGGCAGCAACGCTCGTGCCGATCGGGCAGCTCACGCCGGTGCCGCCGAGGCCGCAATAGCCATGCGGATTCTTCGCCAGATATTGCTGGTGATAGTCCTCGGCGAAATAGAACGGCGGTGCGTCGACGATTTCCGTGGTGATCGCGCCCATGCCCTGCGACGCCAGCGCCTTGGCGTAGCTCGCCCGCGATGCCTCGGCCGCCGCGCGCTGCGCCGGCGTAAACACGTAGATGCCTGATCGGTACTGCGTGCCGACGTCGTTGCCTTGCCGCATACCCTGGGTCGGGTCGTGACTCTCCCAGAACGTCTTGAGCAGCTGCTCGTAGGAGATCTTCTTCGGATCGTAGACCACGAGCACGACTTCGTTGTGGCCGGTGCGGCCACTGCACACTTCCTCATAGGTCGGATTGGGCGTGAAGCCGCCGGCGTAGCCGACCGCCGTCACGTAAACGCCATCGCCAAGCTCCCAGAACTTGCGCTCGGCGCCCCAGAAACAGCCGAGCCCGAACATCGCCATGGCAAGACCCTCAGGGTACGGGCCCTTGAGCGCGTGACCGTTGACGAAATGCTGCCGGGCGGTCGGGATGGGCGCCGGCCGTCCGCGCAAGGCGTCTTGGGGGGCTGGCATTTCGAGTTTCTTCGAAAAGTTGAACATGCGCCGTCTCCTTGCCAACTGCACCAATATAATGCCGGCCGGACCGCAAAGCAGCCGCCACTGTGATCACGTTTCGCTCAAGCGCGAGCGCCTTCCACCGGCCGCCTTTGCCGCTTATTGTGCGCGCGGCGCGTCGCGCCAGGGTGGCAAGGGAGGTAGTCACGATGTCTCGGATGCTCGCGCTCGCCAGCGCGTTGGTTGCGTTTGTTGCGGTCGCCGTTTCGGCGTTGGCCCCGGCCTCGGCGCAGCAGACCGCGGCGATACCGCCCTACGGAGCTCCCATCACGCTCGACGACGCCAAGCGCGCGATGGCGGCGGCGGAGCTCGAGGCAGCCAAGAATTCCTGGCAGGTCGCGATCACGATTCTCGACAGCGGCGGCAATCTGGTGATGTTCCACAAGATCGACAACACCCAGCTCGCCTCCATCACCGCGTCCGAAGGCAAGGCGCGCACCGCGCTTACGTTCAAGCGCCCGAGCAAGGCGCTCGACGACGCCATCGCCGCCGGCGGCGCGGGACTGCGTCTCCTCGCAATCAAGGACATCACCCCGCTTGAGGGCGGTCTGCCAATCGTGGTCGACGGCAAAATCATCGGCGCTATCGGCGTCTCCGGTGCGCTGTCGTCCCAGGACGCCCAAGTCGCCAAGGCTGGCGCCGACGCGCTGGCGAAATAGCCAGCCACCTCGCCAACCCCAGCCGCGACCCACTAACCAAACGCGCTTTCACGCTGAGCGCGCGCGGCTGACTTAGCGCCGCGGCATGTTCACGATGGGTAGTGGGCTCCTTTGATTAAGGCAGGCGTTCAAGTCTTGGACGTAGGAGGGCCATTTCCTCTTGAAAACGCCGCGATTGCTGAGGCGGAAATGAGACAGCATATACGCAGGCATCGCTTCCGGCCTTGAGAACGGCGGCCTCTACATCGTCTCGGATTCTGCGAAGGAGGCACACAACTACGGAGGGATTATAATCACGTATCCGGGCTGCTAAATCGTCGCGTGCCTCCCGACGCCTTTTCCTCAGTTCTGCTGCCCGCTCTTTGACTGGAGTCTGTACAAAATCGTCAAGGTACCAGCCGCGTTGCTTAAACTTCATGAGAAAATCCATATCCACAGTCTGATCTTCTCCCAGAGCGCGTTTCATTTGGTGCAATAATGAATTGCTACCACAATAAAAATATTTTCCGCTGACTGGCGGGGATTCTCCAACGAAAAGAACTTTGATCGGATTAGGGGGACGATATTTGGCCTGCGCTTCTTTGATCTTATCCATTCGTGTGCGATGCCTCCCAAGCCTCTAGCACCCCCACAATATCACCGATTTCCCAAAGCCGCGATGTCAGGCCAGCCTCCATCGCAGGAGTCGTCCGCAGCGTCTTATGGATGCGAATAAAATTGTAGTACGTCGCGAACAGCTCGACGGAGTGCGTGTGGTTTTCAACGTAGTGACTTGCATAATGATAGTTACTAGCGTATGTTGCGACCATGAAGCACAAGAACCTTGCCGGCATGCCCTGCCCGATCGCCCGCAGCCTGGAGCGGGTCGGCGAGTGGTGGTCGATGCTGATCATGCGCGATGCACTGCACGGCTTTACGCGCTTCGATCAATTTCAGAACAGCCTCGGCATCGCTCCCAACATGCTGACCCGCCGCCTTGAGGCCCTGGTTGAAGCGGGACTGTTGGAGCGCCGCCGCTACAGCGAACACCCGCCGCGCTATGAATATTTGCCGACCGCGCGAGGCCGCGATTTTCGCCCGGTGCTGATCGCGCTGTTGGCCTGGGGCAATAAGCATTTTGCTGCGGAAGGCGAGAGCGTTCTGCTGGTCGATGGCGAGACCGGAAAAGCCGCCGACCCGATCCTCGTCGACCGCGTCACCAAACGGCCGATTACCGCCGCTGAGCATCGCTTCACGGCCGGACCGGCCGCACCGGCGAGTACGCGCCGCCGCTACGGCTTGCCGGCGCGGACCGCACGATCGGAGGCTCGCCCGTGAGTGCAGTGACGTTTCAAGCGACGGATGCGTTGCCCAACGCGCTGGCGCAACGAACGGCAGCGATGGTTTCCCGCACCGAGCAATTATTGCGCGGCCCGGTGCTGTGGACTTTGCTACGGCTCGCTGCGCCGAATGTGTTGGTGATGCTGGCGCAAGCGATGACCGGGTTGATCGAGACCTACTTCGTCGCCCGCCTCGGCACCGATGCGCTCGC
Organism: uncultured Alphaproteobacteria bacterium; assembly: GCA_963759345.1. Classification (GTDB taxonomy): domain Bacteria; phylum Pseudomonadota; class Alphaproteobacteria; order Rhizobiales; family Xanthobacteraceae; genus BOG-931. The sequence goes on from CAVWYW010000013.1 coordinate 14,354, forward strand.
CGGCATGGCGCTGGTGTTTCCCGGCGTGATGCTGATGCAGATGATTTCCGCTGGCGCCATGGGCGGCGGCATCTCATCAGCGATTGCGCGCGCGATTGGCGGCGGGCGCCGCGATGAGGCGGATGCCCTTGTTCTTCATGGGATCGTCATCCACGTCGCGCTTGGCCTGTTGTTCATGGCCATCATGTTGCCGTTCGGACTGCCGATCTATCGCGCGCTGGGCGGCCGCGGCGGCGAGCTGCAAGCCGCGTTGATCTATTCGAACGTCGTGTTCGCCGGCAATGTACTGGTCTGGATCCTCAACGCGCTGTCGAGCGCGATCCGCGGTACCGGCAATATGCTGGTGCCAGCCATGGTGATCTGTGTCGGCGTGGTCGTGCTGATCCCGCTGTCGCCGTGCCTGATTTTCGGCATCGGGCCGTTCCCGGCGCTCGGGATCGCCGGCGGAGCGTTGGCGTTCCTCTTGTTCAATGCTGCGGGCACCGTCGTCCTCGGCTGGTACGTTCTTTCCGGGCGCAACGGCGCGCGGCTGCGGCTCGCACCGCTGCGCTGGCATCTGATCGGCAGCATTCTCAGCGTCGGCGCCTGGTCGTCGATTTCATCGGTGCAGACCAACGTCATTATCGCCTCGGCAACCGCACTGGTCGCCGGCGTCGCCGGTGCCGACGCGGTGGCCGGCTACGGCACCGGGGCGCGCCTCGAATATTTGCTGATCCCGCTGGTGTTCGGTCTCGGCGCGCCCCTGGTGGCGCTGGTCGGCACCAACATCGGCGCGGGACAGTACCAGCGCGCACTCCGCATCGGTCTCTGCGGCGGAGCCATCGCGTTTGCGATCACCGAGGCGATCGGACTGGCGACCGCAGTCTGGCCGCGCGCGTGGCTTGAACTGTTCAGCGCCGATCCGAATGTGATCAAAGCCGGCAGCGACTATCTGCGCGCCGTCGGGCCGTTCTACGGTTTCTTCGGCCTCGGTCTTGCGCTCTATTTCGCCTCGCAGGGCGCGGGCCGCGTCGGCTGGCCGCTATTCGCCGGCTTTGTGCGGATGGCGGTGGCGATTGGCGGCGGCTTTATCGCGCTGCGCCTCACGGCTTCGCTCAGCTGGCTGTTTGTTGCCCTTGCCGCCGGGCTTGCGTTGCATGGAACCATCGTGCTGGCGGCCGTCCTCGGCGGCGCCTGGCGCCGGACCACGCCGCAGGTGCTATATTAGTACTGCGGCGCCAAAAACTCGGCGCTGCCAACTCTGACCTCGCCCCTTGCGAGAGAGGGCGTCACCGGCCTCTTAACAAACGAGGTCCGGCGAGGGGTCGCGGCCTAGAATCCGTACGGCAGTTCTTCAAGCGGCGACAGCTGATTCCTCGAAACCAAACTGTCTTTGCGCAAGAAGGCGAGTCCGTATCTCCTCCTCGACGCGGGCTATAGCGGTCTGACCGTCCTTCGCATGCATTTCGGCGGAACTAAAACGGAGTTCAAGTAGACGTATCCGCTCGTCGGCCGCTTTAACGCGTAGTTTTTCCAACCGCAAGGCGTCCGCAGCTTCTTTGAGCGTTACACAAGCATCATTGATGCGCGCCTCAGCTGATAGTCGCTCCTCTTCGAGTTCTTGTATGCGCTTGTTAGCAAGCAGCAATTTCTCGACAGCAGCGTGAGCGATGGTCTGCGCGCGCGCTTCTGTTTGTTTTGCATGATCCTCTACGCGCTTAACGACCTCAACCGCTTTATATATCAGATCGATGGCCGTGCTCGGGGCCAGGTCGCCTAAAGGCTGAGAATAACTTTGGAGCGGCAAGATTGTTTCTCTCGGCTCAGTCAGGCCAGTTTTGGACGTGAGCATTTGGATATGCTCTTGAAGCCGCGTAAAACTGTCCATCTGCGCCTCCCCACCGTGAGGAATTAAAGGAGCGTTAATCAGGCGGGTATTGTCTGCTCGAATGGTAAATGAACTCTTTACACGGCCATGAGGCATGACGGGCCCGGTCGTTTGACGCAGCAGCGGAGGATAAATCAAACACCGTGATCGAGATTGGTGAGATTGCTGCGATGCGGCCTCACTTGCCGACAATGGTGCAGCGCATGAGAGTCACCTGATGGCCCGAAACGGCGGTGCGGAACCGTCCGCTATCTGATCAGTATCGCGGTGGAAAGCAGACACAACTCTGACATCTGCTGAAGTGAAGAGTTTGACGCATCTCGGTCGTCGGGCCGCACGTGAAAACTGAAATGTAGTTTTATGAACCATTTACGCAATGCGAATACAAAGATCGCAGCCGGAGGCACAGTAATGGCCGAGGACAACAGACGATCAGGTTTCGACAGACGGGCGGACAAAGATCGACGCAGTGGCGTGGATTCGCGATCCGGTGAGGAAAAGCTGTTACAAGGAGAACGGCGGTCAAACAGTGATCGTCGATCTGGTTTGGACCGCCGGTCGAGCGCCGGAGGCTCCCCTAAGACCACAACCGATAAGCAGAAATTGTAGAGTTTTCTCGACGCTTCAGAGATAAACGCTCTTCATCTGCGCCTCGGGATAGCGCAAGCCTGCGGCAGCGCCGGCCGGTATGGCGGCCGAGATCTGTGCGAGATCGGTGGCGGTCAAATCGACCGAAATCGCTCCGATGTTTTCCAGCAGTCGTTGTTTTCGTTTGGTGCCGGGAATTGGCACGATGTCTTCACCCTGCGCGAGCAACCAGGCCAGGGCGAGCTGCCCAGGCGTGCATCCCTTCCGGCGGGAGACGTCGTCGATGCGATGGACCAGCGCCAGGTTGTGGGCGAGGTTATCCGCGGCAAATCGCGGATGCCGGCCACGGGCGTCGGTTTTGGCGATCTTGTCCGGATCCTCGACCACCCCGGTGAGTAACCCACGGCCGAGCGGACCATAGGCGACAAAAGCGATTTTCAGCTCGCGTGTTGTGCGCAGTGTCTCCTCGGCTTCGGTCCGGTATAGCAGCGAGAATTCGCTTTGCACGGCGGCGATCGGATGAATGGCGTGCGCGCGGCGGATGGTCTCCGGACGGGCCTCGCTGAGGCCGAGCGCGCGCACCTTGCCTTGCTCGACCAAACGGGACATGGCGCCAACCGTGTCCTCGATTGGCACGCTCGGATCGACCCGGTGCTGATAATAGAGATCGATAACCTCGACGCCGAGGCGCTTGAGGCTGGCCTCGCAGGCGCTGAAGACATATTCCGGACGTCCGTCCACGATCCTGCCGTCGCGGCCGCCGAGGTTGCCGAATTTCGTTGCCAGCACGACTTGCCCGCGGCGCCCCTTGATCGCGTTGCCGACGAGCTCCTCATTGTGGCCGAAGCCATACATGTCCGCGGTATCGAGAAAGGTGATTCCCCGATCCAAAGCCTCGCGGATGACTGCTATTCCGCCATCGTCGCTGCTCTCGCCATAAACGCCGGAGATTGACATGCAGCCGAGCCCAATCGCGGATACCGCGATACCGGACGAACCGAGCGAGCGTTTGGGAATGCCGTTATCGTTTGCCATTGTGCTTGCTTTCAAGATCGAGGATGAGAACCGCATTCAGTTTATATTTCACGACGGTGAAACGACCAGCGCACGCGGCGCTTGACCGGCTGCCTCAGATCTGTGCGGTACGCAGGGCTCACCATTTCGATCGAGCGCACGGATTTTTGCTTGATGTGTACCACCGCCATCAAATGTATGTGTACCCCCGCTATTGCCGTGACAACATAGCGCTCCCTTCGTATGCGGTGCCCCGTCAATTGCTTGAGGGTGCGCCAGGAGGGCGGTGATGACGTTGTTGGTATTGGCTTATCTGGGCGGCGTGCTGACGATCGTCAGCCCCTGCATTCTACCGGTGCTGCCGTTCGTGTTCGCCCGCGCCGACCGGCCGTTTCTGCAATCCGGCCTGCCGATGCTGGTGGGCATGGCCGTGACCTTCGCCGTCATAGCAACCCTGGCGGCGGTCGCCGGCGGCTGGGTCGTTGAGGCCAACCAATATGGGCGCATTTTTGCCATCGCGCTCCTTGCGGTATTTGGCCTCACGCTCGTCTTTCCGAAATTCGCCGATCGCGTGATGGAGCCGCTTGTCGGCCTCGGCGCAAAGCTGTCGGAGTCCGCTCACCGTGACGCCGGTGTCCCGGGTTCGCAGATATTGCCTTCGTTGTTGCTCGGGGTTGCGACCGGGCTTCTTTGGGCGCCGTGTGCGGGCCCAGTCCTTGGCCTGATCCTGACCGGCGCGGCCCTCAAAGGTGCGAGCGTAGGCACCACGCTTCTCCTGCTCGCCTACGCGGCGGGAGCCGCCACGTCGCTCGCGCTGGCACTCGCTGTTGGCGGGCGGATATTTGCAGCGATGAAGCGATCGCTCGGGGTGGGCGAGTGGATCAGGCGCGCGTTGGGCGTGGCCGTGCTGGTTGCTGTCGCCGCCATCGCATTCGGCTTCGACACCGGCTTCCTGACTCGCGTTTCACTGTCGGGCACCGCGTCGCTCGAGCAAAGCCTGATCGACCGGATTCGCCCGCCATCTGAGGGAGCGAGCAAGTCGACGCAGTCCTCCGATGCCATGAACGGCGGACCGGCGATGATGATGAAGGCGAAGCCGGGCGATCACGAACCGAACCTGGGCGTCGAAGGCGGCTTCCCGTCACTGTCGGGCGCTGAGGAATGGCTCAATTCGCCGCCGCTGACGCCCGAAGGACTTAGAGGCAAAGTCGTCCTGATCGATTTCTGGACCTATTCCTGCATCAACTGCCTGCGCGCGATTCCCTACGTCAGGGCGTGGGCCGAGAAATATAAGGACCACGGTCTGGTCGTGATCGGCGTGCACACGCCGGAGTTCGCCTTTGAGCGCAAGGTCGCCAACGTGCGCGCCGCGGTATCGGAACTGAAAATCCAGTATCCCGTCGCCATCGATAACGAGTACAAAATCTGGCGCGCGTTCGACAATCAATATTGGCCCGCGCATTATTTCATCGATGCCCAAGGACGCCTTCGCTATCATCACTTCGGCGAGGGCGAGTATGATCAATCCGAGCGGGTGATACAGCGGCTTCTCGCTGAAGCCGGCGACAAGGGTTATTCCGCCGACGTCGTTTCGGTAACGGCCTCCGGCGCGCAAGCCGCAGCCGAGGAGAGCGAAGTCAAATCGCCGGAGACCTATATCGGCTACAATCGCGCCGACAACTTCGTATCCCCCGGCGGGCTTGTCGAAGATGAAAGCCACGCCTACGCCACAGCGCCGCTTGCCCTTAATCAATGGAGCCTCTTGGGCAACTGGACGGTGGGCGCCGAGGTTGCCGCGCTCAACAAACCGGACGGCCGTATTGCCTACAGATTTCACGCGCGCGACCTGCATCTTGTGCTTGGTCCCGGCGCGGACAACAAGCCGGTGCACTTTCGCGTCAGCATCGATGGCGCCGCGCCGGGCGCGAACCACGGCGCCGATGTCGACGCCAACGGCCTTGGCGTGGTCGATGGGCAGCGGCTCTATCAGCTGATCCGGCAAAACGGAGCGATCTCTGATCGCACGTTCGAGATCGAATTTCTGGATCCGGGCGTACAAGCCTACGCGTTCACCTTCGGCTGATGTGCCGAGCCGAGCGTGCCTCTTAGAATGCGTCTCCCTCAGCCGCCGAGCTTCTGGATCGCATGTTTGCCGGTGGCGAAGGCGACGTTTTTGGTTTCCATGTAGAAGTCGAAAGACCAGTCGCCGCCGTCGCGGCCGACGCCTGAGCTTTTGACGCCGCCGAACGGCGTCGGCAGATGGCGCACGTTCTCGGAATTCACCCAGATCATTCCGGCTTCGAGCCGGTCGGTGAACCGCAGCGCCCGGGTCACGTCGGACGTCCACAAGTATCCGGTCAAGCCATACTGGACGCCGTTTGCGAGCGCGAGCGCTTCGGCTTCGTCCTTGAAGGGAATCGCGGTCAGCACCGGCCCGAAAATTTCTTCCTGCGCGATGCGCATGCGATTATGCGCGCCGGTGAACAGCGTCGGCGCGACATAGCAGCCGCCGCCCGGGCCCTCGACCTTGCCGCCGCCGGTCGCGACCGTCGCGCCTTCGCGCCGGCCAATCTCCAGATATTCGAGGACTTTCTTTTCGTGCACCGGATGGATCAGCGGGCCGATCACGGTTTCCGGGTCGAGCGGATGGCCGACCTTGATACGCTTGGCTTTGTTCGCGACCGCGGCGGTAAACTCGTCGTAAATGCGGGCCTCTACCAACAGGCGCGACGAGGAGGTGCAGCGCTCGCCGTTGAGCGAGTAGATCATAAACACGGCGGCATCCGCCGCACGCTCCAGATCGGCGTCGGCGAAGACGATGACCGGGTTTTTGCCGCCGAGCTCGAAATGCACGCGCTTGAGCGTATCCGCGCCCTGTTTCATGATCAGCGAGCCGGTGCGGCTTTCACCGACAAAGCCGATCGCCTTGATGTCCGGATGTTCAGTGAGCGCCTTGCCGGCGTCTTCGCCCATGCCGTTGACGAGGTTCCATACCCCGGGCGGCAGGCCGGCTCCCTCGGCGATTTCAATCAGCAGCCGCGCGGTCAGCGGGGAAAACTCGGCCGGCTTGTGGACGACCGTGCAGCCGGCGGCCAGCGCCGGCGCGATTTTCCAGGTGGACAGCATGAATGGAGTGTTCCACGGCGTGATCACGCCGACCGGGCCTATGGGCACCCGCGTCGTCATGTTGAACTGACCGTCGGTGCGCAGCACCTTGCCATCGCGCGCTTCCGGCGCGCGGTCGGCGTAAAAGCGGAAATTCTCGGCGCCGCGCAAAGCGGCTTTGGCCATGAATTTAAGCGCCTGCCCCGTATCCATGCATTCGACGAAAGCGATCTCCTCGGCGCGCGCCACAATCGCATCGGCAATTTTGTGCAGGAGCTCTTTGCGTTTTTCGCCGGCGAGCGCGGCCCACGCGGGAAACGCCTGCTTCGCCGCCTTGGCCGCGCGGTTGATGTCGGGGGCCTTGCCGTGCGCGACTTTGGCGAGCGGTTTCAGATCGACCGGCGACATGGTCTCGAAGGTCGTTCCGTCGCTTGCCGGCACCGCCGCGCCGCCGATCTGGTTTTGCACGCCGTCCTTGCGGAAGCGCGCGAGATATTGTTCCGCTTTGGCGAGGTTTGCTTCGAGTACCGACATCGCTTGCTCCACATCGTTCGTAGCACTCATGATTTATCACTTTTGACGGGTCAATCGCCTCATTGTCGACCTCGACAGGTGCGATCTCGAATCGCGCCTCCGAGACTCAATTTCTCGATTCAGGCATGCAAGCCTTCGCTTTTGGCTGAGCGTTACGGTTGTGATCGCGGCAATGTTCGCCGGGTCGCCTGCCGCACAGGGATTCCGCGGCCAGCCTTCAGCGATGCGCCCGGAGCCGGCCGACGATGCCGAACGGAAAGAAATAGACGCTGAGCACAAACAGAACACCGAGCCAAAGCAGCCAGCGATCCGGATGGAAGACGAGCGGCAAAATCGGCAGGTCGGCAGTCGCCTGGCTGATCATCGCCATGACGTTCTGCAAATAGGTTTCGGCGAGAACGAAGATCGCGGCGCCAAGCACCGCGCCGTAGAGCGTGCCCATGCCGCCGATCACCACCATCAGCAGAATATCGAGCATGATATCGAACGACAGCGTCACCGCGGGTCCGGTGTAGCGCAGCCAAAGCGCGCACAGCACGCCGGCGAGCGCCGCGGCGCCGGCCGCAAGACAATTGCCGATCGAGCGGTAGACTACGGTGCGATAGCCGAGCGCCTCGGCGCGGAACTCGTTGTCGCGGATCGCCTGCAGCACGCGGCCGAAGGGCGAATTGACGACGCGCAGCAGCAGCAGAAATAAAATCAGCGCGGCGAAAAAGATCAGATAATAGGCGATGATGCGCCCGTTGATCGTGAACGGCCCGACTGCCAGGTGAAATCCGGGCCGCAGTGCTGCCGGCAGCCGAAAGTTGCGGCCGTCCTCGCCGCCGGTCACGGTGCTCAGCTGCGACGCCAGGATCGAAAACGCGCTGGCGACGGCGAGCGTGATCATGGCGAAGAAAATCGCCCGCACCCGCAGCGAGAACAGGCCGATGACCAGCGCGAGCGCGACCGCCAGCACCAGCGCCGCGGCGGTGCCGAGCAGGATCGACGTCCACGACGGCCCGAAATTGTAAAGCGCGAGCCCGGCGCCATAACCGCCGATGCCGAAGAACATGGTGTGAGCAAACGAGACGATGCCGGTATAGCCGAGCAACAGGTCGTAGCTCGCGGCCAGCACCACAAAATAACAAATCTTGGCGGCGACGTTCAGTGCGGCCGTGCCCGGGAACAGCAGCGGGGCGAATGCGAGGCTGATCAGGATGGCGAGCAGCAGAAACGTCAGCACCCGGCCGCGCGGCGGATCGCCCGACAATATCGTGCCGACAGCGTTCATCGCTTCGCCACCGGATAGAGGCCGCGGGAGCGCCACAGCAGGATCAGCGCCATCAATAGGATGTTGGAGCCGAGCGCGAGCTTGGGCGCCAGAAAGCCGGTGTAGTTGGCGGTCACCGCCACCAGCAGCGCGCCGATGAAGCAGCCGCCAACCGAGCCGAGCCCGCCGATGACGACGACGATGAACACCAGCACCATCACGTCCATGCCCATGCCGGGCGTCAGCGACTCGCGATAGAAGCCCCACATCACCCCGCCTAGGCCGGCGAGCGCCGAGCCCGCCATGAACACGCCGACAAACAGCCGGCGGATGTGATAGCCGAGCGCCTCGACCATTTCACCGTTCTCGACGCCGGCGCGGATCAACAGACCGATCCGGGTGCGGTTGAGAATGAGCAGCATGGCGGCGAAGATCACGAGGCCGACGACGACGGCGATCAGCCGGTAGCGTTCGACCGCAACGTCGCCGAAGATCAGCGAGCCGCGGAATGCGGTCGGCAATGGCAGTGCGATCTGCACCGGTCCATACACCGCGGTAATGAGCTGTTCCGCAACGATAAGGCCGCCGACGGTGACCAGGATCTGTTTTAGATGCTGGCCGTAGACCGGCATGATGATGACGCGTTCGAACGCGTAACCGAGGATGGCGGTCACCGCCATGGCGAGCGCGATCAGCGCGAGAAGCGCGAGCAGATTGAGGATCATCGAGTCGGCGTGCAGCGAAGTCGCCAAGAGCGGCACCAGCGATGCGGCCGCATAGGCGCCAACGGTAATGAACGCGCCGTGGCCGAAATTGAGCACGTCCATCAGGCCGAACACCAGCGTGAGCCCCGAGGCGATGATGAAAATGATCATGCCCATGGCGAGGCCGGCCAGCGTCAGCGTCACCCAGGTCGACGGCGACCCGACCAGCGGCAGCGCTACCAGGGCGACGAGCGGCACAAGCAGAACCGGCGCAAAATCGCGGCGCCGCGCCGGCAGGGAGAGTTCGCCACGCGGCGTCATTGGTGCTGATCCAGGTGCAGGCCGAGGAGCCGGTGCTGCAAATCGCGATCCTCGGCCAGCTCCGCCATGGCGCCCGCATGCACCACCCGGCCGTTGTCCATGACCGCGACGGCATCGCCGAGCGATTTTGCGAACAGAAAATTCTGCTCGACAACGAGAATGGTGGCGTCGGAAGACTGCTTGAGCTCCTGGAACGCCGCAATCATGTTGCCGATGATGGTGGGCGCGAGCCCCTTGGTCGGTTCATCGATCAAAAACAGTTTGCGCGGCTCGATAATGGCGCGGGCGATCGACAGCATCTGCTTTTGCCCGCCGGACAGCACGCCCGCCGCCAGCGACCAGAATTTTTCCAGCGCCGGAAACAGGCCGAAGATCCAGCGCAACCGCGCTTCGTCGATCGGGCCCGAGCGCGCGGCGAGGAGGAGATTTTCCCGCACCGTCAGGTCGGCGAAGATGCCCATATTTTCCGGCACGTAGGCTATGCCGGCCAGAGCAATGTCGGGCGTGGCCCAGGCCGTGATGTCGGCACCGTCGAAGCGCACCGAGCCGGCGGAGGCGTGCCACAGCCCCATGATGGTCCGCAAAGTCGTGGTCTTGCCGGCGCCGTTACGGCCCAGCAGCATGGTAAGCGCGCCGCGCGGCACCGCGAGATCGACGCCCTGCAGAATGTGATACGGCCCGATATGTGTATTGACGCCGGAGAGCGTGAGCAGCGGCGGGCGATCAGACATTCGCCGCCCCGAGATAAGCCTCTTGCACTACTGGCAGCGCAATCACGGTCGCCGGATCGCCGTCGGCAACGAGTTGGCCATTGTGCAGCACGATGATGCGGTCGGCGAGCGACTGCACCACGTCCATCTTATGCTCAACCAGAAGGATGGTGCGGTCGCCGCCCGCCTTGATCGAATGAATGAGGTCGAGCACGACCGGCACTTCGTCGACGCTCATGCCGGCGGTCGGCTCGTCGAACAGAAAGACTTGCGGCTTGAGTGCGATCAGGATCGCGACTTCGAGCTTGCGCTGATCGCCGTGCGGCAGGAGGCCGGCGCGCAGATCGCGGCGCGCGCTCAGCCCGACCTGACGGAGAATGTCGTCGGCCTCCTCGATCAGCTCGGTGTGCTGCCGCCAGGTGTGAATGAGATCAAGGCCGGTGCCGCAGCGGCTTTGCACCGCAAGCCGGACGTTTTCGTGCACGCTGATGTAAGGAAAAAGATTGGTCAGCTGAAAGGCGCGGCCGAGGCCGCGGCGCGCGCGCTCCGACGGCGGCATTGTCGTGATATCCGCGCCCTGAAACAGCACCTCGCCCGCGGTCGGCTTAAGCTGGCCCGAGATCAGATTGAAATAGGTCGTCTTGCCGGCACCGTTCGGGCCGACAATCGCAGTCAGGCTGCCGGGATGGAATGCGCAGCTCACCGCATCGACGGCGAGATGGCCCCCGAAGCGGATGCTCAGTTCCCGCGTCTCGAGGACGTTCGCCGGTTCGGTCTGCATCTCACCGTTTGTTGCGGATCGGCACCGACATATCCGAAGCCGGGATTTCGCCGACCAGGTCAAGCAAATCCCAGTCGTTCTTACGATCGGCCTTAATCTTGAACACGTACATCGACTGCATCGCTTGATGATCTTCCTTGCGGAACGTCATCTTGCCCTTCGGCGTGTCGAAATCCATGCCCTCCATGGCGGCGATCAGTTTCTCCGTATCGGTGCCGCCGGCTTTCTTGATCGCGGTGACCACCGCGCTTGCGGCCGCCATGCCGCCGCAGGTGAAGAAGTCGGGCGGCATGTGGTAGCGCTTCTCGTGTTCGGTCACGAGCCAGTCGTTCATCGGGTTCTTGGGGAAGCCGTAGTAATAGTAGATCGTGCCTTCGGCGCCGGCCAATTGCTTCCACTGCTGCATCACCGGGAGAATATTGCCGCCCGGGGCGAGCGCGATTCCGTAGCGTTCCGGCTTCATGTCGGCGAGCTTGAGCGCGGGATTGGGACCGGCCCAGAGCACGGCAATTATCTTCCGGCCCGGCCGGTCCTTCAGCGCATCAAACAACCGTTGCGCCGAAGCGGTGAAGTCGGTGGTCATGAACGGCGCGTATTCCTCAAACACCACCTTGCCTGCGCTGTGCGACTCCGCCAGCGCCGCCTTGAATGCGGCGATGCCGTCGTGGCCGAAGGCGAAGTCCTGCGCCAGAGTGGCGATGGCGACGTCGCCCTTGCCGAGGGCGATCGCGCCGGACAGCGCATCCTGGGATGAGTTGCGGGCGCTGCGGAAGATGTAGCGATTCCACTTGTCGCCGGTGATAGAGTTGGCGACCGCGGGCTCGACCAGAAGGATTTTCTTGGCATCCTCGGCGACCGGCAGCATCGCAATCGTCGCGCCCGACGAAGACGTGCCAATGGCGAGATCGACGCCGTCGTCGGCATAGGCCTGTTCGAGCAGCGATTTCGCCACGTCCGGTTTGCCCTGATCGTCCTTGGCAAGAACCACGATCTTGCGGCCGTTGAGCATCATGATACCGCCGGTGAGGTACTCGAGACCGAGCATCAGGCCGGCCTCGGTCTGCTTGGCATAGGCCTCGAGCGGGCCGGTTTTGCTGTAGATGAGCGCGATCTTGAGGTCCGCGGCATCCGCCGTGATACCGGCCATGCCGGCCCAAACGCCCGCCACCAAACACACGCCAGCAAGAATTTTTTTCACGCTTACCTCCCGATTACGCTACAGCCAATTTGTGGCAAGGACCTTCCCCGGAACAAAAGCCCTATCACTTCTCCGGAGCGCCTGTCACTGCATCAAATTTGCACAGAGCGCTTTGCGATAGCGCAAATTGCTTGCTGTCAGGCCCCCCGGGTTCGCCGCCCTTGAAATTTCGCCGGCTGCCATCAACATTAATTGCATATCCGGGGCTAAAGAGAACACAGACATTCGCGGTTAAAGAGACATGGGCGGTTGATATGAGCGGTTCACGGCAACTCCGTCTCGGCGCGTTCATGCGGCCGACGACCATCCACACCGGCGCCTGGCGCTATCCCGGCGCCTTTCCGGACGCCAATTTCAATCTCGCCCATATCAAGCGGTTCGCGCAGACGTTGGAGCGCGCCAAGTTCGACGCCTTCTTCATGGCCGACCATCTGGCCGTGCTCAATATGCCGCTCGATGCGCTCAAGCACAGCCACACGGTGACGTCGTTTGAGCCGTTCACGCTCCTTTCCGCGCTGGCGATGGTGACCGATCACCTCGGGCTCGTCGCCACCGGCTCGACCACATTCGACGCGCCCTATCATGTCGCGCGGCGCTTTGCTTCGCTTGATCATCTCAGCGGCGGCCGTGCCGGCTGGAATATCGTCACCACGTCCAATCCGGACGCTGCGCTTAACTTCGGTATGTCCGATCACATGGAGCACGGGGAGCGCTATCGTCGCGCGCGGGAATTCTACGACGTCGTCACCGGGCTGTGGGATTCCTGGGCCGACGATGCCTTCGTTCGCGACGTCGAACACGGCCTTTTCTTCGATCCCGACAAGCTGCACGTCCTCAATCACAAGGGCAAATACTTATCAGTCCGCGGCCCGCTCAATATCGCGCGTCCGGTCCAGGGCTGGCCGGTGATCGTGCAGGCCGGCGCGTCCGATTCCGGGCGGCAGCTCGCAGCGGAGACTGCGGAAGCGGTGTTCACGCCGCCGAGCACCATTGCCGCCGGCCGCGAATTCTACGCCGACGTGAAAGGGCGAATGGAAAAGGCCGGACGTTTCCGCGATCACATGAAGATCATGCCGGCCTGCTTCGTCGTCGTCGGCGACACCGTCGAAGCGGCACGGGCAAAGCGCGCCAAGCTCGACAGTCTGGTCCATTACGACAGCGCCATCGCTTCGCTGTCGATTGCGCTGGGCCACGACGCCTCGCGCTTCGACCCGGACAAGCCGCTGCCGGAAATTCCCGAGAGCAACGCCAGCAAGAGCGCCCGCGACCGCGTCGTGGCGATGGCGGCGCGGGAAAATCTCACCGTGCGCCAGTTGGCGCAGCGGCTCGGCGGTTATTCCGGCCTCGCCATGGTCGGCACGGCAAAAACCATCGCCGACGAGATGGAGGAATGGCTCGTCACCGAGGCGAGCGACGGCTTCACCATCATGTTCCCGTATCTGCCCGGCGGTCTCGACGACTTCGTCGAGCAAGTGGTGCCCGAATTGCAGCGCCGCGGCATCTTCCGCCGCGAGTACGAAGGCAAGACCTTGCGCGAGAATCTCGGTCTGCCGCGGCCGGAGAACCGAAACTTCGAGACCCGCAAGGCGGCCGAGTAACCGCTCGCGGCTCGTCGGAAGATCAAGCGGCGAGAAGCTCCTTCACGCGAGGCCAGGCCTCGCTGCCCTTCTCGTCCATCAGCGGCAGATATTTAGGATTGAACCATTCGGCGAGCGCGCTCTGATAGGGCTTGCGCGCGCGCATCCGATCGTACCACGCGGCGACGCGCGGGCGCTGCGCGATCATGCCGCCGAGGAATTTGAGATGATCGAGCCGCGTGACGTAAGGCGCGTAGCCGATGTCGGCGAGCGAGTAGGTCTCGCCCGCCAGCCACGGGCCTTCCGCGAGCGCCCGGTCCATATCCGCGATCATTTTGTCGAGACGCTTGATCGCGGCGGGGAACGCCGGGTTCTCGGTGCCCTTCTGCAGTTGGCGGAGATTGGCGAGCCATCCCGGCCGGGCTTTTTCCATCGTGTCGTACATCTCCGGTCGATACTGATGATGGAATGCGATCGACATCGACACCGTTCCGGTCGCCGGGAAGATTGCCGCATCGATAAATTTGGTGAAGCCGCGCATCCGCGCCCGGCCTTTGGCGTCGGCCGGCTTGAGCGGCGGATCGGGAAAGGCGTCGTCAAGGTATTCGCAGATGACGGTAGACTCACAGACCACAAAATCGTCGTGCACCAGGGTGGGCACGTAGCCATTCGGGTTGAGTGCGAGGTATTCGGGGCGCTTCTGGTCGCCCTCGCGCAGGTTGAGATGCTTGGCCTCATAGGCGAGATCCTTCTCGGCAAGACACAGCCGGACCTTCTGCGCACAGACCGACATATCGTTGTGATAGAGCGTTAGCGGCATGATTTCTCCCCCGAAGATGCTGCCTTGTTCTCGACCTGTAGTACAAAAGTGCGATAACGTTGAGCAACCTGCAAATACGCGGGGGAAGTGTTCGGAATGTGCAGGGCGGCGGGCTAAGCTTCGATGAAAATGATCCTGGCTATTGCGCGACCAAGACTGATGCGACCAAGTGCGCTTCGATTTTTGCTGATGGCAATCGCGATGATTGCGGCCGACAGCGCGAGCGCCGCGCCAATCGCCACGGCCGACACCTGCCGGCTCTACGGTTACGTGCCGCACACCCGCGATTACGCCGCGTGCCGCCCGAACGTGAGGCATTACTGGTCGGCGGGTCCGTGCAGCGACAGCCGTTTCGCCTCAGTTCATCGCCGTTATTGCAGTCTGATCCCGACGATCGATTTTTAGGCGCGGATCGTCTGCGAAAAACCTATAGAGTAACAGATGGACACGATCAAACCGCTGTTCACCGCCACTGCGACCGCGACCGGGGGACGCAACGGCCACACTGAAGCGAGCGACGGCTCGGTTCGCGCCGACCTGTCCGTACCCAAAGCCATGGGCGGACCGGGCAAACCCGGAACGACCACGCCCGAGCACCTGTTCGCCGCCGGCTATGCCGCCTGCTTCGGCGGCGCGCTCGATTTTGTCGCCAAGCAGCACAAGCAGGATGCAACCAAGGCCAGCGTCACCGCCGATGTCTCAATCGGTCCGCGCGACGGCGGCGGCTTTGGTATCGCCGTGAAGCTGCGGGTCGAAGATCCGAGCCTGCCGCAAGCTGAACTCGCGGCGCTCGCCAAGGAAGCGCACGAGAAAATCTGCCCCTATTCGCACGCGACGCGCGGCAACGTTGACGTACAGATCGAGGTGAGGGGCGCGTAGCGGATATTGTCGTTCAACATCGCCGATGGGTAGAGCAGACAGACGCGGAGATGAGCCTCAAAGCGCCGGGGAAATCGGCGTTATGGCGCAAATGCCACAAGCGTTCGGCACGCCATCTCCGATTTCAATAAAAGCAAAAGCCCTAGCTCGTTTGACTGGTGGGGGCCAGTCGGGGACGTCGGGGTGGGGCACGGGCTAGGGCCTGTACAAATGTTTAGCCCTTGATGGCTCCTTTGAAATTGATTCAGATCAATAGGCGAAATCCGAACCGCTACCATACTGCATGGAAGCGGGACGGCGTTTGCGCCATAATGTCGGGAAAAATGACGCGCGCGCCGAGGCGGCGGTCACTTCAGCTGCGTCGAGATCGAGGAAAAAGTGGTGTGGAGCCTCGTGCCGACGCCCTTGACTACCGTGATGATAGCGAGCGCAACGCCGGAAGCGATCAGTGCGTACTCAATGGAAGTAGCGCCAGACTCGTCGTTGAGAAACGCGCACCATCGACCCCACATCTCCCAGTCTCCTCCCGAAACGCGTCCTGAAAAATGAAAAAGCGCGCCTTTGCCTGCAGGCCCGATATCAGTTGGTGACCTGCGTCGCGACGTTTCTGGTGGACTGCCACAGGACCGCTGCCAGCACGCTCAATCCGCCGACTGCTCCGGCAGCCACGCCGAGAAATACTTCACGATCAGTCAGGCCGAAGATTTCGGCGGCAACGAAGAACGTCGCGTCAAAAGATGCTATCGAGACGGCGGTCGGAAGCGAGAGCCGATTCAGTTGCTGCAACATCATCGCACTCCAATGGGCCTCGCGCTTGGTTGGTCTGGGCGGTCGCGCCCGCGAAGGCAACTGTCAACTGCAACAGCCGCCGGTGCTGTAGCAAACAAACATTACTTAGCGATTATGGTCACGTGCGAATCCATCGCTCGCAAGATCAGAAAGTATTAACGGCGGGACAGAATGGAGGACGAAGCGCGCCGGCGCTTGAAAAGCGCCTTCCTGCAAGGATTTTTATGGCGGTCCCGGCAAGACTCGAACTTGCGACCTTCGGTTTAGGAAACCGCTGCTCTATCCGGCTGAGCTACGGGACCGATCGAGGAATTTCGCTCCGGCTACTTTCTAGGTACCGACTAGGCTCCGGGTTCTGTTCACGTAACGCTCGCGTGTATAGCACCCCATAGCCGCGCTCGCACGGGTCCGTTTTCCATTAGCCGCCTGAAGTCCATTCCGTCCATTGAATTGCGTGTTTTAATTCGCTTCAATGCTCCCAATGCGCGGGGGGCATTCTCAATGCGGAGAGTCGCCCATGATTGAGACTGGTAAAGCCAGCATAGCCGTAGTTCTGGCAACGTGTGGACTGCTCGGCTGGGCATGTAACCCGGCTGCGGCCGCCGTTCACATCGAAGGCCAGGTCCAAGCGGGCGGCGGTCCACTCGCAAATTCCACCGTCACTCTATGGGCTGCGAGTGCGGGCGAACCGAGGCAACTGGCTCAGGTGAAGTCAGGCAGTGACGGCCGCTTCCATCTTCTCAGCCAAGAAACTCCTGGCACGGATGTCAGCTTGTATCTGGTCGCCAAGGGTGGGCAGGCGAAAGGTAACGGCGACAATTTAGCCATTGCTCTATTGACGGTACTGGGCAACACGCCACCGGCCAACGCTGTCATCAATGAGATGACCACCGTGGCGTCGGTGTGGACGAACAATCAGTTTCTTGACGGCACTACGATCAAGGGTCCCTCACTCAGCCTGCGTATTGCTGCGGGCAACGTGCCCAACTTTGTTGATCTTCAAACGGGTGGCTGGGGCTCCGCCATTCAAGACCCGCTCAACGGTCCCCAGACCCCGACAATGGCGAATTTCGCGACGCTGGCCGACGTGCTCTCCGGTTGCGCGACGCTGATAATAGCCGATGCTTGCGACAGGCTTTTTATTGCCGCGACGCCCCCGAAAGGGAGCGCTCCGACCGACACGCTTGCAGCCGCCCAGTCTATCGCGCGCTACCCTTGGTATCAGCCACAACGGCTCTTCGCCTTGTTGGACAAATTCTATCCGGTCCCGAAAGGCGAGAACCTGCGTGCGGTTCCGTTCATGCCGTACCTCAGTTGGTCCCCTAGCGCTTGGGTGCTGCCGTTGAAGTTCGACGGCGGCGGGTATCACGCGGGCGGCAAAGCCATGTTCGACAGCGAGGGCAACCTCTGGGTTGGCGACAACTTCTCGGTCGGTTGGCAGGGACAGGATAGTTTATGGGAAGGTCATGCGACCAAGTTCGCGCCGAACGGTCGCCCACTTTCACCAAATACCACCGGCTTCACTGGCGGCGGAATGGAAGGAGGCACCTTCGGTGCAGCTATTGATGGCAATGACAATGCTTGGCTCACCAACTACGGCACTAAGTCCATCACGGTATTCGACAAGAACGGCAAGCCGCTGACGCCGCCGAAAGGCATCACATTCGACGGTAGGCTCGGGCTGATGCAGGGGGTCATCGTCACGCCCAGCGGAGATGTCTGGGTCCTCGGCATTGAAAAGAGTCAACTCGTGCACTTCCCAAAGGGCGATCTGACCAAGGGCCGGATCGTTTGCGAGGGCAGCAGCGCCGAACCATGCAAATCATTCAGAGCACCATTTCATCTCGGCATCGACCAGCAGGACAGGATTTGGGTGTCCAATAGCGGAGTGGACCACGTCACTCGCTTCCCCGCCTCTGATCCGAGTAAGGCCGAGAACTTTAAGGTCGGGTTCGACAGCAGCGGTCTTGCTATCGACAGCAAGGGCAACGTCTGGGTCACCAATCGGTTCGGCAGTGGGCTGCTAGGCATGGCCCATCTTATTGACATGGGCATCCGCCTGAAACTCAAGGGTGTTGCAGCAGCGTCCGACTATCTGACGAGGACCGAGTCCGAGCAGAAGGGTGGCCGCGACGGTGGCAGCGTCTCGGTGCTGCAGCCGGACGGCACCCCGTATCCGGGCTCTCCGTTCACGGGTTCCGGCCTCCCCGGACCGTGGGCTGCGGCCGTGGACGGCAATGACAACGTCTGGGTCTCCAACTTCAATACTCCGAGCAGTCCTATTGTGCAGTTGTGCGGGGTACGCACAGAAAACTGTCCGCCCGGCATGAAGACCGGCGATCAGATTTCACCGCCCGGCGGGTACGTTGGTGGCGGACTCCAGATGCAAGTCGATATCGATATCGATCCCGCAGGGAACGTCTGGGTGACGAACAACTGGCAGGACATTGATAGCTGTATTGGTACGCCAAAGGAGGCGCTCTCGACCCGCTGCGGCGGTCAGGGCGTCGTGGTTTTCTATGGCATGGCCAAACCGGTGCGCGCTCCGCAGATCGGTCCAGTGCGACAACCGTAGGGAACTGATGAACACCGAACGTTTTTAAAATGGTTGTCGACGTCTTGCCGGTCCGTTTTGGGACAGCCTCGGTCCTTCGGCGATGTCCGGGTCATGTCGGCTAATCCCGGTGGCGGACCAAACGCCACGTTGCGGCACTTCGGTTTCGGGCCCATGAGCCGACATCAGGTTACGCATCCTATCGACGCCAGATCACCCTGCAACGTGCTAACGGACGCGCGGGCTCGGAGACGAAGCTTCCGAGAGGTTTGAAAATGTAACGGCCCTTTTTGCGTAGAAAAACCGCAAAATGCGCTCCGCAGTAGGGCGACGGAGCGCAATGAATTCTGCTTTTGTCTGTACCAAATCGTTGCGAATTACCTCACCACCAGACAAGCGCGAACGATAAATTGCGTCTACCGTCCGCAAGTGGAAGCCAATTGCTTTCAGAATGATCGCAACGGGACTTGTCCAGGCTCCCATAAACAGCCGTTCAATCTCGTAGACTGAAAGACCCGAGAGCTGAGCGATTGAGACCATGAGTTCTGCAAGTTTCCTTTCCTCCGCAAACTCATTCACGACCGCCTCGGACAGCTCCCGCGATTTGACGACGCGCATGGCCGGCCCGTAATCCTTTAATGGGCCGGTCGTCTTTTTTGCAGTCAATGTTGCATTAACGGGTAAAACCTCCTGAATTATTTCACTTAGCTCCGGGTTGGCGGTCATCAGTCTTTGCCGCACAATATCTGACGCCTTGGATAGGAGCTCGCAAAGATAATGCTCGGGGATGTCTTTTCTCCCGGCGACGCATTCCGTTAGCCAATCATCGTCGGTGCTTCTTTTGACGAGCACCCCGAAACTCGGATCGGAGATTGCTGCGCCCGGATTACTGGCTAGAGTACCCAAAACTTTGTTGTTGCCTTTTGCAATCAGCTGATAACTAATCGTTTCGCTAACCTTGTTGCGAGTTGCAATTGCAAGCAGATATTCTTGCCCTTTTATTGCTATGCAGTGGGTAAGAGTATCATCGTCCAGCACGTTAGATTGAGAGAGAATTGGCTCCGCGACTTCAATTGCATCGTCAAGCGCAAGTGAACGGATGGTATTGGCAGGCGCGCCGTTTACCGGCGCAAGTCGCTGGGCTAGTTTCGCGCGAGCAGCGACTTCGACCCTGGCGATAAGTTCATTTAAAACGGTGTCGTATACGCCCAGTTGCTCGGCGGAATAGTGCCCCACATTGAGGAGAAACAGGTCAGTTATTTGCTGCAACATCGCGCCGGCTTCGGCTGACCGAGTTGTGATTGCTTTTTCAAGATCGGAGACGAGGTTGACCGGTAGCAAGGCGTTCTCGTGAAATTGCCTGACACTTACCAACACTAACTATGCGGCGCCCATTTGGTAGCCAAATGACCCTTGCATTCAGTGGCCTTGATTTTGGGCCTTGATTTTGCACAACGTCCAAGCGCGGCGACAGCCGGACACAGGAGAGGCCGCCGACTACGGCGGCCAAACCGTGCATAGGCCCTTGCGCGGCCTACTTAAGTTGCGTCGATATGCTCGAAAAGGTCGCGTTGAGCTGTGTACCGAGACCATTAACGACCGCGATAATCGCGACCGAGATGCCGGCAGCGATAAGCCCGTATTCAATCGCCGTAGCAGCCAATTCGTCATTCACAAAGCGCAAAACAAGATCACGCATCGAACAGCCCCTTTTATCTGATCATTTCGCCCACGGTAAGGTAACCACCACAATTTGATGGCGCGTAAAGAAAAACGGTAAATGTCTACTACCGGATAGCGGCCCTGCCTTGTTTGCATTGGCCGGGGCCGCTAGATCGCGTGCGGCTTGCCGGGCAATGTCCCGGTGTTGCTCCGATCGCACCAAAACGGTGTGAGGCCACACCTGTAGCGAAGGGCCAACAGCAGACAAAGCGCATTGCAGCAAAATGCAGCCTATTCAATCACCTTGTCGGCTGTGGCCAGCAAAGAGGGTGTAATTGTGAGGCCGAGCCCTTTGGCAGTTTTTAGATTGACCACCAGCTCGTATTTGGTCGGCGCCTGCACCGGTAGGTCGGCGGGCTTTGCGCCCTTGAGGATGCGATCGACGTAGTCTGCGGCACGTGCGTAATTGTCGGTGGGATTTGGCCCATAGGAGGCAAGGCCACCATCAGCCGGCCAATAGCGAAATGGGTAAACGTTGGGAAGACGAAACCGTGTCGCCAGCGAAATGATCAGGTCACGATGCTTCACCGCGTACGTGCTGGCCGTCACGATCAGGCCGCCGTTTGGCTCGCTGGCAAGTGCGGTGACGCCGCGCTCGATCTCGGCAAGGTCGCGCACATCAATGGGACGCAGTTCCATTCCGAAGGATGGCGGTGCCATGGCTTGGATCGCCGCGAACTGACCGATACCGGCGGCTTGTGTGGGATCGCGAAGGACAGCTATTCGCGCCACGCTGGGTGCAAGCTCTTTGAGAAGTTCGAGCCATTTTCCGCTGAGGCTGTATTCGAATGCGCTAAAGCCGGTGGTGTTGCCACCCGGTCGAGCCAAGCTGGAAACAAAGCCGGCGCCGACCGGATCGATGACAATCGCAAACACGATTGGCACGGTGTGAGTCACGCGTTGTAGCGCTGCAATACTGGGGGGCAGAGGCGAGAATGACATCTGGCGTCAACGCCACCAATTCAAGCGAGTAGCTGTGTTCGCGATCGGCATCGTCCCCGGCCCAGCGCGTATCAATCTGGACGTTATTGCCCTCGGTCCAGCCTAGATGTTGCAAGCGCTGCGAAAATGCCGCTTTGCGCGTCTGTCCCTCAGGTTCGCTCGCCTCGAAGTCCATGAGCACGCCAATTCGCTTCAGTCGCTCGGGCTGTTGTGCGAGCGCCGCAAGCGGCCAAGAGGCTACGCCGCCCAATGCTCTGATGAACTCGCGTCGCCTCACGGGCTCCTCCCCAACGAGGGGTTACGTTATCAGCAAGAGTTGGATTGTGCATCACCGCAAATTTGAGCATTCGACTTCTGCTTCGGGGTCAATTGCTACCGAGCCATTAGGCGTTGGTGCAATTCAATGTCTGCTATTCCCGTGCGCCGTGACAAGGCGGCGCTTTCCAGTGGGTGCAATCCCCACCCGGCAACCGCTCCAGCCGGAAGCAATCGGAGCAGTCATGGAGGTAACGAAGTGGCTGAAGCCTTCGATTAGCGTGTCACGATATACGGTGACAGCGCGAGTGTGCAGGCCGTAACGCGAGTGAACGCCGAGCAAACCTCGAAAAGGACAATGCGCAGGCCGACCCGACAGGGATATCGGGGAAGGCTGATACGACAGGGTGAATGAGCGAAACAGACGCCCGGTCGCTGCGCCGGGGCAGTGGCGACAGCATGTACACAAGGAAAGCGTACGCAACACGGGAAGCCTCAAGGCGTGGTCAGGGATGACCAACCGGATGCCCGCGAGGGACAGGTCGGGCGTCCTGGGGTGGCGGAGGGGTTCGCAGTACCGCTGAAACCGGGTAACGCCGGTGGAGGGAAGGGACCTTAGTTCAAGACAGACGCAACAAGTGGTGAGGGATTTGGAGATTGGGCAACCTATCAACTCCGAAAACCGTTCAGAAACTGCAGAAGGCGTTACACGCGAAAGCGAAGGCAGAAGCCGGCTATCGCTTCTACGCGCTGTACGACAAGATCAGCCGTGAGGATATTCTGACTCATGCGTTTGCTCAGTGCCGCTCCAACAAGGGCGCACCGGGGATAGATGGTCAGGACTTTGCGGACATTGAGACGTATGGCGTAGAGCGGTGGCTTGGCGAACTGGCGCTTGCGCTCAGGCAGGAGACTTACCGAGCGGCTCCTATCAGAAGAGTGTTCATACCGAAGGCCAACGGCAAACTCAGGCCGCTGGGCATCTCGACCTTGCGGGATCGGGTCTGCATGACAGCAGCGATGCTGGTGCTGGAACCGATCTTTGAAGCCGATCTACCGCCAGAACAGTACGCCTACCGGCCTGGGCGAAATGCCCAACAGGCGGTGGTCGAGGTGGAAGAACGGCTGTTCCGAGGCCACCTGGAAGTCGTTGACGCCGACCTCGCGGACTACTTCGGGAGCATCCCCCATGCCGAGCTATTAAAGTCGGTAGCGCGCCGGATCGTTGATCGGCGCGTGCTGCGTCTGATCAAGATGTGGCTGGATTGCCCCGTAGAAGAAACCGATGATCGAGGAAGGAAGACACGCACGACCGAAGCCCGGGACAACCGGCGCGGCATTCCGCAGGGTTCACCCATCTCACCACTGCTGGCGAATATTTACATGCGCCGGCTCGTTCTGGGATGGAAGAAGCTCGGGCTGGAGCGAAGCCTCGGCAGTCGTATCGTGACCTACGCCGACGATCTCGTGATCCTGTGCAGGAAAGGCAACGCCGATGAGGCGCTGCAGCAATTGCGCAAGATCATGAGCAAGCTGAAGCTTATGGTCAATGAGGAGAAGACACGCATCTGTAAGGTGCCGGAGGGAGAGTTCGACTTTCTGGGTTACACGTTCGGACGAATGCATTCGGCGAGAACCGGCCAGGCGCGCCTGGGATACCGGCCATCGAAGAAGAGCATCAAGCGCATGGTCGAGAATGTCCACGCGATGACTGCCCGATCGGGGACTTGGCAAGAGACCACAGAGATGGTGCAGAAGTTAAACCGCACGCTACGCGGATGGGCGAACTACTTCGAAGTAGGCGCCGTCACCAAAGCGTACCGGGCGATCGACAACTACACCGCTGTGCGGTTGCGCCGGTGGTTGCGCATCAAGCACAAGGTCAGGCGATGCAAGGGCGGGACCTATCCACTCTCGCATCTTTATGGGCACTTCGGGCTCGTACGCCTAACCGCGCTGGGGCACGACGTGCCGTGGGTGAAGGCGTGACAGTCTTGTCCGAGAGCCGGATGCGGGAAATCTGCACGTCCGGTTCGATGAGCGAGATGTGGAAACGGAGTCACGGCTGAACCACTAAGGCACCGTCAGACGAAAGAGGCGGAAACAGATATGTTCAGCCTACAACCGCCGCGCCACATCTCAACTCTACCCGCAAAGCGACCAAATCGCGGAATGACGCAAAGGGCCAATCAGCGACATGCGGGAGTCGCCTATTCAATCACCTCGTCAGCGACGGTGAGCATCTTGTCAGGAATCTGGAACCCAAGCGCCTTGGCGGTCTTGCGATTGATGACGAGGTCGAATTTGGTTGGCTCCTCGATCGGCAGATCACCGGGTTTCGCGCCCTTCAGAATTTTATCCACATAAGTCGCCGAGCGGCGAAACGAGTCGGAAATATTCGCGCCATAACTCATAAGCGCGCCGGCGACCGCAAACTGTCTAGGTCCGGACACCATCAGGGGCAGCCGATTTGTAAGCGAAAGTTCCGCAAGGCGTCGGCGATTGGCGAAAAAGAACGCGTCGCCCATCACAAGAATGGCACTCACATTGTTTGTCTGCCCAATCGCATTGAATGCAGTGTCCATCTCTTGTACAGTACGAGCTTCCCAATCCAGGACCGTTACTCCGAGCTTTTCCGCTAAAGCTTTCACATTTACTAGGGCAGCTCGGAAAGACGCCGCGGTCGGATTTAACAAGACTCCAAGACGGTCAAGGTTCGGAAGGATATTTCTGATGAGGTCCAAATCCTTTGAGATGCTCTCCAACTGCATCACAGCCAGTCCGGTAACGTTCCCAGTCGGATGAGCAAGGCTTGCGGTAAGGCCACGTTCGGTCGGGTCGTCCTCGAAGTATCCCATCACGATCGGTATCGTGGTCGTCGCCGCATGCGCTGCTAGAATCGATGCGCTACTTGTTGCGAAAAAGACCTTGACGTTGAGGGCGGCAAGATCAGTCGCCAGCGCAGGAAGACGCGTGTAGTCTCCCTCCGCAAACCGCCACTCGATTAGATAATCCTTTCCTTCTGTATATCCGAGTTCGCGCATTCCCTGGAAAAATCCAGCATAGACGCTGGAGTCTAATTGTGCTGGACGAGCCGCGGGAGACAAGGCTCCAACAACCGAGATTGATCGCTGGGCCGTTGCCGCGATCGGATACGATGCAAGCGACGTAATCATAAGTTTGATGAAATCGCGTCGTATCATGGGCTTCGTCCCTCGCCGAGCACTAATGTCGGTACGTTAACGGTAGCACATCGAGAATTTGACGTGCGACACGTTATAGGCACGGCGAATGTCGGTTCAGGGGTCAATCGCGACCGAGGCGAGCTAGTAGAAAATCCGGCCATGTCCGCTATGCCCCCCGAAAGCGACCGACAACCGTTTCAGGGCCGCACGTCGCGATGGGCCATGAGCGTCTCGTCGCACCGCAGAAAAGCCGCGAGCCTTTTCGCCGTCGAACCCTGTGAAGTCGGTCACACACCCGCCGATTGCCGCGATGGGCTGTGCGCGCTGCGTCACCCCCGAGGCGCTTTATCAGCTGGCGCTGCGGCGCTCGCGCACACTATACGCGATATCAGTCATAGCCGCACTCCGGGTCTAACGCACACGGCATGAGAATTAGTCTCCTCTCCCAATGAGCAAGCCCGAGCACGCGCTCATGCTCCGCTACGCCGTAGGGCGTCAGCGGTTCTATGCGCCGCGGAGCAACGTGTAGCCGTAGACGTCGGCGGCCCCGATAGAGATCGATCGTCATTGGACGTCCACCACTAGCCGCCACTTCTGAATCAATATCGTAGGAGCTGTTGACCGCCCTGCCATTGATACTTGCGACAACGTCGCCAGGCCTAATTCCAGCGCTGGCCGCGGCGGTGTGGGGAACCACCTCCGTGACCGTTACGCCGGTTCCGGCCCATTGTTGTTGATCGGGCTCTTGATAAAACGGCCTCACTTGCCTGTCAGCTGCACCTGCCGCAACCGTGACGCCGCTCAACGCCAGTGCAGCAAAAAAATCCGCAAAACCGTATTCATGGCAACCTCCGATTTAAAGTTGCCGCCCTCACATTTTATTTTAGATGATTATTGGAACAAATTGTTGCGCCGGCGCGGGCATGTGCGGCGCGAAGTCGCGAAGCGACTGCGAACAAAAAGCTATTCGCATTTATTAAGTTTTGGAGAGGAACCGTGCTGCGGTGCGGCCGGAGGTGCCATTGTAACGCCGAATGACAACGGAAGTCATCTCTCGGCCCCTAGCACGTGATTGAAATAAGGGATTACGACTTCTGCTGTGGGTCCAACAGCGGCGATAGTTTAAGAAGAACTCCCACAAGTCCCTCTCAGCGGCATGCCGCGGTACGCGTAGTCTGCCCGGATCGAACTCGGGTGAGCCGTCCGCATGATGCCGACTGGCTCGGCCACGGATTTACCAACAATCGCAGTGCCGGTATCCGCGGGCGTCCGCCGGGCAGGCATAGTGGTAGCCGATCGGACAGGCGGGATGATCGCCGCCGGGCCAACAGCCGCAATACCTGCCGCCGATTGTCCCGTAGTGGCAGGCATAGAACAGGCCGGGTGAACAGGCGGGAAGATAGCCGTTGCCTGCATAACGGTAGACGCCCTGCGCTAGTTGCGTGAGCGGAGTGAAATTCTGCTGCGCCGCCGGGCTCGCGGGCGCTGCCTGCACCCGGGCTGCGCCAAGCCCAATCACACACAGGCCGATGGCGGTCGCGGCAACAATGAGCTTCACAAAGGCGCGCATGATAATGGCCTCGATGCGGATATCCCTATGCCGCAGCCTAACGGCGAAACGTTACTCGCCGGTTGATCGCGATTTTGAGGCCGTGTTTACCGCCTTGTGGCGGCCTGCTGGCTTATCGGGATCGCAGTTCTCTTGCGACGCCCGCTTGATTGAGGCGGCCGCTTTATTGCGAAAGCTGCTTTATTGCGAAAGCTGCCTTATTGAGAAAGCTTTCTGGCTTCGCGGGCCATCTGCAGGCAGGTGTAGAGATCGGTGTAGCTCTGGTATCCGCCGGCGCCGGCTTCGCCGATGCAGTTGGCTTTCTCGGTCGCGGTAAAGTTCGGCCATTGCCGCACTACCCGGCTTCGCATCGCCATCTCGCTCTTAATACAGTGCTTGAGATCCTGGCGCCCGCTCCGGTTCGGCTCCAGCGCCAAGCCGCCTTGCTGGGCGATGCCGCGGCAGACCGGCTCCAGGTTGAAGCGCGGGACATTGTCCGCGACCGCGATGGTGAGTTGCGCCGCAAATGCCAACGTCGTGACGGGAATGATCACAGCAAATCTCCACTATGGCAGCCAGCGACAAGCTAATAGGCGACGTTGCAAAACGAAAGATTGATTTTGATCAATATAACGATGGCGCGTGCGCAGTTTCATAATTCGTCGCTACCGCGCCGCGGCCGCCTCAGCGGGCACCTCGTCGGTGTGGACCTTGAAGCTGACGAGCTTGCAGGGGCCGAATTCGGTGACGATGGCAACGTCGGTGGCGTCGCGGCCGCGGGCCATCAAAATCCGGCCAATCCGCGGTTCGTTGTGGCGCGCGTCGAAGGTGTACCAGCGGCCGCCGAGATAGACTTCGAACCAGGCGGAGAAATCCATCGGCGAAGGGTCGGGCGGCACGCCGATGTCGCCGAGATAGCCGGTGCAATAACGCGCCGGCACGTTCATGCAGCGGCAGAGCGTGATGGCGAGATGGGCGAAGTCGCGGCACACGCCGCGCTGCTGCGCATGCGCGTCCCAGGCGGTCTTGGTCGGGCTGGCGTGCTCGTAGCCGAACGTGATGCGGTGGTGGACGTAATTGCAGATCGCCTGCACCAGCGGCCAGCCCTTCGGGACATTGCCGAACTGCGCCCACGCGATCTGGGTGAAGCGATCGGTTTCGCAATAGCGGCTGCCGAGCAGATAGACCAGCGTATCGACCGGGAGGCTCTCCAGGGCATGCTGCTCGGCGCCTGGAGCCACGTCATCCGGCGCTCCGCTGTCCTGGATCAGAAAATCGGTGGACAGCGTAAGCCGGCCCTTGGGCGCGTGGATCACGTGGCAGGTGTTGCCGAAACCATCGCGATACCAGTTGGCGGGAATGAATGGATCGAGCTGCATGCGATCCTGGGTCAGCAAGTCGGGAATGCGCGAGGGATGGACGCTCAGCGTCAGGATCATGGGCGTCGGCTGCGGACATTCGTAGGAAATTTCGTAGCCTGCGCGAATTTTCATCAGCGGATTCTGCGGCCGGGGTCGCTGAAAATGCCAATCTTAAGTGTCCGTTTTCCTGGCTTTTGCATTTTTGCGAGGCGGCGATGCTGTCCTAGTATATTAATTTACACAAAGTATGCATTTCTCGGGCCAGGATCGGTCAAGTAGCGCGTTAAGACTAGCTTAACGATCGCCGCCACGGACCCCAATGCGTTGCCGGTATTTGCTCCGCCAATGTACGCGCCGATGAAGGAGCCCGCGAAGCGTCTGTTGGCGACTGGCGAACCTTCGCCGGTCACTGTGTACAATCCCAACGGCGGCTCGCCGTTCCTTCTGGTCGCCGATCACGCCGGCAATGCGATCCCGCGCTCGCTCGGCCGGCTCGGCGTGCCGCCGCAGGAGTTGCTGCGGCATATCGCCTGGGATATCGGCATTGCCGGCGTCGGCCGGATCCTGTCGGACACGCTCGGCGCGGTGCTGATCCAGCAGAATTATTCGCGCCTGGTCATCGACTGCAACCGGCCGCCGGGCATGCCGTCGTCAACCCCGGAAATCAGCGAGCTGACGAAAATACCGGGCAATGCCGGTTTGAGCGATGAAGACAAGGCGGCGCGCGCCAAAGAAATTTTCTGCCCCTATCACGAGCGCATCGAGACCGAGATCAAACGGCGGTGGCGCGTGCGCATGCCGGCGGTGCTGATTTCGCTGCACAGTTTCACGCCGAGATACAAAGGGATGGCGCGGCCGTGGCATGTCGCGTTGCTGTATAACCGCGACCCGCGGCTGTCGCGGCATTTGCTGGCTCTGCTCAAGGCCGAGCAGGGCCTCGTCGTCGGCAACAACGAGCCGTATGTGGTCAGCGACTCGACCGACTACACCATCCCGGTGCACGGCGAGCGCCTGGGACTGCCGCACGCGCTGATCGAAATCCGCCAGGATCTGATTGGCGACGAGCGCGGCAAACACACCTGGGCGCTCCGGCTCGCGCGGCTGCTGCCGCGGGCCTATGCGGGGATGGCCGCGACTTGATCGCAGGTGCAGACGCGATTACGGATCGCTAGATATAACAACAAGCTGCCGGTCTCGTCTAAGACCGAACACGGCGGCGCGGGAGCGAGCGTTCGGGAGCAGATTCACATGACCAAACTCACCCAAAGCTACGTGCATGGCGTGTCGATGACGCCGCTGATCGGCGAGACCATCGGCGTGCACTTCGACAAAGCGGCGGCGCGATGGGGCGACCGCGATGCGCTGATCGTGCGGCAGCAGAACGTGCGCTGGACCTATCGCGAGCTGCAGACAAAAGTCGACGCGTTGGCCGCGGGGCTAGTCGCACTCGGGCTTGCGCCCGGCGACCGCATCGGCATCTGGTCGCCGAACAATGCCGAGTGGGCGATCACACAATTCGCCACCGCCAAGGCCGGACTCATTCTCGTCAATATCAACCCGGCGTATCGGCTTTCGGAACTCGACTACGCGCTCAACAAGGTCGGCTGCAGGGCGCTGATCACCGCTAACTCGTTCAAGACCAGCGATTATGTCGGCATGCTCCGGGAGCTCGCGCCCGAGATCGACCGCAGCGCCCCCGGCAAGTTGCAAAGTAAACGCCTGCCGGCGCTGACCACACTCATTCTCATCGGCGACGACGAGAAGCGCAGCTTCCTGCGCTTTGCCGACGTGCTCGGCGTCGGCGGCGAGCGCCATCGCGCGCGGCTCGCCGAGCTTGCCGGCACGCTGCAATTCGACGATCCGATCAACATTCAGTTCACCAGCGGCACCACCGGCACGCCGAAGGGCGCGACTCTCACGCACCACAACATCCTCAATAACGGCTATTTCATCGGCGAGGCGCAGCGGTTGACGGATCGGGACCGGGTCTGCATTCCGGTGCCGCTCTATCACTGCTTCGGCATGGTGCTGGGCAATCTCGCCTGCATCACCCACGGCGCGGCGATGGTTTATCCGTCGGAAGGTTTTGATCCGCTGGCGAGCCTCGAAGCCGTCGAGGCCGAGCGCTGCACCGCGCTCTACGGCGTGCCGACCATGTTCATCGCCGAGCTTGGCCATCCCGAGTTCAAGCGTTTCGACCTGTCGTCGCTGCGCACCGGCATCATGGCGGGCTCGCCCTGCCCGATTGAGGTGATGAAGCGCTGCGTCGCCGAAATGAACATGAGCGAAGTCACCATCGCCTACGGTATGACCGAGACGAGCCCGGTGTCGACGCAGACCTCGTACGACGATCCGCTCGAGCGCCGCGTCGGTACCGTGGGGCGCATCCATCCCCACGTCGAGATCAAGATCGTCGACACCGACGGCCGCATCGTGCCGCCGGGGACGCCGGGCGAATTGTGCACCCGCGGCTATTCGGTGATGCTCGGCTATTGGGACGACGACGAGCGGACCGCGGAAGCGATCGACCGCGCCGGCTGGATGCATACCGGCGACCTCGCCACTTTGGACGAAGACGGCTACTGCAACATCGTCGGCCGCATCAAGGACATGGTGATCCGCGGCGGCGAGAACGTCTATCCGCGCGAGGTCGAGGAGTTTCTGTTCCGCCATCCCAAGATCGAGGCGGCGCAGGTGGTCGGCGTGCCGGATTTGAAATACGGCGAGGAGCTGTGCGCCTGGGTGAAGCTCAAGCCCGGCATGAGCGCGAACTCCGACGAGATCCAGAGTTTCTGCAAGGGCCAGATCGCGCACTACAAAATTCCGCGCTACATCAAGTTCGTCGAGGCGTTCCCGATGACGGTTACCGGCAAGGTGCAGAAGTTCATCATCCGCGGCGAGATGATCAAGGAACTGGGCCTGAGCGAGCAAAAGACCGCGTAGTCACAGCGCGCTTAATAGTGCCCTCTCCCCTTGCGGGAGAGGGCGTCGCAGGACTTTCAACAAACGCGGTTGGGTGAGGGGTTGCGGGCCGGCCCCTCACCCATTCTTGCTGCTGCACGTCCGAGCCGCCCTCTCCCGCAAGGGGAGAGGGCAAATATATAGCGTCCCGACTCCTGCTGACGCAGTCGCGCTAGTCCGCGCTCTCCAGAACGCTCTCAAGCTCAACATGGACGCACTCGCCGAGCGCGGCGTGGTTTCCCTCACCCGCCGCCAGAAGCGCCTGCGCTTCCTCCGCGGTGTCGGCTTCCACCCACCATTCCTCGAGCCGCGTCACCAGCATGGTGGCGTGGAAGGTCTTCGGTTTGGGCCGCGGTTCGAACTTACGAGCAAGTGCAGGCATGTCGCGGTTCCCGGCGGCGAATCGATGCGTGCAAATACTTTACCGTAAAACCACCCCGCATGGAACAAATCGTAAACGCCGATGCCGACGCGCCTCGGATTCAGGCCGGGAACGCGGTATGATTAATGTCGTTGTCAATATGGTGTTCAGCAGGAGTTAACCGTGGCCCCCCGCGCATACTGGAAAGGCTATTTGAGGCTTTCGCTCGTGACCTGTCCGATCGCGCTCTATCCGGCGACCTCCGAGCGGGAAAAAGTCAGCTTCAACCAGATCAACAAGGAGACCGGCCACCGCATCCGCTACCGCAAGGTCGACGCCGAGACCGGCGAAGAAGTGCCGTCCGACCAGATCATCAAGGGCTACGAAGTCGCCAAGGGCGAATACATCGAGATCACCGACGAGGAGCTTGAATCGGTCGCGCTCGACAGCACCCGCACCATTGAGATCGACGAGTTCGTGCCGCGCGACGAGATCGACGAACTTTACAGCATCCGGCCCTATTACATCGCGCCCGACGGCAAGGTCGGCGAGGACGCCTTCGTCGTCATCCGCAACGCCATCGAACAGATGAAGATGGTCGCGATCGGCCGCGTGGTGCTCACGAGCCGCGAGCATGTCGTCGCCATCGCCCCGCGCGGCAAGGGCCTGATGGGCACGCTGCTGCGCTTTCCCTACGAGGTGCGCGACGCCGGCGAATATTTCGACGACATCCCGAACGTCAAGCTGACCAAGGACATGATGGATCTGGCCCGCCATATCGTCGAAACCAAAGCCGGCCATTTCAAGCCGCAGGAATTCGAAGATCACTACGAGCACGCGCTCAAGGAGCTGATCGAGAAAAAGGCCAAGGGCGAGAAGATCGAAGCGCCGAAGCATGAACCAAGCGGCAAAGTCATCAATCTGATGGATGCGCTCCGCCGTTCGGTGCAAGCCGAAACCGCCCGGACCCCGGCGCGCGCGGCGCCGGTCAAGAAGAGCCGCAAGAAGGTCGAGGGCCAGAAGGAAATGCTGCTGCCGATTGCCGGGAAAAAGCCGGCACGCGAAGCGCGCGAAGAGCCCCGCAAGCCGGCGCGGTCGAACGGCCGGCAGCGCAAGGCCGGTTAAGCGAAACAAATCTGCATCGCGCCGTCATGCCCGCGCATAGCCGTTCGGAGACGGCGTCGCTTCGCTCGCCTATGTCGCGGGCATCCACGTCTTACGTTTGGTTTGAAAACAAAGTCGTGGATGGCCGGAGTGAGTCCGGCCATGACGGACGAGCGGGAGTCATCAGTTCAGGAATTTCGGCAGTTCAGGATCAGGCTGTGCCGCAGGCGGCGCGGCTTTCTCTGCCGGTTTCGCCTGCGCCTTGAGGCTCAGGCTTTTCTTGATCTCGACCTGCGCCCGCAATTGCGTCAGCACCTGCTCGATCAGATGACGCGCAAAAGCTAGTCCCGCGTCGCGCGCGCCCTGGTTCGCGGTCGGGCTGACGAACTGCTCGATCTTGGTGCGAACGGCCTGCTCGAAACGCTC
This sequence comes from uncultured Alphaproteobacteria bacterium, assembly GCA_963759345.1. Classification (GTDB taxonomy): domain Bacteria; phylum Pseudomonadota; class Alphaproteobacteria; order Rhizobiales; family Xanthobacteraceae; genus BOG-931. Next base: position 46,913 of record CAVWYW010000013.1, read on the forward strand.
CAGATCGGCGTCAGGCCGATGCAGGACCAGGTCGGCGGCCATGAGTTTGATCAGGTGGAGCAGCGCCGCGAACGCAGCCGAAGCGGCTTCCGGAAGCGCGCCGCCGACTTCCTCGACCGGTCCTCTCGACGCGTTGCCGGTCGGCGAAGCGGCGCCTGTGGTGGAGGCGTCGCTGTCGCGAGGATCCGTGGTGGTCCTGCCCCGTTCGGTCATGACAGTTTTCTAACGACGCTTCTATGAGTGCGGGAACGCGGAATAGTGTCAAGTACTATTGTTGCCGGTTTCGACAAGCCTATGATTCCACGGCGAGTTTCGGCGAACAGCCCGCGAGCGTTCGGACGGAACCGCAACCTCCATTAGTCACGACACGCTACGAGCGTTTGCGAGTTGTCATTGCGGGCAAGCGCGGCCCGGATTGAGTGACCCGCCTTCGCTCGCCGGGCGAGCTATGGTGGGTTGGAGTCCACCCGAAGCGCAAAGCGCGAAGGCGTAAACGAAATCCGGGGCAAACCCCCTCGACGCTGATCCCGGATTTCGCTGACGGTCAATCCGGGCTAATCGCTCAGTGTTCAGTGCTTGGGATAGGCCGTGTAGATGTAGTCGTGTGCCGCTACGACCGTATGGCACGCGTAGCCGCATTTAGCGTCGGTCCCGTCAGCCGTGAAGGTGTCGGACGCGGCGTCATAGCTGAAATTGCCGTATGCCCAGCCGTGCGTATCCGGGAATCTCTTGGAATCTTTTTCTATGCTCGCAACCGCTTTCAGGGTGTCCGGCACCATCACGAAATAGGGGGCTACAGTGTTCTTCTTGAAGGTCCACTCGATCTTCACAATCTTGGACCCCTCGGGAAACAGCTTGCCGTCGGCGGGAAGGCCTTTGCGATACGCGGCCATCATCACGTCATTCGCCACGATCACTTTCAACAAAGTTTCGGTCTGACTGACCGCGATATTCTTCCAGTTTTCATAGCCTTTGAAATCGCCGAACGAGAGCTTGCCCAGTTTCAGCGTGTATCTATCCTGCGCGGCAATGGCGAAGTTGCCCAGCAGGGCGATGAAGCCGGCCAACAATACTGCAATGATCACGATCGCTCGGGGGCGCGACATGACTAAACCTCCACATTTGCGGCCGAAAATCCTCCCGGCCTCGCAAAGTTGTTTGAGTTTGAGAACAATCAGTCCGATAAAGTTGGTAGTGTCCAGGTGAGCCAGGCTTCTTGGTTCGGCTCTATGCCGATAACTCTGGACTGACGATATTGTAGCAAAATGACGGCGCGAGGCAAAAGTTCCGCGGTCTGTCGGACTCGATTGGGCAATCCGTGCTGACCGGAAGCGCAATCAATTTTCGATAAGTTTTCAGAAGCGCAAGTCAACCGGTGGCGACGAAGCAAACGTAGGCCGGATGAGTGAAGCAATAGCCAACGTCTACCTCTCCGCTCATCCCGCACGTCGCAACGCTTATGCCGGCTATTCGGTCGCCCGCGACGGATAGTTTGCCGGAGTGCAGCAAAAATACGCTGGGTAGTACGGCAGCCACGAAAGCAAAGGCGCTGCGAGAGCGTTTAGCACCCGCGCTCCAGGGGCATGCACACTAATCTCTAACGATTCAGACTTATTCTTGGTTTGTTTTGGGGATGAACTGCATGGCGCGCGGGTCCGCCGTCAGAGATCGTATCCGAGCCTTATTCCTTGCCAATATTGGCAAAGTAATAACGCGCCAGAAAATCATTGAAGCCAGTCGCGATCCAGAAACCGGGGAGGAGCCGGAAAATTGGCATCAGCGCCTCTCGGAGCTACGAACCGATGAGGGCTACACACGATCTTAGCGAGTTGGGACACAGACCGACTTAGTCCTGGTCAGTACCTCATGCCCGACGCCAAACGGGCGTAAGATAGCAGCGAAGAGAGTGCGGCCGACCCCACAAACTTGGAAGCGTGTTCTTGAAAGGGCCGGAGACCGCTGCGAGTGGCGAGAAGCTGGCGAATACTGCGGTCTTCACGCCGGAGCAATTGATCCTATTGGCGGGGGCAGGGTAAGACTTACGCCTGATCATAAGAGCCCGCATTCTGTGAATCCAAATAGTGATCCTCGGGACCCGGATCAATGGCAGGCGCTGTGCGGCCGCCACCAAGTCACGAAGAAGAACTATTGGGATAACACCACGGGAAAGCTAAACGTATGCCTCCCACTCGAGACCCTTCGCGCGCAGCGTAATGCGCACCTTCTGGCAGCAAACCGAATTGCTAAAATCGTAGAGGACGAGTTGGGTCATGACGCCCGCTTGCCCCACAGCCGCGTCGAGGCGATGTCGGCGCCGTCGCGGATCGCCTTGAGCTTGAGCCACACCACCGGCTCGATCACCCATTCGCGCCGGGTGAAAGTGCCGAAGCCGCAGTCGGTCGAGGCAACGACGCGCTCGCGGTCGCCGATCGTTGTCACCGCCTCCTCGATCCGCCGCGCTACCACTTCGGGATGCTCGACGAAGTTCGAAGTCGAACTCGACCACGCCGGGGATCAGGATCATGTCCTTGGGAAACGGCACGCGTTTGAGCGCGCCATATTCGTGAGCGTGGCGCGGATTGGAAAATTCGATCGACAGCGCTCCGACATTGGCCTGGTAGAGCGCGGGCAGGATTTTTTCCAGCGCAATGTCGTGAATGTGCGGGCCTTCCCAGTTCCCGTAGCAGATATGCAGCCGCACTCGGTCGCGCGGAATGCCGGCGATGCCTTTATTGATCATCGCCACGTGCAGCTCGACCGCCTTGACGAAATCCGCATCCGATCCGTCGCGGTAAAACATGGTGCGGTCCATAGCGAGATCAGGCGCGTCGATCTGCAAAACCAGGCCGGCTTTGTGGATCGCCATGTACTCGTTACCCATCTCGCGGGCGATCGCGGCGAGGTAGGCTTCGTTGGTGTCATAGAAAGCGTTGAGCATGGTCGAGGCGATGATGCCGGGCGACGGCGCGGTCATGAAGCTTTCCATGAATGGTTTGCCTTCGCCGGCGATGCGCTTGAAGCGCGCGATCTCGCGCTCGATCGCCGAGGTGTCGTGATAGTGTAGTTCGGCCTGCGCTTCCGGCGCGTTCTGCTGGCGGCTCACGTTCGGGAACCGGCGCGTGAGATACTGCACCAGCTCCGGGAACTCCTCAAAATCGCGGCCGCGCCGGCGTTTGGATTCGCCGGCGAAACCGGACATCCGCTGCGGCACGTAAGTCTGAAAGCCGACGCGCTGCTGCTCGCCATCGTTGCCGCTGTCGATGCCGGCTTCCTTCTGCTTTGCAACAACGTGCCTCACGGCCTTGTCCATTTCGGCGTCGAGTTGCGCCGGATCGTAGTTTTCACCGGCTTCACGCCGGACCAGTAGTTCGCTCAGCGCTTCGCTGCGCGGCAGGCTGCCGACATGGGTGGTGAGGATGCGGTCTCGGCTGACAATCATGGTACTGGCTCCGGCCCTCGTCGCTTTAGTTTCCAAGACGTGGATGCCCGGCACAAGGCCGGGCATGACATTTGGATGATGCCGCAGCACTATCGGATTGCGGCAAATTGCACCATCGGCATAATGGCTTGGCGTGGGCAAACGATGGGCAAAAGCTCAAGGCTGCCCGCCGAGGAAACGCCGCGATGACTGTCGCTCACCCGAACCTGACGCCGCGCGCACCCGACGCGATCCCGCGCGACTACAATTTCGCCGCCGACATCCTCAAGCGCAATCTCGAAGCCGGCCGCGCCGGCAAGCTCGCTTATGTCGATCAGCGCCAGGGTTGGAGCTATGGCGATCTGGCAACACGGGTCGACAGCTTTGGCCACGTGCTGCGCTCGCTCGGCATCCGTCGCGAGGAGCGCATCCTTATCTGTTTGCTCGACGGCATCGATTGGCCGACCGCATTCCTCGGTGCGATCAAGGCCGGAATCGTGCCAGTGCCGGTCAACACATTGCTCACCCCGGACGACTATCGCTTCATGCTCGATGACAGCCGGGCGCGGTTGCTGGTCGTGTCTGAAGAGTTGTTTCCCAAATTCGCCAACCTGATCGGGCCAAGTGCCGACCTTGACCACGTCATCGTGTCCGGGGCGAACGGGTACGGTCATCCGCGTTTTGAGGAGCTGCTTGCCGCCGCCAACGCCGAATCCGCAACCGCGCCGACCGTGCGCGACGACATCTGTTTCTGGCTCTACACGTCGGGTTCGACCGGCAAGCCCAAGGCCGCGGTGCACACTCACGCCGATCTGAAATTCACCGACGATCTGTACGGCAAGCCCTTTCTCGGCATTACCGAGAACGACATGTGCTACTCGGTGGCGAAGCTGTTCTTCGCTTACGGGCTCGGCAACGCGCTCACCTTTCCGATGTCCGCTGGCGCGACCACGGTGCTGCTGCCGGATCGGCCGACGCCGGAAGCGGTGGCGGAGATCCTCAGGAAACGCCAGGTCACCGTGTTTTACGCGGTGCCGACCTTCTATGCCGCTTTTCTCGCCAGCGCGGCCGCGCCGGAGCGCTCCGAACTGAAGATGCGGCGTTGCGTGTCGGCCGGCGAAGCACTGCCGGCCGATGTCGGCCGGCGCTGGAGCGAACGTTACGGCGTCGACATTCTCGACGGCATCGGCTCGACCGAAATGCTGCACATTTTCGTTTCCAACCGGGCCGGCGAGGTGAAATACGGCACCACCGGCAAGCCGGTGCCGGGTTATGACGTGCGCCTCGTTGATGACGATGGCGCGATCATCAAGACCCGCGGCGAAATGGGCGAGCTGCAGGTGCGCGGGCCGACCAGCGCCGTGATGTACTGGAACAATCGCGAGCAGTCGCGCACCACGTTCCTCGGCGAATGGACGCGCTCCGGAGACAAATACGTCGAGGACGAGGACGGCTACTTCGTCTACTGCGGCCGCCGCGACGACATGCTCAAGGTCTCCGGCATGTACGTCTCGCCGTTCGAGGTCGAGGCGGCGCTGCAAAGCCATCCGGAAGTGCTCGAGGCGGCGGTCGTGGGCTGGCCGGATGTCGATGCGCTGATCAAGCCGAAGGCCTTCGTGGTGCTGAAATCGCCGGCAAAAGCCGGCGACGACCTGGCGCGCATCCTGCAGGACTACTGCCGCGCCAAACTCGCCCCGTTCAAATATCCCCGCTGGCTCGAATTTCGCAGCGAGCTGCCGAAAACTGCGACCGGAAAAATCCAGCGCTTCAAGCTGCGGGCCGAGGCGGAAAGCGGCAGCCAGCGGTGACCAATGTTCCGTCACCCTGAGGCGCGAGCGAAGCGAGCCTCGAGGGGCGACGGCCCGGGGCATCGCGGCCGCATCCTTCGAGGCCCGCGCTGTGCGCGGGCGCCTCAGGATGATGGTTCCTTGGCTTGCGTTAATGGTTGGCGGGTATTACTACCACGCCATTCCGTCGGCGCGCCGCGGTAGCTCAGCTGGTAGAGCACCGCATTCGTAATGCGGGGGTCGGGGGTTCGAATCCCTTCCGCGGCACCATTCGCTCACACAAGACTGCGTTCGTTTGAGGCTCCTCGGAGACACAAATGGCACGCCACGGCTGGACGCAAGTGGTGGGCAACGTCGGTCTGTATTTCGCCGCCTATCGCTTGTCTCAGATGGGCTGGAACCGTGATGCCGACTGCTAGGAACGCGCGTGGCATCGACCTTCTGGCCTACGACGCCACGGCCGGGCACTATCTTGGCATTCAGGTCAAGGCGCTTTCGAAACTGAATCCAGTCCCTCTTGGTAGTTCCGTTGAAAATCTCATGGGGAATTGGTGGATAATCGTTAGTAAGGCCGAAGCCGACGAGCCCGAATGCTTCATCATGAAACCCGAAGAGGTCAAGACGCTTGCACATCGCGGTGTAAATGAGAGCGGTGTAGTTTCGTACTGGCTCCAACCAAATCAGTACAACAAAGCTGAATTCCGCAAGGCTTGGGACAGAATTGGCCGCGGCGACGCGGGACTTGGACTACCCACGATATCGGTCGTGCCAACGGCCGCCACATAATCGAGATACGACTCTATGGCTTGCACGGCTCATCCGATCAGTTTCGAGTCAAGCAACGCGTCGTTCGATTACCGGCTCGAAACCGATCCGCGGTTTTTGCAGCGGATCGAACAGGCGCGAAATAGCTTGCGTGCTGGGCGTGGAGTGCGACTAGAGGGCATAGAAACCGAATAGGCGAGCGTGCTCGTTATCCAGTCGCTGCCGCAATCGCGATCGGCATGTCGGCGTAGATTTTGTACTTCTGCGTCCTCGGCTTGTCTTTGTCTTCGTCGCGAAGATATTCGACCGAGCTCTTTCCCATGTAGCTCATCGGCAGGATCATGACGCGGATGAAGCGCGTCGGCCGGTCCGCGGCCTGGGCGAATACCGGGTCCGGGCCGCTTTCGTACCAGGGGCTTCCCGGTCCGTATGAGGTCGAGTGTCCGTGCGTGTCGATGCGGATGCCGCCTTCGAGCAGACAGCGTATGCCCGGCCCCTGATGCCGGTGCAGATAAGCGCAACCGCCCGGCGGGAAGGCGACGCTATCGCCACGCAGCAGCAGGGCGCCTTGCGGCAAGGTCTCAAGCCGTGCCGATAGTTTTTCGCGGGAGATGATGCCGGTCCCGGCCGCGGCGACGGTACCCGCATCGCCCGCCGCAAGCTCCCAGCGCCAGATTGTCGCTCCGCCGGCGCCGGCCTTCAGCCTGACTGCGTCCTCGCTGCTCCAGGCGTCGTCGTCGTGTAACGCGCGATCCGCGGTAACGGAGCCATGCACCACAAAGATCATGCGCGGCAGCGCAGGCAACGGCAGCTCTGCCTGGTTCGGCAGGATGTCTTCATAGAGCCGAAGCGTCGGCGGCATGGCGTTTTCCTCCTGCGTTGCGCGCGGACGAGGCATGAGTTTCCGTGCGGATCGGCTTTCGCGCAATGGGTTTACACCCGCGCGCGCGCCTTGCTAAATCGCGCCGGCGGTCGCGTGGCTTCAGGTTTTAAACAACAATAACGCGCCCGGCTGGAGGAAAACCGGATGCAGCTAGCTACGCCACCGTTTCGAGCCGACCATGTGGGCAGCCTGCTGCGGCCCGCCGCCATCAAAGACGCGCGGGCCAAACGCGCGCGCAATGAGATCACCGCGGAAGCGCTACGCGCGGTCGAGGATCGCGAAATCGAACAGGCCATCCGGAAGCAGGAGGATATTGGGCTGAAGCTTGCCACCGACGGCGAGTTCCGGCGCTCCTGGTATCAGTTCGACTTTCTCAAGGGCTTGCAGGGGGTCGAGCTTTACGAGGTCGCCGAAGGCATCACGTTTCACGGCGTGAAAACCAAGGCCGAAAGCGTCCGCACTATCGGACGGGTCGATTTCACCACGCATCAGCACCTTGAGGATTTCCGCTTTCTCAAAGCGCACACTCGCGTCACGCCGAAAATGACCATTCCGGCGCCGAATATGCTGCATTTCCGGCCGGGGCGAAGTTCGATCAGCAAACAGGTCTATCCCGATCTCGAACCATTCTTCGAGGACGTCGCCAACGCCTCCCGCAAGGCGGTGCGCGCTTTCTACGATGCCGGCTGCCGCTATCTGCAGTTCGACGACACCACCTGGTCGATGATGTGCGATCAGCGCGAACTGGCGCATTCGCGCGAACGCGGTGACGAACCGGAAAAACTTCCCGCCATCTATGCGCGCATGATCAACCGATCGCTGGAAGGCAAGCCAGCCGATATGACGGTCACGATGCATTCCTGCCGCGGTAATTTTCGCTCCACCTTCATCGCCTCCGGCGGCTACGAGCCGTTTGCCGAACGGCTGTTCAACGATGTCAATGTCGACGGTTATTTCCTTGAGTACGACAATGAGCGCTCCGGCGGTTTCGAGCCGCTGCGGTTTTTTCCGAAGGGCAAGAAGCAGCTGGTGCTCGGGCTGATCACTTCGAAAAGCGGCGCGCTGGAAAACAAGGACGTCATCAAGCGTCGGATCGACGAAGCCACCAAATACGTGGCGCTCGATCAGCTCTGCCTGTCGCCGCAATGCGGCTTCGCCTCGACCGAGGAAGGCAATGTGCTTACCGAAGACGAACAATGGGCGAAGCTGCGCCTGGTCGTCGAAATCGCGGACGAAGTGTGGGGCTGAAGCATGCAGCGAACCAGGCCGCCGTTCCGCGCCGATCACGTCGGCAGCCTGCTGCGCCCCGCGGCGCTCAAGGGAGCGCGGGAAAAACGGGCTCGCGGCGAGATCAGCGCCGACGCCTTGAAACAGGTCGAGGATCGCGAGGTCGACAGCGTCATCCGCCATCAGGAAGCGGTCGGTCTTCGCTCGGTGACCGACGGTGAATTTCGGCGCGTTTCCTGGAATTACGATTTTCTCGAGCAGCTCGAAAACGTCAAGTCTTATGTCGGCGAGCGCAAGATCAAGTTTACTAGCGGCGGCCCGCAACCACGGCCAATTCTGCTGCGCGTTATCGGCAAGCTCGGCGGTTACAAGCCGCATCCGATTATCGAGCATTTCAAATATCTAAAGGCCCACACCCGGCAAACGGCCAAGGTGACAATTCCGTCGCCGTCCTCATTGCACTTCCGCTACGGCCGCGACGTCGTGCCGGAATCGATCTATCCGTCGATGGACGAGTTCTACCGCGACCTCGGCGAGAGCTATCGCAAGGTAGTGCGCGCTTTCGCCGACGCCGGTTGCCGCTATCTGCAGCTCGACGAGGTCAATCTCGCCTATTTGTGCGATTCGTCGTTGCGCGCGCATATCACGGCGCGCGGCGACGATCCGGGGGCGCTGCCGAAGATCTATGCCGACATGATCAATGCGGCGATCTCCGATATCCCCGCCGACATGACGATCACCATGCATCTTTGCCGCGGCAATTTTCGCTCGAGCTTTGCCGCCAGCGGCGGATACGAGCCAGTCGCCGAAGTGCTGGTCAACGCCATCAAGGTGCACGGCTACTTTATGGAATACGACAGCGACCGCGCCGGCGGTTTCGAGCCGCTGCGCTTTGTGCCGAAGGACAAGACCGTCGTGCTCGGGCTTGTCACCAGCAAAACCGGAACACTGGAAAGCCGCGATGACATCAAACGCCGGAACGAGCAGGCAGCGAAGTTCGTGCCGCTCGATCAGCTGTGCCTGTCGCCACAGTGCGGATTTGCTTCAACCGAGGAAGGCAACGTACTCACTGAGGACGAACAGTGGGCGAAGCTGCGCATGATTGTCGAGATCGCCGAGAAAGTGTGGGGAAAATGACGCAACGAACCAAACCGCCATTCCGTGCCGACCATGTGGGCAGCCTGCTGCGGCCTGCGGCCTTGAAGGAAGCCCGCGAGCGCCGCGCTAAGGGCGAAATCACGGCTGACGCGCTCAAGGCCGTCGAGGACCGTGCGATCGAGGAGATCATCAAAAAGCAGGAAGCGGTCGGCCTGCAAGCGATCAGCGACGGCGAGTTCCGCCGCTCGTGGTGGCATCTGGATTTCCTGTGGGGCCTCGACGGCGTCGAACGCCATGTCATGGGCACCGGCATCGCCTTTGCCGCGGTCACCACCCGCAACGAAGGCGTGCGCGTCACCGGTAAGATCGGCTTTTCCGGCCATCCGATGCTGGAACACTTCAAGTTCCTCAAGGCGCATACCGGCCGGACTCCGAAGATGACCATCCCGGCTCCGTCCGCGCTCTATGGCCGTCCGGTGCCGACGCCGATCGACAAGAGCATTTACCCGAACCTCGATACGTTCTTCGCCGATCTCGGGCAGGCTTACAGAAAGGCCGTGCGCGCATTTGCCGACGCCGGCTGCCGCTACATTCAGCTCGACGAAGTGTTTATCGCCATGCTGTGCGACCCGAAATATTGTCAGCAGATGCGCGATCGCGGCGACGACCCCGATTATTTGGGCGGCGTCTACGCCGACCTCATCAACGAAGCGATGTCGGATATTCCGGCCGACATGACGGTGACCATGCATCTGTGCCGCGGCAATTACAAATCGACCTTCATGGGCAGCGGCGGTTACGACGCGATGCAGGAAGTGCTATTCGACCGCATCAAAGTTCACGGCTACTTCATGGAATACGACTCCGCCCGGGCCGGGGGATTCGAGCCGCTGCGACGGCTCAAAAAGGGCCGTCTCGCCGTGCTTGGTCTGGTGACGACCAAAACCGGGACGCTCGAGAGCAAGGATGCAATCAAGCGCCGCATTGAGGAAGCGGCGAAGTTCACCGATCTCGATCAGCTTTGTCTGTCACCGCAATGCGGCTTCGCTTCGACCGAAGAAGGCAATACGCTTGCCGAAGACGACCAATGGGCGAAGCTTAAGATGATCGTCGAAGTCGCCAAGGAGGTCTGGGAGTAGTCGCATGCCAGGCGTGGTGGAAGGCAAAGTCGCCATCGTGACCGGGGCCGGCCGCGGCATCGGCCGCGCCATCGCGCTGTTGATGTCAGAAGAGGGCGCCAGCGTCGTGGTCTGTGACATTGGCGCAAGCCTTGAAGGCGCCGGCACCGACGCCGGCCCGGCTCAATCCGTGGTCGAGGAAATCCAGAAGGCCGGCGGCAAGGCTATTGCTTCGACGTTGTCGATCAGCGAGCCGGCGAACGGCGACAAGATCGTACAGGCGGCGCTCGACGCCTTCGGCCGCGTCGATATCCTCGTCAACAATGCCGGTATCCTGCGCGACCGGATTTTTCATCGCATGAGCTGGTCCGACTGGTCGGATGTGATCAACGTCCACCTGAACGGCAGTTTCATCATGAGCCGCGCCTGCGCGACCCAGTTCCGCGAGCAGAAATCCGGCAGCTACGTGCATATGACTTCGACCTCGGGGCTGATCGGCAATTTCGGCCAGGCCAACTACATGGCGGCGAAGCTCGGCATTCTCGGGCTGTCGCGCGGGATTGCGCTCGACATGGCGCGCTTTAACGTGCGCTCGAATTGCGTGTCGCCGTTCGCCTGGACACGGATGGTGCAATCAATTCCGGCGGAGACCGAAGACGAAAAGGCGCGCGTCGCCCGCGCCGCCCAGGTCACGCCGGAAAAAGTGGCGCCGCTAGTGGTCTATCTGGCATCGGACAAGGCCGACGGCATCACCGGCCAGATTCTTTCGGCCCGCAACAACGAAATCTATCTGTTCAACCAGAACCGGCCGATCCGCACGCTGCACCGTTCCGATGGCTGGACGCCGCAGAAGCTGGCCGACCAGCTCAAGAGCGCGTTCGCCTCGTCATTCACACCGCTCGAACGATCGCCCGAAGTGTTTTCATGGGATCCGGTTTGAAATGGCGATTATCTACGACAAGCTGATGGCGCTCGACCTTGCGCCCGCGGAGCAGATCTACAACGCCAAGGACTGCATGCTCTACGCGCTCGGCTGTGGCCTCGGCCACGACCCGATGAACGAGGACGAACTCGCATTCGTGTACGAGAAGAACCTGAAAGTATTGCCGACTATGGCCACGGTGCTCGCTCACAGCGGCTCGCTGGCGCGGAACCCGCACAGCGGCATCAACTGGGTAATGGTGGTCAACGGCGAGCAGGGTTTTACTCTGGAACGGCCGCTTGCCGGTGAGGGTGTGCTGATCGGCCGAACCCGGATTGTTGAAATCATCGACAAAGGCGCGGGCAAGGGCGCGCTGCTTTTGACCGAACGCAAAATCAACGACAAGGCGAGCGGCGCGCTGATCGGCACCGTGACGCAGACGATCTTTTGCCGCGGCGATGGCGGTTTCGGTGGTCCGCCGCGGCAATCGCCGCCGATCCATCCGCTCCCTTCGCGTGCCCCGGATGCGGTGTGCGATCTCGGCACCCGGCCGGAAATGGCGCTGATCTACCGCTTGAGCGGCGACTACAATCCGTTGCACGCCGAGCCCGCGGCGGCCAAAGCCGCCGGTTATGAGCGGCCGATCCTGCACGGGTTGGGCACGTTCGGCGTGTCCGGCCACGCGCTTCTGAAAACCATGTGCGGCTATGACCCCGCACGGCTGAAGTCATTCGCCTGCCGGTTCTCAGCTCCAGTGTTTCCGGGCGAAACCATCCGCACCGAGATGTGGCGCGATGGTTCGGTGGTGAGTTTTCGCGCCCGTGTGGTCGAGCGCGATGTGGTCGCCATCAACCACGGCCGTGCCGAGGTGACGTCGTGAACGAAGCCACCGACCTCGCACCGATCCGCGAGGCGGTGCGGGCGCTGTGCGCGAATTTCCCTGGCGAGTACTGGCGGCGGCTCGACCGCGAGCGTGCGTATCCGGAAGAATTCGTCGCGGCATTGACGAAGGCCGGCTTCCTCGCCGCGCTCGTCCCCGAAGAGTACGGCGGCAGCGGGCTCTCCATGACGGCGGCCGCAGCGATCATGGAGGAAATCCAGGCAGCGGGCTGCAACGGCGCCGGCTGTCACGCCCAGATGTATACGATGGGAACGGTGCTGCGACACGGCAGCGCCGAGCAGAAGAAGCGCTATCTGCCTGGCATTGCCCGCGGCGAACTCCGCCTGCAGGCATTCGGCGTTACCGAGCCGACCTCCGGCACCGATACGCTTAGTCTGCGCACCACCGCGACGCGCGACGGCGACAGCTACGTCATCAACGGCCAGAAAATCTGGACCTCGCGGGCCGAGTACTCCGATCTCATGCTGCTCCTTGCCCGCACCACGCCCCGCGATCAGGCGAAGTCGCGCACGGCCGGACTTTCGGTGTTTCTGCTCGACATGCGCGCGGTGAAGGGCAACGGACTGACCATCCGGCCGATCCGCACTATGATAAATCACGCCACCACCGAAGTTTTTTTCGAGAACATGCGGATACCGGCCGACAATCTGATCGGCGTCGAAGGCGAGGGCTTCCGCTACATCCTCTCCGGCATGAATGCCGAGCGTATTCTTATCGCTGCCGAATGCATCGGCGACGCCAAGTGGTTCATCGACAAGGCCGCGTCCTACGCGCGCGAGCGCGTGGTGTTCGGCCGGCCGATTGGCCAGAACCAGGGCGTGCAGTTTCCGATCGCGCGATCCTACATCGACATGCGTGCTGCCGAGTTGATGGTGCGCGAGGCGGCGGCGCTTTACGAGGCCGGGAAAGATTGCGGCGCCGAGGCGAATATGGCGAAGCATCTCGCCGCCGAAGCCTCGTGGGCGGCCGCCGACATGTGCCTGCAGACGCATGGCGGCTTCGGCTTCGCCGAGGAATTCGACATCGAGCGCAAGTTCCGCGAAACTAGGCTTTACACGGTGGCGCCGATCTCCACCAATCTCGTACTCTCGTACATCGCCGAGCACGTGCTCGGCCTGCCGCGGTCGTATTGATTTGGCGAGCGACGCATGACACTTCCGCTTTCCGGCCTTCTGGTCGTGTCGCTTGAACAGGCCGTCGCCGCGCCGATGTGCACGTGCCGGCTGGCCGACGCCGGCGCACGCGTCATCAAGATCGAGCGGCCCGAAGGCGATTTCGGCCGCTACTACGACGGCTTTGCGCACGGTGAGTGCAGCTATTTCGTCTGGCTCAACCGCGGCAAGGAATCGGTCGTGCTCGATCTCGGCAAGCCCGAAGATAAGGCTCTGCTCGAAGCCATGCTCAAACACGCCGACATTTTCGTGCAGAATTTGAAACCGGGTACGATTGGCAAGCTTGGCTTTCCGGTTGCGCGGCTGCGGCGCGGCTATCCGCGGCTCATTTGTTGTTCGATCTCCGGCTTTGGCGAGAGCGGTCCGTTCGCCAAGCGAAAAGCCTACGACCTCTTGATCCAGGCGGAAGTCGGTTTGGCGTCCATCACCGGCACGGCAGAGCCGTCGCGCGTCGGCGTATCGGTGGTTGATGTTTCAACCGGGATGAACGCCTACGAAGCGATTCTCGAAGCTCTGCTGGCGCGGCAGCGGACCGGCGAAGGCGCCGAACTCTCGGTTTCCATGTTCGACTCGATCGCTGACTGGATGGCGGTCCCGCTGATCCAACAGGAAGCCGGCAAGCCGCCGCAGCGCGTCGGACTGACCCATGCCGCCATCGCACCTTACGGCGCATTCCCGACGAGCGATGGGGCGCAAATCCTCATCGGCATTCAGAATGACCGCGAATGGCGTGTGCTGGCGGAAAAAGTCCTTGGCGACGCCGAGCTTGCCGCCGATCCCGACTTCGCCACCAATCTCGCCCGTGTGGAACGGCGCGACGAGACCGACGATAAGGTTGCCGCCATCACCCGCACGTTCGACGCCAAGCTGCTGATGCAAAAACTCGCCGCAGCCGATATCGCGTTTGCGCGCATCAACGACGTGGCGGCGCTCGCGCGCCATCCGCATCTTCGCCGGATCACCGTCGGCACGCCAAGCGGCCCAGTCTCGTATCCGGCGCCCGGCGAATATCATGCTTCGACGTTGAGGCATTACGGTCCGGTGCCCGCTCTCGGCGAACACACCGCAAAGGCCCGCGCCGAATTCCTGCCGTCGTCGGTCACAGCAAAATAGCTAACGGAGAAATGCAATGGACATCGGCTTTATCGGTCTCGGCAATATGGGCTCGCACCTGGCGCGCCGGCTGGTCGAAGCCGGGCACCATGTCGTGGTTTACGACACCCGCCAGGAGGCGATCGGCAATCTCGCCGCGATCGGCGCGGTTGCAGCACGCTCGCCGGCGGAAGTCGCCGACGCCGCTGAGACGGTCATGGCAAGCCTGCCGACGCCGGACATCGTGCTTGCGGTTGCCACCGGTCCAAACGGCATCATCGAGGGCAAACGCGTCCGCCGCTTTGTCGACCTTTCGACAACGGGCGCGGTCATGGCCGAGCGCATCTTCAAGCTCCTCGCCAAACGCGACATCTTGCAGATCGATTGCCCGGTGAGCGGTGGCGTACCGGGCGCCGAGAAAGGCACGCTCGCGCTTATGACTTCAGGTCCGCGCGGCGAGATTGCGAAAATCGAACCGGCGCTGGCGGCGATCGGGAAGCTCTTCTATCTCGGCGAGCGGCCGGGCGCGGGCCAGACCATGAAGCTCGTCAACAATGTGCTGTCAGCGACCGCGATGGCGGCCACATCAGAAGCCATGGTGACGGGGGTGAAGGCGGGGCTCGATCCGCGCCTGATGCTCGATGTGATCAACGCCGGCACTGGACGCAACACCATGACCGAAGACAAAGTCGCCAAAGCCATCTTGCCCGGCACGTTTAATCTGGGCTTCACCGCCGGCCTGCTGCTGAAGGACGTCAACCTTTTTCTCGCCGAACGCGAAGCGCTGGGCGTGCCGACCGACGTGATCGCGACAGTGGCGCGGCTCCTGAAGCTTACCTGCGACGAACTCGGACCCGAAGCCGATGTCAGCGCGGTCATACAGCCGATCGAAAAACGCGCCGGAGTTAAGGTGCGAACGCCGCACAATTGATGGTGCTCGCCGACGAGGACCCGCCAGTAACTCCGGCGCGCGATCTACTGATTAGCCAGCCCAGCTGGCGGACGGATGCGACTATGAAGCTCCGCGCTTGCTCGCATCAAATCGCCCCTTTGGGTGCCAAACAGGGTCTTCTTCGAAATGATGCGTTCTGTGATTTCGGTCACTTCGCCTTCGCAGCAGTGCCAGTAGGGTACTTTTAACGAAAGGATTGGTTCGCCGGCGGTGCTGCGATCCCCCCCGACCCCCCGCGGGCCGGCGGCGACCACCAAGGGGTGTAAACTCGGTCCCCCCAACACCCCTGCGGCCCTATACAGGGTCGACTGGAACCCGTCCGGATCGAGAGATCCGGGCGGGCTTTTATTGTCGTAAATTCTGCCGCATGCTTGAGTTAAAGGCGTGCCTGCAGAGGGGGGGACATGGAGTCCGCGCCAAAAGTCAGCCGTCCGGGGCCAAGCCTGTTATCGGGTTTGCCCAAACGTCTCGCGACCGACCTGTTTGTCGGAGCAAAACCGATGCGGCTTGCCGCCGACGAGGTGCTCTTTCTTGCCGGCGACCCCGGCGACGGCTGCTATCGCATCGAGGACGGCTTGCTCAAAGTGGCCATGGTCTCGCGCACCGGTAGCGAGCGGATTCTTGCGTTCCTCGGTGCGGGCGCCATTGTCGGCGAGCTTTCCATGATCGACGGCCGGCCGCGCTCGGCGTCGGTGGTTGCGGTGCGTCCGGCGACGTTGAGTTTTCTCAGCCGCGGCGCGTTCGAGTCATTTGCTCAGAAGAATCCCGAGGTCTACAAATCGCTCGTCACGATTCTCTCGACGCGCTTGCGTGAAACCGACGTAGTGATCGCCGCCGGGAGTTTCCTTCCTCTAAGAGGCCGCGTCGCCTCGACGTTACTCGAACTGGCGGAGAATTTCGGCCAGGACGTCGGCTCGGGCCGCATCGTGATCCGCCAGAAGATCGGGCAGAGCGATATCGCCGCCATGGCCGGTATCGCGCGCGAGAACGTGAGCCGCATTCTCAACGACTGGAAGCGCCGCAAGCTTGTCAGCCGATTGTCCGGTTATTATTGCCTTGAGAACAAGGCGCAACTGGAACAAGAAGCCGAGCTGTGACCACATCGGGAAGTCTTTCGACCCGGCCCGTTGCGACAACGCCGAAGCTGGCTGACTTCCGACGCATCGTCGTGAAGGTTGGCTCTTCGCTGCTGGTCAATACGCGGGCTGGCCGGCTCAAGGAATCGTGGCTGGTCTCGCTCGTTGCGGATCTCGCCGAACTTCATCGCGACAAGCGCGACGTTTTGGTCGTCTCTTCCGGCGCCATTGCACTTGGCCGCGCTGTACTCAAGCTTCCCGGCGGCCCACTCAAGCTCGAAGACAGCCAGGCCGCCGCCGCGGTGGGGCAGATCGCACTGGCGCGGACCTGGAACGAGGCGCTGTCGCGGCACGGGATCATTGCCGGCCAGGTGTTGGTGACACTTGGCGATACCGAAGAGCGACGGCGCTATCTCAACGCGCGCTCCACCATCGATACGCTGCTGGAGTGGCGCGCCCTGCCGGTGATCAACGAGAACGATACGGTCGCGACCAACGAAATTCGCTACGGCGACAATGATCGGCTTGCTGCACGTGTCGCCACCATGGTCAGCGCTGATCTTCTGGTGCTGCTGTCGGACGTTGACGGCCTCTACAATGCCCCCCCCGATACGGTCGCGTCGGCACAGCACGTTCCGTGCGTCGCCCGTATTACGCCCGAAATCGAGGCAATGGCCGGCGCAGCGCCGTCAGAACTGTCGCGCGGCGGCATGCAGACCAAGATCGAAGCGGCACGGATCGCCACGAACGCGGGCACGCATATGATCATCGCGTCTGGTCGTGTCGATCATCCGTTACGCGCCATCAAAGAAGGCGCGCCGTGCACGTGGTTTCTCACGGCGGCGAATCCGGTAACTGCCCGGAAGAAATGGATCGCCGGCGCGCTCGAACCAAAGGGCGTGCTGGTGATCGATTCCGGGGCGGTCGCAGCATTACGGCGCGGCAAGAGCCTGTTGCCAGCCGGCGTCGTCAGTGTCGAGGGCGGTTTCGCGCGCGGTGATGCCGTGCTCATTCGCGGTCCCGACGGAGCGGAAATCGGCCGCGGGCTCTGCGCCTATGACATAGAAGATGCGCAGAAAATCAGAGGTCGCGCATCCGCTGATATCGCGGTGCTCCTCGGCTACAACGGCCGCGCGGAGATGATCCACCGCGACGACTTAGTCGTAAGTCCCGAATAACATGTCACTTTCAGCTCGAAATCATGTTCAGCTCAAAAGAAGAGAACCCCGGCCGCTGGAGCGACCGGGGTTCGACGCCGGGTGATTGAGGGTGAGGGGCTGGGGGGCTTCGCCCGGCGCCATCCATTCAACGTTGGTATCGCTAGGCGGTTCCACGGCGGGTAGAGAATTTTTCTTGGTCCTTCGGGGAGCGCCGTTTTGGCCGGGCTCGCTTTGAGTTCGGAGCGTCGCCTGGCCGCTTGTGCCAGCGGCGAGGCGGGCCGGGAAAGTTCCCCTGGAACATTGATCCGGTTGCCGTCCGGCAAAAGCAGGTAGCGCGCAATGACGCGCAGTTTCCCCTCGCCGCCGCCGTATCCCTCGACCACATATCTGGCACCGATCGGCAAGCGCCGCGGCAGACGTGTAGGAGAATGTTGTAGTGACATACCCATGGGACCCTCTCCTGCTGAACTTGAGCGAAACGCCGTCTGCTTCGGACAGGTTCCCCGGAATCTGTGACCGCCCGACGAGGCACTGTTACAGTTTCCGGGAACCTTGACCGCGATGCTGCACGACCAAGATTTTGAGATTATTACGGTCCCGCGTCTGTCAAGCGGCATCCCCGCTATTCACAGGGGAACGTTCCGCCTCGCGTACCTGTTAACTGGCCATGACGATGACCAGTAAGGCGGTTCGGCCACTAAGCCTGAGACACACGGCCGCTGCGGTTGCTCGCAATTACGGCGACAAGGGCGCAGTGGTGATTACATTCGGCGCCGAGGGCACGCGCGTGGGCGTCGAAAATCTTACCCCCGAAGAACTTCGGGAAGCCTTATGTACGGCAATCCATTACTCGTATGTCTTTGAGGGCGAGGCCATCAAAGAGCCAGACGACGAGACCAGTTAGGTCTTGTCGCTTTTCCGAGCGTTGGATGCCTGCTGCAAAATACGAAGGTTGCGACCGTGGTCGGTGCCCCCCTTCGATTCCGGATTCCGGTGGTCAATTTCCCAACCATATTCGCCGTGCGTCCCATACAGATCGTGGCGAACTGGATTGCCCATTTCATCCCGACGCCAAATGTTTGGGTCTTTGCCACGGATAGTTGCCGCCCGTTCCCAGGCGGCCTCCCGCTGTTCTTTCGTCACCATTTGAGTTCCTAGAGTTACGAAGATTGATGATTTCGACGCCGATTCGTGGCGCAACTATGGCTAGCAGTCATGTCAGGTCGCCAACTTCTAGTGATTCGATCAAGTTCACGATGTCGCTGACTTCCCAAAGATGATCGGTAATGCCGGCCGCCATCGCGGGCGACATTTTCACTGCTGAATTGATCCGTACAAAATTGTACCAAACCGCATACAACGAAACCATGTGACAGTGATTTGCGAGCTTTTTTGAATGTGCTGCGGTCAGCCGGCCAAAGCGTTTCATCTGTTGCCGCATCGTTTGATTGTGCTTCTCGACCAGTGACGTAGAAACGGCTGACATGTCAGGAATGGTTGTGGAGCGCTGTGGACAACCTTGGGGTAAAGCCTCCTCGCCCGGCCTTACCGAACATGGTAGGAATTGTCCGAACATTAGACGGATCAAGGCCATGAATGCTCCGCTCAAGGCGGTGGAGAGTGCCGGCAAGCTCGACGCGGCGATGCGCGAGATCGGCCGCGAGGCGCGCCGGGCGGCCTACGTGCTAGCGTTCGCGCCGGCGGCACGGAAGAATCGCGCGCTTGCCGCTATGGCCAAGGCTATCCGCCGGACGCAGCCGGCGATCCTCGCGGCTAATGCGGAGGACGTGGTCGAGGCAAAGTCTAAGGGCGCGACTGTCGCATTTCTTGATCGGCTTACGCTCGATACAAAGCGGATCGAAGCCATGGCGGCCGGGCTCGACATCATCCGCAAGCTAAAAGATCCCGTCGGCGCCGTTATCGCGTCGTGGCGCCGTCCTAACGGAATGCGCATCGAGCGTGTGCGGGTACCGCTCGGCGTTGTCGGCGTCATTTACGAGAGCCGGCCCAACGTCACTGCGGACGCCGCGGCACTGTGCCTGAAGGCTGGGAACGCCGTCATCTTGCGCGGCGGCTCCGAAAGCTTTCGCTCGGTACGAGCGATTCATGCGGCGCTTGTCGAAGGATTGGCCGAAGCCGAACTGCCGACCGCCGCAATTTCGCTGGTGCCGACGCGCGACCGCGCTGCCGTCGGTATGATGCTTGCCGGTCTCGATGGCGCGATCGACGTGATCGTTCCACGCGGCGGTAAGGATCTGGTTGAGCGGGTACAGACGGAAGCGCGAGTGCCGGTCTTCGCGCATCTCGAAGGCGTGTGTCACGTCTATGTCGACGGCGCAGCCAAACTACCGATGGCCAAATCAATCGTGCTCAATGCGAAGATGCGGCGCACCGGCGTGTGCGGGGCTGCCGAGACTTTGCTGGTCGATCGCGCTGGCGCACCGAAATTGCTCAAGCCGCTCGTGACCATGCTCATCGATGCTGGTTGCGAGGTTCGCGGCGATGCGGCCGTACAGGCGACCGATTCTCGCGTGAAGCCGGCGAGCGAAGCGGACTGGAGCACCGAATATCTCGACGCCGTTGTGACCGCGGGCGTTGTCGGCGGCGTCGATGGGGCGATCGCTCATATCGAGCGTTATGGCTCGCACCACACCGATGCCATCGTTACTGAAAACCGCACTGCGGCGGAGAAGTTTTTGCGGCAAGTAGAACTCGGCGATCGTCCTGCACAACGCGTCCACGCAATTTGCCGATGGCGGGGAATTCGGCTTCGGCGGCGAGATCGGCATCGCTACCGGCAGACTGCATGCGCGCGGCCCGGTCGGTGTCGAGCAGCTAACCAGTTTCAAATACCGCATCCATGGCAGTGGACAGACGCGACCATAAAGTTCGTCTCCTCCGCCGCGACTTGTCGGCAATGGCGGTCGGCGGATGACACGTGGGGGAGGGGGTTGTTTCTGACGGCCATGAACCGTGAGTTCCCGCTTCCGCGCGCGGCGGCCGCTGTTCCCTCTGCCCCTAGCGGGCGAGGGTCGGAAATGGCTGATGCGCGGGTAATCCTGCCGCCGAATGCGCCCGGTATGCGCATCGGGCTGTTCGGCGGCACATTCGATCCGGCGCACGCGGCACATCGCGCTGCCTGTCTGCTCGCCATGAACCGGATCGGCCTCGATCGGGTCTGGTGGCTGGTGACTCCCGGCAATCCGTTGAAGGACACCAGCCGCCTCGCGCCGCTCGCCGAGCGCCTCGCCGCCGCACGAGCGCTCGCGAATCATCCGCGCATCGACGTCACCGATCTCGAAGACCGGCTCGGTACCCGCTACACCTACGAGACGGTCGCTTGTCTGGTCCGGCGCTGCCCGCGTGTGCACTTTGTCTGGATCATGGGCGCCGATAATCTCCGCAGCTTCCATCGTTGGCAGCGTTGGCGCGGCATTGCGGCGCTGGTGCCGATTGCAGTCGTTGATCGTCTCGGACCGAGCCTGTACGCCAGGGCGGGCGTGGCCGGTCAGGCGCTGGAACGGTCGCGTATCCCCGAAACAGCGGCGCGGACGCTGCCGGAACGAACACCGCCGGCGTGGATTTACCTGCACGGACTCAAGTCGCCCTTGTCCTCGACTGCGCTACGGGCGGCACGAGCCTTGCACGATCGGTGAGTGCGAGCGCAGTAAAACGTTGCAACAGTGTGACTGCAAGGAGTTGAAACTGTTAACCTGGCGTGCCTATCTTACTCATGGCCTCGGCATCGATGGCCGGGGCCGAAAAGGAGCGAAAGGATAAGGACCCCTGTCCACACCTGTAACTCTTCGGGCCGAACGTCGCGTGCCCGAACCGGTCTCCAGAATGCGTCCTGACGCCGAGGAGATCCTCAGTTTAGTCCTCGCCCGCCTCGACGATATGAAGGCGGAGGACACCCTCACCATAGATCTTCGGGACAAATCGTCGATCGGCGACTACATGGTCGTAGCCTCCGGTCGGTCGCAGCGCCATGTCGGCTCAGTCGCCGACCGGGTCGTCGAGGACCTGCATAAAGTCGGCGTTGCGGCCCGGGTGGAAGGTGTTCCGCATTGCGACTGGGTGCTGATCGACGCGGGCGATGTGATCGTCCACGTCTTTCGTCCCGAAGTGCGGGCCTTCTACAATCTCGAGAAGATGTGGTCGGCCAGCCGGTCGGAGCGGCGCGCGAGTTAACGCGCTTGCGCCAGTGAGGGCGATGTGGTGTTGCCCGGAAGACGGGCCAGTATTCCCGTGCGCCCTAGCTGTCCTCCGCGTGTCACATTATGCGCATTGTTGTCGCCGCTGTCGGCCGGCTCAAACAAGGACCTGAGCGCGAACTCGCAGCGTCCTACTGCAAGCGCGCGACGGCGACAGGACGCCCGCTCGGCTTGCGGGAAATCGAAATTGTAGAAATTCGTGAAAGCCGGGCACAGGATGCCGAGCGCCGGCGCACCGAGGAATCGATCGCGCTCGCCAACGTCATTCCCGATCGCGCGATCGTTGTTATTCTCGACCAGCGCGGCGAAAGTCTGGAGAGTCCTACGCTTGCAGCGCTGCTGCGCGAATGGCGGGCGGAAGATCGCGCGGCGGCATGTTTTATTATCGGCGGCGCCGACGGCCTCGCGCCTAGCCTGGTGGAACGGGCCAAGGTCCGGCTCGCCTTTGGCGCCGCCACCTGGCCGCATCAACTGGTGCGCATCATGTTGCTTGAACAGCTTTATCGCGCCGGCACCATCCTTGCCGGGCACCCCTATCATCGGGCGTGAGATTAACAATCGTGCGGACCTGAATTCTTCTTAATCTTGCCTCACCGATTTGTGACGATTTGATCGGGCCTGGCGTCTTATTCCGGACGCATCACATCTGCTTTGTTTCGTTCTTGTGCTTATCTTGCGTTCCACAGCTTGGCGCTTACTCTTGGACAACATGATTCTCCGCTGGCCGCATCGCACGGATCCGCGCTTTGTGCTCGGGTCGGCCTTGTTCTTGGCCTTGCCGCTCGGCGCCGATTCAGGAGCAGTCGCCCAAACCGCTCAGAGCCAAGCGCCTGCCGGTCCAGTTCAAGCGCCGATACCGCAGCCGCCCGTGCCATTTCTTCCCTCTGCTCTTCCCCCGGCACCGGACGCCGCGCCGGCGACAACAGATGCCGACGCTCTCAAGCAGCACGATCAGGAGCTCGATGCCGCGCGGGCCAAAGAGCGCGAGTCGGCAGAAAGCCAGGCAAAGCTGCGGCGCGAGATCGACGCGCTTGGTGATGATCGGCGTGCGCTCAATCAGCAACTCATCGATACCGCCGCGCGCGTGCGCACTGTCGAGGCCAGCATCGAAGCTACGCGTACCCGCTTGAAGCCGCTCGACGAACAGGAAGTTTTCATTCGTAAGTCGCTCGACGAGCGCCGCGCCGTGATCGTCGAAATCCTCGCCGTGCTGCAACGGGTGGGGCATCAGCCGCCGCCTGCACTCCTGGTGCAGCCGGAAGACGCCCTGCAAGCCGTGCGCACGGCGATCACGCTTAGCGCTATGCTTCCGGATATGCGGGTGCAGGCCGACGCGCTTGCCGGCGATCTCGCCGATCTCGTGCGAGTGCGCAAAACTATCGTCGGTGAAAATGAGCACCTGTCGCGCGATCTCGATTTGCTCGGGCGCGAGCAGTTGCGGTTGAACGTGCTGATTGACGAGCGGCAAAGCAAGCAAGCGGCTACCGAGCAGGCGCTTGAAGCGGAGCGTTCACGCGCCGCCGATTTGGCGCGCCAGGTCGACAGCCTTAAGGAACTCATCGCCAAACTCGAATTGGGCCTCGATTCGGCCGGCCGCACCGCCCATGCTGAGGCCCGTTCGATCGAGGAGGACGCGACGCGCCCCGATCTTGCCGCCCTTAAGGATCCCGGCCGTCTGGTGCCCGCGGTCGCCTTCGCCGCCACGCGAGGACACCTGCGTTTGCCCGTTAACGGCGCGAAAGTCCGCGAATTCGGCGCCCCTGACGGCCTTGGCGGAACACAAAAGGGCCTCACCATTGGCACCCACGCCGGTGCGCAGATCACATCTCCGTGCGACGGCTGGGTAGTTTACGCCGGCACGTTTCGCAGCTATGGGCAACTCTTGATCCTGAATGCCGGCGGCGGGTATCATGTGCTACTAGCGGGGATGGAACGGATTTCCGTCGATCTCGGCCAGTTTGTATTGACTGGTGAACCCGTAGCGGTGATGGGCGGCGGATCGCAGGTATCCGCGGCCGCGGCGACCAAGTCCAAGCAGCCTGTGCTTTATGTGGAGTTCCGTAAAGACGGCGCTCCTATTGATCCAAGCCCATGGTGGGCAACAAACGAAGGTGAAAAGGTTCGCGGATGATGCGCAAAACTTCCCTGATTTTCCTTGGCGCGGTCGCAGGTGCCGGTCTCGCGCTCCTGGCGACACAGCCACACATCGCATTCGTCGGGTCGAGCGCAAAAGCGGCTTCGTCGGACACTTACCGCCAGCTTAATCTGTTCGGCGACGTGTTCGAGCGTGTTCGCGCTGACTACGTCGAAAAACCCGACGACAGCAAACTGGTCGAATCGGCGATCAACGGCATGCTGGCCGGGCTCGATCCGCATTCGAGCTACATGGACCCGAAGAGCTTCCGTGACATGCAGGTGCAGACGCGCGGCGAATTCGGCGGACTGGGCATCGAGGTCACGATGGAAGACGGCCTGGTGAAGGTAGTCGCTCCGATCGACGAAACGCCGGCGGCCAAGGCCGGCGTTATGGCCAACGATATCATCACCAAGCTCGACGATGAGCAGGTGCAGGGCCTGACGCTGAACCAGGCGGTCGAGAAGATGCGCGGTCCGGTGAACACCAAGATCAAGCTCACCATCATGCGCAAAGGGCAGGACAAGCCGATCGACGTAACCATTGTGCGCGACGTGATCCGGGTGAAATCGGTCCGCTCGCATAACGAGGGCGAAGACGTCGGCTATATCCGCATCACCCAGTTCAACGAGCAGACGACCGATGGTCTGAAGAAGGCGATCAACGAGCTCAATTCGCAACTCGGCGCCGACAAGATCAGAGGCTACGTCGTCGATCTTCGTAACAATCCGGGTGGCCTGCTCGATCAGGCGATCTCGGTGTCGGACGCGTTCCTGGACAAGGGCGAAATCGTCTCGACCCGTGGCCGTAACGCCGAGGAAACCCAACGCTTCAATGCCCGGCCGGGCGATCTGACCAAGGGCAAGCCGGTGATCGTTCTGATCAATGGCGGTTCGGCCTCGGCCTCGGAAATCGTGGCCGGCGCGCTGCAGGACCATAAGCGCGCTACGCTGGTCGGCACGCGCTCGTTCGGCAAGGGCTCGGTGCAGACCATCATTCCGCTCGGCGCCGGCAACGGCGCGCTGCGGCTGACCACGGCGCGTTACTTCACGCCCTCGGGCCGCTCCATCCAAGCCAAGGGCATCACGCCCGACATCGAGGTGCTGCAGGACGTGCCGGACGATCTCAAGGCGCGGACCGACACCAAGGGCGAGGCATCGCTGCGCGGTCACCTCAAGGCTGAAGGCAGCGAAGAGTCCGGGTCGCAGTCCTACGTGCCGCCGGATGAAAAGGACGACAAGGCGCTCAAGGAGGCGCTCGATCTCCTGCGCGGCGCCGTTAGCGATGCCGCCTTCCCCCCGAACCCCAAGACCGCCGTTCCCAACTAAGCGGCGCTTCCCTGATACGAATGCGGGGCGGCCACGAGCCGCCCCGCTTTTTTTTGGCTTCCAATCATCGGTCGTCCGGAGCGCCGGGGAGCCCGGCGGGGCGGGCAAAAGCCCTCGGTTGCGGACGGGTACTTTGGCTCCCGTGATAAGCTGTCGGCCATGATTCGCCGGGACATTATTTGGCGGACTGAGCCATGACGGCCGACGACCTGAGCGCGCCGCTCGGCCAGCAACCGGCGAAGCGTCGTTGGCGACTGCCAGTTTCAGTGCCGCAGGTTATTGCCGGCGCGCTCGCACTCTTTTTCGCTGCGTTTGTTGTTTGGGCCATCGTTGGCGAGAATCCGCTCGGCGGCGAGCCGGTGGTTGCTGTGCCGATCGACCTGCAGCCCGTTGTGGCCGCGAAGAAATCCGAAACGCCTTCCATGCCGGAAGCGGCTCCCGGCGCGCAGCCTCCGGGAAGCGGTCCGGCAACCATGCCGGCGCCGTCAGCGCAAAACAACGCCGCAGCCGGCAGCAAGACGGTCACTATTATCGACGGCAAGACCGGGGCGCGGCAGGAGGTGGTGATCCCCAATGGCGGGGATGGCGCCAGTCCGCCGAAAAGTCCCGCGCTTGATCAAGCGCTTGTCGAGATGACGCCGCGCGGCCCGATTCCAAAAATCGCCGCTGACGGCAGGCGCCCGGCGGAAGCCTTTGCCCGGCCGGTAACGCCGCTGCCCGGCCGGCCCGATGCGCCCCGCGTTGCGCTCATCATCGGCGGTCTTGGTGTCAGCGCGAGTGGCACCGCGGCGGCAATCGCCAAGATGCCGGGTGCGGTGACGCTCGCCTTTATGCCTTATGGCTCAGACGTCGAGGGCTCGGTCGCGCGCGCACGGGGGGCAGGGCACGAGATTCTGCTGGAAGTGCCCCTAGAGCCGTACAGCTATCCCGACAACGATTCCGGCCCGCAGACGCTGCTGACCTCGCTTACGCCGGAGCAAAATCTTGAGCGGCTGCACTGGCTGATGAGCCGCATTCAAGGTTACGTCGGTATCATCGGCGCCATGGGGGCGCGCTTCACCGCTTCCGAGCAGTCGTTCGCTCCGGTCCTGCGCGAAACTGCCAAACGCGGGCTGATTTTTGTCGACGACGGCGCCAATGCGCGGAGCGTCGCTGGCCGGATCGCCGGAGCTAATAGTCTGCCGTTCGCCAAGGCCGACGTGATTATCGATGCGGTGCCTACGCCCGAAGAGATCGACCACGCGCTCGGTCGCCTGGAAATGGCAGCGCGCGAGCGCACCTTTGCCGTCGGCATGTCGTCCGCGCTGCCGGTATCGCTCGAGCATATCTCAAAATGGGCCAAGGCGGCGGAAAGCCGCGGCCTGTTGCTGGTGCCGATCACCGCCGTCGCGGTGAAGGCGAAGCAGAGCTAGAGCGAAGGGCGAATGGCGGAATGGCGAAATAACAAATAGATTAAAGTCGCTATCCCACTGTTCGCTACTCACCACTCGCGGTTCGCTGTTCAGTATGTCTTTCGAAGACCTCCCCTATCGTCCCTGTGCCGGCCTGATGGTGCTCAATCGCGCCGGGCTTGCCTTTATCGGCCGCCGCATCGATGGTCCCGAGCACGTCGATAGTACGCATGTCTGGCAACTGCCCCAGGGCGGCATTGATCCAGGTGAGGATCCGCAGCGGGCAGCTCTGCGTGAATTGCATGAAGAGACCAACATCAGTTCCGTGGAACGTCTCGGCGAGATTGCCGAGTGGCTCAATTACGATATTCCGCCGGCGATCGCCGGGTACGCGTGGAACGGCAAATACCGCGGCCAGACGCAAAAATGGTTTGCGTTGCGGTTTACCGGCGCGGAGAGCGAGATCGACATTGAGCATCCGGCCGGAGGGTACCAGCCGGAGTTTGTGGAGTGGCGTTGGGAAAAGCTGCAAAACCTTCCGGCTCTCGTGGTGCCGTTCAAGCGCAAGGTCTACGAGCGGGTGGTCGCAGAATTTGCAAAATTTACTTGAAGCCTTGCTTCATCACTCCGCCGCGACGCGCTGCACACGCCATTGCGTCATGAGGGCGCGGAGCGAAGCAGGCTTCACCGGCTTGTTGAGGACCAGTACGCCGGCGGCGCGGGCCTCCTCGCGGACATGCACGGAACGATCGGCGGTGACCAGGATGACGCCTAGGTCGTGGCCGTAACGGCGGCGCAGTTCGGTGATGGCGCCGAGACCATTGCCACCGTCGAGGTGGTAGTCGACCAGGAGTCCGTCCGGTTCGAGACCGCTGCTCCCAATCGCCGCCAGCGCTTCGGCAAGGTCCGCAGCCTTGAGCACGCGGCAACCCCAACCGCCGAGCAGCGTCTGCATGCCGTCAAGGATGGTTCGCTCATTATCGATGCAGAGCACGACGGTTCCCGCAAGTTGCCCGGTGGCGGCTTTCGGAACGGCATGCAACGCCGGCTCGACGATCGCGGTGGTCGCCCGGGCCACCTCGACGGAAAACCGCGAGCCGCGGCCGACGCTGGATTTGAGCGCCAGTTCACAGTCGAGCACGCGCGCGATGCGCTCGACGATCGACAGGCCCAGCCCCACACCGCGCGCGACCCGCGCGCCTTGATCGAGACGATGGAATTCCTTGAACACCGCGCGGCGCTTGGCGTGTGGAATGCCGATGCCGGTATCGTACACCTCGATGCGCAGCCGCGCGCCGCGGCGCCGACAGCCGACCAGCACGCTGCCCTTGGGCGTGTATTTGATCGCGTTAGACACGAGGTTCTGTAAGAGCCGCCGCAGCAGCCGCCGGTCTGAGCGCACCCCGAGCGAACAGGGCATGAAAATGAGATCGAGCCCCTTTTCGCGCGCGAGCGGCGCGAATTCCACTTCCAGCCGTTGCAGCAATTCGCTGATGCGGAAATCGGTCAGTTCCGGCTGCATCGCGCCCGTGTCGAGCCGCGAAATGTCGAGCAGGGCCGCGAATATCTCTTCGACAGCTTCCAGCGACGCGTCGATATTCTGCACCAGGTTCGCGTCCTCGCCGTCCTCCTGCCGCTCGATCAGGCTGGTAACGTAAAGCCGCGCAGCGTTGAGCGGCTGCAAGATGTCGTGGCTTGCCGCGGCGATGAAGCGGGTCTTCGAGACGTTGGCATCGTCGGCTTCGGCCTTGGCGCGCTCAAGCTCCGCGTTGAGCCGCGTCAACTCGCCGGTGCGTTCGCGGACGCGCCGCTCCAGCGTGGCGTTGGCGCGTTCCAGCGCCTCGGCGGCCTTCACGCTCGGTGTGATATCGGTAAACGTCGTAACGAGACCGCCATCGGGCATGCGGTCGGCGCGGACTTCGATTACCAACCCGCGCTCGGCAATGCGCTCGAGAAACGGCTCGGCTTCCAAAGTGTACTTGGCGACACGCTGGGCGACCTCCTCCTCCTCGAGATCGCGTACATCGCCCGCGCCCTCCTTCGCGATATGGCGAAGGATCTCGTCGAGCGCGATACCTATGCGCGTGAGCGAATGCGGCAGATCGAAGATTTCGCCGAACTGCCGGTTCCAGCAGACCAGGGCCAGGTCTTTGTCGAATACGGCGATCCCCTGGCGCACGTGGTCGAGCGCGGTCTGCAGGATTTCGCGGTTGTAGTGAATTGCCGCGTTGGCGTCGTCGAGCAGCTTGAGCGCCGCCTTGGTCGACACGGTGCGCTTGCGCAACAGGAGCGAGAGCACAAGCCGCGACGATGCGGCGCCGATTGCCGAAGCCAACAGATATTCGCCGTATTGCAGCAGTTGAAAGTCAGCCTCGACCTGCGGCGCCAGGCTGACGCGGCGCGAGGCGGCGAAGCTGGCGAAAGATTTGCGCGTGCGTTCCTCCCCGAGATAGCGGGCGATGGTCGCGATCAATTCCTCGGTGGTGACCGATGCACGCCGCAGCCGGAAACTCGGCGCCATCGGGGCCAGCGACGAAGGCACGAATACATCGGCCTGTACGCGTTCGATCGCGGTCGGCCGCCGCGCCAGCGAGCAGGCGACATAAAGGACAATATTCGCAACAAGGCTGAGAACGACCCCGTGAACGAGCGGCGGCAGATCAAGACCAAACAACGCTTGAGGCCGGAGCCAGGCGAGACCGAGCGGCCCGTCGCTGAGGAGCTCGCCGATAACGCCGGCCTCGGAGATGCTCGGCAGCAGCAACGTGTAGGCCCAAACCAGAATGCCGGCGGTCATGCCGGCGATCGCACCCTGTGCCGTGCCGCGCCGCCAAATCAACCCGCCGAAGAACGCCGGCGTCAACTGGGTGACGGCGGCAAATGAAAGCAGACCGATAGAAGCGAGCTGCGCCGGTCCGGCCGAGCGATAATAGATGTAGGCAAGAAACAGAATGGCGAAGATCGCGATACGGCGCACGGTCAGGAGTTGCGCGCCGGCGTCGCTCGGCTCGCCGGAGTCCGCCGCACGGCGCTTGAGAACCAGCGGTATCACGATGTCGTTCGACACCATGATCGCGAGCGCGACCGATTCGACGATCACCATCGCGGTTGCAGCCGACAGGCCGCCGACGAAGGCGATCAGGGCCAACAGCTCGGAATGGGCTTTCAACGGCAATGCCAGCACGAACATGTCGCCGTCGGTGCCGCCGGCTGGAAACGTCAACAGGCCGGCCATGGCGATCGGCATCACGAACAGATTGATGAGCACGAGATAAACCGGAAACAGCCAGGCGGCACGGCGAACTTCGGCCTCGCTGTGGTTCTCGACCACGGCGACGTGGAATTGCCGCGGCAACAACACGATCGCAAACAGCGACAGTACGGTCATGGCGAGGAACGTAGCCGCCGAAGGCGGGTGAGTGAGCACGGCGGCCGTCTGCGGCTGTTGCAGCGCGGCCTGGAACAGCGCCAGCGGCCCTGGGAACATGACGAAGGTGACGAAGGTTCCGACGGCGAGAAAGGCGACGAGCTTGATCACCGATTCGGTCGCGATCGCCAGCATCAGCCCGTCTTGATGCTCGGTGGCGTCGATGTGCCGGGTGCCGAACAGCACCGCGAACGCCGCCATCAGCATTGCGACAAACAGCGCGATGTCGCCCAGCAGCGGTTGCGCCGCGCTGCTTCCCGCTGAGGCCGCCGCGAGAATGGTGCCGACCGACGCCGATACCGCTTTGAGCTGGAGTGCGATGTAAGGGATCATGCCGACGATCGCGATCAGCGCCACGGTCGCCGCAACCGCCTGGCTCTTGCCATAGCGCGCGGCGATGAAATCGGCAATCGAGGTGATGTTCTGGCCTTTCGCCAGCCGCACGATGCGGATGATAAGCGGATAGGCAAGCCCGACCATCAACACCGGGCCGATGTAAATGGTGAGGAAATCAAAACCGGTGCGCGCGGCGACGCCGACCGAGCCGAAGAACGTCCATGATGTGCAGTAGATCGCCAACGAAAGCGGATAGATCAGAAGTCGCGCGCGGCTGCCGCGCGTGACTTCATGTCGCCGGTCGCCGTAGCTCGCCACCAGGAACAAAAAGCCGATATAGGCGAGCGCGATAACGACGACGACCCAGCCCTGCAGCATGGCGTTTCCCTGGTCGACCCCGGCGCTTTTGCAACCTCAGGTGCGATTAATTTCGGTTAAATCACCATAGTTTAGCGGGGCTGTCCATTGGCCGGCATCGGCAGCCGTGCCCAAGCGCTGCGCCATGCACCCGGCACATTGTGTGGCTGCGGCAGCGTCATTTGACGGCGCTGGCGGCAGGCGGCATTGATGCTGGAGCCGATGTGGCCTGCCCTTCCTCCGCTCGCGCGCTGATCGCGCCCGCCGAAACGCTTCTGATCGCGACCGCCGGCGGGCTCATATTTGCCTTGTTAGGTTTTCCCGCCGGCCTCGTTTCCGGATCGGTGATCGCGGTAACCATCGCGGCGTTGGTTGGGCGTCCGGTCAGAGTGCCCGTCGGGCTTGCGCGGGTCTGCTACGTCATCGTCGGTATCCTGCTTGGCGCCGTGGTCACGCCGCAGACGCTTAGGGGTTTCACCACCTACCCGGCGAGTGTTGCAATCCTGATGGTGGCTTCGGTCGTGATGATTGCGGCGACCACGACCTATCTGCGGGTGGTGCATCGCTGGGATCCGCTCTCGGCGCTCATGGGTGCAAGTCCAGGCTCGCTCATCCAGGTGATTGCGCTCTCGACCGAGCTTGGCGCAGACCTGCGTGCCATCGCGATTGTGCAGACGATGCGCGTACTGCTCTTGACCGTCGGCATACCCGGCGGGCTCGCTTTATTTGGATTGGTGGCGCCGGCCATACCGGTCGCGCGCGGGCCGGCCGGCCTTTCCGCGTTGCCGGAAATGTTGATTGTTGTGGTCGTGTCAGTCGCCGCGGGCCTCGCTATGGCGCGCATCAGATTTCCAGGCGGACTTCTGTTCGGCGCCATGGCCGGGTCCGCCGTCCTGCACGGCACCGGCCTCGCCCAAGCCGTCGTTGCCGTGGTGGATCGGCAGCGCCGCGGTTATCGTTCTTGGCGCGGTCGTTGGCTCACGTTTCGCCAATACGACGCCGCGGTTGATCGTCGAGCTATCTCGGCGCGGCGTTCGGCTCGTTCGCCGTCTCGCTCTCGATCGCCACTTTGTTCGCGCTGATCGCAGCGCATTTCTTTCCGTTTCCGACTGCCAACGTCGTGGTTGCCTTTTCGCCCGGCGCGCAAGACACGATGATGGTGCTCGCGCTCGCGCTCCATCTCGATCCGGTCTATGTCGGGGCGCACCACGTCGCGCGTTTTCTCGTCGTCACCTTCACGGTGGCGATCGCAGCGCGGCGGATCGTGAAGAAGAACAAATGACGCTCTGTAAGGGCCGCTTTGTTCGGCGTGCCATCGCTGTGCCCTCTCCCCTTGCGGGAGAGGGCGGCACGGCGGTCCAACAACAAGATTGGGTGAGGGGTCCTGGCCACACCCCTCACCCATCTGTGCCAGCTTAGAGTTTGACGTTGCCCTCTCCCACAAGGGGAGAGGGCAAAAGCCCGTGCCGCGGAATGATGGCTATTCCGCGGCGAGCGCGCGTTCTCTGAACGGCAACCCCAATTTGTGCCAGACATCAACGAGCGCCTCGGCAAGCGCGTCGATCAGGCCGTCGTCGTGATACGGGCTTGGCGTGATGCGCAACCGCTCCTTGCCTTTCGGCACCGTTGGATAGTTGATCGGCTGAATGTAAACGCCGTGCTCAGCAAGCAGAAGATCACTTGCTTCCTTGCACAGTTCGGGATCGCCGACAAAGACCGGCACGATGTGCGTGGGGCTGGTCATCACCGGCAACGCCGCGGCCGCGAGCACGGCCTTGGTGCGCGCGGCGCGATCCTGATGGCGGTCGCGTTCCCACTGTGAGGTCTTCAGATGCCGGATCGCGGCAGTCGCCGCAGCGCAGACCGAAGGCGGCAGTGCGGTGGTGAAAATGAAGCCCGGCGAGTAGGAGCGCACGGTATCGATCACCGCAGACGATCCGGCGATATAGCCGCCCAGACAACCGAACGCTTTGGCGAGCGTGCCTTCGATCACGTCGACGCGGCCGGCGGCGCCGTCGCGCTCACTGATACCGCCGCCGCGCGGGCCATACATCCCAACCGCGTGCACCTCGTCGATATAAGTCATGGCCCGGTATCGATCGGCGAGGTCGCAGATGCGGTTCACCGGCGCGACGTCGCCGTCCATCGAATAGAGGCTCTCGAACACGATCAGCTTCGGCCGCTCCGGATCGGCGGCGGCCAATAGCTCTTCGAGGTGAGCCAAATCGTTGTGGCGGAAAATGTGCTTCTCGCAGTGCGCCTGCCGCACGCCTTCGATCATCGAATTGTGGTTCAAGGCGTCTGACAAAATCAGACAGTTTGGCATCAGCCGGGCGAGCGTCGAAATCCCAGTCTCGTTGGAGACGTAGCCGGAGGTGAAAACCAGCGCTGCTTCCTTGCGGTGCAGATCGGCAAGTTCGCGCTCGAGTTCGACCAATGGGTGATTGTTGCCGGCAATATTGCGGGTGCCGCCGGCGCCAGTACCCATCCGGGTTGCGGTCTCGACCATGGCGCCGATCACTTTCGGATGCTGGCCCATGCCGAGATAGTCGTTCGAGCACCAGATCACGACGTTCTTCGGGCCTTGCGGCGAATGCCAGACCGCATGCGGGAAGCGGCCGGCAATTCGTTCGAGATCGGCAAAGACCCGATAGCGCCGCTCGTTGTGCAGGCGGGCCAGCGCGGCGGTAAAGTAGGCACTGTAATCCATGAATTTCCCTTCCGGGGACGGCAAGAGCCGACCGCGGGCTCTTTTTAGAGTGGTTCTAGCATAATTGTCGAGGCGCTTATCGGCGTAAAATCGTCGCGTTGCCTTGCGGCAGATCAAATCCGGCACCGGTTGGTGAACGGTTCGTTGCGCGCAGCGGAGAGCGAGCGGCCGCCCGAATGAGGAAGCGGGCAGGGCCCCTTCCTCTGCGGCCGCTCGCGGCCAAATATATAGCCAACGCGCGAATGGCATCGGTACGCGCGGTCAATATGCGCCACCGCGCGCGGGTGCGAGCGCCAAGCGGGAGGACAGAGATGAAAGTTGGGATACTTGGGTCGGGTGACGTGGCGAAAGCTCTCGCCGGCGGATTTCTCAAGCATGGGCATCAGGTCATGCTCGGCACTCGCGACATCGGGCAAGCTGAAGGACTTCGTCGCGCAAAATAAAGCCGCACAGACCGGCCGCTTTGCCGATGCCGCGAAGTTCGGCGAACTCATGGTGCTTGCGGTCAAAGGCACCGTTGCGCTTGACGCGCTCAAGGCGGCCGGCGCGGCCAACATGGCAGGTAAGCCGGTCATCGACGCCACCAATCCGATTGCGGACGCGCCGCCCGCCAACGGCGTGCTGAAGTTTTTCACCAATCTCGATCAATCGTTGATGGAACGGCTGCAGAGCGGCGCTGCCCGACGTGCATTTCGTCAAGGCTTTCAATTCCGTCGGCAACGCGGCGATGATCAACCCGAAATTTCCCGGCGGCAAGCCGACCATGTTCATCTGCGGCAACGACGACAACGCCAAGGCGACCGTGCGCGGCATCTGCGATCAGTTCGGCTGGGAGACCGCCGATATGGGCAAGGCCGAAGCCGCCCGCGCGATCGAGCCGCTGTGCATGCTGTGGTGCATTCCGGGCTTTATCCGCAACGATTGGTTCCACGCCTTCAAGCTGCTGCAGCCGGCGTGACGCCGCATGGCGCGCATGGATGATGGCCAGGTCATCGTCGTCACCGGCGGCAATCGGGGCATCGGTTTTGAGATCTGTCGCCAGCTCGCTGCCCGCGGCGCCAACGTCATTTTGACCGCGCGCAAACCCGCTGCCGGCGCGGCCGCGATCAAAAAACTCGCGGCGGAGAAACTTGCCGCCTCGTTTCTACCGCTCGATGTCACCGATGCACAGAGCATTGCCGCGTTGCGCGATGCCGTGAATGATCAGCACGGCCGGCTCGACGTGCTGATCAACAACGCCGGGATCATTGCCAAGGGCGAAGCGCCGGCGCTCCAGGTCGAACTCGCAACGGTCCGGACCACGCTGGAAACCAATGCGCTCGGGCCGCTGCATCTGGCGCAGGCGCTCGCGCCTTTGCTCAAGCGCAGCAAATCCGCGCGCATCGTCAACATGTCGAGCGGCATGGGCGCGCTCAACGACAATAACGGCGGTTATGCCGCCTATCGTATTTCAAAAACCGCGCTCAATGCCGTGACCGCGATTTTGGCTGCGGAGCTGCGCGGCGCCGTCGCGGTCAACGCGGTGTGTCCGGGCTGGGTGAAGACCGACATGGGCGGCGCACATGCCACGCGCGATGTCGCCGACGGTGCGGACACCGCCGTCTGGCTTGCGCTCGATGCGCCGCAAAGCCTCACCGGCAAGTTCGTGCGTGACCGCAAGGTTATTTCGTGGTGAGGCTGCGAAAGTTGACAAGGTCAGCTAAATTGTGACGCCGAGGATGAGCATGCGCTTCTGCACCATGTTATATATGTTGGTCCTAGGTGCAGGCACCGCATCAGGCGCGCCCTCTCGCGCAATGGCTGCTAACGACAATCCGTCTTACGGGCCGCAATTGGAAGGCTTCGAGTACCCTTGGCCAGTGTCGCATTTCTCCTTCACGTCCCAGGGCGAGACCCTGGAAATGGCTTACATGGACGTGAAACCGGCGGCGCCGAACGGCAAGACGGCAATCCTGCTCCACGGCAAGAACTTTTGTTCCGCGACATGGCAAGACACAATCGCGGTCTTGCGCGACACAGGATATCGGGTGATTGCGCCCGATCAGATCGGCTTCTGCAAATCGAGCAAACCGAAGCATTACCAGTTCAGTTTCCAGCAACTCGCGGGCAACACCCGCGCCCTCATGGCTTCGCTTGGACTGAACCGCGTAACGATGATCGGGCATTCGAACGGCGGAATGCTCGGCATGCGCTATGCGCTGATGTATCCCGACGACGTGGAACAACTTGTGCTCGTCAATCCGATAGGGCTTGAGGATTGGAAAGCAAAGGGCGTCCCCTGGCAAAGCGTCGACGCGTGGTATCGGCAGGAACTCAAAACCACCGCCGACAGCATTCGCGACTATGAGCGCACGACCTATTACGCCGGAAAATGGGAACCGGGATATGAGCGTTGGGTGCAAATGCTGGCGGGAATGTATCGCGGACCTGGGCGCGACGTTGTGGCGTGGAATTCGGCGCTGCTCTACGACATGATCTACACCCAGCCCGTGTTCTATGAATTCGAAAAGATTTCAGTGCCGGTGCTGCTGATGATCGGCGACAAGGACACGACGGCGATCGGCAAGAACCTTGCGCCGCCCGATGTCCGCGCCACGTTGGGAAATTATCCGGTATTGGGGAAGGCGGCGGCGGCGCGCATGCCGCACGCGCGGCTGGTCGAGTTCCCGGATTTGGGGCATGCCCCGCAAATCCAGGCTCCGGACGATTTTCACAAAGCCTTGTTGGACGGCCTGCGGAAATGACCGGCGTGTGGTGCCAGCTCGCTTACCAAGGGCGCGCATTTCGCATTCACTCAACTTTTGGCAAGCACATTGATGCGGCGAAGCTCAGCATGTTTGAAAGCGCATGGCCCATAGCCAAAGAGCCGCCCCCTATTCGTTAAGCAGCGTTTGCCAGTGTGAAGGCACCGCGCCGGACGGTCCGGGCACCGGTTGATCCAACGGATGACAGTGAGGAGCGTGAAGCTTCGGGCCGGCGAAGGATTTTTCTGTACGATAGTCGAAAAACCACTCCTCGCCGGGCTCGAAGCTCGTGATGATCGGGTGACCCGTAGCGGCGTTATGTTTCGATGCATGCTGATTTGGCGAGGTGTCGCAGCAGCCGATGTGACCGCATTCGGCGCATCTGCGAAGATGCAGCCACCAGCCGCCCTGAGCCAGGCATTCGACGCAACCTGCTCCGGGGGGAAAGCTTGGCTTGGCTGCCGGGTTGATACCATCCCTCTCGGACTTGGTACGCTGCCCGCTGGTTTTCGTTTGCTTCATGTGGCGCCCGTTCAGCCGTAAGCGACGCCCGGATTGCTCTGCCCAACTTCTATAATATAGCCATCAGGATCGCGAATGTAGCAGCGGGTCTCGCCGTATTTGGGCTTTGGCTCGGTGATGAACTCGGCTCCCCGGCTTCGCCACAATTTATAGCACGCTTGAATATCGGCAACGCGGATATTCATAAAGCTGCTGACTGAATTGGGGTCGGCGGGCACGTGCAGCGTTACCGTTGGTTTGTCGGGTGTCGGACCGCCCCCGACGTTGACGATGAGCCACGTGTTGGCGATCTGGATGTAGCCCGGCGCGCCTTTGCTGTCGCCTCCGCTCGCAATGCGACCTCCGAACACCGTTTCGTAAAATCGAAGCGATCGTTCGACGTCGGCGACGGTGAGAAAGTGTGCGACGGTAATGCCGTCCTTCGGCGGCATCTGATAGGTTTTCTGCTCGACTTGTACTTGGCTGGTAGAAGACTTCGATTCGGACATCGTATTTCTCCGTGTTTTTCAGAATCGATCACAAGAAATCTCGAGGAAATGCCTTCGCGCGACGTGCGGTTTAGCCGTAAGCGAAGTCCGGCTTGCTTTGCCCGACTTCTATGATGTAGCCGTCAGGATCGCGAATGTAGCAGCGAGTTTCGCCGTACTTGTCCTTTGGCTCAGTGAGAAACTCGGCTCCTCGGCTCCGCCAAAGTTCATAGCTCGCTTGAATATCCGCAACGCGGATATTCATAAAGCTGCTGACGGAATCGGGATCGGCGGGGACGCTGAGCGTTACCGTTGGTTTGTCGGGTGTCGGACCGCCCCCGAAGTAGACAATGAGCCACGTGTTCGCGATCTGGATGAAACCCGGCGCGCCCTCGCTGTTGCCTAAGGTCATGATGCGGCCGCCGAAGACCGTTTCGTAAAATCGAGCCGACCGTTCGACGTCGGCAACGGTGATAAAGTGTGCGACGGTAAATCCGTCCTGCGGCGGCATCTGATAGGTTTTCTGCTCGACCTGTACTTGGTTCATGGAAGACTCTTGGCTCATGGACGACTCTTGGCTCATGGACGACTCCTTTCATTGTGGCCCGGCGCAAAAGCTCCGTGATAGAGAGCAAAGAACGATGACGGTCGTTATGGCGCGGCAATGCCGCACAAGACATCGATCGAATATCTTCCCGCACCGGTAACGTACAACAGCAGGAAGCCCCCCATAATGCTGAGATTTTTGTAAAAGCTGTCCATACTGTCAACGTAACCAGCACCCGTTATTGCCCAATAACGATGCCCGATCAGCGCGGTTCCCAGCGTGTAGAAAAACATAAGTAAGGCCGATGGACGTGTGAACGCGCCAACGGCGACCGCAAACGCAACCGGAAGCTCCATGAACGTCGCCACGGCTGCAGCCAGTACCGGCACCGGAACGCCAAGCTCGCCCATCTGACTGACCGTGCCCGAAAAGTCCCTCAGCTTTCTCCAGCCGAAAATCAGAAACAGCGTCGCGACAAGAAGACGCGCCGCGAGAATGAGCTCATTGTTGATGCCGTTTACGATCACGAGAAATCTCGAGGAACAGAGCGATCCCAGTCGCGACGACACACTTCGTTCGCGCCGTCCCAGGCGCGCAAACTTCCCTGCAGCAGGAAGGCCGTGCGCGTGGATGACATCCGCAGTTGCGTCTCGACCCGGATTTGCCATTCGTCTCGCGACAAAGTCTGGGTATGGCGCAGTTCAGCAACGGCGCTGAGCGGATCGTTGTCCTCGACACGATACTCCGTCTTGTCCTGTGTGCCCGATTCCAGACCGATGCGGTCGATGTATTCGATGCGCACACCATCGCGACGAGAGATCGTTGGCTTCTCGGGTGAGGCCGTCTCCGGTTCGGGAAAAGGCGGGAGCCCGGCGTCTGCGGCGTTGGGCGGGCGTTGCGGCAGTTCGAGCGTGCCGGCAAAGATCTGCAGCGTCGCCGTCTCCGGACTGGGCCAGACCATCGGCCAGTAAGCCGTAGATATCGCAAGCCTCACCTTGTGGCCGGCTGGAAATACCGAGCCCGCATCATTGAGCTTTATGCGCACGCGGTAGCGTTCACCTGGCGCCAGCAGGGCGGGCTGTTCATGGCCCTCGCGATGAGTGAGGTTGAGCACACCATAGCTGACACGCAGCGATTCACCGGACGGGTGCACATCGCATAACCGGACCACCAGATTCGCAATCGGCCGGTCAGACGCGACATCGAGCGTCACGATCGGAGCGCCAAGGATTTCGATCGGCTCATCGAGTGGCGGCGTCTCGAAGGTCAGCGAGCGGGCGTCGTCTTCTTGCTGGTCGCCGGCCTGATCATGCCCACGACCGAATGGAACCCAATAGCCCCCACACTTCCCAACCGTTTGCGGCGAGCATACGGCCCGCACCGTCAAAGGTGCCGCGGCTTCTCGCAGCCCCTCATCGGTCAAGAACAGCCGCCGCGGCGTTGTTCCTGGCGGCGGCCATGAAGGCTCGGAAATCCACCGGCCCGGCAACGTGTCGTGGTGGGTCGCCGGTTTCACACTTTCCATCATCCAGGCCCGCAGTATCGGTTCATCCATCACGCCGGTATCGACGCCCTTCAGCCAGTGATCCCACCAACGCAGGATTTCCTGGAGGAATCCGATCTGGGGTCCGGGAAGTGCAAAGTGCGGATAAGCGTGTCCCCATGGCCCGATGAGTCCCTTGCGGGGCACCTCCAGTCGCTCGAGCAGCCGCGGGATTGCATTCTTATAACCATCGGTCCAACCACCGACGGCATAGACCGGGCATTGGATCGCCGCGTAGTCCTCGCATACCGATCCGTGCTTCCAGTACGCATCGCGTCGCTGGTGCTTCAGCCAATTGTCCTGAAACAGCGGTATGTTCTGCAGGCGGTCCGACCACATCGCTCGCCAGCTATCGCCGACCAGCGCCGGATCGGGCGGAAGGCACATCAAGCTGAAAAAGAAAAACGCCCACTCAAGTCCGGCGGTGGTCAAAAACGTGCCGCCCATGTAGTGCGCGTCGTCGGCGTACCGGTCGTCGGTTGAACAAATGGTTACGATTGCCTTGAGTGCCGGCGGACGGCGCGCCGCGATCTGAAGTCCATTGAACCCACCCCAGGAGATTCCCATCATTCCAACGGTGCCATTGCACCAGGGTTGTGCCGCGAGCCAGGCGATCAGCTCCACGCCATCGTCTTGTTCCTGCTGGGCGTACTCGTCGAACAGCAAGCCTGTCGATTCACCGCTGCCTCGAAGGTCGACGCGGACGCCCGCGTAGCCGTGACCTGCGAGGTAGGGATGAGTGAGCGCGTCTCGTTCGTAAGTCCCGTCGCGCTTGCGATACGGCAGATACTCCAGGATTGCAGGAACCGGATTCTGCTCGGCATCCTCCGGCAGCCAGATGCGAGCCGCCAGCGTCGTACCGTCTTTCAGCGGTATCAAAGTATGCTCTATGACACGCACCGTCCTTGGAAACGTCGTGACAATCACAGGGGCGCTCCCGCTGGCAACGATTACGGAATTTGCAAGCAGTCACACATCAATTTCATCATTGAGAGCTCACGCGCCGTGTTTGTTGATCAGGCCCAAGATCAAGGCATCAAGGCTGTAAGGTCCGGCGCCGGCCGAGACGACCGTGATCAGCATGAAGACATACAGGAGCTCGGGCAGATAGAGCCAATTGTCGATCCGGTCTGCCTTATCGATCGGATGCATGACTTTGATTCGCTGCGGTCCCGACGTGACGATGGCGACGAGACTGATGAAAAGCAGGCCAAGCGCGGCCAGCGGTGCAAGGAGCCCGATGACGACAGCGGCGCCGGCGGCGAACTCGACACTCGGTACCCACCATTGGTTAAAGCCCACTGCGTGAATGCCGAGTCCCTTAAGTTCATCGGCCAGGACGCGATGGCGCTCCGCGTTGAACAGTTTGTGATATCCAGACAGCATAAAGAATAACCCAACCGCGATGCGGTTCAGCGTGAGTGCGATGTCGGTCCATCCGACACCATTGAACAATATATCCATCATCGTTGCTGTTCTTTCCCGCGCCGGTATGGCGGAAGCTACCCACTTGGTGGCCTCGATCTGATAGCGAACATTCAGCGCATCTGTTCGACCCATTGAGCGCGCGAGGGCCCCGGCTCGAAGGGATCGCCGAAGTACTGGGTCTCACGGGCAACCTTCCCGTCTTTGAACTCCATGATACTCACCGTGTATGTCGGCGCGGCGTCGTAGGTGAGGATAAGTTCAGTGACCCAAAGGTCGGCGGCACCGAGTACGCGCTTTACCGTAAAGCGCTTCTTGCTCGGCTGCGCAAAACGGGACGCTTGAATATTGCGCCGACCGCGGATCCGCTCCCCGGACTGCGGGTACTCAAGCACTGCATCGTCCCGGTAAATCTCGTGCTCTGCCTCGAAATCATTTGCGTCCGAGGCTGCCCAGTGGCGATCCAAAGCCGCTCGAATGTTCTGGTCCTCATCCATTGTCTTCTCTCACATCGCGCTGCGGGCTTGCTATTTACACCCCTGGGCTAAAGTTTAGCCAAGAATCCGAGAATGAAGTTTGCAATCTCATCGTTCTTTTCATCCAAGGCGAAATGGCTGGCATCGAGCAGATGGATTTCGGCGTCCGGCAGATCGCGTTTAAACGCCTCTCCCCCGGGAGCGATGAACGAGGGATCGTTCCGTCCCCACACCACCAAGGTCGGAGGCTTGTGTTCACGCAGCCATGCTTGCCACGCCGGATACGAAGCAACGTTCGTCCGGTAATTATAGAGCAGATTCGCCTGGATCTCGCGTTGTCCGGGCAGCGATAGG
This sequence comes from uncultured Alphaproteobacteria bacterium, assembly GCA_963759345.1. Lineage (GTDB taxonomy): Bacteria > Pseudomonadota > Alphaproteobacteria > Rhizobiales > Xanthobacteraceae > BOG-931. Next base: position 88,459 of record CAVWYW010000013.1, read on the forward strand.
TGAGCGTACTCGTCAGTCCAGGTATCCGGGTTATAACGTTCGGGATGCGAGGTTCCGAGGGTGTGACGCTGTTCGGTCGCTGTGAGCGACACGAACGCATCGAACACTTCAGGATGCGCTTTCGGATCGGCCCAATATTGCGCAATGCCGGTCCACTTGGCGCCCAGGCCTTCCTGATAGGCATTGGCATTCTGGATGATGAGCGCCTGCAGCCGCTCCGGATGCGCCGAGATGATGCGAAAGCCGACCGGTCCGCCATAGTCATGAAGGTAGAAGCTGTATTTGTTGATCTTGAGTTGCTCGAGAAGATCGTTGATCGTCTTGGCCAAATTGTCGAAGGTGTACACATACGACGATGGTGGCGGCGCGTCACTCTGACCGAATCCTGGAAAATCCGGTGCTATCAGATGATAACGTGTTGCGAGCAAGGGGATGAGCGTATCGAACTCGCGCGAGGAAGAGGGGAACCCGTGCAGGAGCACGATCGTCGGCGCGTCCTTCGGACCAGCTTCGCGATAGAAAACTCCGACGCGGTCAACCGTCATGCGGCGATAGGTCGTTGTCGCGGATGTCGACTCTAGCAAAGTAGCCTGCATAGCACGACCGACGGTTGGCTTTACACACGAGGGTGCGATTGAGCTGCGTTTCTTGGATCATCGGCAGCCTCTTTGTATTCGAGGCCTAACGGACCGATGGCAGTTACCTGCGTGACGTACTCGCCCGACTTTGCCCAGTGGAAGTGCCACGTGTCGCCGGGAAGAACGACAACACTGCCGGGCGGATGTGCCTTGAGGTCTTCGGGCTCGAATTCGAGCGCCCAAGCCGATGTAGAAGACACCAGAAATGACCGTATAAATTCGATCCTCAGGGTGCCTATGCGGCATTAGTTTAACGCTAGCGGGCACCTTGACCCTGATCAGGTAAGGTCCGGCTTGAGCAGGGTCTCCAACAAGCACGGCCAGTCGCGCCGACGGCGGAAATGCCGGGAACGGTTTCCAATCGATATCATCCGGGAGAATCGATTTGAAAACAGCTTCACCGGGCTGGTGGTCTCTAACCATTGCGGTGCTCCGAATATGTTGCATCACCTTGCGGGATTTGGCGGATTTCAACTACCGGGAAGATCCGGCATCGCCGCTACTTTGCTTTCGCCGCCGCACGATCGTCCGGACAACACGCGTGAACGCCCTCCGCGTTCGGGCCCCTCACGGTGCGTAATGGGTGAATAGGTAATCCCTGCCCTTGGCGGGCACGTGGCAGGCAAAGCAGTCTTGCACCACCACGTGGGCGGGTTTGCCGTCGTCAAATTGAGCGAACCCCCAGCCGCCGGTCGCGGCGTACTTTTTCGAGTCTTTGACCATGAACTGAACGTTCGTGGGCGACCCGGCGACGAAAGATTGGGGACGGCCAAAGGCTTTGTTGTTTTCCTCCGACGGGACATAACTCCAGGCGAGCCGGGCAATGATCGTGCCGTCGGGGAACGGAAGTTTTCCTTCCCGATAAGCCTTGATTGCCACGTCGTTGCCGAGAACGGCGCGCAAATCGTTGAGGTTGCCTTCTTCGTGGGCCACGGAGATCAAACTCCAGTTGCGGTATCCGGAGGGCATTTTGCCTCCTAAAACCGGCGATGCTTCGTCTTCGGCATGCCCGGGCGCGAACGGTGCCGCCGTCAGCGCGATTGCGATGGCGAGTACCAGAACAGTGAGCGGTTTCATGTGTGTCCTTTTATGACAAACAACTGCCGGCCACTACGCCCAGCCGCAAGGCGAGTCGGCCTGACCGGCACCAGCGTGATCTGTTTCTGCATTCGGCCTCTCGGAGGGCCGATTCGGTGCCGTCGGCGAGGCGCCCATCGAAAGCGCCTCTCCAACGGCAAGCCGCGGCCGCAGCCGCAGAAAATCAACAGTCGCTCGATGGATATTCGATCTACGACGCCCGAGCGGTCGGAGCCGGTTTGGCCTTTTGCTTTACCGCCGCCATCAGCGTCTTCGCGGCAGGACCGGAGGAAGCTGGATTCTGTCCGGTGATCAGCAAGCCGTCGCTGACCACGTGAACCCCCCAGTCCTTTACCTTTGAGAAGACGGCGCCCAATTTCAACATCTCATCTTCGACAAGGAAGGGCACAACTTTAGTGAGACCCATCTCTTCCTCCTCGCCGTTGGTGAAGCCGGTCACTTCCTTGCCTTGAACCAGAAACTTGCCGTCCGTCGTCTTGACGTGATGCAGCGCCCCTGTGGAATGGCACACGATGCCGATTGGCTTGCCGGCAGCAATGAAGGACTCGATCAGTTTGATGGAATTTTTGTCTTCGGCGAGATCCCACATCGGGCCGTGGCCACCTGGATAGAAGACGGTGTCGAAGTCTTCCTGCTTGACGCTGTCGAGGCGAACGGTCTTACCGAGCTGAGCTTCTGCAGCTGCGTCCTTCTCGAACCGGATCGTGAGATCAGTACGGGATGCGGGTTCGTCGCTCTTCGGATCGAGCGGCGGACGGCCGCCTTTCGGCGATGCAAGCGTGATCTCGACGCCCGCGTCCTTAAAAACGTAGTAGGGGGCTGCAAGCTCTTCGAGCCAGAATCCGGTCTTTCGTCCGGTGTTACCCAGTTGATCGTGGGATGTGATAACCATCAGCACTTTCATGACTTTCTCCTTTTGTTATAGCCCTTTTCCAGGCAGAAAATACGGCAAGGCCGGCGGCTGGATCGACGGCGATCGCGGCGACGAGGGTGGATTGACTGTAACGCGAGCCACGAGATCGCAATCACGATCACGCCCGTCACAACGCCGTTGAGCGTGAACCCGGCTTGACTGATGATCTCGCCGATCGCGGCAGTCGCTTTATGGCCGGGTTCGATTACACCGTGATGATCAAGAATTGGCCAAACTTCGACGATCCGGTGCAAGTCTGAAGAATGCCGTTTTGGTGATTGATGCGACCTTTCTCCTTGCCACGAGGTAGATCCAATCGTCCGTTAGGCTGCAACGCTTTGCCGACCGTCTATGGTGACTTTCCGAAGCATGATCTCCTTCGACTCCAAACTCGCGTCGAAGCGACAAGTTCCGCCAGCACCTTATCCGTGACGGCCGGACCGCCGTTGCGAATGACGTCCATGTCAGCATGCTTAAGGCCCAGTATTCCCTGGAGATCGGAAAGTCGGGGATCCATGCGCACTTAGTCTCGGATAATAGACTTTGGCGTATTGCTCATTTGACGTCAGCGCCTGATCGATAAGGCTCGTCACGTCCTCCAATTTGCTCGCCAGCGGCGATCGCTGGACGCTCAATTCAACCGTCACCCGCGTAAATTCAGCCGCGGGTCCGCGCGGTCCGAGTCAAAATCGGATTTGGAATTCTTCTTTTGCCGACCGACGGCACCAGGCTGCCAATTGATAGCAAGCGGCGAGTTTGGTGTGTCGTCATTTTTTTGGCCAGCTCCACGTCGAGCAAAGCGCCTGGCCCTTAAACGAAACTCCACGCTTCGTTGGGATAGCTGTCGATAAGCCTATCGATCACAAGTACGGTAACAGACCTAGCCGATGTCCGTTGACTGAATGAACAGGTGCGACGGCTCCTTCCGCTATTTGCTGCGATGCATGAGTCTGCAATTGGCCCGAAACCGCAGTGCCGCAACGTGTACGTTTTGTCCGTTATTGGGAAAAGCCGACGTGACTCGGACATCGTGGAAGGACGAGTCTGATGTGGTGGACGGCGCCCGCTCCCGGCATCGAAGTGCCATAGGGTGGTTGCGTCGAAACGCACCACATTGAGGGGAGCCGTCCACATGCAAATTACCACAATCGGCTTGGATATCGCCAAGAACGTATTCCAAGTTCACGGGATCGATGCGACCGAGAAGGTCGTGGTTCGCAAGCAACTTCGGCGCGGCCAGGTGCTGGCATTTTTCAGTTGTCTGCCGGCGTGCCTCGTCGGCATCGAGGCCTGCGCGACTGCGCATTATTGGGCCCGTGAGCTGACGAAGCTCGGTCACAAGGTCCGCGTGATGCCAGCGAAGGACGTGAAGGCCTACGTCAAACGCCACAAGAACGACGCTGCCGACGCCGAGGCGATCTGCGAGGCGGTTCGGCGTCCGACCATGCGTTTCGTTCAGATCAAATCGGCCGAGCAGCAGGGCCGGTTGATGCAACATCGAACACGCGATCTGCTGATGCGCCAATGGACCCAGACGATCAATGCGTTACGGGCGCATTTGGCTGAGCTCGGCATTACGGCTGCACAGGGCAACGCAGGGCTCAAGGAGCTTCTGAAGATCATTGCCAGCGATCAAGACGAGCGCTTGCCGGCGGATGCTCGCGCGAGCCTCGTCGTGCTGGCGGCAGAGCTTCATGCAGTGCAAACGCTGATCGGATCAATCGAGAAACGGATCAAGACACAGCACCGCTCGAACGAGGCGAGCAAGCGGCTTGAGACCATCCCGGGTGTCGGTGTCATCGGGGCGACCGCGATAGAGGCAACAGTCACGGACCCGACGGTTTTTCGATCGGGGCGTGACTTTGCGGCCTGGATCGGGCTCGTGCCGCGCCAGAATTCGACCGGCGGCAAGCAGAAGCTGGGGCCGATCTCCAAACAGGGCGACCACTATGTGCGACGCATTCTGGTGGTAGGGGCGCATGCGGTCTTGCGCTGCGCCAAGCAAAACCCGGCAAAATATCCCTGGCTCACCCAACTGCTGGCGCGACGACCCTTCAAGGTCGTGGCGGTGGCGCTCGCCAACAAGATGGCGCGCATGGCTTGGGCGCTGCTTGCCCACGGGGACACGTACCGGGCGCCTGTGCTTGCGGTAGCGGTGTAAGGAGGCTGGCGAACGGACTGTGAGGTTGCATCCGTGCGTCCATGAACTGCAGGGGTGATGAAGACACTGATGCGAAACGGTCGAGACCGTCGATCGGAAAACCCGTTACGGGTCAGGCGAAGAAAGAACGCGTGAGTTTGTTTGGGACCGATCTGCGGATCACATCAGGGCCAGCGGTCAAGGCGCCGCACTCAAAGGCCGGATACATGACTGCACCCGAACGTTCGCTGATAGTCAGATTCCTCTTGCACCGCGGGCGCCGTCCATACATGACCCGTACCAGTCATTCCAATTGTGAGGTAATCTCATCTCCTGTTCTTCTGAAATAGCGGCCCAACAGCAATCACAAAGGTTGCGCGATTACGGAGGGGCTCGTGAATATCTTTCTCGGCCTAGCACCGTTCATTGCCTTCTTTGTGGTGATGCGGCTCGTATCGCCGCTCGCTGGCCTTGCCGGTGCCTTGGCGGTCTCATTCCTGTTATGCCTTCACCAATGGTGGCGCGGCGAACGAGTGAAGGTGCTTGAAGTCGGCAGCTTGCTTCTGTTCGGGGTGCTCGTACTCTACACGCTGATAGCAGTCCCTCATTGGTCGGTGGCGACGGTGCGGATTGCGGTCGACGGTGGCCTCTTTACCATTGTGCTGGTGTCGCTCGCGATCGGCGTGCCGTTCACCTTACAATACGCGCGTGAGCGCGTCCCGAAGGAATACTGGAATTCGCCGCTCTTCCTCAGCACCAACCAGCGGATCACGGCTGCCTGGGCGGCGGCTTTTGCGGTAATGACCACCGCCGACGCGGCCGCTGAATTTGTCGAAACGATTCCGCTTTGGATCGACGTCGTGGCTACGATCGCCGCATTCGTCGCGGCCGTGTGGTTCACGCAATGGTATCCGGCCGTAGTGCGCCGCCGTGTCGAGAGTCTCGGTCCACCTGGCGCATGACTCAAAGCCGGTGGGTTGTCAGCGAGATGGCGGACAATCCGTAGCAAATTAAATCTCTAGCCGGCGACGTCGGTTGCCAAAAATACGGCGACCACCCGCCAAGCACCGCCGGACTGTTCCAGATTGTGAGTGCCCGTGCATCCACTATCCGCAGGACGTCCCCGACCTGGACATCGATGTGGAGCGTATTGAAAACCAAAGCGCTGTCGCCTATCGGGACAATGGTCTGGTCCTGCCGCTCAATCGATCGATACTGCCAAAGACGACCGAACTTGCTCATCCAGCTCGCCTTGTTGTCGACATGGCCGCTGGAATGCACATGGGCGAGCCGGTCATCGAGGAGACGATCGAGCTTCGCCGCGTCTCCCGACAACATAGCGGTGTATCGCTAGTCCTCAAGCGCCGCTATCGTACTCGAAACATCCTCCGCCATATTGGTCTCCATTGTGTTGCCGGCGCCCTCCGTGTCGGCCAGCGTCGCGATTTCGGTGTGCCCAGCTCGTCGCTTTTGCGACTGACCAAATTCGGCAGCGATGAGAGGTAGACGCGGACATGCCTCGGACATCGCCGAAGGACCGAGTTTGACCCGAAGCGACATTGGCGCACCGCGCCGATCTCCATTCAACGCGTCAGCCGCGAATTCGCATTAAAATACTAAACTAGGTCCACTATGCCGCTTCCCCGAGAGCCGAAGTCGCGATCCAAACGATCAGGTATGTGAAAAGTGCGCATAACTTCAGCTATTGGCTTCCGAGCGTTTCACAAAACCGATATACAACGTGCGCGTCACTAGGCGCCGTTTATACGGTCCGGCTTAGATAATTCACCGTCCGGTGTTGCTTGCAGCAAACCTCGCACTCAAGCCTTGAGGCGCGGCGTCGTGAATGCTCCGAACCCTCTGGACAACTTCCCGCTCATTCGCTCAAGCGACATGGAGGAGGTGTGCGACGCAATCGGAGGTGTTTATGCCAGACCGGTCTTGACGTGCCGTACTACGGCTGCCGTCGCAGCCATCAACAATTGCCGGCTTCGACATATCTCGCTGGCGTACGGCACCTACGGCGCCCCGACCGGGCTTGAGTATCCGGCAGCCGATGTTTGCGTACAGATGTTTCCGATCAGTGGAGCGGCCGAGGTCGCTAGCGGCGGCACTTCGCATGCATTGATTCCACACGCCTCTGCCGTGATTTCACCGGGGGCGCCCTACAGTGTCGCCTACACTTCCGATTATGCGCATCTGGTGTGGCGTATCGACGCCCACGCTTTGACCGAAAGGCTGGCGACTATGACGGGGGAAACGATCAACCAACCCCTGCGGATGACTCTTAAGCAAGACGTCGAGCGCCCCGCGGCGCGTATACTGCAACAATACCTCCCGGTGCTCATCAACACGCTGAGCCAAGCTCAGTCGCCATTTCCGGATTGGTGGATAGCGCAAACCGAACAGTTTCTGATGACGATGTTTCTTTGTGGTACCCGGCACAATTACAGTCACCTGCTGGAGGAGGCGGGAGCGCTGGACGCCGTGCCACAGGAGGTGCGGCGGGCCGAGGAGTACATCGTAGCAAATGCGCAGCGCGCTATTACGCTGGAGGAACTGGCGGAAGTCGCTGAGGTGAGCGCTTTCAGCCTATTCAGCGCATTTCGCAAGTACCACGGCTGTTCCCCGCTGGAGTTTGTCCGCCGGATCCGCTCGAAGGGTGGGGAAGGCCGATGACAAAAGCGGCCCGATGGCTCGATCGCTTTCCGGTCGTTCGCACCCAGGACGCCGAGGAAATGTGTGCGGCGCTCGAAAGCATCTACGCCAAGCCGATACTGAAGCTCGAAGCTCAGACCAAGAAGGTTGACGTGGCTGTCAACTACTATCCCATGAACTGTATTGGGGTGGGGAACACGAAGTATGGAACAGCCGTAAGCTTGGCATATCCCGAGAGCGATGTTTTTTTACAGTCCTTTCCGGTTCGTGGGCGAGCACAAGCGAGGGTCGGCGAGTTTGTCGGTCTCTTGGATCCCAACCACAGTGTGGCGGTATCGCCGCACATGTATTTCGCGGCAAAGCTCGCCGCCGATTATGAAAGACTGCTGCTCCTGATAAAACCGCAGGCATTAATCGACAAGCTGACTGCGATCACCGGGCAATCGATCAGACAGCCGTTAAGGTTTCAACCGCTGTAGGATTGGGCGCACCCTGCGGCGAAAACATTGCGGGATCACTTTTTGCTTCTGGTCGAAATCATTGGCACGTCCGTGGTGCCCATCCCGAAATTGGTGCTGGCGGAGTTCGAGCAGACCCTCATGGTCATGTTCCTGCATGCCAATCGGCACAATTACAGTCATTTTCTGGAGCAGAAATCGGCGGTAGCGGCCCCGTGGCAGCTTCGCCTGGTGGAGCAATACCTGGAGGCGAATTGGCAGCGGCCGATTATGCTGGAACAACTTGTGCAGGTCGCAGGTGTGAGCGCTCTGGCTTTGTTTCGCTCATTCAGGAAAAGCCGTGGCTGTTCGCCGATGGAGTTCGTACGCCGGCTGCGGCTACGCCATGCACGCGAGATGTTGCAGCGTCCACACGCCGCCACCACCGTCGCAGGCGTCGCTTCGGCCTGCGGCTTCGCCGATCTCGACCGTTTTGTCAATGACTACCTTCAGGCCTTCGGCGAGCTGCCGTCGCGGACGCTCGGCCGCAGCTAAAAGGCGTCGCTGTCCCGGCGAGCCGGAGCAGTCCCTTGGGCCAGGAGCGCGGCTGTGGAGGCCGGCCAGATCGAGCTTGGATCACAAAGGCGCTAGGTCCTCGGTGATACGGAACACGCGCAGGTCCTGCTGAACGCCCTTTAGCTTGAAGACGCTTGATACGACTTCCCGGGAAGTAAGCAGCGCGTGCACGCCTTCAGCTGAATAGACATCCTCCGAAACAAAAATCTCTTCCGCATCCGCCAGCTGCTGAACGCGCGCCGCAATGTTGACCGTCTGGCCGAAATAATCGAGCCGTTCGTTCAATGTTACCGCAATCGCCGCGCCTTTATGGATCCCGATCTTGAGAATGAGAGCACGGTCAGTCTGCTTGCCGTTGAAATTATCGATCTCATTGCGCATCGAAAGAGCTGCAGCGACCGCGTCGGCAGGTTGTAGGAACGTGGCCATGACGGCATCGCCAATGGTCTTGATGATCGCGCCATTGTGGCGAACCACGACATCCTGCAGCAGATCGAAATGCCGCTGGACGAGGGCGAAGGCATTGAGGTTGCCGATGCGGTCATAGAGTGCGGTTGACCCTTTGAGATCCGTGAAGAGAAGCGCGGCGGCGCTGGTGCCGGCGCCGGTCGAGCGCAGCCAGCTACGGGGTGTCGTCGGCAACGATCGCCAAATTCTGCAGCACTGACATGGTGCGCCCTCCCTCGCTCGCGCAACGCTCGGCTCGGAAAGATCGCGGAATTTGGTAGCGTTGCTCATACGCTCTGTGATCACGCGCGCGCATAATAGGGAAACAAGGCGACTGCTAGTAAAGTAATTCGCTGTCCAAGCCGACAGGTCGGTTTGGTTAGATGAGGAAAAGGAAACGGCGCTGGAATCGGCACGCAGCTTGCGCGCGTAAAGCGTGTCAACGAACGGGGGCGGCTTAGGGCGCGTAACGCATAAATCCAGTTCTGTGAGCCCGGCCCGGTGAATGTCCGCTTAATTTCCTAAAGCGACTGAATTGCTGCGTCGCCGCGAAATGACACGAGGGGCCCAACAGGAGACATAGCCAATCGCGGGCGAACATTCGGCGATGCCGCACCGCTCGCTTGATATCCTACCGCTTTTGCACTTGGTACTACCCGATCATCTTGCAAGAGACTAGCTGCCCTTTTGGCGTCCATCCTCAAAGGAAAAAGGCGTGTGATGGTCGTCTGTACGACGTCGATAGCTCGAGTCGCACTGCCGTATATGCCAGACAATCACTCGCCCCAAACTTCCCTGGCAGTCTCGACGACGAGCGCAAGCTTCGCGAATTCCTGGTCTTCAGTAAGCAAGTTGCCCAGCAAGGTTGAAGCAAATCCGCATTGCGGGGAGAGCGCAAGCTGGTCCAGGTCTATATATTTCGCGGCCGCATCAATGCGCCGTTTGATATCGTCTTTTCTTTCAAGAGCTCCCTTCTTGCTGGTGAGCAGCCCCAACACGACCATTTTGCCTTTTGGTACGAAACGAAGCGGCTCAAATGTGCCGGAGCGCTCGTCGTCGTACTCCAGAAAGAACCCATCGACGTTGAGTTCGTTAAACACCGCCTCGGCTACCGGATCGTAGCCACCCGCGGCAACCCAAGCCGAGCGATGATTGCCGCGACAGGTGTGGACACACACCGTCATCCCCGGCGGCTTTTCGGCGATGGAATCGTTGACCAGCCGAATATAGGTCTCATAAAGCTGGTCTTGCGCTCCCGCAGAGGGATTGAGCTTTTTCTGGAAGGAAGGATCGCTCAGGGTCGCGAACATCGTGTCATCGACTTGCAGATAACTGCAGCCGATGCGGCTAAGCGCCCACAATTCGTCGGTGTAGACTTTGACGAGATCGCGCCAGAAATCCTCCGGTCGGTTGTAGACAGTATCGTCCTCAATGGCGCCAAGCCCGTGCAACATGCTCGGTGACGGGATTGAGAGCTTCGGCGTCGCTATGGTCACAGATTGCAGAAATTTAAAATCTTCGGCGAAAATCGGCTCCTTAAGACAAAGCTTCCCGATGACCTTAGGCAAATCTATTTCGTTCTTCACGGAACCCGTTTCATTCTGGAATGGCCGTAGCTGAGTCCCGGCCGACATCACGCCACCGATGCGGCAGATGAAGTCCATGTGCCAACTGCGGCGGCGAAATTCGCCGTCGGTTACGGATTTGAGACCGACGTCCTCCTGACGTTTGACCACGTGCCGAATGGCATCGTCCTCAATACTTCGCAATTGCGCGGCGGAGATTTCGCCTTTGTCGAATTTGCTGCGGGCATCGAGCAGATGCTGGGGACGAAGCAGGCTTCCAACGTGGTCCGCGCGAAACGGCGGTTTAGTGCGTTTGGACATTTAATGCTCCGCGTGTGAACCTTCCGCAATTCGGCTGCGCCAACTTCGCAGCATCATCGCCCAATTCGCCTGGTCCCATTGAGAAGTATTTTCCAGCGGCGGGTTTGAGTTTGTCCTGAGAGCTAAGGACAATCAGCCGGTGACAGTCATTCCGGATGTGGGCCTACAGACTTCATTCGGTCTCGCCATCGTCCAAGCCGGTGATGCGGATGCCGGAGCCGGAAACCTTGTATTTGCGATTGAAGAATATGAGCAGTGAAGTCAATGCTTCGGCAGCCGCCGAATTGCAAATTGGACCTGCATCGAGCGCGCGCAATCCCATTTTCGTAATTAGTTCCAGCGTTATGCTTCGCGCCTCGACGTTATCGCCACAGACGAGAACGTCGCATTGCACATCGGCGTCAAGTCGACGAAGTTTATGCGCAGCGACGTTCTGAAAGGCGGACACGACCCGGACTTTGTCACCCAGCATGCCTTGTATACGGGCGACGGCAGAGCCACCGGGCGGGAGCTGGACGTTGCCGACCTTTGGCGGCACCAGAGGAACGGTGGCGTCAATTAGAATCTTGCCGGGGAGGAAGGCGCGAATTTCTTGCACAGTCGCTTCTTGCGCGGTGTATGGCACCGTCAGGATCACGATATCGGCTTTTCCCGCCGCTTCAGCGTTGCCCGAAAACTCAATCGCGTCGACGCCGAGGAGTTTGTTGACTTCGGCGGTCACACGGACGCCCTTCGCCGAATCCCGCGTGCCGATAATCACACGATAGCCGGCGTGGGCGAGACGCAGCGCGATGGCGCTTCCTTCAGCACCGGTTCCACCGATCACCGCGATAGTTGGAAATTCACCTTCCATGTTTCGTTTCCCCGATAAGCCCCACCGCGCTCGTGTGGCGCGAATCGTTCAGTGCAACGCCGCTGCGCGATGATAAAATGGCCACAGATGGAACGTACGAAACTGACGCGCTGTCTGCCCCCGGAGTTTCGGACAGGGAGGTGAGAGGTGGTGTCGAGAGTTCGCTCCTCGGCGCGGAGCAACTTTGATCATGAAGCCAGGGATCGCTCCGCATGCAAATTGCTCAAAAGCGCGACAAGCTCGTTGGTGCGGGAGATGCCGAGTTTTTGATAAGCTCGCTGCCGATAGGTAATGACGCTGGTTCGCCTTATATCGAGCTCAAGCGAAGTTCCTTCGATCGTCTTACCAGCCACCGCGCGCGCACACACCTCGCACTCGCGCGTGCTGAGTTCGGGCGAGCGAAGCTTCAGAAGACGCTCAATGCCCTCGATGTTCAAATGCAGCGGAAAGCTGCGTTGCTGATCGATCAACACCTCGTGTTTTTGCGCCGTAGCCAAGAGCAGTCTGGCGAGCGCTGCAAAGTGATTCATCTCGGGAGCGGAAAAGGATGTCTTTCGCGGACCGCGGAATACACTCAGTTGGTACAAATCGAGCCCAATCCACGAAAACAAGCTCACGCGTTCCTGCACGTGCGTCAGCTCGAAGCAGTGCCGGTATTGCGGGTCCTCGATATCATCGATGGCCATTTTCGTTAGCGTAGGTGCGGAAAGACTCCTGCTCGCGATCTTTACCGAGGGGTCGACGCTGTAACATCGCCCAACAAAGCGGTCGCAATTTTCCTTAGCTGCCGCCTTATCGCGCTTGCTCGCCGTCGCCACGCATTTCAGGGGGCTGCCCGATCGGAAGCGAAACAGCGCCCAATGCTCCGCATTGAGTGCGCGTTCGAGCATCGCGAAGCAGACATCGCCATAAGATTCAGTTCCGACGGAATTGACGACCTCGCATGCATCGCGCGTGCTAAGGTTCAAACGTTCGTCCGAACGCGCCGGAGAAACGACGATCATTGGCGCTCTCCTCCCACTGCTGTCTGGCCATTTCGATGGCTTCTAGACTATGTGAACGCACGACCACGATAGCATATTCTATCGTCAGATAACGGTACCTTTGCGCTTTCGATATGAGGAGCTGTCCTGAAATGTCCCTTGTCCAACTGCGCATTCAGGAAAGAAAGCCGACGCAAAGGCAAATGATTGCCCAAAACAGCATGTATTCGATGCCCGGGTGTTGCCACCGCCACTTTACGGCATGGGCGCGGGCGATGGCATAGGCGGCGCCGAGTAGCACGATTGTCGCGACGACCGCCCCGGTCCGGGGGTAGAGGCCGGAAATCAACCCGAACGCCGCAACCAGCTCCATGCCAGTCGTCAACACGACAAACGGGCGCGCCGGTCGAAAGCCGACTTTGTCGAACAGCACCGACGCGCGGCCTATATTGCGCAACTTGGCGATTGTGTGCGGCAAGAAGAACGCTCCGCAGACGATGCGCACTGCGGTTCTTGCGTCGAGAGCTAAATCCAAGGGAGGAACGGTCATCGGGGATAAATTTTCACGCGTCAGTCCGGCTTGAGTGCAGCGATCCGAAAGCTGTCGTCGAGCACTCTTCTCGCGCTCGCCGCCAGGTGCTCATCGGCCAACCCAGCCTTCTGCATAAGTTCGATCGATTTCGTGAAGGCTGCATCGGGAATGGAAAGGTCCGGTGAAAAGACCCGCTTCTCGCGCATGTATTCCAGAGCTTGCCGCGCGTATTTTCCCTCCGCTTGGGTCAGTTCTTTCGTCAAGAGCAGAAGCGCTTCGTCATTGGCGGGATCGTAGACCCAACGCGTGCCTTCGATCACGCCCTGAAGAAAGGCAACGATGTGCTCGCGGCGGTTTTCGGCCGCTACCCGATCGACAATGAGGCCGGTGAAGACGATCTCCGGTATGTAGTCGGTCACCTCGCCCAGATTGTTGTAGCCGGCATCCTCGGCCACGAAGTTCAATGGAATGAGTTGTACCGCAGCGTCGATGGTTCCTTCCTGCAAGGCTTTCCAGCGTGCCGGGTGGACGCCGACAACCGCGAACTCGTAGTCGCCTGGATAATTCAAACCGTGGTGCCGCAACATTTCCATCGTATACAACGCTGTGCCTTCGGTCAGCGACGAGGTGCCAAGGCGCGCGCCACGCAGGTCCTCGATCCGGCGAATGCGTGGATTGGCGATCAGCGAGAGCGGCAGTCGGTTGACGTTGCCGGCGATGATCCGCAGATTGCCGCCATTGGCACAATCGCGGATCGCGCCCTCGGGGGGCGTGATGACGAGGTCGAGTTCTCCGTTCTTGACGGCAGGCGGTTGCTTTATCGACGGCACCGAGACGTTTGATGTCGACCGCCAGATTGCGTCGCGCAAACATGCCTTGCCGTTCGGCCGCAATCACCGGGAGCCAATTGAAACCCACCGCGCCGCCGCCTACGCGTAGTGTTGCGACATTCGCCTCGGCTTCGGCGACTGCATTCACTGTTCTCTCCTCGACTGTTTGTTCTGTTCAAACTGGTTCTGAGGATCGACATCCTTGCGTGCTACTTCCGCTAAGTCTGTCCTAAATGCTTAGGACATCTTAGCCGCGCACCTGAGTGTCATTAGTTCTGACGACATACCGCTTCCCTGTGCCGCGCTATATGGCAATCGCGAAAAAAGCGATCGGGGAGGTTTCCATGCGACGACGCGAATTGCTGAAATATGCCGGCGCGACGGCGCTGGCCGCTCCCTTCATACGGACCGCGAGAGCGGATACCAGGACTGTCAAGGTCGGGGTGGTGGGTGCGAAGACTGGCCCGCTCGCTCCGGGCGCCGCCGCTACGTTTTTCCCGCCGTGGCGGCTGTGGGCTCACCAGGTGAACCAGGCCGGCGGCCTTAAGCTTAAAGACGGCCAACGTAAAGTGGAGCTGATCGAGTACGACGACCATACCCAGCCGCCGGAAGCGATCAAGGCCATCGAGCGTCTTGCCGCTGTCGATAAGGCTGATTGGATCGTGGGCTTGTATGCCACCGGCTTCAACGTGGCCGCGGTGCCGACCTTCGCGAAGCTTGGCTATCCGCAACTCGCAGTGGCCTGCGTCACCGACTTAGGCGCGGCGCTGGTCAAAAAAAATCCGCGACTGTTCTTCGCCAACGGCACAACCACGCAATACAGCTCGGCCGTTGTTGATGTCCTCAAGAAGCTGCGGGACGGCGGCCAGATGGGCAAGAAAATCGCCATGGTCAACGTGGCGGACGAGTACGGCATCGAATCCGCCAACATCAGCAGGAAGCTCTTTCCCGCAGCCGGCTTCGAACTGGTCTACGACAAATCCTACCCGCTGGGCACGCAGGATTACGCACCGGTGATCAAGGCCGCGAAGGCCACCAATCCCGATGCTTTCATCGCCTACTCTTATCCTCCGGACACTTTCGGTTTGACCGATCAGGCCAAGATCGAAAACTTCAACGTCAAGGCCTACTACAACGGTATCGGTTGCGCGTTCGCCGGCTTTGCCGGGAAGTACGGCGCCTCGGCTGAAAATATCATCGGGTTCGGCGGCGTCCCGGACAACGACAAGACCCGCGCCTTCTTAAAGCTGCACAAGGAGGTCACTGGCGTCGATTCCGACTACAACGCCTGCTTCTACCTGTACGCAAATGGAGAAGTGCTCACGCAGGCGTTCGAGGGTGCCGGTACGGTCGATAAGGATGCAATCACTGCGTACCTGAAAAGCCACACGTTCAAAACCGTGATCGGCGAGATCGACCTCCGCAGCCAGTTGCAAAACATCGCTTACACTGTCGGTCAATGGCAGAACGGATTCTTCCGCTCCGTCGCGGCCGTCGGCGTCGCTGAGTTCAGAGCTTGTACCGGTCCGGGCGAAAAGCAGCTGGGCGTAAGTGATGCGTCAGGTTCGCCCGATTTAAGGAACGGCGCTCACTGAATTCTACAAATCGCTTTGAACAAGGTCTGGTCCTCGGTCGGCAACGGCCGGGGGCCTTACGTTTTGTCTTCGCGATCCACTTGCTGCGGCATTCACCGGCTACGCTCTTTCCAGGCAACTGGATAGACATGCGGTGCGTCATTCGTTCACCCTTGCCCGCCGCGCGCATCCCGGCAATCATCATCGCCCTAGATCAGCCGAGCCTCGCATGGGCAGCGCCGCCAAAACGCGCGATTTGCAACTCGTAGCACTATCCCACGTTCCGCTCATTCAGCCGGGAACCGATCTGCTCCGCATGATTTGCGACATTGCGCGGAAGCACGGGCCCGCGTTGCTCGATGATGACGTGGTGGTAATAGCTCAAAAAATCGTCTCGAAAGCAGAGGGACGATATGTTGATCTGGCTGCGATTAAGCCGGGCGAACAGGCGTTGGCGCTATCGACACAAGTGCAAAAGGACGCGCGGCTCGTTGAGGTCATCCTCAAAGAGTCCCGCAAGCGTGCTTCGGTACAGACCCGGCATCCTCATCGTTGAGCACAAGCTTGGCTTTGTCGCTCGCCAATGCGGGCGTTGATCAATCGAACGTCGATCCGCAACGTGGCGTGAAGCCGGTACTGCTCTTACCTGAAGATCCTGATGGCTCGGCGCAACGGTTGCATGAGGGGTTTCGCGCGCAGCTCGGCAAAAACATCGGTGTCGTTATCAATGACAGTTTAGGCCGAGCCTGGCGGCTTGGTACTGTCGGTGTCGCACTTGGGGCAGCCGGCTTTCCGGCGCTGCTCAGATCTTCGCGGGCGGCCGGATTTGTACGGCCGCCGCACTGCAGGTGAGCGAAATCGGTTTCGCTGACGAAATTGCTGCGGCGGCATCTCTCCTGATGGGACAGGCAGCCGAGGCGACGCCGATCGTCGTCGTGCGCGGACTTAGCTGGTCGGCGAAGGCCTCGTCGGCTGCGCACTTATTGCGCGATCCGGAATGAAGATCTGTTTCGATGATGATGGAAAACGCGAAGAGGGATCTCGTTCTTGCCCTCTCCGGCGGCGTCGGAGGCGCCAAGTTGGCTCTCGGTCTGAGCAACATTGTTCCTCCGGGAAAGCTTATGGTCGTGGCCAACACCGGCGACGATTTCGAGCATCTTGGTTTACACGTTTCACCGGACATCGACACGTTGCTCTACACGTTGGCTGGACTCGATAATCCCAAGACAGGTTGGGGACGGCGCGACGAAACCTGGACCTTCATGGAGGCGTTGGCGGCCTTAGGTGGGGAAACCTGGTTTCGTCTGGGCGACGGCGATCTTGCCGTTCACGTCGAGCGAACACGCAGGCTGCGCGCCGCTGAGCCGCTTTCGCACATCATCCGTGATTTTGCGGATCGCCTCGGTGTCCGAGCTTCGATTGTACCGATGACCGATGACCGGGTCCGCACACGGGTTCTTACCACGGAGGGCTGGCTCGACTTTCAACGCTATTTTGTTGAACAGCAGTGCCGGCCCGCGGTCACGGCATTTTCATATGACGGAGCCGCATCGGCAACGCCGCATCCTGACATTGTCGCTGCAATCTCCCGCCCGGATCTCCGGGCGATTGTGATTTGTCCCTCGAATCCGTTTATCAGCATCGAGCCAATTCTCGCTTTGCCGGGCATGCGGAAAGCGCTCAAGGCCAGCACTGCGCCGATCGTGGCCGTCGCCCCGATCATCGGCGGCAAAGCGATTAAGGGCCCGACGGCGAAGATGATGCGTGAGCTCGGTTTCGAGGTCGGCGCCGAAACCGTCGCCAAGCGCTATGGCGAATTATTGGACGGCTACATCGTCGATCACCGTTGACGCGTCTCTTGCTGCAAAACTCCCCGTTCCGACAATCGCGACCAATGCGTTGATGGTTTCGCTTGCGGATCGCGAGCAACTGGCGAAAACTGTGCTATCCTTGGCAGATAAACTGTCGCGGTAGCGGACCTCCTAAAGCCGCTGTCATAAAGAAATAGGACAGACGCCACGCTCGCGGCCACGGCAAAAAGCGCGTGGTGCCTTTCGCGTATCTCGATGGAAGCGCTCAATGGCGAACGATCGGCGAGCGTCGCATCCCGATATTTGGGCCGTTATTCCGGTTAAGGAAACAGTCGTCGCAAAGCAACGACTGGCAGAGGCCCTATCGCCCCGGCTGCGGCAAGAATTGGCGCTCGCCATGTTCCAGGACGTATTGGAGGCTGTTGCGGCCGTGCCCGAGTTGCACGGGATCGCCGTCGTGACAGTGGACCGCAGCGCTGCCGACATCGCGCGACGCTGGGGTGCCGAGGTTTGGTCGGATGGCGCGCGCGAGGGTCACACCGGCGCTGTCACGGCGGCGGCGCGCCGATTGGCCGCGAACTGCATCCACAATGTTGACGATCCCGGGGACGTGCCGCTCGTATCCGGTATGCGATATCAGCCGTGTTTTGGCTGCTCACGCGGCGGCTCCTGCCTTCACGATTGTTCCGGCGTGGGACGAACTCGGGTCAAACACGATCGTCTGCTCGCCGGCCGATGTGGTTCCGCTACGGTTTGGTCCTGACAGCTATTTTCCGCACCTTGCAGCAGCGCGCGCGTGTGGACTGACCCCGACCATCATCCACAATCGCGCCATTGCCCTTGATGTCGACGAGCCGCCCGAACTGACGAGATTTATGAGCAGGCCTTCCGCTACCCGCAGCTGGAAGCTGCTCGACGAAGCCGGGCGAATGGGACGCACGTATTCAGTGGTCCTTGAATCACAATGAACAACTTCGCTCGCGCGCTTGAGCCGTTGGCAGGGACGGTCGCCGTTTGTCGGACGCCGACGTCTTTGCCTTGCTGGAATATGGAAATGACCTTCCCGCGATCATGAAGGTCGCAGCCGAGTTGCGCGATCGCGGCCACGGCGCCGCGGTTTCCTATTCGCGAAAAGTCTTCATTCCGCTCACCCAGCTATGTCGCGATAGCTGCCACTATTGCACCTTTGCCCATCCGCCTCGGCGCGGCGACACGCGCATATTTAAGCGAGGAGGACGTACTGGCCATCGCCCGCGCCGGCGCAGAAGCCGGATGTCATGAGGCGCTCTTTACGTTGGGGGACAAACCGGAGCTGCGCTATCGCGTCGCCCGCGATGAATTGGCGAAGCTCGGGCACGACGACAACGATCTCTTACCTCCGCCGCGATGGCGGCGTTGGTGTTGGAGCAAACGGGTCTGCTTCCCCACCTCAATGCCGGTGTCATGAGCGCTGACGAACTCGTGTCCTTGCGGCCGGTTTCGGTGTCACAAGGGTTGATGCTTGAGACCTCGGCCGAGCGCCTTGGCGCCCGCGGCCGCCCTCACTTCGGCTCTCCAGATAAGCGTCCCTCCGTGCGGCTGGAGGTCATTCGCGCCGCCGGCGAAGCGGCCATCCCGTTCACCTCCGGGATCCTCATCGGCATCGGCGAGACTCGGCACGAACGACTTGTGGCTTTGCTCGAAGCTGCGTCGTCTACACGAACGATATGGACATCTTCAGGAAGTCATCATCCAGAATTTTCGCGCCAAGCCCGGCACCAAAATGGCCGGCCACGACGAGCCGGGTCTCGAAGAACATTTATGGACCATCGCCGCCGCGACGGCTGGTCTTCGGCGCCGAGATGAACATTCAGGCGCCGCCCAACTTATCGGCCCGGCGCGCTTCGTCAACTTGTCGGCCTCGGGTATCAACGATTGGGGCGGCGTGTCGCCGGTTACGCCTGACCATGTCAATCCGGAGCGGCCGTGGCCGCAGATAGAAACGCTGATCCGAGAAACCGCCAAGGCTGGCAAGGTTCTCGTCGAGCGCCTTGCAATCTACCCGGCATACGTTCGTCGCGCGGATGACCTGGCTTGATCCCGGCGCTGCGAAGCTGCGGTTAGCCCGGGGCGTCGGACGGCGAAGGATTTGCTCGTGCCGATCCGTGGATCTCCAGGAACGCTGAATGGGACGATCGGCAGAGCTACGCGCGCTTCCGATCGACAACTGAGGTCGACGCGATCATTGCCCGTGCGCTCGCCGGCAGCACGTTGACCGAAGATGAAATCGTCAAATTGTTCGCCAGCCGCGGCGACGCGTTCCACGCGGTTTGCCAGGCGGCCGACGCGCTGCGCGCCGCGACCTGCAGCGACGAGGTCAGTTACGTCGTCACGCGCAACATCAATTACACCAATATCTGTTCTTTCCGCTGCACGTTTTGCGCTTTCTCAAAAGGCAAGCTCAGCGAAAATTTGCGCGGCCGCCCTTACGACCTGAGCCTCGAGGAGATCCAACGCCGCGCCGTCGAAGCGTGGGACCGCGGCGCGGTGGAAGTCTGTCTGCAAGGGGGCATTCACCCGGCCTATGACGGCTCGACCTATCTCTCGATCTGTCGCGCGATCAAGGAAGTTTGCCCGGGCATTCATATTCATGCGTTCTCGCCGCTCGAGGTCTGGCAGGGCGCGGCGACACTTGGAATATCGCTACACGATTTTCTGACCCGTTTGAAAGATGCTGGCCTCGGCACGTTGCCGGGAACGGCAGCCGAGATTTTGGATGACGAGGTCCGCGCCATCATCTGCCCCGATAAGGTCACGACCGGGCAATGGCTGCGCCTGGTGGAAACTGCCCATCGTCTGGGAATCCGAACCACCGCCACGATCATGTTCGGTCATGTCGATCGGTCCCGGCACTGGGCGCGGCATCTTTTGCGCCTTCGTGCGCTTCAAGACTGCACCGGAGGTTTCACCGAATTCGTTCCGTTGCCGTTTGTTCCCATGGAGACTCCGATTCACTTGCGCGGCGGCAGCCGCCTTGGGCCGACCTTCCGCGAAGCCGTTCTGATGCACGCGGTTGCGCGCCTCGCACTCCATCCGCTCGTAAAAAATATCCAGACGTCGTGGGTCAAGATGGGGCGCGAGGGCGTTGCGGCCTGCCTCGCCGCCGGCGCCAACGATCTGGGCGGCACTCTGATGAATGAAAGCATTACGCGCGCCGCGGGCGCGGTTCATGGCGAGGAAATGCCTCCTGAGGCCATGGAAGAGGTGATTGCGTCCTGCGGCAGACGCCCACGCCAGCGGACCACATTGTATGGCGAGGTTGCGACCGACAGGGTCGCCGCCTCTTTCGGCGCTGCGCCGTTGCGGCCGATGGCGCCGATTCCAGTCGCCCAACGAGAACGCGGCCGCCAGAAGGCCGATCTACTGCGCGCGGACGTTTAAGTCCGGCGATATCGGGAGGAGCAAAATGGATTTTGGCGTCTGCTTGCCGACCAAGGCTAAAAGCTACGAGGTCGTGAAGCGTGCGGAAGAACTCGGCGCTACTCACGCCTGGTTCTACGACACACACTTGCTCAGTGCCGACGTTCTGGTTGCCATGGGTGCGGCGGCGATGAAGACCTCGCGCATCAAACTGTGCGCCGGCGTTTTCATCCCCTCCAACCGCATAGCACCGGTAGCCGCCAACGCGCTGGCGACACTCAACGCGCTGGCCCCGGGTCGCGTGGTGTTCGGCGTATCGACTGGCTACACCGGCCGGCGAACCATGGGTCTCGGCCCAGTGACGCTCGCCCGGCTGGAAAAATACGTCGAAGTCGTCGAAGGCCTGCTCAAAGGCAAAACCGTCGAGTGGTCCGAAGAGGGCGGGAGCCACAAAGTCCGCTTTCTCAATCCCGAGCTCGGGCTGATCAATATCAAGGATCCGATCCCGACCTTTGTCTCGGCGTTCGGTCCAAAAGCCCGCGCGCTCACCGCCAAACTCGGCGCCAACTGGATCGGCAGTTCGAGCTTCCCGCAGCGCGAGCAGGAAGATATCGAAGACATGCACGCCAAGTGGAAAGCGGCCGGGCGCGATGTGAAAAATCTCTACGTGGCGGCCAGTTCCGGCGGCTGCGTGCTGGACGAAGGCGAGACTGCCGACAGTCCGCGCGCAATGGCACAGGCCGGTCCTTTCGCCGCGATCGCGTTTCACAACCTGGTGGAAGAAGATCAGTTCGGCTCGGTGTTCCCCGTTGGACCGCATTTCCCGTTCAAGGCGGAACTGGAAGCTTATCGCAAGGTATATCAGACCTACGAGCCGGCCGACGCCCGCTATCTCTCCAATCATCGTGGTCACCTGATGTTCGTCCGCCCGGAAGAGAAGCAACTTTCCGACACCGTCGTTCGCGGCTTGAGCCTGACTGGCACTCATACCGAGCTAGTCGACCGGCTCAGGGGAATGCAGGCTCTTGGCTACAAACAAGTCGCAGTGAACATGGTGCCCGGCCAGGAAACCGACATGCTCGAGCGCTGGTCGGCGGTGTTCGCGAAGGTCTGATCGTCCAAACTCAAAATCGCAGCGCCTTTGGCAAGTTCAAGGAGGATGACGTGAGTGTACGTCGCGTGGTCAGCGGAACGTCCGGCGGTAAATCGAAGTTCATCTCGGATGGCGGTACGCGCAGAAGCAAAGCTTTTAAGAATATTCCGGGTCAATCGGCGGCATTGGTCTGGTCCACGCCGGCTGTGCCGACCTTGCCCGTCGACGGGGCCGACGTGATCTCCGAGAAGAGTACCTACGTGCCGCTCGCGCCTGGCGAAACGCGGCTGATGGTCGTGACGTTCGCTCCCGATTCGGTCTTTGCGACCATCGATCCCGTCGCCGGCTTTCAGGAATTTGCCGAACATGTTCCCGACCTGGCAGCCGCCATGGAGCCCGACAATCCGGGCATGCACAGGACGCAAACGATCGACTATGGAATCGTTCTGGAGGGCGAGGTTTGGGCAGAGCTTGATGATGGCAAACAAGTCCATCTCAAGCCGCATGACATCATTGTCCAGAATGGAACGCGGCATGCTTGGCGGAATAAGAGTGACAAGCCGGTCAAAATTGCGTTCGTATTGATTGGCGCACAGACCAAAGGCTAGGCGGTCGATCCACGGAGCGGGTCTGAAATTCGCGAAGAGATGTTCTCTCCAGTAAATCATATTTGAAATCGATCCGACGTTCCGCCCCCCGCAAAAGCGGCTGGGACTTTTTGATCCCAGCCCAACTCGACGAGGAAGGCATTTGGCGTTGTGCTGCCAAGTTCCTCCAAGAGAGGTCATGTAGACAGAAAGCGATTACGATGAGGCAAAACCATTCCTGATGATATTTTAACCCATCTCGCGTTCGCCGACGGTTATATCAGGACAAAATAGGACGATGCGGAAAGCGAGATTAATAGTTCGCAGAACGGTCACGACGCCAAAATCACGCGCGGCCCGCGCCAATAAGAAACAGATGAAAGGAAACAACCCGCGATGAAAATTCACGTGATTGTGGACGTGGTGCGGCTAGCGACCGTGTTGCTCCTCCTCCTCCAACCAATGAGGTGAACAGTAAGTCCCGGCTGGGAAGCCCAAACCGTATCCCTCCGCAATCGTCTTTTCGACCAAGGTTGCGCTTCGCGTTCCGAATATCCGCTTCGTCGAGTGGCAGGCGCTTTTCCTCATCGTCGCGCTTGGGCACGACGGACGAAAACGCGTTGAACGCCCCTCTTTGATGGCTAAATTGACGGCGGCGGTAAGCCATCCGATCTTTGCGTATAGATGCGCTCTTAAGACCTTGGCCCTCGAAATGCGGCAGCAAGTCACTTTAAATTGCCGTTTATTCACAGCGGTTTATGGTGCTGCCGGTCAGGATTGAACTGACGACCTCTCCCTTACCAAGGGAGTGCTCTACCACTGAGCTACGGCAGCGGCCATGTGGCCGAGTGTGACCGATTCTGCAGGGGGGTACGCCCGGCAATGACGGCGCAGTATTAAAGCTCCGAGGCGAGCTTATCCAGCCCCATGACGTGGGCGAGGCTGCGCACTTCGTTCTTCTGCTGGTCGCTAAAGCTCATGATCAGCGGGATGGCCGCGGATTTGAGGCCTTGGACCTCAACGCTCTCGGGATCGGTCGAAGCCAGTTGTGCGGTGCTTGCCGGTGCGCCGTGGTGATGGGCGTTGCGGGTTTGCGCGTAAGCGACATTGCGCAGCGCCGCCTCGACGGCCGGCCACATGCTTTCCTGATCCGGCGTCAGATGCAGACGCCGCTTGATGCTCGCGATCTGCGCGTCGTTGAGCAGCAAGCCTGGGCGATTGATGTGGCGCGAAGCGTCGTCGACCGCTAATGTCGCTGCCTTTGGCGCAGCCCGCGGGTGCGGCACCGGGGCTGCTTTGGCTGGGGGTGGGGCGACCGCCGCTTGCGGGGTCGTCGCGGGGATCGGAGCCTGCTGCGTCGGCCGTTGCACCGGCGGCACCATCGGCTCCGGATTCAACAAAGCGAGCTGCGCTCCGCCCACGGCCGCATCGTTGGTCGCGCTGCTTCGCGTCTCGTCGGAGGTCTCTGCGACTGCCGCGTTGGTCTTCGCCTCGGGGAAGCGCAAGGCCACGTTTTGGGAGGCCGAAACATCCGTCCGCTGCCAGGTCATGGCATGGCGATCGCCAATCAGGAACCCGACCAAGCCGGCTACAAAGATCCAAAACCACCGGCCGCGCTTTGACGCTTTCTCACGCCGCATCGGCAACGCCCCGTCCCTTACCAACACCTTTCCCAGTCGTTGCAAATGAAGCTTAATTTATGACTAACGCGGGGAGTTTTGCCGGCGGATCAACAGCCTCGGCCCGGGCGGTGGAACCACAGACGGAACACGCGAGGACGGAACAAACAAAAGGCCCGGCATCGCTGCCGGGCCTCGAAACGTTACGCCGCGTGATGCGCGGCTTGGACCCTAAGCCGCCTCTTCCTCGACGACGGCTTCCTCTTCCGCCTCGGGCTTTGGACCACGATGCGGCCCCTTGGCGAGCGCGGCTTCGATCTCCTTGATCGCTTCGGTCTCGGTGAGGCGCTGCACGGCCGCAACTTCGCGCGACAGCCGGTCGATAGCAGCCTCGTAGAGTTGACGCTCGGAGTAGGATTGCTCCGGCTGCGATTCGGACCGATAAAGGTCGCGGACCACCTCAGCGATAGCGACGATGTCGCCGGAATTAATCTTGGCCTCGTATTCCTGCGCTCGGCGCGACCACATGGTCCGCTTGATCCGTGCCCGGCCCTTGAGCGTCTCGAGCGCTCGCTTGACCATTGGCGATTCGGCAAGCTTTCGCATGCCGACGGAGGCGATTTTCGAGGTCGGCACCCGCAGCGTCATTTTGTCTTTGACGAAGTTGATGACGAAAAGTTCAAGGCGCACGCCGGCGACTTCCTGCTCCTCGATCGACACGATCTGGCCCACGCCATGGGCCGGATAGACGATGAATTCGCTAGTCTTGAAGCCTTGCCGCTGCGTAGTCTTCTTCGGATTCATTCCCAAAGTTACTCCTTCCGCCTCAGGCTTGCGCCGCTGGGCGGGCTTCGCCACGCTGACCCTTCCCCGGGTCGGTCGCCGCGTGGACTGTGATGGCCTGCGGCTTGCGCCGGAGGTGGGTTTTCTTGCCTTCCGGCTCATGCCGGTTGCGCTCTTCTTCGAACGACGATGACGAGTTTTCTCTGCCACTGCTCTCGCGTGGGTCTCACGCCTCTTCTGACGATTCCTCGAAAACGCCCCGGAAAAATAAGCTCCCAAGCACGGGGAGCAGCATATCGGGGGTGTTATTCATTATGCAGCGCATCATATAGCACATTTTCGGCCAGAATCAAAGCGTTAAGGTGTCGCAAAAGGGTCGCATCCACGAGACAGTTAAGGTGCCAATTTACGGTTGAAATCAGTCACCTGTCCCCGGATTCGGCGAGAAATACTGCTCATACTTGCCAGCTACGCCCTCGAAATCCTTGGCGTCGGCAGGCGGTTCCTTCTTGGCGGTAATGTTCGGCCATTGCTTGGCGAAATCGGCATTGATCCCAAGCCACTTCTCGACCCCCGGCTCGGTATCCGGCTTGATCGCGTCGACTGGGCATTCCGGTTCACAAACGCCGCAATCGATACACTCGTCGGGGTGGATGACCAGCATGTTCTCGCCCTCGTAGAAACAATCCACGGGGCAGACCTCGACGCAGTCCATGTATTTGCATTTGATGCAATTGTCGTTGACGATGTAGGTCATCCGCTCACTCTGAACCGGTTTTGGGAGCAGTTGCTCCTACCGCATGGCTGTTGACCACGCAAGTTTGGCCTCCACGGCGCGAGCGCCACATCGGCAGTCATTTCACGTCAATTCCTCATAGAGGGCCTGCCCCGTTTGCGCGGCACCCCTGCGTTCGGCAAATCCCCTGACTTTGACTACCCGAACATTGCGATCGAGCGCCACAGTGATCACGTCGCCGGTTCGTACCACGCGGCTTGGGGCGTCGATGCGCGCGCCGTTGACTCGCACATAACCCGCGCTGGTGAGCGCCGCAGCCGCGCTACGTGTTCGCACCAGCCGGGCATGCCACAGCCACCGGTCGATGCGCTGGCGTTCGGGCTCGGCCAGCGCACTGTGTTGGAGCATGATCTTTTCGGAAAACCGGCTTCGATTTTTCCGGATCATGCACTAGCGACGGCCTTTGGCATCGGCTTCGAGTTGAGCCTTCAGGGCGGCAAGTTTGGCGAACGGTGAATTCGGATCGGGCGCCTTTTCGCGCCGCTCGTGTCGTTCGTAACGCGCCGGCGGACCCGAGGGCCTGTCCTGCTCCCGCCGTGGACGATCGAACCGCTGATCCGCTCCATGCCGGCGACGGTGGGGCCGCGAGTGCCGTCCGGGCTTGGGCGTTTCGGTCTGTGCGGGTTCCGACTGCGGGGTCCGGTCGGCCGTGGGCGCGCTCGCTTCGGAAGCCCCGTTGGATGCGGCGGCCGCCTGCACAGTCGCGTCTTGGGTCTGTTCGACGGTACCCTTCGGCACTTGCTTGCGCGCCTCGCGATGTCGAAAGCGCGGGCGTTCGCGGTGCCGCTCGGAGCGGCCGGGCCGCCACACCTCGATCAACTCGGGCTCGGCCGTTACCGCTGTCTCGCGAGGCGTCTCAGTCGGTTCTTGGGGCGTCTCGGTTGGTGCTTCAGCCGCGACCGTAGCGGATGACTGCAACGGCGAAATCGATTCCTCTTCGCTTGAGGCAACTTCGCTTGAGGTGACTTCGCTTGAGCCAACTTCGCCTGAACCAACTTCGCTTGAGGCGACTTCGCTTGAGGCAACTTCGCTTGAGGTGACTTCGCTTGAGCCAACTTCGCCTGAACCAACTTCGCTTGAGGCGACTTCGCTTGAGGCAACTTCGCTGGGGGCAACTTCGCCAGCAGCATCCTCGATGACGGGTCGGTCTTCCAGACTCGATGCATCCAAAGGTTCAACTGAAACGTCTGGTTTTTCGCCGATCACCTCCATCTCGGTATTCAACGGTGAATCGGACGACGGCGTGGCTGCAACCGCCGCCGGATCGGTTGCGGGCGCGTCCACATTGTCAGCCGCCACCGTCAGCGGCGCTTCAGCTGCAGGCGCTGGCTCGGGAGGTTTCGGCCGCTTCTCCATGCGATAGCCGAGCGAGCGCAGGATCGAAGCGAAATCCTCGCCTGAGGCGCCGGTCAGCGAGGTCATGGTGTTGACCACGATGAAACCGCCGCCGGCGATCGCGCCCGGCGGTTTTTGCCCGGCGACGCCTTCGCGCCAGGCGAGCGCCGGACGGATCAGATCGGCAAGGCGCTCGAGAATATCGACGCGCACGGCGCGTTCGCCGCAGACGCGATAGCCGGCCGTTCGATAAAGGGCGGCATCGATCTCTTTGTTGGCCGGGATCGAAGTGCGGCCGCTGCCGGCCAGATGCAATAGGTCGTCGAGTCCGTTGCTCTGCGGGCCGTCGTGCGAAAGCGCCCACAGTTGCACCGCCAGCGCCCGCGGCGCGGGCTTCAGCAACAGCGGAAGGTAAATGTGATAGGCGCCGAAGCGTACGCCGTATTTGCGCAAGTTTGCCCGTTCCGGCTGCTGTAATCCTTTCACTTCATCGGCGACTCGCGTCCGCTCGAGCACGCCGAGCGCCTCGACCAGTTGAAAGGCCACGCCGCGCGCAATGCCGGTAATGTCGGCAGCCGCCGACAACTCGAACAGGGAACCGAGCAGCTTGGTAATGTGGGATTTCACGAAGGTTTCGAGACGCGCCTCGACCGCTTCGCGTGGCGCGCCGGAAAGATGTTCGTCGGCGATGACGCGCACGCGCGGCCGCAGGGCCTCCTCGCCCGCGATGAGCTTGCCAACGGCGGCGCCGGTCCAGCGGACAGTGCCATCAGCGGCAAGCACGAATTGCTGATCCGGCGCTTCGGCAAGCCGCGTGGCGCGGGCAGCAATCTCGCCGACGAGGGCCTTTTGCGCGGCGTTTTGCAACGCCTTGGCCTCCGATCCACCCGATGACGAGTCGGGCACGAAGACGAAGCCGTCGAGACGGCCGATGGTGATGACCTTCGACCACGACCTCGCCGGTCTTGCTCATCTCCGGCTCGAGTTCCGCATTCTCGCGCAGCCGCCGCATCAGCACGCTGGTGCGGCGATCAACGAAGCGCTCGGTCAGCCGCTCGTGCAGAGCGTCGGAAAGTTTGTCCTCGACGCCGCGGGTGACGCCCTGCCAGTGCTCCGGATCGGCGAGCCAGTCAGGCCGGTTCGCCGCAAACGTCCAGGTCCTGATATGGGCGATGCGGTTCGAGAGCGTGTCGATGTCGCCGTCGGTCCGGTCCGCCAGCGCGACCTGCTTGGCGAACCAGTCGATCGGAATTTTGCCTTCGCGCCTGAGAAAGCCGTAGAGCGTGACCGCGAGTTCGGCGTGCGTTGCCGGCGCGATCTTGCGGTAATCGGGAATCTGGCAGACTTCCCAAAGCCGTTCGACGTCAGCGCTGGTGCCGATCAGCCCGCGCACCTCGTCATCGCGCGCGGCATGGTCGAGCACGAGGATGTCCTCGGCCACCGGCGCGCGGGTCATGGTATTTTCTGTCGGCGCCGCCGCCAGCGAGCCTGCAACGCGCCGACCGACGAAAAATCGAGGTCGCTGTTGCGCCATTGCACGATCTTGACTGGCTCGAAATGTGTGCGACTCGAGCGCCTGCGCCAATTCGGTCTCGAACGGCGGGCAGCGGCCAGTGGTGCCGAAAGTGCCGTCGCGGGTGGCGCGGCCGGCGCGGCCCGCAATCTGCGCCAGCTCGGCCGGGTTCAATTTGCGGAACTGATAGCCGTCGAACTTGCGATCGGAGGCGAACGCAATGTGGTCGACGTCGAGGTTAAGTCCCATGCCGATGGCGTCGGTCGCCACCATGTAGTCGACTTCGCCGGCCTGATAGAGCGCGACCTGGGCGTTGCGGGTGCGCGGCGACAGCGCGCCGAGCACGACCGCGGCGCCGCCGCGCTGCCGGCGGATCAATTCCGCAATGGCGTAAACTTCGTCGGCGGAGAAGGCGACGATAGCCGAGCGGCGCGGCAAGCGCGTCAGTTTCTTTTCGCCGGCAAAGCTCAACTGCGACAGCCGCGGGCGGCTGACGATGCTGACGCCCGGCAGCAGCCGCTCGATGATCGGCCGCATGGTGGCGGCGCCGAGCACCAGCGTCTCCTCGCGGCCGCGCCGGTGCAGCATGCGGTCGGTGAAGACGTGGCCGCGCTCGAAATCGGCGGCCAGCTGGATTTCGTCGACGGCAAGGAACGCGACATCGAGGTCGGACGGCATCGCCTCGACGGTCGAGACCCAGAAGCGCGGGTTGGGCGGCTTGATCTTCTCCTCGCCGGTGATGAGCGCGACCGCGTCGGCGCCCGACCCGCTCGACCGCGCGGTTGTAGACCTCGCGCGCCAGGAGCCGCAGCGGCAGGCCGATCACGCCGGACGAATGCGCCAGCATCCGCTCGATGGCGAGATGGGTCTTGCCGGTATTGGTCGGCCCGAGCACGGCGGTGACGCCGGCGCCGCGGGCGCGCAAATCTCTGTTGGTGAGCAGGCGAAAATGATATTGGCATTGAAGGCCCGGACTGCCGCGCAGGCGCGGCCGGTGGCATCTGTATCACAACAACACGACGGGAGCCCGTGCTCGCTGGACAGCCCTGTGCTTAAGGTGTGGAACGAGTTTGGGACGAAACGCGGCCGAATCGGCCACTCCCGGCGCGTTCGACTTCGTTCACTGCGACATATGGAGCTGCCATGGCTGCACGACACAAGATGGGGTGTTTGAAGCGGTTTTCGAAGAGGGTTTTCGGGCTGAAAAGTTAACACCCTTCGCAAGCAAGAATTTCAGTCGAGTCAAGAGAAACCCCCTGTGAATAGCGGGGACGGGCCGCGGGATATGCCCCAGCCCTGCGAGCATGGTCCGCGGGCCGCTATTGCCGCGAAGATAAGAGCGCTCACAGGACGCCGCTAGCTGTCATTGCACTTTCACGTTTGCTGCGGCGCGCGGCGGTTTCGCGACCGAGATGAATTGCGTTGCCTGAACCACGCCGGTGCCGACCGGAGTCGGCAGCGAGAAGCGGAAGGGCACCAGCACCCGCGTACCGGTGATCGGCGCGAGCCAGATCTCGGCGTCGCGCAACGCGGCGAGATATTTGATGGCGAAGCGGTCCGGCACGTAGCCGGAAATCGGCGTGAAAAACACCGCACAGACCACGACCGGCCCTTGATAGCCTTTCTCGGCCTTGACGCTATCCATGCGCTTGAATTCGCTGTGCAGATCGAAGCGCATGCGGCCGTCGAACACCGACACTCTGCGGCCGCAGGCCTGCGGCGATAGCGGGTCACCGCTGCCGCTCACCGGGTCGAGCGTCGAGGTCATCGGGTCGAGAACGTTACGGCGATCGCCATCCGTCACCGGAATGCGGTCCTTGCTGGGTCCTAGCGGAGGGTCGACGGTGAAATCCTTGACGTTGCCGGCGGCGAACGACATGCGCACATCGTCGGTCCGGTCCTGGTTGGTGATGGTGGAAACATAGCTCGTCGGCATTGGCTGTCCGGCAGCTCACGGTGCCCTGCACCGTGCTGACGCCGTGACCGTGGCTGAAGAAACGCAGGATGCCGGTAGTGCCTCCGCTCGCCGCCGCGGTGAACTGGTCTTCGGAAATCTCAATGACCCAATTGCCGCGGCCAATGGGAATGCCGGAGAGGGTCGCGGTGTACTCGGCTTCGAGCCGTCCCTGCGCTGCGGCGACATGGCCGGCGTCGGCCAAGAACGCCGTCATCATGACGAAACACCCCGCGGCCAATGCGACGCAGGGTGCGGTCCAAACGAGCCGGCGGAGCATGGAAGACACGGTGGCGACGGATCCCTCGGAGGCGCGGAATAAGCTTGCTAGCACCGTGCGGCCGTCACGACAGAATGTCGTATCAGCCGCCCTATGCGATAGTGCAAGCGCGACGCTTTGTCTTGTCGGAGAATGCGTCGTTTCTGTGGTTTTGGTCGGCTTTGGGTTGGGGCCGCCCGCAGCCTTTATGGCGCCGCGCTTGACGCTTTTCGGCACCCTCATTATAGGTCCGCAACCTTCTCCCCCCATATGTTGAGGGTTCGGCGCTGACACGCCGAGAGCTGACAGGATTTTATACTATGGCATGGCGCTGCGAACTGACCGGCAAGACACGTCAGATCGGGCATCGGGTGAGCCACTCGAACCGTAAGACCAAGCGGCGGTTTTTGCCGAACTTGCTGAACGTTACGCTGCTGTCCGACTCGCTCGGCCGCTCGCTCCGCTTTCGCATTTCGGCCAATGCGCTGAAGACCGTCGATCACCGCGGCGGGCTCGATGCCTTTCTGCTCAAGGCCAAGGACGCCAAGCTGTCGCCGCGGTGCTTGAGATCAAACGGCAGGTCGCCAAGAAGCGCGCCGCAGCGGCGTAAGCACCAGTCTGTCTATCTCAGATATTTGTTAAGCCAATCCAGCGTGCGCTGCCAGGCAAGCTTGGCGGCGGCTTCGTCGTAGCGCGGCGTCGTGTCGTTGTGGAAGCCGTGATTGGCGCCCTCGTAGATATAGCCTTCGTGCGTCACGTGGTTGGCGGTGAGCGCCGCGTCGAATGCCGGCCACCCGCGGTGATGCGCGTGTCGAGCTCGCCATAGTGGCCAGCAGCGGCGCCTTGATCTTGGCCGCATCGGTCGGCGTCGGTTGGCTGCCATAGAACGGCACCGCCGCCGCGAGATCCGCGCCCAGCCGCACCGCCAGCTGTTGGCGATGCCGCCGCCGAAGCAGAAGCCGACGGCGCCGAGCTTGCCGGTGCAGTCCGGCCGCGCCTTCAGCCAGAGCGCCGCGGCGACGAAATCCTCGATCATCTTGGTGCGGTCGACCTTCGTGAAAAGCTGCTGCCGCCTTTCTCGTCGTCGCCCGGATAGCCGCCGACCGAGGTGAGCCCATCGGGCGCAAACGCCATGAAATCGGCCACCGCCAGACGCCGCGCCACATCTTCGATATACGGATTGAGGCCGCGGTTCTCGTGCACGACCAGGACCCCCGGCAGCTTTTCCGGTCGCGTTCGCCGGGCGCACCAGGTAGCCCTTGATGTGCCGTTGCCCTGCGGCGACGGGACGGTCTCGTAGTCTCGGTCTTGATGCGCTTGTCGTCCTTGTGAACCTGCATGCGCCCACGCGTAGTTGGGCCTGAGCATCTCGAACAGCGCGGTCGCGGTCAGGCCGCCGACGGCAAATTTCTGCGCGCCGTCCAGAAAACCGCGGCGATCGATGTCGCCGTGCACGTAGTGGTCAAACAGATTCAGAAGCTCTTGCGGGAAGTCGGACGCCTTTTTCGTTCCATGGAAGGAGCCTGTTTTCGACTTGGTCGCGGTTTTGCAATTCCCTTCACCCTCAGGACGAGGGGACGAAATACTACGCTTGCACGCGGCGCGGCCGAACCGGACGCGGCGCACGCTCCTCGCTCGGATTTTCCCCGAACAGTTCGGCGAGTTTTTCGGTCATGACGCCGCCAAGCTCCTCAGCATCGACGATGGTCACCGCGCGGCGATAATAGCGGGTGACGTCGTGGCCGATGCCGATGGCGATCAGTTCGACCGGAGAGCGGGTCTCGATATCCTCGATCACCCAGCGCAGGTGACGTTCGAGATAATTGCCGGGATTGACCGAAAGCGTTGAATCGTCGACCGGCGCGCCGTCGGAGATCAT
Organism: uncultured Alphaproteobacteria bacterium; assembly: GCA_963759345.1. Lineage (GTDB taxonomy): Bacteria > Pseudomonadota > Alphaproteobacteria > Rhizobiales > Xanthobacteraceae > BOG-931. The sequence continues at coordinate 121,052 of CAVWYW010000013.1, forward strand.
CATCAGGATCTTGCGCTGTCTCCGGTCGGGCAACCAGACGCTTGTGGGCCCAATCGAGCGCCTCGCCGTCGATGTTCTCCTTCAGCAGACCCTCGCGCATCATCAGGCCGAGATTCTTGCGCGCGCGCCGCCAGGCGCATCAGCCGACTTGTAGATGATGTGGCGCAGATCGTTGAGCCGGCCCGGATTGGCCGGTTTGCCTTGCGCGAGCCAGGCTTCGCGCGACTGCCCGCCCTTCCACGCCCGTGTGGTGAACCCCAGGATCTCTACCTTGACGCCGCAGCGTTCCAGCGTGCGCGCCAGGATGTCGGCGCAGGTTGCGGCGACCGTGATCGGGCGCCCGCGCATCGAGCCGGAATTGTCGAGCAGCAGCGTCACCACAGTATCGCGGAAGTCGGTGTCCTTCTCGCGCTTGAACGACAGCGGATGCAGCGGATCGACAATAACCCGCGAGAGCCGCGCCGGATCGAGCAAGCCTTCTTCGAGATCGAATTCCCAGGCTCGATTTTGCTGCGCCAGCAGCAGCCGCTGCAGCCGGTTGGCGAGCCGCGCCACCACGCCTTGTAGATGCGAAAGTTGCTTGTCGAGATAGCCGCGCAGCCGGTCGAGTTCCTCGGGATCGCAGAGATTCTCCGCGCCGACGGTCTCGTCGAATTTGCTGGTGAAGGGCCGATAGTCGGGACCGCGCGGTTCGTTGCGATTGTGCCCGGCCGCCACGGTTCGGCGGCGGTCTCCGAATCGCCCATCTCGGCATCGTCGGCCATGTCGGCAGCCGGCGCATCGACGGCTTCCGCGGCGCTGTCGGGCAAATCATCGGTCGAGGCCTCGGCTTCCTCGAGGCTCATGCGCTCGCTGTCGGCGCACTCGGCGGCCTCGCCGTCTTGACCGAATTCCTCGCGATCCTGTTGATCGCCGTCTTCGCCATCTTCCTCCTCGGACTCGCTCGACCGATCCTCGCCCATATCCAGGGAATCAAGCAGGTCGTGCACCACGTCGCCGAAACGCCGCTGATCGGTCAGTACGCGTTCGAGGCGATCAAGACTGCGGCCGGCCCGGTCTTCGATCAGCGGCCGCCACAGGTCGACAACTTTGCGTGCAGTCGCCGGCGGCGTTTCGCCGGTAAGCCGCTCGCGCACGATCATGGCGACGGCATCCTCGATCGGCGCATCGGCACGGTCGGTGATCTCATCGTATTTGCCGCGATGAAAACGATCATCGAGCATGGCGGCGAGATTCTTCTCAACACCGCCCATGCGCCGCGATCCGATCGCTTCGACGCGGGCTTGCTCGACTGCTTCGAACACCGCGCGCGCCTGCTGTCCGCCGGGGACGAGCTTGCGATGCACCGCCGGGTCGTGACAGGCGAGCCGCAGCGCGATCGAGTCGGCATGGCCGCGCACGATGGCCGCTTCCCGCTCGTTGAGCCGGCGTGAAGGCTCCGGCAGCCGCACTTTGTTGGCGGAAAGCCCGGGACGTTCGGCGGCGAACGCGACCTCGATATCGCCCTTGCCGCAATCGCGCGCACGCAAACCGCGACCGCGCGCTTGAACGGCTCGGTCGGCGCGTCCTTCGCCGGAGTCTTGGGTTTGATGTTCGAGGTCATCGACGCGTGGCTCTATTGATCAATTCAGCGCGGAGGCGGCAAACCGGCCCATCCGTAGAGTTCGCCGGTCAGCGCCTCGACCAGATCGGGACGGTCAACGCCGGCCAGATCGTCACGCACTGGAAACCCAGCGGACATCACGCAAAAAGCCAGAGATGATATGACGGACGAAAGTTCTTCAGCTCCTGCGGCTCGATCGTAACGACTTGGCCGGGAATGACAGGGTTAATTTCGTCACGCTGATAGATCACGTCGAACCCGGAGAGCCGCCAGACCTTTTCGCGCCGTTCGGCGCGAAACAGAAATCGTGCGTAGGTCGAAATGATGACAGCGACCCCTCTACCTTCGAGGGAATGTCGATGATTCCGACAAGCTGCGCGATGGCGCGATCGCCCGCAATCGTGACCAGAATCGGGCCGAGCCGGTGGGTTGCTTTCACGTTTCGCGCGGCCATATCTTTGGAGCGGCGCACGAATTCCGGCCCGCTCGCATTGATCCAACTCAAACGCACCACCGAGTCGTCATGGTAGCAATCGTGCATTTGCTCCCACAATCCGAGATCGCGGCTCAATCGTTCGCGCAAGACCAACTGCGAGATGGCGGAAACGTCAGCCGCTTCAAGAACCGCCGAAGGGAGCGAATTGGGCCATGCGTTGCCTTCAAGCTTTACCCACAGCCAGCGCGGCGGTGCTCGCATGTTCAGCTCAGCGCCACGTTGACGGCCGATTCGGGTAATTCCTGCCCGAAGCAGCGCTGATAAAACTCCGCAACAAGTGGACGCTCCAGTTCGTCGCACTTGTTGACGAAGGTCAGCCGGAACGCGAACCCGACGTCGCCGAAAATTTCGGCATTCTCCGCCCAGATGATCACGGTTCGCGGGCTCATAACGGTGGAGATATCGCCGTTCATGAAAGCATTGCGGGTGAGATCAGCGACGCGCACCATCTTGCCGACGATGTCGCGGCCTTGATCGGTGCGATAGTGCTTGGCCTTGGAGAGGACGATATCGACCTCGTTATCGTGCGGCAGATAGTTCAGCGTCGTGACGATCGACCAGCGGTCCATCTGGCCCTGGTTGATCTGCTGCGTGCCGTGGTAGAGGCCGGAGGTGTCGCCGAGCCCGACGGTGTTGGCGGTCGCGAACAGGCGGAAAGCGGGGTGCGGCTTGATCACCTTGTTCTGGTCAAGCAGCGTCAACCGCCCGGACGATTCCAGGACACGCTGAATCACAAACATCACGTCCGGACGGCCCGCGTCGTATTCGTCGAAGCAGAGCGCGACGTTGTTCTGCAACGCCCACGGCAGAATGCCGTCGCGAAATTCAGTCACCTGCATGCCGTCGCGGATCACGATCGCATCCTTGCCGATGAGATCGACGCGGCTGATGTGGCTATCCAGGTTGACGCGGACGCAGGGCCAATTAAGGCGCGCCGCGACCTGCTCGACATGGGTCGATTTGCCGGTGCCGTGATAGCCGGTCACGATGACCCGGCGGTTTCTGGCAAAGCCGGCAAGGATGGCGAGCGTGGTCGGCTTATCGAACCGGTAATCGGGATCGAGGTCCGGAACGTGCTCGTCCGGCTCGGAATACGCCGGCACTTCCATGTCGCTGTCGATGCCGAACAGCTGCCGGATCGAGACCTTCATATCCGGCAAGCCGGGTTCCGTTTCTGTTGCGAGACTCAATTCCACCTCCGTGACCCCGGAATGTCCGAGTGTCGCGTTTAGCCGCGATCGGCCTCTCATCGACGGCCGGATGTCGCGCCAAACTTAGCAGAAGCCCACAAGGCCGCGAAAGCCGCTATCCACCGGTCAGCAAAATCCCGCCGACTTCAGGTAATTGTAGGCCTGGATGATCTCCCGGAGCCGGTCCTCGGACGTGCGGTCGCCGCCGTTGGCGTCGGGATGATGCCGTTTTACCAATACCTTAAACCTCGCCTTGATATCGGCGCGCTTGGCATCGGCTTCAAGCCCAAGTACGTCCAGGGCGCGACGCTGGGCATTGAATATTTTGCGGCTCTCGGCTTCCGGGCGCGCATGCCCCGAGCGGTTCCCGCCGACGCCGCCAAACAGACTGAATGGATCGTCAGCCGCCCAGCCCGATTTGCGAAAGTCGGCTGACCCACGGCGGCCGTCCCGGCGGCGTCCGCCGACGCCGCCGACCGAGCCCATCTTCCAGGTCGGGCGGTGGCCGGTAAGGTCTTCCTTCTGATATTTTGCGATCGCGTCATCGCTCATGCCGGCGAAGAAATTGTAGGAATTGTTGTATTCGCGAACGTGCTCGAGGCAGAAGCGCCAATATTCGCTGGCGCGCAGCCGGCCCTTCGGTGCGCGGTGCGTCGCCGGCGCTCCGCAGTCCGGCCACTGGCATGCCGGCAGCTCGGTACGAGCGCGGCGATCTTGGTCGGGCTTGACGCGAATCCGATCGAACAATGGTGAGTCGTTACTCATCTTTTCAATTATGCCGGTGCGTTGATGGCACCTTCAAGACTTGACAGACAACAAATCTCGGAGCGCCGGCATTGACGCGTGCCGCGCGCCCGCTATGTGTCGTGTATGCAAACCCGCGACCTCATCACGGAAAAGTTGCACAAAGCTTTCGCACCCGAGAGTCTTCACGTTGAGGACGAATCGCATCGTCATGAAGGTCATGCCGGACACCGCCCCGGCGGCGAGACCCATTTCCGTCTTTATATTGTGTCGGAAGCCTTTCGCGGAAAGAGCCGGCTCGAGCGCCATCGCATGATCAACGCGACGCTTGCCGGCGAACTGGCCGGCGGTGTCCACGCGCTCGCCATCCATGCAGCGGCGCCGGGGGAAAATCTTTAGTTAGCTCGCCTTAGCCGCCGGCATTTTGCGGACCAGCGGCGTGACGCGCAACGCCGTGATGCGATTGCGGGTCTTGCGCAGAACCTGAAAGCGGAAGCCGTGGAACGTGAAGCTCTGTCCGGGTTCAGGGATCGAGCGGGCTTCATGGATTACCACGCCGGCAATGGTCGTCGCCTCGTCGTCGGGGATGTTCCAATCCATCGCCCGGTTGAGATCGCGCACCGGCACCGCGCCGTCGACGTTGACCGAGCCGTCGGGCAGCATGCGCACGCCGGGGACCGCGATGTCGTGCTCGTCGGTGATGTCGCCGACGATCTCCTCGACGATATCTTCGAGCGTGACCAGCCCTTCCATCTCACCGTACTCGTCGACCACGAGCGCCAAGGCCGTCTTGCGAGCGCGAAACGCCTTGAGCTGTTCGTAGAGCGGCGTTGTGTCAGGCACGAACCATGGCGGCTTTGTCAGTGACACAATATCGATCTTGGAGGCATCGCCGCCCGCCGCGTGCAAAGCGCGCAGCAGATCCTTGGCGTGCAGCACGCCGACGATGTTGTCCGGCGAGCCACGCCATAGCGGCAGTCGCGTCACCGCGGCGGCAAGGACGGCATCGACGAGCTCCCGCGGCGGCTCGTCGGCGTCGAGCATGACCATCTTGGTGCGATGGATCATCACATCCGAAACGGTGAGCTCGCGCAGATCAAGCAAGCCGCCCATCATGTCGCGGTCGAGCTTTTCCACCACGCCGGCGCGGTGCATGAGATCGACGGCGCCGCGCAGCTCCTCGCGCGGCGAGAGGATCGAGTGAATCTTGCCGGTCGGTACGCCGACGCTGCGCAACATGAGCCGCACCAGCCATTCGACCGCTTTCAGAACCGGCAAGAACGTCGAAACCGTCCGCTCGATAGGTTGCGCAACAGCAAGCGCCATGCGATCCGGCGCGTTGAAGGCGGCGGTCTTCGGCAGCACTTCGCACAGCACGAAGATGAGCACCGTCATGACAATGGTGGCGTAGATCACCCCGGCGTGGCCGAAGAACGTAAGCAACAGGCCGGTCGCCAAGGTCGACGCCGCGATATTGGTCACGTTGTTGGCGAGCAATACCGCTCCGAGCAAACGCTCGCGGGTTCCCATCAATCGGTTGACAATCGTCGCATCCGCATTGCCTTGCTTCTCCAGCCGCATCATGGCGGCCCGCGAAGACGCGGTCAGCGCAGTCTCGCTGGCGGAATAGAACGCCGATACGAGAAGGCAGATCACAACCGCCGCGACCGTCAACCAATCGTAAATCGTCATTGCCCGGTGAGCTTCTCGCTGAGAAACGCGCGCACATCCTGTGGATCGATGCCGCTCTCAACAAAGGCGGAGCCAATCCCGCGCACCAGAATAAACGTAAGCATTCCGCGCTTCACTTTCTTGTCCTGCGCGATCAAATCCATCAGGCGATCGACGGAGGGCACCCCGCCGGGGATATCGGTTGGCCGCGTCGGCAATCCGACCTGGTCCAGGTGGCGGATCGCGCGCTCGGCTTCGGCTGCGGAAATAACACCCAGCCGCGCCGAAAAGCCGAAGGCGAGCGCCGTACCGGCGGCGACCGCCTCGCCGTGAAGAAGCCGTTCGGAGAAGCCGCAGGCCGCTTCCAGCGCGTGGCCGAAGGTGTGGCCGAGATTGAGCAGCGCCCGGTCGCCGGTTTCCCGCTCGTCACGGGCAACGATCGCAGCCTTGGCGCGGCAGCTCACGGCGATGGCGTGCTCGCGCGCAGACTTTCTGGAAAAATTGCCACCTTTAAAGACGTCGCGCCAGTTCGCCTCCAGCCAGGAAAAGAACGCGGCGTCGCCGAGCAAGCCGTACTTGGCGATCTCGGCATAGCCGGCGCGAAATTCGCGCTGCGGCAAGGTGTCGAGCGCGGCGGTGTCGGCAATCACCAGGATCGGCTGATAAAATGCGCCAATGAGATTTTTGCCGTGAGCGGAATTGATCGCGGTCTTGCCGCCGACGGAAGAATCGACCTGCGCCAGCAGCGAAGTCGGGACTTGCACGTAATCTATTCCACGCCGCACCACGGACGCAGCGAAGCCGGCGAGATCGCCGATGACACCGCCGCCGAGGGCGATAACCAGATCGCCGCGCTCGATCCGCGCCGCAATGATCGCCTCGCAGACTTGCTCGAATACGCCAAAGCTCTTCGAGCCCTCCCCAACAGGAACGATGACGCGGCTCGTTGGCACGCCGGCTTCGGCAAGCGCGGCTTCGACGGCGGGGAGGTGATAACGCGCGACATTCTCGTCCGTGACAATTGCGACTTTGGCACCAGGGCGCAGCGCTGCAACACGGGCACCGAGCGACGCGATCAGGCCGCGCCCGATGACGATGTCGTAGCTGCGGTCGCCGAGCGCGACCTTGACGGTCGCAGGATCGTTGCGAAGCGGCGCCGTCATGGACCGGCCTTTGGTTCGGGCGGTACCGCCTCCTTCAGCCACGAGGCAAGTGCGGTCATGATTTCGGCAACGATGGCATCGTGCGCCACTTCGCGCGACTGCACCGTCAGGTCGGCTTGCGCATAGATAGGCTCGCGCTCCACCAGCAACGCGCGCAAGGTTTCGCCGGGATCGGCGGTTTGCAACAGCGGCCGATCATTGCGGCGCTTGTTGATCCGCCGCATCAGCACGTCAAGCTCGGCCTTCAACCAAACGGAGACGCCTTTCGCCCGGATGGCGTCGCGCGTCTTTGGATTCATGAACGCTCCGCCGCCGGTTGCCAGCACCTGTGGGCCACCCTCGAGCAACCGCGCGATGACGCGCGCCTCGCCGCTGCGAAAGTACTCCTCGCCGTGTTGGGAAAAAATGTCGGCGATGCTCATACCGGCGGCTTTCTCAATTTCCGTATCGGCGTCGACAAACGGGATCGCCAGCCTGGCGGATAATCGGCGGCCGACCGACGACTTGCCGACCCCCATCATGCCGATCAGCACGATCGAGCGCCGGCCGAGGCTGGCGACGATGGCGGCCGGCGAAATGGTCGCACTGGTGTCCTTTTGTAAAGCAATATCAGTCATATATCGTTAAAGCCGTGAGGTTGAGCTGGACGCCAGTGTGGCCAAGGCTGGAACGTCCGGATCGCCTGCCGAATAACTTGCCAGCTCCGGCCGAACATGATCGTACTCGGTCCTGTTCGCCGGCACCAATGGGATGAGCGCGAGCGCCTGACGATGCCGAGCCTGATTCGGTTTCTTACCATCGTCGCGGTACTGGGTTTGGCCATCTACGGCGGCCTCTATTCGCTGGCGCATTTCGTTCAGCCGAAACCGCGGGAAATTACCGTCTCGGTCCCGCCCGACAGATTTTTCAAGAACCGCTGAGGCCGTGCCCATGGTTCGAAGGACGGCCCCAAAAGCGGTGCGGACGGCAAAACCTCCCGACGAACGTCTGGTCGCGCTTTTTCTCGACATGCTGGCGGCGGAGCGCGGCGCGGAGAAAAATACGCTCGCTGCTTACGGCCGCGACCTCGCCGATTTCATTTCCTATCTCGGCGGCGTCGGCCGCTCGGTAGCGAGCGCCGCGACCGGGGATTTGCGCGCCTATCTGAGCGACCTGGCGAAGCGCGATTTGCGGCCGGCGACAGTAGCCCGCCGCCTCTCCGCGGTTCGACAGCTCTATCGCTTTCTCTACGCCGAAGGCCGCCGCAAAGACGACCCCGCCGCCGTACTCGAAGGTCCAAAACGCGTCCGCGGGCTGCCGAAAACGCTGACGCTGGGTGAAGTTGATCGCCTGCTGCGCGTCGCTGCCGAGTGCGATCCGGCCGCGCCGCTATCGGTCCGCCTGCGCACGGCGCGGCTCGCTTGTCTCGTCGAGCTGCTCTACGCCACCGGCTTGCGGGTGTCCGAACTCGTCGCCTTGCCCGCTTCGGCCGCTCGCCGCGATGCTCGAGTCATTGTTGTGCGCGGCAAGGGTAATAAGGAGCGTCTCGTCCCGCTCAACGATGCGGCCAAGGAGGCGACGGCCCAATACCTTGCCCTTGCGACCGAAGCGCGCGGCGAAGACGGCGCTGTCGCCGGATCGAAATGGCTATTCCCGTCGTTCGGCGATTCCGGACATCTCACCAGGCAGCATTTCGCCCGCGAGCTCAAAGCGCTCGCTGCGGCCGCCGGATTGCGTGCGGCGCAACTGAGCCCCCACGTGCTGCGCCACGCCTTCGCCAGTCACCTTCTGCACAATGGCGCGGATCTTCGCGTGGTGCAGACGCTGCTCGGACATGCCGACATTTCCACGACGCAGATTTACACCCACGTGCTCGAAGAACGGCTGAAAAGCCTCGTCCGCGATTTGCATCCGTTAGCCGACGTCAATACTTGATGGGCTAGACCGGCGTCGCTCGCCGTTGCCGGGAGCAACGCGACGAGCCCCCGCCGCGACCGTTAAAGTTGGAACCATTTTGTAATGCGCTCTTATCTCGACTTCGAAAAGCCTGTGGCCGAACTGGAGGCCAAGATCGAGGAAATGCGCGCGATGCAGAATGGCGGCGACGCCATCGCTATCGGTGAAGAAATCAATCGCATCGAAGGCAAGGCGGCCCAGGCGCTCAAGGAACTCTATGCGGAGTTGACGCCGTGGCAGAAGACCCAAGTGGCGCGGCATCCGCAACGGCCGCATTGCCTCGATTACATCGCCCAGCTGATCGGTGATTTCACGCCGTTGGCCGGCGACCGCACCTACGGCGAGGACGCCGCGATTGTCGGCGGCTTCGGCCGCTTCCAAGGCGAGAGCGTTTGCGTCATCGGCCATGAGAAAGGCTCCGACACCGACAGCCGGCTCAAGCACAATTTCGGCATGGCGCGCCCGGAAGGCTATCGCAAAGCGGCGCGGCTCATGGACATGGCCGACCACTTTGAAGTTCCGGTCATCGCACTGATCGACACGGCAGGCGCGTATCCCGGTATTGGTGCCGAGGAGCGCGGACAGGCCGAGGCCATCGCGCGCTCGACGGAAGTCTGTCTGCGGATCGGAGTGCCCAACGTCGCAACCGTCATCGGGGAGGGCGGCTCGGGCGGAGCAATCGCCGTCGCCACCGCCAACCGCGTCATCATGCTGGAGCACTCCATCTACAGCGTAATCTCGCCCGAAGGCGCCGCTTCGATCCTCTGGCGTGATGCCGCCAAAGCCCAGGACGCCGCTTCCAACATGAAGATCACGGCGCAGGATCTGCTCCGCCTGGGCGTCGTCGATACCGTCGTGCCGGAGCCAGCCGGAGGTGCCCATCGCGATGCCCCCGCGACCATCGCCGCGGCCGGGGCGGCAATCGCCGAGGCACTGACCGAACTGCACGGGCTCGACCCAGCGACCATCGTTCGCCTGCGCCGCGAAAAGTTCATGGCGATTGGCCGCACGCTTAGCTGATTTGCAAAGCCCTTGTTTTGCGAAGCCCTTGGCGACCGGCCCGCGAGGCCCAATTCGCCACAATCACGCCGCGATTAATACCGCGCCTGCGAACAGCTGGGCATCCTCCATAAATGCTTGGTTTTGCCCGCCAAATTTGCGGAAAATTTACCATTCATTCAGCGCCCGCGTGGTCCATTGCAAAACCGGCGTCTTGCTCGGCTTGCTTAAGCTCCCTCGTAAGGATAACCATTGCTTTAGTGATGGCACGGGGACGGTTCCATCGGTCGGGGAGTATTGGTTTGATCCGCGCCAGCTTAGTCCGCGCGCTGACGGCGTCGGCGGTACTCGCCGGGGCGTTGGCGCTTGCTGGCTGCTACGGCGAAGACGCCTACCAGCTTCCGACCCGGGCGATGAAGGCGCTGTCGCCCCAGACGCTGGCGCTGCTCGAAAAGAAGAATATGCCGAAGGACTCCCCGATCCTCGTCCGGATCTTCAAGGAGGAATCGGAACTCGAAGTCTGGAAGCAGGACACCACCGGCCGCTTCCAAATCCTCAAGGTTTATCCGATCTGCCGCTGGTCGGGGGATCTCGGGCCAAAGGTCTACGAGGGCGACCGCCAGGCTCCCGAGGGCTTCTACTCCATCACGCCCGACCTGATGAATCCCAATTCCAATTACTACCTCGCGATCAATACCGGCTTTCCCAACTCTTACGACAAGGCCAACGGGCGCACCGGCGCGCTGTTGATGATCCACGGTGATTGTTCATCGCGCGGCTGTTACGCCATGACCGACGAACAGATCGGCGAGATCTATTCGCTCGCCCGCGAATCCTTCCTCGGCGGCCAGCGGTCGTTCCAGATCCAGGCTTACCCGTTTCGGATGACGCCGCTGAACATGGCCCGGCATCGCACCAACCCGAACATGGCGTTCTGGAAGATGATCAAGGAGGGCAACGACCACTTCGAGGTCACGCATCTCGAGCCTAGGGTCGACGTGTGCAATCGGCACTATGTGTTCGACGCCCAGGCTGCCAACTCATCGAAGTCGGTGGTGTTCAACCCGACCGGCCCTTGTCCCGCGTACACGCTGGCGCCGGAAGTCGCGAGCCTGACGCTCGACAAAGAGCATAAGGACGACGCCCAGTACGCCCAGTTTGTCAGAATTCAACACGCCGACCGCGCCGATCAGAACCGGCCTCGACGGCGGCATGAACAGAGTCTTCCTGGCGCAAGTCGGCGGCAACATCCCGCCGGCAAGAAAGACCGCACCACTGCCGCCGCAGCCGCCACCCGTTGTCGTCGACAACGGCAGCGGCCAGCCGACGTTCGCCAGCCGCATGCTCGGAGGCCTGTTCGGATCGTCAGCCGCCGCGGAGCCGGCGCAAGTTGCGGCGGCCGATACACATGCGGTGGAGCGCGGCGAAGCCAGCGGTGCCGGCGGCTTCTTCAACAGCCTGTTCGCATCGAAGGAGCAGGAGCCGGCTGCTGCTCCGGCGCCACCGCCGACGACGACTGCGACGGTCGAGCGTCCAAAAGACCAAGCCTGCGCCACGTTATGAGACCGCAGCAGCTACAACGAAGCCAAAGGCCGAGCCGCGCAGCACCGAACCCCGCAAGACCGAGCCTCAGGAGACCGCGGCAGCCGCTGCGCCAAAAGCAAAGCCTGCTTCGCAGGAGCAAGAAGCCAACGCCGCAGCGCCCTCGGCAGCCACCGCCAGCCTAATGAGAGGCGCTCAAGCCGTAGTGCCGTCCGGCAACTTCGACAGCCGCTGGGGCGGATTGCAGTAATCAGGAATCAGTAGTCGGTGATCCGTAATCAGGTGCGCTCTGATTACTGACCACTGATATCTGATTCCTGTTACGCGTAGCGCCCGTGGCAGTGCTTGAATTTCTTGCCTGAGCCGCACGGGCAGGCCTCGTTGCGGCCGACCTTGCCCCAACTCGTCGGGTCTTTAGGATTACGTTCCGGCGCGGGCGCGTTGCGCGGTGCCGCAATCGCTGCGGCAGCGGCGCTTCCACCGATGCCGTGGCGCGCCAGCGTTTCGGCGCCGGCGAGCGCCAATGCCATCTCGTCCTCGCCGGTCATCGGATCAATTTTGTGCGCTTCCATCATTGGCAGCGGCGACATCAGCTGGTCCGGCGGCGGCGAATCCATGACTTCGACGCGCATCAGCTGCGCCGTCACCGCCTCGCGCAGGCTTTGGCTCATCGCCTCGAACAGGCTGAAGGCTTCCGCCTTGTATTCGTTGAGCGGGTCGCGCTGGGCGTAGCCGCGGAGCCCGATCACCTGGCGCAGATGATCAAGCATGACCAGATGCTCGCGCCACAGATGGTCGAGCGTCTGCAGCAGGATCGACTTCTCGATGTAGCGGATGACGTCGGCGCCCCATCGCGCGACCTTCGCCGCCATGTGCTCGTCGGCGCGGCGCTCGACCCGGGTGAAAATCTCTTCGTCCGCGATGCCCTCTTCCTTCGCCCATTCGTCCACCGGCAGATCGAGGCCGAGCACGCGCTTGAGCTCTTCCTTCAGGCCAGCCGCGTCCCATTGCTCCGGATAGGCATTCTCCGGCACGTGCTTGGCGACCAGATCGTCGATCGAGGAGTGACGCATGTCGGCGACGATCTCCGCCGTGGCCTGATCGTTCATCCATTCGACGCGCTGATCGAAGATCACCTTGCGCTGATCGTTCATCACGTTGTCGAACTTGAGGATGTTCTTGCGGATATCGAAGTTGCGCGCTTCGACCTTCTGCTGCGCCTTCTCCAGCGCCTTGTTGATCCAAGGATGAACGATCGCTTCGTTCTCTTTCAGGCCGAGCCGCGTCAGCATGCCGTCGAGCTTGTCAGTGCCGAAGATGCGCATCAGGTCGTCTTCGAGCGACAGGAAGAATTTCGAGTGGCCGGGATCGCCCTGGCGTCCGGAACGGCCGCGCAGCTGGTTGTCGATACGGCGGCTTTCGTGCCGTTCGGTGCCGAGCACATAGAGCCCGCCGGCGGCCAGCGCCGTTTCCTTCAATCGCGCGACCTGGGCACGGATCTCCGCCGCGCGCGGGGATTTGTCGCGCGTCTGCCAGTCGTCGACGTCGGCCAATTCCTGGCGGATGCGCATGTCGGCATTGCCGCCGAGCTGAATGTCGGTGCCACGGCCGGCCATGTTGGTGGCGATGGTGATGGCGCCGGGCACGCCGGCCTGGGCGATGATCTGGCGCTTCCTGCTCATGGTAGCGGGCGTTGAGAATGGCAAATACCTTGGCCTTCGAGGCACCCTCGTCGCCGGAATAAAGCGCGGCGAATGCGTTAGGGTCGGTGAAATCGTGCGCCTCCCAGCCCTGCTGGCGCAGCATTTCTGCAAGCTGCTCGGATTTCTCGATCGAGGTGGTGCCGACCAGCACTGGCTGGCCGCGGGATTTGCAGTCTTCGATCAAAGTCAGGATCGCGCGAAATTTCTCCGTCGCCGTGCGATAGACCTCGTCATCGTCGTCGATGCGGACCATCGGCATGTTGGTCGGAATTTCCAGGACTTCGAGATTGTAGATGTCGAGGAACTCGTCCGCCTCGGTCGCCGCCGTTCCGGTCATGCCGGCGAGCTTGTCGTACATGCGGAAATAGTTCTGGAAGGTGATGGAGGCGAGCGTCTGGTTTTCCGGCTGGACCGGCTGACGTTCCTTGGCCTCGAGTGCCTGGTGCAGGCCCTCCGAATAGCGCCGCCCCGGCATCATGCGGCCGGTGAACTCGTCGATGATGACAACCTCGCCGTTGCGGACGATATAGTCCTTGTCGCGCTGGAACAGCTTGTGCGCGCGCAGCGCCTGGTTGACGTGATGGACGACCGAGACGTTTTCCACGTCATAGAGTGAATCGGATTTGAGCAGGCCGGCCGCGCGCAGCGCCTGCTCCATCTTCTCCATCCCGACCTCGGTGAGCGTCACGGTGCGCTGCTTCTCGTCGAGCTCGTAGTCGGCCTTGTCGAGGCTTGGAATGTAGGTGTCGATGGTATTGTAGAAGTCGGAGCGGTCGTCGAGCGGACCGGAAATAATCAGCGGCGTCCGCGCCTCGTCGATCAGGATCGAGTCGACCTCGTCGACGATGGCGTAGACATGGCCGCGCTGCACCATGTCTTCGAGCCGGTACTTCATATTGTCGCGCAGATAGTCGAAGCCCAGCTCGTTGTTGGTGCCGTAGGTGACGTCGCAGTCGTATTCCTTCTTGCGCTGCTCGTCGTCGAGACCATGGACGATGACGCCAACCGTGAGGCCGAGGAACTTGTAGATCTGTCCCATCCATTCGGCGTCGCGCTTGGCGAGATAGTCGTTGACGGTAACGACGTGAACGCCGCGGCCGGCGAGCGCGTTGAGATAGACCGGAAGCGTGGCAACCAGCGTCTTGCCTTCACCGGTCTTCATCTCCGAAATCTTGCCTTCGTGCAGCACCATGCCGCCGATCAGCTGAACGTCGAAGTGGCGCTGGCCAAGCGCGCGTTTGCCGGCCTCGCGCACGGTGGCGAATGCCGGCACCAGGAGATCGTCGAGCGATGCTCCTTCGGCCAATTGCTTTTTGAATTCCTCGGTCCGGGCCCGCAGCGCCTCGTCGGAGAGGCTTTCCAGCTCGCCTTCGAGCGCGTTGATGGTATCGACCCGCGCCCGATAGGTGCGGACGCGGCGGTCGTTGGCGGAACCGAATAGCTTGCGGGCGACGGCGCCGATCATCGCGTCAACATCCTTTCAATCTCGGACTGCCCCATAGGGTCTCGCTCTTGGCAATCGACGCTGGTCCAACCAGCGGAAAATGCGGCGCTATTCGGGCTTCTGCAAGGCGGCATGGAGCGCGTGAATACTGTCGGGAGACATAAGAGGGGGTTGGTTTTATGTCAATGCGACGGGCTCTTCACGCGGTCGTTAGGTTTCCTTCCGATTCTGCCATTGCCAAGGGGTGCTGTTTTCGGCGAGTGTCCGCGCCGCCAATCGCCGTTTCAGACCGGCGGTTGCCTATTTACCCAAAGGATCGCGTTCCATGGCCTTCACTCGCCCATCCATTCGCTGCGCGTTCGGCGCGCTGGCATTTGCGGCGCTTCTTGCCGCGCCAGTTGGTTCCTCACACGCGCAGGACAGCGATCCGGTGGTGGCCCGGGTCAACGGCGTCGACATTCGGCAGAGCGATATCGCATTTGCCGAAGAAGAAATCGGCACCAACATCCCGAACATGCCGCCGGAGCAAAAGCGCGCCTACCTCATCAACTATCTGGTCGACGTCGCGGTGATGTCGCAGGCAGCCGAACAGCAAAAGATTGCCGATCGCCCCGAGGTGAAGCACCGGCTGGCCTTCGACCGTAACAGGCTGTTGATGGAATCGATGCTGCAGGATGCAGGACGCGCCGCTCTGTCCGATGCTGCCGAGCATGCGGTCTATGATGAGGCCATCAAGCAGGCAAAGAGCGAGGAGGAAGTGCACGCGCGTCATATCCTCGTTCCGACCGAGGACGAAGCCAAGGCAATTCTTGCCCAGCTGAAGGGCGGAGCGGATTTCGCAACGCTCGCCAAGGAAAAATCTAAAGATCCGGGCGCGGCCGATGGCGGCGATCTCGGCTACTTCACCAAGGAGCAGATGGTCCCTGAATTCGCCACGGTGGCATTCAAGCTGGACAAGGGCCAGCTATCCGACCCGGTGAAGACCCAATTCGGCTGGCACATCATCAAGGTCGAAGATAAGCGGATGAAGCCGACGCCGACCTTCGAGCAAGTCAAAGGCCAGATCGAAAACTACGTCGCGCACCGCGCGCAGGCGCAGTTGGTCGAAAAGCTGCGCAGCGCCGCCAATGTCGAGCGTCTCGACAAGCCGACGGCGCCGGACCCCTCGCTCAATCCCGCCGCGCCGGCGAAGAAGTAGTCAGCCAATCGCCGTAACGTTATTACCGTCATCCTGAGGTGCGCGCCAAAGGTGCGCCTCGAAGGATGTACGGCCCCGGACTTCCGAGCCGTCGCCCCCAACCGAAATCGGTTTATCCGATTTTCGGCATAGTTAGGTGCCAAGTCGGCAACAGCCGACTTGGATGGCTCGCTTCGCTCGCACCTCAGGGTGACGGAAATGGCTCCTCAGATCTCCCCGCTCGCACCGGCTGCCTTTCCCGAAATGCCCCAAATCGCCGGCGTGCGGCTGGCCACGGCGGCGGCCGGCATTCGCTACCCGGGACGCACCGACGTGCTGCTGGCGCTGTTCGATTCCGGCGCCACGGTCGCGGGCGTTTTCACCCGGTCAAAATGTCCCTCAGCGGCGGTCGATTGGTGCCGCGACCACATCAAGGGTGGCGGTGCGAGCGCGCTCGTCGTCAACTCGGGCAACGCGAACGCCTTTACCGGCAAGTCGGGCCGTATAGCGACCAAGCTGACTGCCGAGATTGCCGCCGGGGCAGCCCATCGCAAGCCCGGCGATGTGTTCCTCGCCTCGACCGGCGTGATCGGCGAGCCGCTCGACGCCACCAAATTCGCCGCCGTCATGGATCGCCTGGTCGCCGACGCTGCGCCGGGGCACTGGGCCGAAGCGGCCAAGGCGATCATGACGACGGACACCTTTCCCAAAGGCGCCGCCGCCATGGTGCGCATGGGCTCGCACGCCGTGACCATCTGCGGCATCGCCAAAGGTGCCGGCATGATCGCGCCGGATATGGGAACGATGCTGTCTTTTATTTTCACCGACGCACCGATCGCGCCGGCGGTGCTGCAATCGCTGCTGAAGGATGGCGTCGCCGACACCTTTAATGCGGTAACGATCGACGGCGACACCTCGACCTCGGACACGCTGCTCGCCTTCGCTACCGGCACCGCCGAAGCGCACGGCGTGGCGAAGATCGCGCGGGTGTCCGATCCGCGGCTGCCCGCGTTCCGCAAGGGCTTTAATGCCGTGCTTGCGGATCTCGCCGAGCAGGTTGCGCGTGACGGCGAAGGTGCGCGCAAACTGGTCGAGATTCTGATCGAGGGCGCGGCATCAAAAAAATCAGCCCGGCGCATCGCGCTGTCGATTGCCAACTCGCCGCTGGTCAAGACCGCTATCGCCGGCGAGGACGCCAATTGGGGCCGCGTGGTCATGGCGGTTGGCAAAGCCGGCGAGCCGGCCAACCGCGACCGGCTTTCGATCTGGTTCAACGGCATTCGCGTCGCGCACAAAGGCGCCCGCGATCCGGGATATGACGAAGCTGCGGTTTCCGAGGCGATGAAGAAGCCGGAGATCACGCTCAAAGTCGGCCTCGGCCTCGGCAAGGGCCGCGACCGGGTGCTCACCTGCGACCTCACCAAGGAATATGTCGCCATCAACGGCGATTACCGCTCTTGACGCCGCCTTAACCATTGCGGCGAAAGCGGGCAATCAACTCAGTGTGTTGAAGCGCGCATTTACCTTGGCTTGTCTAGGTTGAGGCTCGGCCGTGAGTGTCAAACTTGTGCTTGTTGCCGCCTGTGCCCTCATCGACCCTGACGGGCGAGTGCTCATCGCCCAGCGCCCGGAAGGCAAGTCGATGGCGGGTCTCTGGGAGTTTCCCGGTGGCAAAATCGAAGCCGGCGAACGGCCGGAAACTAGCCTGATCCGGGAGTTGAAGGAGGAACTGGGAATCGTCGTTAGGGAAGAGTGCCTCGCCCCGCTGACATTCGCGAGCCACCTTTATCCCGACTTCCACTTGCTGATGCCGCTCTTTGTCTGCCGCCGATGGGAAGGAATCGTCACCGGCCGAGAGGCGCAAAAACTGAAATGGGTGCGACCGCCCCACCTTCGCAGCTATCCGATGCCGCCAGCCGACGAACCGCTGATCCCGCACCTGATGACGTTATTATGATGTGAACAAGAGATAGAAGCCATGTTCAAGCATTCAACTCAAGTAATCCGTATAGCACTCCGCCGTTTCGGCGGTGACGAACGCGCCGCCACCGCTATCGAATACGCGCTGATCGCCTCCGGCATTTCCGTCGCCATTGTCAGCGTTGTCTTCGGCCTCGGCAGCAACGTGACGAACATGTTCAACAGCGTTTCCACGGCGCTGAAGTAAGCAAAGTCCTCTCTACCGCCCCGCCTTCTCGCCGGTTGATATTTCGCGCGTGCCGAGCGCGTCGGCGAGCCGCGTTTTCGCCGATCCTGGCCGCAGCGGCTGCTGCTGGCTTGGATGCGGCGCCCATCCTGACAGCCAGATGATCTCGAAGGTCGCGCGTATGCGGCCATCGTCATCGCTGAAGCGCTCGCCGTAAATCTCGGCCATCCGCATCAATGTTGCGCGCCGAAGCGGCACGCGGCGCCGATCGATCAGGGCGTTGGCCGCTCCCATGCGCCGCAGGTCGTGCATCAGCGCGAACACGGTATCGTAGCGCACCGTGATGCGGTCGACGTCGGTGACGGGAAGCGCAAAGCCCGCGCGCTGCAACAGCGCTCCGAGATCGCGCAAATCCGCGAATGGGGCAACACGCGGCGAAACGCCGGCTTCGACTTCGCTTTCGGCGGCGGCGAAGGATTGGCGCAGTTCGGTAAGGGTCTCGCCGCCGATCAGCGCGGCGAGAAACAAGCCGTCGGGCTTGAGCGTGCGGCGGCTTTGCACCAGCGTGCCAGGCAGATCGTTGACGAACTGCAGCGCCAGCGCCGAGACCACGAGATCGAACACAGCGTCGCCGAAAGGCAGCACCTCCTCGTCGGCGACAACAAACAGCGATGCGGGTACGCGGCCGCTTGGCGGCGTTCGGTCCGCGCGCACAATCGTTCCGACCGAACCGAGGCTGGCGAGTGCTGTCACGACCCCATCAGTGGGCGTGCCGAGATCGAGCGCCAAATCGAACCGGCGCAGTACCGCCGCAAGGCGTTCGGCCAGATCGGCGGCGACGCGATCGAGCAGAAATGTTGCCGGCTCTGTACTCGCCGCGCGCTGGCGGCGGCTGCGAAGCAGTTCGCGATCGAAAATCAGCGGGCTGTCAGCTTTCGGGCCGTCGGCCATAAACGATTGTCTCACGTCCGCAGCTATGTGGGCAGCCACCCCACTCGACTATTAGCCAAGTGAATGAGTGATGCCGGAGCGATGACAATTCCAGTCCGGAACGGTAGCGTGGCGGCATGGGGGATATCACGGCAGAATGGTCCCGAGGTGCGCCGCTGCGACGGCTCAAGCAGGTCGCAGATACGGCGGGCGCAATCATCCGCGCGGCGCTCGATCTGGCTTTGCCGCGGCTGTGCGCCGTTTGTCGGGCACCAGTCGAAGGGCAGGGCCTTTGCCCGACGTGCTGGTCGAAGCTCTCATTCATCAGCCGGCCCTATTGCGAACGTCTCGGTATTCCTTTCGTCTACGACCCAGGTCCGGGCATCCTCTCCATGGAAGCGATCGCCGACCCACCCGCCTACAACCGCGCTCGCGCCGCCGTACGCTTTGACGAAATCTCCCGCGCGCTCGTTCATGCGCTGAAGTACAGCGACCGGCTCGATCTTGCTCCGATGATGGGCCGCTGGCTTGGTCACGCCGGCCATGAACTGCTCGCCGACGCCGACGCCCTGATCCCGGTGCCGTTGCATTGGCGGCGGAATTGGGCGCGGCGCTTCAACCAGTCGGCCATGCTGGCAGCCGCAGTTTCGACTACGAGCGGCGTGCCGGTTGCGGCGGGCGCTCTCAAGCGGGTGAAGGCCACGGTTCAGCAGGTCGGTCTGAGCCGAACCGAACGCGCCACCAATGTACAGGGCGCGTTCCGCGTGCCCGCCGGAAGGCAAGGCGGCAGTTGTCGGCCGCAGGCTGATCCTCGTCGACGACGTGCTGACCTCCGGCGCCACCGCCGAGGGCTGTGCGCGGGCCCTGCTGCGGGCAGGCGCCGCCAATGTCGACGTCCTGGTCTTCGCCAGGGTTGCCGATCCGGTGCAAACATCCATATAAGGACTTGCTACATATGGGGATTTGGTAGACTTAACGCGCCGTTATGACTTCTGTCGACATCTACACTCAGAAGTACTGTCCCTATTGCCATTGGGCGAAGGACCTGCTTTCGCGCAAGGGCGTAACCTTCCGTGAGATCGACGTCACGGGAAACGCGCAGATGCGGCACGAAATGTTCGAGCGCACCAACGGCCGCACTTCGGTGCCGCAGATTTTCATCGGCGCGACCTATGTCGGCGGCTGTGACGACCTCTACGCGCTGGAGGATGCCGGCAAACTCGATCCGCTGTTCGGGCAAAGCGAAAGCCCGCCGGCATGAGCGCGGCTTCTCCGTCGATTTTCAAAGTCGGCCTCGTTCAAATGCGCTCGGGCGTCGATCCGCAGGTGAACCTTGCGACGGCGCTGGCCGCCATCGAAGAGGCCAAGCGCGCCGGCGCCGCCTACGTGCTCACGCCGGAAATGACCAACATCATGGAGAACAAGCGCGAGCGCCTGTTCGCCACCATCACGGACGAAGAAAGCGACCCTACACTGGCGGCGTTGTGCGAGGCCGCGCGGCGGCTTTCGCTGTATGTTCATATCGGTTCGCTCGCCGTCAAGGCTTCGCCCGACCGGGCGGCGAACCGCTCGTTTCTGATCGACCCGCGCGGCAAGGTGGTCGCGCGCTACGACAAGATCCACATGTTCGACGTCGATCTGGCGAACGGCGAAAGCTATCGCGAATCGCGCAGTTATCGTCCCGGCGAACTCGCCGTGGTCGCTGATCTGCCTTGGGGCCGAATCGGCATCACGGTCTGTTACGACTTGCGCTTTCCGGCGCTCTATCGCGCGCTCGCGGAAGCCGGCGCTTCGTTCTTCTCGATCCCGTCAGCCTTCACCCAGCAGACCGGAGAGGCGCACTGGCACGTTCTGCTACGCGCGCGCGCGATCGAGAACGGCTCGTTCGTATTCGCAGCCGCGCAAGGCGGCAGGCATGAGAACGGCCGCGAGACTTTCGGTCACTCGCTCATCGTCGATCCATGGGGCCGCATTCTCGCCGAGGGCGGCAGCGAACCGGGCGTGATCCTCGCGGACGTCGACCCGGCTGAGGTCGCGGCTGCGCGTTCACGGATTCCGTCGCTGCTGCACGGCCGGCGCTTCGAGCTGATCGAGCCCCTGGCCGAGCCGACCTACCTGCACGCAGTGCGAGAGCCGGTATGATCCGCTACGCGCTCAATTGCGAGCAGGGCCACACCTTCGAAAGCTGGTTCCAGAACTCGGCAGCATACGACAAACAAGCCAAGCGTGGGCTGGTCGCCTGCCCGATCTGCGGCTCTGCCAAGGTAGAGAAGGCGATCATGGCGCCGCGGCTGTCGCGCGCCGACGCTGGTGAGGCGTCTCCGATGCCGATGAATGTGCCAATGCCTGTGCCGATGCCGCCTAATCCGGCGCTGCCGGTGCCGATGCCGCCCAAAGCGCCGGTCATGATGTCGCCGCCCGAGCACGAACTGCGGAAGAAACTGAAAGAGCTGCGCGAGCACATCACCAAGAATTCGGACTATGTCGGTGCGCGTTTTCCCGAGCAGGCACGCAAGATCCATTACGGCGAGATCGAACACCGCTCGATCTATGGCGAAGCGTCGCCGGATGAGGCCAAGGAATTGCACGAAGAGGGCATCGAATTTCATCCGCTGCCGATTTTGCCCGACGAATTCAATTGACGCGGGCTTAGTACGCCCACAGCAGCAAGCCGACGCCGCCGACCACGAGCAGCATGCCCAAGGCTTCGCGCACAGTGGTGTGATGGCCAAAGGCAAAGCGCGCGATCAGTTGGGCGAACAGCACCTCGATCAAAGCGAGCGTGCGCACGCTCGCCGCGGTGGCAAGCGCGAACGCCAGAAACCAGAACTGCGAGGCGACGGCTCCCGCCAAACCGGCGAGCAGCGAGGGCTTCCAGGCGCGGACGATGGCAAGCATCACCGTAGGATTGCGCAGGCCGAGATAGAGCGACAGCAGCACCGCCTGCATGGCAATGCCGACGGCAAGCGTGAAGGTCGCGGCGGCGATGTAGTTGGTGGATTGGAGGCTGAGAATGCCGCCGCGAAAACCGATTGCAGAGAGCGCAAACATTCCGCCCGACGCAACGCCGATGAGCGTCGGCCGCAGGCCGCCGATCATGCCGCCGGGCTTGGTCGACATGATCACGACGCCTGCGGTGGCGATGAGGATCGCGATGATCATCGGCCAGGTCAGCATGTCGCCGAGAAACACCAGACCGAACACCGCGACCTGAATCGGCTCGGTCTTGGTGTAGGCGATGGTGACGACGAACGAACGTTCGCCCATAGCCGCCAGCATCAGGGCGGTGGCCGCGACCTGCGCGCAGGCGCCGTCGATCACCCAAGGCCAAAAAATCAGCCCCGGCTTCGGCACCGCCGAGTGCGTCGCCATGAGTTCGCCGATGAGAAAAATCAGCACGAAGGGCAGGCCGAACAAAAACCGCACATGCGTGGCGCCGACCGTACCGAGGCTCGCCGTCAGCTCGCGCTGCATGGCATTACGGAGCGTCTGGGCAAAAGCGGCGATGACGGTGAAGACGGCCCAGAGCCAGGGCGTGGCCATTACGCGGCTTTCTCCGCGACGATCATGTAATTCACGTCCATGTCGGCAGAGAGCTGCCAGCGGTCGGCGAACAAATTGTAGATCACGCCGGTCTCGCCGGTGATGCGCAGTCCGGCCTGCTCGATGGCGATCTCGAGTTCGTCAGGTATGACGAATTTGTCCCATTGGTGGGTGCCGCGCGGCAGCCAGCGCAGGATGTATTCGGCGCCGACGATCGCCAGCGCGTAGCTTTTGGCGGTGCGGTTGAGCGTGGCGACGAACATCAGCCCGCCGGGTTTCACCACCTCGGCCGCCTCCTTGATGAACAGGCCGACATCGGTCACGTGCTCAATTACTTCCATGGCCAAAACGACGTCGAAGCTTTCACCGGCTTGAGCCAGCGTTTCGACGGTGGAGTTGCGATAGTCGATGGCAAGGCGCGACCGTTCAGCGTGCTGTTGCGCGACCGCAATGTTGTTCTCGGCGGGATCGACGCCGACGACGGACGCCCCGAGCCGCGCCAGCGGCTCGCACAGAATGCCGCCGCCGCAGCCGATATCGAGGATCCGCAATCCTGTGAGGCTGTCGAGCCGCTTCGGATCGCGGTTAAAATGTTTGGCCGCGCGGTCGCGGACATAGGCCAGGCGCACCGGATTGAACTTGTGCAGCGCCGCCATTGGCCCGCGCGGGTCCCACCATTGCCGGGCGATGCGGGAAAAGCGCGCGACTTCTTCCGGGTCGATGGTGCCTTGCGGCTGCTCTGCAGGCATGCGTCCGTTCGCTTCTTTCGGTAGCTCTTTGTATGCCGCGCGGCGAAGTGGCTCAATCGCCTTCACGGGCGCCGGCCCACTTAACCGCGACAATGAGCGCAGGTTGCGCCGCCCGGCGGCTTGAACGAGGATGGCACTCAAATCGGCTCAGCATTGTGAAATCGGATGCCGAGCAAAGAGGGAAGAAGCCAAAAACGGGAGGAAACGTACATGCGGAAGTTATTGCGAAAATTCTTATATGGATTCGCCGGCCTGGCGCTGGCGCAAGGCGCAATCGGTACGGCCAGTGCGCAGGACACCATCAAGATCGGGATCATCAATCCGTATTCCGGCCAGTTCGCGGACACCGCCGCGCAGATGGACAATGCCATCAAGCTCTACATGAAACAGCACGGCGACACGGTCGCCGGCAAGAAGATCGAACTTATCCGCAAGGATGTCGGCGGCGTCGCCCCGGATATCGCCAAGCGGCTCGCGCAGGAACTCGTGGTGCGCGACCACGTCGACATCCTCGCCGGCTTCGATCTCACACCTAACGCGCTGGCAGCCGGAGCCGTCTCCGCCGAAGCAAAGAAGTTCATGGTGGTCATGAATGCGGCCACGTCGATCATAACCACCAAATCGCCCTACATCGCCCGCACCTCTTCGACTACGCCGCAACTGAATCAGACGTTGGGCACATGGGCGGCCAAGCAGGGGATCAAGCGGATCTACACCATGGTCTCCGACTATGGTCCGGGTATCGACGCCGAAACAGCCTTCCATACCGGCTTCAAGGAGGCCGGGGGCCAGATTGTCGGGTCGGTTCGCTTCCCGGTCGCTAATCCGGACTTTTCCGCGTTCGTCCAGCGCGCCAAGGACATGAATCCCGATGCGATCTACATCTGGATTCCCGGCGGCGCGCAGCCCGCCGCGGTTGGCAAGGCTTTGGCCGAGCGCGGAATCGATGCCCGCAAGACGAAAATAATGGGCCAGGACGTGCTGACGGACGACCATGTGCTCAAGAGCCTGGGCGACATGTCGATCGGCATCACGACGGTGTCGATCTACAATTACACCCACAATTCGGCCCTGAACCATGAGTTCGTGACCGCCTACCGGGCCGACTACAACCGTAATCCGGATATCTTCTCCATCGGCGGCTATGACGGCATGCACCTCATCTACGAGGCGCTGAAGAAGACCGGCGGCAACACCGATGGCGACGCTCTGATCGCCGCCGCCAAGGGGATGAAGTGGGAAAGTCCGCGCGGCCCCATCCTTATCGATCCGCGGACGCGTGATATCGTGCAGACAGTCTATATCGGCCAGGTCGAGAAAGTCGGCGGCGAGTTGCACAACGTCGAATTCGACAAGGTCGAGAACGTCAAGGATCCGGTGAAAGAGCGCATGAAGCAGTAATGCGACAATAGAGCACACCGCGGGGGAGCCCTCGCAGCCAGATGTCAAAAAAGACGGCGCGCCGCGAACAGTCGAGTTTCGCGGCGCTTTTCTTTGCTCGCCGGGTGAGGCATTCTCACTGCGAACAAACAAAACGGGAGGACGCGATGAAGCGTTTACTGTTCGCCGGTGTAGTGGCCTTCGTGCCGGGCCTTCTGGCGACAGCGGGTCATGCGCAAGACACCGTTAAAATCGGCATCATCATGCCGTACTCGGGCCAGTTTGCCGACGCGGCGACCCAGATGGATGATGGCATCAAGCTTTATCTCAAGCAGCAAGGCGACAAGCTCGGCGGCAAAAAGGTCGAGATCATTCGCAAGGACGTCGGCGGCATCAATCCGTCGGTCGCCAAACGTCTCGCGCAAGAGCTGGTGACGCGCGACAACGTCGATATCCTAGCGGGATTCGTGCTGACGCCGAACGCGCTGGCCGCCGCCGACGTGTCGGCCGAAGCCAAGAAATTCATGGTGGTCATGAACGCGGCCACCGCGATCATCACCACCAAGTCGCCCTATATGGCGCGCACTTCGCTGACCGTGCCGCAGCTCACGCAAACGCTCGGCGGTTGGGCGGAAAAGCAGGGGCTGAAGAACGCCTACACCATGGTCACCGACTACGGCCCGGGCATCGATGCCGAAGGCGGAATTCCAAAGAGGCTTCAAGGCAGCGGGCGGCGATATCGTCGGGTCGGTGCGCATGGCTGTGCAGAACCCGGACTTCACCGCCTATGTGCAGCGCGCCAAGGATCTCAATCCACAGGGCATCTTCGTCATGATACCGGGCGGCGCGCAGCCGGCCGCTTTCGGCAAGGCATTGGCCGAGGTCGGTATCGATCCAAAGAAGACTGAAGTCATGGGGCAATTGGAGATCGCAGACGAGCATGCGCTCGCCAGCATGGGCGACATCGCCCTTGGCATCGTTACGTGCGGCCACTACGACGTCAATCACCACTCGAAACTGAACGAGGAGTTCGTGAAAGCCTACAATGCCGATTTCAAGCGCAATCCCGATTTCTTTTCGGTCGGCGGCTATGACGGCATGCACCTGATCGACATCGCACTGCAAAAGTCCGGCGGTAAAACCGACGGCGAGTCACTCATCAATGCCGCCAAGGGCGCGAGCTGGGAAAGCCCGCGCGGACCGATTTCGATTGATCCGGAAACCCGCGACATCATCCAGACCGTCTATATCCGCAAGGTAGAGAAGGTCGGCGGTCATCTGGTCAACGTGGAAATCGCCGCGATTCGCCGACGTCAAGGATCCGGTGAAGGCGGCGATGAAGCACTGATGCCCGAGGCGGCGCTCCGTTCGCGCCCAAAGGCCAAGACGCAGACCGCGCCGCGGAGGGTTTTATTTCGCGGCGCTTTTCTCTGTTGGCACAGTGAGACATTCTCACAGTCAACAAACAAAAGGGGAGGATACGATGAAGCGTTTTCTGCTCGCAGGCGTCGTCGCTTTCGTGCCGAGCCTTTTCGTGCAGGGCCTTTTGGCGACCGCCGGCCATGCGCAGGACACCGTCAAGATCGGCGTCGTCATGCCGTATTCGGGCCAGTTTGCCGATCCGACGACTCAAGGGGACAATGGCATCAAGCTTTATCTCAAGCAGCACGGCGGCATGCTTGCCGGCAAAAAAGTCGAGCTGATCCGCAAGGATGTCGGCGGCATCAACCCGCCAATCGCCAAACGCCTGGCGCAGGAATTGGTGACGCGTGACAACGTCGATCTCCTGGTCGGCTTTCAACTGACACCGAACGCTCTTGCCGCCGCCGACGTTTCCGCCGAAGCCAAAAAGTTCATGGTGGTTATGAACGCGGCGACCGCCATCATCACCACCAAGTCGCCGTATATGGCGCGCGTCTCATTCACCATCCCCCAGCTCAACCAAACGCTTGCGACCTGGGCGGCGCAAAAACACGGGCTGAAAAACGCCTACATCATGGTCACCGACTATGGCCCTGGCATCGACGCGGAGGCCGCTTTTCAGAAGGGCTTCAAGGGAGCTGGCGGGGAGATCGTCGGCGCCGTGCGCATGGCGGTGCGGAGTCCGGATTTCTCGGCCTATGTGCAGCGCGCCAAGGATCTCAATCCGCAAGGCATTTTCATCATGATCCCGGGCGGCGCCCAGCCGGGCGCCTTCGGCAAGGCGCTCGCCGAACGCGGCATCGATCCACAGAAGATTGAGATCCTTGGCCAAGCCGAGGTTACCGACGAACATGCGCTCGCCAGCATGGGCGATGTCGCCATCGGGATCATCACCGCGGGCCACTACGACTACAATCATCACTCGAAGCTGAATGAAGAGTTCGTGCGGGCCTACAAGGCCGAGTTCCAGCGCAATCCGGACTTCTTCTCCGTCGGCGGCTACGACGGCATGCACCTGATCGACCTGGCGCTGCAAAAGTCCGGCGGCAAGACGGACGGGGATTCGCTGATCAATGCCGCCAAAGGCGCGAGTTGGGAAAGCCCGCGTGGTCCAATCAGCATCGATCCGCAGACCCGCGACATCGTTCAGACCGTCTACATCCGCAAAGTCCAGAAGGTCGACGGCCGGCTGATCAATGTGGAGATTGACGCCATCCCCAACGTCAAGGATCCGTTCAAGGCGGCGATGAAGCCGTAAGATCGCGCGGTTTGGCTGTAACTCCACTGTCCTTGCCTTAAGGCCGGTCGCGGTGGGCCGGAAATTAGTTTGGCCGGCCGCCGGGTCATCCATTACGTTGTCCGCCAATTCATCGGGGCTAACCGGGCATGTTCCTCCTGTTTTTAGGCGTCCTGTTCGACGGTTTGGCCTACGGCGTGCTGCTATTCCTGATGTCGGCCGGGCGTCGGTGACGCAGGGGCTGATGCATTTCGAACCTCGCGCACGCAGCGTTCGCGATGCTCGGCGGCTACGTCGCCGTCGCGCTGATGAACCGCTACGGCGTGGCCGTTTTTCGTGACGCTGCCTTGCGCCGCTCGCAACGGCCTTGGTCCGGGACGCGATGGAGCGACGTTCTTTCGGCGATTCTATCAGGCTCGCAGCTCGACCAGATCATGCTCACCATCGGCATTGTTTCGATCTCGGTGGCGGCGCCGCATACATCTGCGGCACCGACCAGCAACCGTTGCAGCTGCCGGCTTACCTGAGCGGTTCGCTCGCGGTCTGGGCGCTGCGCATCGCCGTCTATCGGCTTATTCTGATCGGCCTTGCGCGGCTTTCGCCTTGGCGCTCGTGGTTGGGGATCGAAAACACGAGGTTCGGCGCCAAGGTCCGTGCCGCGGTAGACAACGAACCTGGCGCGCGGCCTCGGCATCAACGTCGATCGGCCCTTCGCCATGGCGTTCGTCATCGGCAGCGGGCTGGCCGGGCTCGGCGGCGCGCTGGCGATCGAGATCGTCGGCCTCGGCCCGTCGTTCGCACGGACTACTTGATTTACGTTCTGATCGTCGTCTCGGTCGGCGGGCATGGCTCGATCGCAGGGGCGTTCGGCGCCGCGTCGTGCTCGGCATCAGCGATGTCGCCGGCAAGTACTACGTTCCCCAGATCGGTCCGTTCATTATCTATCTCGTCATGATCACCCTGTTCATCTGGCGCCCACCGGCCTCCTTGGGAGACGCTGAGCGATGGCGCTCGCCGAGAAGGTGACTAGTCCGCTCGCGCTATCTGCAGGCGCAGACATCCGGTGGCGGCCGGTCGAGATCATCTTCTGGCTGGCGACGCTGCTGCCCTACGTTCTGTTTCCGAATTTCTGTCTGGCTTGCCAGTCAGATTGCCATCGGCGCGTTGTTCGCTCTCTCGCTCGACTTGATCCTGGGCTATGCCGGCATCGTTTCGCTCGGGCACGCCGCCTATTTCGGCGTCGGCGCCTACACCGCCGGACT
The DNA here is from genome assembly GCA_963759345.1 of uncultured Alphaproteobacteria bacterium. Classification (GTDB taxonomy): domain Bacteria; phylum Pseudomonadota; class Alphaproteobacteria; order Rhizobiales; family Xanthobacteraceae; genus BOG-931. The sequence goes on from CAVWYW010000013.1 coordinate 149,388, forward strand.
GGTTTCAAAGAACGGCTGGGGCGAGCCGTTGACTGGGCTGGCGATGGCGGCGCTCGCGGCAGAAATCGTCGGCTGGGCGACGAGTTTCGTCATCTGCCGGTTTCGGCATCTCGCGCTGATCATGCTCACGACCGGTTTCGGGCTGCTACTGGCAGACTGCCAACAGTCTGGGCTGGTTGACCGGCGGCATGGACAGCCTGCAGAACAGCTCCAACCTGGAAGCTTTTGGGCCATTTCGGCTTCGATCTCTACGGTTACACCGCTCCCAGCTATGCGCTTGCCGTGCTGTTCGTGGTGTTTCTGTTTGCGCGCCGGTTGATCCACTCGCCGTTCGGCTTGTCGCTGCGCGGCATCCAAGAAACTATGTGCGCATGCCGGCGATCGGCGCGCCGCGGGCAGGCGCATCTGCGCACCATCTACGCCATCGCGGCCTGCATCGCTGGGAGTGGGAGGCCGCTATTGGCGCAAACGACTGAAACCGTGTCGCTGGGATTCGCTCGGCTTCGAGCGCTCCGCCGAGGTCGTCGTCATGCTCGTGCTCGGCGGCGCCGGGAGGCTTTATGGCGGTCTTGTCAGCACGAGCATCTTCATGGTCGCCCGCGACCAGTTTTCCGGCATCGAACCGCAATTCTGGTATTTCTGGATCGGCATTCTGCTGGTCGCCGTGGTGATGTTTCTTCCCAACGGCATTCTCGGCGGCCTGGCGAAGCTGGTCGTCGCGCTGGAGCCGGTCGTGAGTTTGCCGGCACTTGCGACCAGGGGACTGGCGAAGAGTTTCGGCTCGCTGATCGTTGCCAGCAATATCGAGATCGAATTACCACAAGGCGTGCGCTACGCGCTGATCGGTCCCGATGGCGCCGGCAAGACCACGCTGATCGATCTTTATGACCGGTATGCTGCTGCCCGACGCCGGCCAGCATCCTGCTCGACGATGCCGACATCACGGCGCTGGCGCCGGATGAGCGGGTGCGGCGCGGCCTCGGCGCACCTACCAGATCAATTCGCTGTTTCCGCATCTGAGCGCGCTCAAATCGGTGACGCTCGCGGTGTGCGAGCGCAGCCGCGCCGCGCGCACCTGGTGGCGCCAGCTTCCTGCCTACAGCCACGAAGTGGATGAAGCCTACGACATTCTCGGGGCGCTCAATCTCGGGGGTCTGCAATCGCGCGACGCGGGAATCGCCTACGGGCACAGCGCCTGCTCGAGATCGCGCTTGCCTTCGCAACCCGGCCCAAGGTGTTGTCTCGACGAGCCTGCAGCCGGGGTGCCGCGCGAAGAGAGCCAGGAATTGTTTACCGCCATTGCCGGGCTGTCGCGCGAAATAACTGTGCTGTTCATCGAGCACGATATGGAACTTGTTTTTCGCTCCGCCTCGCGGGTCATCGTGCTGGTCGGCGGCCGGTTCTCGTCGAAGGCACGCCGGCGGAGATTGCCTCGGATCAGCGGGTGCGCGCGGTTTATCTCGGCAAGTGGCTCGGGGAGCCGCGGCGAGAACGGTCATGACCGAACCGCTGCTCTCGCTCGCCGATATGCGCGCGGCTACGGGCCTGCCATGGTCCTCGACGGCGTATCGTTCGAGTTGCCCGAGCACGCCAGCCTCGCGGTGCTTGGCCGGAACGGTGTCGGCAAGTCGACCCTCATCCTCACCATCATGGGCTACACCCAGGTCGCCGTGGCCGCATCCTCTGGCATGGCGAGGACATCACCGGCTCGCCCCGCACCGCCGCGCCCTCGCCGGCATTGGCTGGGTGGCGCAGGAGCGCGAGATTTTTCTTTCGCTGAGGGTAGAGGAAAACCTGACTGTCGCGTCCCGCCACGGACGCTGGAACTTCCGGCGGTCTACGACCTGTTTCCCCGTCTCGCCGAGCGCGGCGCAATTTCGGCAATCACTTCTCCGGCGGCGAGCAGCAGATGCTGGCGATCGCGCGCGCGCTGATGACCAATCCGGCGCTACTGCTGCTCGACGAACCGCTCGAAGGCTGGCGCCGATCGTCGTCGAGGAACTCGCCACGGCCATCCGCCGCATGACCGCGAAAGCGGCACCGCTTTCATCCTGGTCGAGCACAGCCGATATCGCGCTGTCGCTGACCAGCCGCGCTCGTGATCGAGCGCGGCCGCATCGTCCACACCGGCCCTTCGGCGAAATTGCTCGCCGATCAGGCGGCGCTCGACCGGCTCGTCGGACTGCGGCTGGCCGAGGCGTAAGTTCGGTCATCGTAAGCTGTCCGCGTCGCGAACAATTCAGACCAACTCCATTCGTAGATGCCGTCCAACCGCTTGCGCCGCACGTGTAAGCGTTCCGAGGGTCACGGAACCGTTATCTGGGTCCAGGAGGCGATCGAGTTGCGCCCGGCTCGTTTTCATGCGTTTGGCTGGACTTCGATTTCGTCAATCCTTGATCTTGCATGAGCGCATCGAGTTGCCGCGCAATCACGCGCTTGATTGCGCGCGCTGTAACCTCCTCGTAAATGCCCTCTTTCTTTAGAAAATCGTCAAATGACGATCCAACACGGCCTTTCGTCCTCATACGACGTCCTTTCGTCGCTTCGTCGCCAAGTCAACATCGGCATCCGGCGTCTTTTGACTCTTCTTAATGAAGGCGTGCAACAACACCATCCGTCCATCTTCAATACAGAACAGCACGCGGGCGATGCGGCCTTGAGTGATCTCGCTGCGAACTTCCCAAAGACCTCTGCCGAGCGGCCGGCACAATGGCATGCCGATTGGCCAGGAAAATTCCACGTCCTTGACGTCTTCACCGATGATCTTGCGATCGTCGTCGCTGAGCGCCCTGAGCCATTCGCGAACCGGCTCCCGGCCAGAAGGCAATCGATAGAATGAAGCGGGCAGTCGCTTCACAGGCGCTCCTGATCTTTGATGTACCAATTTTGGTACGCTGTAGCAAGCGAAAAATACCTGGCCCGACCTCTCGCTCACTTCCCAAACCGTGACGGCATCTCAACGGCATGAGTTTTGGCGATTACTTCCAACTCCCCCCACAGCATCGCCCGTATCGGGATACCGGACCTGCGACGCGCAGTCTCGGTGCGGCTGGAGCGCTCGCCCGGCAGCAGGATCTCGTCGAAGCCCGCCTGCCGCGGCAAAGCTTTGAGCAACGCCGCGAGCGTATCGGCGTCGTGCGTAAAATCTGCGAGCGGCCGGAACGCGGCTACATCGATGGCGAGGATTGCGCAATTCTGCGTGCGCCGTTTCCGCCGCTCAGGTCCCAATGCGCGCGCCTGGATCGGCGCGGCGGCAAGCACGCTCGCCAGCATCTCAAACATCAGAGCGAGCCCGGATCCCTTGGGCCCGCCGAGCGGCAGCAGCACGTCCGCGTGACGCGGGTCGGTTGTCGGCTCGCCCGCCGCCGTCAGCACGGCTGCCCGCCGGCAGTGCGGTGCCGTTGGCGCGCGCCTGAATGATAGTACCGTTCGAAATTGTGCTGGTAGCCATGTCGAGAACGATCGGGCCGCTGTCGCTCGGCACCGCAATCGCGATCGGGCTTGTGCCCATGCTGGCGACGCGCGCGCCATGATAGGCGACGAACGCCGGGCCCGAGACCATGATGAGGGCGGCGCAGCCGCGCTCCGCCAGCCATTGCGCGTAGCGTCCAACCGCGCCGGTGTGCGTGGTCTCGCGCACCAGCCCGAAGCCGACGCCAAGCGTCCGCGCACGCTCCGTGGCAATCGCGATCGCCTGCATCATCGCCGGTGGTCCGAAGCCGAAGCCGCCGTCGAGCACGAACATGGCGCCGCGATCCTGGATCAGCCGCGGTTGCGCTTTCGGATCGATCTCGCCGCGCTCGATCATTGTTAAGTAGGACGACAGGCGGGCGACGCCGTGGCCATCAACGCCGCGCAAATTCGCCCACACCAATCCATCGGCAACGTCCGCAGCATCGGTCGCGCTCGCGCCTTTGGCGACGAGCGCGTCACGAATGAAGCGCGCAAGTTCCTCGTGCCCGACGACAATGCGGCTGTCGCTCACGCGCGTCTCAGCTGAAATATTGGAGCGAGATCATTTTGGGAATGCCGGCTTTCTCTTTCCCGCTTCAAGCGCGCGCCGGGAAATAGACGTCGAGCCAGTTGCGCAGCAGGCTCCAAACGCGCACGGAGTTCTCGTTGAACAAAAAATGGTCGAGACCGCTGAACAGATGCAGCTCGGTCGGCTGGCCGGCGCGCTTGAACATCTCGATTGACTGTTCGGTCGGCGTCACGGAATCGTTGGCGGCATGGATGAGGAGGAGCGGGCGCGGGGCGATCTTGCCGACCACCTCCTCGGCGCGGAAGTCGAACATGCTCTGCGCCGTTTCAGCCGGGAACATTTCGACCGAATTGGCGGACAGCATCTGCACTTTCTTCTTGTCCAGGTTCTCGCGTACGTGCGCGGGTATCGGCACGATCTGGTCCCGCGGCACCATCAGCGATTTGCCGGTGCGGGCGCGATGGGCGCGTCCCTCCGCCAGCATGTTGGTGAACTTCGCCCAGGCTTCAGGAGCTAGGGTGCTGGCCGCGAAATTTGCGCTCGCCGTGGCCCCAGCCGCCATTGGAGATCACGGCGGCGATGCGCGCGTTGGTGCCGCCGGCATAGACCGCGACGGCGCCGCCGAAGCTTGAACCAATCACGCCGATGCGGTCGGGGTCGACGGCGGGATGCCCGGCCAGAAAGCTCAGCGCATTGCCGAGGTCCTCGACCTGGTCGAGACAGATGATGCGGCCAAACTCGCCTTCGCTCTTGCCGCAGCCCCGCATATCGAAGCGCAGCGTCACATAGCCGAGTTCGCTCAGGACGCGCGTCGGCTGGGTCACGCTCGGGGATTCGCTGTTGCTGCCGAAGCCGTGCAGAACGAGAAAGGCCGCCCGCCGCTCCGAAGACTGCAACGCCTCCGGCGTTCCCAGCGCCCCGTGAAGGCGCAAGCCCGCAGACGGAATGGTGACGACGTCCTCGTTCATGGCGGCCCCTGCTTTAAGATCGCGGCACGGATCGAACTAGTGTCGCAGATCGGCTATAGCCGCAAGTCTCATTCCGCCGTTTGGGGAGCCGACGAGGTGCCTTCAGATCGAGGCTGGTCTTTGATCAAATAATTTTCTCAGACCGTGCAACGCCGAAAGACTGTCGCCAGCCGAGGCGCAGAAATCGGGCTGAAGGCGGGATCGCAGCCGACCGGAATTTTTTCGAACCGCGCCTGTTCGGGCTTAGCCGGCGATCCGAGCTGCATGCGATTTGTTGATCGGTGTCACGAGCGGCAGGCGATCGCTCTTGAGCGTGCGGTCGACACTGACCGGCGGAGTCGTCGTCAGCCACAGCGGCGCCGAGTTCGGCATGGAGGGAAACGCGATAAAGCTCGCCAGGCCTAACGCCAGCGCCGCGCTGGCGAAGCGAACAAAGAAGAGGACGCGCATCGGATCGTCTCCGAAAACATCGACACAACGACTCCCCGCGTCCCCGATCTCGCCAGCCCGAGTGGCCTGGCGCGATCAGAAACGTGCCAGCGCCCCGCGCGGTTCCGCGAGATGTATCCGAACGATTTCCAAGTCTTTGATGCGATGCTCACAGCTGCGTGAAGAAACGCCGCGGCCGAGCTTTGAGTCGATTGTGCAGGAACCAAATGGCTGGTTGCGGCTTATCGTGGGGACCGGCCATCCTTCCCCCCTTCCCCCCGTGCTGGCCGGTCGTATTGGGCGCAGCCGCTGGACCGAGTCGGCTGCGCCCTATTTTTTTTGCAAGGGTGATTCGCGGGCCGCTCCGGAAGGCGGGCGCAACGCGACCATCCGGGATCCATAACTGCCGCCGGTGACTAAGGATTCCGGCTTCGCAGGCCGAGGCCCGCGCCCGGGAATGACGATAATGAAAGTTATGCGATCGCTTGCCGTTCGCGCTGCCGGGCCTTGCGTCCGAAGAACAGCGCCTGACTGGCGACGGCTGAAACCACCGCGAGCTGGAACGGCTTGGCGATGAGGAATGCCGGCTCCGGCCGCTTACCGGTCAGGAACCGCTCGGGATAGGCGGTGATAAAGATCACCGGCACTTCGAAGGAATCGAGCAGTTCGTTGACGGCGTCGAGGCCGGAACTGCCGTCGGCCAGCTGAATATCCGCCAAAATAAGTCCCGGCGGCTTTTTGCGGGCGAGCGCGATGGCTTCGGAATGCGTGCGGGCAACGCCGATCACCCGGTGACCGAGGCTCTCCACCAGGGCCTCGATATCCATGGCGATGAGGTTTTCGTCCTCGATGATCAGGACGTCGGTGGCGATCTCGGCAGCGAGTTCCCGTCCGGATTCTTCGACCAGACCGCGCAAGGTGGGAAGATCGCAGTCAAGAATTTGCGCGGTGTCCTCCTCCGAGAAGCCCTCGAGCGCCACCAGCAGGAAAGCCTGACGCGGACGCGGCGTGAGCTGCGTAAGGTGTTGTTCGGGGCAGAAGATTTGGCACGGTGGCATCGGGGCTTTGGCCGTTCACCGCGACCGAGTTCCAGATCTTGGTGAACAGGCGGTAAAGCGCAACCCGCTGGTTGGGGACGGATTCCAGCATTTTCGGGCTGGCAATGAGCGATTTCAAGGTGGCGGCGACGTAGGCGTCGCCGGAGGCCTGGCTGCCGGTCAGCGCGCGAGCGTATCGGCGAAAGAATGGCAGATGCTGGAGTACGGCTTGCGAGGTCGACAAGGGAAGACCCTCCCACTTCCCCCGATGCTATTGGCTACAACGTCGGTGGGCAACAAGGTTCCAAATTGTTCCTCCCGCAGGAACCAACGGTGGGACGGGCGTTGGGCCATCGATCGGTGGGGGCAACCATACGAAGGCATCCGGAAGGTCAGCGGCAACGGGGGGAAGACGAAAATGAAGACGGGTAAAACGGTTAACCATGACAAGCCAGCCCCGGCCCCGAACGCGGACAAGCCGGAAGCCCAGGACAGTGGAAAGGCCAGTCACACAACCAAAAGAGGGTCCGCCTCGGGCGCGAGGTGCAGGCGCGCATCGGACAGCAGTTACGCGCCATATATGACGAAGTCGTCAGGGAAGGCGTGCCACAACATATCGCCGACCTGGTTCGCCGACTGAGCGAACAAGATGATGGCGCGGCATGAAACTGGATCCCGCCATACGCGATCAAGTGCTTGCGACGGTGCCGAGCCTGCGCGCCTTCGCCATCTCACTGTGCGGCACATCCATCGCGCCGACGATCTGGTGCAGGAGACCCTGCTGCGCGCGCTCGCCCATACGACTCCTTGAGCCCGGCACCAACAGCCGGCCTGGCTGTTCACGATCCGGCGGACCTGTTCGGCTCCGAGTACCGCAAGCGACGGCGCGAGGTCGAGGACGCCGATGGCCGCTATGCCGAAACCTTCAAATCACATCCCGAGCAGACCGGCCGGGTCGAGTTCAGGGAGTTCCGCGCGGCGCTCGCGAAGCTGCCGTCGGAACAGCGCGAGGCACTGATTCTGGTCGGCGCCTCCGGGTTCTCCTATGAAGAGGCGGCGGCGATCTGCGGCTGCGCGGTCGGCACCATCAAGAGCCGCGTCAACCGCGCCCCACTCGCCTCGCCGACCTGTTTGCGATCGACAGCGTCGACGATTTCGGCCCGGACCGGCCGACACGCGCCGTGCTCGCCGGCAGCGGCCGGAATTGAGCTGACGCCTTTTAGAACATCGTATTGGTATTGGCGGCGTGCTCCGGGATCTCCTGACGGACGTCCCAGTGTTCGACGATCTTGCCATTCTCCAGCTTGAAAATATCGACGATGGCGTTGCCGCGGCTCCCCGGCGTGGGGATATTGTGGACGTGCAAGATCACATAATCGCCGTCGGCGAAAACCCGTTTGATGTCGCTGTGATAGTCGGGAAATTTGTCGCGCAGGAAAGTGAGAAAGGCTTTCAGGCCTTCCGGCCCATCGGTGGCCCGAGGATTGTGCTGGGTGTAGCGTGAGCCAAGAAACTTCGCCGCGGCGTCAAAATTTTTCTGATTGATCGCGAGATCGTAGAATTCCACCACGGCCTTCTTGTTTGCTTCGATCTGCTTTGCGTCGGCGGCGTGAGCGGCCGGTGCGGCTGCGATTAGTACGGCGGCAACGAGCAAACGAAACATGGCGACCTCCCTGGTCGTTGTGGCTTGGTTACATATGGGACGGCAAATAAAGCGCGATCGCGGGAAAGGCAATCAGGATCACCAGCCGGCACAAATCGGTGATGATAAAGGGAATGACGCCCTTGAAGATGGTTGAGAAGTCGATGTCTCCGATCACGCTCTTGATCACGAATACGATCATTCCCACCGGCGGATGAATGAGGCCAAGCTCCACCGTCATGACAATGATGATGCCGAACCAGATCGGGTCGAAGCCTAGCTCCTTGATCACCGGAAAGATGATCGGCACGGTCAGGATGACCATGGCCAGCGATTCGATCAGGCAGCCAAGCACGATGTACATCACCATGATCAGCGCCAGTACGCCGTAGCGCCCGATACCGAGCCCGGTGAGGAACGTGGTGACGTTCTGCGGCGTCTGCGTCACGGTGAGGAAGTAACCGAACAGCAACGCGCCGATCAGCACAGTGAACACCGCGGCGGCAGTGCGGGTTGCCTGCAGCAGCGAGCGGCGGATGTCGCTCAGCCCCAGCCTGCCTCGCAGCACGCCGATGATCAGCGCACCGCCGGCGCCGACACCGCCGGCCTCGGTCGGGGTGAACAGTCCGCCATAAAGGCCGCCGATGACGAAGATGAACAGGAGCAATGTCGCCCAGACATCACGGACGCTCTCGAGGCGTTGCTTCCAGGAGCTGCGCGGCCCGGCCGGCAGATATTTCGGGCGCGCCCAGCCGATGATGGCCACCGTCGTCATGTACATCGAGGCAGCGAGGACGCCCGGCAGGATGCCGGCGATGAACAGCTTGCCGATATCCTGCTCGGTGATGATGCCGTAGACCGCGAGCACGGTGGACGGCGGCAGCATGGCCCCTAGCGTGCCGCCGGCCGCGATCACGCCGGCCGCGAATGATTGTGGATAGCCGTACCGCCGCATCTCCGGATAGGCGACGGTCGAAAATGTCGCCGCGGTCGCAACCGATGAGCCGGAAATCGCGGCGAAGCCGCCGCAGGCGGCGATGGTGGCGATGCCCAGCCCGCCGCGCCGGTGGCCAAGGAATGTATTGGCGGCGCGAAACAGCTCCTGACTCATGCCGGAATTGGTGACGAACGCGCCCATCAAAATAAACATCGGGATGACGCCGAAGGTATAGTCGGTCACCGTGCGCATCGAGGTGTGGCCGATGATCTTCAGCGCCGCCTCACCGTTGACGAGATAGGCAAAGCCCGTGACGCCGACGAGGCCCATCGCCATGCCGACCGGCACGCGCATCAGCATCAGGCCGAACAGGACCAAAAAGCCGATGATAGCGACGGTTTCACCGCTCACGGCGTTCACTCGACCGGCCTGATCTGGTAGCGGGTGCCGAATTCACCGGGCTGGAAGATCAGCCGATAGGTGCGGATCGCAATCAGCAATACGGCAGAAACGTCACCCAGCCAGGCGACGAAGAAGAACGGCCAGGTCGGCAGTCGCAGATCGAAGGTCAGCACATGATCGGCACGGGTGGTCCAGACCTTGTCATAAAGGGTATAGGTCTGCACCGTGACGACGAATAGAAGGACCAAGGTGGCAAAGACGTCGATGAAGCGTTGAAATCGCGGCCCGACGCTGGCGTAGAGGAGGTCAACGGTGATGTGGGTGCCACGATAGCTCGTCGCCGCGATGCCCCAGAAGATCAGAATGCCGAGCAACAGCCGCCCGAAATCGTAGGCATCCGGAATCTGCACGCTGAAAAAGTAGCGCAGCATGACGGATATGAAAATGTCAGCGGCGACAATGCCGACGAACCCCGCCGCCACAAGCTCGATGAAATCGATCAGCCAGTTCATGGGGCCGCGCGCGCTGTGCTGCGCGACTTCGGTATGTTGTGCTTTGTCGGCTGTGGGCACGGCCATGTAAGCGTTCCAGATGACGACGGCAGCGAAGCGTTCCGCTGCCGTCCTTTCGACCGGGTCGCCCGCGGCCGAAGCGCACGATGCGCTGCGCTAGCGGGTTACATCAATAGGCCGCTTTGTATTGCGCCAACGCTGCCTTCAGTTCCTTCATGATCGTATCGGGACCGCCGCCAACCGCGCGTACGCTATCAGCCCATTTCTTGTACAGCGGTTCGGCCGATTTCTTCCACTCGCCGAGCTGCTCCGCAGTAATTGTATAGACCTCGTGGCCGGGCTCGGCCCGGATTTTTTCAATTCCGGAGTGCTCGAAATCCGCCCACGGGTGGGCGAACCTGCCGGTCCATTCGGTGGTGCAGTGATCGTCGATCACCTTTTTCTGCGACGCCGACATGGCGGCGTAGACGTTCGGATTCATCAGCCACTGGAACGTCACCGTGTCGGTCGGAGCGTCCATGTGATTGCTAACTTTTTCCATCTCATCGCAACAGCCGCGGTCTGTATAGCAGCGGCCTTAACGCGCATTCACTAAAACTGGTCACGCCCGCGTAAGACTTTCTGCACGCTGTTTCCGATTGTTCCAGCCACAGTTTCTCAGCTTTAACGCGACTGCAGCGGCAGCCGGGTTATCGCGTCTCTGACCAACGAAAGAGCCGGGCGAGCACTTCAACGAGTGCAACGTCCTGCCGTCAGGGACGTCAGATGTTCAGCTACGCTGCGGCGCGCCGCTTTGCAGTTCTGTTCGTACTATTCATTGTCGGCGCTCCGGCGACCGCTTTTGCACAGTATCAGGTGAACGTGGCCACGGCCGAGGCGCCGGACCCATTGAGCCAAACACCTAAAGCGCCCGAACCGTTTGGCCTCGACGCTTTGCCGGTGACTGGCGGAGAAGTTTTAACCAAATGGAGCGGCGTCGTCGCCGACATCCGCGCCGAAAGCGACATTCTGACGCGCTGCCGCGAGGCCACGCACTCCTGCCCCGAGGCGGCACAAAAATTCCTTGCCGTGATTGCCGACGGCCGCGCGCACGAAGGCCGCGCCCGCATCGGTGTCATCAATCGCGCGATCAATCTCGCCATCCGGCCGACCAGCGATCTCGCCCAATGGGGTGTGGTGGATCGCTGGAGCGCGCCGCTTGCCACGCTTACGACCGGCCGCGGCGATTGCGAAGATTACGCCATCGCCAAATACGTCGCGCTCACCGAAGCCGGCATCAGCGCCGATGACGTCAAGCTTATTATCGTGCGTGATCTCGCCGCCGGCGAAGATCACGCCGTCGTCGCTGCGCGGCTCGGTGGGAAGTGGATCGTGCTCGACAACCGCCGGCTCACGCTGCTCGAAGATGTCGAGATGGCGCACGTGGTGCCGCTGTTCGTGCTCGGTCACGACGGCGTCAAGCAATTCACGCCGACGGCCGTGGCTGCGGCGACTGTCAAAACGCTCGCGCCATCGTCGCTCGGAAACTAGAGCGCGCCGTCATTGCGCTCGCAATGACACCTGATCAATACGCCGCATTGTACTTGGCAAGCTCTGCCTTGAGGTCCTTCAAAATCGCATCTGGATCCTGGCCGGTTTTCTTCACAGCTGCCGCCCAGGTCTGAACCACCGGTCCGGCGGCGGCTTTCCACTCGGCGAGCTGCGCGTCGGTGAGCGGATAGACGTCGTGGCCGGGCTCGGCCTTGAGCTTGGCAATACCGGCATGTTCGAAATCCGCCCAGGGTGCGGCGACCCGTTCCGCCCATTGCGCGTTGCAGTGGTCGTCGATGACTTTCTGCTGCGACGGCGACATCGCCGCGTAGGTCGACTTGTTCATCACCCAGACGAAGCTCGTGGTGTAGAGCGCGACGTCCATGTGGTACTTCGTCACCTTGTCGATGCCGAACAGGATCACCGAGCCCCACGGGAAGGTGACCGCGTCAGCCACGCCCTTTTCCAGGATGTCGCGCACTTCGGGCGCTGAGGCTTGCACGTTGGTGCCGCCGAGCGACGTGACCAGCGAAGCCATGGTCGCGTGTGCGGGACGGATCTTCATGCCTTTGATATCGCTCGGCACCACGATCTTTTTGGTGCGCGAATGGAACGAGCCTGGATCGTGGGCGAAGGCAAAACAGAACTTGACGTCCTTCATTTCGGTCGCGGCGTACTTGCGATACCAGGCGTCGAGCGCTTCGGAGCCGCCCTTGGCGTTGGAGAACATGAACGGCAGGTTGGCGGCGTCGAAGATCGGGAAGCGGCCGGGCTGGTAGCCCGGACTGACATAAGTCACGTCGGCGATGCCGTCGCGCGCCATGTCGTAATGATCGAACGCCTTGCCGAGCTGCTGTGCCGGATAGACCTTGTATTTGATGGTGCCGCCGGAATCCTTCTCGATCGAAGCACCCCAATCCTCCATCCCTTTTTGCAGCGGATGCGACGGCGGCACCCAATGAGAGAGCTTGAGGTTAAAAGTCTTCTCTTCGGCGGAAGCCGAGCCGATACCGAGCGCGAGAGCCAGGATCATTAGGCTGTAAAGCTTCAATAGCCGCATCGAGCGCATGACGACCTCCCTCATATTGCAATGACGCTTCTACGTCTCTCCGCCGTAAGGTCCCTGCGGATCGGCCAGCGACTGCAAGCGGAGCGCAGCGGCGTGCGCAAAGCGCAGCATCACGGTCTTGCGCCGCGCCGCCGCGAGCCGGTGCTCGGGCGCCTCGCTTATGATGGACGCGCCGAACGCATCGGCGACAATCAGGCCGGCATCGGCGGGAAAAATCTCGCAGGGCACATCGACGACGGTGGCGAAGAACAGCCGGTCGCAATGCAGCCGATACTCGATCCACTTCTGATCGGCGCGGAAATCGGCAACCGACGATTTGATCTCCACGATCAGAATTTCACCGTCGCCGCCGAGCGCGACCAGATCGGCGCGGCGGCCGGACGGCAGCGGCAGCTCGCTCACCACCGAATAGCCCAGCGCATGCAGATAGCGTGCCGTGCCGCGCGCGATGGCGAGCGCAGTCGGGGATTGCCGGCCGTCGACCGGCAGCGGCGCTGGCAGCAAATTGACGCTCATCGTCAGAATTCCGGGAAGCGGCAGGCTGGACGCCCGCCGGCTTTCAAGCTTACGCACGGCACATGACTCCGACTGCGCAACCGACGCTGCGAAGCCGATCATTCTGCCGCTGCGGCGCGTTCCGGGAAAGCCCCTTTGAGGGCTGAGCGTGAGGCCGCAAGCACGCCGCGCTCGGTGATCAGGCCCGTCACCAGGCGGGCGGGGGTCACGTCGAAGCCGTAATTGGCAACGGGTGAGCCTTCCGGCGCGATGCGCACGGTCTCGATCCGGCCGTCGGCGGCGCGCCCGGTCATGAACGTCACCTCGTCGCCGCTCCGCTCCTCGATCGGTATCTCGGCTACGCCGTCGGAAACCGTGAAGTCGATCGTCGGCGACGGCAGCGCGACATAAAACGGAATGTTGTTATCGCGCGCGGCGAGCGCTTTCAGATAAGTCCCGATCTTGTTGCAGACATCGCCGTTCGCGGTGACGCGATCGGTCCCGACAATCACCATATCGACCAGGCCGTGCTGCATCAGATGGCCGCCGGTATTGTCGGCGATCAGCGTGTGCGGCACGCCGTGCTGGCCGAGTTCCCAGGCGGTGAGCGAAGCACCCTGGTTGCGCGGTCGGGTCTCGTCAGCGAACACGTGAATGGGAATGCCGCTGTCGTAAGCGAGATAAATCGGCGCGGTGGCCGTTCCGACATCGACCGCCGCGAGCCAGCCTGCATTGCAATGGGTCAGCACGTTGACGCGCTCGCCCGGTTTTTTCTTCGCGGCAACGGCCTCGATCAGCGGCAAGCCGCTGCGCGCGATGCCGTTGTTGATGGCGATGTCTTCCTCGTTGATTTCGAATGCGCGGCGATAGGCTGCGGCGGCGCGCTCCGCGCGCGGCCGGTTGCGCACCACGGCCATCATCTCGTCAAGCGCCCACTTCAGATTGATTGCCGTGGGGCGGGTGGCAAGGAGCGTCGCGTAAGCCCGCTCCAGCCCTTCATCGGAAGCGTCCTCATGCAGCGCCAGACATATGCCGTAGGCGGCGGTCGCCCCGATCAGCGGCGCGCCGCGGATCAGCATGGCGCGGATCGCGTGCGCAGTCTCTTCAAGGCTGGTGAGCCGTTTTGTCACCAGGCGGTGCGGCAACGCGGTCTGATCGATGATGCCCACCGACCAGCCATCCGGCTCGAGCCAGATGGTGCGCATGGGCTTGCCGTCGACTTTCATAATCGACCTTTCATCCGTGAATGATCTTTTCTTATGTCGCGCGGCTTGCCCATGCAACGCCGTTGCCGCAATGTCGGCGAAGCTGGAGACATTGCATGGCTGCGATCGATTACGAGTTTGAATACGACATGCGCGCCCGGGTGCCCGAGCATCCGGAGCTGTTCGCGCGCCTGGCGCGGGACGCCGAGGATTATCGCGCCGAGACGCTGAAAGCCGGGCGTGCCGAACTCGGCGTCTCTTACGGCGATACGCCGCGGCAGATCATCGATCTGTTCCTGCCGGAGGCTGGCGAGAGCGCCCCGCTGGCTCTGTTCATCCACGGCGGTTACTGGCGCGCGTTCGATCCGGGCTCGTTCAGTCACATGGCGCGCGGCCTGAACGGGCGTGGTGTCGCCGTAGCGCTCGTTGGCTACGATCTTTGTCCGACCGTCACCATTGCCGACATCATCGAGCAAATGCGCCGCGCCTGCATCTTCCTCTGGCTGCGGTTCGACCGGCGGATGGTGGTCACCGGACATTCGGCCGGCGGACATCTTACCGCCGCGATGGTCGCGACCGATTGGCACGCGCTTTATCCCAAAGCGCCGGCCGATCTGGTGCCGGCGGGCTACGCAATTTCCGGCGTCTTCGATCTCACCCCGCTTCTCGGCTTGCCGATAAACCAGGATTTGAAGCTCGACGCCGAAGGCGCGCGGCGCGTGTCTCCGGTGTTCTGGCCGGTCCCCACTGGACGCACGCTCGACGCCGCGGTCGGCGATCTCGAAACCAGCGAGTTCAAACGCCAGAGCCGCGCCTTGGCGGATGTGTGGCAGCAGGCGAAGGCGGAAACGCGCTACGCGGAATTCCCCGGCAATCATTTCACCGTCATCGACGCGCTCACCGATCCGGGGAGTTCGATGGTGGCCCGCATTACCGAACTGACGCAACGGCTCAAGGCGTAACGCGCTTCGGCCAGTGCGGGAACAACAGCACGCAGGCCGAAGCGGCAAAGATCAAGGCGAAGCCGAGGATGTCGGGTCGAGTGAGCCGGTCGCCGACGATCAGTACGGTTGATGCGACGCCAAGCACCGGAATGCCGAGAATGCCGAGGGCGGCGGTCGCCGCCGGCACCATTGGCACAATATCGAACCACATGGCGTAAGCGACCGCGTTGCCCATCACGCCGACAAAGGCGAGCGCGGCGAGGGCGCCCGCATCGGCGGCGTGGAGATCGAGGCCGCCGTCGAAAATCAGCAGGCAAGCAAGGATTTCTACGAAACCGATTGCGAGTTGCCAGGCGGCGGCGCCCATCGGATCGGCATCGATGCGCGCCCATTTCAAATAGACCGTACCTGCCGCCCAGCTAAAACCGCCGCCGACGGCTAACACGAGCCCGAGCGGTATGCCCGACGTTGCTAACGGTGCGACGAGGATCGCGATGCCAATGGCGCAGAGGACCACCGCGATCCCCTGCAGCCGGGTTGGGCGCTCGCCAAGGACCAACCACGCCAGCACCAACGTCCAGATCGGCAAAGTGTAGGTGAGGATCGCCACCCGCGAGGTTGCGGCCTGGATTTGTGCGAAAGCGGTGAAAAGACTGAAGGCTGAGATGTTGAGGAACGACGCGACGAACACATGCGCCCACGCGCGCGGGGTGCGGATGCGAAGGCTGCGGCGTTTAACGAGACAGATGACGAACAAGCTCACTCCGCCGATCGCGGCGGTTAAGGTGCGCATGCTGAGCGGCGGAATTTCATTCAGCGCGATCTTCATCATCGGCCAGGTCATCCCCCAGATCAGGCAAAGGGTGACGAGCATCAGCCGGGCGCGGACTTCGTCTGCATGCCTCTCCTTCTGCAGCTGCGGCTCTCTCTCGCTGACGGTCACGGGGCCTCCGGTCCGTTAGCGCGATACCAATCGGCAATCTGGGCGCCGGTCCAGAACTTGACGTCGCTCTTGCTGCGAATGTTTTCGAACACGGCGCGCAGATACTTCAACCGGTGCGGCACGCCCATGATGTAGGGGTGAACCGACAGCGTCATGACGCGCGCCGAGCGGGCCGAGTCCGCGTAGATCTGCTCGAACTGATCGAGCGCGCGATCGCGATATTCCGACGCCGAATGGTGCTGGATGAGCATCATGGCGACGTCGTTACATTCCTGGGTATAGGGCACGTTGAGGATCGGCTTGCCGCTCGTCTTGAGCCAGACCGGCTGATCGTCGAGCACCCAATCGGCGACGTAGTCGTAGCCTTCCTCGGCGAGCAGATCGGGCGTCTGCCAGGTTTCGGTGAGGCCGGGCCCGAGCCAGCCGCGCGGCGGCTTTCCCGTGGCCTTTACGATCGCCTCGCGGACCATGCGGATGTCGGCGCGCTCGTTCTTCACCTTCTGCATGTTGCGCTGGGTGAAACCGTGGCCCATGAATTCCCAATTGCGCTCGACGGCTGCGCGCACGATCGGCGGATAAGCGGCGATCGCCGAGCCGTTGATGGCCAGCACCGCCGGAATCGAAAATTCATCGAACAATTCGGCGAACCGCCAGAAGCCGACGCGATTGCCGTATTCGTGCCAGGCCCAATTCGGCACGTCGGGCATGGGCGAGCCGCCGGCGGGCGGCGTCAGCACGGTGCGCGGCATCGGCTGGGTGAAGTCCCACTCCTCGATATTGATGACCACCCACACCACCATGCGGGCGCCGTCCGGCAGGTTGAGCGGCGGGCGGTCGGCAATCGGCGAGTAGACCAAGCGGTC
The DNA here is from genome assembly GCA_963759345.1 of uncultured Alphaproteobacteria bacterium. GTDB lineage: Bacteria > Pseudomonadota > Alphaproteobacteria > Rhizobiales > Xanthobacteraceae > BOG-931. Next base: position 166,346 of record CAVWYW010000013.1, read on the forward strand.
GGTCGGCAGCATGCGCCGCTTCGATCCCGCCTCTGCGCGGGACTTCGCCGGTTGTTTGGTCATCGCGCCACCGCCGCTTGCTCGGCCGGTCTCTCAGCCGGCGGACGATAGCGCGCGGTGATGGCGCCGATAATCGTGAGTCCCGACCGAGCAGAGCGCCAACGGAACGAACGCGGTCCACGGTTTGTCGGTCAGGTCCCACAGCGCGCCGCAGATGGTCGGAATGATAATCGCGCAGGTGTAGCTGATGGTGAACATGCCGGCGGCCGTGCGCGGCACATCGCGCGGCGCCACGAGCAACGCGGGCAATGCCAGGGTTGGTGTCATGGTCAGCGCGGTGCTGATGCCGATCAATCCGGTGCTTACAACGATCGCGACAGGGGATGAAAGAAAAATCAGTCCGAGGAAACCCACCAGCATGATCGGGCCGAACAGCAAGAACGGCCACGCCCGCCGCTGCATGCGATCGGCCAGCAGTACAAGGACAACGAGGGCCAGGATTTGCGCTCCGTTGAGCGAACCGAGCGCGAGAGCAAGCACGCCAGTATTGCCCTGCGCCGCCAGGTAATCGCCAAGGAAGGCATTGGCTCCGAAGAACGGGCTGTTGTTGCTGCCGAAGGTGAGGCCAAGGAGCCAGATCAGCGGATTTTTCCAGTCCGGCCACCACAGCCTGCCGAGTGCGCTGATGCCGGCGCCGGTTGGCCGGTCATCGTGTTGTTGGTCCTTCGGACTGAAAAGTGCGAACACCAACGCCATGACGATGGCCGGCGCCGCCCACACCACAAAATCAAGCCGCCACGAGCCTTCGATCCAGGGCAAGATCAGCGGCAGTGTCAGCACCGGCGGCAATAGCGCGCCGACCACCATGCCGTTCGAATATGCGACGGTGCCAAGCCCGACGCGGCCCGGCAGCCAGTTGCGCGTCAGGGTGGGCATGCCCGGCTGCATGATGGCGATGCCGAAGCCGGTCACAATCGAGGCTGCGTACAGCGTCCAGACATCGATTGCGGCGCCGCGCGCCGCACCGGCGAGCGCCGCGATGGTCATGCCGAGGATCAGCGCCGGTTTGGCGCCGATGCGGGCGATCAACAGCGAACCGGGCACGGCGGCGATGGCGAACATCGCCAGCGGCACGCCGATCAGGAGCCCGATCTGGGTCTCCGACATGTGCAGGTCCCGGTGCACCAGCGGAATAATCGGCGGCACCACCAGAAGCGTCATCCGCATGGCAACGCCGGCGAGCCACAGCAGGCTCAGAAGCCTGATGAGGTGGCCGACAGTCGGGCTGACCGTAGGATTGACGGCTTGAAGCATCGGGTGACGGGGGCGTTTACGACGGAAGCATTTTCAAGCGGCACCATGCTGCAAAAAGAGGCGGAGCGTCAGGAGCTTTTCTTGCATGGCACTCTTGCCCTTGCCGGAAAGAACAAATATAGAACAATTTGCTGTATCAGGATGTCTGACACGATATGCCCGACCGGACAGTGACGCATGCCTGAGCGCGCCGCAGAGCAAATCCTGCGCGCGACTTTTGGTTTTGAAGGATTCCGGCCCGGGCAGGCAGAAATCGTCGCTGCGATATTGGACGGCCGCGATGTGCTCGCGGTGATGCCGACCGGAAGCGGCAAGTCGCTGTGCTACCAGTTGCCGGCGCTGCTGCGCGACGGCCTGACGATTGTCGTATCGCCGCTGATCGCGCTGATGCGCAATCAGGTGGCACAGCTTCGCGGCTATGGCGTCGCCGCCGCCGCGCTCAATTCCGCCAACGACGCAGCCGAGAACTGGGCGATTTCCGATCGGATCACGCGCGGCGACTTGCGTCTCCTCTACATCGCGCCCGAGCGCCTGGTGAAAGCCGAAACCTCGAACTGCTCAAGCGCGCCAAGATCGCGCTGCTTGCGGTCGACGAGGCGCATTGCATCTCGCAATGGGGCCATGACTTCCGACCCGAATACGCAGCACTCGGCGCGGTGCAGGCGGAACTCGGCAACATACAGACGGTGGCATTTACCGCGACTGCTGATGCCGCCACGCGCTCGGATATTGTGGATAAACTTTTCAGCCGCCCGCCGGCGGTGTTCGTGCACGGCTTCGATCGGCCCAATTTGCGGCTGGCGATGCAGCCAAGTCCGGCGGCCGCAAGCAGATCGCCGACTTCATCGGCGCGCACCGCGGGCAAAGCGGCATTGTCTATTGCGCTTCGCGGCGGAAGACCGAGGAGCTTGCCGATGCATTGCGCGGCAGCGGCATCAAGGCGCTCGCCTATCACGCGGGCATGGAGGCCGTGGAGCGCTCGCGCAACCAGGATGTTTTTTTGCAGGAGGACGGCATCGTCATGGTCGCGACCGTGGCGTTCGGCATGGGCATCGACAAGCCGGACGTCCGCTTCGTCGTTCATGCCGACATGCCGTCGAATATCGAAAGCTACTATCAGGAGATCGGCCGCGCCGGCCGTGATGGGCTTCCCGCCGACACGCTGACGCTCTACGGCATGGGCGATATCCGCTTGCGCCGTTTGCAGATCGACGAAAGCGAATCCTCCAGCGAACAGAAGCGCGTCGATCGCCAGCGGCTTAATGCTCTGGTGGCATTATGCGAGTCGCCGCGCTGCCGCCGGCAGACGCTGCTCGCTTATTTCGGCGAGTCCACCGAGCCTTGCGGCAATTGCGATTTCTGCTGCGACGGCGCCGAGGTGATCGACGGCACCATCGCGGCGCAGAAGGCACTCTCGGCCATCGTCCGCACCGGCGAGCGGTTCGGCACCGAGCATCTGACCAACGTGCTCATTGGCGAGAACACCGAGGCGGTCGAGAAATTCGGCCACGATATCCTGTCGACGTTCGGGGTCGGCAAGGAATACGGCAAGCTCGAATGGCGTTCGATTTTCCGCCAGCTCCACGGCGCCGGTATCGTCGCGCTGGACCTCAACGGCTATGGCGGCTGGACCGTCACTGACGCCGGCTGGCGCGTGCTCAGAGGCGCCGAAAAGGTCACATTACGCAAAGACACGCTCAAGCCGGCAACGAAAAAGGCTACTCGTAACGTGGCGAATGCCGCGGCTTTGGCCGAAGGACCGCAGGCGACACGGCCTTGTTCGAGGCGCTGCGGAAGCGCCGTTCCGAACTTGCCAAGGCGCAGCGGGTCGCGGCCTATGTCATCTTCGCCGACAAGACGCTCATCGACATGGTCCGGCGCAAACCGGCCAATGCGGGCGAGATGGGCACCGTTCACGGCGTCGGCGCAGCCAAACTCAAGCAATACGGCGACGTCTTCCTCGAAGTCATCCGCACGCATGCGGCGCAAGCGGCTTAGTTTAGCGGAATTGGAGTGGGCGGAGCCGCCGGTCGTGCCGTCCTTTCGCCATGTTGCACCGCACGGCGCGGTATGTTAGCAAAACCGCGATTTTCGATGGCCGTGCGCGGAGTATTCCGCAGCGTCTCCGGATATCCAAGTTCCGCTTGAATCCCAAGGACTTGCGCCGACGGTTTGCGCCGGTTGCGGGTCTTGCGGAAAAGCTCCAAAAGAACTCGAAGCGAGCACGCGAAGTAGCGAGCGATCATCTTGGCAGGCGAAGAACACCTTGTGTCCGGCATGGCCGGCCGTTACGCGACGGCGCTGTTCGATCTTGCCCAGGAGACGAACACCATCGACATGACGAAGGCGGAACTGGAGCGCTTCGACGCACTTGTCGCGGAAAGCGCCGACCTCGAACGGCTGGTGCGCAGCCCGGTCTTTTCCGCCGACGAGCAGCTGCACGCTCTCTCCGCGGTGCTGGACCGGGCCGGGATCGCCGCCGGCCTCGCGGCTAAATTCCTCAAGCTGGTGACGTCGAACCGCCGCCTGTTTGCGGTGCGCGACATGGTCCGCGGCTACCGCAAGCTAGTCGCCCAGCACAAGGGTGAGGCGACCGCCGAGGTCACGGTCGCCGAACCGCTCAAGGACGATCATGTCGCCGCGCTGCGCAGCGCGCTCAAGGCGGTCAGCGGCAAGGACGTCGATCTCGCCATCAAAGTCGATCCCGCCATTATCGGCGGGCTCGTAGTCAAGCTCGGCAGCCGCATGGTCGACAGCTCGCTGCGCACCAAACTCAATGCGATCAGGCTCGCGATGAAAGAGGCCCGCTAATGGATATCCGCGCCGCAGAAATCTCCGCGATACTCAAAGATCAGATCAAGAATTTCGGCCAGGAGGCCGAAGTTTCGGAAGTCGGCCAGGTGCTGTCGGTCGGCGACGGTATCGCCCGCGTCTACGGCCTCGACAACGTGCAGGCCGGTGAGATGGTCGAGTTCGAGGGCGGCGTCAAAGGCATGGCGCTCAATCTCGAAATCGACAATGTCGGCATCGTGATCTTCGGCTCCGACCGCGAGATCAAGGAAGGCCAGACGGTCAAGCGCACCCGCGCCATCGTCGAGGTGCCGGTCGGCAAGGGGCTGCTCGGCCGTGTCGTCGATGCGCTCGGCGATCCGATCGACGGCAAGGGGCCGATCAAGGCCGACCACAGGGCGCGCGTCGACGTCAAAGCGCCCGGCATCATTCCGCGCAAGTCGGTGCATGAGCCGATGGCGACCGGCCTCAAAGCGATCGACGCGCTGATCCCGATCGGCCGCGGCCAGCGCGAGCTGATCATCGGCGACCGCCAGACCGGCAAGACCGCGATTGCGCTCGATACGATCCTCAACCAGAAGCCGCTCAATGCCTCCGACGACGAGAAGATCAAGCTCTATTGCGTCTATGTCGCGATCGGGCAAAAGCGCTCGACGGTGGCGCAGTTCGTCAAGGTTCTGGAAGAGCAGGGCGCGCTCGACTATTCGATCGTGGTCGCGGCGACCGCTTCCGATCCGGCGCCGATGCAGTTTCTGGCGCCGTTTGCCGGCTGCGCCATGGGCGAATATTTCCGCGACAACGGCATGCATGCGGTCATCATCTACGACGATCTCTCCAAGCAGGCGGTCGCCTACCGGCAGATGTCGCTCTTGCTGCGCCGTCCGCCCGGCCGCGAAGCCTATCCGGGCGACGTGTTCTATCTGCACTCGCGGCTCCTCGAGCGCGCGGCGAAGATGAACGACGAGCACAAGGCAGGCTCGCTCACCGCGCTGCCGGTGATCGAAACCCAGGCCAACGACGTGTCGGCCTACATCCCGACCAACGTCATCTCCATCACCGACGGTCAGATCTTCCTCGAGACCGACTTGTTCTATCAGGGCATCCGCCCGGCGGTGAACGTCGGCCTCTCGGTGTCGCGCGTCGGTTCTTCGGCGCAGACCAAGGCGATGAAGAAGGTCGCCGGCCGCATCAAGGGCGAGCTTGCGCAATACCGCGAGATGGCGGCGTTTGCTCAGTTCGGCTCCGATCTCGACGCCACGACGCAGCGTCTGCTCAATCGCGGCTCGCGGCTCACCGAACTGCTCAAGCAGCCGCAATTCTCGCCGCTGAAGATGGAAGAGCAGGTCTGCGTCATCTATGCCGGCGTCAACGGTTATCTCGATCCGTTGCCGGTCGAGCGCGTGCGCGCTTTCGAGGATGGCCTGCTCGGCACGCTGCGCCAGCAGCACCCGGAAATTCTCAGCGCCATCCGCGACTCGCGCGATCTTGACGACGGCACTACCGGCAAGCTCAAGGCCGCAGTCGAGAGCTACGCCAAGACGTTTGCGTGATGACTAAGCACCGTCACCCTGATGTGCGAGCGGAGCGAGCCTCGAAGGGCACGGCCCGGGCGCTCGGGCCGCATCCTTCGAGGGCCGCGGAGCTTGTCATCGGGCCGGCCACTTCGGGCCGGACCCGTTGGCGGCCGCCTGAGGATGACGGAAAATAGAGTAGTCCATGCCCTCCCTTAAAGACCTGCGCAACCGCATCGCCGCCACCAAGGCGACGCAGAAGATCACCAAGGCCATGCAGATGGTCGCGGCCTCGAAGCTGCGCCGTGCGCAGGCCGCGGCCGAGGCGGCGCGCCCCTACGCCACGCAGATGGACAAGGTGCTCGGCAACATCGCCGCGTCGGTGGCAGGAAGTGAAACGGCGCCGCGGCTGTTGCGCGGCACCGGCGGCAGCGACCGTCATCTCCTCCTAGTCTGCACCGCCGAACGCGGCCTGTGCGGTCCGTTCAATACCGCCATCGTGCGGCTGGCGCGCGAGCACGCCGGCGCGCTCATCCGCGAAGGCAAGGAGGTCAAGTTCTTCTGCGTCGGTCGCAAGGGTTACGATCAGCTGCGCCGTCTCTACGCATCCCAGATCGTCGAGATGGTCGATCTGCGCGCGGAGCGGACGCTGCGTTTCGACCACGCCCAGATGATCGCGGGAAAGATCATCGCCCGTTTCGATAATTTTGAATTCGACGTCTGCACGCTGTTCTTCTCGCGATTCCGCTCGGTGATTGCGCAGGTTCCGACCGCCCAGCAGATCATTCCGCCGGTATTCGACGACAAAGCGGCGGACGCTCTCGGCGGCGCCGCTTACGAGTTCGAACCGGAGGCCGAAGACATCCTGCACGACCTCCTGCCGCGGAATCTCGCGGTGCAGATTTTCCGCGCGCTGATGGAGAACGCCGCCTCGTTCTACGGCGCGCAGATGTCGGCGATGGACAACGCCACCCGCAACGCCGGCGAAATGATCCGCAAACAGACGCTCACCTACAACCGCACCCGCCAGGCGATGATCACCAAGGAACTGATCGAGATCATTTCCGGCGCCGAGGCGCTGTGAACAATTTCTGAAGAGGACCAAAGATGGCCAACGCGATCGGACACATCACCCAAGTCATCGGCGCCGTCGTCGACGTGCAGTTCGAGGGTTACCTGCCGGCGATCCTCAACGCGCTGGAGACCAAGAACCAGGGCAACCGCCTGGTGCTCGAAGTCGCGCAACATCTCGGCAAATCGACCGTGCGCACCATCGCCATGGATACCAGCGAAGGCCTGGTGCGCGGCCAGGAGGTAAGCGACACCGGTCAGCCGATCTCGGTGCCGGTCGGCGCCGGCACGCTCGGCCGCATCATCAACGTGATCGGCGACCCGGTCGACGAGGCGGGCCCGGTGCCGCACAAGGAGACGCGCCCGATCCATCAGGACGCGCCGTCCTACACCGATCAGTCGACCGAGGCGGCCATCCTGGTCACCGGCATCAAGGTCGTCGACTTGCTCGCGCCTTACGCCAAGGGCGGCAAGGTCGGCCTGTTCGGCGGCGCCGGCGTCGGCAAGACCGTGATCATCATGGAACTGATCAACAATATCGCCAAGGCGCACGGCGGCTATTCGGTATTCGCCGGCGTCGGCGAACGCACCCGCGAGGGCAACGATCTCTATCACGAAATGATCGAGTTGGGCGTCAACAAGGACCCGCACAAGGGTTCGGTCGAAGGCTCGAAGTGCGCGCTGGTTTACGGCCAGATGAATGAGCCGCCTGGAGCGCGCGCCCGCGTCGGACTTTCGGGACTGACGGTCGCCGAATATTTCCGCGACCAGGGCCAGGACGTGTTGTTCTTCGTCGACAACATTTTCCGCTTCACCCAGGCCGGCTCGGAAATGTCGGCGCTGCTCGGGCGCATTCCCTCGGCGGTCGGCTATCAGCCGACGCTCTCGACCGACATGGGCGCGCTGCAGGAGCGCATCACCACCACCACCAAGGGCTCGATCACCTCGGTGCAGGCGATCTACGTGCCGGCCGACGACCTCACCGATCCGGCGCCCGCCACGTCGTTCGCGCATCTTGACGCCACCACGGTGTTGTCGCGCTCGATCGCGGAGAAGGGCATCTATCCGGCGGTCGATCCGCTTGATTCAACCTCGCGCATGCTGTCCGCGAATATCGTCGGCGATGAGCACTACCAAGTGGCGCGCCGCGTGCAGCAGATCCTGCAACGCTACAAGGCACTGCAGGACATCATCGCCATCCTCGGCATGGACGAGCTTTCCGAAGAGGACAAGCTGACAGTGTCGCGCGCGCGGAAGATCGAGCGCTTCCTGTCGCAGCCGTTCCACGTCGCCGAAGTATTCACCGGCTCGCCCGGCGTATTCGTCGAACTCGCCGATACGATCCGCGGTTTCCAGGGACTGTGCGAAGGCAAATACGATCACCTGCCCGAAGCCGCCTTCTATATGGTCGGCACCATCGATCAGGCGGTCGAAAAGGGCAAGAAACTGGCCGAGGCGGCGTAGCAAAGAGAGTCCGTTGTAGGGAAAAATGGCCGACACACTTCATTTCGAATTCGTCTCGCCGGAAAGCGTGCTGTTTACCGGCGACGTCGATCAGGTCGATTTGCCCGGCGCCGAGGGCGACATGGGCATTTTCGCCGGCCATGCGCCGCTCGTCACCACGCTGCGGCCCGGCATCGTGACCATCTACCGTGGCGGCGCGCGCGAGCCGGTCGTGGTCACCGGCGGCTTCGCCGAAGTCGGTCCTGCCGGTTTGACCGTACTCGCCGACCGCGCCGTGGCGCGCGAGACGTTCGACACCGCAACGCTCGCTGCGGAAATCAAGGACGCCGAAGAAGACATTGCCGACACCGCGGACCAGGCGGAGCGCGACAAGCTCACGCGCCATCTCGATCAATTGAAAGCGTTGCACGCGGCGCTGGCGCAGTAACGCAGCGCGTTGCTTTATTTTCACCGTTAAAGCTCTCGGTTCAAAGCGACGAACGCGAAGTGGCGCTTACTATCCGCCGGTTTCCCAGGTAGGGGCTGATTAATTCTCCCGCGCCGGCACCTGCGGCCATTGGCCGGCTTCGATCTTGCCGGCGGCGATGACGGCCTGGGTGCGGCTCTCGACGCCGAGCTTTTGCAGGATGGCGGAGACGTGGGCCTTCACGGTCGCCTCCGACACGCCGAGCTCGTAGGCGATCTGTTTGTTGAGCAATCCTCCCGACAGCATCATCAGCACCCGGACCTGCTGCGGCGTCAGGGTCGACAGCCGCGCGATCAGCGCCTCGGTTTCAGCGTCGGAGCGGCGCGTGAGGTCGACATCGGGCGGCGTCCACACTTCGCCCTGCAGCACGCGCGCGATCGCCGCCCGGAGCGCCTCAATGCCCAGTGTCTTGGGGATGAAGCCCGACGCACCGAATTCCATGCAGCGGCGGATGACGGCGGGATCGTCATTCGCCGAGACCACGACGATCGGCAGGCTTGGATATTGCGCGCGCAGATACATCAGGCCGGAAAAGCCGCGCACGCCGGGCATGGAGAGATCGAGCAGGATCAGATCGATGTCGCCGCCGCGGTCAAGGACTTCGCTGACCTCTTCGAAAGTGCCGGCCTCGGCGATCTCGGCGCGAGCAAATAATCCGGTCACCGCTTCTCGCAGCGCGCCGCGGAACAGCGGGTGATCGTCGGCGATCAACAGATGGTGGGATTGCGTCTCGCTCAACGGGATGACCCAGCCGATCACGCGCGGGGGACACGCATGCGCAACATTACCGCCAATCGCCCGGTATCGTCCACCGTAACGGCTCTGTGGGCATGACATGCAGCAGGTCTCTCGTTCCAGGTTGTGCTATGCCTTAACGTGGCTGGCAAGGTTCTCAGCACGGGAGTCGCCACTGCCGACGAGGTGATCGAATGAGGCGGCGGGAACTTATCGTGCTGCTCGGCGCAGCGGTTGCGTGGCCTATAGCTGCGCGCGCGCAGCAGTCCGTCGGGCCGATGATCGGCTTTCTGCACTCCGGTTCGGCCGATAAAAACGTCGCCCGGCTCGACGCCTTCCGCAAGGGCTTGAGTGAAGCTGGTTTTGTTGACGGCAAGAATGTTGCGATCGAATTCCGCTGGGCGAATGGGGAGACGGACAAACTGCCGGCTATGGCGGCCGATCTCGTCAAGCGCCAACCGGCGGTGATCGTCACTGCCGGCAGTACGCCGGCGACGGTCGTGGCCAAGTCCGCGACGTCGAGCATTCCAATCGTTTTTGCCACCGGCGCCGATCCGGTTGCGCTCGGCTTCGTTGAGAGCCTCAATCGACCCGGCGGCAATATCACCGGCGTCACCTCGTTGAACGCAGAACTAGCCGCCAAGTGGCTTGGGCTATTTCGCGGGCTAGCATCGCGCGCAACGCACTATTTCGCCGTCGTTAATGCGGCCTCGGCGCTGAGCAAGCCTTTCATCAGGGATCTTGAGACTGGCGCCAAGAGCCTCGGCATTAACGTCGACATCCTGCGCGCCAGCAGCGAATCAGAAATCGACGCGGCTTTTGCCGGCGTTCCGCAACAGTCCGGCAACGTGCTGATGTTCGGCCCCAACTCGTTCTTTTATACGCGCCGCGAACAAATCGCGGCGCTCGCGCGGCGCAAAGCCGCGCTCACCATCTTTGACGATCGCGAATACGCAGTGGCCGGCGGGCTGATGACCTATGGAGCGGATTGGTCGAATTTGATGGAGCTTGCCGGCGGCTATACCGGCCGCATTCTCAAAGGCGAGAAGCCTGCCGATCTGCCGGTCATCAGGGCGACGAAATACGAAATGGTGATCAACCTCAAAACCGCGAAGACGCTCGGTCTCGAAATGCCGCCGACGCTGCTCGCCACCGCTGACGAGGTGATTGAGTGAGGCGGCGGGATTTCATTGCGCTGCTTGGCGGCGCGACGGCGGCGTGGCCGCTGCCGGCACGGGCGCAGACGTCCGGTTCGAAGCAATGGAAAATAGGCTGCGTGTTTGCGGGGACACCGGAATCGGTCAAACCCGTTGCCGCTGCCCTCGAACAGGGTCTGGCCAAGCTCGGCTATCAGAACGGACGGAATATCGGCCTAGTCACCCGAGTCGTGCCGCCGGAGCCCGAAATTGTAGAGAAAGCAATCGCGGCCCTCGTCCCCGACATTGAGATCCTGGCAGTTCTCGGCACCATAGGCGCAGTCGCGGCAAAGAAGGCCGCTCCTGACACACCAACGGTATTTGCTGCCGTTGGCGCGCCGGTCGAAATCGGTTTGGTGCAAAGTCTCGCTCATCCGGGCGGCAACATGACCGGCATCAGCTTTGAGGCGGCGATCGAAGCCTACGGGAAGCGGTTGCAAGTCCTTAAGGAGATCGCTCCGCGGGTCGCGAAGGTCGGCGTTCTTCGGGCGGCCGGCGACGCCAATATTAAAGTCGCCATGTACGCACTGGAGCGGTCGGCGCCGTCGCTCGGGATCACGTTGTCCGCGTTTGACGTGCATTCTCCCAACGACCTCGCCGACGCGTTCGCCGATATTCAGCGCAGCCACATGGAAGCGGTCATCGTCGTGGCCGGAGCCCTGACCTACGCCAATGGCGCGCGAATTGCAGAACTGGCTTTGCAGGCACACCTGCCGTCCTGCCACGGTTTTCGCGAAGCGGTGGAAGCCGGGGGGTTGGTAAGCATCGGCCCTGATCTTGTCGAGATAGTCCGGCAGGTGCCGGTCTATCTTGACAAGATCTTGCACGGTGCCAAGCCGGCCGATCTTCCGATCCAGGAACCTAACCGCTTCGAGCTTTACCTCAACACCAAGACGGCCAAGGCACTGGGCCTCGAAATACCCGCGACGCTGCTCGCGACTGCCGACGGAGTGGTCGAGTGAGGCTGCCCGACGCGAAACCCGCCGACATCCCGGTCGAGCAGGCGGTCAAATTCGATCTCATCGTTAATCTGAAAACTGCCAAGGCGCTCGGGCTTACGATCCCAAAATCCTTCCTCGCCCGTGCCGACGAAGTGTTAGAATGAGCGCCTGCGTCCAAATGTTCCAACCCCGCAAGGGCAGAGAAGACTATCAGATGTTCGGATGAGAGCGCCCGCTGACCATCTTGGCGAACAGTCAGCAACTCCGGCGGACGGCCCCGGCGGCGGCCCCGGCGCGGCGGCTAATACTTCGATTGTGCGCACCCGGCTGTTTCTCAAATACATCGCGCTGTTTGTCGCCGTGGTCAGCGTCGCGCTGATCGCCAATAGCGCGTTCGAGGTATGGTTTTCCTATCAGGAGCAAAAAACCTCGCTGGTGCGGATCCAGCGCGAGCAAGCGCAGGCCGCCGCCGGCAAGATCGGACAATTCATTCAGGAAATCGAAAGCCAGGTCGGCTGGACCACACAGCTGCCCTGGTCCGCCGGCACCCTGGAACAGCGGCGGTTTGATGCGCTGCGTCTGCTGCGCCAGGTGCCCGCCATCACCGAGCTGGCCGAGATCGACGCCACCGGCCACGAGCAGTTGCGGGTATCGCGTCTCGCCATGGACGTGGTCGGCAGCGGCGTCGATGTCTCCAAAGAGCCGGCGTTTACGCAAGCCGTTGCGCATAAGGTCTATTACGGTCCGGTCTATTTCCGTCGTGAATCCGAGCCGTACATGACGCTCTCCTTGGCCGGCACGCGGCGCGACGCCGGCGTGAGCATTGCCCAGGTCAATCTGAAGCTCATCGAAGATGTTCTGGCGCAGATCAAATCTGTGGGGCATGCGCGAGCTTATGTGGTCGACGCCCAGGGCCGCCTCATCGCCCATCCCGACATTAGTCTGGTGCTGCGCAATACCGACATGTCGCGGCTCCAACAGGTGCGCGCCGCTCGGGCGGCCATCGCCAATAACTCCGCCGAGCAAGTGCAGGAAGCAACCGACATTGCAGGCCAAAAAGTTCTGACAGCGTACGCGCCGGTTGCTCCGCTCGGCTGGCTGGTCTTCGTCGAGACGCCGATCGAGGAGGCCTACGCGCCGCTGTACGCTTCGATCGAACGGACCGGCCTGGTCCTGCTCGGGGCGCTCGCGCTCGCCTTCATCGCCGGGATGTTCCTCGCCGGGCGCATGGTGGTGCCGATCCAGGCGCTGCGCGCGGGTGCGGCGCGCATCGGCGCGGGCGATCTCAGCCAGAGGATCGCAATCAAGACCGGCGACGAAGTCGAGGCGCTGGCCGATCAGTTCAACGACATGGCCGGCCGCCTGCAAGAGTCCTATGCGGGACTGGAGCGTAAGGTCGAGCAGCGCACCCACGAATTGACCGAGTCGCTGGCACAGCAGACCGCGACCGCCGAAGTGCTGAGCGTCATTTCCAGTTCGCCCGGCGATTTAAAGCCGGTATTCGACGCCATATTGGCGAACGCCGCCCGGCTATGCGAGGCGCAATTCGGCAATTTGCTGCTCTATCAAGGCGACGCGATCCGCGTCGGCGCCAATTACAATATGCCGCCAAGCTTCAGGGAGCACTTTCAACCAGGCGCCCTCTTTCAGCCGGGCCCGCTGGCGCCAATATCGCGCGCGGCGGCCAGCAAGAACTTCGTGCATGTGGTCGACCTCACCTTGTATGACGCGTACCAGGAGCGCGATCCTCCCGTTGTCGCCGTGGTCGAGCTCGGCGGCGCGCGCAGCATGCTTGTCGTTCCAATGCTGAAGGAAGGGGAAGCCATCGGGGCGTTGAGCATCTTCCGGCAGGAAGTCCGCCCCTTTACCGGCAAACAGATCGAGCTGGTTAAGAATTTCGCCGCGCAGGCCGTTATCGCCATCGAAAACACGCGACTGCTGACGGAGATTCGCAAATCCCTGGCCCAGCAGACGGCGACTGCGGATGTGCTCAAAGTCATCAGCCGCTCGACGTTCGACCTGCAAAAGGTGCTCGCTACGCTGGTTGAATCGGCCGCACGGCTTTGCGCGGCCGATCGGGGCGCTCTGTTTCAGCGGGACGGCGACGTGTATCGGATGGCGACGACGTATGGATACACCGGAGACACCGCGAAGTTGGCGGCCGAGCATCCCCTACGCCCGGACCGCAGCAGCACGACAGGCCGTGTCGCGTTAGAGGGCAAGGTCGTTCATATTCACGACGTGTTGGCCGATCCCGAATACCGCGCCACGGACTATCAGCAAGCATTCGGGTATAGGACGAATCTCGGCGTACCGCTGCTGCGCGACGGCGTAACAATCGGCGTGTTCGCGCTGGTTCGCGGCGAGGTGAACCCGTTTACCGAGAAGCAAATTGAGCTGGTGACGACGTTCGCTGACCAGGCGGTCATTGCGATCGAGAACGCGCGGCTGTTCGAGGCCGAGCAGCAGCGCACGAAGGAGCTGACTAAATCGCTGGAGCAGCAGACGGCAACGTCGGAGGTCCTCCAAGTCATCTCGAGCTCTCCGGGCGATCTTGAACCGGTTTTTGCCAAAATGCTGGAGAACGCCATCCGCATCTGCGACGCCAAGTTTGGCAATATCTATCGACGGGACGGCGAATGCTTCCACCTTTTGGCGGCGCTCAATACGCCGCCGGCGCTCGCCGAGGTGCGCAAAAGCTCGCCGATGCGCGTCGAGGGAAACAGTCTTCTTGTGCGCATGCTGGACGCAAGAACGGCCGTTCAGGTCGCCGACGCAATCGCCTTACCTGGTTATCTTGACCGAACCGATGAAGCAGCGGTTGCAGCGGTGGAACTGGGCGGTGCCCGCACAGCCATGGTTGTCCCGATGTTCAAGGAGGGCGAGCTGATAGGCTCGTTCACACTGTTCCGGGGAGGAGAAGTTCGTCCGTTCACCGATAAACAGATCGCACTGGTCGAGAGCTTTGCCGCCCAGGCCGTCATCGCCATCGAGAATACCCGGCTGCTGACGGAATTGCGCGAGTCGCTGGCACAGCAAACCGCGACCTCTGAAGTGCTCAGTGTCATTTCGAGTTCGCCCGGCGATCTAAAGCCGGTCTTCGACACCATGCTGGCGAACGCCGCTCGTCTGTGTGAGGCTCAGTTCGGCAACCTGTTGCTCTATGAAGGTGGTGCCTTCCGCTTCGTCGCCATGCACAATGTGCCCGCGGTTTACGCCGAGCGTTGGCAACGCGAGCCGCTGTTTCAGCCGAGTCCGCTGGCGCCCATCGCACGTGCGGTCGCTGCCAGGGATTTCGTCCACGTCGTCAACCTCAAGGATGATCCGGCTTATCTGCAGCGCGACCCGCCTGTCGTTTCTTTGGTTGATGTCGGTGGAGCACGCACACTCCTGATCGTACCGATGATCAAGGACATGGAAGTAATCGGTACGCTGGGTATTTTCCGGCAGGAAGTTCGTCCCTTCACCGACAAGCAGATCGCGCTGGTCGAAAGCTTCGCCAGCCAGGCGGTGATCGCCATTGAAAATGCGCGGCTGCTCTCTGCGCTACGTGAGCGCACCGATGAACTCGGCCAGCTGGTTGAGGAGCTGCGTGCGCTCGGCGAGATCAGTCAGGCGGTCAATTCCACGCTCGATCTGCAAACCGTGCTCGCGACCATCGTCGCCAAGGCGGTGCAGCTCTCCGGGACCGAAGCCGGCGCGATTTACGTATTCGACGAGGCGCAACGGGAGTTTCACCTGCGTTCCACTTATGGCATGGAACAGGAGTTGATCGACGCGTTGGCCGGCCAGCATATCAACCTGGACGAGCCGAATGTGGCTCTGGCTCTCCAGCAAACCGAACCCATCCAGGTCGCCGATCTACAGGATGCCGTCCATAACGAATTGAACGAGATTTCGCTGCGCGCCGGCTATCGCGCGCGATTGGTGGCGCCGCTCACCCGCGGGGAAGGCGTCGTCGGCATGCTGGTGGTGCGCCGCCGGGCGCCCGGCGCCTTCTCGCAGAACACCGTCGAGCTGGTGAAGACTTTTGCCGCGCAATCGGCATTGGCGATCCAGAACGCCCGGCTGTTCCACGAGATCGAGGACAAGGGCCGCGAGCTCGAAATTGCCAGCAGGCACAAGTCGCAGTTCCTGGCAAACATGAGTCATGAATTGCGCACGCCTCTCAACGCCATCCTCGGTTACACCGAGCTGATCCTCGACGAGATCTATGGCGAAGTGCCGGAGAAGATGCGCGGCGTGCTGGAGCGGGTGCAGACCAACGGCAAGCACCTGCTCGGCCTGATCAATGATGTCCTCGATCTGTCGAAGATTGAAGCCGGCCAGCTGACGCTGTCGTTGTCTGAATATTCGCTCGCCAATCTAGTGCACGGCGTGTACGCGGCGGTCGAGCCGCTGGCGGCAAAGAAGAATCTCGCCCTGACAACAAAGATTGCACCAAGCCTGCCGGCGGGACATGGCGACGAGCGCCGGCTGTCCCAAGTGCTGCTCAATCTCGTCGGCAATGCGATCAAATTCACCGACAAAGGCGAGGTGGCGATCGAAGCTTCGCTCACCGACGGCTCATTCCGGTTGGCGGTGCGCGACAGCGGGCCGGGCATCGCCGCTGCGGATCAGGTGAAAATCTTCGAGGAATTTCAGCAGGTCGATAATACGCTGACCAAGCAAAAAGGCGGCACCGGATTGGGGCTCGCCATTTCCAAGCGCATCGTCGAGATGCACGGCGGCCGTATCGTGGTGGAGTCGGAACTCGGCAAAGGCTCGACCTTCACCATCAAGCTGCCAATAAATGTCCGGGCTGAAGCACGAGTGTGACGGGCGTCACGCCTTTCATCCCCCGACTGCGATATCTCACAATAGTCGAACAACAAAGTGACGCGATCGTTGCGTCGGCGCAACGCGCCTGTGCAACAACGCAATCTTGCAGGTAGGCCGGAAAGACGCCACCATTTATCGCCGATCGGGGAGCTGAGAAATGTCGACTAGGCTGGGATTCGCCGTGCTCGTGCTAGCAACTGCGCTGGCCACCACAACATACGCCACCAACAAAGGCGGCGGCGGCAGTCATGGCGGAGGCAGTCACGGCGGGGGCAGTCACGGCGGGAGCAGTCACGGCGGCGGCTCACACTCCAGCCACGGCGGCGGCGGTCACGGCGGCGGCCACGAAGCAAAAGACGGCCATGAAGGTCACGGCGGCCATGAAGGTCACGGCGGACATGCCGGCCACGGCGGCAAGGCCCACGCCGGCTTCGCCGGCGCATTTCGCAATCCGCTGTTCTGGCTGTACTGGCCGTTTGCCTATTACGCGGGACCGGATCAGCTGGCTCTGACTTGCGGCGAAGATGTCAGCGACATCGCCAGCATGCCGCTTGACCAATTCCGGGATGCGATCCATCCGACCGACGAACTGGCCGCAGCGCTTGACGATCTCGCACTTGCCGTAACGAAGGCGACGCAGGACATCAAAATTGCCTGTCCGGCCGAGATGCCGTTGACGGCTCCCGGCCGGATGGCGGCGATGCAGCGACGCATCGAGGCCATGATCGCGGCGGTAGAGATCGTGCAACCGCCGCTGGAGAAATTCTACGGCCTTCTCAACGACGAGCAGAAGGCGCGAGTGAACGCTCTTGCCAATGCCGCCCGACAGGGCCCGCCCGGAGACAAGCCTGAGGACATGGCCGCCGAGGACTGCGGTCCTTCACAACTCAGCGGGATGGAACTACCTGCGGCCGAGATCGACAAAGCGGTGCACCTGACTGACCCGGAGCGCACCGGTTTGGTGGCGTTGCAGAACGCCGACACTCAGGCCGCGGCGGATTTGCTGAAAGCCTCCTGCGGAGCAGAACCCGCGATCACGCCGCCGGGGCGGCTCGCCGCAGTCCACAAGCGGCTCGACGTTATGCTCGCCGCCGTCAAGACGGTGAGCGCTTCGCTCAACGATTTCTATGGAACGCTATCCGATGAGCAGAAGGCGAAGTTCGAAGCGATCGGTCCGATAGCGGAGAGCGAGCCGGAACCTGAAGTCGTGCACGCCCCGGTGCGCAGGGTTGGCCCTCCGCCGATCGGTGCCATCATCCGGCACTTTGTGCCCTTCTAAGCCGCGGACTCAATCGGCGCGCGGGGAATGTCTGCCGAGAAGCAGACATTCCCGATTGTACGTTTGCTTTGCATGGTCCGGTCGTAGCGCGCTGGGCGGTTGTGCTTCCCAGTAAGGAATTATGTTCCGCAGTGCTGCCCACGCACATCATCATCGTGTCATACAAAAGGCCGAAAATTCGGCCGGCGAAAACAACCGCACAACAGAACGGCGGGCGCCGGGAGAACTGATGATGTGGTGGATCGCGGCGTTGCTGTTCGTATTTTTGGCCCTCGACGTTGTCGTCAAGTCGACCGGCGCGTCAGCAAAACCGCCATCCCCACCCGCGTCGAAATCGTAAACGCCATAGCCGACCGCGCAGCAGCCTTTGTTTGCGGCACCCCTTCGCTGGCGCGAAGGTCAACGTCTCCCAACATACTTTCTTGCCGCCTTCGGGCGCCCGCCGATCGGTCTGAAATCGGCAAACCTCTGACCGGCGACACCGGGCGGGTTGTGCGTAACGTGCTTGATCGCGGCAACTCAACCGCGCAAACCAGAAAAACTATCCGCAGGATTAGTAATTTTCATTCGGGCTGCGCGGGCGCACCCCTTATAGTCCTTTGGTTTTAGCGAGCTATTCTGAACCGGGACTAAGATGACCAGCATCGACCGTCGCCTCACGACTTCGCCTTCCGGGGCGGGCGTCGGCCCCTGGCGCACACCATTCTTGATTATCGGCTTCGGCTGCCTGATCTCGATGATGTCCTTCGGGCCGCGTTCCTCACTCGGATTTTTTCTGACGCCGATGTCGGCCACCAATCATTGGGGCCGCGACATATTCGGCTTTGCATTGGCGTTGCAAAACCTGTTGTGGGGCGTCGGCCAGCCGTTCGCGGGCATGATCGCCGACCGGTTCGGCGCGGGCCGGGTACTGTGCGCCGGCGGGCTCATGTACGCCGTCGGCCTCGCGCTGATGTCGCATGCGACCAGCGCCGCGGCGCTCGATGTTTCGGCTGGCGTGCTGATTGGATTTGGCCTCGCCGGCACTTCATTCATGATCGTGCTGGCGGCGTTCGGCAAGCTGCTGCCGCAAGAGTGGCGTTCGCGCGCCTTCGGATTTGGCACAGCCGCCGGTTCATTCGGTCAATTCCTGTTTTCGCCGGTTGCCGTCGCACTGATGGATGCGTTCGGCTGGCAGCAGACTCTGGTGATTTTCGCCGTCGCCGCGCTTGCCATGCTGCCGCTCTCGCTGGCGCTGGCGACGCCGGCAGCCGAGATGACCAGAGGGGCCGCGTCGCAATCGCTGCGGCAGGCCCTTGGCGAGGCGTTTGCCAACCGCTCTTATGTGCTGCTGGTTCTCGGCTTCTTTACCTGCGGATTTCAGCTTGCCTTCATCACCGTGCACCTGCCGGCTTATCTCGTCGACCGCGGCTTATCCGCGACTGTCGGCGGCTGGACGCTGGCGACGATTGGGCTGTTCAACATCGTCGGGTCGATTACCTCCGGCTGGCTCGGCGACCGCATGCCGAAGCGCTATCTGCTGTCGTTCATCTATCTGGTCCGCGCGGCGGCGATCGGCGCGTTCATCTGGTTTCCGGTTACGCCGCTCTCTTGCATCGTGTTCGGCGCGACCATGGGGTTGATGTGGCTGTCGACCGTGCCTCCGACCAATGGCATCATCGCCGTTATCTTCGGCACCCGGTGGCTTGGGACGCTGGGCGGCTTCGCTTTCTTCAGCCATCAGGTCGGCGGCTTCCTGGGCGTCTGGCTCGGCGGCGTCGTGTTCGACCGTACCGGTTCCTACGATCCGGTGTGGTGGCTGGCGATCCTATTCGGTATCCTCTCGGCGGTGATCAATATGCCGATTGTCGAGAAGCCGGTTGCGCGCGTGGTTGCCGCACCGGCGTAATCAGCACCGATGCGCGACACCGTCGCCAAACGTTCAACAATGCGGCCGCTCGTTGTGTCCGGCGTGGCGATTGTCATCGGGCTCGCCGGCACCGGCTGGCTCTGGGTCCATTACGGCACGGCGGTTTTCTTCGAGACCATCCGGGCAGGCTTCATCGCCTGCTTCGGCTAGAGCATGATCCGGAAAAGTGGAAGCCGGTTTTCCGAAAAGATCATGCTCCACCAAAATGATGAGCGCAATCGATTCAATCTGAAGCGATTGCGCTCTAAGAGGAAACGGATCCGATAAATTGCAGCGTCACCTCGCGCCGGTGCGGGCGCAGACGATGCTCGGCGAGGTAGATGCCCTGCCAGGTGCCGAGACCGAGCGCGCCGCCGACAACCGGAATAACGAGCGAAACACCGTTGACCATGGACTTGATGTGGGCCGGCATATCGTCCGGTCCTTCGATCTTGTGGATCCAGCCGGCATCGGCCGGCGCCAAGCGGTTGAGCGCGGTGACAAGATCGCGGCGCACGTCAGGGTCGGCGTTTTCCTGGATGACGAGCGACGCCGAGGTGTGGCGGAGAAACAGCGTAAGTGCGCCGTCGCGCGCTTTGCTGTCGTTCAGAAATCGCGCGGCGTCGCCGGTAATCTCGAGGAAGCCTTCGCCGGGCGTTTCGATCGTAAGGACCGCGGTGGCGATGGTATCCACGCGCGTGGTGCGAACCGCCGAGAGAGTGTGACGCACGTAATGATCAGCTCTTGTTCAGTACTTCTTTTTGCGCGCGTACGATGGCGTCGACCAGCTGATGCCACATCCGGCCGACCAGGGCGACCATGCGGTCGACTTCGGGATTGCTTCGGAGCTGCGGCAGGCGGTCGGCGTTGTTCGCGACCGGCGGCTCAGGCATTGCGTCGGTCGGCAATTGCAGGCCGTGGGCGAGCATGTCCTTTTTGAGCGCGCCGTTTTCTTTCCGCAGCCGCGCGATCTCGTTCTCGAGTACGGCTCGGTCTTCTGGCACCGCCTGACACGCCCAGCCGACGGTGCGCTGGCTGCACACCGAAACCTCGCCGGTCTGCGCATCGAGCCGCAGGGAACCTTCCGCCACTTTGCTGAACGTGTATCGCCCGCCGCCGTTGTCCGGCGTCGCGTCATCGGCAAGCGCGGTAGCGATCAAACAAAAACCGGCGATGAGGGCAGCAAAGGCCGTGTTGGTCATGATTTCCTCACAAGGCCAAACGAATTCGCGGCGACATTTGTCGACCGGCTCAGACCCGGACGCCATCCGCCTGCAGCCATTTTAGCCGTAATCGCTTCGCGCTGCACAATCGAGCCGCAATAGTGTGTTGGAAGCGGGCCATATCTCTCATTGTTTCAAGGTGTTAGCATTAGCGACGGTTTCTTGACTTGGCAGAACCCAATCAGTAAGGTCCGCGCGGCTTCAGGGGGCGGGTCAGTTACGGTTGCCGGCAAGTCGCGAGTGTCGAAGAGATGAGCGACGGCACGCGCGAGAACGGCGATCGTGACAAGGCGCACACCGATGAGGCCGCCCTCTCCGCGAGACTTCCAGCGTCTCGGCGAAGGTCTTGGCCAGGCACGCGGGCGTGCAGGGCCGACGTCTTCGGATGGTCCTGGTGGAGATCGGGCAGCGACTGCATCGGGCTACGCCAGGGGCTTCCGGCTCTCGAGCGAACTCGTTGGAGGCGTGCTGGTCGGCGCCGGCCTCGGCTGGCTGATCGACCGGTTGCTCGGCATCTCGCCTTGGGGGTTTATCGTATTTCTCTTGCTCGGCTTCGTCGCGGGCGTACTCAACGTGATGCGATCCGCGGGAGTTGGTCCCGGCCAAACGCCGGGTAACGGGCCACCCGGGGGCCGAAAACAGTGACGGCAAGTTGGCGCCCGGCGGCGATGGAACCATGACGGTCGATCCGATCCACCAGTTTCAGATCCACAACATCGCGCCGCTATTCTCGATCGGCCGCCATCAGATCTATTTCACCAATTCCGCCCTGTTCATGCTGATCATCGTGCTGGTGATTTCGGCGCTGTTGATCGCGACGCCGCGTGCGCTGATTCCAGGCCGGCTGCAGTCCGTGGCCGAAATGTCCTACGAGTTTGTCGCCAATACCGTGCGCAGCTCGGCCGGCACCGAGGGAATGAAGTTCTTCCCGTTCGTGTTCACCCTGTTCATGTTCGTTCTCGTTGCCAACATGATCGGGCTCATTCCCTATTCCTTCACGGTGACGAGCCAGCTTATCGTCACCGCGACACTGGCGCTCGCGGTGTTCTTCATCGTCGTTATCTACGGGTTCTGGAGGAACGGCCTGGGCTTTCTCAAGCTGTTCGTTCCGAAGGGTGTGCCGGTCTACATTCTGCCCGCGATCGTGGTCATCGAGGTGCTCTCGTTTATCTCGCGGCCGATCTCGCATAGCGTGCGGTTGTTCGCCAACATGCTCGCCGGCCACATCACGCTTCAGGTCTTCGCCGGCTTCATCATCATGCTTGCGGGTTTCGGCATTGCCGGCTGGTTCGGCGCCGCGCTGCCGTTGCTCCTGGTCATCATGCTGACCGCACTGGAATTCCTGGTGGCTTTCCTGCAAGCCTACGTGTTCGCCATTCTCACCTGCATCTATCTCAACGATGCGATACACCCGGGCCACTGACGCCCAAACGCGATAACTCAAACAAGGAGCTCTGTTATGGATCCGACTGCCGCAAAATACATTGGTGCGGGCATTGCCTGTATCGGCATGGGCGGCGCCGGCGTCGGCGTGGGCATCATCTTCGGCAATTACCTGGCTGCGGCGCTGCGCAATCCTTCCGCGGCGCAGGGTCAATTCGGCAATCTGATTTTCGGATTTGCCATCACCGAGGCGCTCGGCATCTTTTCGCTGCTGATTGCGCTGCTGCTTCTGTTCGGGCTCTGACGTTGGATGGCCGAGCCGACCGCCCATACCGGAGCGCCCGCGGAAGATCACGCGTTTCCGCCGTTCCAGTCGCAGCACTTTCCATCGCAGCTGCTGTGGCTGGTGCTGACGTTTCTGCTTCTGTATGCGCTGATGTCGCGGATCGCGTTGCCACGTATCGGCTCGATCTTCGCCGAGCGCAGTAAGCGCATCTCCGACGATCTCGCAGCGGCCAATCGGTTTAAGGAGCAGTCGGAAGCGGCCAGTGCCGCCTACCAGAAGGCGCTCGGCGACGCACGCAGCCGTGCCCAGGCCATTGCCACCGAGATGCGGGAAAAGCAGGCGGCCGAAGCCGACGCCACCAACAAGCGGCTTGAGGCGCAGCTTCACGACAAACTCACGGCTGCCGAACAGTCGATCGCCGGCACCCGCTCAGCCGCCATGCTGAACGTCGGCGCCATCGCCACGGAAACCGCCGCGGCCATCGTCGAGCGCCTGATCGGAACTGCGCCGAATGCACAGGACGTCGCCGCCGCGGTGAGCGATGTGCGCAAGCATTAAGGTCCGCCATGCCTGAAGCCGAAGCCTGGGTCGCCGTCGCCTTCGTCCTCTTTCTTGGTCTGCTGATCTACATGGGCGCGCATCGCCGGGTGATTGACGGCATTGATGCGCGGCAGGCGCGCATCAAGTCCGAACTCGACGAAGCAGTGCGGCTGCGCCAGGAAGCCCAGGCCGTGCTGGCGGAATTCCAACGCAAGGGGCGCGAGGCGGAAGGCGAAGCCGCCGCCATTATCGCCAGCGCCAAGGTGGAGGCGGAGCGCATTGCTGCCGAGGCCAAAACGCGGATGGAAGATTTCGTCGTACGTCGGACCAAGATGGCGGAGGCCAAGATCGCCCAGGCTGAGGCGCAGGCGCTGGCCGACGTTCGCGCCGCAGCGGCCGATACGGCGGTCGCCGCCGCCGAGAAAATTCTCAGCGCCGCAGCCAAGGGCAAGGTCGCCGAGGATTTGCTTGCCCGGGGCATCGAAGACGTGAAGAAGAAGTTCAATTGAACGGCACTAAACCTGCGCTCCATTTAATTTTTGGGCGACTGCGTCAGTTCGCGTTCGCCGACGGTGCGGGTTTGGGTCTGCTGTGCGCGCGCGGTGCCGGCTTTTCCTTTTGTTTGTCCTGCGCTTGCGCCGTGAACGGATCGAAGCCGACATAGGCGATGTAGTCGTCGAGTGAAGACGTCGGTGTCGGTACCGGGAAGGTCATGCCTTCCTCGACATGAGTGAAGACCGGATTACTGTCATTGCTCGTGACCGTGACCGGAATACGGATGAACTTGGTCGTGATCGGCCGAGCGCCGCCCGGTGTTTCCTGCACGACGGCAATTCGCAACGGGACCTCAACCTGACCGGGACCCCCCGCGGGCCCAAGTATGACGCGCCCCTGCACGCCGATCCGCATCACGATATTGCCGCTGACGACCGCGCAGTCGCGCGCTTCGCGGGTGAATTCACCCTGGTACTTGACCGCCATTGCCGACTGGTTGCCGTTCGATCCGATGGTCAGCGTCGACGCGCCCTGACGAACCTCGACGGGCGGGCAACTAACGTCGGGCTGTGCGCCGGCAACTGTCTGTGCCCCTTTTGCCGACGAGCCGGCGAAGACATTGAACAGTGAGCTTGTGCCCCCGCCGCCTGCCGGCGCTGCGCCGGGTACGCCAGGGCCGCCGCTGCCGCTGGAGGAGCATGCGCCGGCGATAAGGGCAAAGGTGAGCGAGCCCGCGATCGACGCGCGCCTGCGCCAAAGCCTCTGACGGCTGGTCCCCGGCATTCCCCCGTTACTCTTTGCCAAACCCACCGATCCCATTGTTATATCAAGCGAACCGTGGCCATCCCAAGGCGGCGCCCGCCGGCGGTTAAAGCCGATTTCGCCGAGATTTCGCCCGGACTGTGGCCAAGACTTTTGTGGCCAGGACTTCGGCCGCGGCTTCGGCGGGAGTTTGCGCGCTCAAGGTTTCGAATCCTTCAATCGGGCATAAAGCAGGTGGTCCTGCCAGATGCCGTTGATACAGAGATATTCGCGGGCATAGCCTTCGCGCACGAAGCCGGTGTTTTCCAAGAGCCGGATCGAGCCATTGTTGGTCGGGATGCATGCCGCTTCCAGGCGATGCAGCCGCAGGGTAACGAAGGCGAAAGGAATAACGGCGCGCACTGCCGCCGTCATGTAGCCCTGGCGGGCAAAGGTCTGGCCCATCCAGTAGCCGAGGCTGCCGGCTTGCGCGACGCCGCGCCGGATATTGGCAAGCGTCAATCCGCCGAGGAGCGCGTTGTCCGAGCTGCGAAAAATCAGAAAGGCATAGCCCTGGTCGGTCCGCAAATCCTCGGCATAGCGCCTGATCCGGCGGCGAAAGGCGCCGCGGCTCAAGTCATCGGCCGGCCACGTCGGTTCCCATGGCGTCAGAAATTCGCGGCTTTGCTCGCGCAGTGCCGCCCATTCGCCGTAGTCCGTCGTTTGAGGTGTCCGCAGTATGACGCCGTCGCCGACGACGGAAGGTATCGGCTCGGCGAAGTTGATGGTGCGAAAGAACGCCATCGTGCCATCATGCGGCCCGGCGGGTCAGAGTCTCAGCAATGGCTGCCGCGCTTTCAAGTCCCGACCCCAATCCGAGCACGGCAATAGCGGGCTTGCCGCGGCCGATCAGGGCACGCCCGGCAGCGCGTGCGCTTTCGACCGTCACCGCTTCGATCTTCTGCACCACTTCATCGAGCGGTATCGGCCGGCCCCACACGATCATCTGCCGCGCCAGTTGTCCGATACGCTCGCCGGAGCTCTCCAGCGCCATGAGGAGCCCGGCCTTCATCTGCGCCTTCGAGCGCGCGATTTCTGCTTCCGAAATAGTCTCGGCCGCATTGGCGATCTCCTCGACAATGAGCCGCATCAGCTCCGAGGTGTCGGCGGCGTCGGTCCCGGCATAGAGCCCGAACATACCGACGTCCGAGTAGGGCGCATGAAACGAATAGATCGAGTAACAAAGACCGCGCTTTTCGCGCGCCTCTTGGAACAGCCGGGACGACATTCCGCCGCCGAGGATGTTGGTGAAGGTCTGCAAGCTGTAAAGCGTCGGGTCGGTCTGGGGCAGGCCGGGCAGGGCGAGGGCGATGTGTACCTGTTCAAGCTCGCGCTTCTCGACATGAGCGCCGCCGCCGAACCGCGCCGGCGCCGCCGCCGGCCCGGCGGGTCCGTTGAAACTTGCAAAGCGCTTGTCGACCTCCGCGACTACGGCGCCATGATCGATTGCGCCGGCGGCGGCAACCACAACGTCCGGACCGCGGTAGTGCCGGGCGAGATAGTCGCGCAATTTTGTGCCGTCGAGCGAACGCACCGTCTTCGCAGTGCCGAGGATCGAGCGGCCGAGCGGCTGGTCGGGAAACGCGATGGCCTGCAAATGCTCGAAAATGAGATCGTCGGGCGTGTCGGCGACAGCGCCGATCTCCTGGATGATGACGTTCTGCTCAAGCGTGAGTTCGTCCCGGGCGAAGGCCGGCTCTGACAGGATGTCGGCCAGCACATCGAGCGCGAGCGGTACGTCGGCCCTGAGGACGCGCGCGTAGTAGGCCGTGCTCTCGGCGCTGGTCGCTGCGTTCAGATCGCCGCCAACCGCCTCGATCTCCTCGGCGATCTGTCGCGCCGTGCGCCGTCGTGTTCCCTTGAATGCCATGTGTTCGAGGAAATGTGAGATGCCGTGCTCATCGTTGCGTTCGTCGCGGCTGCCGGAATTGACCCACACCCCCAGCGAGGCGGTCTCGAGATGCGGCATCGTATCGGTCACCACGTTGATGCCGGATTTCAAGGTCGTCACCGCTACGCTCATGCTGCCGCTCCTTCCTGTGCGGCTCGAACTCGTCGCAAGGACGAAACGCTCGACCGCTGATTGATCCGCCGGCAGCGCCGTGACGCGCTCCGGCCGTTCATTGAGATCGGAAAGCCATTCCGGTAACGGCGGCTCAACGCCGCAGGCCGCTTTGACTGCCTCGGGGAATTTGGCCGGATGCGCGGTCGCCAGCACCACCATGGGCACGGCGGGATCGCGCGGTTCCTTCTCGGCGACCGCAATGCCGACCGCAGTGTGCGGGTCGACAAAATTGCCGGTTTCGCGCTTGACCGTGCGCATGGTCGCGGCGACTTCCTCCTCGTCGGCGCGATCGGCCGTAAACAGCGCGCGAATTTGCGACAGCGCCCGCGCCGACAGCGCGAAACGCCGCGATTGCGCCAGCGAGCCCATCAATGCCCGCACCGCGTGGCTGTCGCGGTCGTAGGCATCGAACAACAACCGCTCGAAATTCGACGCCACCTGGATGTCCATCGACGGCGACGTCGTCGGCACCACGTCGCGCAACTCGTAGGTTCCGGTAGCGAGCGTTCGCGCCAGGATGTCGTTGACGTTGGTAGCGATCACCAGTCGTTCGATCGGCAAGCCCAGGCGCTGCGCGACGTAGCCGGCATAAATATCGCCGAAATTTCCGGTTGGAACGGTGAAGGCGACCTTGCGGTGAGGCGCGCCAAGCGACACGGCGGCGGTGAAGTAATAAACCGCCTGCGCCACAATGCGCGCCCAGTTGATCGAATTGACGCCGGACAATCGCACCCGTTCGCGGAAGGCGGCGTGATTGAACAGCCCCTTCACGATCGACTGACAGTCGTCGAACGTCCCATCGATCGCGATGGCGTGGATGTTGGCAGCCGCCGCGGTCGTCATCATGCGCCGCTGTACGGCGGAAATTCGCCCTTGCGGGAACAGCACGATCAGATCGACCTGGCCGCGATCCCGGAACGCTTCAACCGCAGCGCCGCCGGTATCGCCCGAAGTCGCGACCACGATGGTCCGGCGCTCGCCGCGTGCGGCGAGAACGTGATCCATCAGCCGCGCCAGAAGCTGCATCGCCACGTCTTTGAAAGCGAGCGTGGGACCGTGAAACAGTTCGAGTGCAAAGGTATTGACGCCGAGCTGCGTCAGCGGCGCCACAGCGGGATGGCGGAAGGTGCCATAGGCTTCGCGCGCCATGCGGGCGAGGTCAGCCTCGCGGATCGAATCGGCGGTAAAAAGCCTGATCACCTCGACGGCGACTTCGGCATAGGGGCGGCCGGCAAAGCCGAGGATGGTCGCAGATTCGAGCCGCGGCCAGGCCTCGGGCACATAAAGGCCGCCATCGCGGGCAAGGCCAGCGAGCATCGCTTCGGCAAACTCAAGTGCCGGGGCCTCGCCCCTGGTTGAGATGTGGCGCAACCGATAGCTTCCCTGCTGCCCCGGGACGCCCGGGGCACGCTAACTTATTGATTTTCCGAGATGTTCGCTGCGGGAGGCAAAGCGCCGCCCGTCCCGGACCAGAGCCACAATTATAGAACGGCGGGGCGTTTCACAAGGAAGACGAAAGCGCTCCTCATTCCGGGGCCGAGCGTAGCGAGGAGCCTGGAATCTTTAACCGCCGGTGTCGTCTAGGCGGTGCAGCTTCGTCGCGTTCGCGAGTGTGGTGTGCGCGAGTTATTTCTCTGGGTTCGGAAACTGTTTTGGCCATTGGGCCATCAGATCGGCCATGATCTTGTGAAATCCCCTTCTGGGCAGAAAGCTTGGTCGCCGGAGGGGGTTCTGCCCGTTGGGCCACACTTCCCTGATCATAACCTCTACGTTCGCTCGCATTTGTGGCGGGACCTCGTCCGCTCCCTCAAACCAAAACGATGCTTTAGCGCGAAAACTCTCCGTTAGAGTTTCGCCCCGCTCGCGGAGGATGGCGACCGCCATTGCTGCCGCGCTAGGGACCGCCGCGTCAGGAACCGCGGGGCACAAAAGACTCGTCACTAAATCGAACCTGTGGCCATCTGGGCGACGATTGCATGCGGCCATTACATATGCCATCGCGGTTGCTGCGAGGGCAGGCGGAAGGTACAGATTAAAAAGGGCCGCTTTCAGCGCACCCATTTGATTGTCGCTAGTAGGATCGGCTCGCTCTACGAGCCGCCGGAAAATGTCCGTTGTGCGCTTCTGCAAGCTCTCCGGTATCAAAGCATGATCGACCGCTCCCCGAAATGCACTTACAGCGGTCTCAAAAGGAGCGTCTTTGACTGCGCGACCGACCGCATCAATTTCGTATTCGGTCGCCATGCGCGGATTGACCTTCTGCCCTGAGAACAGCTCCTGAAGGCCCAGCTCCGCCTGAATTGTCACCGTGGAATCGCAGAGCATTTTGAGACACCGTTCAAACGCTTCAGCGCTGGTCTTCGCGTCTGGACAGTGCTGAACGGGATTGACGATCCGAATACCGTAGGTCTTCTGCAGCTCTTCCATTTGAGAATCGTACTCGAAGGCAATGAGATAAGACGGAGGGAGGCTCCCCCTAAAAACACGCTTTATGGAGTCGAGAAGCTTGGCGACATTCTCGTCGCGAAAGCTATATCCGAGGAAGAGAAGCCTCTTTCCTAGAAGGTCTGATTGCAGCCTAATGTCCAGCGGATGATCCTCGACCGTCATCCTTGCTAGATACGAGCGCTTTCCAAATACGACTGATTCGGGATGATCGAGGTCGCCGTGATATTTGTAGAGAAGGCGCTCACCGGGAACAGCGTCGGCCAGATCCCGGTGCGTTACCACTCGCCGATAAGGCCGCCCATATTTCGCCGCGGTCAGCTCGAATAGGTTGTCCTGATTGGGCGTGTACAGCACGCTCGGCGAGAGGCTTAGCAAGAGCCGATGCACGGGAACATTGGTGTCGTCGATACTGCTGACCACTAATCTTTTCCGCAAAAACCTGACAAAGGCCTCCTCGCCGAACTTATCCGCAAACTCGTCGGCAAGCTCAGAAAGTGCCGTGTCGGCAGGTACGCCGAGGGCCTGGGCCATCTCAGCCGCCAGCTCCGCCGCTGCTACGCCCAAGTGTTGGCGCGATATGCCCGCTCCGAAAAATGGAACGAGCTTCTGCCGCGCAAGCAGTTCGGCCATCTCCCTGATAACGTCTCCGGATTTCGAGTTGGTGGTATCTTCAGCCATGGAAGTCACTCGTGACTATTGGATGGGCCTGATGCGCCAATCGCCCTTGCCGAATGGTTACGTAGGTCCTGGGGCAGCGACCGCAAGACATCCGAATCCAATCACTGTCATTCGGTCGCTCCAGCCGCGGGGGAGACCCATGGGCGCAATCAACTCGTTGGTCCGTAGTAAGCGTCGGGAGCCTTGCCACGGCACTCATTTGCGCGTAAACGCGCTGCCCCTGAACATTAGGAGTTCGTCCATGAGTGATAACAAATCGGTGCTCAAAAAGGCCGCGCAGGCGAATGCCTGGACGATCGGGTACGAGGACTACCCGCATCAAAACCGTTGCCCGTTTAACTTCGGCAAGACGCCCGAGGAGCACACGGCCTACTGGGCTGGATGGAATCAAGCCGCTACCGAAATTGACCGGCACCACCATTTGCAAGGTGCCGCCAGGACCATTTGACGGCAAACCAGAAATCGCACCGCCGTGGCTATGGATTCCGGGCCCGCGGCTTCGCGGCGTCCCGGAACGACGAGCGAGCCCAAGTGATGAACACGATGACAAGGACGACAGCAAGACCGTACCAGGTGATCGCATATTGCAGATGGTTGTTGGCGAGGTGCACGACGAGCTTGCCCGGCTGCGGCCATCCGCCGGGTGGCACGGGCGTCTCCTGCTCCACATAGAACGGCGACACGGGACCCCAGCCCTTGGCGGCGGCGATCGCGATCGGGTCGCGAACGAACCACATGTTCTGAGCGGGATTGGCCTTCGGAGTGAACCAGTGCGGAGCTTCCGGCCAACGCATCACCCCCGTGATAGCGATCGTTCCTGGGTTCGCTCGATGCGGCAGCGTCTTCGCGTCCGCCAGCGGTATGAAACCACGGTTGACGACCACGACGCTGCCATCCGCAAGCCGCGCCGGGGTGAATATCCAGAAGCCCGGCCCTGTGACATCCGAGCGGAAGGCGGCACCGGTCGCCAGAACGGACGCCTCTTCGGCAGTCTCGAATTTAGCCTCGAAAGTCACACGGCGATATTCGTTGCCGGCCTGATCGAGAGCGGTCCAGGCTGCCGGCGGCGGCAGCGGCACGGGCGGCGCTGCCAGCCGCTCAGTCAGCGTCGCGATCAACTCCTCTTTCCAGGCTTTGCGCTCGACTTGCCAGGTGCCCAGCGCAATCAAGGCCGCAAAGGCGAGCATCGCCGGAATGAGCAGGCTGTGCCACGACCGCAGTTTCTTTGCTTCGGTTGTAGGTCCTGACGCGTTCAAGGGTCGCCCGCGCCAAAGCGGCTTTCCGCCGCCTTGTGATGGTATTGCAGCGCGATCATAAGCCCCTTCATCGACCGCAACGGACCAAGCGTGACGATGAGAATGAGCGGCAGCCACAGCACCGCGTGCACCCAGAACGGCGGCTGATACACCACCTCGGTGATCAGCGCGGCGCCGACAACAATAAAGCCGGCGAGGAACATGATGAACACCGCCGGCCCGTCACCGGCATCGGCGAAATTGTAGTCGAGGCCGCAAACTTCGCAGCGTGGCCGCAAGCTCAAAAATCCACGAAACAGCTTGCCCTTGCCGCAGCGCGGACACGCGCACGCCAATCCAGCGAGGATCGATCCTGAAAGTGTGTCGATTGTCTTTTCGGTCATATGTTTTCCATCACCCTGAGGTGCTCGGCGCGTGTGCGCCGAGCCTCGAAGGGCGACGGCCGAGGCCGTGCATCCTTCGAGGCTCGCTTTCGCTCGCGCCTCAGGATGACAGAACGCGAGCGGTGAACTGAACGGCGCTATTCGGGCAGCGGCGTGCCGGAGCCCCACACGTAGATGCAGGCGAACAGGAACAGCCACACCACGTCGACGAAGTGCCAATACCAGGCCGCGAATTCGAAGCCGAGGTGCTGTGTCGGCTTGAATTGCCCGGCGATCGCCCGGAACAAGCAGACAATCAGGAAAATCGTGCCGATGATGACGTGCGCGCCATGGAATCCGGTCGCCATGAAGAATGTGGCGCCGTAGATGTTGCCGGAATAGTGGAACGCGGCGTGTGCGTATTCGTAAGCCTGCACGCAAGTGAAAGTGAGACCGAGAACGATGGTGCAGACGAGGCCCCAAATCAGTCCCTTGCGGTTGTTCTCGAGCAGCGCGTGATGCGCCCACGTCACGGTGGTGCCGGAGGTGAGCAGAATCAGCGTGTTTAGAAGCGGCAGGTGCCACGGGTCGAAGGTATGAATATCCTTCGGAGGCCACACGCCCCCGAGGAACGCGGTCCGCGCCACGTCTTTCAGTTCTGCCGGGAACAGGGCGGTGTTGAAGTAGGCCCAGAACCAGGCGACGAAGAACATCACCTCCGAGGCGATGAACAGAATCATTCCGTAGCGGTGCGAAATCTGCACGACGCGGGTATGGTCGTGCTCGACTTCGGCTTCGAAGATTACATCACGCCACCAGCCGATCATGGTGTAGGCGATGCCGATGCCGCCGATGCCGAAAATGATCGGTGCGTACGCGACAATGTGGTGCATCCACAGGATCAGCCCGACTGCAGTGATGAATGCGGAGGTGGCGCCGACCGCCGGCCACGGACTGGGATTGACCAGGTGGTAATCGTGGTGCGGTTTGGCGTGTGCAGCATCAGCCATAGTCGTCATCTCCACGTTGGCGCGACCTTGAGCGCGCCGCTTTGTTGCCTCTAGATACGGCCGGACTTTACCGGCGTTGCCGCCGCCGCTGCCCCCACCGTACCCTCCACCGCTTGCGAGGAAGGGTCAGGGAGGGGGCGCACCGGATAGAAAGTGTAGGAGAGCGTGATGAGTTTGACGCCGTCCTGCTCCGCATCGTCGGCGAGCTTGGGATCGACGTAGAAAACCACCGCCATGTCGCGCTTCTCGCCCGGCTTCATGGTCTGTTCGGTGAAACAGAAGCAATTGATCTTCTCGAAGTAGATGCCGGCGGTCGGCGGACTGACATTGTAGCCGGCTTGGCCCGCGGTCACGCGCGCGGCCTCGTTGGTGACGGCATAGTAGACCGTGACGACTTGGCCGAGCTGGACGTCAATGGTTCGGCGTTCGGGTTCGAACCGCCACGGCAATCCGGCGGCGACATTGGAGTCGAAGCGTACCGTGATGGTGCGGTCGGAAATCTGCGTCGGCGCGGCTTTCGCTACCTGTGTGGTGCCGCCGTACCCGGTGGTGCGGCAAAACCACGAATAGAACGGCACCGCGGCGAACGACAGGCCGACCATCGCCGCCACCAGGCCGCCGCAGCTGAAGGCGACGATAACGTCGCGGCGCAGCTTGGGCGGCGCATCCGGCTTTTCCGTGGTCATCGGCCTGTCAACTTCATAGCGGGCGAACCAGCACTCCCGGCCCTTTCACCAGCGTCACGATGTAGAACAGCACCACGAGTACGCCGAGCGAGACCGCAATCGCGATTGAGCGAGCGCGCCGGGCGCGCAGTTGCTGTTCGGTGAGTCTGACGCCCTCGCTCCCTTCCACAGGCAGGGGACGGGAGGGAGGAAGTTTGTTTTCGTTCATGGCCGCACGCGCCGTCATGCCGCCAACCGGCTGATCAGCTCTGCGGACAATCGGTCGACCAGCAGTATCGCGAACAACAGGAACAGATAAAGGATCGAGAAGGCGAACATCCGTTTGGCGGCGACGTGGCCGGTCTGCTCGACGCGAAGCCGGATTGCCAGGGCGATGATCGCGGCGCCGGTCGCGACCGCGACGATGCCATAGAGGGTGCCGGCGTAGCCGAGGAACCACGGCGCAGCGCCCAGCGGCGCCAGGATCAGGGAGTAGAACAGGATCTGGCGTCGCGTTTCCGTCTGGCCGGCGACGACCGGCAGCATCGGTATGCCGGCGCGCACGTAATCCTCGGACCGGAACAGCGACAGCGCCCAGAAGTGCGGCGGTGTCCAGAAGAAGATGATGAGGAAGAGAAGGATCGGCTCGATGGCGACGCTGCCGGTTGCCGCCGCCCAGCCGATCATCGGCGGCAACGCACCCGCCGCGCCGCCAATGACGATATTCTGCGGCGTCGAGCGTTTGAGCCACATCGTATAGACGAGGACATAGAAACCGATCGACAGCGCGAGTAAGGCGGCGGCGATCACGTTGACCAGAAGGCCGAGCACGACCACCGCGCCGACGGCAAGAGTGACGCCGAACGCCAAAGCCTCGCCCGGCGCCACGCGCCCGGCCGGAACCGGACGCGCCGCAGTGCGGGTCATGCGCGCGTCGATATCGGCGTCGTACCACATGTTGAGGGCGCCGGCGGCGCCGGCGCCCACTGCGATGCAGACCAACGCCGTGAACGCAATAACCGGATGCAGGTGCGTCGGCGCAATCAGGAGGCCGACGAGCGACGTGAACACCGCGAGCGACATCACGCGCGGCTTCATCAGCTCCAGATAATCGCCGACACCCGCAATGCTGGGCTCGACGCGCGAAACCGTGACGGTCATCGGATTAGCGGCAGCGTGTCATATTGATGGAAGGGCGGCGGCGAGGGCAGCGTCCATTCGAGCGTAGTTGCGCCCGCACCCCAGGGATTGGCGCCCGCGGGCACTTTGCGGGCGAAGGCCTGTGCCAGGCCGAAGAAGAATACCAGCGTGCCGACGCCGGAAATGTACGAGCCGATCGAGGAGATGAAATTCCAGTCGGCGAACGCGTCGGGATAGTCGGCGATGCGGCGGGGCATGCCGGCGAGCCCGAGAAAGTGTTGCGGGAAAAACACCAGGTTGACGCCGATGAAGGTAAGCCAAAAGTGCAGCTTGCCGACGAACTCGCTGTACATGTAGCCGCTCATCTTCGGGAACCAGTAGTACCAGCCGCCGAAGATGGCGAACACGGCGCCGAGCGAGAGCACGTAGTGGAAGTGAGCGACGACGTAATAGGTGTCCTGCAACACCCGGTCGACGCCGGCATTGGCGAGCACCACGCCGGTGACGCCGCCGATGGTGAACAAAAAGATAAATCCCATGGCCCACAGCATCGGCGTCTTGAACTCGATCGAGCCGCCCCACATCGTGGCGACCCAGGAAAAGATCTTTACGCCCGTCGGCACCGCGATCACCATCGTGGCGGCGATGAAGTACGCCTGCACGCTCGCCGACATGCCGACGGTGTACATGTGATGCGCCCAGACGACGAAGCCGATGCCGCCAATCGCCACCATGGCGTAGGCCATGCCCAGATAGCCGAACACCGGCTTGCGTGAGAACGTCGCCACGATCTGGCTGACCATGCCAAAGCCCGGAAGGATGAGGATATAAACTTCCGGGTGGCCGAAGAACCAGAACAGATGTTGGAACAACAGCGGATCGCCGCCGCCATGCGGATCGAAGAACGTGGTCCCGAAGTTCCGGTCGGTCAGCAGCATGGTGATGGCGCCGGCAAGAACCGGCAGCGCCAACAACAGCAGGAATACGGTGACGAGAATTGACCACACGAACAACGGCATTTTGTGCATGGTCATGCCGGGCGCGCGCATGTTGAAGATCGTGGTGATGAAGTTGATGGCGCCCAGGATCGACGACGCGCCGGCGAGATGGATCGACAGAATGACGAAATCCATCGCCGGGCCGGGATGGCCGTAGGTCGACAACGGAGCGTAGATCGTCCACCCGGTCCCGGCGCCGTTGGCGCCCGGCTCGCCCTCGAAGAACATCGACGCCACGAGCAGAGCGAACGATGCGGGCAAGAGCCAGAACGAAATGTTGTTCATGCGCGGAAACGCCATGTCCGGCGCGCCGATCATCAGCGGTACCATCCAGTTGCCGAAGCCGCCGATCATCGCCGGCATGACCATAAAGAAGATCATGATCAGGCCGTGTGCGGTCACGATGACGTCGAAGTAGTGCGTCTCGTGGAAAATCTGCAGGCCGGGATACATCAGCTCGATGCGGATCAGGATCGAGAAGATCGCCCCGATCAGGCCGGCAATCAGCGCGAACACCAGGTACATCGTGCCGATGTCCTTGTGGTTCGTCGAATAGACGAAACGGCGCCAGCCGTGCGGAATGGCGTGTCCGCTGTCGTCGCCGTGTGCCGCGTGTGTCATCGTATCCATTGTCGGGTCCTGCGTTGGCGAGTGTTCTTTTTCGGCTTTTACTCTAATGCGTCGGCGCGCTGCTCGCCGCCAGTGCGGTCGGCGGGCCGCGGTCAAGGCCGGCGCTCTTCTTTTCCTTCGCGACCCAGTCGTTGAATTCGGCTTCGCTGACCACCTTGACCGTGATCGGCATGAAGGCATGGTCCTTGCCGCACAGTTCGGAACATTGGCCGTGAAACAGACCCTCGCTGGTCGCCTTGAACCAGGTGTCGTTGAGCCGGCCGGGCACCGCGTCGATCTTGATGCCGAACGACGGCACGGCGAAAGAGTGGATCACGTCGGCGCCGGTTACCAGCACGTGCACGACCTTGTTCACGGGCACTACCAGATCATTATCGACGGTGAGGAGCCGCGGCTGGCCGGGCTTGAGATCCTTGTCGGCGACCAGGAGCGAGTCGAATTCGAAATCGCCGTTGTCCGGATAGCTGTAACTCCAGAACCACTGCTTGCCGGTCGCCTTTACGGTGAGGTCGGGCTGCGGATTATCGACCTCGAGAAACAGCAGCCGGAACGAGGGCACCGCAATCGCCACCAGTATAATGACCGGAACGATGGTCCAGGCGACTTCGAGAAACGAATTGTGCGTGGTGCGGGACGGAGTTGGATTGGCGCGGGCGTTGAAACGCAGCACGATGATGGCAAGCAGAACCAGGACGAAGAGCGCGATCGCGCTGATGATCCAGAGCAGGAAGTCATGAAACCAGACGATGTCGACCATGACCGGGGAGGCGGCATCCTGCAGACCGAGTTCCCAGGGCGACGGCTGGCCGACGCCGGCGAGCGCCGATCCGGCGCTCGCGAGCAGCGCGCCCGTGGTCAGCGCAGAGGCAATCAGGCGTGAGAACTGCGGCATCGTTTCTCGGCTCCTCGTTCCTTCGGTCAGGCCTCGTCACCGGGCTTCGCCAAACGGCGCCGCGCGATCCGAAACATGCAAGAAGTGCGTGTCTGCAGCGCGACGGCGCCGGCCCGACGCTGCCTGCTGCCGACGGGTTTGTGCCACGATCTGGTCCTTGACGGGCATCGGCGGGGGTCAGCCCGTCAAACCACAAAACTCGCGGTACCGCAATGCACTCTTGAACGCTTGGCGCGGTCTATCCGCAGCGCGTCAGCCGGCCGCGCGGCGGTTGAGTTTCGCTTCCTTGTCGCGGCCACAATGGGTTGATTTTCATCAACCTTGACAGCGAGGGCTCGCCATGTAGGCAGGCCCGCGTGGCAACCGGTCCGCGGTAACTGATTCGCATCGGCAAGCGGGCCGGACGGCGGGGCGGCGGGCTCGAGCCTGGGGAAGACGATCATGGCCTTTCGCAATGTCGGGCGCTTGCTGCGGCCAATGGCCACGGCGCTCGGCGGCGCCGTCATCGTGATCGCGGTCGTTTCGGCCGGCGGCGGCGAAGCGTTCGCGCAAGGCGCGGTCCGGGCGGTTCACGGCGATTGGCAAATCCGCTGCGATACGCCGCCCGGTGCGCAGAACGAGCAATGCGCGCTGATGCAAAGCGTGACCGCGGAGGACCGGCCCAATGTCGGATTGACCGTGATCGTACTCAAGACCACCGACCAGAAGAGCCGGCTGATGCGCGTGGTCGCTCCGCTCGGCGTGTTGCTGCCTTCGGGCCTCGGCTTGAAGATCGACAACAACAACGTTGGCCGGGCCGGCTTCGTGCGCTGCCTGCCCAATGGCTGCGTCGCCGAAGTGATCATGGACGACAAATTGATCGATCAGCTGCGCAACGGCCAGACCTCGACCTTCATCATTTTCCAAACGCCTGAGGAAGGCATCGGCTTCCCCATGAGCCTAAAGGGCTTTGGCGAAGGCTTCGACAAGCTGCCTTGACCGAGCGAGTTCCGGCGCTGCTTTCCAGGCGCAACCGGCAAGCGCTGCCCTCAAATATTTTCTAGCGGATCGATCTAGGGCCAAGCGCGGGCGCTGGTCTTAGTTTCGCCCAGTGCCCTTCAACCAACAAGCGGTTATTAGGCAGGGCTTTGCGTGCATTAAGCGTTGGTATCAATACTGGAGCGCGTGCCGGACAGGACATCTAACCAGGCGTTTTTCATGGACCCGATTACGACCAGGATTTTGCGATTTTCAACGGGCGACTTTCCAAAAGAAAAACGTATCGAAGCTTATCGCGGCAGCTACGGGAGTACCATCGTCAGGCACGACATCGAACCGATCGGCGATGACTTTTTTCATTTTGAAGCGACGCTCTGCGGAATGCATGGATTAGAGTCTCACATCATCAGTTTCCGATCAGTTTACGCAGTCCCGACGCGAGGTGTTCGGATCAGATCTGATTTGAGAACTGAAGACTTCTCCTACCCGTGCCCGTAATCCGCCAGTGTGGCATTTGGGACAAAAGTAACCGTGGTGCCGTGCACACCGTCGCTCTGCAGCGCGAAGTTCGCCGTCGTGTAGGTGCCGGTTAGGTGAAGGTCGACGGCGCGGTTGCCGTGGGCAACCTGAAGCAGGCCGCCGGCGCCCTTGGTTTGCGTAAAGGTCGCCGTTGTCGCGTCCGGGCCCTGGCCGATGAATCTGATCTTGGTCAGGTCGATGAAGTCCTGGCCGCCGAAGTCATGAATGGTGCCTTTGAACAAGTCCTGTTCGAGCACCAGCTCACCGGTCTTGATGATGGTCAGCTTGGCATGGGGTTCAAAGACGGCGCCGGCGTCCAATATCAACTGCCCGCCATCAATCTTGGTAGTACCATCGACGGTGCCGCCGGAAAGCACATTAGCGACCGCGGTGACACTCTGGTCATTCTTATCATTGGTCGTCAGCGCGCTGACGACGCCGCCGGAAGAGACGTTGAGCGTGCCGCCGCTTCCGAGTGACACGCCGCTGGCGGTGCCACCGGATACTACGTTGAGCGAACCACCGTTGCCCACTGACGTGCCGATGTCGGTGCCGCCGGTTGATACGTTGAGCGTACCGCCGTTGCCCACTGATGTGCCGCTGTCGGTGCCGCCCTCCGCCACGGTGAGCACGCCGCCGTTGATAACCTGAGTTCCGGACGCGGTGCTGGCTGCCAAGCCCACGCCAGCCGTGCCGCCGTCGACGACCATCCCTACGGCAGTCCCCGATTGCCCGATTTGCTCCCTTCCGCCTTGGAGCACCCTTGCGCCCGAGGTGACGCCGCCGAACGCCGCGCCCTCGAGGCCGGCATTGCCAACGACTGTAGGTGCCGATCGCCTCGCCGCCGCTTTTGATAAATGTTACGGCGTCATCGCCGGTAACGACCGTGTCCGAAATTATCCTGCCGGCTCAACCGGTCGACGCAACACAGGCATTAAATCTCTCTGCTGGGGTTTCAAATTGCAAGGTCTCACGAGGCCGTTCGTTGAGCTGACGAGCCACTTTGTTCAGATGGCTTGCGAGTGCACCGACAAATCGGTGCCCTTCGGAAAGTACTGTCTCAGCAGGCCGTTGGTGTTCTCGTTCGATCCGCGCTGCCACGGGCTTTGCGGATCGCAAAAATAAACGTCGATGTTGGTCGCCAATGTAAAGCGACGATGATCCGTAAGTTCTTTTCCCCGGTCCCAGGTCAGAGACCTATACAGCTCGTTTGGTAGCTTCTTCGCCTGCTTGATAAGCGCCGAGACGACTGAATGGGTTTCCTTGTTGGCTAGCTTAGCCAACATCACGTAACGCGTATGACGCTCGACCAAGGTCGCGATGTAGCTGTTGTTCGGCCCGGACAACAGATCGCCCTCCCAATGACCGGGCACCGCCCGATCCTCAACCGCGGCCGGTCGCTGTCGGATTGAGACGATATCCTTGATATGCCCCCGTCTATCGCCATTCGGATCAATCGGCTTAGAGCGACGCATCGTGCGCTTCGATCGGAGATGACTAAGCAGCTCTTTCTTAAGCACCCCGCGGGCTTGAACAAATAGGCTGCGATAGATCGTCTCGTGTGACACGTGATAACGCTGGTCTCCAGGATAGGCTCTTTTAAGCCAACCGGATATCTGCTCGGGCGACCAATCCAATCTGAGCTTCCCCGCCACTGCCTGCCGTAGCCATGGACGGTTCGCCAATTTACAACGTTTTGGACGACGAGTTCGCGCCCAGGCATTCTCATCTGCAAGGGTCGCTCGGTAGCGATCACAGCCGCCATTGCGCCTCATTTCCCGGCTCACCGTCGAGGGTGAGCGGCCAAGAGACTTAGCGATCGATCGTGCGGATTGATGTGCTGTAACGCCCCTGGAAATCACCTCGCGCTCCGGCAACGTCAATGCCAGCCTTGAGCGACGCCGCAGGGCAGGACGAATCCCACCGTGCGGCGCCACCAGGAAATAGATCGACGATGACGGTTTACCAAAAGCTCGTCCAATCGCCTTCAGCGACTCTCCGCGCTTCCAGCGATCCCACAACTCCGTTTTCTCCGCCGCAGTGAACCCTCGATGAAATCTCCGATCCATCTCCAACACTCCATCTTTTCTCTCTAAGATAAAGTGTTGCGTCGATCGATTGAGACCACCTCCCGCCGCCGGACACAATGAACTCGCCGAAACCGACCAGAACATCTCCGGCGGAGGTTTGTCCGGCGCCGACGTCAACGGTCGTGGATATGACTGCCATTTGCATTCTCCCTGAGCGACGCCGTGTTCACGATCGCCAACGTTTAACAGCGCGCCTTGTGTTGTCATGGACTATTGTGAAATCGGATAACTGAAAACGACGCGGCGATCAATGTTTTTGCCAATGGCGCGACCAATTGCGTGAGCGTTGTTTGTTTGCGGTAACCTGGGGTGGCGCCGCGGCAGCCTGGGCGTCTTCTAACGTCAATATGCTACCGCTGAAAGCGCGATCGCAGCTCCGCGATTGCCGCGCAACGGTTATCGTTAAGGCTATCTGACTATGTCCGGAGTGAAATGCGGCCGGAACGAACAGTCCAGCGTTCGCAGGTGATAGCGCCTGCTCGTCGCGTTCCGCGCCGTGCGGCGGCCGCCTTTCCCCGGCGGCGTTTCGTCACTATGTTTTATAGTCTTCGTTTCACCAGCAGACGGGCGGCAGGCATGGACACCAAACAAATGGACGCTAAGCAATATCCGGTCACCCATACCGAATCGGAGTGGAAAAAGCTGCTCACACCGGAGCAGTTTCGGATCATGCGCGCCCACGGCACCGAGCCGCCGGGAAGTTGCGCGCTCAATTATGAGAAACGCGCGGGGACGTTTTACTGCGCCGGCTGCGGCCAGCCGCTGTTCGCCTCGAAGAAGAAATTCGAGAGCGGCACCGGATGGCCGAGCTTCAATGATCCGGTCGAGGGGTCGGTTGAGACCTCAACCGACGACAGCTACGGCATGGAGCGTGACGAAGTGCATTGCAGCCGCTGCGGCAGTCATCTCGGTCACGTCTTCGACGATGGGCCGCCGCCGACACATCTGCGCTACTGCATCAACGGCGTGGCGATAAATTTCAAGCCGGAGTGATTGCGGTCTAACGGCGCGACGATGATCCGCTCACCGTGAGTGTGGCGCGGTTGATCTCATTTTGTTGATTTCATTTTGTCGAAAATCGATGTCTCGACCGCGCCAACATTTTGGCCAACCACTGTAGAATACGGCAGTTTTCGGGCCGCGCTGTGGCATTGTGCTCACGAAATTGCAATCGGCCGCGGCGAAATCGGACCTCGTTTGCGTCTGCTAAATATGGAACACTCCGTTACCGCTAAATCGAGCTTGGCTCAACCACCCGGGGCTTGGCATATGAGCAGCGCACGGGAATCGGCCACTCGCCTGCTGCAATCGATGATGGTCGCCGCGGTGGTGTTGCCGGCGGCGCTGTTCGGTTACGCCTGCTGGACCGGTTACAGCGACATTCACAGCGTCGCCGACGAGCGCATCGTTCGTTCGCTCGATGTGATGCAGGAGCAGGCGCTCAAGGTCCTGCAAACGGTCGATCGCACCTTTGCGGAAGTCAATGAGATCGTGCGCGGGATGTCGGATGAGGACATTCGCGTCGACCAGCCGCGCCTGCACGAACGCCTCGCCGGCATTGTCGCGACCATGCCGCAGCTGCAGGCCATTCTGCTGATCGGTAGCGATGGCCAGCCGTTGGCGACAAGCGCGCTGGCATCGGTCCCTGCCGACAAGAACTTCAGCGATCGCGATTATTTTCGGGCTCAACGCGACAACGATTTCGGGACCTATATCGGCGACGTGCGCGCGCGGCGCCTGCCGGGTATCGGCACCGATTTCTTCGATCTCTCGCATCGCCTGGAGTCGCCCGATGGCTCGTTCAACGGCGTGATCGCGGTCGCCGTGCGGCCGGGCTACTTCGAGGATTTCTATCGGCTGATCGGCCGGACGCCTGGCAGCTTCTATGCCCTGATCCGCGACGACGGCGCGTATCTTGCCCGTTTTCCAGCGCTCAAGGATCGCTCGCGGCGGCTCAGTCCAGCTAGCGCGTTCCGAACCACCAGCGCCCGGGGTATCGACCAGGGCCTGTATACGGCCAATTCGGATATCGACGGCGTTTCGCGCCGCGTCGCTTTTCGCAAGCTTCCGGGATTCCCGGTCTATGCTCTTGCCGGGGTTACCACGTCGGCACTTCGCGCCGAATGGCTATCGAGCATGGCCGTGCATTTGA
The DNA here is from genome assembly GCA_963759345.1 of uncultured Alphaproteobacteria bacterium. GTDB lineage: Bacteria > Pseudomonadota > Alphaproteobacteria > Rhizobiales > Xanthobacteraceae > BOG-931. The sequence goes on from CAVWYW010000013.1 coordinate 208,433, forward strand.
TCTTCGGTCTCTCTGCCACTCTTCTGATCGTCGCTGTGCTCTGGGTGGCGCTACGCCGCACGCGGCGGCTCTACGAGGAATTGGACCGACGTGAAGTGGCTGAGGGCGCGCTGCGGCAGGCGCAACGGCTCGAAGCAATCGGGCAATTGACCGGCGGCGTCGCCCACGACTTCAACAACCTGCTGATGATCGTAAGCGGCAGTGCGCACCGCCTGCGCCGCGATATCAGCGACGAGAAGCAGGTGCGGCTGCTCGATGCCATCACCAGCGCCACCCAGCGTGGCGAAAGCCTGACCCGGCAGCTGCTGTCGTTCTCGCGGCGGCAGACGTTGCAGCCGAGCGTCATCGATTTGACGGAGTGGCTGGCGGAGCTCAAGGACATGCTCAGCCGCTCGCTGCGCGGCGACATTGAAATCCGCGTGCTCACGTCTCGGCACCCCTGCCTGGTCAAGGTTGACCCGAGCGAGCTTGAGCTGGCTTTGCTCAATCTCGCGTTCAATGCGCGCGATGCCATGTCGTCGGGCGGAACGCTGACCATCACGGCCAAGCCGATCGTGTTGCGCGGCAAATCCGGCGAGGAAGGTCTAAGCGGCGATTTCGTCGCCATCAGGGTCGCGGATACCGGGGAGGGTATTCCGCCCGATGTGCTGTCGCGGGTGTTCGAGCCGTTCTTCACCACCAAGGACGTCGGCAAGGGCACCGGGCTCGGACTTTCCCAGGTTTACGGATTCGCCAGGCAATCCGGCGGCGCCGCTACCATTACTAGCACGGTCAAGCGCGGTACGGCGATAACGCTGTTCCTGCCGCGTAGCTTCGAGGTGCCGGCGCAGCTGCAAGAGCCCGCTCCCGCCATTGCCGCTGGGCTGCCAGCGGGTACGGTGTTGTTGGTCGAGGACAATGCCGAAGTCATCGAGGTTGCCCGGGGCTATTTCGCCGACCTTGGCTTCACGGTGAAGGAGGCGATGAGCGCCCAGGAGGGTCTCGATCGTATCGAGCGCGACGGCGATATCGATCTCGTCTTCTCCGATATATTGATGCCCGGCGGTCTCACCGGCCTTGAACTGGCGAAGCTGCTGCGCTCGCGCTTTCCGCGCATCATCGTGCTGCTGACCACCGGTTATAGTTCGAGCGCGCAGGACGCGGTGCGCGAGGGCTTCGAAGTGCTGCAGAAACCCTACGACCTCGCCGCACTACAACGTGCGCTGCTCGCGGCCTTCAAGGCGGCGGGCCGTGCTCCGGGCACGCCGGCCGGGCGGTATCACACGCCGGCGGCAGCGCGGATCGCGGGGTAAGGCTCGACGGCATTACACCGGGCGCTTTTGTTCGAAGAGCGCACGGTGTGCTTGCCATCCTACTCCCCGCCCCCCGATACATGTGGTTATATTGTCCCTCCACGCCGGTGGTCATTTCGTTGATAGCGAACATGCCGGGCCGGGCGCGTGACGCGCGCGCCCGCAAGCAGCAGACCTAAGAGCACTATACGTTTTACGGCAGGAGCGAAGTCATGCAGGTGCTGGGCGTGAAGATCGGTGAGACCGAGACCGAAAAGAAGGTCTTGTTTGACGTGCGCGAGGACTGGCTCGCCAAGCGCCGGGAAGAGCCGATCGATCCGGCCATGCCGATCATCGATCCGCATCATCATCTGTGGGAGCGCGGCGGCGCGCGCTATCTGTTCCACGATATCAAGGCCGACATCGATGCCGGCGGCCACAACGTCCGCGCTACCGTCTTCCTGCAATGCGATTCGATGTATCGCGCCGACGGCGATCCGAATTTCGCGCCGATCGGCGAAACCGAATTCGTCAACGGCATCGCGGCGATGGGCGCAAGCGGCGTTTACGGCCCGGCGCGGATCTGCGCCGGCATCGTCAGCTTTGCCAATCTGTTCATGGGCGCGGAGGTCGACGCCGTGCTTGAGGCGCATCTGCGCGCCGGCGGCGAGCGCTTCAAGGGCATTCGTTATTGCTCGGTGTGGGATGCGGACAAGTCGATCAAATCGACGCCGATGGATTTTCCGAAAGGCCTCCTGCTCGACGCCAAGTTCCGCTCCGGCTTTGCGCGTCTTTCCCGCTACAAGCTTTCCTTCGACGCCCTACTCTACCACACGCAAATTCCCGAGCTTGCCGATCTCGCCCGCAGCTTTCCCGATACGCTGATCGTACTCAATCATATCGGCGCGCCGCTCGGCATCGGCGTCTATGCCGGCCGCGGCGAGGAAGTCTTCAAGGACTGGCAGCGCAACATCCGCGAGCTCGCCCAATGCCCGAACGTCGTGGTCAAGCTCGGCGGCATGGGCATGCACTTTCTCGGCTTCGGCTTTGAGAAATTGCCGGTGCCGCCGTCTTCCGACGATCTGGTCAAGACCTGGAAGCCCTATGTCGAAACCTGCATCGAGGCGTTCGGCGTGCAGCGCGCCATGTTCGAAAGCAATTTCCCGGTCGATAAGCGCTATTACAGCTATGGCGTGATGTGGAATGCGTTCAAGAAGCTCGCCGCTTCCCACAGCGCCGACGAGAAAGCGGAGCTGTTCTTCAACGCCGCCAAACGCGCCTACCGGCTGCCAACAACGAGCTGAGCTAGTCGCCCGCTTCAACTAATTTGAGGAGACATCGCTTCCCGGAACCGATCAAGAAAACCCCGGCACATTGGCCGGGGGCTTTGTGGTCAGAATGACGTTACGTTAGGCGGCTGACAGCGCCGCAGCTTTCCGTTTCCGGTGCCAGCCGAGCAGACCCAACAAGCCGAGGCCCGTCGCAAAAAGCGGCAGCGCGGCAGGAAGAGGGGTTGCTGGTGGATCCGAGGCTGACAGTGTTCCAACGTCGCCCGGATTCCAGAAGGAACTCGGATTATCCACCGACAGATAGAATGACGATCCTACTGAATATAAGTTCGCCACGATGTCCGTTCCAAAACTGAACAGCAGTCCATTGTTGTCGAATGGGACCGCGCCCGAGAACAAGACATTGTCGTAATTCCAGCCGTAGCCACTAGCATAATAGGTGCCCTGGTAGGGCTGATTTGGGTTGCTGAGGAGGCTGGTGATTGCTCCGCTTGTCGGTCCGGTGACCGTGCCCGAAATGCCCGTAATGTCATAACCACCCAGCGCATCCAGGCTATTGGCGGTCGTAATCACCGCAGAGAGGTCAAAGTTACTGCCGGTGAACGTCACGTCATAGGTACTGGCGTGGGCGGGTAATGCTTCGAGAAATGCCCAACCCAAGACGCTCGCGACCAGTGCCGCGTTAGTCACCACCTTCCCAATTAACTGCATACCGAAACCTCAAATCACACGATTATGAAACCAACCCCATATGTGGAGCGAGGTCAATACCTTAGGGGCGGTATTTTACTACCGGAATGTTACATGCGGCGGGCAAGGTAAATAAGTGTACCGGTCGCCGGACCCAGGAGACATTTGGTGCTCGCACTGGCGGCTTGTGTTCCTGAGGAGGCACTACAACGGGAGAGACCGTTCTAGCCCTTGGTTCAGATCACCGGCACCAACAGGTAGGAGTCATGCTCGCCGCCGCAATGGATAATGTGCCGCCCCCGATTGGCGCTGGCTTCGTGGCGGAAATAGACCGGCACTTTGTCTTTCGGATAGCGGTTGATATCGGTACCTTGAACAGTCAAGCGCAACGTTTCGCCTGATCTGAAACTCGTTGCCGACGGCCAGACTTCGATGTCGAGCGGAACGATCTCGCCGGGCGCGATTTTCTGGATGCGGGCGTGGGTGTGGATCGGCTGCCAGTCTGTCGATTTCTTCACGTCAAGCTCGCGGTGCGAGGCGCGCAGCCAGCCGAGCGCTACGGGTCCATCGTCGAATTGTGCGTAGTAGGCAAAGGGCACAACTGCGCCGGCAGCGTCGAGCTTGTGCAAGCCAACGAAGACGTCCATGTCGTCGCTTTCGGTGCACGACATGAAAACCCGCAGCTTCATGTAGCCGGTCAGTTCGGTGTCGCGATCGAAGGTTATCGCAAATATCGCGCGTTCAGCCTCGGCCAATTCGGCAACCGCTGCGCCGTAAGAGACTGAGGCGGTTTGCGCGACCGGCGCCGGTTGGAGCCGGCCATTGGCCGCGTTCAAAAAGAGCTTGGTATATTGCGTGCGCGCGATCGGCCATTCGTTTTCGGCGCGCACACTGGCAACGCCGTTTCGTTCGCGCACTTCAATCTGCACCTTCGGCCAGTTCTTGACGTCATTGTCGACACCCTTGAGCACGTGATCGAAGAAATCACGCAGGCGCCGCTTGTTTTCCGGCACGTAATAGTGCGCCCATTTCTTCTGACCGTGTGCCAGCAGGTATTTCTGTTTCGAGGCGATGTGCTTGAAGCCCTCGAAGGTGCCGCGCGTGTGCAGGCCCTGGTCGGTCCAGCTCGCCACCACAAAGGCGGGCGTCGTGATTTCTGAGAAATCCGCGGCCTTCGAGCGCCAGAAATCGTCGTAGAGCGGATGTTCCTTTGTCTCCGCCTCAAGATCTTCGATCTGGCCCCGGGCGGCGCCCCATCGATTCCACAGCGTCGGCCAAAAATGCGTATCTGGAATGCCGCCATGCGTCGCCGTCTCCCGATAGGTATCGGTCCAGCCCTCCCAGGGGTTGATGGCGGCAAGATGCGGCGGATTGAGCTCGGCGACCCGCCACTGCATTTGGGCGAGGTATGAGACCCCCGATAATCCGACTTTGCCGTTGCTCCAGGGCTGCGTACCCGCCCATTCAACGGCGTCATAGAAATCCTGCGCCTCTTCCGGGGCCAGATAATGCGCGACGCCCTCGGAATACCAGGTGCCCCGGATATCAATGACAATGACCGCATATCCGCTCGGGACCCAAAACACCGGATCGGGTGCCTCGAACGCCGTGTATTCGGAAGTATCACCCACCTTCACGCCGGCATTGAGAAACCGTCGCGGATCGAATGGAACGTGTTTGCCATAAGGCGTCCAGGCGATGATCGGCGGGACCGGACGTTCGTCGGCGGGGCGAAAGACATCCGCGTAAAGAGTGACGCCGTCGCGCATCCGGATCGCAACGTCGCGTTCGATAATCATCGCGTGCTCGTTCTCGAGGATGCGGCGATAGACCGGCGGCTTCCCGCCGCGCTCCTCGGGCGCACTGCGCGGTTTGCGATAGCGATATTGATAGTTTTTCGTCGTCATTTTCCCCCGTCATGCACCGAGCCGGCGCCGAGAGGCCTATTTCGCGCGGAGTGAGCACGATTGGCAAGGCACGTCACGCGGTGGTGGTGGGCTACTTTGAATGTGGCAGGCAATGCTTTGCACGGCTTCGGCGTCCATAATAGTTTCATTGGCGCGTTTGATGGCGACCACATTTTTCCCTTGGTTCAGGAGAGCGATTGTCTCTCTAATCGCTGCGGGTTTGTCTTGTTGGGCGGAGACGCTTTGAGCGCCATCGCCATCTTCCCAAACTACTATATGCCAATCGAACATTAGGCCGCCTCTTTGTCTGCCGAAGCTTCCCAAGCTTCCAGCACATTCACAATATCACCAATCTCCCAAAGTCGCGACGTGACGCCAGCGGCCATCGCGGGCGTAGTCCGCAGCGTCTTATGGATGCGAACGAAATTGTAGTACATCGCGAACAGCGCGACGGAATGCGCGTGGTTTTCGACCTTCTTTGAGAATGCATTTGTGAGCCGCGTAAATCGGCGAGTGTGCATCCGCATGTTGAAATTCGACCGCTCGGCAAATGACGTGCTGACATGATTTGGGATCGGGATTGCCTTCGATCCGATGCTTGACCGCGCCGATGCATTCTGCGGGGCTATATCGTTCTTCGCCTTCGCCGGAAGGGCCGTAAAGCTTCACCAGCATGGCGTAGTCAACATCGCCGCCGAACGCGCCTTCGACCGCCTCTAAATAAGCCCTATGGCCATCGCTGGTTAGCTGCACGCGATTGGCGAGCCGGAAGCCAAGATCGTCCATGAAGATCATGGCCGCGTCGCTATCCCGACCGCCGACAAACCATGACGGGATCAGCTTGGTATCTGCGTCGATTGCGGTCCACGTCCACACGTCGCCAGCTTGCGGCGGGGCCTTCTTCGCGAGCGGGACGTTCTTTTGCTTCGCATAGACAAATGCCCAAATTTCATCGACCTGAATGCGCTTGCAGGTCAGGTTCCGAAACACGCGATCCTGATACCAGGAGGCAGCTTGGCCAGCCTCAACCATAAGGCGGTTTACTGCCTTCTTGCTCGCGCCGGTTAGACGGGTTACGGCGCGGATGGAATTGCCCTCGCAAAGCAGATGGAGGATGCGGGAACGGGCTTGACGGTCCAGCTTATTCATAAGTAATCTTATGCTTGAACTAAAATGGCTTGTCAATAGGCATTATTACACTATGTGTAATAGTCACGTTGACAATAGGCCGAATCGGGCTATATTTGGGGACCATCCGTGGACGTGACTTTCAGAGGTCAGTCCTTGGACCGGCTCGAAACTGACGCGGGTTTTAGTGGCGGTTTCGGAAACGCGATTGTGAGGGCGTATCGGAAGGCCATGCAGCACATCCGCGCAGCGACCGATGAACGAACGTTCTACGCGCGGCGGTCATTTCGCTTTGAGAAGTTACAGGGCCAGCGTGAAGGTCAGTACTCGATGCGGCTAAACGATCAATGGAGGCTGATAATCGAATTGAGGACGGAGGGAGCAAAGAAGGTCGTTCATGTTGTGGAAATCGCCGACTACCACTGAGCGGGGGAGTGGAGACATGCCGAACCGAACGCCTGCCGAAGTATTCGCGCCGGGCGAGTTCATTCGTGATGAGCTTGAGGCTCGCGGATGGACACAGGGAGACCTTGCGCAAATTATGGGGCGTCCGTTGCGTTTGGTGAATGAGCTAATCGCCGGAAAGAAGCAGATCACTCCGGATACGGCGCGCGGGCTCGCCAAGGCATTTGGCGATGATGACGCGCTTTATTGGATGAATCTCGATAGCGCTTATCGCCTTTCACAAACTAAACCAGCCGATGAATTTGTTGGCCGTCGTGCAAAACTTTACTCACTGTTCCCTGTTCGGGAGCTAATGAAACGCAATTGGATTGAGCCTTCTGACAATCTCGATGTGGTTGAACATCGAGTGTGTCGTTTCTTTCGCGTCAGCAATATTGATGAAAGGCCAAGTTTTGCGCACGCCGCGAAGGCGGCTCAATATGATGAGCGAACGTCGCTTCAATATGCGTGGCTGTTCCGTGCAAAGGAACTTGCCGAAGGCGTTCACTCGGCTCCGTATTCTGAGAAGAAATTGCGACTAGCGCTAACGCAGCTAAAAACCTTGTTGGTAGCACCTGAGGAAATAAGACAAGCGCCGCAGATTTTAGCGGATGCTGGCGTTCGTTTCGTGGTCGTCGAATTTATTCCGGGAGCCAAAATCGACGGCGCGGCCTTTTGGCTGGACAATGACGTACCTGTAATTGCACTTTCGCTTCGTTTTGATCGTATTAGCAATTTCTGGTTTGTATTGCGGCACGAAATCGAACACGTGTTACGCCGCGACGGAGCTACAGTGGATGTCGAATTGACCGAACGCATACAGCGCAAGGAAACTCTTCCGATTGAAGAAACTCGCGCCAATGACGCTGCTGCAAATTTCGTGGTGCCAACCGATGAATTGGAGAGTTTCATTTTGCGCGTGAGGCCGCTTTATTCCGAAAAGCGGATTATGCTGTTTGCTAAACGAATTGGCGTGCATCCGGGACTTGTTGTTGGCCGGCTCCAATTCCGCGAAGAAGTTCCATACACGCATTTCCATAAGTACCAAGTGAAGATCAGGGAAATCGTCACACAAACAGCCCTTACGGATGGCTGGGGAACTGTTCCTCCAACGTAAGGACAAAACGGAGCCTGAGAGATGGCCAACTTCAACGATCAATTATTGCGAATTGTTGAGGACTATCGCGCTGAAGGAGGTGCGTGGCCTGCAACTAGAGAGCAGATAGCGGAATGGGCCGTGGCGAATGATCGCTATCGGCTCACGCGGGGCATGGCTGTCGCTCAGTGTGCTGAGAAGCTTTCTCGCGCTATGGGTTTGGAGTACGTGAAGGATCAGAAGGGACGGAGTGTCAGAAAATACTACGCAGCGCGGGTTCGGGAAAACGGACAGCTCGTGATGAAATGGGACGATCTAAATGCCGAACGTCCTTTCATGCTGATCGCTGCGGCAAATCGGCGGATTCAGGTTTTGGGTCAGTGCTGTCAACTTAAGAATGACATTGACAGCTATAACGACCGACGTTGCCCCAATGAGCCTATCCAGATTGACTTCAATTTCAACGTGGACCTAGAGGAACTGGCCCAAGAGAACGAGGCGGCATAATCACCGCGACTTTTTCCACCGCGTTTGTGCCGCCAGCCGCGCTATGTCGGCCCTCTGTTCGGGGGTAAGCTTCATAGCCCGCGCCTTTCCGCCTTTGGGGCCGCCGATCTTGCCGCGTGCTACCCGGCTGACGCTTTTTCCCTGTTCCTCTGGCGTCGGATTGCGGTCCTCTACGTCGCCGCTGGCAATGTCGATCATAAGCTTCGCGAGTTGGGCGGGATCGCGGGGACGTTTGAGGTGCCTATTCATCGTCGTCTGGGCTGCTTATCAGCGTATATTCTGGCCATGTTGTCTGATTGTGCCAAGACGCCAGCCGACGCCCACAATGGCTACAGTTCTCGTAATCAGTATCCGGAATCGCTGTATGATGGTACGTGACCTCATACACCGCGCCACATTGGCAGGTCTCTTGCGCCATACTTTCAGTATGCGCTCAGAGCTAGTAAATTTCCAGCATTGAAGGCTGCCTTATTCAAAGGAGCCCACTACCGGCGCGGTCAAACGATGGCGCCTGCTTTACCCCTAACAACCAGACATTCGATCAGCTGCGTTCGAAGGTCGGCGTTGGCCCAACTCCAGAAGTTTCTTCTGACGCCAAAAAGGCAATGTAATCTCGGCCGTTAGTTCGGCAATCCGGCTTTGGCAAGACCCTCGGCAACCCTTTCGACATCCTCTTGTCGGAAGGGTTGCCGGCTGAAATGTTCTCTGAATGAGTATTTCGGATTGATTTCTTTGAGCTCGTGCCAGACGCGACGGGCCTCATCGACATCGCCGAGATGACCAAGAGCGGAAGCGAGTATGGCGCGGCTAAAATCCGTCCGGGCACTAGGAAGACCCGCCGCCTGAGCAAAGCTGCCGCAGTCTCGTATTTGCCGGCAAGCAGATACGCCGTGCCGAGGAAGTGGAGATAGTGCTTGCTCCGCGCGGGATCGAGACGCGTGGCACGCTCGATCATCGCAATCGCTTCCAGCGGCCGTCCCAAGTAGGTCTGAATGGTGCCGAGGACGGTTGTAGGCGAAAGCGTAATTCGGGTTGCAGGATAATGCGGTCTCTGCCTCGGACTTCGCCCGATCGAGATCCTTTTCGAAGATCGCCGCCCACGACGTGCAAAGCCGCGCAAACGGTTCTTTCGGGTTCTTTTCGACCGCCAGTTCCGCGTACCGTTTGGAAAGCGGCAGCGAACGATCAGGATCGTCACTCCATCGATTCTGGTAGTCGAGATTGCACGCCATACTCAGTCCTGCATAGGCTTGCGAATAGCTGGGATCGAGTTCCAATGCCCTCATGAAGAACTTTATGGTTTGTTCAAGCGCCTCACGGTTCTTGGTCCGCCCAATTCCTACTGGCGTGCCGAGCAGCTCGCGGCCGCGAAGATAACAATCGTAAGCATCGATGTTGGAGCGTGCCGCTGTCGGTAAGCCGCGCGTTCTCGGCCGGGCTGAGAGTCACTTTCAGCGCCTGCACGATGCGGTGCGTGACATCGTCCTGAACCGCAAAGATGTCGCTTAAATCGCGGTCGTAGCGCTCAGCCCAGACATGCCCGCCGGTGGCGGCATCGACGAGCTGGGCAGTGATGCGCACGCGCTGTCCGGCACGGCGGATCGAGCCTTCGAGCACCGATCGCACGGCAAGCTCGCGGCCGACGGTGCGGACGTCAACCGCGCGTCCCTTGTAGGTGAAGCTCGAATTACGCGCGATGACCGTCAGCCCGGCGATCTTCGACAGATCGGTGATGATGTCATCGCTGATGCCGTCGGAGAAGTATTCCTGTTCCGGATCGCCGGACATGTTGGTGAACGGCAACACCGCGATCGACGGCCCGTCTTCGGGCTGTAACGGAGGCGCCGGCTGTGCGGGTGCCGGCGGCGCGGGTGCCGGCTGTGCCGCAGCAGCGTCGAGGCTGATGCTATAGGCCCGCACCGGCCGGGCAATGTTCTTGAGCTGGCGGTCGCCGAGATCCTGATAGGCAAAATTCATCTTGCCGTCGATTTCATCGCGCACCTTGGCGGAAACGCAAATGCCGCCCGGTTCAGCGATGCCCTCGAGCCGCGCCGCGACGTTGATGCCGTCGCCGAAAATGCGCTCGCTGTCGTAGATGACATCGCCGAAGTTGATGCCGATGCGAAACTGCATGCGCCGCGCCGGCTCGATGACGGTATTGCGTTCGGCCATGGTGCGCTGAATGGCGACGGCGCATTCGACCGCGTTCACGACACTGGAAAACTCCGCCAATATGCCGTCGCCCGCAGTGTCGATAATCCGCCCGCCGAAGTCGCCAACCATCGGCAGGACCACGGCCTGGTGACCCTTCAGGTCGCTTACGGTGCGCGCTTCGTCGGCGCCCATCAGCGCGCTGTAACCGGCGATATCGGCGGCTACGATCGCTGCGAGCCTGCGCGAATGGGTCTCCGCCATAGCGGTTCTCCGGACCGAATTGCCGACGCGACGCAACACATATGGTGCGCCGCACAAGATCGCCAGACCCGTCAACGGCACGCGAACGCGGTCAAGGTTTCACAAACAGCCTTTCATCTCCTATTCGTCAACAGATCAATCGGATCAGGGCGCGAAAGCGGCGCTCAGGCTGAAGACGTTCGCGGCGTGTCGAAGGAGCCACCCGCGGCGATCGCGGGGACGCGCCAGCCGCGGTGACTCTTTTCCGTATCCCCAAACGTCCTGGTTTCAGGAGGCCGATTGAGCCTCACTGGCCCCACTCTCGCTAACGAGTGAATCTTGAGGAGGATCATATGGTGGATATCTTACACAAGGTCGGAATCAAATCGTCGTCGCTGAATGATGTTTATGGGGCATTGACCACGCGCGAAGGTCTTTCCGGCTGGTGGACGACCGACACGCAAGGCGAAAGCAAGGTCGGCAGCGTGCTAAAATTCCGCTTTGGCAACGGCGGTTTCGACATGAGGGTGCTTGAGCTTCAGCCCGCCAAACACGTGCTCTGGCAAGTGGTCGACGGGCCGGAAGAATGGATCGGCACAAAAGTCAGTTTTGACCTCAAACAGCAAGGCGACTGGACCATCATTCTGTTCAAACATCAGGGTTGGAAGGAGCCGGTGGAGTTCATGCACCATTGCAGCACCAAGTGGGGCGTCTTTCTGCTGAGCCTAAAGTCGCTTCTCGAAACCGGCAAAGGCGCGCCCTGGCCAAATGAGATCAAGCTGGACAGTTGGGAATAGGCCGCGCCGACCAGGGGAGAGCAACCATGACCGTGGTTCGGCTCAAAGCCGATACGCCGATCACGGCGCTTGAGGGAGAGGCGGCTTGACCGAAGACTCGTCCTCGCCGTTGACAGAGCGCCAGGCGCAGCTCCGGGCGCTTGCCGATAAGCTGCGGCCGGAGCTTCACCGCTACTGCGCGCGCCTGATGGGCTCGGTGATCGATGGCGAGGATGTGGTGCAGGACACCTTCGCCCGGGCCTTGGTCGCCGTGGACGAGCTGGAGGAAACGGCGCCGCTGCGCGCCTGGCTGTTCCGGATCGCCCACAACCGCGCGTTGGACCTGCTGCGCAGCCGCGCGATCCGTGCGGCCGAGCCGATCGAGGCGGCACACGAGGTCGCCGATCCGGAAAGCCCAGATCCTGTGGAGGTGCTGATGCGGCGGGAGGCGGTGGAGACGGCGGTGTCGCGGTTCGTGGATCTTCCGGCCATGCAGCGCAGCGTGGTGATCCTCAAGGACGTGCTCGACCAGTCGCTGGAAGAAATCGCCGCCATGCTCGACCTCACGGTCAACGCAGTGAAGGCTCACCTCGCCCGCGGTCGGGCCCGGCTCAAGGAGATCAACGCCCGGGCGGCGGCAAAGCCCGCGCCGCGTCCGGCGTCACCCGCCGTGGCCCGTTATGTCGCCATGTTCAATCAGCGCGACTGGGACGGGCTGCGCGCGCTGCTCGCCGACGACGTGCGGCTGATCCAGTCGACGTATCCGCCGCGCGCCGGCGCCGCCGACGTGGGCAGGTTCTTCGGCTTCTACGAGGGCTTCGCCCCGGTGCGGCTCGCTCCCGCCTGGCTCGATGGCCGCGAGGTGATCGCGGTCTATGCGGATGCTCAGGCGGCAAAGCCGAGCTACTTCATGTGGCTGGAGTGGAAGGACGGCCGGATCAGCCTCATCCGCGACTATCGCTATGTCCGCTACGTCGTCGACGACGCGGAGCTGGTCCTGGCGTCAGACGCCGCACCTCCGGGCGAGGGCGCCGCTCGCGGATGAGCCGCGCTCTGCGCCTGGCCGCTGCCCTAGTGGCTAAAACGCGACCGGCCATAAGAAGCCGTCCGCCGCGGGTGCCGTGTCACAGCAGTATTGAGCTAGATCAAAGCCGCATATCCGGCAGGGCGTAACTTTCAACCCAAATCCGAGACGCGCCGAAAGTTCCAACAGGGAGAAAGGGGCGCGACATGACCGTAAAACATCTGCTTGAACAGAAGGGCCGGAATCTTTGGACCATTGATCCGGACGCCACAGTGCTCGATGCAGTGGCGAAAATGGCTGAAAAAGACATCGGTTCTCTGGTTGTGATGGATAGTGACGAATTGGTGGGCATCATAACCGAGAGACACTATTCGCGGAACGTCATTCTCAAAGGCAAGACTTCTCCTAGCACGCTCGTCAGGGACATCATGGAGCGAAACGTAGTCCATGTCAGGCCGGAACATTCGGTCGAGCATTGCATGGCCCTGATGACCGACAGGCGTGTGCGTCATCTGCCGGTACTCGAAGGCAAAAAAGTGATCGGCATAATCTCCATCGGCGATTTGCTTAAGAGCATAATTTCAAAACAGGAATTCGTTATCGATCAACTTGAGCACTACATTCATGGTTAGCGAGGGAGAGGCGCTCACCACGCTAGAGACGATGCGGCGCTCTGTTCTGCTGACTGCTTTTGCCGCGCTCGCGCTCGTTGCCCACAGCACGTCGGGCTACTCGGCAGATGCCCGGCGGGGTGAGCAATTCGCCCGTCACGTGTGCGCCACGTGTCACGTTGTTGCGAGCGAGGCTTCGAGCGATGCAAATGCGCCTTCGTTCCGATCGATCGCAGTGAGCGAGCAATTTCACAAAAAGGGCGTAGCGTGGCTGTGGGAAAGGCATCCGAAAATGCCGAATCTCGCGACGACACGGGAGGAGTTGGACGACGTCGAGGCCTACATCAAATCACTCGCCCAATAAGCTTCCGGACATCGATGTCGGAACGCCACGTTGACATCTTCGCGCACCACAATCCGCCCGTGATTTGCTCCGGGCTGTCGCAAATGATGAGGCCGCGTTCACTCTCTGGATGTCTTGCTCAACCCGAGTGGCGGTCGCCCTTATGATGGTAGGGTCGATTTGTTTCTGCCAGCTTATGATCCTGTGAAAGAGCTGAGGATCAACCACCACGACCGGCTGGCGGCCAACGCCCACGGCCTGTAAGCGATAAGCGCAATGTCCGTTCAGGGGTGTGCGCCGTGACAAGGCGGCGCTTTCCAGTGGGTGCAAGCCCCACCCGGCAACCGCTCCAGCCGGAAGCAATCGGAGCAGTCATGGAGGCAACGAAGTGGCTGAAGCCTTCGATTAGCGTGTCACGAATTGGTGGCAGCGCGAGTGTGCAGGCCGCAACGCGAGTGAACGCCGAGCAAGCCTCGAAAAGGACAATGCGCAGGCCGACCCGACAACCCTTTCGGGGAAGGCTGCCACGTCTGGATGAAATGAGCGAAGTGATACGTCCAGACGCTGCGCCGGGGTAGTGGCGGCAGCATGTACACAAGGAAAGCGCACGAAACACGGGAAGCCCCAAAGCGTGGTCAGCGACGACCAACCGGAGGCCCGTGAGGGACAGGCCGGGCGCCTTGGGGTGGCGGAGAGGTTCGTAGTACCGCTGAAGCCGGGTAATGCCGGTGGAGGGAAGGGACCTCAGTTCAAGACAGACGAAATACGTGGTGAAGGACCTGGAGATTGGGCAACCTATAAACTCCGCTGAGTGTTCAGAAGCTGCAGATGGCGTCGCACGCGAAAGCAAAGGCGTGAAGTCTTGTCCGAGAGCCGGATGCGGGAGATCTGCCTGTCCGGTTCGATGAGCGGAATGTGAAAACGGAGTCATGGCTGAACTACTAAGGCACCGCCAGACGAAAGAGGCGGCAACAGATATGTTCACCCTACAACCACCGCGTCACATTCCGACTCTACCCATTCGCGGACATGCCGTCCTTCGGCTTCCATGCATTTGACGCTAATATTTTGAGGCACGAAAGTTTGTGGGGACCCGCTGGTGCACAGCAGATGGGTGATTCTTGCGGTGCTTTTCCTGGCCCGCACCGCGATGGGGTTTCAATTCCAGTCGGTCGCCACACTCTCGTCCTTTTTGATACCCGACCTAAATATCGACTACACGCAACTCGGTTTGCTCATCGGCTTCTATCTGCTGCCTGGGACGGTCATCGCCTATCCTAGCGGTCTGCTCGGTCGGCGTTTTGGCGATAAGGATGTTGCGATCCTCGGCATGACGCTGATGGTCGTTGGCGGCGTGCTGACCGGCGCTAGCCACGACTACGCAATCTTTCTCGTCGGACGCCTGATAAGTGGGATCGGTGCCGTTCTGCTCAATGTACTGTTGACGAAGATGGCAACCGACTGGTTCGTCGGTCGCGAGCTCGGTACGGCCTTGGCGTTACTCGTGAGCAGTTGGCCTGTTGGCATCGGTGCCGCCCTGATCGTTTTGCCGCGGCTCGCCACGGCCGCGTCGGTGGCGGCTGCATTTATTTTCACGGCGGTGGCGGCAGCTATCGTCTTGGTCCTGATCGCTGCCATCTACCGTGTTCCAACAACTGCCGCCAACACGCCACCGCACGCTGGTAGGCTGGGCTTTGGTCTGTCGGCGCGCGAATTTGGGTTGGTGTCGCTGGCAGGAGATATCTGGGCATTATTCAATGTCGGTTACATAATCCTGATCAGCTTCGCTCCGTCTCTACTGATTGCGCAGGGGATTTCCGTTAAGGACGCCGGCACCGCCAGGAGGCGTGCTCGTCGATCGAATAGGTCACGCCACGGCGCTCATGATCACGAGTTTTGCCGTGTTAGGGTTCAGCATTATGCTAATGCCGAGCACTTCCTCGTTCGCGCTCATTGCCTTCATAGGCGCCGTTGCTGGCCTTCCGTGCGGGGCAATGCTGGTGCTGCCCGCCGAGGTACTTCGTCCCCGAAGTCGTGGTCCAGGGATGGGCATCTTCTATACTTGGTATTATGTTGGGATGGCGTTGTTGACCCCAGCGGCAGGACTGGTCCGCGATCTCACTGGTGCCCCAGGCGCGCCTTTGATCTTTGCCGGCACTCTGGAGATTGCCGCGATTGCCGTGCTGGTTCTTCTGCGATTGTTACAACACCGTTACGGACTACGATCTTAGTTCAAATCACCACTGCTGCATTTTGTGCGGTCGCGTCGCTCTTTGGTTCGGATCAATTGCGTCACATCGAGCGTACGTCGGCGAGTTCCGCTTTGACTCCAACTCCGGACGTATTGATGCGTCGCACGAAGTGACGCGATGGCGCCATAAGCGGAAGTCGGTCACCTCACTCAACCTCGTCGGCGATGGCAAGCAGCTTATATTAGTGGTGCATGATCTTTTCGGAAAACCGGTTTCCACTTTTCCGGATCATGCACGGAAGAACGCGAGGTCCTTCGCTCCCCGGTTGGGGCGAGCTTACCGGATCGAACGTCCTGCCGCGTCCCAGGAAGCCTGGCCTGGAGCTGCGCCCAGGGGCCGAAAGCCCCGACGGTAAGAGCCGTTGTGGAACGCCGATAGGCGAGCGCGCCCCCTTCCCAACCCTCCCCCGCAAGCGGGGGAGGGGAAAGAGACAAGGGCGCGCGCCGCATCGCGAGATGCGGAGGTTGGCTGAACACGTCTGTCGGCGTTCCGCTTCCTTTTTTCTTTTGTCATTGCGCTTCGTAGGGTGGGTAGAGCGAAGCGAAACCCACCGCTCAGCATGGTGGATTACGCTGCGTTCGCAGCTAACCCACCCTACATTTTCGCAAGACCCGGGCGCGGAGTGCGTCGCGGGAATGCGCTTCTTTATCTGTCCCGCTTCGCGGGAAGCGCGAAACGTTACTTCGCTGGGATCTTCTCCCACACCAAAATGCTGCGGCCCTCGCGGCCATCGACCGGATTTCGATTGGGCGCGGAAGTGATGGTTAGGTTGTTGCCTTCCAGCTTGTAGAAGCGGACTTGGTCGGTGCCGGTCCAGACTTGATTCCACGATATATCGACGTGATGGATCACTTTCTCAGCGTCCACGGTGTAGGTCCCGGCGTAGGATATCATCGTCCCGTACAGTTTTATTCGTTCCTCGTTGGTCGGAACCACGTCGTGAGGGCTGGCGCGATTGTCCCAGGTGATAATCGCGTACATACGGCCGTCCGCAGCGTAGCCGAGGTAGCCGTCCGGGTGTGCGCCGCGTTCGTTGTAGCGTTCTCCGGTCGCGGCCACTTCGCGAACAAACGATTGCAATTTCCATGTGCCGAGCAGCGGATTTTCGCCTGCAACGGCGGCTGTGATAAAAAGGATCAAAAAAGTTGCCGACAGGATGCCTGCGATTCTCGCCATTTCAAGATCCTTGATTGTCGAACGCGTCACCCTTCGCCGATCTCGCGCAGAATTTCCGCGGTGTGCTCGCCGAGCCGGGGGGACGGCCGCTCCGCCGCCATCGGTGAGCCGTCGAGCACGATCGGGGTGCGCACGCCGGGAATCTTTCCGGCCTTGGCGGCGGCGCTTGGCCGTTCCACCTTCATGGCGCGATGGATGACCTGCGGATCGGCGAACACTTGCGCGAGATCGTTGATCGGGCCAGCCGGTACGCCGGCCGTTTCAAGTTTCCTGAGAAGCTCGGCGCTCGGCATGCGCGCAGTCTGCGCGCACAGGCGCCCGATGAGTTCGGCACGATGGGCGAGCCGCGCTTTGTTGTCGATGTAATCCGGGTCCTTGGCGAGTTCCGCTACGCCCAGGACGCCGCACAGCTTGGCGAACTGACCGTCGTTACCGCTGGCGATGATGATGTGACCGTCGGCGACCGGAAACACCTGATAAGGCGTGATGTTGGGATGCGCGTTGCCCATGCGGTGCGGCACTTTGCCGGAAATCAAATAGTTGAGCGCCTGGTTGGCCAGCACAGCGACGGTGGAATCGACAAGCGCGGTGTCGACATAGCCGCCGCGGCCGGTTTTCTCCCGCCGCGCCAATGCGGCGAGGATGCCGACCGCGGAATAGACCCCGGTGAAGATATCCGACACCGGCACGCCGGCGCGCAGCGGCTCGCCGTCGGCATTGCCGGTGAGATCCATGAAGCCGCCCATGCCCTGCGCCATGAGATCGTAGCCGGGGCGCGAAGCATAGGGTCCATCCTGACCGAAGCCGGTCACCGAGCAATAAATCAGCCGCGGCATTTCCGGCGCCAGGCTTTTGTAGTCGAGGCCGAACTTAGCGAGCCCGCCGACTTTGAAATTCTCGATCAGAACATCGGATCGCGCCGCGAGTTTTTTGACGATGCGTCGGCCCTCTTCGCTTTCGAAGTCAAGCTCGATGGAACGCTTGCCGCGGTTGGTGCCGTGAAAATAGGCGGCGCCGAGATGGCCGCCGTCGGCCGCGGGAACAAAGGGCGGGCCCCATGAACGGGTGTCGTCGCCGGCGCCTTTACGCTCGACCTTGATCACGTCGGCCCCGAGATCGGCAAGGATTTGCCCCGCCCAAGGTCCCGCCAGGATGCGGGCAAGCTCCAAGACGCGCAGACCAGCCAACGGACCCGGCATTTCAAAAGCTCCTCAACGTTCCAGCGGCCGCGCCGCGCCGCGGTTAACTGACAAAGCGGGACGAATTTGTCCATGTCCCCCACCCCAACCCTCCCCCGCGTGCGGGGGAGGGAAGGGAGGGGGCCAACTTGTCATCGCAGTCGGCGATCATTAGCTCTATTTCCTGCCGGCGTGGGTGTGCTCGATCGATGGTTGCGGTGAACGCCTCGTTCTTCAGCGACATGCTGCAAAGTATTGCCGACCGCAGCCGCGCCTTGATCCGGCGCGAGCGTCGCGGACC
Source organism: uncultured Alphaproteobacteria bacterium (assembly GCA_963759345.1). Classification (GTDB taxonomy): domain Bacteria; phylum Pseudomonadota; class Alphaproteobacteria; order Rhizobiales; family Xanthobacteraceae; genus BOG-931. Next base: position 226,820 of record CAVWYW010000013.1, read on the forward strand.
GGCCCGCGGGCGCCTCGATGGCCTGGTGGAGCTTTGCGAGGCGCTGCTTTCCGGCCGCGGCGAAGCGTCAGGGGTAGCGCTGGCCAATGAGATTCTCGCCGATTATGCGGCGCTGACGACCGGGCCTCGCATTGCGTTTTTCGAAGCCCTGGCCCGAACCTTCGGGTACGATACGCCCCGCATCGAGGCGGCAATCGCCGCCTGGCGGAAATCGCAGTTGGCCGACGCCGCGGCCGAACTGCATCGCGCCAGCGAACCGCGCCGGCTGGAACTTTTTCGCCGGCTCAATCTCGCCCCCGGCGGCACCGCCGCGCTGGTGCGCATGCGCGAACAGCTCATGGACGCCATGGATCATCGCGACGATCTCGCGGTCATCGACAATGATTTCGTCCATCTGTTTTCTTCCTGGTTCAATCGCGGGTTTTTGGTCCTGCGCCGCATCGACTGGTCGACCTCGGCTTCGATTCTCGAAAAAATCATCCGTTACGAGGCCGTACACGAAATTCACGACTGGGAGGAATTGCGGCGCCGCATCGACCTGCCGGACCGGCGCTGTTACGCCTTCTTTCATCCGGCGCTGGTCGACGAGCCGCTGATTTTTGTCGAGGTGGCGCTCACCCGGGACATACCCGGCGCGATCGCGCCGATATTGTCCGACCAGCGTGAGGTCGTCGACCCGGAGCGCGCGACGACGGCTGTTTTCTACTCTATCACCAACTGTCAGCGCGGACTTGCCGGCGTGACGTTCGGCCACTTCCTTATCAAGCAGGTGGTGGAAGAAGTCCGCCGCGAATGGCCGCGCATCTCGACTTTCGTTACGCTGTCACCGGCGCCGAATTTCGCCGAATGGCTCAAGCGCGAACGCGGCAATGAAGCTTCGCTCGCGATCGACGCCAAGGATCGCGAAGCGCTTGGCGCGCTCGATCGTGCCAATTGGTGGCTCGACGATCAACTCGTTGAAGTCATTGGCGAGCCGATGATGCGCGCCGCTGCCTGGTACTACGTGCGCGCGCGCAATCGCCGGGGCTTGCCGGTCGATGCCGTCGCCCGCTTCCATCTTGGCAACGGCGCGCGGCTGCAACAGCTCAACTGGATTGCCGATACGTCCGAGCGGGCGCTCGAGCAGTCATACGGCCTGATGGTCAATTACCTCTACGATCTCGATTACATCGAGCAGAACCACGAGGCCTATGCGCAGCAGCACGCGATTGTCGCCTCGACCGGAGTGACCCGCCTGGTGCGCTCGCCGGCCCGCGAAATCGTGCCGGTCTCGGGGTAAGCGTTCCGCCGTCGTCATTCCGGATCGCTGTAAAGCGGCGGGTCCGGTATCTATCTTTCTAGACGGTGGTTATGGATTCCGGGTCCCTCACTTTGCTCGGCCCCGGAATGACTGAATAGGAGTTTCCATGCCCAATCTGCTCGGCGTCCTGGAAACCTCGCTCTATGTCGAGGAGTTCGAGCGCGCCTGTCCGTTCTACGAGCAAATACTCGGGCTCAACAGTATCTACCGCGATCAGCGATTGTGCGCTTACGACGTCGGCGGGCGCGGCGTGTTGCTGCTGTTTCTGCGGGGACGCTCATTCGAGACCATGCACCTGCCCGGCGGCACCATCCCGCCGCATGACGGTCATGGTCCCGTGCACATGGCCTTCTCAATCGCCGCCGATGAGCTTGCAGCATGGGAGGAGCAGCTTAAGGAAGCGAACGTCGGCATCGAAGGCCGCACCAAATGGCCGCGCGGCGGCGAGAGCATTTATTTCCGCGATCCCGACGGGCACCTGCTCGAACTGGCGACGCCGGGACTGTGGCCAGGCTATTAGGATTTCCCGTAGACCGGCACGACGCCGCCGCGGGTGACGCGGTTTTCAGGGGAGGCGAGAAACAGAATCGTCGCCGCGACCTCGTCGACCTTCGGCCACAGGCTGAAATCGGCTTTCGGCATCGCCTGACGATTGGCCGGCGTGTCCATGGTCGAAGGCGCCACCGCGTTGACGAGAATGCCGTCCTTGACGACTTCCTCGGCGAGGGCGGCCGTGAGCGCGGCCACGGCGGCTTTGCTCGCGGTGTAGGCGACCATGCCGGCGCCGGTTCGCCATTCGAGCCCGGGCCGGGCAGCAACGTTGACGATGCGTCCGTTTTTGGCCGTGGTCATGGTTTTAACGGCGGCGCGGCAGCAGAGCAGGCAGCTGACAAAATTCATGTCGATCTGGTGCCGCAGCGTTGACATGGTCGCTTCGCGCAGCGATCCGGCGGCAAAGCCGCCGGCGATATGAATCGATGCCCACAGCGAGGCGATGCCGTCGTAAAGGCGCGCAATCGCTGTCTCATCGGCGAGGTTGCCGGCGACCGTGAGCCGGACCTGTTTGTGGTCACGCAGCCGGAAGCGTTGCGCCTCAGCTTCATCGAAGCACGGCACATGGCACACGGCGCTGGATGCGATCAGCGCTTCAACCACAGCCGTGCCAAGCGCGCCGGCGCCCCCGGTGATCACCACGTGACGATCGCGGAAATCCATGGCGCGCCTCCTAATGCATGTTTCGCGGCGACATCATCGCCGATCCGTCGACCGAGGCAAGGTCATTGCAATGCTGGTCGGCGGTAACAGCGGATTTGATATCCTGCGGGGAAAGGAGAATCAGTGGCCGATTTTGACCTCGCCATCATCGGCGGCGGCATCAACGGCGTCGGCATCGCCCGCGACGCCGCGGGGCGCGGATTGAAGGTCGTCCTGTTCGAGCAAAACGATCTTGCCTCGGGCACCTCGTCGGCATCCTCGAAGCTGATCCATGGTGGCTCTGCGCTATCTCGAGCACGGCGCGCTTCGGCTGGTCCGCGCCGCGCTCAACGAGCGCGAGGTGCTGTTGCGGATCGCCCCGCATCTCATTCGGCCGCTGCGCTTCGTCCTGCCGCTTGATGTATCGTGCCGCTCGCCGATCGTTTTGCGGCTCGGCCTCTTCATCTACGACCTGATCGGGCACCGCACGATTTTGCCCGGCACGCGTCCGCTCGATCTCGTCACCGGCGAAGCCGGCCTTCCTCTCAAGCGGCGCTTCCACCATGCCTACGAATATTCCGATTGCTTTGCGGACGATGCGCGTCTTGTTGTCGTCAATGCGCTCGACGCCGCCGAACGCGGCGCCGTAATCCGCACCCGGACACGCTGCGTGCGCGCCGAACGCGCCGATGTCTGGCGCTTAATTCTCAATGCGCGCGGTGAGCGCGACGTCGTTACCGCGCGGGTGCTGGTTAACGCCGCCGGCGCCTGGGTTGAGACGGTTGCCGAGGCCGTGCTGCAACAGGCGCCGCCGCGGCGGCTTCGCCTCGACAAGGGCAGCCACATCGTGGTGCGGCGTCTTTATGATCATGACCGCGCCTACATTTTGCAGGCCGCCGATGGCCGAGTGGTCTTTGCCATTCCGTTTCAGCACGACTACACGCTGATCGGCACGACCGACCAGAGTTTTACCGGCGATCCGGCCGCGGTCGCGCCATCGAAGGAGGAGATCGACTATCTCTGCGGCGTTATCAACGAGTATTTCCGTGCCGCAATCGGCGCCGCCGACGTGGTGTGGGCTTATGCGGGCGTGCGCTCGCTTTACGACGACGGCGCGGGCAAGCCGCAGGACATCGGGCGCGACTACGCCCTCATCCTCGACAAAACCTTCGGCCAGGCGCCGCTGCTGACGATCTATGGCGGTAAGCTCACGACCTACCGGCGCCTCGCAGAGGATGCGCTGGCCCGGCTGTTGCACTTCTTTCCGCGCTCGCGGCCGTGGACTGCGAACAGCCCGTTGCCGGGCGGTGATTTCGTTTACGACGGCGTGCCGGTTCTGGTCGCGCGCACCCAGAGGCAATGGCCGTTCCTGACCGACGACCATGCGCACCGGCTGGTCGGCGCTTACGGTACACGCGTCGAAAACGTGCTTGGCAAGGCCAGTCAGCTCGACGATCTCGGCATCCGCTTCGGTGCCGATCTCACTGCCGCGGAGGTGCGCTATCTGATGACGAAGGAGTGGGCGCAGACGGCCGAAGACGTGCTCTGGCGCCGTTCCAAGCTCGGCCTGCGTTTTTCGGAAGGTGAGCGAAGCGCGCTCGAACAGTTCATGGCGCGGCCGAACGGCTGATGCGGCGGGCTTCGGACCGCATGCGCTTTATTAACGGAACGCTCACCACGTCGGCAGGAACGGGCGCCTCAGCACCAAAAGCACGCCAATTGGCGGGGTAATTTTACCGACCCGCAAGGCGTCCCATGATCTGATAGCCGCGACGCCGGCTCGACGGCTGTGGAACCGCCAAGGCATTCATGCCCCCCAAGCTGTCCAAGAAAGAGATTACCGACCTCATTGCCGGGCTTTGTATTCTCGTCGTCGATGACAACCAGTACATGCGCAAGACGGTGCGTAATCTGCTGGTCAATTGCGGCATCAAGGATATTTATGAAGCGCCTGACGGCATCTCCGCCCTCGACACCATTCGCACCGTCAGCCCCGATGTCGTGATCCTCGACTGGGAAATGCCGCTGTTGAGCGGCGCCGAGCTGGTGCGCATCGTGCGGTCGCCGGGCGTGTTTCCAGTGCCGAACGTGCCGATCATCATGCTCAGCGGGCACGGCGAGCGCTGGCGGGTTGTCGAAGCCGTGCGACTCGGCGTCAACGAGTATCTCGTCAAGCCGGTTTCGGCGAAGTCGCTCTACGACCGTCTGGTCGCGATCATCACGCAGCCGCGGCCTGTGGTTCAATTGGGCGATTACTACGGTCCCGAGCCCCGCAAGCTTGCCGGCGAGGGCGGCGACGACACGCTACTGACGTCACTCTCCGGAGCAGTGGCCGAATGACATCCCGCCGCGGGCGTTACGCGGGTCCCGAGCGGTCGCCGCCTCATTTGTTCGCTCGCTCCGAATAGCCTTACAAAACTCTTGCAGTTTCGTCCCCGCTGCGGCTGTTTGTGGGAATGCAGAGCGTCGGATCGAAGCGAGATTTTGCGCCATGGACCGATCCGAAGGCGCGTCCGGTGTTGCGCATCGAAAACCTGACCAAGCGCTTCGGCAGTGTCGCGGTCGTCGATCATCTGTCGCTTGATATTTATGACGGTGAGTTCTTTGCTTTGCTCGGTCCTTCGGGCTGCGGCAAGACCACGTTGTTGCGTCTGATCGCGGGCTTCGAACGGCCGAACTCGGGCCGTATGCTGCTCGACGGGATCGATCTCGCGGCCGTGCCGCCGCATCGCCGTCCCGTCAACATGATGTTCCAAAGCTACGCGCTGTTTCCGCACCTTAACGTCGAGGCCAACATCAGCTTCGGCCTCAAGCAGGAGGGCTTGCCTAAAGGGGAGATCAGGCGGCGCGTGGCCGACATGCTCGCTTTGGTCAAACTCGAAAGTTTCGGTGATCGCAAGCCCCACGAGCTTTCCGGCGGCCAGCGCCAACGGGTCGCGCTGGCCCGTTCGCTGGTGAAGCGGCCGCGGGTTTTGCTGCTCGATGAGCCGATGGCGGCGCTCGACAAGAAATTACGCGGCGAGACGCAGTTCGAATTGATGGAGCTGCAGCGCAAGCTCGGGCTCACGTTCATCATCGTCACCCACGACCAGAGCGAAGCGATGACGGTCGCCGACCGTATCGCCGTGATGAATCGCGGCCGGATGATGCAGGTCGCGCCGCCTGCCGCGATCTATGAGCGGCCGAACTCGCGCTGGGTCGCCGACTTCGTCGGCGACGTCAATGTGTTTGAGGGCCGCCTCGGTGCTGATGGTCTCAGTGTCGAGGGAACGCCGGCCGGTCGCTTGCAGGTGTCAGTTAAAGCGGACGCTGTCCCCGGTGCAGCCGTTTGCGTGGCCGTGCGGCCGGAAAAGGTCCGCATCACCCGCGAGCCGCGGTTACCGGGTGCGGACAATTGTGTCGCCGGCACCATCGTCGATATCGGCTATCTCGGCGATACCTCGATCTACAAGCTGCAGCTACGCGACGGCTCGGTGATGAAAGCGGCGATCGCCAATGTCGCCATCCGCGCCGAGCGCGGGCTCGCCTTTGGCGACGAGGTTTGGGCGATCTGGCCGCCCGAGAATGGCATGCTGCTCACGCGCTAAGGATCGTCATGGGGCAGCAGCGGGAGACCTCCTTTTTGCGCAAGCTTGTTGTGCGCATTCCCTATGTTTGGCTTCTTGCGTTTTTTCTTTTGCCGTTTCTGATCGTGCTGAAGATCAGCCTGTCGCAGACGGCAATCGCGCAGCCGCCTTACACTCCGGTCTTCGAATTTGCTGGCCGGCTGGCACGGCATTGTCGCCTTTTTTCTCGGGGCTTTCGCTCGACAATTACGTTCTGCTCGGATCGGACCCGCTTTATCTCTTGTCCTATCTCAAAAGCCTTGAGATCGCCGCGCTCTCCACGCTCATCCTTTTGATCATCGGCTTTCCCATAGCCTACGCGATCGCGCGGACGCCGCGGCGCTGGCAGGCGATCCTGGTACTCCTCACAGTGTTGCCGTTCTGGACGTCGCTGCTCATTCGCATTTATGCGTGGATGAATATCCTGCAACGCGACGGGCCGCTGAACGAGGTCCTTGTCGCGCTGTCGATTGTGAAGGAACCGCCGGCGTGGCTCTCGACCGATACGGCCGTCTATATCGGCATTGTCTATTCCTATCTGCCGTTCATGGTGCTGCCGCTCTATGCGACGCTGGAGAAGCTGGACGAGTCGCTCCTCGAGGCCGCGGCCGATCTCGGCGCGCCGCGCTGGAAGACTTTTTGGCTGGTGACTTTACCGCTGTCGGCGTCCGGCGTCGTCGCCGGGCGTGCTGCTGTGTTTCATCCCGATCGTCGGTGAATTCGTCATTCCCGATCTGCTCGGCGGTTCGCAGTCGCCGATGATCGGACAAACCATCTGGATGGAGTTCTTCGGCAACAAGGATTGGCCGGCCGCCTCCGCGGTTGCGGTCGTGCTGGTTTGCCTGCTGGTGACGCCGATCGTGTGGTTTATCAGAACCAGGCCATGCGGACGGTGGAGCGGGATTAACGATGCGCCGGCTTTCCGCTTTCAACCTCGGAGCTCTTTTCCTCGGGATCGGCTTTCTCTATCTGCCGATCGCGGTTCTGGTGATCTATTCGTTCAATGCCTCGCGTTTGGTCGCGGTTTGGGGCGGCTGGTCGACGCATTGGTACACCGAGCTCATCAACGATGCGCCGCTTATCGACTCGGCCTTCATCAGCATCCGGCTGGCGCTGGTGTCCGCGAGCGCGGCGACGATACTGGGAACGCTTGCGGCGCTGGCGCTGGTCCGCTTCGGCCGCTTCCGCGGCCGGCTTCTGTTCGCAGCGATGATCTACGCGCCGCTGGTGATGCCGGAGGTGATCACAGGCCTGTCGCTGTTGCTGCTGTTCGTGGCTATAGCGGTCGACCGCGGATTTTGGACCGTCGCCATTGCGCACACCACGATGGCGATGTGCTTTGTGACGGTCATTGTGCAGTCGCGGCTCGTCGACTTCGATCTAAGCCTCGAGGAAGCGGCGATGGATCTGGGCGCCACGCCGCTGCGAACGTTCATGTCCGTCACCTTGCCGTTGATCGTTCCGGCTATCGCCGCCGCCTGGATGCTCGCTTTTGCGCTCTCGCTTGATGATCTTGTGATCGCGAGCTTCACCACCGGTCCGGGCGCGACCACGCTACCGATACGTATCTATTCGGAAGTGCGGCTCGGGGTGAAGCCGGAAATGAATGCCGTTTGCAGCATCATGGTTGCCGTGGTTGGCGTCGCGGTGATCGCCGCTTCGCTGCTTGCTAAAGTCACCGGCGCGAAAGGTGCCGGGCGAGTTTAGTCTGCAATCAGTGACGGCTTTCGCCGGCCGCCAGACGGGCGGGAGCACGAACCGTCGAGGCACGCCAATCCTGGCGAGCGTAAGCTAGTCTCGAGTTTTCGCTGCCGGAGCTTGGCCGGTGGACGCGCACCTGGAGACGCGAACAGCTTATCGATCACCGAGCGGACGGCGGCGCCGGCGTTACGAGTCTTGATGGCGTCGAGGAGCGGAGCGGCGGCGCCGGAGCGGCGGATCAGGCTCTGCGCGTCCGGCAACATGATCGGGTCATCCCATTGACCCTGGACGACGAACGGCAGATCAAACTGGTTGCTGGTCTCGTTGGACACAAGGGTGGCAACGCCTTTGAGGTCAAGATCGCGCGTGGGCACCGAGACTTGACCGTTGACCGCGAGCCGTACGCTCGGCCCCTCCAGATGCATGTCGTCGACCGACACCTGGCCTTGCTCGATCTTCAGCCCGAGCGCAAACTTGTCAAATGGGGTGCGCCCGGTGCGGAAATCGCCGTTGCCGGATAAGGGCCGGCGCTCAAGCCGGCGCAGCAATTGCTCGACATTGATACCGGCGATCGCGCCGTTGTGGGCGGTCAGGTTTGCCGTGCCGTGAAGGGTACTGGTCACTCCCAACACTGACGAGCCGGAACCCTCGATATTGAGGGCCATGTTGCCGTGGCCCTCGAGCTTGTGCACGCCGAATATCTGGCTGAGACAGCTTTCTACATCCACATCAACGAATTGCAGATGCGATTTCACCGCGACCCCGTCGGCGGCGCTGGCAAGGCCTAGTGAACCTTTGGCGATGCCGCCGAAGGCCTGCGACTCGCCAATAGCGACGTCGAGCTTGCCATTACGCATCGTGGCGGCAACCGCGGTTCGGCCCAACTGTGCATTCGCGATCTTGATGTTGGCTGCCGACAGCCGCAGGTCGAGATCGAAGTCGGCGAGGCCGTCAAGCGCGATGGGTAGCCGATCCCAGGTGCGTTCGTTCGCAGCCAGGATGTGAATCCCGGATACGTACGGGGTTAGATCGAGTGCGTCGGCTGCGAGCGTGCCCTGGACCGTACGCTGGTCAGTCGAGAGCGTGATTACGCCTTCCGCCATATTGCCGTCGAGCTCGACGTTGACGCCCGAGAGCGAAGCTACGCCGGAAGCGATGCTGCTCTGCGCCCGCAGCGCGAAGCGTCCAAAGCCCCCGAACGGCAGTTCGCTGGCGCGGGCCCAACGCAGCGCGTCGCGCAGCGAAGCAGATTCAACGCTGAGCGTGCCGTCGACCTTGAGTGTCGGTTGATTGCTCGCGGCGCCGTCGAAGGCCACTTTCAGCGGGGCGCCGGTGAGCCTGAGCTTGACGCCCGAGCGATCGCCGTTGAGCGCGGCGAGAAAGTCGCTGAGCGTGAGGCTCGCCTCGACCGGCTCGTCGTGCCAAACGAAGTGGCCATTGGCGCCGAAACTCCGTGAAATCGACGGCCAAGCAAGCTGGAATTCCACACCTTCGAGGCGGTCGGTGGTTTCCTTTTCGGCATGATGACTATGGACGATAACGGTGCCGTCGCGGATGCCGATCTCCGAAAATGACGTCGTGCGACCAGGATTGGGCTCGAGCGCGCTGGCCAGCGATCGGGTCAAGCCCGACCAATTCGACCGGCCACCGGGCTGGAAAGTCACGGTGATTGTCGGGCGCACCAGCGTCACGTCGGCGATTTCGATCCGGCCGGCCAGTAGCGGAAAGTAACGCAAGTGAGCGGTCAGCTCCTCGGCGATGACCGCCGGTTGGCCGGCACTGTCGTCGCCAAGCAAGACGTCGCGGAAGCTTGCCGTCCCGGAAGGAAACAGCGAGATTGAGACATCGCCGCGCAACACCGGATCGAGCCCGGTGACGGCGCGAATTTCACGGGCGACCGCATCCCGCACGGAGGAAGCCGGAATAAGAAAGGACAGCCCGACCAACGTGACGAAGACTGCCGCGATTACGGCAGCAACGGCAATCGCAAGGCGCTTCAAGCCTGTAGCCGCGGTCACGGGATACGTTTTCCGAGTGGTTCGCTTGAGTCGTCGGATAATACGGTTTGACAGCTAAGCCGCGAACATGGCCGGCATCTGTGTCGCTTTCGTGGCCGGCGCTCCGCCCAAATGGTTGCCGCACAAGGCAAAAATCCGCGGGGTGGTAGCGGGCAATGTCGGTCAAAGATTGCTTCCAAACACCGCCTCATTGGCAAGAGTCCGATGCGGCTAGCGCGCCGACATGCGAAATCTTGGTCTTGCGTGCGTCTGCGCCACTTCCGCGATCATCTTCTTGACGATGGCCTGGCCGAATGAATTGAAATCCTGCGCCACTTGCACAAATGCGCCGGGGCCGCCGATGACATTGTTGCGGTAGTAATTGTCGAGGCCACCGGGCGGATTGGTATGATCGGGATTCCAGGCGAGGGGGGTCTCGCTGAGGATAACGAGACCATTGATGGTGATGCCTTTCGCCAGCGCTTCGTCCCGGGCTGAAGTAACGTCGCGACCGGCATTGTTGGTACCGTCGCCAGAGACGTCAATGGTGCGGCGCCGCGCGTCATATGGTGCGCGCTCGAATTGCCCCATGGCAAATTCGATCGCGCCGGAGATCGAAGTTCGATCCGCGAACGAGCGTGGCGCCTCGAGCAGCCGGTCGCCGAAGCCTTTCGCCGAGTCCGCGTCGCCAATGGTCGTCCAGTCGATCACGACACGCTGCGAGCCGACGCCCGACCATTCGACGAATGTCAGTCCAACGCGGCCAACGCGACCTGAGCGAATGGCGTCGAGCACGCGCGGATCGGAAATCGCGGCAGCATAGCCCTCACGTTGCAGCTGAAATTTCGCGCTGTCGATGCTGCGCGAGACGTCGGCCGCCAGTATCAGCAGAAGATCGACTTGCTCGGCTGCCGATGCTGTGGCCGGAGCTACCGCTATGCCGCCGCAGATCAGCAGCAAAAGAGTTGCGATCGTGCGTACAAAATTCATCTAGGCACCTTCACACATTGGCCGCCGCGTGGATTGCGGCACGAATGCGTTGGTAAGTTCCGCAACGACAGATATTGGTGACCGCCGCGTCAATGTCGGCATCCGTCGGCCTAGGCTTTTGCGCGAGCAGCGCCGCTGCTGTCATAAGCATGCCGCTCTGACAGTAGCCGCATTGTGGCACGTCATGCTCCACCCAGGCTTTTTGCAGCGGGTGCAGCTTGCCATTCTGTGCCAGCGCCTCGATCGTGGTCACTTTCTTGCCGTCAAGAGTGCCGACCTGGATCTGGCACGAACGTGTGGCGACGCCGTCGATGTGGACAGTGCAGGCGCCGCATTGGGCGATGCCGCATCCGTACTTCGTACCGGTAAGCCCGATGGTATCGCGCAGCACCCAAAGGAGCGGCGTATCGGGTTCGACGTCGACCTCGTAACTATTCCCGTTAACGGAGAGTGCCTGCATGTTTGGTGGGTAGGCTCGCGGCGGTTTCGTTACAGTCGCAAGTTTAACCGGTTGCGGTGCGAAGAGAAATCGCAAATGCGCGATGCTCAAAAGACAGGCAGCTCCAGCCGTTAATGCTAGCCTAGTTGACAGCGAGGCGACCGTTAGCCGGGGCAGATTGCCACGCTCCCCCGTTCGCGCCCTTTTCACGACCGTGGAAGCAGGGCATTCTCCCGCACGAACTGCCGCGCAAAGCCCGAAAACGGGCAGCCGGTCAGGTTGCGTAAAATCGACAAAGCCACTTGGGAGGAAAAGGCCATGAGTTATCGCGTGACGCGACGGGGTGTTGCAGGAGGGATCGGCGCAGTGGTGCTTGCTGCGGGACTCGCTGCCGCACCGGCGCCTGCATTTGCGCAGAGTAGCGAGCCGATCAAAATCGGCTTCAGCTTGGCGCTGACCGGTCCGCTGGCGCCGAACGGAAAACAGGCGCTGTTGGGCGCCCAAATCTGGCTAGAGGAAATTAACGCCAAAGGCGGTCTGCTCGGCCGCAAGGTCGAGCTGGTCAACTACGACGACCAGTCCAAGCCCGCCAACGTCCCGGGGATTTATACGAAGCTGCTCGACATCGACAAAGTCGACATCGTGATGGGACCGTATGGGACCAACCTGAACGCGCCGGCGATGCCGATCGTGATGCAGAAGGGCAAGGTGTTCGTCGGCTTCTTCGCACTCGATATCAACGCCGAATTCCATTACCCGAAATACTTCTCGATGCTGCCGACTGGTCCGAAACCGCGGGAAGCGTTCACCGAGGGCTTTTTCGAGGCGGCGGCGGCACAGAAACCGAAACCGCAGACGCTGGCGCTAGCATCCGAAGACGCCGAGTTCGCCCGCAACGCCTGCGAAGGCGCCCGCGAGAATGCGAAAACCTACGGCTTCAAGATCGTCTACGACAAGACCTTCCCGCCGGGCACGACCGACTTCTCGCCGGTCATCCGCGCGCTACAAGCCGCCAACGCCGATCTTGTCGTGGCGTGCTCGTATCCATTGAGCTCGGTCGGACTGGTGCAGTCTGCGAACGAACTCGGGCTCAGCCCGAAGATGTTCGGCGGCGCCATGGTCGGGCTACAAGCGACAGTGTTTAAGGACCGACTCAAGTCCAAGCTCAACGGCATCGTCAACTACGAAACCTGGGTGCCATCGTCCAAATTGATGGCGCCGGCCAAGGCGTTCTTTGAGAAATACCAGGCCCGCGCCAAGGACGCCGGTGTCGATCCGCTCGGTTATTATCTCGGCGGTTGGGGTTATGCTGACTTCCAGCTGATCGGCGAGGCGATCGAAGGCGCCAAGAGTGTCAATGACGACAAGCTCGCCGACTACCTGCGCTCCCACGAGTTCAAGACCATCATGGGCGACATCAGGTTCGGCAAGAACGGCGAGTGGACCAAGTCGGGGATGTTGCAGGTGCAGTATCACGGCATCACCGACGCCGCGAATCTCGAGACCTGGCGCGGTATGGGCTATCAGACTGTTGTGAGCCCGGCCGATCAGAAAACCGGCGGACTGATCTATCCATACGAAAAAGCGAAGTGAGGCTATTTCAGCTTGTCACATCGAGCGCGGGCCGCTAAGCCCGCGCTCTTACATTTTGCTGAACGCTTGAAGCTTTTACCCGCACGAAAAGGCGAAGTAGCCTAGTCTCCTCAACGTTATTCCAGAGCGTCGAGATCGAAGGCAGGGCAGGCCGCGGCAACGTAAGCGCGCAGGGCGGGAAAGGGAAACCTACGCACCTACGGCGCAATAATGTCCACGGCAACGCCCGAGCGTATGAGCTCCGCTAATGTCCCGCTCAGATCAAATGCCGGATGTTCGGCAAACGCCGCCTCTGCTGCTTGACCGATTGTACGTTCGGCGCCTAGCGCGAGCAGGAAGGCTGCGCCGCCCGTTGGCAGCAGACGCACTCCCACATCGAAATGCGGACGGACCACGAGCGCATCCTCACCGTGCCAATCCTCGATGGGCGCCGCCTCCTGCTCACTGCAATTCATCATCCAGATGGTGACGATCGGATGCCGGGAGCAAATGATTTCGGCGGACGGGTGCAGGTTGACGCGAATGTCACAGACCCCATCGGGATCAAGTGCGGCAAACCGATTGGCGTCGATCGGTACCGCGTCGGCGGCGTGATAGGCGTGCGTGCGCGCGGCTTCCAGCCGAGCAACGTCCGCGAGGTAGGCGAGCTTGCGCGCCGGCTCAAATGCGGCAATGAAATCGGCAAACTCATCGCCATACGTCGTCAGCACTGGCGTGCGCGGCGGCGTCGCGGCGACAAAGACCCGCGCCATGGCTGCGAAGAACTCTTCGCCGACGATTTTTTCAACGACGGGAAATCGCGCCCGCAGCATTCCGATCAGGCCGCCGACCGCGTTATTGCGATGGACGGCAAAGCGTCGCATCGGGGTCGCGTCATTTTCAGTGCCGACACCAAACGGTATCGGCGCTTGCGGGTCCAGCAACGCGCGCGCAAACGAAGTCTCAAACGGCGTGGGCATCATCGCTCTCATGCCGCTGATGCGCGCGACGCAGTGGCGAGGATGTTTTCAGCCGCGAGCGCTTGGTCACGCAGAGTTGGCCAGTCTGGAATGTCGTTGTCCCATTCGATCAGAGTGGGAATCGGCCCCGTACGGTCGACGACGTGCTGGTAAAGGGTCCACACCGCGTCCGCCACCGGCGCGCCGTGATCGTCGATCAACAGCGGGGCTCCGGCATGGTCGATGTCTTCGTGATGCCCCCCAAGGTGGATTTCCTTCACACGATCAAGCGGGAACTCTTCCAGGTAAGCGAGCGACGCTGCGTCGTGGTTTCTTGCCGAAACGAAAACGTTATTGATGTCGAGCAGCAGGCCGCATCCGGTACGTCGCGAAATTTCCGCGAGGAAGTCGACCTCGGGAATCGTGCTGTCGGCAAGACGAATGTAGCTCGACGGATTTTCGAGCAACATTGTACGTCCGAGCACGCTTTGCACTTCGTCGATGTGCTGCGCCACGCGGGCGAGCGTGCTCGAGGTGTAAGGCAGCGGCAGGAGATCGTTGAAGTACACGCCGTCGTGCGATGACCAGGCGAGGTGCTCGGAAAAACTTTCCGGCTCGTAGCGATCACACAGCGCTTTTAACCGTGCGATATGGCCGCGATCGAGCGGCTCCATCGAGCCGATCGAGAGCCCGACGCCATGGATCGACAAAGCATACCGCTCGCGCAGGGCGCCAAGTTGCGCGTGCGGCGGCCCGCCGGCGCCCATGTAGTTCTCGGCGTGCACCTCGAAGAAGCCGAGCGGCTGCGGCGCCGCGATGATGTCCTTGAAATGCTGTGGCTTGAAGCCAATGCCGGCACGCGGCGGCAGGTTCGAAGCGGCCGGCATGAGTGAATTCTAGGAGGGGTCGGATTTGTTCGGCTCAAGCGAGCCTTTGCCCTTGGGGGTTACCATCGTCGCGCAGGTACCCTTCGGCACGTACTTCCAAGCATTGGATTGATAGTCGGCGTTCGCGGTGCCGGCACACGTGGTGCCGGGACCGGCGGCACAGTCGTTATCGCCCTTCAGGGCAATGCCGAAGCACTTGTCCATGGTCGGCTGCGGCGGCTTGGGCCCTGCGAAGGCCGGCGCGGATCATCGCCAGTGCGGTCGCAAAGGAGCTCGCGATGGCGGCCGCGAGGGCTGTTTTTGCTTTCATGGCGAATTCTTTCCGAGACAATCGACCAACGCGACCGAGCACATCCCTATTTCATAGCATAATTGTGTCGATCCCCTCCCGGCAAAATGGCCTGGGCTTGAGCAGGAGGTTCGCGACTATTTTACTTTCATTGCGTTGGTTGCTTCCCATTCCGTGTCCGGTGGGCAATCGATGAATTTCGTGCACCGCTCCAGCATAATACGCGCGGGCGCATCGTGCGGGCGCACGGCCAGGAGTTTTTGGAAAAACATCACGGCTACATCAAAATCGCGTCCCCGATAAGCCGCAAGCCCGGACTCATAAAGTGCGACCCATCCCGGCGGCTTGCCGCCGGGCTCAGCCACGTCGAGCAATTCAAAGATCGCCAGTCCGCCGACACGGCCATAGACCATCAGCCGATCAAGCTCACGCACATGAATGCGGTCGCCCGCGAGGCGGCGGGTTTCCTCGCCGATGATGATCTCTGTGCTGTACTCCTTGTTGGCGCCTTCGAGGCGGCTGGCGACGTTTACCGCATCGCCGATAACGGTGTAGTTGAGCCTGTACTCCGATCCGATATTGCCGACCAGCATGTCGCCGGAGTTAATTCCGATCCGGGTCTTGATCGGCTGGCCGTTATCGTCCGCCAGACCGGATGCTTGCAGCGAGCGCTGACAGGCAAGCGCCGCCCGGCAGGCGTCGACCGCGTGATCGGCATTGCTGAGCGGTGCACCCCAGAAGGCCATCACCGCATCGCCGATAAATTTGTCGATGGTGCCGCCGTTGGCGCTGACCTCACGGGACATGATGTCGAGATACCCAGACAATAGCGGGATGATCCGGTCGCCCATCCGCTCGGACAAGCCGGTAAAGCCGGCAATATCGGTGAACATCACTGTCAGTGCGCGAATCGAGCCGCCGGGGCGCGGTTCGACGCCCTCGCGCAGCAGCATCCTCACGAGGTCGGCGGGTATGTACTTGCGAAAAGCGGCAAGGCCGCCGGCCATATCGGCGATGGCGCTCGAAAGGTTCTCAAGTTCTGTGACGTGCGAAGGATGCCGGCGCACCTGATCGAGCTCGAAGCGTTCAACGCGTTTGATCTCGTCGACCACCGTTAACAGCGGAGTGGCAATGATCCGTCTGGCCAGCCACGCCGAGAGAATGCCGGCGCCGACAATGAGGATGGCCAGGCCAACGAGCAGATAGCGTATCGTCGTTTCGATCGGCCCCAAAAACTCCGCTTCCGGGATGACCGTGGCGAGCGTCCAGCCGGGGAAATCGAGAGGCGTCAGCGTGACGGCGTAGGCGTTCTCGCCGGCGACGTAGCGCATCGGATGCGCGGTCTTGCCGGCACTGTCGTACGCACTGCCCGCCTGCTTTCATCGCGCCCTGGGCAATCGGCAGCAGCGGCTGATCCGCTCGCTGCATTTTGACTTCATCGGCGTCCGGATCGGGCGCGGCGACGACCTTTCCGTTGCGGCCGAGAATAAAGGCGGCGCCGGTTTTCCCCACGGACAATTGCGACAGGAATTGTGCGAGCCTGGTGTTTTCGATGATAACGGCGAGCACACCTTGCCGCTTTTGATAGACGTCCACCGGGCCGGCATAGGCGATCGCCGGACGCTGGCCTACCGGAAAGTCCGTGACCTCGAACCAGCCCGGTTCCTCGTTCGCGATGCTTTTGCGGTACCATTCCTGATCGGTGACAACGTAGTTGGTGTCCTCGAATCGGCGCTTCTCGAATTGAATGTCGCCGACCACGACCTGATAGGTGTCGACGCGGCGTTTGATTGCGCCTTTGCCGGGCGCGATCTCCATCATTTCCAGGCTGAGGTCGCCGAGCTTGTGTGCGGCAAAGAAATCGCCGTTCGGAAAGCCGAAAGCGACCCAGGAGATGCTCGGCTGCGATTGCAACTGCGATAGAAAGACAAACTCTCGTTTGTCGGCCTCGCGCGTTCCCAGTACGTTTTGCACGAACAGGGTGCGGATCGCGATGTGCGCGGCGGTTGCCTGCGTCGTAATGGTGTTGAGTTCTTTCTGCACGGCAGAGACGATCTGCTCGTCGATCGTCGCTGCGAGCGTGTGGCTGTTGGCTTCGGCTGTCCGCCACCACAGCAAGTGCACGCCGATCGCGCTGACCATGATCGACGCGAGCACCAGGCCGGAAATCGCAAGGCGGATGCCTATTCGCATAACGATCTCAGCTCACGTGTGCTGGTCGCTTTTACCGCGTTCCAGCGCCGTGCGATCCCATTTCGCCAGATTTGCAGCGGCCTCGTAGGTCTCCTGCAGAAATCCAAGCAGCAGTGCATCTGGGTCGAGCGCCTGCCTGACAGCGTCATAGGGCAGAATAAACTGTCCAAGGTTCTTGTTGTAGGAGGCCTCTGCGGTACGAAGCTTAATGTCGCCGTAGCCTTCTGGTTCGGGATAGGCATACACGTAAAACGCAGCTTGCCCGAGACCGCCGTTACCCGGCCAGAAACCGCAGCTCGAAACTTCGTGTGAATAAGCTTCTGCCATCACCCAACTGGCGACGTTGGGGGTAGTGCCTTTGGGCGGGGGCGCGGTGCGGCCGGAGAAACGCGTGACCGCGAGATCGAAACTGCCCCAGAAGAAATGCACCGGGCTCACTTTGCCGATGAAGCGGGCGCGGAATTCGTGCATCACGCGGGTGCTTTGAACAATGGCCTGGCGAAAGCGCGATACATATTCGGGATCGTATTGGGCATGCGCGCGATCTTGCTCAAACGGCACCGCGTTCTCAATCTCGGAAGGCATCGTCCAGATGTGGACGTCGATACCGAGACGGCGCAGGTGCCGCATGAATTCGGCGTAGAAGTCGGCGACCGACATCGGCGTCAGCGCGAAACTCTCGACGCGTCCGTCGCTGGTCGCGATGCGAACGAGATGATCGACAAAATCGAAGACGATATCGAAGCTGCGGCCTTGATGAACATTGGCCGGGGCGACGAGCCCGCGCGAATTCAAATGGAACGTCGCGTTCCACCAATGATTGACGAGCGGCGTCGACTTGATCCGCACCTTGCCCGCGATCTGCGTCCAACGGTGCAGGGTCTCGCAGGTTTCGGTCCATGCGGCTAGCGGCAGGTCTGGCCAGAACGAATGGGCGCTCATCGCAGTCCCTCAGCGTGCCTGATAGCCAACCCGAACGGCGCGCCGTCAACTATTTACCGTGCCGTGTAGCTTCGTGGGAAGAAGCGTGACCTCAATCGCGCCGGGGGCCGGTCGATCAGCCGCGATATCGCCCCCGCCAGCGCCCGATTTGCTCGGGTTTGAGACGAGCCGCCCGCGACACGATGGAACGTCGAGCGCAAGAACGGCATCGGGTCATCCCACGACAAAGCCGACTTGGCTTCGCAGCCCAGCGCCCATGGCAGCCAGGAGGCGAATGGCATGCCGCTGGCGCGCGCGGCCGGGAGGTCCTTCCACATCCGGCACCAGCGGATGCCTGCCTATCGACCGCCTGACCGGCGGACGCGGTATTCCCACGAAGTCGGTATAGACGAGTGCCGGAATGTTGACGCCGGCGATGGCGCCGGCGTGATGCCACAGATTGAAGCGGGGGTTGATTTCCAGGAGACGGAGGTTGCCCCGGGGATCGCGCTTGAAGTCGAGTTTGGCCACTCCTGTGAGCGCCAAGCGTTCCATAATTGCGCGCCCCTGCCGGCGGACATCGTCGGTCTCGGTGATTTCAAGCGCAGTGGTGTGCCCGTAGCACAAAGGATAAGTGCGGATCTTTCGGCCAGTGAATTCCGCGGCGACGTCGCCCCGCTGATCGACGTAGCAGTGATAGCTTTCAATGCGGCCTTCCGCGCCCGGGATGAACTCCTGGGCCAGCAGATCGAGGCCAACTTCGCGCAATTGCGGCCAGAGGCTTTGCAACGCTTCGGTGTTTTCGACGTAGAGGGCCTTGCGTAATCCGAAGACGTTGTTCCAGGGTTCGAGCCGCGTCAGCGGCTTGATGATGAGGGGGAAGGCAAGGCCGAGATCGGCAGACTCAAGCGCCGCAGGATCGAAGCGTCGTCCCGGCTGCACCGGCAGCCCGTGGCGTTCCGCGAGGACCTGGAAGCGTGCCTTGTCGAGCAGATCCTCGACCAGCGTTTCGTCGGCAATGACGAACCGAAACGCCTGCGCCAAACGCTCACGATGACGTGAGACTAGGAGCACCTGTGCATCTTCTTCGTAAAATAGAACCGGGGGCTCGGACTGGGCCTTGCCGAAGTTCACCAATGCATCGACGAGAGCCTCGCTATTTTTGGTGTAATCAGTCCAAACTAGGCGAGATTGCGCGTAACGCGAGTAGAGCGAAGGCACACCGGCCCGCGTGACAACCGCGCAGGGCGCACCGGCCAATGCCAGCGGCCGCAACAAATCCATGTCGCCCATGACGCACGCGACCGCGGGCTGCGTCACCGGACTCCGTGCAACGATCGCGCTGGTGGCATTCGAAAGCGACTGCAGCGGGTGCGCCAGCGGGCCGATCGTGGATCTGGTGCGTGAAGCTAGGCGCCACGCCCACGGCGTCTGCTTGATAAAGCGCTTGACGCGGCGCCGCACCATTGAAGCGGTTCGCGCTGGCAGGCCACGCCAAGTCGCGGTGGCGGCAAAGTCGTACAACTTAAGGGTCGTATCGGACCATTCCAGCTTGTACGGCTCGTCGCCGATGGTGAAGTCAAAGCGCTTTAGCCGCACGCCGATCGCGTGAGCCATGAGCTCGCGCAAATGCAGCGCCCCGGGACCGTAGTGTGAGACGCCGCTGTCGTCGTAACTTGCCAGCACGTGGTAATAGCAATCTCGGAACACGATGCCGAAGTTGGCGGCGGCGCACGCCCCTCCGATCTCCACACGGCTGACGTGAAACAAAGCCCGGTGTTCCGGATTGGATGCGAGGTCGAGAAAGAATTCGCGGTGTCCCGGCCGAGCAAAGATGTCGGCAATTCCTTTGCGGGCCAGCGATCGGCTTTTCTGCTCCATCAGCACTTCGAGGGTGCGCCGGGTTTCGTCCGGCGCCGACGCGGTAACGAAGCGGATTTCGCCGTACGCCGACATATGCCGGCGCTTGGTGCGGTCGCGGCGTCGCGTCGCCGACGAGCGCTTGGCGGAGTAGAATTTTTCCCAGTTCTCGGCCAGATGCGTCAAATGTGCGCCGCTGGGGTTGGGCGTGACGCGCAGATAAGTGAATGGATTGACTTGGGCGCCGACTTTTTGCGGCATCTTCTCAAATTCAATCCAGTCGTAGCGGAGCATGGGATCGCATTGCATCTGCGCCTGCAGCTCCCGCCAGAGAGCGAGAAAGCCTTCGCGCGTGACTCGTTGCGAAAAGTCGGTCGCCAACAGCGGCGCGTGGTAATCGCACAGCTCCTGGCCGAGCCAGCAGAGCCGTCGTGCCAAACGTTCCGGCGTTACGCAGAGCGGCATTATGAAAGCAATTTCATCGTCGCTATAGCAGCCGACGATGATTGCCGGGTGGACGCCTTCGCGCAGCCCAATATGCCTGTGCCACGACGCGAGCCAATCGAATGTTTGGAACGCGGTACAATCGGCGCGGCGCTCGAAGGCCCGCCAGGTGCTCTCGACGGCCGCCAAGTCGCCGTAGATGCGAAAACTCAGCTTCGGCGGCACCTCGCGGCGTCGCCCGGCACGCGGCGCGACCGCCGCCTGGTTTAAGGCCGGCGGCGAAGGCGCGTTCCTGAGCGCAGTCAATGTCGTCGCGCGGATCACGGCATTCGCTGCAATGAGTGGGGGCGCATGCGCGCCTCATAGTCGAGAATAGCTAAGGTTAGCTCGCCGCCCGCTGGCCCCGTCGCGTTAAGGTAAAGCGGGTATGAATTGCGGCATCACCCGGGAACCGAACCCGGGCTGTCAAACAATGAACAGGCTATCGGCAGGGCCGCGTCCGTTTTGCTGATGCTTGGTACAGCTGGGTGGACTCGAACCACCGACCTCCTGATCCACAGTTTCGTTGTCCGCCTGTCCCTGGTGTTCCTCGCAATTCCGGACTACACGAAAAGCCCTTGAAAACAGCGTATTTTCGGGTAGGGTCTTTCCAGGACGTTCTGCGGAGTTCCCTTTCGGTGGTTCCGCGGTGGTTCCTCGAAGGGGCAGACGTGCGGGGCAAAGCGATCACGAAACGGGGCGTGGACGGGCTCAAGCCGGCCGATCGCGAGTATTTTGTTTGGGACCGCGATCTAAAAGGCTTCGGCCTGCGGGTGCAGCCGACGGGTGAAAAATCCTACGTAGTGAAATACCGCGCCGGCAGTGGCCGGAACGCACCGACCCGGCGTATGACGTTGGGGTCGGTCGGCAAGCTCACGCCAGACCAAGCCCGAAATCTCGGTAAAGCAGCGCTCGGCTCCGTCGCGCACGGCTTCGATCCGGCTGGCTTGAAAGCGGCGGAACGCCGCGCCGCGACACTCGCTGAACTTGCGGATCTGTTTCTCGCTGAACATGTCGAGGTCAAACGCAAGCCGGCCACGGCGTCGCACTACCGCGACATTCTGCACCGAATAGTGCTGCCCGAACTCGGTACCCGGCAGGGCGAGAAGGTCACCACCGCCGATCTAGCACGGCTGCACGTCCGCATGAAAAACCGGCCCTACCAAGCAAACCGCATGTTGGCGGTGGTCGGCAGCCTCTATGCGTTCGCTGGTAAGCGTAAGCTCGTGCAGGCCGCATTCAATCCGGCGCGCGGTATCGACAAGTACCCCGAAAAGGGGCGCGAGCGTTTCCTGAGCAGCGACGAACTCGGGAGGCTGGGGGACTCGATCCGGGAGGCTGAAACGGTCGGACTGCCGTGGTCAGTTGACGATAGGAAAGCGACCGCTAAGCACGCGCCCAAGGAAGCAAATCGCCGCACGGTCATCGATCCATTCTCGGCTGCCGCCATCCGTCTTTTAATCCTCACCGGCGCCCGGCTGCGCGAGATCCTGAAACTCGAATGGCGGCATGTGGACCTTGAGCGCGGGCTGCTTTTTCTCCCCGACAGCAAGACCGGGCCGAAATCAATCATCTTGAATGCTCCTGCGCTCGCGGTGCTCGCTGGACTTCAACGCGTCGGCGCCCATGTTATTGCTGGCCAGAGCGCCGGAGCTGCCGACGAGAAGCCGCGCGCCGACCTTAACCGACCATGGCGCTCGATCGCCAAGCGGGCCGGCCTTGCGGGCCTGCGCATTCATGATCTACGGCACACCCATGCGAGTTTCGGCGCCGGCGCGGGCCTCGGCTTGCCGATTATCGGCAAGCTGTTGGGCCATGCCCGCGCGAGCACCACGCAACGGTACGCGCACTTGGACACCGACCCGTTGCGGCGCGCGTCCGAGCATATCGGCGCTCGGCTAGTCGCGGCGTTGGGCGAGCCAGAGTCTCAAGTCGCCGCACGGCTCGGTAGTGCCGATCCAAGTCGCAAAGTCGTGAAGCGTGATTTGGGCTTACCCGCCCTCCCAGCGGGACCAGAAATAGCGCCGGCGAGGCTCTGGCGTGAGGCGACAACTCGGCGCGACGCAGAACTTGTGCTGGGGCAGTTGTTTTCTGAACTAACAGTCCGGCTCGGTTTGAGCGAGGCGCAGCGGATATTTGATTCGTTTGCAACAGCGTTGCTGTCTAAAACCCGCGGTCGATCTAATCCCCTCCGGGATCGCCAGTTGTTGGATTTGTATGACTTCTGTTGCAGAGGCGTCCGGTGCGAAATCGGCGCCGCGACGCGTTGCGGCGTTCCTGCATGAATCCAAACCTGGAGAATTTGGGAACAGCGCCGAGGCGATCGGAAAGCATATTAGGCGCCTCGTGAACGCGCGCGGACGGGAAACAGCAAGGCGCATTGAGATTGAGCGAGAGATGCGCCGTTCCCTGCGCGGGCATCGGAGCGGAGACTCGCTGCGAAAAAAAAGGTCAGGTATTCCAGCCAGTTAGGCATTTCTGGGGACAAATAATGCCTGAAACTGTCCATCGCATTTGCGGACAAGTGCGGCTATCCCGGGAGCATCGAGACTGTCACGCAGGGTGACTAACATGCACACGGAATATTTGGCCCCGCGCCAATTCTCTCAGTTGATCGGCGTTTCTGAATCCACGCTCGCAAAGCTTCGAATGCGCGGCGGCGGCCCTGAATATGCAAAAATCGGCCGTTCGGTGCGATACTCGCGAGAGGCCGGTCTAGCGTGGATGGCCGGGCACAAACGCCGCAGCACATCAGAGGCGGAATCGAACAGAGACCGCAGTCGCAAGATGCGGCGCGGCAACGAGGAGACAGGACCTCTTGCATCCACCTGAGTGCGGAACGAGTGGAATAACGCCGCGGCGCGCCGATGACCGATCTACTCGCCGACGGGGACGCGATCGAGATACCGTCCATCGTCCATGACACCATCGCCTCATGGCGTCGCGTAATCGACCGGGCGGCGGACCCGCGGGGCATATACGACCGCGCGGCAATTGAGCTCATGCACATGCACTCTGGCTCCCGTGACGCAACGGTGGCTCAATGTATCGTCGATGCGGTGTACGATCTGGCGCAACGGGCTGGCCTCAGTGAGGATGACGCCCAAGTGACTATGGCGCGCGCCGCATCGAATGGCGATGGGACACGCGCGAGGCGTGGTAACGATGTGATGCCCCTCGATGCGCGCGACTGGCGCACGCGCGTGATTGGAGCGCAGAGCCTATGCGATCGGAAATATCCCGAGATGCGCTACATCGTGCAGAACATGATCCCTGAGGGGGTAACTTTGTTGGTTGGCCGGCCAAAGCTTGGTAAATCATGGCTCGCGCTCCAGGTCGCCGGCGCTGTCGCCAACGGTGTGAGCGCGCTGGTAGCTTCCGACGCGCCGGCGCATGGCGACGTGCTCTACCTCGCCTTGGAGGATGGCGAACGCCGCATGCAACGCCGGCTCACGCAACACTATGGCTCCCGCTGTAAATCCTGGCCGTCGCGGCTTACGATCGCGACAACATGGCGTCGCCTCGACCAGGGCGGAATTGACGATCTTCGCGCGTGGTCAGCGGTGGTCGCGGCTCCCACGCTAATAGTGATCGACACGCTCGCACGCGTGCGCGCTACACGGGGGCGCGACCAAACAGACTATGCCGCCGACTATTCGGCATCCGCTGGCCTTATCGCGCTTGCGCATGAGCATCCTGGCCTCGCCATCATTGTCGCCCATCATGATCGCAAGATGGCGGCAGATGACGTGTATGACACCGTATCGGGCACACTCGGGCTGACCGGTGGGGTAGATGGTGTCTTGCTGTTGCGTCGCGATGGCGGTGGTGTGACCCTACATGCGCGCGGGCGCGACCTCATCGAGGATGTAGAGCAGGCGGCGCGATTCGATCGAGAGACATGCCGATGGGTCATTCTCGGCGCGGCCGCCGAGGCGCGGCGTACTGATGAGCGCGCGCGAGTGATCGACGCGTTGCGCGATGGGCCGCTTGGCGTCGGAGCAATCATGGCCGCGGCGACGCTAAAGTCACGAAACGCGGCGGACCTCCTGTGCGGTCGGATGTCGCGTGACGGTGATATTGTTCGCGTCGGCCGTGGCCGATATGGCCTGCCCAATGCAGCGACAGATGAGACAGGTGGGACAGATCGGAACGATGTGGCGGAATCAACCGCGGCGGCAACGACTTAGTCCCACGATCTGTCGACCTTTCTGATCTGTCTCGCGGGTCACGACGGATATATGGTGCCTACGGCGCTATGGCTGAAAATGCAGGCGAAAAGCAGCGACCTCGCGGGCACGGCCGGCGATTTAAGCCAGGGCAGTCCGGCAATCCTGCCGGCAAGCCTCGGGGCACACGCCACCGGGCGACGATGCTTGCCGAACGGCTCCTTGACGGCGAAGCTGAAGCAATGGTTCGCACCGTCATTGAAAAAGCCAAGCGAGGCGACATGGTCGCATTGCGCCTCTGCCTGGATCGCATCATACCACCTCGACGTGATCGGCCGGTGCATTTCGCAATCCCGGTAATGAGCAAGGCCGCCGACGCAAGCAACGCAATGGCGTCGATCACATCGGCGCTGGCATCCGGTGAATTGACGCCGAGCGAAGCCGCCGAACTGGCGAGCGTGATTGAGACTTACCTTAAGGCGATTGAGGTCAACGAAATCGAGAACTCGACTTCACGCGCTAGAAGAGAAAGCCCATGCGCAAGGCGCTTGAACGTCGCCTGCGGAAGATCGAGGCTAGCTTTGTTGATGCCACCGACAAATTGTGCGCGCTTCCGCTGCACGAGCTTGAGCGCCGTGCACAAGCAATGAGCGACAGCGAACTCGATCACCATATCGCTATGCTTGAGGCGCAACTAGGCAGCACCGATGCGCCGTGAAATTTCCCGACGGGTTGAGCGCCTTGAGGCGAGGGCTGGGATCGCTGACGCGCTAGCTCACGCGGACCCAGAAATTACTATGCGCGGCGGCCTCGCACCGGGCGTTGCTCCAATTGCGAGCAGCGGCGCTCACGAATGGGAAGCTGCGCCGAACGAAACGTTTAAGTCGTTTTGCGTTCGGGTACGAGCGACGACACAGCCGGAGGGGCTTTCGCAAATTGTTTTCGGCGGACTGCCACGGTTGGAAATGATCGCTTCCGGTTATTTGGAATGCCACCATCCCGAATTGTGCAATTTGCCGTCGACGCAGGGCCACATCGCAGATTCAATTCCTGGTCCCCGATGAAAAGCGCGCTTCGACAGCGGCTCGCAAAGCTTGAGGCCAAGGCTGGAATTGGACCAAGCCCGCCGCCAATTGCCGTTTTCTTCTTTGCTGATCACGTCGAACACGAAGGCCGGAGCTGGCAACGCGGACCAGAAGAAACGGAGCGCGAGTTTTACGGTCGTACGGTCTTCGAACTAACTGCGGCGGGTTACCGGCAGCCATTCACGATTATCTGCTTTGGGCCTAAGCCCCAGGTGCCTCCGTTGGGACCATGTTTGCTGGCGATGGGCCGAAGATAGACGCCGGCCTTGCCGGATGCACTGCTTCCGCTGTGAGCGGGTGGAAGTCGCGTCGTCGCCAAAAGTGCCGGCGTCCCCTATTTATTCAAGACCGCGCCTCCTCGTACCTCGCTATCAAAAACAAAGGACGTCCACCCAAATCCTGGCGGTGGAAACTTACGAAGCCGGAAAGAGCATGCCGGTGCGGCAATCTGAATTTTTGAAACGATGTCCGAAGCTACCCGCGCATGGGCAAGGCGGCCCTGGCAGAGCCCCGGGCCAACGGGCCGATTGACCCACTCGAGAAGATAAACGGCAGCGGACTGGCGAAAGACACTATGCCTCGGTACGCCGATGGCGACGCATTTGGTTTTGTTCGTCGGTATCCATGACTGTGAGTAAGTCGTAGGAAGGCAGCGGACTCTGATTGAGGCCAAAGTTCACTTAATTCTCGACTAGGACTAAAGTCGGGGGCAACTGATTGCGATCATTCAGGCCGCTCACATGATCCCGTAAAACGGCCGGTGAAGTCCCCATCCACTCTTCCGAATCCGGAGGCGAAAGCCGCCCCTTTTCGATGAGCTTTTTCCAGCGCGGCTTTTGATGCGCGTATTCAACTTGATTGATTGTGATTTGCGCGGCTGGAGACCGCATCACTAAATGCTTTCCAGTAGGAGACGCATAACTGCATCCAACTGCGCCAATTCGGCATCCGCGCAAATAAGGCGGGCCGCTGCGGTCTTCCTGGTCGAAGCAACGCTGTTCTATGACGCCGACGGCAAGCTGCGGCCGCCGCAACCGGACGTGGTCATTGTCGACAATTCCGAAATCGATCGCGCCTACACGGCCGCCGGCATTCCCCATCGCGTCAGTTCGGCGGAACACCTGATCCGTCAAGGCTACTGTAATCCATTCTTGTTGAAGCTGGTGACGCCGCAAGAGCGTGCCGCGATCACTGAGCGCTGTGAGCGCGCCGCCGCGGTGCGAGACCAGGACCCGCGCCCTTCGCTACCCGACAAACAACGCAACGCGCCGCCGCGGTCTACTCCGGCACCGACTGTGCCGCCGGGACGCGCCTCGGCACGTTATGACGCCGAGGGCATCGGTCGCGGTCCCGATCCGCGGTTGCAACACGGCGGCGGCTTTAGGATGAGTGGCGACGAGCCGCGATCTGGCTACATCACGATCGGGGGCGATGGTTATCCCGTGCGCCGGCGCTAGGCCTCGATCATGCCGGGCTGGAGGGTCAGACAAATTTTACGCAAATAAATCGGCGGCGTTCACAGATTCCATAAGACCGATTACGCGAATAAGGGTCGTTCGCACTTGTTCGCCGCCTGCGATCGGCGCTTCTGCGGTGAACGATTTTGTCCGAAGCGGTGAACTGAAATCCTTTCATTAAGATCGGGATCGCAATGAAGGGTAGTTGGTTAAAAGTTCGCGCGGCGTTCTTGTGCGACGAACGTCACCGCTCACGGCTGGCAGGAAAGCTATCTCGAGGACATGCCACGACGTCGGCGAGCTACGGGGTACCCCTCAAACCGGAGGGGTCGTGCAAAGGGCGTGGGGGTCTTTGGTAATTCTCAAACTATGGAATCGAGCCCGACCCTGAAAAAATAAAAAAAGTGAAAAAAGTGAGGACCCTGAAATGCGAGTGCGTGTGCATCATTTCGAGCTGCGCGACAACGAATACATCCCGTTCATCGAGACTGATCAGGCGGACGTGTATCGTGAGGTTGCGCTCGTCGCCCAGCCCGGTTCTCAGGAAGCATTTTTGGCCGCCCCCGAGCGCGAAGTGCTGCTCGCCGGCCCGCGCGGCACCGGAAAGACGCTGACGCTGCTGACGGATTTTTTCGCCGAAGTTGGGGCCGGCTGGGGCGGGAGCTGGAAAGGTATTTTGATTCGGCAATCGATGACCGGCTTCCCCGAAATCAAATCGCTTTGTGCCAAGGTGATTCCCCGGATTTGGCCGAATGCGCGCTTCAACCAGAACCAGAATGTATGGACGTGGCCAACAGGCGAGACGCTCAAGCTCGCCTACTTTGATGAGACCTCCGACTACCGCACCTATATCGGGCAATCGTTCACCTGGATCGGCTTCGAGGAGCTCACTCAGTACAAGAACGATCAGCCGTATAAGCAGATGCTCGCCTGCCTGCGCTCACCGGTGCCGAACATCCCGATGCGGGTGCGCGCCACGACCAACCCCGACGGCCCCGGCCATAACTGGGTCCGGCGCCGGTTCAAGACCACAGACCCCAACGGCACCACCATCGGACCGCGGATCGAGGACGAACACGGTTTGCCGCGGCGAGCGATCTACTCAACGCTTGCCGAGAACCAATTGTTGCTTACCACCCAGCCGGACTATCTCGCCAATATCGTCGCGTCCGCGATCCGCCCCGGCCAACTCGAGGCCTGGACCAAGGGATCGTGGACGATTTCATCGGGCGGCATGTTCGATGGCGATTGGCCGGAGGCGTCGAAGCACTGCATGCTGCCGCCGATCGCGACCGCTGTAATCCCGCAATCGTGGCGGATCACGGCGGCGTTCGATTGGGGCGATTCAAAACCATTCGCCTGGATCTGGGCGGCGATCAGCGACGGCTCCCCGATCGTCCTGCCCGGCGGTCGCGTGCTGCATTTCATCCGTGGTGATACCGTCATCTTCGACGAACTCTATGGCTGTCATCCGCACCAGCCCGATACCGGCGTGCGCTGGTCGATCGATCAGATCAAACGCGCCGGCATCGCCAAAGAGATCGCCAACGGCCTTCGCTATCAAGATCCGCTGACCGGGAACTGGATCAAGCAGGTACGTACGGGCATCGCCGACAACATGATTTTCAACCCGAAGCAGGGCAGCGCCGCCGGCCTTGCCGACAGTATGGCCGACGAGTTCGCCGAGTCTGTTATGATTGATGGTGTCCGCCACTCCGGCGTGTACTGGGAGCCGGCCGACAAGTCTCCGGGCTCGCGTGTGCAGGGCTGGCAGGCCATGCGCGGCATGCTACTCGCCACCATTCCCAACAAAAATGGCGCACGCGAGAACCCCGGCCTCTTCATCACCTCGAACTGCGTGCACTGGATCCAGACCGTTACCGTGCTGCCCCGCGACCTCGACGGCAATCCCGAGGACATACCGAATCGTGTCGAAGATCACCTTGCCGATGCGACCAGATACTTGCTGCGAAGAGACAGCAAGCCGGCGGTCATGACCGGTCGCGTAAGGTTCTGATACGCAGGATTAGATAACTTGATCTCGCACGTTAATCACCTGAATCGCTCCGCGCCCGGGGTGGGCTTTCGATTTCGCGAGCCACGTCCTCTCCGCTTGTCCGTAGCGACTGGTCTCCGGTAGTTGGAGACCAGTCCCCATGTTCATGACGAGGTGACGCACGAGAATTCGCCTTGGGCGCCAGTACGGCGCGCTTCACAGCCAGGCAGGTTAAAAGCGGTTACGTCCTCTCTAGAACGTCGACAATTTCGCCTAGCTCATCTGCCAACTGCATCTTGGCCGCCTGATCCTTCAAGGACGCCGATATTATCAGCATTAGCGATTTGCGTTCCGCCCGCGAGGCCGCGCTGGTCCGCGACAATAACGACTGAGGGGACGGAGCAACCCGCGGCTATGACGAAACCCTTTAGGGCGTGAACTCATAAATTCGTTGAGTGGACGACACGCGAGACGTCCGCTCTGCTTCGAAAACAGACACGTTATTGCGTCACAGCGAAATGTCGCAAAAGGGGGCCATTACCGGACATCCGATCAGTTGTCCGAAGCGGAACCAAAGCTTGCTGATGCCACTAAGCCTTCGCTTGCCGCCGCTTGAGTTCTGCTTCGGTACTAGCCCGATCCAAGCCGAGAAGTCACGAAGAACCAGGAAGTCTTCGGCAAAAGCGCAGCCGATGTGCCCTAGCCGCGCAACGCCTTGGTCGCCTCGCGATCAATGCTACGCTCCTCCGGGCGGATCACCACCGCGTACACGCGTCGCGCCTCGTCGATGCCGAGCAGGCCGTCACGCCAATCGCGCAACACTAGATCGGGATCGCGATCCAGCGGATCCCCATAGCCGCCGCCATTCGCGGCGATTACGCGGAAGACCTGTCCCTTGCGCGCATCGCGGCCCGTGAGCTTCGATCCGAGTTGCGTGGCGCTGCCGTCGGCATCAATCAGCCACATCTCGGAGGGATAGCCATCCTGACCGCCACAGATGCCGACCGGCGCGTGGCGTTGTCCGTCAGCCTCGCTGGAGATGTAACCGTCGGTCAGGAACTCGAACTCGCGCATGCCGCCAACGCCGCCGCGGAATCGACCATGGCCGATCGGTTTGTTGTTGAGCATCCATCGCCGGCAGCGCAACGGATATGCCGTCTCAATCTCTTCGATCGGCGCGCAGCGGGTGTTCGTGTACAGCGTGTCGACCGCGTCCATGCCGTCCTTGGTCGCGCGCGCGCCGTAGCTGCCTTCGTGGATGTCCATGTGAACCCAGTATCCGGCGTCGGAGAGACCGCTGTAGCTGTAAACCGAGAGCGTCCCGCAACCGGCACAAGCTTTCTCGGGAACAACTTTCGCAAATGCCCGGACCAGCGCATCGGCTACCGCTAGCCCGCCGACCGCGCGTGCCAAGGTCGGCGCCGGGAAGATCGGATTGGCCATGCAGCCGAGCGGCGCGGAGATTTTGATCGGTCTGGCTAGCCCGCTGTTCTGCGGCACCCAGTCGTGGATTTCACTGTCGAGGAGTACCGAGCGGATCACGGTATAGATGGCGCATGTCACCGTTCCTTCGAGCGGCATGTTGAACGGCAGATTGCGTAATTGCGGCGCCGTGCCGGCGAGATCGACCTCAAGCGTGTCGCCGGCGATGCGCAAGGTGGTGACGATCGGAAGATCACGATTGGCCGGATCCTCGGGAGCACCGTCAAGGATGCTCTCCGCGCGATATTCGCCGTCGGGAAGCGCAGCGATCTGCCGACGCAGCATCCGTTCGGAGTAATCCTCAAGCAGCCGCTGAGCCTCGAACACCCGGTCAATGCCGATTTCGTCAAACAACTCGTTGAGTCGCGCGGCACCGATCTCGGCCGCCGCAAGCTGGGCTCGCAGGTCGCCGATGACAAGGTCTGGAATGCGGACGTTGTCGGCAATCATTCTCCAGATGCCGATATTTTCGCGACCTTCCTCGCGGACCTTGAGCGCGAGGAGTCGCAGGCCGCCAGCCCACTCATCGACCGCATCGATCACCGAGGTCCCGGGTTTAGCGCAACCAATATCCATGTGATGGGCGGTGGTGACCGCAAAGGCCACGAGGCGCCCATCCCTGAACACCGGAACCAGCACACCGATGTCGGGCGCGTGCGAGGCGCCGTGATACGGCGAATTGTGCATGATAACATCGCCCGGCCGAATGTCTTCGCCGCGTTCGGCGAGAATGCGTTTGGCGCCGCGCACGTAGAACGGGATCGGCCCCATTTGCAAGGGCGAGGTGTCGGCCTCGGCGAGCTGATTGCCGTCGGCGTCGGTGATCGCGCAACCGATGTCCTCGGACTCCTTGATCAGAATCGAAAACGACATCCGGATCATTTTCTGCGACATCTCAGCTGCAATCGACGCGAGGCGTCCGCCGATCACCTGCATCGTGATCGTGTCCATTTGTCGCTACTCCTCTTCGGCGGCCGAGCGATTGACGGAAATGAGCAAATTGCCGCTGCGGTCGCGGTTCACCGAGGCGGTCGGGGGCACGACCGTCGTGGAGTCGAGCTGAACGATGATGGCCGGTCCCGAAAGCTCGTGCTCGACCGGAAGCCGCTCGCGTGCATAGACTGGTGTGTCGTAGACCTTCGGTCCGCCGTTCACCGTGAACACAGCCGGGCTTGAGCCGATCAATGCCTCGCCAAGCGATCCGCCGCGCACTTCGGGGACACCCGGACGATCAATGATCCCCAGTCCGGTCAGCCGTAG
Organism: uncultured Alphaproteobacteria bacterium; assembly: GCA_963759345.1. Taxonomy (GTDB): domain Bacteria; phylum Pseudomonadota; class Alphaproteobacteria; order Rhizobiales; family Xanthobacteraceae; genus BOG-931. The sequence goes on from CAVWYW010000013.1 coordinate 258,659, forward strand.
GTTGACGAGCTCGACCGCCACATTGGCGAGACTGTGCCCGAACTCCGCATGATGCAGCCGGTTAAACCGCTCGGAGATGCCGACGACTTCGTCAGGGCCGATCGTGCCCTCCGCCAGCGGAACCCGAAGCTCGAAGCTCTGCCCCACGTAACGGGCATCGACGGCACGCTCGATGCGGATCGCGTCTCCGGCGCCCTGCTCCCGTAGCGCCGTGTGCAACTCGCGCTCCAAGACGACGAAGCGGTCGTCGATACTGGATGGATCGAGCGTCGGCAGCTTTGCCAGGATCGACACCGAGACATCGAGCCTGATGTCGGCGGCCAGCAGGCCGGCCGCAGCGGTGACTCCCGGATTTGGCGGCACGAGGATTTTGGGGATTTGCAGGATCTCCGCAAGTTCGACCGCCTGGGCCGGACCGGCGCCGCCAAATGCCACCAGCAGGAAATCGCGGGGATCGAGGCCGCGCTGGATGGTTTTGATGCGAATGGCGGAGGCCATGTTCTCGTTGACGATTTTGAGCACGCCCGCGGCGCACTCGACGACATCGATCTTCAATCGTTCGGCCAGACGCCCGATCGCGTCTGCGGCTTTGGCTGCATCGAGCTGCAAACCGCCGGCAAGAACCGGAGGCAATCGACCGAGCGCCACATTTGCGTCGGTCACCGTCGGCTCGGTGCCGCCACGGCCGTAGCAAGCCGGACCTGGAAGCGCACCAGCACTGCGCGGGCCGACGTGGAGGCCGCCCGCGGCATCGAGATAGGCGATGCTGCCGCCGCCGGCTCCGATCAACTCCACGTCGATTGTCGGCATCAACACCGGATAGCCGGCGATCCAGGTGTCGCGCGACCGCGCCTCGACGAGGCCTTTTTCCGTGACAACCGCGATGTCGGCGCTGGTGCCGCCGACGTCGAGCGTAATGACGGGGTGCTGGGTGCCGCGAGCGGCCAACACGCCGCCGATCACGCCGCCGACCGGACCCGAAAGCAGCAGCGCGGACCGGGCGCCGGCTGGCGCTCGCCGGCGTCGCCGTGCCGCCGTTGGACTGCATAATGTGAATAGGGCCGCCAACTCCGAGATCGCGCAATCGCCTCTCGAAGTCCTGAAGATAGTTGTGGACGCGCGGTCCGGCGAACGCGTTCAACGCAGTGGTCGTGAACCGTTCGAATTCGCGAAATTGCGGGATAACGTCGCTCGACGCGCACACGAAGGCGCCAGGCAACTCCTCGGTCAGGATTTCAGCAGCGCGCCGTTCGTGCGAGGGGTTGAGATACGAAAACAGGAAGCAGACTGCGACCGCGGTAACCTCGGCGCGCCGCATCTCCGCAGCGGCGCGACGAACTGACTGCTCGTCGAGTTCGACCAGCACGTCGCCGCGCGGCGGCACAATCCGCTCGGGAATTTCAAACCGCAGATAGCGCTCGACCAGTGGATTGGCCTGCCAGGGAATATCTTGCTGAATCGAGTAATTCTGTGGGCGCTGGTGACGGCCGATATGAATGACGTCGCGGAAGCCTGCGGTGGTCACCATCGCGGTGCGCGCGCCCTTGCGTTCGATCACCGCATTGGTCGCGACCGTCGTGCCGTGGATTACGCGATCGATCTGGTTTGGCGCGATGCCGCCCCCGGCGCATAACTGCACAATCCCCGCGGTCATCGTATCGGTGAGATTGGCGCTGCTCGAAATCTTGAGTACCCTCGGCTCGGAACGACCGCTGTCGTAAAGAACAAAGTCGGTGAAAGTGCCGCCAACGTCGATGCCGACTACCCGCATTGATTGATCGCTCCGCCACCCGTGACGTTGGTCAAGCATATATGGGCAGGCGTGAGAAATGACGAGGCCGCTCTGCAGCAACCTCAAACCCGGCGCCGCGCTGTGGGCGGCGGCGCGCGCAATGGCGGACGCTCGGCTTTTCCAAGGCCAACATGGCGAAGCCGAAGACCGCCGTGGTCGACACCGCCTCGGAGCTGGCGAGCTGCTTCTCGCTTCTCGACGGTATCGCCGCCGAGGTCAAAAGCTGCATCCGCGAGGCCGCCGGGCTGCCTTTCGAGATTCGCACGACTGCGCCTTCCGATTTCCTGACCACGAGAGTCCCACGTTTGAGCAGCGCGTTCTGTATCGTGTCGATACGAAATCTGACCCACGCATTTTCCACGAAAACGCTGGGTTCTGTGGGCAGTCGCTCGATTTGCTGCGGCAAAACCTCCGCGGCGTCAACAAACTCCCATCGATAACTCGGTCCAGGCACCCTGCTTTCCAGCAGCAAGTCCCTGACTTGCTCCAGGCCACGTCGGCTTATACCAACGCGCGGAGTGGCTGACTCTCCGGGATTCCCAAATCGTCTGCGAAATAATTCAAGGTGGCAAACGGAGGGTCGTTTGCCATGGGCCAGGCGATTGCGGTGAGGGCTGATTATACGGCGGGCGAGGTCCGCGGGTTTGCCAAGCGGGCGAAAGACGGCGCGCAGGCGCGGCGGCTTTTGGCGATCGCAGCGGTGCTCGATGGAGCATCGCGGACGAATGCGGCGACGATAGGCGGAATGGACCGTCAGACGTTGCGGGACTGGGTGATCCGGTTCAACGAGCAAGGGCCGGACGGTCTCATCAACATTCCTTCCCCGGGCGTGCCGCCCAAGCTGGGCAAAAAACACAGGGCCTTTCTGGCTCGGCTCGTGGAGGAGGGTCCGATCCCGGCGGTGCATGGTGTGGTGCGCTGGCGGGCGTGCGACCTGATCATGCGGCTGCACGAGGAGTTTGGGCTCTCGGTCTCGGACGACACGATCTATCGTGCTTTGAAGAGCCTGGGCTTCACGCATGTGAGCGCACGGCCGAAAGCCTACAAGCAGGACCCTGATGCCTTGGAGGCGTTCAAAAAAACTTTGCCGTACGCGTGGCGGAAGTCCGCGCCAAGCTCGCGCCGGGCACACCGCTAGAGGTCTGGTTCCAGGACGAGATGCGGGTCGGCCAGAAGAACAAGCTCACCTATCGTTGGGCCAGGAAGGGCTCGCGTCCCCGCGCCGCGCATGATCAGCGCACGCAGTCGACCTATCTGTTCGGCGCGGTTTGCCCTGAACGCGGAGCTGGCGCCGCTCTCGTTCTCCCGTTCTGCAACACCGAAGCCATGCAGCTTCATCTCGACGAGATCGCTACAAGAGTAACCGCCGGCGCGCACGCCATCCTGATCCTCGATCAGGCCGGCTGGCACGGCGCCAAAGACCTCAGGATTCCCAGCAATGTAGCGCTCCTGCCGCTGCCGCCGCGTGCGCCGGAGCTCAACCCCCAAGAAAACATCTGGCAGTTCATGCGCCAGAACTGGCTGTCGAACCAAATCTTCAAATCCTTCGACGACATCGTCGATCACTGTTGCTACGCATGGAACACACTGATCGATCAGCCCTGGAAAATCATGTCCATCGCACGCCGCGACTGGGCCGCCGTCGGTCACTTAATCTGAGGATTGGTATTAGCCCCGATAGCAACCGAAAAGCGGACGTTGCGCTAGGGCAATTCAGTGCCATGTGCAAACTCGATTGCGCTTTCTGTCTGCGATTTTTCGCGTGCTCAGAAACGAGCCGACAAGCGGATGATCACGGCTGCGCGGAAGAATCCACCTGCTAATACCGTGCTTCCTGGGCTGACGGCGCGTTTACTTTGGGGTTTAGACCAGTGGAGCAAGTACTGAGCCGAGGTCGGCAACGCTATACTATCCAGCCCCACACCTGCGCGAGCGTGTACATCGTGAATGCGGTTCCGGGCTTGGCGAGGTGCTGGCGGCATTCGGCGAGCGTCGCGACAAGATCGCTTTCACAGAGAAGACCGAGTCTAAGAATTGCTGCTCGCAACAACTCGATCATGGACGGCAGATAGTCGACCATAGGGTCCATCGAGCGGACGCCAAGTAAGGCAGTCCGGTATTGCACGTTGTGAAGGCCGGCCTGGTGGACCACAAAGTAGAGTTTCCGCGCCAACGTGAGATCAGAGCCAACTCCTTTAAATGCTGCCATGTAGGCAGCTTGGAGACGGTCCCACGCCGGATGCGGCGGATAGCAGGCCAGCGTCGAGCCGTCCGGTTCCTGGAGCGCGACGACGCCGCCGGGCCGCGCTAGACGCCTTGCCTCCTTGAGAAGCTGCTCAGGGTTTCCAGCAGTGCTGGCGACAAAGCGCATGTGAACGAGATCAAAGGTGCCGGCGGGCAAGTCCGACTGATAGGCGTCGCCCAGTCGAAACTCGACATTGCTCGGCGCGTTTTGGCGCGCGTGATCGAGAAACTGTGCATTCATGTCGAGCCCGATTACCCGGCCGGCAGGCCCGACGCGCGCACTAAGAAGATCAGTAATGCCGCCCGGTCCGCAACCGATGTCGAGACAGACCCAGCCCGTCATGGGTCCGAACCGCTCCAACATTGCAACCGTGTCGGGAGCCATTGCTCTCGATTGTATATTCAGGCGTTCGATCTCGCCGGATCGGTGCTGGATCGGGTAGTTCCCTGAGAACGTGTTCATTCTTGCCCCGGGGTCGAACTGTGAACTCATGTCTATCCTCCAACCTTTACGACCCTCGCACAAATCTTTAGGCCGCCAAACAGCTCGTACTTCCAATTCCGACGCCGATGACTTCTTGCTGCGCTGCACGGTGTCACCTTTTGATACTAGGGGACGACCCTTCCACGGCACGTGACTGCCATGAAGGAGCCTCTTGAGGGCTCCCAGGATTCGGATGGGTTCATGCAAGCGATAACATGCAAGCGATAACGACGATCGGTCTTCGTATTGCCAACTCGGTCCGCACGACCTACGCCGCCAACTCCTCCAACAGCGCCTTTGCCTGCTTCAGGTCGAGCATGTCAAAGCCTTCGGTGAACCAGTTATAGACCGGCGCCAGCAACGCGCGGGCTTGATCGCGCTTGCCCTGATCGCGGGGCGGACCGCTATTAACCCCGCGGCACTTTTTAGAACGTCCGCCAAGATGGTTGCCACGTGCCGCCGGACCCCGGTGCCTCTCATGTCGCCTTGAGACCTACGCTTCCACCGGCTAGATCGATGCGCAGTGTTCAAAAAGGGCGAAAGAGGGACGCGTTAAAAGTGCGGCGGCGCTTGCCCATGCGAGCGGAGAATAAGATCGAGGCCCCATATGCCCGGCAGCCTCGTACTTATAACGCCGGATGCTCGTGGACGCATGGGTGGCGTTCTGCGCATCTCCGCTGCAGCTCCCGATGAGGACGTGGTGGTCTCGCTGCGATCGGGAGGCGATCAAGGGCGGAAGGCTAAGCAGCCCTGTGCTAAGGGAAGCTGGGCTTGGAGCTGCCGCTTTGGAGATCTTCATCCGCAGCGGCGCTGTCGGTCGGCTAAGACCCTGCTCAAGAAGGCGTGTACGAAAGTGGATTCCAAAGAGAATACTGGTGGAAAAGCGGCTACAGGCACGCTTCCGCAATTGATTCGACGCGATTTTCGCGGCGTCAGCTACGACGAGGCAATGCGCCGGGCGCGGGAGATCGTGCCAATTCTGCGCGAGCGCGCTCAGCGCGCGGAGGACGCGCGGCTGCTCATCCGCGAAAACGAGCAACTCCTTCACGAAACCGGGTTATTCCGGATTTACCAGCCGAGTATTTTTGGCGGGATGGAGCTCGACTTTGTGGCGGTCGTGGACATCCCGTTCGAGCTTGCCCGCGGCTGCCCATCAACAGCTTGGAACGTCGGCAACCTCGCCTCCCATCACTGGCTACTCGGATATTACAGTTCCGAAGCGCAACACGAAGTTTGGGATGCAAACCCGGACGCACTTATCGCCTCGTCGGTTGCAATTGCCGCCGGACGCGGGCGCAGGGTTGACGGCGGGTTCATTGTCAACGGCCGCTGGCCGTTTTCCTCGGGGGTCGACAACTCGGATTGGAACATGTTGGCCGTCACGGTATATGACGAAGACGGCAAAACCCCAATCGATTGGCGTCTCTGCCTTGTGCCTAAACATAATTATACCATCATCGACACTTGGTTTGCCATGGGTGCGGCGGCGACCGGAAGCAAAGACGTTGCGGTCAGCGAATTGTTTGTTCCTGAGCACCGGGCTTTACCGCTCGTACTAACGCGCGGCGGACTTCAACATCCGGGGGCAGCTCTCAACACGGGCCCACTCTTTCGAATACCAGTCGTGGCCGCTTCGAGCCACCCACTGGCACCTGCCGCAGTGGGCGCGGCCGAGGGCGCCTACGAAATGTTCCTTGAGACGACGGCTAAGCGGGCGGGCACGTACACCGGCGCCAAGGTTGCTGATTTCCAGGCAGTGCAAATCAAAATCGGGCGTGCCCGGTGTCTAATCAACTCCGCACGTTTCCTCCTGCGTCAATCTGCGCTTGAGCTCCAGGCCGCTGCGGAACGCAACGATATCCCAGACATCGAAACAAAGCTGCGGTTTCGGGCGCACTCGGCTTACGCCGTGAGTCAGGCGCGCGAGGCGATTGAAGTTCTATGGTCATGCTACGGGGCGCAGGGCTTATACACGCGCGACCCGCTCCAGCGGTACCTTCGGGACGTCTTCGCCATCGGCCAGCACTTCTCGTTTAATTTTGACATCGCGGGATCGGCCTATGGTTTGCTCGCGCTTGGCGGCCGATATGCCAGTCCGACTATGTGAAGCCGCCTCGCCCTAGAGCTTACGCGTGCCAGCGTCGAGCGAAACCGCACTATGGCGCATTAGGGCGTGCTTTCCTGCAACGCGGAGATGGCCCAAAGAGACGAAGCTGGCGAAGAAATATGAGAACTTAAGAAGGCACCCTGGTTTTCCGTCGCCAAAGAGTGGCGGGATCGCATGCGCAGTGACTTGGCCGCGAGGTTCTGTTGGGCCTGCAATGTGGCGACCTCTGTCCGGATTTCGCTTCAGATCGAATCGTTCTCGGCGTCCCGCGAGGATGTTGATTGAATGAGTTCGGAAGCTTCAGACTGATCGCCTGTACACGGAAACTATAGTCGATGAAGCGCCTCACCGATACCGCACCAGTTTCGGAATCTGTCACAAAATGCGGCCACGACCGCGCCAGCTCTCGAGGTATCCGCAATGGAAAGAGAAAAATATCGCAACATAGTCGATTGCATTAGGGTGCATGCAACGGAGGTTCCGGAAAGATTGGCGATCGTCGCCGAGGCTGGCTCGATCACCTATGGACAGCTGATCCCAAAGGTCGATCGCTTGGCGCGAAGATTGCTAAAACTGGGAATAAAGAAAGGCGACATCGTGGGCGTATTGTCTTACCCGCGAATTGACGCCTATGAGTTACATCTTGCCCTGATTTCGATCGGCGCTATCTGGCTCGGAATCAATCCCAAATACAAATGCCCGGAGATGGAGTACATCACGGCCGACGCCAGGCCGGTCGCGCTGTTCTTCGTTTCCGGGCAAGGAGACCGCGAATACAAGGACGATATCTTTAAGCTCAAGTCCGTTGTCGACTCGGTCAGGAACCTCGTCTGCTTCGACAAGTCCATTCCAGGGACAACACTCTTCGAGGACCTGTTGGCCGACGGCGATGTGCCGACGGATATCACCATACAGGCCGGCCACGAAGAAGATGTGGCGATGATTGTCTATACGTCAGGGTCGTCCGGGAAGCCAAAAGGATGCTTGCTGCGCAACAAGTCGATGGTGCATCGCGGACAAATCCAAATCAGGGACTTTGATTTTAGTGGTGAGTATCCAATTCTTTATAATCCGTGGCCAATGAACCATGTTGGCGGGATACAGTTGATTTCTGCCTATTCTTGCGTCGCCGGCGGCACGCTGGTTTTCCAGCAGAGCTTCGAGCCGGAGAATATCGGCAGGCTTGTTCGTGAAAATAAGATCAATATCCTGATCTTTCTGCCGACGATGTTTCATCTCATGTTCTCGGCAAAATCTTTCAACCCGGATGATTTTGCTTCCGTGGAATTGTTCATGTTTGTCGGCGCGTCGCTAAGCCCAGATCAGATTCGCAAGCTCCAGCGATTAGGGCAGGGCAAGGTGCAGACCAACTATGGACTGACCGAGGGGCACTCCACCGTGACAATCAGTACTCCCGGGCTGGATCCAGAAATTTTATCGGTCACTCTCGGCCAGTCAAAGTCCGGCGAAGTCCGCGTCATCAGCGAGGACGGCAAAGCGGGCGGCGTGGACATGCAGGGCGAACTGCAGATAAGACCGGAGTACTGCATGCTCGGATATCTCAATCGGCCGGAAGCCACTGCGGCGGCCTTCACCGACGATGGTTGGCTGAAGACCGGCGACAGGGTCGAGGTGCTGCAGGGCGGCGAAATGAGACTGATCGGACGCATGTCCGAGATGTACAAGTCCGGCGGGTACAACATCTACCCGAGGGAAATTGAGATGTGTCTCGAAGAGCATCCAGGTGTGGGTCTTGCCGCAGTCGTCAAGCGGGCCGATGAACTGTATGGCGAGGTCGGATGCGCGTACATCGTGCCGAAAAACGGTAAAGAACTGAATTCGAGCGAGCTGAAGGTGTGGTGCAAGGAACGCATTGCCGATTACAAGGTTCCAAAAGATTTTATCATTAGTGATTCGGTGCCGCTGTTGCCGAATAACAAGATCGATAAGGTGACATTGCAGAAACAAATTAGGGAACGGTCACGATCGGTCTAGTGCGGCAAAAGGAGGAGGCGGCAGCGATGTCGATCGTCATTAAAAACGGAACGGTGGTGACCGCCGATATGACTTACGAGGCGGACGTCCGCTTGGAAGGGTCAAAGATCGGAACCGTCGGCTCGAACCTGTCGGGCGACAAGGCCTTGGACGCAACCGGCTGTTACGTCATGCCCGGTGGCATCGACCCGCATACCCATCTCGAGATGCCGTTCATGGGTACTTACACCAAGGATGATTTCGAGTCCGGGACTCGCGCTGCCTTAGCCGGTGGCACCACAATGATTGTCGATTTTGCGCTTCCATCCCCTGGTGAATCACTGTTGGATGCCTTGAAGGTCTGGGACAACAAGTCGTCAAAAGCAAATTGCGACTATTCTTTTCACGTCGCGATTACCTGGTGGGGTCAGCAAGTTTTTGAAGAGATGGAGACTGTCGTCAGCGAAAAGGGCATCAACTCGTTCAAGCATTTTATGGCCTATAAGGGCATGATCATGCTGAACGACGATGAAATGTACTCGTCGTTCCGTCGCTGTAGCGAGCTCGGAGCTTTGCCTTTGGTGCACGCCGAAAACGGCGACATCGTTGCGCAACTGCAGGCCAGGTTGATGGCTGAAGGTAAAACCGGACCGGAGTCGCATGCCTACTCTCGCCCTCCCGAAGTCGAGGGCGAGGCGACGAACCGCGCCGTCATGATCGCCGACATGGCCGACGTGCCGCTTTATGTGGTGCACACTTCGTGCGAAGAGGCCCATGAAGCGATCCGTCGCGCCCGCCAACGCGGCAGTCGAGTCTTCGGCGAGTCTCTGATCCAGCATCTGATTCTTGATGAGAGCGAATACTTCAACGAGAATTGGGATCATGCAGCAAGACGTGTGATGAGTCCGCCATTCCGAAACAAAAAACATCAGGATTCGCTTTGGGCCGGCATGCAAGCAGGATCCCTGCAGGTCGTGGGATCGGATCACGCTGCATTTTCCACGGAGCAAAAACGATTGGGGCTCGGGGACTTTACGAAAATTCCGAATGGCACAGGCGGTGTCGAGGATCGGATGGTGATGCTCTGGACGCATGGCGTCAACACGGGCCGGCTTACCCTGAATGAATTTGTGGCGGTGACGTCTGCGAACTCGGCGAAGATTCTAAATATTTATCCGCAAAAGGGCGCCATCGTTCCCGGTGCCGATGCCGATATCGTTGTTTGGGATCCCGAACGTACAAAAACGATCTCGGCTGCCACCCAGCAGTCGGCCATCGACTACAATGTTTTCGAAGGACGCAAGGTGAAGGGCCTGCCGCGCTTCGTTCTCTCCCGCGGTAGAACCGTGGTCGACCAGGATGGCATTCACACCGTGGAGGGTAGCGGGCAATTCGTTGCCCGCAGGCCGTTCCAGTCCGTCAGCAAAGCTCTATCAACCTGGAAGAAGAGCATCGCGCCGCGCAAAGTCGAGCGAACCGGCATCCCGCAATCGGGGGTGTAGGCCGGAACGGCCGCTGCTTTCCGCCGGACGGGAAGCCGCCGGACGCTACTGTTTGTTGTAAAACAGGATCGTAAAAATAGCTTCAGCGACCATCGTCGGCTTCGGATTGCCTTCCTGCTCGATACTGGCTTCGAAACGCCACAAGATTTGGTCCTTATTCTTTCTTTCCACGCCTAGCATCTTGACCTTTCCGTGCGCGGGGATGCCGACGCGCAGATACGACGGAAAACGGACCTTGTTCAGCCCGTAGTTCAGCGTATAGGCGACGTCCGAACTGTAGATCGGCAGGCCGATGTCCTTCCAGATCATCGCCAGCATGGAGACTTGCAGATAGCCGTAGACGATGGTGCTGCCGATCGGGCTCGCTTTCGCCCAGTGCACGTCGTTGTGCATCGGGTCCGGATTCTCGGTCAAAGCACCGAAAATGTCATTGGTGCGCTGGTCAATGACAAACTTCTTGCTGACGCCGATCACCTCACCGACGCGGTTGCCGTATTTTTCGATCGCCGCCTCGACCGTGGCGCGGTCCATCCCCAGCATTCTTGCCCCCTGGTTTCATCATGATATTGCATTATTCCTCAGTGCGCGGTGCAAGCGCAACGCGCATCCGCCACCCAGGACGATCAACGGCTATGCGGCGGGCTCGATCGCGCCGGTCTGCTGGGTGATCCGCTGATAATGCTCAACGCGACGATGTTGCGCGAAGTTGAACATGGCGAGCTTGTTGTGACGGCTGATTTCAAGATCGCATCTGGCTGTAAAGACTTCGTCGCCGCTCGTGGTCGACAGCGCGACGATTTCACCGGATGGGGACACGATACAGCTGCCGGCCAAGAGTTGACAGCCTTCCTCATTGCCGGCCTTGGCAATGCCTACAACCCAGGTGCTGTTTTGGTAGGCTCCCGCCTGCATGCAAAGATGATTGTGAAAATCGTTCAGATGATCGTAAAGCGGCATCCAGGGAATATGCGTGGGCGTATTGTAGCCGAGCAGGATCAATTCGGCGCTTTGCAGTCCCATCACGCGATAAGTTTCAGGCCAGCGCCGATCGTTGCAGATACACATGCCCACATTGCCGCCGAACGCGCGCCAAACCGGAAACCCCAGATCGCCGGGCTCGAAATAACGCTTTTCCAGATGCTGGAACGGATAGCTCGGCCGATTGTCGGCGTGGCCGGGCAAATGCACCTTTCGATACTTGCCGACTATCGCCCCATTCTTGTCTACTAAAATCGACGCATTGTAATGGTGCGCGACCCCACTTTTCCGTTCGAGCTCCGCGTAGCCGAGGTAAAATCCGATCTGTAACGCTTTTGCGGTTTCGAACAGCGGCCGTGTCGCCGGGCTCGGCATATCCGTTTCGAAGAAGCTGTCGATCTCCGCCTCATCCTCCATCCACCAGCGCGGAAAGAAGGTTGTTAGCGCCAATTCCGGAAAAACGACGAGATCGCTGGAGCGGGATTTGGCGTCACGCATAAGCTCGACGAGCCGCGATACCACGTGCTGCCGGGATTCATTCCGGGCGATTGGGCCCAACTGGGCTCCAGCGATGTTGACTATCCGTTCCATGGGTGCACCATCCTAGTTACCGCTCAGGGCCTGTCGTTGGCGGCGAGTCGCTTCAACGTCGATTTCGAAGCGCTCGCTGATCACCACTCCGTAATCGGCAAGGGCTTTATCCCGGCTGATATACTCGTCGAGCACATCATCCAAAACATCCGCCGGTTCGCGTTCCAGCGGGTCCCCGTACGCGCCGCCGCACGCCCGGACCGCCGTGATGCGATCGCCGGTCGAAAACGGATGATAGGGAAGCTTTGAGGGCAAATTCACGACCTCGCCGTTTGCCTTGGTCCAGATCAATTGCGCGGGCGTGCCGTCGCTGCCTCCGAACAAACCTTTGGGCGGGTATTTATGACCCTCGCTTTCGATCGAAACGGCGCCGTCCGCCAAAAATGCGATTTGCCGGATCGAACCAACGCCGCCGCGCCATTTGCCGGCGGCGGCGGCGTTCTCGCGAAGCTCGTAACGTTCGACGCGCAAAGGCACATGCGATTCGATGTCCTCGATTGGATTGTTGCGGGTATTGGCGTACAGCACGTCGACCGAGTCCAGCCCATCGCTGCCGTAGCGACCGCCATAACTGCCAGAGAAGAGTTCGACCTGGACCCAAAAATTGTTGCCTTGCTGACCGGTGAGGATCAAGCCGCCGCCGTTGCCGCAGCCGCCGCAGATCTGGCGCGGCACCGCCTGTGCAAAGGCTTGCACGACCGCGTTCGACAGCTCGATGCCGGTGCAGAAGCGGGCAATGACCGGCGCCGGAAAGATCGGATTGGCCAACGTACCCTCTGGCGCAACGATTTTGATTGGCCTCACCAAGCCGCTGTTCTGCGGAATCCAGCCGTGCGTCGCCGTGTCGAGAAGGACCGAGCGAACTGCAAGCCAAATCGCGCAATCGACAGTGCCCTCAAGTGGCATATTAATCGGCCGATCGGCGACCTGTGCGGCCGTTCCAGTGAGGTCTACGGTCAATTCGTCGCCGCGAACACGGATCGTGACGTTGATCGGCAAATCCCGGCGGGCCGGATTCGGATCGTCCTGAAATCCATCGAGCATGGCGGTTGCCGAATAATCACCGTCCGGCAGCGCCGCGATCGCAGCGCGCATCATCCGCTCGGACGAATCAAACATCGCCTCGCTCGCGGCCGTGATGGTGTCGAGCCCGTAGAGTTCGATCAATTCAATAAAGCGCTGCGCTCCTATGCGCGACGCGGCGATCTGAGCATCCATGTCGCCAAGGACAAGGTCGGGTAGCCGGATATTGGTCCGCAGCATGTTCCAGACCTGCTGGTTCTTTTTGCCGGCTTCGTACACCTTGACGGCCTGGAAGCGCAGACCTTCCGCGTAGCAGTCGATGGCATCGACAATGCCTCCGCTTCCCGGCGTATGTGCTCCGATGTCGAGATGGTGCGCCGTGGTGACGGCAAAGCCGGCCAATTGTCCGCGATGAAACGCCGGCACAACAAACGCCACGTCGGGACCATGGGTCGCGCCAGCGTAGGGGTCGTTGTGCATGAAAACGTCGCCGGGCTCGATGGATTCGCCGCGCTCGGCGAGCTGCCGGCGCATCCCACGTATGTATCCAGGGATCGGGCCTGATTGCAGCGGGGTGCTCTGCTTCGCTTCGGCTAACTGGCGGTTTTCAAGATCGATCAACGCCGCACCGAAGTCTTCCAACTCGCGGATGATGCTCGAATAGGACATCCGCATGAGTTTGTAGCCCATCTCGATGGCGATGTTTTCCAACGCTCCCTGGATGACGCTCGCCGTAATCGGATCGATGCGTTGGTTGAGCGAGTCGAGTGGCGGGCTCTCGTTCATTTCACACCTTGCAGCTGAATAATCAAATTTCCGCCGCCGTCGGCAGAGAGAGTGCTTCCAGGCGGCACCACCGTCGTGCTGTCGGTCTGAAGAATGATCGCGGGACCTGCAATTTCCTCCCCGAGCGGAAGCAGTTCGCGCCGATAGAACGCCGTGTCCATCTGCTCCAGTCGCCCGGCCCGGCGGAAAAAGCAGCCGTCTGTCTTGATCAGGGCGTCGCGGAGGCTGCCGCCTTCTGTCACCTTGACGCGGCGAATGGTTGGCGTGGCAGCAATGCCCGTGAGCCTGACGTTGACGATCTCGATCGGGCTTTGCGGAAACGAATGGCCATATTCGGCTTGATGGACGGAGTGGAACTGCTCGAAGGCGTGCGCGATCGCCGCGCTGTCAATAACGTCGTCGGGCATGTCGATGCGGAGCTCATAGCCTTGACCGAGATAACGCGCATCGGCCGAGCGCCGGAATGCGATGTCGGCTGAGCGGAGACCGTCCGCGCGGAATTGCTCCTCGAGATCCGCGCGCATATTGGCGAATTCACCATTCAATCGCTCGAAATCAACATCCGTGCTGATCAAGAACACCGTGCGCAGCAATTCGTATTTGATGTCGGTTGTCAGCAGGCCCATTGCCGAAGTGATGCCCGGATAGGGCGGGACAACAATTTCCGGGATGCCGACCATCGCGGCGACCTCGGCACCGTGCAATGGGCCGGCCCCGCCGAAAGCAACGAGTGAGTAGTCTCGCGGGTCAATCCCTTTCTGCACGGTTCGTGACCGGATGGCGTTTGCCATATTGCTGTTGACCACGGTGATTGCGCCCTCAGCGGCTTCGTACAAATCCAGCCGCAGGCGGTTTGCCAATTCGCCGATCACTTGCCGCGCGGCGGCCACGTCGAGCTTCATGTTGCCGCCAAGAAAATTATCCTTGTCAAGACGGCCGAGAACCAGATTGGCATCGGTCACAGTGGGAAGCGTGCCGCCGCGGCCATAGGCGGCAGGACCGGGCTGGGATCCGGCGCTTTGCGGTCCGACTTTGAACGTCCCGCCGGAATCCACATACGCGATACTGCCGCCGCCGGCGCCGATCGTATGGATGTCGATCATCGGCACGATGACCGGATATCCGCCGATCCAGGTATCGCGCGCCGACGCCTCGCCAAAACGGCCGCGGGTCACCACGCCGATATCGGCGCTAGTCCCGCCGATGTCGAAGGTGATCAGATTTTTTCGCTCCGATAGAGCGCCGGACCAGGCTCCGCCCAGCACCCCGGCGGCAGGGCCCGACAACAGCGTCAAAATCGGCAGGTCGCTGATCATCTGCGGTGTCGCGAGACCGCCGTTCGAGCGCATGATCCGGAGCTCCGCTTTCAGTCCCGCTTGGCGCATTGCATTGCCGAGTTGGCCCACGTAGTCACGCACCTTCGGGCCGACGAAAGCGTTCATCGCGGCGGTCGTGAAACGCTCGAACTCGCGAAACTGCGGAACGACGGACGATGATGTTGTGACAAAGGCTCCGGGAAACTCCTCCAGCACTATGCTTTTGGCGCGCTCTTCGTGCGCCGGATTGAGGTAGGAGAACAAAAAACAGATCGCCACGGCTTCGACGCCGGCCTGCGAGAACTCGCGGGCGGCGCGGCGCACGGCATCTTCGTCCAGTTGCGTGAGCACTTCTCCTTTGGGCGGCACGAGTCTTTCCGCGACCACCTTGCGAAAGGCGCGACGTACCAGCGGGTGATGCTGCCAGGGAATCTCCTGCATGATCGAATAATGCATCGGCCGCTGATGCCGGCCGATATGGATAACGTCGCGATATCCCTTGGTCGTTATCATGCCGGTGCGCGCGCCCTTGTATTCGAGCACCGCATTGGTGGCGATCGTCGTGCCGTGATAAAGATGACCAATGCTTGCGGGGGGCGCTGCTATCCTGCTGCACAGTTCCAGGACGCCTTGCATGACGCCGCGAGAGGGATCGTCGACCGTGGTCGGCACCTTGTGAACGGCCGTTTCGTTGTTGTCGGTATCGAACAAAACGACATCGGTGAAAGTGCCGCCCACGTCCACACCGATCAATTTCATCAGCTTTCCCTCTGGATTCTGCTCGGTTGTGAGCGCGCTGCCGGCTGGGAGGCTGTCGAACTCTTCTGTGCCTGATGCGATGCTAATGTGTCATGCGCGCCGGCGAAAGGTTTTCAGCCGCCACGCCCAGTCGTCTCAGGTCTTCGGGTATTTCTGCGCCACAGGCAAGGGCGGCGGCGATGCGGGCAAGTGCGGGTGCAGTCTGGATTCCATAGCCGCCCTGAGCAACCAGCCAAAAAAAGCCGGGCAGTTCTTGATCAAAGCCGACCACAGGCGAGTTGTCCGCGACAAAGCTGCGAAGCCCGGCCCATTTGCGCAGCACACGTTGCACGCGAAACTTGGCCGCCCGCTCGATGCGATCGACTGCGATGGCGACGTCAATTTCTTCCGGCTGAGCATCGCACGGCGGAGATGCGGTTTCGTCCGCGGGCGACCCCAACAATTTCCCGGCATCGGGTTTAAAATAGAATTGCTCGTCGGCATCGATAATGATCGGCCAAACGCGGACGTCTGCAGCCGGTTCGGGATCGAAGAGGATGGCGGTCCGCCGCTTCGGCACCAGCCCCACGGGACGGGCGCCTGCGAGCCCCCCGATCTCATCGCCCCAGGCGCCGGCGGCGTTGACGACGATACGGCCGGCAAATTCACCGGCTTTGGTTTGCACCCGCCAGCCGGCGCCCTCGCGGCTGAGGGCCGAGACCTCGGCGTTGCATACAAGCTTAGCGCCTGCTCGCGCGGCTCCCCGCAAGAAGCCGCGATGGATTTCGTTGACATCGAGGTCGCTGGCTCCGGCATCGACAACCGCGCCGGCGACATAGTCCGGCTTCAGCATGGGCGTTGCATTTCTCGCGCTGTCGCCTTCGAGCAACTGAATTGACGGCACCAAGCGCGCCCACTCCTCATAAGCGCGGTGCAACCTCTCCATCTGGTCGCCGCGCGCCACCATCAGCGTTTGTCGCGGAGCCCATAGCGGATGATCGGCAAAACCTTCTGGAGGCGAGGCAAAAAAATTTCGCGACCTGATTGTCACGGCGCGGATAGTTGCGTTTCCGTAGATCTCGGAAAAAACTGCCGCCGAACGGCCAGTGGTGTGGTATCCAGGTTGGGACTCGCGCTCGAGGATAATGACCGGCGCAACTTTGGCGAGTTCGTAAGCCGCCGATGCGCCTGCGATTCCTGCTCCGATTACAATGAATGCCTCGACCTGCATCGCGGACAATTGCAACACATTTCCAATACGCGGTAAACAATTGTGGACGAGTGGGCGACCGCCGGGCGGCTCAAAGCGATTGTATTTGATCTGTCGTCGGTTGAAAAAGTCGAACAAAATTTGGTCGGGGCCGTCGGTGAAGGGTCGCTTACAACGAGGGCAAGGTTTACAGGACCCGGCAGGACTGCCGCGCTTCGGAACCGGCTCAGATGTCTAGCAAGCAGCCGGCGGCAGTCCCGGTGCGGCATGCTTCGCGACGCGCGGCGGAAATGCCGCGCTCCGCCATCCGGGAGATCATGGCGCTCGCGGCCGGACGGCCGAACGTCATTCATCTCGAAGTTGGCGAGCCCGACTTCTCGACGCCGCAGCACATCATCGATGCGGCCTTTGGGGCCGCGAGCGCCGGCTGGACCAAATACAGCCCCAACGCCGGCCTGCCCGCGTTGCGCCAACAGGTTGCCGCGCGCGCAAGCCGCCATGGCGGCGAAGAGCCGGTGGTGGCCGAGCAAGTCGTCATTACAACCGGCGCCATCGGCGCGCTCTATTCAGCGCTGATGGCCGTCGTCGACGCCGGCGACGAAGTGCTCATTCCCGATCCAGGCTGGCCCAATTATGAGGCCATCGTTCACCTCGCCTGCGCCAAAGCGGTCCGCTACCAGGAGAGGGCGTCGCGCGGCTTTTTACCGGATACGGCCGAGATCGCGGACCTTATCACGCCGCGCACCAAGGCGTTGCTCATCAACACGCCGGGAAATCCTAGCGGCGCGGTATTCCCGGCTGGCTTGATGGCGGAGATCGCCGCGATCGTCCGACGTACCGGCATCTACCTCGTCAGCGATGAAATTTACGAAGACATCGTATTCGAGAGCGAACACGTGTCGGCCGCCGCTGATACTCCGGCCGACCGCGTTTTCATCGTGTCGGGCTTTTCTAAGAGCTATGCGATGACCGGTTGGCGGCTCGGCTGGCTCATTTGTCCGCCGAGCCTCTCGTCGATTGTTGCCGGCTTGCAGGAACCGGTCACCAGCTGCGCTTCGACGATCGCGCAAAAAGCCGGCGAAGCGGCGCTCGGCGGCGACCAAAAGTCTGTCGCCGAGCTTCGCAAAATCTTCAGGCGCCGGCGCGATATCGTTGCCGATGTGTTCGGCGATACCGGGTTGCTTCCGGCTACGCCGCAAGGCGCGTTCTACGCTCTCATTGACATTGGCTCGACGGGTCAGCGCTCTCTTGAATTTGCGAAAGATTTCCTCATCGCCTGCAATACCGCGGTCGTTCCCGGCATTACCTTTGGGCCGAGTTGCGATCAGTACGTGCGGGTGGCTTTCACCACCTCCGACGAGCAACTGCGCGAAGGCTTGCAACGGCTGCGCGCGCACATCGAACAGCGCGCCCTCGGCCGCATCGCACGCGCGCCCTAGCCAAACGGCACCAAGCCCCTGGTGACGTCCGACGACGGTTGTTACTTCGTGCACGTGACGCGCGTCGAGTCCTGGATGATTGCGCCTTTACAGTCCGCGCGCTTCCGCACGCGACGATGCAATCGGCGCCACCAGTGGCGGTGGCGCGCGCTCGGTCTTGACCGGACGCTTGATGCGATCCTCGGTAAGACCACCCCAGCGTCCGTGGGCACCCCGCGTCATCAGCACCGTATTATCGAAGCCGCGGGTTGCGATCAGGCCAGTCCGCGCTGTCTCCCGTGTCAGGATAGTGTTGTCGACGACAGTCGAGCCGTGCATAATTTCGACATCTGTGTCAGCAAGTCAGCGAGGGAGATGTCCATCGCATCGGCAGCCGAGCGAATGGAGTGAATGACACCGACGGACACGTCGGGCGGCGTCGACAGGTCTTGCGAGATGCGCGTGCTCGCCTGCCGCTAAGACGATCGTGTCCGTGCAGGTGACGCCGACATCCGTCGCCACTATGTATTTGCGGGTCATTTCACTGATGGGCTTTCACCATCGTACCATGCAGCACGGCAGCGCCGCTGAGAACTGCGGCCGAACCTTTGTCGTTGCATCGTGGTGTGCTTTCACACATGGCCGTTCTCCCATCAACTCGAGGTCGAGTTTATACTGACGAGATCTTTGCTCGTCAGCGGTGGGCGGGTGGCACGGTGGAATTCCGTGCGTCGCCGGCGTCCCTGCCGCGCGGCATTACTTGAAGGAGACGGTTATGAAGGTCGGTTTTGTCGGGCTTGGGCGTATGGGTCAAGCCATGACGCGGCGTCTTCTCGACGGGGGTCACGAGGTTGGCGTTTATAATCGGACGGCGGACAAATTAAAGCCGCTGATCGATCTTGGCGCTAAACCGATGGCGTCGATCAAGGCCGCCGCAAACTTCGGCGCTGCGGTATTCACCATGCTAGCCGACGATGCCGCGCTCTTCGACGTGGCCGAACAGCAAGGTGGCCTGAAAGAGGCTTTGCCGCCGGGCGGAATTCATATCTGCGCCGGCACGCATAGCGTCGCAGCGATTACCAAGCTTACGGCGATGCACGCCGATTCCCGACAGGTTCTTATCACCATGCCGGTTCTGGGCCGTCCCGAAGTGACCCTGGCGGGCCAGTCTGCGGTTCTGGTCGCCGGAGCGCCGGACAAAGTCGAGCACTGCCGGCCGTTGATCGCCGCGATCGGCGGACGTGTCGCGGTGGTCGGTGCTCAGCCGATTGCGGCCACCGTCATGAAGATCGCCAATAATTTCATGCTTGGCTGCGCCATCGAGGCCATGGGTGAGGGCTTTGCGCTGGTGCGCAAATACGGCGTTGCGCCCGAAGTATTTTATGATGCCGTGCTGGCCGAAGGCCAGTTTGCCTGCCGCGCCTACAAGATCTACGGCCAGTTGATCGCCGAGGAACGCTATTTGCCAGCAGGTCAGCGCGCCGTGCTTGCAGTCAAGGACGTCAACTTGGCGCTCGCCGCCGGTGAGGCAGTCGGTGTGCCACTGCCGAGCGGCAATATATGGCGCGACCGATTGGTCGGCGCTGTCGCGCACGGTGAGGGCGAACACGATTGGTCGGTGATGGCGCGCGATCAAGCCCGTGCCAGCGGCCTTACATGAACTCTAGGCAGCGATCTTCAAAAGGAGCTTGCCGGCGGCTTGCCGCGATTCGATGTAGCGGTGCATATCGGCAGCTTTCTCCATTGGGAAGACGCGCGCGATCGGCACCTTGAGCCAGCCGTCGACCACACCCGCTGTGACATGCTTCACGCCATCCTTCCAAGCTTGCGAATCCGCGTCGATGTGGCCGAGATGCATACGCGTGAAGGTTTGCGAACGGGGCAGAATGCGTTCGCGAATATTCTTAAACGGCTGGCCCTCGGCTTCGCCGATGCTGATGATATGCCCGAGCTTGCGCACCACGTTGAACGTGCGGTCGAGCATGGTCGCCCCCAGCGAGTCGATGGCGAGATCGACGCCGCGGCCGTTGGTGAAGGCGAGCACGGCTTGCTCGAAGTCCTCGTTTTTGGTGACGAAGACGCGCTCGGCGCCATACTCCAGCGCCAGCTTCTCTTTGCCCGGCGTGCCCACCGTGCCGATAACCCGCGCGCCGCCTTTGACCGCCAGCTGCGTGGTGAATAGCCCGACCCCACCGCCGATGGCGTTGATGAGAACGATCTCGCCCGGTTTGAGGCTGTGGACCGTGTAGAGCATGTGATAGCCGGTCAACGGCTGGATGGGGAGCGCCGCCCCGACTTCGAAAGATATGGGGTCGGGCAGGGGCATGAGGATATTGACCGAAGCCACCGCCTTCTCCGCGTAGCCGCCGCCCTTCTCGACAAAGGTCGCGACGCGGTCGCCGACCTTTACGCCGCTGACATTCGGCCCCAGCTTGGAAACCGTGCCGGATATCTCAAAGCCCAGCACCAGCGGATAGGTGAACGGGTGCGGATAGATGCCGGTGCGGATTTGCGTGTCGGCCCAGTTGCAGCCGGCGAAGGCTACGTCAATCAACACTTCGCCTGGGCCGGGACTCGGTTCGGGCCTATCCGCCATCACGAGTTGATCGGGAGGGCCGGGCGCGTGGATTACGACGGCTTTCATGGCGACCTGCTGATTATTTGTTGCGACGGCGCGACTGCACCTTGGGCGGACTGACAGGTTAGCAAGCGAGTAACATGAACGGCAAGATGCGCACCCAGCGCGCCTGCAACGCCCCTTAAGGTTGTGCGAGCTGGCTCTATCAGCGGTCGAAATTGACTGCGGTGGTATTGCCGCCGCTTAAGACAACGCCGACGCGTTCGCCGCGTTCGGGTTTATAGACGCCCGATAAGAGCGCGGAAAAGGCAGCTGCTCCCCCTGGCTCGGCGACAATCCGCAATGTCCGCCACAGCGCCGTCTGAGATGTTACGATCGCATCATCGGCAACGAGCAGGACCTCGCGCACATACTTCGCGGCGATGGGAAAGACGCGATCACCGATGCGGCGCGGTGCAAGCAAATCGGCCGCCACACCGCCCGCTTCGGCATCGACTGGGCGTCCGGCGGCCAACGCCTTCTTCAGGGTGGGAGCGGCGATCGGCTCGACCCCGATCACCTTGATCCGGCCCGCATACCATGCGGCAAGCCCGGCGATGAGGCCGCCGCCACCGACCGCCACGAGCAGCGTATCAATGTCGGCGGCCTGCTCGGCGAGCTCCAGGCCGAGCGTTCCTTGCCCGAGTATGGTCTCATCTTGGTCGTAGGCGTGAACCGAGATCGCGCCGCTCTTCTGCAGCCAGCTTTCGCATGCGGCGAGCGCATCGGCATAACGTTCGCCTTCGATGACCAGATCGGCGCCGTACTCGCGAATGCGCGCGATCTTGGCCGGAGAAGAAATGCGCGGCACGAAAATTTTCGCCGGCACTTGCCGCTTCATTGCCGCGTAGGCAACCGCCGCGCCGTGATTGCCGCCGGACGCCGCGGCCACTCCCGCGGGCGGCACTTCGCGCGTCAGCAGGTTGTGGAAGGCGCCGCGAACCTTGAAGGAGCCGGAGTGCTGCAAAAGTTCGAGCTTAAAAAAGAGCCGTCCCGGTTCGAGACCGAAATCGGCCGCGTCGATCTCGATGACCGGCGTGCGCCGAATGTAGGGCCGAATAAGCCTTTCGCAGTGCGCAATCTGTGCTGGGGTGATCGCGCTGTTTTCGTTCGAGGTCGCCAAATCGGTCGTCCTTTGGGGCCAAATAGCATTACGCCAAATTGTCTGACAGCATCAATTTCGCTATTGAGGGCATGGCTTCTGCCGCATCCACTTTTGTTGCGCGTCAGGAAATTGAATGCTGACCTTTGACGAGGATCGAGTTATTGCCGACCTGCGCACCCTGGCGCAGTTCGGCAAAGCCGGTACCGGCGTCAATCGTCCCGCTTTAAGCGAAGCCGATTTCTCGGCCCGCCAATGGCTTTTGCGCCAGATGCAAGCCGCCGGTCTTGAGACTGCGATCGACGGGATCGGCACCGTCTACGGTCGATCGCCCACCGAGCAAAGTATCCTTGTCGGCTCGCACAGCGACAGTGTCCCCTATGGCGGCTGGCTCGACGGCGCCTTAGGTGTGATCTTTGCCTTGGAAGTGGCCCGCGCATCGTGTGCGAGCGGATCCCCAATCGGTGTCGATGTCATCTCGTTCGCAGACGAGGAAGGCACTTGGCTTGCCTGCCTCGGCAGCCGGGTTTTCTGTGGCGAACTAACCGAATCACGTTTGGCCGGCTTGGAAAGCAAGAGCGGCGAGCGACTTTCAGATCGCTTGCAGCAACTCGGGCTGCGCGACCGTCCGTTGGCTCGCCTCGATCCGCAACGCCATCGCGCCTATCTCGAAGCACATATTGAGCAGGGCCCGCGGCTCGAGGCTGACGGGATCGACGTTGGCATTGTGGCCGCAATCGTCGGCATGCGTCGCCACGTCGTGCGCTTTGCGGGTAGGGCCGATCATGCCGGTACGACGCCGATGGCCATGCGCCGGGATGCGGCCATGGCGATGTTTTGCTTCGCCACGTCGCTCGCCGAGGCGCTCGGCGCCGCCGGCGGGGCCGACGCGGTCTGGAATTTCGGCGTCGTGACCGTTCGGCCGGGCGCCGGTAATGTCGTCCCGGCCGAGGCTGAACTGATGGTGGAATTTCGCAACCCTTCGTCGGTCCTGCTCGATCGGATGGAGACGGCTTTCCATGCCGCCGTGCGGGCGGCGGATGGTGCAAAGGGTGTCCCGGTGTCGAGCACGCCGAATGTTTCGCTCGAAGGTGCAGCGATGAACCAGGACTTGGTCGACATGCTCGTCGCGGCTGCCGCCGAGACGGGCGCGAGCCACGTCCTGATGCCGAGCGGAGCCGGCCATGACGCGATGATCCTTGCGTCCCACGTTCCGGCCGCGATGCTGTTCGTGCCAAGCATCGGCGGCCGCAGCCACGACATCAGTGAGAACACGAGCGAGGCGGATATCCGCCGCGGATTTCGGGTTTTCGCCGCAGGCGCAGACAAGACGATTGAGCGATTGGCGCGAGCCGGCGGCGCGCCCGACGCAGTTTCGAAGAGACAGAAAGAACGAACATCATGAAGACGATCGGCGTCGATGTCGGCGGCACCTTCACTGACATTGTGTATTGCGACCTGGACAGCGGCCAGGTCGCAATACACAAAGTCTCGACAACGCCCGACGATCCGGCGCGCGGCGTCACCCAGGGAATAGCGGAGATCTGCCGCGACAACGGCGTCACCCCGAGCGATATCGATTACGTGCTGCACGGCACTACTACTGCGACCAACGCGGTGCTGGAGCACAAGGGCGCTCGCTCCGGCATGCTGACCAACGAAGGCTTCCGCGACATCATTCACATCGCGCGCCATCAGCGCGTCGAGCATTATTCGATTATGCAGGAGCTGCCGTGGCAGAACCGACCATTGGTGAAACGGCGTCACCGCAAGGTCGTGAAGGGTAGACTCGTGCCGCCGCATGGCGAGGAGCTCGAACCGCTCGATGAAGCCGGGGTGCTCGTGGCGGCGCGTGCTCTGAAGGCGGAAGGCGTCGAAGCCGTCGCAGTTTGCTTTTTGTTTTCCTATCTTAACCCGGCACACGAGGAGCGCGCCAAGCAGATCCTGCAGCGCGAATTGCCGGGCGTTTTCATCGTCAGCTCTTCGTCAATCTCGGCGCAATTTCGTGAGTTTGAGCGGTTCACGACGGCCTGCCTCTGCGCCTTCATCGGACCGAAGATGCGCGGTTATATCGGTCGTCTGGAGGGCGCTCTGCGTGAGGGCGGGTTGCGCTCCGAGCTCCGCGTGATGGCGTCGAACGGCGGGGTCGCCACGCCGTCGATGGTCAGCGACAAACCCGTAATGACATTGTTATCGGGTCTCGCCGCCGGCGTTCTCGGCGGCGCCTGGATCGGCGGATTGAGCGGCCGCCGCAAGCTTGTCACTTTCGACATCGGCGGCACCAGCGCCGATATCGGCATCGTGGTCGAAGGCCGCTTTGCCGAGACCGATGCGCGCAGCACTTCGATCGCAGGATTTCCGCTGCTGATGCCGATGATCGATATTCATACCATCGGTGCTGGCGGCGGCTCGATCGCCTACATTGATCAAGGCGGCGCCTTTCGGGTCGGGCCGCGCAGCGCCGGCGCCGTTCCTGGTCCGGCAGCTTATGGCCGCGGCGGCAAGGAACCGACCGTAACCGACGCCAATCTAGTCCTCGGCCGGCTCGACAAGAACGATTTTCTTGGCGGCAGCATGGCGCTTGATGAAGCAGCCGCCCATCGTGTCGTGGAAGGGCTCGCCGACGCGCTCGGCATGACCAAGCTCGAAGCTGCCGAAGGCGTGCTCACCGTCATCAACAGCAACATGGCCAACGCCATTCACTCGCGCACAGTGCAGAAGGGCATCGATCCCCGCGATTTCGCGCTCGTGGCTTTCGGCGGAGCCGGACCGCTGCACGGCGTGGAAGTCGCCGCCATGCTAGGATTCCGGGAAGTCATCGTGCCGCCTTACCCCGGCATCACGTCGGCCATGGGCCTTCTCACCACGGATCTGAAATACGACACCACTCGTACTCAGTTCCAGGTCAGCGGCAACGTCGATCTTGATCGTCTTAACGCCGATATCGCCGCGATGGAGTCGCAACTTAAAAAACAATTCGCCGACGATCGGCTGGAATCTGCAAACATGACGTTCGTGCGTGGTGGCGATCTGCGCTATGTCGGCCAGGGTTACGAACTCAAGATCCCGTTTCCGGACGGCATCATCGCAAAAACGCAGCTCGATGATATTTTTTCGCGCTTTCATGAGACCCACGAGCGCGAATATGGTCACGCCTTTCCCGAGAATCCCATCGAGATCGTCAACGTGCGCGTGACCGGCATAGGCCATCTGCCGAAAATCGAAAAGCTCACGGCGCCGAAGGGCACGACGCTGGCTAACGCCAAGGTCAAGACCGGCCAGTGCGTCTTCCGCATAGATGGCGAGTTGCGGTCGTTCGAGACCATCTTCTATCGGCGGCATCTTTTGCCGGTCGGCGAAACGTTCGAAGGACCGGCTATCGTCCTGCAGAAAGATTCAACCACGGTCATTCCGCCGGGCGCCGTTGCCGCCAACGACGCTGCCGGCAATCTTGTTCTCACAGTCCCGGAGGAGGCGCGATGAACGATTCCAATCGCCTGAACCGCCCGCAACAACCGCCCACCCGGGTCGACCCGATCACCGGCGCCGTCATTCAGGGGGCGCTCGAGAACATTGCGATCGAGATGGGCCACAAGCTCATGCGCATGAGCTATTCGAGCATCATTCGCGAGTCGGAGGATTTTGGCGCTGCTCTCACCGATGCCGAAGGACGGCAATTGTGCGAGTGCAAGATGAGTACGCCGCTGCAATCCGGGCCGATCCCCGGCTATATCCGCGGCATCCGCAAACGCTTCACAGTGCGCGGCGAGGTGTTTCGACCCGGCGACGTGATCATGCACAACGACCCCTATGGCGGCGCCTCCCACGGGCCCGACGTGGCGTTCTGCGTACCAGTCTTTGACGGCGACGATTTGATCGGCTTCTCGGTCACCACAGCGCACCATCTGGATATCGGCGCGCACACGCCGGGCAGTTGCGGCATCGTCGATGCGGTCGACACCTATGCCGAGGGGCTGCAGTTCAAGGCAATCAAGGTCATCGACCAGGGCAAGCGCAATGATGCGGTTTGGGAGATTGTCCGCGATAACATCCGCATCCCCGATTTGGTCGTCGGTGACATGAATGCGCAGATCGCCGCCGCGCAAATTGGCGCCCAGCGTTATCTCGACCTCGCTCGCCGATACGGCCGCGATACCGTGAACGGCGCCTGCGAAGATCTAATGGACTACTCCGAGCGTCTGATGCGGCGCGCCATCCGCAACATTCCCGACGGCGTTTATGCAGCCGAAAGCTTCATTGACGGTTTTCTAGACGATCCGAACCCGGCGCGGCGGGACCTGAAGATTGCAGTGACGATCCGCATCAGTGGCGACGAACTGACGGTTGATCTGACCGGTACGGCGCCGCAGGTCCCGGACCGGCCGATCAACATGCCGTTCGAAGGCACCGTGGATTGTGCCGTGTGGCTGACGTTGCGTTCGATCCTGCTCGACAGCAAGATTTACGGCAACATCCCTCAGAACAGCGGGCTCACCCGCCCGATCACCATCGTCGCGCCGAAAGGCACCCTCGCCAATCCGATCTTTCCCGCGCCGGTCATCGCCCGCTTCTGTCCGGGCAACGCTTTGGCCGATACCGTGATGAAGGCACTCGCGCCCGCGGTTCCGCAGCAGGTCAGCGCCGGAATCGGCAATTTGCGCGTGATCGCGTTCAGCGGCGCGGCCAACGATCAGCCGTGGGTGCACATGGAGATTCTGGAAGGGAGTTATGGCGGCCGCTTTGGCCTCGATGGCATGGACACCGTCGATACGCTTTATGCCAATACTCGGAACAATCCGATCGAGGACATTGAGTTGCACTTGCCGCTGCGCGTGAATCGTTACGAGTTGCGGGAGAACGTGGTGGCGGCGGGCGAATGGCGCGGTGGGATTGGCTCGGTGCGTGAGTTCACCTACCTGACCCCCGGCGGATTCTCCGTCGAAGGCGATGGCCAGAAATATCGGCCCTGGGGGTTTAAGGGCGGCGAACAAGGCTGCCCGGGTGAGTTGATCATGGAGACCACGGACGGAACGCGCCAAAAGCTGGCGTCGAAGGTCCCGTACCAAAAAGTGGAGCTCGGTTACCGGCTCATCGCCTATGGTCCGAGCGGCGGCGGTTATGGCGATCCATTCCGCCGCGATCCCGCTGCGGTGCTGGATAATGTGCTCGACGGCCTATTTTCGGAGAAGGTCGCGCGTGAACACTATGCTGTGGTCATCGTTGACGGCGCCGTGGATGCGGCGGCGACCGAGCGGCTCAGAAGCGCACGCCAAGCCAAGTGACGTCGGTCGGTGAGGGCTGTGCCGCGGGGAGCCGGGTTGTTTTGTCTTTTCACGACCAAGCCGCATCAAGGGCGCTGCAGTCGCCGCGTGGGCGCGGCCTTCCTGCCGTTGCGCGGGCTCAGACCATGCAGAAAAAGCTTAAGAATGTTGTTGCGAGCTTTTTTCGCAAACGCTGGGTTGTCGAGCGTGCGTCCGGTAAAAGTTTCGATCTGAACGCAAAAATCGGCGTAGTGCTGCGTCGTCGCCCAAATCATAAACAACAGATGATGAGGGTCGATATTGGCGATGCGGCCGCTGCGGGCCCATTCCCGGATCACGGCGGTTTTCTCGTCGACAAGCTTCTTCAGGGGACCGCGCAACATGTCGCCTAAGAGCGGCGCGCCGGCCAGCATCTCCATGCAAAGAAGGCGTGAGGCAGCAGGCGCCGTGCGTGAATGCTCCATCTTGTCCGTGATGTATCTTATGATTTCCTCCACCGGATCGCCTTCGACCGTAAAATCGCGCAACGGCGTTAGCCACTCGTCCAGCGTACGCATGAGAACGGCCAGGTAAATGGCTTCTTTAGTGGTGAAGTAGTAAAACAGATTTGCCTTCGAGATGTTCGCCTTGTCTGCAATATCCTCAAGGCGCGCGCCTTGCAGACCGGAGCGGGAAAAGACATCGAGCGCCGCGTCCAGGATTTGGACGCGTTTAGCCCTGGCCGTGCGCTCGCGCCGACTTTCCAGCGTCACAGGCGCAGTGTCCGCAATCCCCTGGCGATTCCGGCCTAGTTGCCGAGAGCCGACCAAAGCCACCGCCGGTTGCCTCATCCCCATAAACAGCAGCCTCCATCTTTAGCCGATCGTCTGCTCAAATGTGCAGCACAGTTGCCGGGCAAGTGTTTAAAAATAGACCAAAGGGTCCACTTTGTTGGAATAATCCGCATTAGGATTTTCGCCAAATAAGTTCTAGCAGGATTCGCTTCAAGGCCAACCGCTTCAAGGCCACCAAACCAAGCCTTGAACTTTGCCGCGCACCCAAACGCTTCCGTTCCCTTCACCAGCCGTCCGAATGGTGTCAAAGTGGACGTTGCCCTTGACAAGAAGTGGGCAACATAGTCCAAATTAGACCAGCTGGTCCAATATTTGGGAACCCGGACGACTGATCGGGTGATCCGTGGCATACGTCTTGCACGCATTGACAGGCCAGCCGGAACGCCGACCGAACTCCGTTGCAACGCAGAGGAAAGCGGCCGCTGACGGGCCGCGGCATTTGCTCATGATCGCTCTCGTTCGATCCCCAGCGATATCGCTGTGAAGCGCCACGCGGAGATTGCGGGTGCCGGCATCGGCGGCCTTACCGCAGGCTTGGCTCTTGCCAGTCGCGGTTGGAGTGTACGCGTCCACGAGCAAGACAGCACGCTGCGAATCCCGGGCGCCGGCATATTCATATTTGAAAATGGTTTGCGCGTTCTCGAGACGCTTGGCGTTGTCGATCGTGTCATCGACGGCGTAATCCGCGCGCGCCGGCTGGAGATGCGTGAGTACGATGGCCGCGTCTTTTCCAAAGGCGCCTTCACCGCGCAGGGCCGCCTGTATGTGCCGCTGCGCCGCGCGCTCTTGGTCGCGCTACACGACGCTTTGCTGCAGAAAGGCGGTGAAATCGTTTTCAACTCGCGGACCGTGACGGCAGACCCCGACGGACGTCTCCATTTCAACAATGGCACATCCGCGAATGCAGATTTGGTGGTAGCGGCAGACGGGGTCAATTCTTCGATCCGGGAGTCGCTCAACCTGCTGAAGTGGCGAAGGTCTGTCGGGCAACATGGTTTCCGGTGCATGATCCGGCGAACGCCCGACGAGCTGGTAACCGACCAGGGCAAAGTTCTAACGGAAAACTGGAATGGCTCACGGCGTCTTTTGTACGCGCCGTGCACCGCCGAAGAGACCTATGTCCAGCTCACCTCGGTGACGGGCGATGTCGAAGGCAACGCAGTCCCAGTCAAGCACGACTACTGGCATCGCGTGTTTCCCAACCTTGGTTGGATTATCGACCGGGTGCCGGCAACCGGCCACAGCGACTGGTTCACTTTGGTTCGGCTGCACGCGTGGCACAAGGGGCGCGTCGTGATTCTGGGCGACGCAGCCAATTCCCAGCCGCCGTTTCTTGGACAGGGCGGCGGCTGTGCAATGATGGCCGCATTGTCGCTCGCTCACGAACTCGACGTTCGCGGCGACATCGACGCGGGCATCGCTGCCTGGGAGGCGCGAGAGAAACCGTTCATCGAACGCGTGCAGATGACGGCCTACTTCTACGGCCAAATGGCCTTCACGCCGCCGCTTGTGCGGCGCAATTTCTTCCGCATGATGTCGAAGTTGCAATGGCTGCGGCGGCGGACGACCTTGATCGCAGCGCTGCGCGATCCGCCGGGAGCGATACCGCCACCCCTGGCGGCAGAGTGAACCTTAAACTCATGGGAAACCCGCTTTCTCTCAGTGATCTGAAAATGTTTGTCCATGAGGCGGGCGCGGGACCGCCACTGGTATTTATTCACGGGCTCGGCTGGGACCACCGACTGTGGCTCACCTCGCTGGCGCGTTATGAACGACGGTTTCGCGTGATATTGGGCGATACGCGCGGGCACGGACAATCCGACAAGCCGCCCGGACCGTATTCAATCGCGCAGTTCGCCGATGACTGGATCCAGGCTTTGGACGCCCTGTCGGTTAAGGGCGCGATCATCGTCGGTTTTTCTCAAGGCGGCATGGCGGCCCAAATCATCGCCGCGCGCAGAGTGGACTTGGTGCGAGGGCTTGTATTGGCTTGCACCGCATCGCATGTGACGCCGGAAAGCAGCGCCATCATGGCCCAGCGCGTACAGACTCAACTTAAGGAAGGGCCGCGTGCCGGGGCACTTGCAGCGGCAAATTCCATCTTCTCGCCGGCGTTCATAAAAGCCCAACCGGTCTACATAGAGGATTTTCTGAACGCGCGTGTTGCGCAGGATCAGGATGCATTGCTCGCGGCGGCACAGGCCGGCCGGGGATTCGACGTGCGCGACGATCTGCCCTCCATTCGGGTGCCTGTCCTTGTGATCGCCGCCGAGGAAGACCGATTGTGTTCCGTTGCGTCGTTGCAGGCCTTGGCGGACAGTCTGCCCCATGCCCGTTTCGCGCAGATCCGCGGCAGCGGTCACATGGCGCCGGTAGAAGCGCCGGACCAATTCCACGGCCTGTTGGATGAATACCTGCACTTTGTCTTGGAGGAGGTGCCGTCATGAACTCGCTTGAGAGCCGGATGCTTGATGCGTGGGTCCACACGCTGAAATTGAGCAAGGTGGAAAAAAAAGAAGACGTCGTGATCATCAATGGCATTGGCCGCGACGCGCGATACAAGAGCGTCGCCATCCTCGCCTGTGAAAGGCTGGGTGCGCGGGTGAACTATGTCGAGGTCGCCGACCGCAACAATTTGAGTGAAGCCGCGCTCGCGCTCGTGCGCGCCGCCGATCTCGTTATCGATCTCGTTTTCGTATTTGACGGCGCCTTTCACGAGGCCCGCCAGAAGCACGGTACGCGCGTGCTTGCAGTGCTGGAGCCTCCAGAAATTCTTGAGCGGATGCTGCCCAGCGCCGAGGATCGCGAACGCGCGCTTGCGGCCGAAAAGCAGCTGCGCGCCAGTCGTCGCGTCCATGTTACATCTGCGGCCGGTACCGATCTCAGTTTCGAAATCGGCCA
Source organism: uncultured Alphaproteobacteria bacterium (assembly GCA_963759345.1). Classification (GTDB taxonomy): domain Bacteria; phylum Pseudomonadota; class Alphaproteobacteria; order Rhizobiales; family Xanthobacteraceae; genus BOG-931. The sequence continues at coordinate 289,536 of CAVWYW010000013.1, forward strand.
GTACCGCGTAGCGAGCCAATATGGCTTCTCAGATACCGCCGGGCATTGGGATCAATGGCCCGGCGTTTTCGTCTTCACGTTCGCGAATGACAATTCGGGAACGGGTCGTGTCGTATTCGACACTTGCGATATGGTGTTTCCGTTCGACCGCTATTTTACAACTCCGACGAGTTTCCACATCAAGAACGGCTTTATCGAAGGCATCGAAGGAGGGTACGAAGCCGAATTACTAAAGTCCTACATGGAGTCGTTTAATTCTCGCGACGTCTACGCTCTTTCCCATCTCGGCTGGGGCCTTAGCCGCAACGCCCGTTGGGAGGCGCTCGGGCTGCATCAGTCCGGTGTCATCGAAGGCCAAGATGCAAGAGGCTTTGCAGGAAATTTTCTGTTTTCTACCGGTCCGAACGACCTTGGCGGCGGAACACGGAAGACACCCTGCCACATCGACATGCCGATGCGTCGTTGCACCATCGAACTTGATGGCGTCGCCGTGGTGTCGAACGGATCGCTCGTCGAGCATCCCGCTCGTCGTCGCGGCCGTCTGCAAGCGGCAGAGTAGGGGAAGTGATGAAGATCAGCTTCATCGGCCCCGGTCAGGTCGGAGGTGCGCTTACGCGACGCCTTGCGTCGCTCAAGCACGAGGTATTCGTCGCTAATTCGCGAGGGCCTGAAACGCTTGCCGGGTTGGTCGAAGCGACCGGCGCAACCGCCGTACCGGCAGCCAAAGCGGCGCAGAAGGGGTCATTGATTATCGTGACGATCCCGATGAGGGAGGTGGAAAGACTGCCAAGAAATCTGTTCAGCAAAACTTCCCCCGAAACAATCATCATTGACACCAACAATTACTTTCCACAGCGGCGCGATGGCCGCGTCGCCGCGGTAGAAGACGGAATGGTCGAAAGCCCATGGGTTGAGCAACACTTGGGTCGGCCGGTGATAAAGGCTTTCAACAATATTGAGGCCGCGGACCTTTTGAACCGTGGCCTCCCGGCGCACAGCGCGGGCCGCATTGCTCTGCCAGTCGCCGGAGACAATCAGAAATCAAAGTCCATCGTACTACAAATCGCTGATCAACTTGGCTCTGACGGGGTGGACGCCGGCGGATTGGCCGAGTCGTCGCGTCAACAGCTTGGTATAACCATCTTTTGCACCAACCTTGACGCAAACGGCGTTCAGCAGGCCCTGTCCAAAGCGAAGCGCGAACGGCCGCCGGAATTTCGCGCTGCCGGCAAGAGTTCCGGTGCCTGGGCAGCGCCTGCCTGATGCGTTGGCTAGCCCACTGACACGCTCTTTGCGGGTCAAAGGACATGTGATGGTGACTTCTCGAGCGTATCGACCGGTCCATCCCTGCCGCCGTTATGTCGAACGTGGTTTCGTGATATCCGACGTTCAATGCCGTTCCTCACCGCACCGTGACATCGCGGCGTTGCAGGCCGAGGTGTTCACGGCTTGCATGCGACCCAGTATTCACCGGCTGATTGTCATCGATGGGCGCCAACGCTGCGGGTCCGCGATAACCGCGTGCAACGAGGCTGCCGGCCCGGCGAGAGTATGCATCGCATGACGGTAAACGTTCACCCGGCGGGGATGATGGGGTCGGGCAAGTCCGAACTCACGGCGCGCAATCTTTCGGTCTACTTCGAGGGTCTTTCGGCGCTCGAGAAGATCGACCTCACCGTGAAACGTGATGAGATTCTTGGCCTGATCGGGCCGAATGGCGCCGGCAAGACGACCTTCGTTAACGTCCTCACGGGATTTCAATCGCCCGATGACGGCGGGGTTCATCTCGGCTCCGAAGATATCACGCATTGGCCACCGCACCGTATTCGGCGGGCCGGCGTGGCGCGCACTTTTCAGGCCGGCCGCCTATTCCGAGATCTTTCGGTCATCGATAATGTAGAGGCGAGTGCTGTCGGCCTCGGGCTGACGCGCCGGCAGGCCCGCAAGCAAGGCATGGAAATCCTCTCGTGGATCGGCCTGAGCGATAAAGCAGAAAAGATCGCTGGAACGCTGCCCTACACCGACGAACGTCGCGTCGGAATTGCGCGCGCACTGACGATGAAGCCGGCCTTCGTCCTGCTCGACGAGCCCGCTGCGGGCATGTCGGACATGGAATGCGATCATCTGATGGAGACGATTGCGCAGATTCCCGAGCGTTTCGGCGCGGGCGTGCTGCTTATCGAGCATAATATGCGGGTGGTGATGGGCATTTGCACGCGCATCCATGTCCTCGACGGCGGCCGAACCATCGCGCAAGGCACCCCGCGCGAGGTCCAATCCAATCCGGAGGTGATAGCCGCTTATCTCGGTACCAAACGCAAGCGCCGGGGCGAGGTCATGATATGATCGAGCCCGTGCTTCAGGTCGAGAATATTTCCGTCCATTACGGGCGCCTCGCGGCCGTGCGCGGCGTCTCGCTCACGGTCGGCCGCGGTGAGATCGTCTGCCTGGTCGGGCCCAACGGTGCCGGCAAGTCAACCACGTTGTTGACGATTGCCGGCGTGCTCGCGCCGACGCAAGGCACAGTCACGTTCGATGGATTGCCGACGGCCGGGCTTTCGCCGGAGGCGGTGGCGCGCCTCGGCATTTCGATGGTGCCGGAGGGCCGACGCGTGTTCTCCTCGCTGACCGTCGAGGAGAACCTGCGCCTCGGCACTTACGGCCGCAGCGACCGACGCGCCGTTGAACGCGAGTTGACGCGCATCTACGACGAATTCCCAATTCTTGCCGAGCGGCGCTCGATGCGGGCAGCCAAACTATCCGGCGGAGAGCAGCAGCAACTCGCCATTAGCCGCGCTCTGCTTACAGGCGCCAAGCTACTGCTAGTCGATGAACCCTCTCTCGGCCTCGGCCCGATCATCGTCGAACGGGTTTACGATATCCTGCGTGATCTTCGCGAGAAGCACGGCGTTACGCTTCTGATCGTCGAGGAAAGCACCGAGCGTGCCGTCGATGTCGCCGATCGCGTTTACGTGCTGCGCCGGGGACTGATCGAATTGGAAGGAAGCAGCGAGGAGCTGGCCGACGGCGAACGATTGCACCAGGCCTACTTTGGTTTCGGCGCGGCGGGTACATCGCAGGAAGCGCAATGAATTCCGCGCTGCAGTTCCTGATCGACGCGCTTAGCGTGGGCAGCCTCTACGCGCTTGCGGCGCTTGGCGTCGGTCTTGTTTTCGGCGTGCTGCGGCTAGTCAACTTCGCTTATGGCGATTTCATTACGGTCGGCAGCTACGCGCTGATCGTGCCTTCGGCCTCGATCACAGCCATCGTATTTATCGGCGATTGGCCTTGGCCGCTGCTGATCATTGCCTCGTCCGCCATCGTCGTGATTGTCGCGTTGATCTGTGAATATCTGGTTTTCCGTCCGCTGCGCCAGGCGCCGCCTGCTGTGTTGATGATCGCCTCTTTTGGAGTCGGCTACATTATCCAGAACGCGATCATCATCATGTACACCGCGCGGCCTAAGGCCGTTGGGATTTGGCCGGGTCTGACCGAAGCCGTCGCCATCGGCGATTTGCGCGTCCCCGGTTTGCAGCTTGTAACGATTGTCGTCGCCCTTGGGTTGCTGGCGCTTCTGGTCCTGTTTCTGAAAAAGTCCCCGTTCGGCGTGCAAATGCGCGCTGCCGCCGAGGATTTTCAGATGGCGCGAATGCTCGGGGTCCGTGCAAACACTGTGATTGGCACCGCCTTCATCATCAGCGCATTCCTCGCCGCGATCGTTTCGCTCCTGTTCCTATGCCAAGTCGGCGTCATCAGCTTCCACATGGGGACGCAGCTTATGCTGATCGCGTTCATTGCCACCGTGATCGGCGGCATGGGGAGCCTGGTAGGCGCCGTCGTCGGTGGGTACGCGATCGGCATTGTCGGAACGTTGCTGCAGGTGCTGCTTCCAGAAAACGTGCGCACGTTCCGCGACGCCTTTGTTTTCGCAGCCGTCATCATCATTCTATTGGCGCGGCCGCAAGGCTTGGTGGTAACACGTGCGGCGCGGGAGCGTGTATGATGGATCACGCGCTCTCCTGGCGTTCCTTCTTTCAACTCCACGCCACGCCTATCGTTCTTTCGCTTCTGCTCGTTATCATTGTGCTGGTGGCGGCGATCGCCCAGAACTCTTCGCTCGACCGAACCATCATCAGCCTGTTGATCCGCGTCGTCTTCGTGGTCGGTCTCTACATATTCATCGGCAATTCCGGCGTCGTCTCGTTTGGTCACACCGCGTTCATGATGATCGGCGCCTACGCGACGGCGTGGCAGGACTGCTGCAGCATGGTCAAGTCGTTGTTCATGCCGGCATTGCCAAAGCTCATGCTCGAGACCACGGTGCCCCCGCCGATTGCCACGGTCACGTCCGGTCTATTCGCTGCCCTGGTCGGGCTTTTGATCGGTGCCGCGATCATGCGGCTATCGGGCATCGGCGCCTCGATCGCCACTTTCGCCATGCTGGTTGTGGTCGATGTTGTTTATTCCAATTGGGAGTCGCTGACATCCGGCACCAGCACCATGACCGGCATACCGGCGTTTACCGACCATTGGGTCGCGCTGGTCGCGGCTGTGGCCGCGATTTTCATTGCCAATCTCTACAAAAACTCGCGCTTCGGATTGATGCTTCGGACCTCGCGCGAAGACGAAGTCGCGGCCAAGGCATCGGGTGTCAATGTCGTTTTGCAGCGGCTGATCGCCTTTGTGCTCAGTGCTTTTTTCGCCGGTTTGGCGGGCGGGCTCTACGCCCATTTTCTCGGCACGATCACTGTCGCCGCTTTCTATCTTGACCTCACCTTCATTACACTGGCGATGCTGGTCATTGGCGGGATGAACAGTCTCAGCGGCGCGGTCATCGGGGTGATCAGTATCTCGGCGCTGGTTGAAGTTCTGCGCCAGCTCGAAAGAGGTGTTGACATCGGCTTCACGACCATTGCGGTTCCCGGCGGTACGCAGGAAATCGGATTGGGCGTGGCGATGGTGCTGATTTTGATCTTCCGTCAGCGGGGAATCACCGGGAATCAAGAAATCACCTGGCCGTTTTACCGCTTGATGGATAAGCTGGGGAAGGGCCACGCGGCCTTTCCGGCGCGGGAACAGGCGCAGTTGGTTGGTTCCCGGCGTTCGTCACCGTTGTCGGCTGTAGGCCGGCGACGGCATGTGTCTAGTGTCACCAAACAAGGGGGAATTCCATGACACGCAGGTGGCTAGCAGCGTGCGTCGCCTTGGCGGCGGGCGCACTGGGAATAATGAGTGCCGCGCAGGCCGAGGACAAACCGATCCTCATCGGTTTTGCCGTCGGTCTGACGGGCTGGATCGCGCCGTTCGACACCGGCTACAAGACCGCCGAGATTGCAATCGCGGAAATCAATGCCAAGGGCGGCCTGCTTGGGCGCAAGCTGGTCACGGTCTACTGCGACACCAAGGCCGATCGCGAGCAGGGCGCCAAGTGCGGCCAGGAGATGGTCGAAAAAGGAGCCGACTTCATCGTCGTCACTTGCGATTATGATTTCGGCGGTCCGGCTGCTCTGTCCGCGGCGCGCGGCGGCAAGATTTCCTGGGCGCTGTGCGCCGAGGACCCGAAAATGGGCGTACAGGGCATCGGGCCGCTGGCGTTCAGCGGCGCGGAGGCGGCTCAGCTGCAAGGCTCGGCGATCGCCGAATGGGGAGCCGCCAAGAAGGGGTGGAAGACCGGCTACGTCTTGCTCGACTCAAGCATCGAGTACGACAAGTCGGTGTGTTACGGCTTCGAACTCGGCTTCAAAGCTGTGGGCGGCAAGATCGTCGGTCAGGACACATTCAAGAATGACGATCCGTCGATCGCCACCCAGATTACGCGGCTCAAGGCCGTCAATCCCGCACCGGATGTGATCGAACTGTGCAGCTATCCGCCGGGCGGCGCATCCGCTGTGCGTCAAATTCGGGCGGCTGGCGTCAAGACAGCGATCGCTTCCGACAACGCTATGGACGGCGGTTACTGGCTGAGCGCTGTTCCTGATCTCAGCGACTTCTACTTTGCCTCGCTAGGTTCAGTCGTCGGAGGCGATCCGCGGCCAGGGATTAATGAGCTTCGAGATAAGTACATGGCCAAGTACAACAAGGAGCAACCACCCATTTCGCAGGCCTATATGGGCTATTCGATGATCCAGCTCTACGCTGCGGCGGTGGAGAAGGCCAAGACTACCGAGCCGAAGGCGGTCGTTGCGGCTTTCGAGACTTTCCAGGATCAGCCCACAGTCGAAGGGCCGTACTCGTTCTCGCATGACCTGCATATCCAAAAGAAAATGCAGTTCACGATCATGGGTATCAACGACGGCAAGCTTGGGGCGCTGCAGCTTTGGAATACAACGACACCACTGACCATGAACGACCTGTTCCGCAAGTCTAACTGATCTGTCTCTTCCTCGTCGCCGGCGGCGTTTTAAGCGTCGCCGGCGAGAGTAGCCAACGCGGGCTTACAGGGCACCACGCCGCGCCAATCGAACGTGCGGTCCGCAGGGTGTGATCCCCGTGCGGCGCAGGCGCAGATAAGCAAAGTGGGGAGGCGAAAAATGCCCAGCATTGCCAACCTGTTTCATGTCGCTATCAAGACCAACAATCTTGACGCCACCGTTCGCTTTTACACGGAAGTCCTCGGCCTGCATCCCGTCGATCGTCCGGACTTCGGTTATCCGGGTGCCTGGCTCGCCGGGCCGGGCGGCGCCGCGATCATTCACATTTATGCAGGAGGCGCCGCGCTAGGCCCCGGCGGTCGCGCGCCATACGGGACCGGAGCAATCGATCACGTTTCGATCACGGCGACCGGCTTTCACGGCTTTATCGAAAGGTTCAAAAAGCACGGCTTGGACTGGCGCGAATTCAATGTCAGCGACGCCGGGCTCTGGCAGTTGTTTGTTTATGATCCAAGCGGTGTCCAGCTTGAGATCACGTTCGAAGCCGCCAAGGAGAGCGGGCCCGAGCCCGATATGAAAAACCGCGGCTATGTAGCCGGGTCGTCGTTCTCCAAAGAGCCCATGCCGGCCTGACGCGGGCGCGCCAGGCGTCGTTCCTGGCCAGCGCCGGACTCCGGTTTCGACCATCGGTGTTCAGGCTTTGGCGAAAAAATTTGGTCTCACAAGGACACACGATGAAGCTTGAAAATATCCCAATCGCTGCGATCAATTGGGCAAGGGTCCCAGCGGTCGTGCAAGCCGGCGAGACCGGTACAGCCACCGCCCGCACTCGAAACCTCGGCGACATCCAGCTGCGCCTCATCGACTACAGCGGCGGCTACAAAGCCGACCATTGGTGCACCAAGGGCCATATCCTTCATGTGATCGCCGGAAATCTCATTATCGAACATGAGGATCAAAGTCAGACCCCTCTTACTCCGGGGACGACTTGGCATGCTGCGGACGACGCCGCCCCGGCACACCGCGTGCTATGCGAGTCCGGCGCTTCCGTGTTGATTGTCGATTAAACATGCGAACTGACCCAGGGGTGGCGCCAGGTTTCGCTCGGCGGCGGCTGTTCGGCATAATGATCGCCGTGTTTGCGGCCGTCGCGTTTGCGCTGAGCAATGCCTCCGCGAGCATCGCATATCATGGCGGCAGCAACCCGCTGTCGGTCGCTGCCTTTCGCTTTTTGTTGCCGAGTGTTTTGCTTTTTGGATGGATGCGCGCGAGCGGAGTGCCCTTCTTGTTGTCTGGTCGCGATGGCTGGATTTCGCTGGCGCTCGGCTGCCTGACCGCCCTCTATAATTTGGCGCTGCTTAGCGCTGTTCATCGGCTGCCGCTGGCTCACGCAATCCTTGTTTTTTATCTTTTTCCGCTTCTGACGGCGTTCATTCTGGCTCTGTTTGGCTGGGAAAGATTGAGTTGGCAGAGCTTGGTGGCGACTGCTCTGGCTTTCGCAGGGCTTGCTTTGGCGCTTCCGCTGCGCGGCGGCGGAGATATCAAGATCGACGGATTGGCTTTGGCATTCGCTGCCGCACTTGGCATTGCCATCGTGATCGTCGTGTCGAGCCGCGTGTTTAAGGGCGGCAACTCGCGCCCCTTGACATTTAATATGGCCGTCGTCTCCTCCTTATTGCTGTCGGTCCTGTGCGCTGTCCGCGGCGAGCTGCTGTTTCCGAACACTGCTCCCGGCTGGATCGGCTTTGCCGGCGCGGCGACCTTTTTCGGCTTTGCACTGATCGCCTTCTACATCGCAGTTTCGATGATCGGGCCGGTGAGCACGTCGTTGTTGTCCTTCATCGAGCCGATTATCGCAGCCGCCTTTGGCGTGATTTTGCTCCGCGAGCCGTTGACGATTGTTCAGATTGCCGGCATAGCGCTCGTGATCGTTGCGCTGATCGGCGCAACCGCTCCACGGCTGACCGGTGCCAAGCGATGATGTTGCGCTGGTCCAATCTTCTCTGCTGCGGATTTTAAGGTCTCGGAAGTAAGGTGTGCGCGGCAGATAATTGCTCGGCGAGTTGCGCCTTCGAAATCTTGCCTGTCGGTGTCATTGGGAACTCAGCGACGACCTTGATGGTCAGTGGCGACAAATCATAGCGGGAAAGCTTTGCTTGCAACGGCCCGCGTAAGGCGGCCTCATCGATCTCGGTGCCCGGCGCGACGGTGATGCAACCGATTGGACGTGTGCCGAGTGCCTCATCGGGTAGTCCGATGACGGAGGCCTGCAAAACGCCGGCCAGCTCGCATAATGCATCCTCGACATCGCGCGGAAACCAAGTGACGTTGCCGATCTTGATCAACTCGGAGAATCGGCCGCGCATGGTGACATAGCCCTCTTGGTCGATGATGCCCGCATCGCCTGTATGCAGCCAGCCGCCGCGCAGAGTCTCCGCGGTCTTTTCGGGCCGTCCCCAATAGCCTTTCATAAAACCGCCGCGCAGGCATACCTCGCCGACTTGGCCGATAGGCAGCTCCTGACCATCGGCGTCAAAGATGCGCACTTCCTTATCGGGCAGGGGCGGCCCCACGGCTCCCAATCGCGGATCGGGTTCGAGATCCGGATAGCCAAGGCCTACGAAGCCCCCGAGTTCGCTTTGCCCGTAACTCTCGATCAGTGGCAAATGAAGTTCGTCCCGCCACGCTTTTTTCAAAGCCGCCGGTACCGGCCCGCCACCCGACATGCCGTAACGGAGACTGCCGGGGATACGCCCGCGCTTGCGCGACTCAACGAGAACCTCCGACAGCAACATCGGATTGGCAGCGAAAGCGGTGGCGCCGATTATATCCATGGCGTCCCAACCGCTTTGCTGCGTCCAGTGCCCCATTACGCTGACCGTAGCGACTCGATGCAGACCCGGTAGCAGATTTGCCACCAGCTGATAGGAACTCGAAAGCGCAGTCGGGCCGAAGCAGGCGTCCTGCGCAGTCAAGCGCAACCGCTCGGCAATACATCGCGTGGCGCGCATAGTTGGTTCGTGCGCCAGACAAGCCCCCTTCGGCCGCCCCGAAGTACCGGATGTGTATGAAAGGTGGGCGATTGCGTCTTCGTTGCCCGGATCCGGCGGCGGCGCGAACTTGGCCGCAAGTAGATCGGGGAGGCTCTCGGCTCGCTCCTGAGGGCCATCCATGCAGACAAGCTTTTCCACTGATTTGCATTGCCGCGCCGCCCGTCGCACGGCGTCGCCCATATCGTGAGTATAGATCACCAAGCGCGGCGTATGGTCGTTGAAATAATATTCGAGTTCATCCGCAAACTTTACATTCACCAATGCGGCGATCGCGCCGATCCGCCAACAGGCGAACATCCCGATCAGATAATCCAACCCGTTATGCGCAAAGATGGTAACGCGATCGCCGACGCGCACGCCCAGATGATGTAAGGCGCCGGCGAAGCACGTGGTGGCCTCTACCGATTGCGCGTAACTCAGCGCCTTGTCGCGATCAATCCAGCGCAACGCCACCTTGTCCGGCTCGCGAGCGGCGCCGTCCAACAACAATTGATGTATCAACACGGCGTTACCCTTTCGGTCAGCTTATGATCGGGAGCTCGAGACGAACTCAGCGCGGCGCCACTGCTCTGGACGCAAAGGCGGATAATGCGGTTGTCGATCTGTCGGGCCTGGGCCGGCGGAGCACCGGTTCCCGGGTTGACGGCAAAAGCCGGGAAGTTGGCGCCGGCGAGCGACAAGCGAAGCAAATCTCCGGCCGACAACGTTGCGCACGAGGCGCGCATACCGAGCCGGGTCGGCTCATGACCGTTTTCGATCCGGCGATGTCCTTGGGTCAGATTAAATGCGCGCCCGTCGGGAGTGACCCGCGACAGAACTGCGCTGATGTCGAAACACGGTTGGTCGGCGCTCACAAAGAGCGTCAGTTCGATCTCGCCTGCAAGCGTGATCGGAGCCGAGAGAGGCCGGGTCGAATAGACCAGCACATCCGTGCGGTCATCGAGCGCGGACCGCTCCTGCATGCCACCCGGTTCAGCATTGTGGCCGCCGAGCGCCGGTACGGGGCGCCAGGGATCATGAACGATTGCGTCGGCGCTCGCCTGTGACGGCAGTTCTTCACTCAACCGGCCTGACATTGTCGTGGCGGCGAGGCCGTCGCTCGACAGATAAAGCACGCGTCGCGCCGGCTGGGGCCAAGCGTCGAGGGAACGCCAAGTCTTGGCGATCAAGTCAAAGAGCTGTACGGGGCGGCTCCGATCGGCATCGTTGTCGACATCTTTTAGAAAGCGGTCAAACCAAGCGATTTGCAGCGCATCGATATTGCCCGTCGCTTCCGGGCCGAAATCGGCGCCGGCATGACGGCCCCACGGCATGTGCGTCCAGGGTCCGATGACCAGTCGTTGCGGCTTGCGCGACCGCGCGCAGGCCTCGCGGTAGACGCGTAATGTGCCATTCAGCATGAGATCGTACCAGCCGCCGATATGCAGCGTCGCTACGTCCATGCGCTTGCCCTGCAGGGCCTGACCAACTCCGATGCTCTGCCAGTACGGACCGTCGGCCGAATTGAAGACCCAGTCTCGGTAATGACCGTAATCAGCAAATCTCTCCAGCACCTCGGGCCGACAAGGCCTCGATGAATGAAGCGGCAAAGCACGTGAGGCGGCATAGAGGGTTTCGAACGCGGTTGCGTCTCCAGCCAGCCGCGCTTGTTCGGCAGCCATCTGAACGCCCCACTGCAGATTGCTGAGGAAACAAAAGGCGCCTCCCTCATAGGCCCAATCGGTACGGACGTCCCATGTGGCCATGGCTGGGCAGATGGCTTGCAGTTCCGCGCGACCGGCCGCTAACGCGAGCAGTTGAGTGTGGCCCTGATAGGAGAAGCCGTACATGCCAACGCGCCCGTTCGAACCTGGAAGACCGGCGGCCCACACAATGGTTTCTCCGCCGTCGGCGACATCATCCGCAAACAGCCGAAAACGGCCTTCGGAAGTTCCGCGGCCGCGGACATCTTGAATGACGACAATGTATCCGTTGGCAGCGTACCAGGATGGGTGTGCATAGACGACCGTCGAGGCAATGCGGCGGCCGTAGGGCTGGCGCATTAATAGAACCGGAAACTCGCCGCCGCCGTCAGGTCGGTAGATGTCAGCGTCGAGCCGCGTGCCGTCGGCGGTGTGCATCGACGCTGTCTGCGGCTCGGCTACGGGCAGCATCATTGCCGTTGAACATGGGCTCGTCGGCAGGCGCGAATTTCAGTCGTGATGCTCATTGCGTCGGGACGTAGGTCCTCATCTTGCCCGGATTGCAAATACCGAGAGGATCGACCTCGCGCTTGAAGCTGATCAAATCGGCATCCGCGCTTTTGAAACCGGCGCTGTCCTCCAACATCCAGATGTGCGGGTCGGCAATAGGAACGCCGTGCTGTTGGTGGATGTCCATGATCTCGCGCAGACGCTCTGGCGTTGTGAACTTGATCAGGTCAATGCCGAACGCGGCGGGCAGACCCCCATGCCGCGTAAACTCCAAATGCTGGAGCACCTCGTCGGGCGAAAACAGCGCGGCGATCTCGGCCACCTTTTCCGCAAAGCCGAACACGGGATAAAGCGCCTGAAGATAGGTGATGTCCCTGTCGACGTTGAGTGCATGCAAGGTTGTGTGGTTCCAACTGTATTCGTAAAGCGGTCGTGCACCCATCGATTCATCGGTGGCAAGCTGATAGGTCACCTCACCATCGTGGGCGCCGGCCAGCGACAAGAACGGCTCGATCGAATGATCCGCAATCATCGCGATGACGATGGAACGGTTTTTGGGAAAATACTGCTCCAGGCCTGGGAAGTAGGACGGAATTGGCCATATCAGCGCAGTCACTAGCTTTTTGATCACGCCATCGGCCAACGCCAACTCATGGCCGAAACGGACAGCGCTCGTGAAATCGTTGAAGGCGACGATCACATCGATCCAGGTGAAGGCCGGCGCCAGGGGCATTTCCAATGCGGTAATAATGCCGGTCGTGCCCCACCCATGACAAATCTTCAGCGCGGCGTCGCCCTTCAACTCGAAGATGCGCGGGTTTTCCTCCAGGCTAATAACGCGCGCACCCATGATGTTGCCAAGCTCCCGCAAGCCACCATAAGTCACCGATCCGACGCCGCCTGAGCCGCCCGCGGCGAAGCCGCCGATCGACGACATTCGCTTGGTCGACGGGTGCATGCGCAGTTCGAAGCCTTGTTTGCGCGTCGCGGCATCGATGAGATGCATCTTGCGCCCGGAACCGACCCGCACCAGAGGGCCCTTCTGCCACTCAATGGCATCGAGCGCCGTCATGTCTAGGACGATGCCGCCTTGGACTGGCACGCATTGACCGTAATTGCCGGTGCCACCCCCGCGGATCGTGACTGGAACGCGATAACGCGCTGCTGCACTCGCGATCCGCAGCACATCCGCTTCGTCACGCGGCACGACCACCAGATCGGCAACCCTTCCCTGGAGCTGAGTTTTAAGGACAGGACTAAACCAGAAGAAGTCGCGTGACTTTCTATGGAGAATCTTGGGATCATCCTCGACCGGTACATCTCCCAGCGCGGCGACCAATGCCGCCAAATCATAGCCACCCTTGGCCGCCTTAATGGGCGCAGTTACTGTCATTTTTTTCTCCTCAATTCAGCAAAGCGCGCGATGCAATCCATCGGAATGAGGGCTTGTTCGTTACGTTCCACCGCTCGGTAGATTTATTTCGTCTCTCGTTTTGAGCTGCGTAATCGGAAAGCGGTGCACTTCACGCAGCAACGCAATCAAGTTCCGTGCATGAAGCTCTATGCATTCCCGGCCTCGTCGCTCGTCCGCGTCCTTGGCATTTCCGCACGCGCCCGACGGATGAAGGTCCTGGCTCTGCCAGCCGAATCTGGCGACACTCTCGGGCCCGAGATAACGGTAGTCGCGCTCCATCTGCACGGAAATCGGCACGAAATCATCCGCCCGGTCCATACTGACGAGGTCGGAGCGGACCGCGAGCATAATCGAAGTTTCGTACGATCCGGCATGAATGCCGTGACGCAGCTCGGCGGCGGGAAAGGCGCCGGGCGGAACCCCGAGATCATACGTATTGGCGCAGACGGCGAGCATGGAATGCCTGACACGCAGGTCGCGAGCAACAATGCGAGCAAGGTCGGGCTGGCCGCCGTGAGAATTGAGCAAAACGAACTTGCGTATGCCGGCTCGCGCGACACCTTCGCCGATTTCGGTCCATAGGCGAATGGCCGTTTCCGCCGAAAGCGACAACGTTCCGGGAAAGGCCAAGTGCTCGTTTGACTTACCTATCATCTGCATCGGCAAGACCGTGACCGGCAAATCACTGGGAAGCAACTCGATCGTACGATCAACAACGGCTTTGTTGATACAGGCGTCGACGAAAACGGGCAGGTGGGGTCCATGCTGCTCGATCGCCGCCACCGGCAGAACGGCGATGGTATCTTGCGGGAGTTGCGCGAATTCGACTGTAGTCATGTCGACCCATCGCGCCCGTGGTAAGCGAGCAATTTGTTGTCTCAACATTTGCAGCAATATTCCTTGCTTACGGCGCCGGATTCCTCCTCGAAGCCATAATGCGGGGCATCGATGGACAGCGGGTGACCAATCGGGACGCTGGACAAAACATCGGCGAACTACAGCATAACACGGGTTCACCGGTGACATAGCTGGCCTTTGGCGCCCGGTATTAACGCCAAGCACGGCGGCCGGCTTACCGATTTCATCGACACCAAAACCAGAAACCCAGGCCTTTGCCGAAGCCTAACGTGGTGGAAACCTGATACGTATCGAAGGAACACGCCATGAAATGGCTCGCTATCGTTGGCGCTTACGACTGGAATTGCGTGTTCATTCTCGCTGCGGTGCCGCTCCAGCATCTCAGCCACGAGCCTGCCGACGCCAGCGCGGCACCACATGCGCCCGCCGGCAAGTTGACGTGCTCGCTGACGAGGTGATCGAGTGAACCTTTCGCAGTGCGGGAATTGACGGTGGCGATCGGTCACTTAGGGGTCATTCGCTAGTGCGCCGGGAGACCGGCAAAGAGTAGAGGGTGCAAGTCCCTTACGATGAAGGAGTAGCGAACCACATCGACCCCAAGTCATGCGCGGTCGTTCGCGAGGATGGTCGTGAAGCGTTGACAGGGGAGAGCACAGGCCAAGCTATTGAGCCGCGAAAGTGACCTCATCTCGGGCGCCGACGCTGTTAGCGTTGCGGAAGGCAATACGGACAGGCACGCCAACGCGAGTGCCCGCCCGGCCCGGCGTGGTCGGAGAACTTGGCATGTGCGGACGCTCTTTGTTTGGGAACCGGGAGTCTCACGGTCGGCCAGCGACAACAGCACTCGTGCTGCACTGGTCCGCGTCGGGAAGGTGAGGAGCCGTAGTCGACGATGTACGATCGTGAGAAGTCTGACCCCGCCATAGTAGCTGTGAAGCTGACGAACAAAGCCGGGCAACCGGCAGCGGAGTCGGTGGAGCCAAGGGCGGGGGCCGAGGGGAATGTGAGTCAGCAAAGCACGGGCCGGGCGCAGTACCGGGAAACCGTGTCACAGGCGCTGAAGCACATACGGCGCGACGCGAGAATATCGCGAAGCGGCGTCACGCACCCGAGGTGGGAGCCGTATGCCCGAATGTCGGCTTGACCTCCAACTGCGGAAGTATCGCTGCATCCCGGCGTCCGAGAAACCTGCACA